>PHBO01000005.1 GCA_002840645.1 Candidatus Cloacimonetes bacterium HGW-Cloacimonetes-3
GTGTAGTTAACTGCTTTCCTCGCTTTGCGTTTCATTATTCATCCTCACTTTAGCTGTCAACTAAAATCAGGAAAGACCAGCCTATAATTGCTCTTTTCTTCCATGCTTCACGGTGTTAATTACTTCTTCATCCCCTCTTAATCAAGCGTTAACAATTAACGCTTGATTAAGAGGGGATAAACACTTGATTAATGCTGTGGACTAAGGAAGAAGCATTAGAAGGGGATGGATAAATTTAGTGTGCAGCTCAAGCCACCCCATTGCTGTTTATGTAATTGTACATCAGGCTCCGGGGTAGAAGGAGGAGCAGGGTTAAGATTAGACCATTTGACGGGGGCAATCTGTAGCAAGTGCAATTCCACCATGCCTTTTGGGAATCTGTATGAGGCAGATATAGGTATGCGAAAATAGCCGTTTACATCATCCTGCCAGTTATAATGGTTGGTGTCGTATGTGAACAAAAAGGGATAGAGCACTACTTTCCGATTTCTGATAATGATATCTTCCTTGTGAAACAAGTGGTGATATGCGAGGCTTACTTGCCAGTTAAAGCCAGCTACTGGCAGGGGAGACGATCTGTATCCTGCCTCTATGCCGGGGGTTAAGGATTCTATTGCCAATTGTTTAATGCGGGTACGATGCGAAAGGAAAGTATCCAGATAGGTGAAGGGCCAGATATCTACATAGGAATCACTGCCAATACCGCTGAAATATGCATCAAACAACAGGTCGTAATTGAAATGAGACAACTGTTTATGCAGCCCGGCATTTGCTATTAGCACCCGGAAGTTTTGGAAGTCTCCATACTTCCCATCCTTATAGTACAATTCTGCATCTGTATCGGTGTAGGAAGCTGCTATGGAGGTATCTATGCCCAAGGGGGCACGGTAGCTAAGTTCTGTCTTTACTGTGCTGCTGTGGATGGCATTATAAAACAATGAATCGCAGGAGCTTGGGCTGATGGTACTTGCCAGAAGCGAAGCGTTTAACCGTGAATTGCCGAAACTGATCTTCGCCAAGGAAGTGTTCCAGGCAAAGGGGATATTGCCGGTTTCTCCTTTGATATTGTAGCTTAGCTCAGCATTGCCCTCTTTAGTGGAGCTATCGAAAGTATAGAAAATGTTACTGTTACGGTGCGTTAGTTTCAGCCCTATACCCTTGTTGCTGCCAAGCTGCAAATAAGGTGCGATGGATAGCTTATCAGGATGCCAGCTATAGCATATCAGCAGATGCTCATCCGGCATGCTAAGATCAATATAGTCCTTTGTATTGGGGTATTCGGAATACTTGCCGGACAGCCTGTAGTTACGGTATTCCGCTTTGTAGCTGCTGCCACGCTCCAGCCTTTCCCAACCTGCATGAAAGCTGGTGCTGTACAGATATTGATGGTAATCGCCCTCGGTGGCTAAGTGATAATAGTCCCAAGCCTGGAATCCACTGTAAGCCCTCTGGGTGGATAAGGAATCAGCACTTTCCCACCCATGCAAAAAAAGGGGGCATATAAAACAATATACCCCCAGGATAAGGCGTGCTAATTGGTGTGTTTTAGCCAAAGAGGTCTATAAGCTTTTGGCGGGTCATGCCGGGAAAGATACCACCAAAGGTGTAATCCGGGAAGTAAAGGAATTCACCATCACTTAAAGGATAACCGCTTGCATCAGTGTCGTATCCCCAATCCAGATCTACATCATGACGACGCATAATCACATAATTAATGTTGGGAATTGTAATATAGCTTCCTTCATACCAGAAAGAGTATTCGTTGCCAAAGACAGGGTAGCTCCATTCATCATTAATGTCATCAACAACCCATTCTAAGTTTACGTTATTCCAGTGAAGGTAGGGCAGTACTGCTTCAATATCAGATATGCCACCATTGAAGAAGGCACTTATGTTTATGTTGAAATCGATGTCATTCACAGTAAGGCTATAGCTGCCTGCCATAACTTCATTCGTAAGCCAATCTGCGATATCGTTCACATCCTGCCATTGTTGCATAAAAGCCGGAACATCTTCATCGGTGGGAGGGATATCGTTATTCAAAGAGATGATGTTTTCAATCTTTATAACATCGTTATCCTGAAGATCAATTTCGTCAAGAATATAGTCCACACCAAGTTTTACATCGGCAGCAGCACTGAGGATAGCAGCTTTGGCGGCGTTCAGATTTGCAATACCGTTGCTGGTAAGCTTAGCAAAAGTTGGGCTGTTGTCCAAATTGTGCTTCAAGATTTTCATCTGGTATTCTAATTGAAGATTTCTTTCTTTATCATTTTGGTAATTGTGTTCATAATAGTCCAGCGTTAATGTATTACCGTCCACTGAGTAATGATATGGATCGTAAGTATTGACAGGCTGGACTTCTATCTCATTCATCTCGTCTATCCATGTGTAGCCGCTACCGGAAGTATCCGTCATATCCATATCATAAGCAACCATCATATTGAAGCCTGCTTTCACGACATTGGAAGCTGCACGGAAGGCATATATTTCACCACAATCAATTTCCACTATTTCTTCATTATCCACTTCAATCATCAGCACAGTGCTATCTGCCATAGCCACAGCATTATCCAGGCGGGTTATAACAGTGTCTATCCTGGGAAGAATGTTGTTGCGGATGAAGTTCTGCACACGCATGATGGACATAGAATTGGCTTTGGTATTCTTGATTTGCTTCATTAAGGCAAGGGGTGAATTTGCCAAAAACTGGAATTGGTTATTGATGATGCGTTTATCGCCACCTTCGAAAGCACCGGCATCCTCCAGCATAGTCCATAGCTCGGCATCATAGTTAACTTCCATAACGCCCAGAATAGCCAAACCGAGATTTGCCATGGGGTTATTGGCATCAAGTGCTAACGCTCCGGTGAACTTGGATTTGATGTTATTGAAAGTTGCTTGCAGCATCAGATCCTCAGAATCGTTCACTTCAATCTCTGTATCAGAAAGGTCTATGATTGATTGATTCAAGAGGTTCATACCTTCTCTGGCGAGGGCATTTGCGGCAGCAATATTGTTAGAAGATGGGGGAGGAGTCTCTGGTTCAGTGCTGCTATCTAAGCAGGAAGAAAGGAATAGCACTAATACCGCTATCAGGCAATATAGTACAGGCGTAATTCTTGGTTTCATCGGTTACCTCCATTTCCAAGATTTCTTAGGGGCTATTATTTGCACTGGTAAGAAGGTGTCAAGCAATATTTCAAGTTTTTCTTGACTTGTGATAAGTGCTAAAGATTATGGACGTCATGAAGAAGATTATTCACATAGATATGGATGCCTATTTTGCAGCTATTGAGATAAGGGAAGACCCATCTCTAAAGGGCAAGTGCGTGGTTGTGGGTGGAGCTCCAAACAGCCGGGGAGTGGTGTCCACTTGCTCTTATGAAGCACGAAAATATGGCATACATAGCGGAATGAGCAGCTATCAGGCGTGGAACCTATGCCCTCAGGCAGTATTTGTACATTCCAGCTTCAAGCTGTATAAGGAAGTATCGCAGCAGATACGCGAGATATTCTACAAATGGACAGAACTGGTGGAACCTATGTCCTTGGACGAGGCTTATCTGGATGTTACACAGAACAAGATGGGAGAAAACAACCCGGAAAAGA
Source organism: Candidatus Cloacimonetes bacterium HGW-Cloacimonetes-3 (assembly GCA_002840645.1). Classification (GTDB taxonomy): domain Bacteria; phylum Cloacimonadota; class Cloacimonadia; order Cloacimonadales; family Cloacimonadaceae; genus Cloacimonas. The sequence goes on from PHBO01000005.1 coordinate 3,613, forward strand.
TAGCTATGCTGATAAAGCAGGATATCTTTGATACAACACGCCTAACCTGTTCCGCCGGAGTGTCCTACAATAAATTCCTGGCAAAAATCGGTAGTGAGCTGCACAAGCCGGATGGATTAAGCATTATTACTCCCGATAACGCCCAAGACATCTTGTTTTCGCTGCCTATAGGCAAGTTTCATGGCATTGGCAAGGTAACTGCTGCCCGTATGCAGAAGCTGGGGATACACACCGGCAAAGAGCTTTACCAATGGGAGCTGAAGGACTTGATGAAGATATTTGGCAAGACAGGGATGTTTTACTACCACGTGGTGCGGGGTATTGATGATAGGGAGATTATCACCGAATTCGAGCCAAAGTCCATAAGCTGCGAAAGCACTTTCGACACGGATTTAGATAGTATGGACGAGCTGTTCGACGTACTGAGAAAGCTATCCGAACGGCTTAGCTCGCGCATGGCACAGAAATGCATCTCCGGGCAGAATGTGGTGCTTAAGCTGAAATACGACAATTTCGAATACATCACCCGCAGTTGCCCGATGAAAGGCTCTGGCAACGACCCTGCCACGCTTTACAAATATGGAGAACAGCTCTTAGTGGCAAATTGGGAAAGCAGCCGAAAGGTTCGATTGTTGGGTCTGGGAGTGGGTAAACTGGATAAAAGCGGTGATTGCGAACAGCTAAGCATTCCTCTTTGAAAAGCTGAAAACCCCCTTCTGAATAAGATTGCTAAGCACAATCAGCATCAGCCCCGCCAAAGTAGCAGGATGAATGCTCTCATGCAGGATTTGGGCGATAAACAGCAAAGATATAAAGGGAGTAAGGAAGATAAGATTCGCTATCTTTGCCGTGTTCTCGGTAAGCTCCAGGGCTTTGAACCACAGCAGGAAAGTTAAGCCCATTTCAAATATCCCCACATAAGCTCCCCCAAGCAAGGCAGGAACCAGCTTCGCAGCGGGAGTAAACAGCAGTACTTTAGTTAAAGATGCATACACGGCAATGGCAACAAAGCCAATCAGGAAGTTAAAAAACAGCTTCTGCAAAGCAGGACGCTTATCCTTCAAGCTTAGTATCCAGTAGGCAGCCCAGATGATAGAGCTAAACAGTGCAAAAAAAGAAGCCCAGCCATCATCGAAGCGGATACTTCCCAAGCTCCCTCTGGTGGATATTATCAGCACCCCCAGGAAACTAAGCAACAATGAGCCAAGATCTATAATCCTGAACTTTTCCTTCAGCAGGAGAATACTGAACATCGCCAGCACTATCGCCCAAGTGTAATTTAGTGCCTGAGCTTCTTGCGCACGCAAGCGGGAATAGGCTTCAAACAGAATCAGGTAGTACACAAAAGGATTCAGCAAGCCGGGTAAAAGGGACTGCCGGATATTGCGGATGAATGTCTTTACAGATATTGCCTCGTGCTGCCTGAATACCCATGCGATGCCTAAAAAAATAGTGGCTGTCAGCGAGGCAATCAGCAGCAGCCCCACCGGAATTAAGTGATATAAGCTTAGCTTGAATGCCGTGCTGATGCTGGACCAGCACAGGATGGACATGATAGCAAAGAGATATGCTTTATGTTGCTTTTTCATACTAACAAAAACAGGCAGTCCATTTTGCTGGTCTGCCTGTTAAAATCGTTAATCCGATCAGCAGTTATGGCATAGCCTTGTAAATAGCAGCATATTTGCTTTCAAGGGATTTGTTTTTCATCTTCTGCGCAGCAAGAATAAGGTATTGAACAGAGTATTTGTTGGTTTTGTCCCAATTATACCATTTCTCTGCATAGGTAATCATCTGCGGATAATCTTCTTTTTCCAAAAACAGACCTACGATAGACATGTAATCAGCTTCATTATCTCTACGTTCGATTAGCTGTTTCAGATATTTGATACTGGTATCGGTATCTTTCTTACTGGCAGCGATATTACGTGCATTTTCGATAAGTTCAGTACTGGAAGGATCCAATTCCATCGCCACGTTTGTTGTTGCCATGGCTTTGTCATAATCTTTCAGCTCATAGTAACACGCTGAAATGTTCATTAAATTGTCCAAATCCAAGGGGATTTGCAATCTGGCTCTTTCGAAGTATTTCACTGCTTCAGTGAAGTTATCTTTATTGTAGTAAAAAGCACCAAGCTCTTGCAGATATATCAGCTTCTCAGGATCATCTTCTATCAGGCTAAGGAGAATTTGCTCTGCTTTAACATCATCTTTCAGCTCTTTAAGGTAGATGTTCTTAAGCTGTATCATTGGCTCGGGACGGTTCAAATCCAATTCGTGAACGAGCTCGAAGATATCCATGGCATCTTTGGTATTGCCGGCTTTCAATTCTGCATCACCCTTCTGAAAGATGCGTACCCAAGTACTTTCTTTGCGCTTCTTCATATCACGGATGGCAAGCTTTTCTTCATCAGTTATTTCCGGGAAAGCTTCGGTAATTGCCAAAGCTTTAGTGTAATACTCGTTGGCAAGTTTATTGAATTCCACAGATTTACTCGCGAATATCTCGCCTTTATGTAGGTTAATATCACCCAGTCTGCGCAAGGCAATAGCATGATCCGGATTGGCAGTTAGCACTTTATTATAGTATAATTCGGCTTTTTCCACATCTTTCTGGGCATAATATACATTGGCAGTTTTGAAATCCACATTACCCTGTGGATTAAGCTTCTGTCTGGCAGTGGAACATGCAGAGAGTAGTATCAACAGTGTTACAGCTATGATTATCAGCTTTTTCATGCAAGTTTCTCCTGTTTACTTTATAGTTTTTTACACTTTATTACACCCTGCTTATCAGTCAAGAATTTTTCTCATACAAGGGCGGCTGCGCTACCAATTACTCTAACGCTGCTTCGGGAATTATGTAGCGAAAAAAGTACTTGACCAAATCCACCGTGATATAGATTAGCACCATAACCTTTAATCTCAGCCAGAGAGCTGGAAAGGAGAAAGAATGACACCAAGCCCTCAATTTATCGGACGCTCCATGTTCGACCTTGATACCTATTCCCCTGAAGAGATCATGTATATTCTGGAAGCAGCAAAAGGCATGAAAGAAATCAATTTACGGGAATACAAGAAGATACCCACCCTCCGTGGAAAAACTGTTTGCACCCTGTTCATCGAAAACAGCACCCGTACGCGCATGAGTTTCGAGCTGGCTGCCAACCGCCTAAGTGCAGATGTCGTAAGCTTTCAGGCAAGTATTTCCGCCTTGCAGAAAGGCGAAAGCCTGCAAGACACCGTTTACACCCTTGATGCCATGGGTATAGACCTCTATTGCATCCGTCACGGCAGTCCCGGCAGCCCCCAACTGGTAAACAAGTATTCCCACAAGCCCGTTATCAATGGGGGAGATGGACGTCATGCTCATCCTACCCAAGCCCTTTTGGATATTTACTCTATCTGGGAGAAACTCGGTGACCTTAAAGGACTAAAGATCACCATTGTCGGTGATATCCTGAACAGCCGTGTGGTTCGCAGTAACCTCATCGGCATGCAGAAGCTGGGAGCCAAAGTTACCGTATGCGGTCCTAAAACCCTGATGCCCGGCAACATGGAAAGCGTATATGGCTGCCGCGTGGAATACGATCTCGCCCGTGCTCTGCACGATGCAGATGTCGTGATGGGCTTACGTATGCAGCTTGAACGCATGTCCGAAGGCTTGTTCCCCTCTCTGGAAGAATACAGCAAACATTATGTACTCTCCAAAAACACCCTCAAACATGCCAAAAAGAACGCCCTCATCATGCACCCAGGACCTATGAACCGCGGTATCGAAATCCTCCCTGAGATAGCTGATGGCAGCCACAGTATCATCGTGGAACAGGTAGCCAACGGTGTTGCCATCCGCATGGCACTGATGTTCCTGATTATGGGAGGTAAAGCATGAAAAAGAGTGAGAGTATTCGACTACTTAGAGCTACGCAAGTGAGAGCTGCGCAGGTGAGTAACTCACTTACCTGTTCTCACTTACTTGTTCTCACTTACCTGTTCTCACTTACCCAAGGAGGTTCCCAATGAAAATACTTATCCAAAACGCTAAAATCTACCAAAACAGTAAACTAATAAAGAGTGATATTTTAATAGACCGCAAGCGCATTGCCAAAATCGCCCCGAAGCTGGAAGTGAGCGCAGATAAAGTTATTGATGCAGCCGGAGCCTGCATCTTCCCAGGTTTCATAGATCTCCATGCCCACCTCCGCGATCCGGGTCAAACATACAAAGAAGATATCGTCACAGGCACCAAAGCAGCGGCACATGGCGGTTTTACGGCTATTTGTGCCATGCCGAATACCGAACCTGTTACGGATAACATTGCCTCCGTGGAATATATCCAATTGCGCGCTAAAGAGCTTGGCTCCAGCCGCGTTTATGTGATAGGTGCCATGACCAAAGGCTCTGCAGGCGAGGAAATCTCCGAGATGGCAACCATGAAATCCGGTGGAATCGTAGCTGTCAGCGATGACGGCAAATGTGTACAGAACGCTCGCTTAATGCTCTCCTGCATGCGTTATGCCTCAAATTTCGACATCCCTCTCATCATCCATGCCGAGGATTACAACCTCGCCGGCAAGGGACAGATTCACGGCGGAAAAGTATCCACGCAGGTAGGTCTTTCCGGCATTCCCGGGCTTGCCGAAGAAGTTATCATAGCCCGCGACATCATGCTGGCAGAAAGCTCAGGAGCCAAGCTTCACATTGCCCACATATCCACCGCCAAGTCCCTTGAATTGGTGCGTCAAGCCAAAGCTAAGGGCATTCCCGTTACCTGCGAAGTTACCCCTCACCATCTGGTGCTAACCGAGGAAGCTTGCGTAAACTTCGATACCAACACCAAGATGAAGCCGCCTCTCCGCTCCGAAACAGACCGTAAAGCATGCGTTCAAGCCCTAAAAGATGGCTTGATAGATTGCATTGCCACCGATCACGCTCCCCATGCGGATTTCGAGAAGGAAAAAGAGTTTGATTACGCACCATTCGGCATCATCGGTCTGGAGACTGCTTTTCCCGTACTCTACAAGCATCTGGTGCAAACCAAGCAAATCTCCCTTGCCTGCCTGGTGGATGCTTTAACCTGCTCTCCTGCCCGTGTGCTGAACCTTCCGGGTGGCTCGCTTAGCGAAGGCAGTCCTGCCGATTTAACCATTATAGACCTTGATAAAGAAACCGTCTTCACCCCCCAAAACATCCTCTCCAAAAGCAAAAACAGCCCCTGGTTAAACCAAAGTCTGCCGGGAACAATCCTCTGGACTATTTGCAATGGCACCATAACTTACCAGAACCAAGGATAAAAACAAATGAATCACAACCCCGAAAGACGCGAGATTGCCATTTACTCCCGCGAGGAGCTATGTGGCGATTACTTCATTCTGTGGATATGGGACGATGAACTAAGCAAGATAAGCAACCCCGGTCAATTCTTCGAAATCCGTGCTCATTCCAGTCTGCACGATGCCTGGGATTCACAACGCATCCCCAAGCTCTTCAAGCCAATCTCTGTTTACGACAACAGCGGCGGCAGAATCGGCTTCTTCATCAAGAATGTAGGCCCCGGCACCAGCGCACTTGCAAGGCTGAAAGCAGGTGACACCCTGGAGCTAATCGGCCCTCTCGGCAATGGCTTTCCCATCGTGAAGGGCAGACGCGTGCTTTTCCTTTCCGGCGGAATCGGCTATCCTCCCCTTTCCTATTTGCAGAAAGAGCTTATCAACCACAACCTGATCTTCTGGTCACACGGCGGAGCCAGCTCTGCCGATGTATTCCCTTGCGACGAAGTGTGGACTGTGGACGGCTCTTTTGGCAAGCAAGGAATGGTTACGGAAGGCATGGCAGATTTACTGCTTAGCAAAAAGATAGACTTGGTATATAGCTGCGGACCCGGTTCCATGCTTAAGCAAGCTGCCCAAATCGCTGCTGCACATGGCATAGAGCATTACACTTCCATGGAAGCCTATATGGCTTGCGGCATCGGTGTTTGCCATGGCTGTGCGGTTCCTGTGGGCACGGATGAAGACTGGACTTACCTGCGCGTATGCAAGGAAGGTCCCGTTTTTAATGCTGCGGATGTCCTCTGGAGCGAGTTATGAACACTATGCAAACCGCGCTTGGCAAGCTGCACTTAGCCTCGCCTGTCACCGTAGCATCCGGCACATTCGATCTGGAAAACTTTAATTTCATCGCTCAGGATTGTCTCGGTGCCTTCGTATGCAAAACCATTACCCGCCATCCAAAGGTGGGTAATCCACCTCCCAGACTCTTCGAGAGCGAGGCAGGACTAATCAACTCCATTGGCTTACAGAATCCTGGACTGGATAAGTTCGTCAGCGAATACCTGCCCCGGCTGCGGGATACCCTTAAGATCCCCCTGATAGTCAGCTTATCCGGCACCAGCATCGCCGAGTTTGTAGAAATAATGCAAACTCTGGAAACACAGGAAGGCATCAGCGGCTACGAACTGAATGTCTCCTGTCCCAACGTGGAAAACGAAGGCATAGCCTTTGGCGTCCATCCGGATATCGTTTACAAGCTATGTTCTGCACTCTCACCCCTCACCCGGCGTGAGCTTATCATCAAGCTTAGCCCCAATGTAACGGACATCGCATCCATCGCTAAAGCCGCAGAAGCAGGAGGCGCAGATAGCCTTGCCCTCATCAACACGGTTTACGGGATGGCAATAGACTATAAAACCGGTAAATCCCTAATCAAACAAGGCATCGGCGGATACAGCGGCATAGGCATCAAACCCATCGCGCTGGCACTAACCTACAAAGCCTGCCAAGCCGTCAAAATACCTGTTCTTGCCATGGGTGGCATCTACACCTGGCAGGATGCGCTGGAGTTCTTCTGGGCTGGCGCATCCATGATAGCCCTCGGTACTGCCAATTTCATCGATCCTACGGCAGCCCAAAAGCTGTATGATGGATTAAACACACATTTGCAGGAGCACAATTTACAGCTAACCGACATCATCGGCAAGTGCGTAGTATAAGGGGTAACATATAGGCATGAACCCAGCCCCTCAGGAGTTACATAAGCATCACATCCATGTAACTCCAAAGTGACTGCTATGTGTCCGATATATTACTTATTTGGTCTTTCTTTATGGGCAAACCACCAATCGTAGCCTTGCATGGTTCCGTTTTTAATCTTCTCTTTGCGTTCATTGGCAGATTTCACATCCTTGGCGGGCGGGATAATCACCCTATCGCCAATCAGCTCGTTCTTTGGCCAGTTTGCAGGCATGGCGCAGGCGTTATTATCGCTTATCTGCATTGCTTCCACAGCTCTCAGTATTTCTTCCATATTTCTCCCCAATTCTTGCGGGTAATAGAAGATTATGCGAATAATGCCATTGGCATCTACAATAAATACTGCACGCACGGTATTGGTGCCTTTTCCGGGATGAATCAGTCCCATTCTTTCGGCAATTGCACCGGTATCGGCAATAATGGGGAATTCGATTAGCACTCCGATGTTTTCCTTGATCCATTCTTCCCATTTAATATGCGCAAACACCTGATCCACGCTTAGCCCGATAAGCTGTGTGTTCAAAGCTTTAAACCTGGGATACAGGTTTTGAAATGCCACAAATTCAGTGGTACATACGGGAGTAAAATCTGCCGGGTGGCTGAATAATACAAACCATTTGCCTGCCATATCGCCGGGTAAATTAATCACCCCTTGTGTGGTAACAACCTGCATCTGCGGGAATTGATCGCCCAATAAAGGCATTCCCGGCTTATCTTGTAAGTTTTCCATGATGTTCTCCTTTTTTTATCATCTAATCATATATATATATTAGACGTATCACGCACAAAAGCAAATAAATGTTACATAAGCCGTTACTAATCTAACGCCTAATTTCTACCGCTCAATTACCCCAGCATTCCAGTACTCCATCACCCCAGTACGCCGGCACACCTACATCTCATGCGTGTACGCCTCATACCCATAAACCCGCGGCAACAATCCCGCATCCACCGCCTTTTTGATGCTGATGCAGGGTAGGTCATGCAAGTAGATATATTCCCGCGTTATCGTTAACAGGTCTATACTTGGGTTTTGCTTCGCCATATCCCGCATCAGCTTGGCGAACAGGATGCTCCAGGAACGGATGCGGATATTTGCCCCATAGCGCAAGGAACGGTAGCGGCACAGATACAGCTTCATATCGTCTATGTAGCCTTCCGATGGCTGGATTGCAAACAGATTCTTGCTTACATTGCCTATCTGGTGGTTATGCTCGCTCAAGCGGGGATAAACGTAGCGCCGCACATAAACGCGGTTTAGGGTTCTATCCAGACAATACACTATCTCCCCATTCCGTCCCGTCATACTGGCTAAGCCATATTGAAATTGTGCTTTCATGTTAGACTCCTTATGTTATAGTGTTCTAATATCCCTATGGCTGTTTTAGGATGCTTTTTTGCTGTTGCGGGTTCTTTTTTCTCCGCCTACCGCCTAACGTTTAACGTCTAACGTCTAACTGCCCCTAAAGTCTTTCCCGCGGAGGCGGGAACCCAGACCATTAGTCCAATTCCGTCTTTCCTGCGGATGCTGCCCTATAGCACTGAAAGTGCGAAACTCCATAGCGAGGGCGTGAAGCGATAGCGAAACCCCTCGTAAACACGACCAATCCAATAAGCCCTTCATGGGCGATACATTCGGCATACACCCACTTTGTGTCGCCCCCGGGGGGCTTGCTTGCATATAAACACTCTCCAAGGGGTTCCGCTATCGCTGCACACCCTCGCTATGTTATGACGCCTTAAAAGGCTAATTATGGCTGAGTATTTTCTATATATTACACGCACCACCATTAACGTCTAACGTCTAACGTCTAACCAACCCAATAATTCTTAATTCTCAATTTTCAATTCTCCATTTCCTCATCCCCCTCTATACCCCGTTATCATGCGGAGGCAATTCCCTCGTGAATCCCTCGTCCCACCTCGGAATCACCCGGGATTTACCAGGGCATCACATGGCATTAAACACAGGAAGCAGGGATAGATTAGTTTGGAAACCAGCACACCACAATTCTTAATTCATAATTCTTAATTCAAAACCTCCCCATCCTCCACCTAACAAACGAACCAAGCAACTTCCGCACAGCTACCGTGTATCCTGCGTATTACACAAGAAACACGGTAGCTGTACAGAGGGAGGTAGCAACAATTATTAGGTGGGAGAGGGCTTGATTATATATACAAACTGGATTTTACTGATGGCTAACAGTGACAGACATTTTATAGACACATTATGGGTATGGGCTTCTATCACAAATATAAACTAATAAAATGAGTTGACTTAGAAAGCATAGTCTAAAGTGTTGTTTTTGAATAATGAATATCGGGAAGTACTAGTATGGTTGTCGAAAGCAACGAATATCTGAAGAATGAACTTAAGACAGCTACCTTTAAAAGAACCTGTGGCTGTGGACCAACACACATAAACTGCATGACAGCTAAAGAATGGATGGTATCTCAGATAGGTGTATGGCAGTTCTTGTATGAAAAGAGAGATGTTAGAGATAAAAATAAGCATCCAGCTACTTTCCCTATCAGCCTTGCAAAAAAAGTAGTATCTCTTTTCTCACATGAAGGTGAGTTAGTAGTTGATCCTTTTGTAGGAAGCGGAACAACTCTAGTTGCTGCACAAGATATGAATAGGAATTCCATCGGGTTTGATCTAAACGATCAATACATTGGGCTTTGCAATGAAAGATTAGCGCAACAAGATACATTTAATAAATGCAAGCAAATAGCAATTACTGAAGATGCGAGAAATATCAATCAGTACTTGAATGAAAATAGCATTAGCTTAATTTGGACATCGCCACCATATTCTAACCTTCTGAATAGGAAAAGGAAGAACAAGTCACGTAGAGATAGAGATAATGAGCAATTAGACAAAATTGAACAGTATTCGCAAGATGAGAGAGATCTCGGTACGTATTCAATTGAAAAATGGGCTATTGCTATGGGCGATATATTCGAAGGTATGCTTCCATTATTAAAACCTAAAGGGCATTGCGTAATAAATGTTCCTGACTTTTGGATGGACAATAAACGGATAACATTACATATTTATTTGATCGATGAAATGCGCAAAAGAGGCTTTGAACTTCGCAACACAATTATATGGGATAGAACTAATATTGTAAATAATATAGGTATATTTGGTTGGCCAAGTAATTACATTACAATGGGAACTACATTCGAATATCTATTAGATTTCTGGAAACCACCAATTCAGTGAACTTAGGAAGCTATTATGTTAAAAGTATTTACAAAAGAGGAACTCATTTCTAAATTGAAAGTTATAAAAGAAATGGGGTGGATCGAAAACTACAGAAAGGGTAATGACGGTTCTGCTGGTAATGTTCTTGAGGATCTATTAGATATTCCAGAAAACAATCTTGCTATTGCAAACTCAGGTGAGTGGGAATTCAAAACAAAGAGAAAGAATACTACTGCGTTGTCTACTTTGTTACATAATGAGCCTTCACCAAGAAATGCATTTCTTGTCCCAAGGTTACTTTTACCATATTATGGTTGGAATCATCAGCTTGCTGGCTCAAAATATCCAGAAACGGAAATGAGTTTCAGGCAGACCATATATTGCAAGGGATATAGCGATAGAGGATTCACTGTACAATTAGACAGGGTTGAAGAAAAGATAGTTATCAATTTTGATGCTTCAAAAGTTGATAAAAGACATTCGGATTGGCTTAATTCAGTATCTGAACGTGTGGGTCTTGGCAGTCTTTCACCAGTACCTTATTGGGGGTTTAGAGACGTTGCAGCTCATGTCGGAGCGAAGTTAATAAACTGTTTCTACGTATTTGTCGATGTAAAAAAAGAAAAAGGGATTGAGTACCTACAATACAATGACATAATGATGTTAAGCACATTCTCTATGGATAGATTTATAGATGCCCTAGAAAACAATTTTATATATGTAGATTTTGATGCAAGAACCGGCCATAATCATGGTACGAAATTTAGGATTAAAGAAGCTAACATACATCAACTATATGAGAAAGTTACTCTGATTTGACTATGTACATCGTATCTTGAATTTCTCTTTGTTTGCTTTGTGTAAAATGAATACCCCCGCGGGACATATAATCCCACGGGGGTTAATTGCATTAGGCTTTAGGTTGTTTTAGGTTTGGGTTTATCTTTTACGGGGCTTTCGCTCCAGTAGCATTTAACGCCTATCACCACATGCTGTTTCAGGTAGTTTACCAGCTCGGGGTGTTTGGGCTGCAGGGCTTTGTACAGGGCTTGCACGCTACGGTAGATAAGCAGGGAGAGGTCATGATCCAGATTGCTTATATAGCGGATGCGTTTGTGGCTGGTGATGCAGTCCTTCAGGTAGTCATGATACTTGGCGAGCTGCTGTTCACAATCTTCCACACAGGCGAGGTCGTTATTGTAACGGGCTTCATGCAGTTTGGTGCTTAGGGCGCTTACGGCTGCCTTCACCTGGGAAAGGGTCTGCGCATCGCAGATAGCGATAGGCAGTTCGGGTGGATAGTAATAGATAGTGTTCCCGTCCGGGCAGTAGAAACTGTGATAATCAGTATCCATAGCCGCAGCTTGAACGTTATTATGCAAGTTGTAAAGGTGGGTAGCACTGATGCCTGTGCCGGGATGGCACCAGATTTCATCTATGTACCCAAGAGCTTTGAAGCGCTGGAATTCAGCCATCAGTTGGCGAAATTCCCGGTAGTAGGGGGTGGGTATATATTCCTGTTTCATGGTTTGCCTCCTAAGAGTAAAGCAGGAATTTGGGGCTACAGGTAGAGGATGCTTGCGCTATCCATCAGTAATTCGATATTCAGATACACGGTGGCAGAGCCTGGGCTCTGCAGGGTTCGATAGTTCAGCTTTCTTTTGTGTTTCTGCAATCTAACTGTATCGCTACAGCCTTGCCGGCATCATAACACGCTTAGCATAATCGACATTACTGATTTCATGTTTTGGGTTTATACCTACACACTATCTTCATAGTGGTGCGCCATATGGCACACTGCGGCGAATCCTATATCCGCCATTATTATCACTATAACTTATGGTTAAAAGATAAGCTATTTTTGTGCCAATTATGAAGATATTTCTTGTTGTTATGTGTGGGCTTATACTATCCGAGTGGGACAATGTTGTTAGGTATGTACGTGGATGGCAAAGGGGTAGGTTTAGAAGTTAGAAGTTAGACGTTAAAGGTTAGATGGGGCTGGTTTCCCGCCTCCGCGGGAAAGACAATGGGGTTTAGCGGGAAAGGCAATGGGATTTTGCGGGAAAGGCAATGAGGGTTAGCGGGAAAGACAATGGGGGTTGTCGGGAAAGACAATGGGGGTTAGCGGGGAAGACAATGGGGGTTAGCGGGGAATACAGGGGTGGCTGAGTGGTAGTTAGAGGTTAGACGTTAGAGGTTAGGCGGGGCGCGCAAAAAGAAAAATCCCCACAACAGCAAAATATCCTCCTAAAACAGCCATAGGGTTATAAGAAGCAAGTAACCGGTAATTCCGCAGCCGGGTGGCAGTGGCAAGGTCGGCAACTGCCAAGGCAAACGGAGGCTGGAAGAAGCTTCAATATCCATAGGAGGATAGACCCATGAAAGTATCTTTTGAAAACGGCGTATCCACTTACAGTGGGAAGTACAAAGAAGTGGTGTATCAAACATGGTTTCGCGGGCGGCTTTGCTATGCCCGTAAGTATGCGTATCCTGTGTTGGGTGTAACGCATCAGGAAATGAGGGAAATTGCACTTAATCTGAACACGCTCTACTTAGATGCAGATTCGCGGTATGTAAGCGACCTTAAAGCATACGCGGAGAAGAACAAGCGGGAAAACCTTCCCAAAGTAACCCTTGAACTGCACAAAATGCCTTCCTCGAAAGCCTTGTTCATTCATTGTATGTGGGATTGGTATAAGAGCGATCCTACCCATGTGGATTTGAAGACGGTTACGCTTTCGGATATTGTGACTCTGGATTCACCGGTGCAGACGGTAGCCAAATGCGTGAATGCAGGCTATTTGAAGCGGGTGACGGGTTATGCGGATTACACTCATCCGATAGTGGATACTCCCTAATTAGCGCGGAAAAACAAACAGGGTGCAGAGGGATTGTTCTGCACCCTGTTATGTGTTTATGTGATATTGTTAACTAAGCTCTCTGTTGCGATACAGCCAGCCGCCTGCGATGAAGAAGATCACACTGTAGATGCATCTCATCAGCGTATCAAGATCAAACAAGTTTGACCATTGACTTTCGATAATGGCGTTCAATTGGGATACTCCCAGCGTCATAGTGTTAACGTTCATCTCGGGAGAGATTGTGGCAAGGCGCAGGATATATGCAAGCAGAGATGGAATATGCAATCCGGCAGTGTAATTCAAAATGCTTATTGCGGCTTGGATGGCGATGATCAGCAGCGTTCCCATGAAAAAGGATTTGCGCTTGAATAAACCAGCAAAGAACCAGTACATGGAGCTAACAAATAATAGGGTGAATATCAGCTTGATAAGCGTTTGTGCCCAGGCGGTTATGCCGAAATACATATGCGCACCAGTGTAGTAACCTATGATTAAGGATATGCCGATGCTGTTTATAAGGGAGATTAGGCTTAGCAGAATTATCGTGCCTAAGGTCATGAACAGGTATTTTGAGATCAGGATTTTCCCGATGCAAACGGGCTGTGATAGATGCAGAATCTCGCATTTGCGTTTGAATCCTCCGTTAAGTAAGCTGTCTGCAAGAATCATGGCAGAAATCATGGCTACACTTCCAAGTGCTGCCAAAGAACCGGCAGAGGCGGTGTATAATATCATGCTTTCCAAGCCTGCGGGGACGTTGTGAGCCGTGAATTGCGCTTGCAAGGGATTGCCTTTGATGAGGTTTATGATAAGTCCTATTAAGCCAATAGCGTAAACTCCGCCGGCAAACCACAGGGGAGTAAGCAGTGTTATCCGGTTTGTGTACCATTCTTTCTTTAGTAATGCGTGGAATTGCTTCATTTGTTACCTCCTACCACAGCTAAGAATATATCTGCAAGATTAGCCCTGCTGTATGTTGCTCCCTCAATTTCCACGGTGGAAGGCAGCACGGCACTGATGAATCCCAGGGTTTTGGATGTTACTTTGGGCTGATGTGCGTTTAGCTCTTCTGCACGGTCAATAGGCAGAGTAAGGATGCGAAAGCGGGATTTTAAGGTTTCCACTTCTTCGTGGAGAAGGATGCGCCCTTCGTCTATGAAGATAATTTCCTGCAGTAGGTCTTCCACTTCCTCTACCTGATGTGTGGAGATAAGGATGCTTTTATTTTCGTCGAAGAACTCACCCAGTATGGTGCTGAAGAATTCCTTGCGGAATGCTATGTCCAAACCGAGAGTGGGTTCATCCAGCAGCAGAAAGTTTACATCCAGGGAAAGTGTGATCAGCAGGTATAATTTGGTCTTCATGCCCTTGGAGAGCTTGGAGACTTTCTTATTCAGGGGAAGGTTGCTTATGCTGAACAGTTTATCGGCAAGAACGTCATTCCAGCGGGAGTTTACGTTCTTGATGTATTCCATTGTCTGTTGCACGGTAAGCCTATCATCTAAACCACTTACATCCGGGATGAAGGCAACATGCTCGAATATACGGTGATCGCGGTGCTTCAGCAGGGTGTCGTCTAACAATACTTCGCCTTCGTGAGCCAGGAACCCGAGCATACAGCGCATTAAGGTACTCTTGCCTGCACCGTTCTTGCCGAGTAAGCCGATGATTTTGCCGGGAGCAAGGCTGAGGCTCACCCTGTCCAATGCCTTGAATTTTCCATAATACTTGGTTACATTTCGTATTTCGTAGCTGGGATTATTCATCTTTTCCTCCATAAATGGTATCGATGATAGTAGTTATTTGCTGTTTGGGCAGATCGAGCTGCTTCGCCATAAGAATGGTGGGTTGCAGGGTCTCGGTGATAAAATCCTTGCTGCGGGTGCTGATGATTAGCTTCCTTGCACCGGGAGATACATAGATTCCTACGCCGCGCTTCTTGTAGAGAATAGCTTCATCTACCAGCGCACCGATGGCATTGCTCACGGTGATAGGATTCAGGCTGTAATCTTTAGCCATGTTTCTTAGCGAAGGCATGGCATCATTATCACATAGCACACCGCTTAAGATTAGCTCTTCAATGTGCTTACGCAATTGAAGATAGAGGGGCGAGTCTTCGTTGAACATCTTCATTATTACCTCTTTTCTGAATGAGTGTTAGTGATTACCGTCATGGTGTAGTGGTCATGTAATACAGTGGCACATATCTGTCAAGAAGAATCTGCTAAATTTGGTAAATTGGTTCCGGTAGTGGATGCTTAAACCTTTAATAATGTGATAATTGACGGGTTTGATGTGTGTATGCAGCAAATAAAGTGGATTTTAGCTCAAGAAATAGTTTGACAGAATAGCAAGAATAAAAGCTTTATCACGTTAGTCGAAAATCAACAAAAAAAGGAGTACAACCATGCCCAGAATGACGGTTGACCCAAACTATTGTAAAGGCTGTGGTCTTTGCATTGCTGCTTGCCCCAAGAAGATAATTCGCTTCTCGGAAAACATCAATGCCAAAGGCTATAACTATGCCGAATGTTTCGAGCAGGATAAGTGCATCGCCTGCAAAATGTGTTACGTTACTTGCCCGGATGTGGCAATAACAATCGAGAAGTGAGGAAAGAATGGCGAAGATACTAATGAAAGGTAATGAAGCAGTAGCAGAAGCAGCCATCCGATCCGGATGCAGATTGTATTTTGCCTATCCGATTACTCCTCAAAGTGAGTTGATCGAATACATGGCAAAAATGATGCCCAAGGTAGGCGGAACATTCTTACAAGCAGAAAGCGAAGTAGCAGCCATAAATATGGTTTACGGAGCAGCGGGCTGTGGGAAAAGAGTAATGACATCCTCCTCCTCACCGGGTATATCTCTTAAAATGGAAGGGATATCTTACATAGCAGGTGCAGAACTACCTTGCGTGATTGTTAATGTGCAGCGTGGCGGACCCGGCTTAGGAGATATTCAACCCGCACAAGGTGATTATTTTCAGGCTACAAAAGGTGGGGGACATGGTGATTATCGTACTATCGTTCTTGCACCTAATTCCGTGCAGGAATTTGCCGATATGGCAAGCGAGGCTTTTGAGCTTGCAGATAAATACCGCACCCCTGTAATGATACTGGCAGACGGTATGCTGGGACAGATGATGGAACCAGTGGAATTCAAAACTCCTAAAACTCAGGAGGAAATGGACGAGCTTGGTAATCAGCATAACTCCTGGTGTATTCGCCCTAACGAAGACGGGGATAAAAAACATCATCATGAGATAAACTCTCTGGAAATTGATCCGCATGTGCTGGAGCAACATGTGAACGAGTTATACGAAAAATATGCCGTGATAGAAGATAAAGAAATCCGCTACGAAAGCTATAATGTATGTGATGATAATGAAGTTCTTTGTGTAGCCTGGGGAACATCCAGCCGGATAGTGAAATCTGCCATAAACGAGCTAAAGGCAGAAGGAAAGAATGTTGGTTTGATAAGACCTATCACTGTATGGCCCTACCCCTACGAAGCTGTGAAGAATGCCCTGGGTAAAAAGGTGAAGAGCGTATATGTATTCGAACTGAATACAGGACAGATGCTGGATGACGTGAAGATCGCCGTGGAAGGAAAAGTCCCGGTGGAATTCTGGGGAAAAGTGGGCGGAATTGTATTCACCCCAGCAGAGATAAAAGCCAAGCTGGAAGCTTGTTTTAAGTAAGGAGGAAAAGAAATGGAAATAATCGCAAAAAGACCGGAATCGCTTACTAAAACTCCCTTCACATACTGTCCAGGCTGCCTGCATGGTGTGGCACACCGTTTGATTGCAGAAGCAATAGAAGAATTTGGCATGACTAATCAAATGACTGGGGTAGCGCCTGTTGGCTGCTCTGTATTTGCTTATAAGTTCTTCAATTTCGATATGGCTCAGGCAGCGCATGGACGTGCTCCTGCTGTAGCAACCGGAATGAAACGGGCAAGACCTGATATGAATGTATTCACCTATCAGGGTGATGGTGATCTCGCTGCTATTGGTACTGCCGAAATAGTGCATGCTGCCAACCGTGGTGAGCATATCAGTGTGTTCTTTGTGAACAATGCTATATATGGTATGACCGGTGGTCAGATGGCTCCTACCACGCTACCCAATATGAAAACAACTACCAGTCCCTATGGCAGAAATACGGACGATATCGGCTTCCCAATCCGAGTAAGTGAGCTGATTGCTACTTTGATTGCGCCCTATTATATTGAACGTGTGTCCCTGCTTAGCCCGGCAGATATTCTTAAGGCAAAGAAAGCTGTTACAAAAGCTATCAAATATAACAAGGAAGGAAGGGGCTTTACGTTTGTGGAGCTAATCAGCACCTGTCCCACTAACTGGGGCATAGACCCGCTGAAATCCAGAGATTGGGCTAAAGAGAACATGCTTCCCTTCTTCAAAGTAGGTTGTCTGCGCGATAAGGGCGAGGGAGTGGAATAATGAAGACAGAACTTATTTGTGCCGGATTCGGAGGACAAGGTGTCCTCACTATTGGTAAATTTATCGCCAAAGCAGGAATGAAAGAAGGCAAGAATGTATCCTGGTTGCCTTCCTACGGACCGGAAATGAGAGGCGGTACTGCTAATGTTTCCACAGTTGTTGCCGACGAACCGATTGCTTCTCCCATTGTAAGTTATCCCGATATCTTGGTTGCTCTTAACCAACCTTCCATAGATAAATTTGGTGATAGCGTACGAGAAAACGGAGTTATGATTATTAACACCAATATGTGTCCGCATGGCTGCAAGCGTACTGACATTCAGATTATCTCTGCTCCGATGAGCGATATTGCCACAGAGATAGGCAGTCCCATGGTGCTTAATATGATAGCTATCGGAATCATAATCGGTAAAACAGGCTTGATCAAGTATGAGACCATGGAAGAAGACCTTACGTCTTTCATGAAAGCCAAGAACCCGGAGCTGTTAGAGAAGAACCTGATTGCCATTAAACATGGCATGGAGATTGGTAAACAGTAGGTATTTGCGTTAGACGTTAGAGGTTAAACGTTTGGCGGTTATATTAGCTACTAACGTTTGACATCTAACGTCTAACCTACAAGAACGGAGTTGAAAAATGACTGATAACACAATGGTAACCATCGCTAATTACACTAATCCCTTTGAAGCGGAGATTGCAAAAAGCCTCTTGGAGGATTTCGGCTTTGAAGTTGTATTGCTAAACGAGCGGATGATGTCCATGTATTCTTCAATTGCCGGGGATATGTATATGATAGAGCTTCAGGTTACTTCCGATAAGGAAGCAGAAGCCAAACGTATCTTAACCGAGCTGGAAGATTCGGACTATCTAAACCGCATCCTGACCAGTGAATCAGCATTGTTAGATGGTCATTTTCAGCTTACTTCCGGTAAGCACAGCAGCAAATATATAGAAAAGATTAAGCTGCTTCAGAATCCCGATGCTACCCATAACATTTGTAAGCGTATGGCAGAGAGGCTGGCAGATTACGATTTCGATTGTGTGGTTGGTCCGGCTTATGGTGGCATAGTACTTGCTTTCCAGACTGCCTATGTGATGGGTAAATCCTTCCTCTTTACACAGCGTATAGATGGGGAAATGAGCATCCGCAGCGGGTTTGATCTCTCCCAGGTAAAGAAAGTAGCCATAATAGAAGATATTCTTTCCACCGGCGGAAGTGTGAACGAGGTGCTTACCTGTCTGCAAGCCAAAGGTGTGGAAGTTGCAGTTATCGGTGTTATCGTGGATAGAAGCGGAGGCAAGCTGCAGTTTGACGTCCCTCTTGAAAGCTTACTGTCTGTCGATATTCCTGCCTGGGAAGCCGAAGACTGTGAGCTGTGCAAGGCTGGCGTTCCTCTATACCGCCCCGGGAGCAGCGACAAACCAATAGACAAATAATGCCAGCAATCAGGATTGTTTCTCTATCACAGCAAGAGACAGAGCATATCCTTGCTGCGTTTAAGTTCTTCCCATTTACAAGTGATTGTTCAGTATCTCTACACTTTGTTGCAGGGGATATTGCACCAGAAAGCCATGCGTTACAGCTAAACTTGGTTCCTGCGCAAAGTATCGAAGAGATATGCTTGTGTAGTTTTGCACCGGATGACCGCTTAGTTTTTAGCAGCTTGTCAGCTTATAGTGCCTATTGTGAACATAAGAACCTTTCTAAGCATACTCTGTATGTGCATCCTGAGATGGCAATTTTGGAAGGAAATCCCTTAATAAAAGTGCCCGGCATAGAACTTTGTGTTTTACAAGGAGATGCAGCCCAAGATACTATCCCCAAGGACACTGCAATTCACGTTTACCGGGACATGATTCAGTTCAGTAAGAACAAGCAAGCAAACGAGCTGCTAATTACTGCTAATCACAACTTAAGCTACACTCTTATAAGCATAGATAAAGTGAATTGGGAGATATTTCACCCGGAGCTAAACGCCATAAACCTCGCACTCGAGCTATGGGAAAAACCATTCTGCCATATTCAATATACTCTGGAGCATGTTCAAAACTTGCTTTCTAATCCTTCCCTATTGCTCAGCCATCCTTATGACATAAAAGGGATTCGGTTTGCCCATAAAGCGGATAAACATGCATATTCTTTTTTTGCCATGCATTACGATGAATACATGGCACATGTGGGTTATGACCAATGGGCTAAGAACATAATCGGCTGGTATAAGCAGTACACGAACATAGCACTGAAGCGCATCCTGGAGCTTGCCTGTGGAACAGCTAATGTGTCCAATCGTTTTGTGTTCCAGGGCTATCATGTGGATGCCTGTGATCTGTCTGCTGAAATGCTGCATGTGGCAGATCAGAAAGCAATGAAGCCACACTTGTACCGGGCTTCGTTAACCGACCCCATTCCCGGCAGGGATTATGAGCTTGTGTTGTGCATGTTCGACAGCGTGAACTACCTTCTGAAGCCTTCTCAGATAACCCAAATGCTGGAGCAGGTTTATACTGCTCTCGCAGATAAAGGTTTGTTTATTTTTGATATCTCTACGCTGTTCAACAGTGAGGAGAACTTTGCTGATGTATGCAGCTTAAGCCATAATAAAGATAGCTATCTGCTACATCAGGCATGGTTCGAACCCGTTAAAACCAGACAAAACTCCAGTTTAACCAGTTTTCACAGAGATTTCATTGGCTACAGCTATCAATATGAATTGCATAAACAAAGAGTTTACATGTGCACAGACTTGGTTTCTATAATCCACAATTCGCCACTGAAGCTTAAGGCAATTCATAACGCTGAAAGCAAGATTAATTACTACCCGCGTCACATAAACGGTATTGATGACAAATACTCCAGATTGTTCTTTATCTTGCAAAAGGAACAGGTTTGATCCCGGATAATCAGCTAAGCTCGCTTTATGTAAGAGATATCGATTACTACCAACAGCATGGTATCTTTGCCGGTATTGATGAAGCAGGCAGAGGTGCATTAGCCGGACCGGTTGTTATCGCTGCCGTCGTTTTGGACTACATGAACCCTATTGACGGCTTGA
The DNA here is from genome assembly GCA_002840645.1 of Candidatus Cloacimonetes bacterium HGW-Cloacimonetes-3. Lineage (GTDB taxonomy): Bacteria > Cloacimonadota > Cloacimonadia > Cloacimonadales > Cloacimonadaceae > Cloacimonas. Next base: position 24,238 of record PHBO01000005.1, read on the forward strand.
ACGATTCCAAAACTATCAAACCCCTTAGACGTGAACAACTATACGAGCAGATTATTGCCAGTGCTTTGGATTATGCAATCGTAGAAATCAGTGCCAAAGTAATAGACGAGATAAATATCCTGCAAGCTTCCATAAAGGGCTTCGAACTTGCATTTAACAAGCTAAAACCAGCTCCGGACTTTTGCCTTATTGATGGCAGAGATGTTCCCAAAAGCCTGAAAGGAACTGCCAAAGCCGTGATAAAAGGCGATCAGTTACATGCAGCCATAGCTGCTGCCTCTATCTTGGCTAAAGTGTACCGCGACAATCTTATGAGAGAGTTAGATACCGTATATCCTGCTTATGGCTTTGCTCAACACAAAGGCTATGGCACAAAGCTTCATTGTAGGGCAATCCACAGTATCGGCATGTGCTGTATTCACCGCAGAACCTACAATGTTCCACAGTTGTAGGCGATTCAGTTAGTCCTTTAGTATCTGCTTCATATCACATCTTTCTTGTTCGTATTGCTATACCATTACGCATGAATTACGCATCGCATCCGTAATTCATGCGTAATGCTTCCGTAATTTTAGCAAGAAAGAGCTTGACTAATTGCTTGTGCTTTGTGGCTATGAATTCAAATTGATTAGATAAGGAGGGATAATGAGTTCCACTCCCCGAGGCGAAAGACTGATAATCGCCCTTATTGGTAAAAGAAATGCCGGTAAGTCCAGCCTGATAAATGCTTTAACCGGGCAGGAAATAGCCATTGTTTCCAACATTGCGGGTACTACAACCGATCCTGTAGATAAACACTATGAACTGCTCCCGCTTGGTCCCGTTACTTTCTATGACACAGCGGGTGTTGATGATACCGGTGAACTTGGTGATAAACGGGTGAAAGCCACTCGCAAGATATTGTATCGGGCTGATATAGTTATCTTTGTGAACGATGGAGATGCGTTTGTAGCTCCCGAAACTGAGATGCTGGAGCGCATCATGGAAATGGAAATCCCCACAGTAGTGGTATTTAATAAAAGCGACATCACGCAAGTTAGCACGGAAAACACCGGCTATTGCGAGCGGCATAAGCTCCCTTGGGTGAAGGTCTCCTCCATAACCAAAGACGGGGTGTTAGCATGCAAGGAACAAATTATCCACCTTGCCCCCAAATACCTGAAGGAAAACCGCATTTTATGCGGTGATCTGGTGTCCCCTTTCGATCATGTGATACTGGTAGCTCCTATTGATTCCGCTGCTCCCAAGGGAAGGCTGATATTGCCTCAGGTGCAGGTATTGCGCGATCTGATGGATCATGATGCAATTGTAACTGTGGTAAAAGAAACTGAGCTGCTTGCATCCTTGGCGATGACGAAGCAGCTTCCCAAACTGGCAATAACTGATTCTCAGGCAATTGAACAAGTTAACCATGAAGTCCCCCCGGAAGTGCAGGTAACCACTTTCTCTATCCTCTTTGCCCGTTACAAGGGCGAATTGGATATCCTGCTTTCAGGCATTGACAAGATAAATCATTTGCAAGATGGAGATAAAGTCTTAATAGCAGAAGCATGCTCGCATCACGTACAAAAAGATGATATCGGCAGATTTAAGCTGCCCAAATGGATAAAAGAATTTACCGGGAAAGACCTTATATTCGAGAATTACGCAGGACACGACTTCCCCGAGAACCTTGAAGAATATGCTGTATGTGTTCATTGCGGGGCATGCATGATAAACCCCATGGAAATGAACCGCAGGATAATAGAATGCCACCGCCGCGGAGTGCCTATCACCAATTATGGTATGTGTATCTCACTGGTGCAAGGTGTTTTAGACAGAGTTATCTATCCCCTGATGCAGGCAAAACAAAAAGCCTAAATAATGAAAGTAACCGTCCTGCAATTCCAACCAAAACTGCTGGCAGTACAGGATAACGTAGAACGCTTATCTCCCATGCTTGAAGGAATTACAAGCGATTTAGTGGTTATGCCGGAACTGGTTACCAGCGGCTATGTGTTTGCAAGCCTGCAGGAAGTGCGCAATGTAGCAGAAAGTGTGCCTGAGGGAGCATCGTTTACGCGTTTTGCCAAACTGGCACAGGAACGCAATTTCTCCCTTGTATACGGCTTTCCCGAAAACGACGAAGGTGTTTTCTATAACTCCAGTGTCCTGATAAACCCTGATGGAAGCTATCACGTCTATCGTAAGGTGCATTTGTTCGACCGGGAGAAGCTATTTTTCCAGCCCGGTGATAAAGCCTTTGATGTGTGCGTGGCTAAAAACGGGGTGACTATCGGCATGATGATCTGCTTCGACTGGCAATTCCCGGAAGCTGCACGCAGCCTTGCCTTAGCAGGAGCGCAGATAATCTGCCATCCCGCTAATCTGGTGCTGCCCTGGTGTCAGGAAGCCATGAAGCTGCGCTCGCTGGAAAACCGAGTGTTTAGCGTAACGGCGAACCGCACTGGTACAGAGGTGAATGGCAATACTAAGCTTAGCTTTACCGGATGCAGCCAGATACTTAGCCCTCTGGGAGAAGTGTTGCTGCGTTTGAGCGAAGATGAGGAAGCAGCTATTACTATTGATATAGACGTAGAACGCGCACTTGATAAACGCATTACAGAGCGAAACGATGCCTTCAAGGATAGAAGACCGGAGCTGTACAGGCTATGAACCAAGATGCATTGCTAAAGGAAATAGCTAAGCTACGCGCTGAGATAGAGCGTCATAACCTGCTCTATTACGAATTCTCCAATCCTGAGATAGAGGATTATGAATACGACCAATTGGCAAAGCACTTGGCTGAACTGGAAGCAGAGCTATCCGGCGAAGCCATAGCGGATTCTCCCACCCAAAAAGTTGGCAGTGATCTTAGCCCGGGAGCTAAAACTATTCAGCATAAAGTGCGGATGGCAAGCCTTGATAATGCCTATTCTCTGGAAGAAGTAAACGCCTTTATTACCAAGACCAACCTCGATACAGGTAAGCAAAACCAATACTGTGCAGAGCTTAAGATTGATGGCTTTGGGATAAATCTGTTCTTTGATTACGGAAAGTTGGTTTATGCCACCACCCGAGGCGATGGTCTGGAAGGCGAGGATGTAACGGCTAATTTCCTGTTGCTGCCGGATATCCCCCACGAGATAAGCTACTTGGAACAAATAGAGATCCGAGGGGAAATATACATCCCCTTAACAGACTTTCTTGCCCTCAACGAACAGCGAAGGGAAACAGAAGCTAAGCCTTTTGCCAATCCCCGCAATGCAGCAGCAGGTTCTATTAAGCTGAAAGATAGCACTGAGGTTAAAAACAGGCACCTCCGGGCGATCTTCTACAGCCTTGGTTACTATGATGCTAATAGCTTACCGGTAACAAGGCAGCACCAGCTGCTGGACTATCTGAAGAAGCTTGGCTTCCCTACCAGTACCAGAGACTTGTGTAACACTTATGAGGAAGTAGCAAGCTTCTGCAATAAGATGGAGCAGGAACGCTACAAACTACCTTACGACATCGACGGAATTGTGATAAAAGTGAACGAACTGGAGCTGCAAAAGCGCTTAGGCTACACCGGTAAAAGCCCCAAGTGGGCTATTGCCTATAAGTTTAAGCCCGAAGAAAAAGACACGGTGGTGGAGAGTGTCAGCTTCCAGGTAGGCAGAACCGGGGCAGTTACGCCGGTGGCGAACCTTTTCCCGGTATTCATCTCCGGTAGCACTGTATCCAGAGCTACGCTACACAATGAAGATGAGATAAAGCGCTTGGATATTCGTGTTGGAGATACTGTTCGCATCGTGAAGAGTGGCGAGATAATTCCCAAGATACTGGCTGTAGATATTTCAAAGCGCACACCTACCTCTGTGCCGATATCTTTCCCTTCCGCTTGTCCGGTTTGCAACAGCCTCCTGGAACGGGACGAAGAAGGTAGCATCAACTATTGTGCCAATGCGGCATGCCCGGCACAGATACGGCGAAAGATAGAACATTTTGCTTCCCGTGATGCCATGGATATCAGCGGACTCGGAGAAAGCCTTATTGCCCGCTTTATAGATGAAGACATAATCCACAGCATACCCGATATCTATAATCTGGACTACGAACATATATCCACTATGGAACGCATGGGCAAGAAATCTGCCGATAATCTGAAACAAGCCATAGAGCTTTCTAAAGCCAAGAACTTTGATAGAAGCCTTTTTGCGCTTGGTATCAGGCATGTTGGCTCTATCACCGCCCGTAGCCTTGCTTCTGCTTTTGGTAGTATTGAAGCACTGATTTCTGCTGATAAGGAAGCCTTGCTAAATGTACCTGATATTGGTGATATAGTAGCAGAATCCATCATCAGCTTCTTTAATAAGGAAGAAAATATACAGCTGATTACATATTTGAAGCAAGCCGGTCTAAACTTCACCTATGCTTCTGATCTGCTTTCTGACGCCCTATCTGAAAAAAGCTTTCTGATTACAGGCACCTTGGCGGGCTATGGGCGCAAGGAAATGGAAAGCCTGATTAGCAAACACGGCGGCAAGATACTTGGTAGCGTCTCGAAACAGCTTAACTACCTTGTTGTAGGCGAGAATCCAGGTTCCAAGCTGGACAAAGCTACAAAACTTGGAACCGTAATCATTGTTTCCGAGGCAGAAGTATTAAGCATGATACAACAGGGCGCAAAGCCATGAAAATACTGAAGAAATACATATTAAAAGAACACATCCCTCCCTTCTTCATCTCTCTGATGGTGGTAACCTTCGTTCTGCTAATAGATAAGATTATTGACATGCTGAACATGATCATAGAGAAGAAACTACCCTTCCAGGTAGTGGTAGAGATGTTCAGCCTTTCACTTCCCTATATGTTGGCATTATCTATCCCCATGGCTGTTTTAGTGGCTACCATCCTTGCTTTTGGCAGAATGAGTGTGGATAGAGAGATAGTAGCCATCAAGTCCAGCGGAGTAAATGTATATGCCATGATTGGTCCCTTGATGGTAACAGCAATAATGCTAACCGGATTGATGGTGTATTTCAACCATTGGTTTCTCCCCAACACCAATCACAAGCTGAAGAATCTCATGCTTAAGGTTGCTTATTATAAACCCATGACCATCATTAAGGAAAATGAATTCACCACCTTTATGAATTACACTGTTTTTACCAAGCAAAATAGCGATTCTTTGCTTACTGATGTGCTTATCTATGACCGTAGCCAATCCCGCTTTCCCCGCACTGTTTTTGCTAAGACAGGAAATGTGGTGCAAATGGATAATGGTAACAGCTTACAAATTATCCTAAACAATGGCGAAATGCACGAGCGGAATGAAAGAGAACCCGGCAAGTATCAGAAGACTCATTTTAGCCGTTATGTAATAAATGTCCGCAATATTGGCAATAGCACCGATTTCTTTGAGTCAGGCTATCGTTCAGATAGAGAAATGACAGTTACCCAAATTATGAAATCCTTAAAGGAAAATAGAAAGGAACTGGTAACCAAGTCCAAGGAAGTGCAGGATTTGGACAATAGGTTATCTTTAACCAAGCTTCAGCGGCAAGGTTATACTCGGGATGTGGAAATCCGCAGGCTGCAATCCATGAAACAGATATCTTCAGATCGCTTGTCTGAACTGAAGGAGACAATTAGTTCCATGGAAGTAGAGTTTCATAAGAAGTTTGCTATCTCATTTGCTATCATCATCTTCATTATGGTTGGCATTCCGCTGGGGCTAATGACCAGGACAAGCGGAATTGGTATGGCATTTTCCGTATCTTCGCTAATCTTCCTTGTTTATTATATAGCCCTAAATGGGGGAGAGCAGCTTGCAGACAAGGGACTTATGCCTCCCTTTATGGCAATGTGGGTATCGAATATTGTGTTTTTCATTCTTGCAGTTCTGCTTATTATTGCTTCCATCAAGGAGAAGCATATCATTGATATGCCTACCTTGATGTGGAGATTGAAGAACTTGCGTAATCGAAAGAACCCTCCTCCGGACGAGATTGTCCATTAATGGGTGTATGATGCGTATTCTCGATCGTTATGTAATAAAAGAATTTCTGAAGACTTATCTTATCATCTTCTTCTCGTTTGCAGTGGTCTTTATTGTGATAGACGTGGTGGATAATCTCCCCCGGCTTATTCGCAATGGAGCTACAACCCAGCAAGCTACTATCTACTACTTGCTCCGCCTTCCATACTTGGTGGTGCTAACGTCTCCGGTAACAGTGCTGCTAACCGGTCTTTTCATGATGAATGCACTGTCCAAGCACAACGAAAGCATCGCCATCCGTGCAGCCGGGGTAAGCATAAAGCGTGCCATGTTACCCTTGTTTGCTATAGGACTGCTTATCAGCATCGGCATTTCAGCAATGGGTGAATACCTGTTACCGTGGGCAGAAACGCAGCGTAACTATGTTTATGATGTTCAGATAAAAGGCGAACAACCGGATGATGTGATGCTAAAAGCCAGCGTACACTATCAGGGTAAATCCAACGACTTTTATTATTTCGGCTTCTTTGATGGTTATAAGAATAACCTGAAGATAATCGATTTGACGCGTATAGATTATGGCAGCAAGGAGATAATCGAGCATATCACCGCTTCTTCCGCAGACTGGAATGGTAGCAGGTGGATACTGCGTGATTGCGAGATCAGGCGTTTCAGGGCTGGTAAACAAGTCCTGCACCAGTACTATCCGGAAACAAATCTTGCAATTCTGGATGTTCAGCCTCAGGATTTCATCCGCATAACTAAGAAAACATTATCCTTAAGTTTTTGGCAATTGAAGGATTACATACGTAGAATACGAAAGTTGGGGGATAACCCCGCCAAAGAAATAGTAGATTTACACATGAAGCTTGCCTTCCCGCTTACCAATCTGATAGTGATCTTTTTCTTTATGCCTATCGCCACTTCCAACACTCGCTCTAAGGGAAGGGGTTGGGTTATCATGCTTGGTTTGGTGGTGTGTTTTGCCTATCTGATCGTGGTTCGTATCATCCAAAGCCTGGGCTATACCGGAGTAATTCATCCTGTTTGGGCTGCCTGGCTACCCAATGCTGCATTCACTATACTGGGTTTCGCGTTTCTGAAAAAAGCCGAAATATAGCAGTGATTAACTGCTGATCAGAGCTGAAAACATATTATCCTGATCTACCTGTTTCAGGATGATATTGATAGCAGAGGTAAGCGGGACGCAGATCAATAAACCAACGAAACCCCATAACCAACCCCAGAATATTAATGAAATCAGTACGATTATGGGAGTTAAATTCAATCTATTACCTTGCAGCCTGGGTTCAAGAATGTTTCCGAAGAACATCTGTGTAGCTACTATCAGGATGCTAAACAAGGCTAATTGGTAACATAATCCGTATTGCAAAAAAAGGATCAGAATTGGAATACCTGAAGCAAGCACTGAACCGATATTAGGGATGTAGTTAAGACAAAAAAGCAGTATTCCACATACTAACACAAAATCTACTCCGTAAATCAGCATCAGCCCCATACCAATTAGAGATGTAACAAAACTAATCAGAGTTTTAACCGTGAGGTAGTTTTGTATCTGCTTTTGCATTGTTTTGAAGCTCCCTGTTGTTTTATCCCGGCTTTCAGGGCTCATATCCTTAGTCAGGCGGGGTTCAAATTTATCCGCCTCCAGCAGCATAAAGATCATGAAGATGAGAATCAAAAACAGATTCCACATCACAGCCATTAATGAATTCATGGTGTTTTTTATTGCGTTGGTTAGGGAAAATGTAGAGCCGGAAAGTAGTGTGTTCAAGTCTAACAAGGGAAAGCTTTTACTGGCTACATCCATTCTGGCGGACAATCCCTCAAGCATGGCTGCGCCATCAACAACAAGGTTTTGAAACCGTTCCTGATACTTTGGTAGCCCGGAGATTAAACTGTTCGAAGCTGCATATAAAATCATAACAACAATGCTGAAGACTCCTGCTATAATTATCAGAGTAATCAGTATTATCAGCCATAAAGGAACATGCTTCTTCTTGAGATATGATGTAAGAGGAGCAAACACAAAAGTAAGGAATATCGCAAAGATCAATGGAATGAATATGGCTTTCAGAGTCTTGAGAATTAATACTACAATCGGCAAAGCGATAATGGTAAGCAATATCCTTATCCAGCGCAATTCCTTACTTGTTTCTATCATTAGATAGCCTCTATTTAAACATCGTCTTTCGTTTCAGTTTCTATGGGTTCTTCCGACTCTTCATCAGAATCGCTACTAATATACTCAGGTTCAGCAATATAATCTTCCTGCCCAATTGCCATTGGATCACTGAATTCATTCCCATCCATAACAGTTGATAGAATGGGCATGGGTTTCTTCACCATACCGGCAAAAAGTGAAGTAACGGCTGCTGCAAGAAAGGCAACATCTGCTAACCAGAAACCGTATAGGGTTTTGATATTTAATATTTTTGTAAGGTCAAAGGCAGAACCCATACCGGAATCGGCTTTATTAAGAAGGGCTGGCATTCCATTTTTCAGCAAATGCAGGCTCAATATCCCGCCAATGCTTAGCAACAAAGGAATAAAGTATAATTTGCGAGGAAGGAATAGAGAGGCAAACAAAGCTATCACGGCTATAGCGATTGCAAGAATTGCCATAGGATGAGGGCTAATTTTCTGAGGCTTCTGTTCACTTTTGGGCTCGCTACCCATTCCGGCAAAGATGTTGTCCATCTGAAGCTTTGATTCACCACCCATAACAAGCTGAACCCCATTGATAGTAAGCAATTCAGTTTGTTCGCAACTCACCATAAAAAAGGGCATAAAAAACGCTATGATTACTACTGCATATAGCACTGCGGATATCTTCATGTATCCTCCTATTCTTTGATACATAGATTTCCTCAGCTTGCTTAGATGTCAAGATAAATCAATTCACGATAGATTTTTATTGACAAATGAGGTTTTCGGATTATCATGACCTAACAAGTTCTTTTATCAGTATATAGGGGGTGAAATGGTTTCGACAGGGAACCAGGGTGTGAGTAATGCATGTCGGAGACGCTTTTCTGCTCCGTTAACAAGAAAGCAAAACAAAATTAATTGCAAATAACAATTACTCCTTAGCAGCATAAGCTGCTTTCGTTCAACCTCTTCGTGCCGTCGGAAGGGGATTGGGCGTCGAAACAGTACGGCCGCTGCGGAAAGGACTGCCGATAATTTCCGCCTAAGACTATTGGCTGGGCTTAGGGGGTCTGATTGTCTTCCACCCCGATAGCTGAGACTTAAATGACAACTAAACATGTAGATTTGCTTGCAATCGGTTTTTTGGACGCGGGTTCGATCCCCGCCACCTCCACCAGCTTTGGTTAGCGGGTTAATGGTTAACAGGTTAAACCCGTTGCTTATCGTGGATGTTTGTTTATGGGAGGTAGGTATGATGCATACTGATTTGGAAGTTTATAAGGCGAGTATGCTGTTGGTGAAACATGTTTATGAGCTTGCGAAGGATTTTCCCCATGACGAGCTTTGGGGGCTTACATCACAAATGAAGCGCGCGGCTACTTCAATCCCTACCAATATTGCCGAAGGCGCGGGTAGAAAATCCAAGAAAGAATTGCTCTACTTCTTGAACGTGTCTTTGGGCTCTTTATCAGAACTGCAAACCCAGCTCGATATTGCAGTTATGCTTGATTTTGTTAAGGACAAACAGAAACTGGAAGCAACCGTAAACATCTCTCAATCCGTAAAACGACAACTGCTTTCCCTGATAAAAGCCAATGACAAACCAGACTCGACGGTCTAACCAGTTAACCTACTAACCATTAACCAAAGAAAACCCTTTACAAATTCCCCCCTTCCTAAATCATGACAACATAAAATCATCTGGAGGATGAAATGCCGTTAACACCTGAGGCTAAAACAGCTATCATGGTAGAGTTTAAACTCCATGAATCAGACACTGGCTCGCCGGAAGTGCAAGTAGCAATGCTCACCCGTAGAATCAAAGATATTACTGAGCATTTGAAAGTGCACGCGAAAGACTTCTCAACCCGGCGCGGTCTGTTGAAACTGATCGGGCAACGCAGACGCCTTCTTGATTATCTTAAACGTAAAGACATCAGTCGTTACCGTAGCATAATCAAGGCGCTTGGTATCAGAAAGTAAACTCACCAAGATATTATGACTAACAAGGAAAAGTGGATCAGCAGTATTGGTGATCCACTTTCCTTATTTTAACTAAAAAAATATCCCTCCGGGAGTAATTAGCAATAAGCTAAGCGGTTCGAATAAACCATTCAGCCTATTGCTTCTTCTCCCGCAGAGTAAACCAACAAAGGAGAAGTTATGCATAACTTCAATATTACCCGCCGCGAAATGGAATTTTGCGGACGCCCCCTGATCGTAGAAACAGGGAAAATGGCAAAACAAGCAAACGGTAGCGTATATATTCAGCATGGTGACACATCAGTGCTGGTAACTGCCACTATGTCCAAAGATGCTGCTCTGAATCAGGATTTCTTTCCTTTAACCGTGGATTACATTGAGAAGATGTATGCCGCAGGCAAAATCCCCGGTGGTTTCTTCAAGCGTGAAGCCAAACCTACCACCGATGCAACCCTGATGGCACGCGTTATAGATCGCTCCATTCGTCCTCTCTTTCCGGAAGGTTTCCGTAATCAGGTGCATGTTGTCTTAAATGTGTTATCTTTTGACGGCATTACCGATCCCGCTACACTTGGTGTGTTTGCAGCTTCATTGGCATTATCCATTTCCGACATACCTTTCCATGGTCCCATTGCCGGCGTAACAGTTGGCTATATCGATGGAGAGTATGTGGTGAACCCAAATTTCAGTGAGATAGACGAGAAATCCAAAATGAACCTCACTGTTGCCGGCGGTCGCAAGTCCATAGTAATGGTGGAATCCTCAGCTCATGAGCTTAGTGAAGAGATCATGCTGGATGGCGTTTACACCGGACACGAAGAGATTAAAAAACTTGTAGCCTTGCAAGACGATTTTGTAGCTACCTGTGGAAAAGAAAAAGTTGATGTGATTCTTCCCATCATGCCCAAAGAGATCATGGACAAAGTGGAAGCCCTTTGCGGTGCCAAAATCGCTGCTGCTGCCATCATCTTTGGTAAGCAGGAACGCCAGGATGCTTTCGATGCTGCAGAAGCAGAGATGGTAGAGAAGTTTACTGCCGAAAACGAAGAAGAGTTTACTACCAACGAGAAGACCTATAAAGACGCTTTCGAAGAGATTATCCGTCGCTATGTGCGCGAATCTATCCTTACTAAGCATCATCGCGTTGATGGGCGTGGTTTGGATGATATTCGTGACATCACCTGCGAGATTGACATCCTTCCCCGTGTGCACGGCTCTGCCTTATTCACGCGTGGCGAAACCCAATCCCTCGGTACCATCACACTTGGTGGTGGTAAAGATGAACAAGTGATAGACGGTCTGAAAGCTGAACACAAGAAAAGCTTCTATCTTCATTACAATTTCCCGCCTTTCAGCGTTGGCGAAGCCGGACGTATGGGTCCTACAGGACGTAGAGAACTTGGACACGGCAACCTTGCTGAACGTGCCTTAAAAGCCATTCTTCCAGATAACGAGCTTTTCCCCTACACCATGCGTATCGTAGCCGATACTTTGGAATCTAACGGTTCCTCATCCATGGCTTCCATATGCAGTGGATGCCTTGCCATGATGGCTGGTGGTGTTCCCATCAAAGCCCCTGTAGCAGGTATTGCAAATGGCTTGATTATGGAAGGTGAAAACTTCGTAGTCCTTACCGACATCATGGGCTTGGAAGATCACCTTGGCGATATGGATTTCAAGTGCGCAGGCAGCAGAGATGGCATCACCGCCATGCAAATGGATATTAAAGTGGAAGGCATTACTAAGGACATCATGCGTATTGCACTTGAGAAAGCCAGAGTTGCCCGCAACAGCATCCTGGATATAATGGAAGAGTGTATCGCTGCACCGCGAGCCGATCTTGCCGCCAGTGCTCCCAGAATCGAAAGCTTCAAGGTGCCCATCGAGAAGATAGGCGAGATCATAGGGCCTGCAGGCAAGATGATCAAATCCATCATCGAAAGCTGCCAGGTGCAGATAGACATTCAAGATGATGGTACAGTGCGTATATTATCGCCCGATAAGGAATCCATCACCAAAGCCAGAGATATCATCAAAGGCATTGCTATCGATCCCGAAGTTGGGGAGTTATTTGAAGGTCCCGTTACCAGAATAGAACCTTACGGAGTGTTTGTAAAGATCAGTGGGAACAAAGAAGGCATGGTTCATGTTTCTCAGATGCATACCAGCCGTATTAACCATCCTCTGGATATGGTAAAAATGGGCGATATCGTCCATGTGAAATCACTGGGTATGGATAAAGGCAAGCTTTCCCTCACTATGAAAGGTGTGGAAGGCAACCCCGAGCCGGATCCCAATGCACCAAAAGATCGCCCCCAGACTTCATTCCCTCCACGTCGTGATGACCGTGGTGGTGACCGTGGACGCCATGATGGTGGCAGAAACGATCGTTACCGTCGCTAATAAATAGTACTATTGGGGTCATGAGCATTGCTTGTGACCCCAATTCACTTTTTTGCCCTAAACATTGCCTTGATAGTTGTGATAACTGGAATCAGGTAAATATCTTACCTGTTTCTCCCTTGCTTGAATTGCTTAAGAAATACGCATGAATTACGGATGGGATGCGTAATTCATCCGTAATGCTACCGCAATCCAAGCACGAAAACATGAGGCTTTCAGTAAGTATGATACTTTTAACTTTACGCAGGAGACACACATGGATTACAAGATAGCAGATATCGCGCTTGCCCCTTGGGGACGCAAAGAGATTGAACTGGCAGAGATTGAAATGCCCGGTTTGGTAGCACTGCGTGAAAGATATCGTGATGACAAACCACTTAAGGGTGCCAGGATAACCGGAAGCTTGCATATGACCATCCAAACGGCAGTGCTTATAGAGACATTAGCAGAGCTGGGAGCTTCAGTACGCTGGGCAAGCTGTAACATCTTCTCTACTCAGGATCATGCCGCAGCCGCAATGGTTGCAGCAGGTATTCCTACCTTTGCCTGGAAGGGTGAAAGCCTGGCAGAATACTGGTGGTGCACCTTGCAGGCATTAACCTGGGAAGACGCACCTGATCTCATTGTTGACGATGGGGGAGATGCAACTCTGATGGTTCATGAAGGCTACCGTCTGGAGAACCTCTATAAAGAATGCGGAACGCTCCCGATGGCTGATTCCACCATAGAAGAAATGCGTCTTGTTCAGGAACTTCTTATTTCAGGCTTAGAGGCAGATCCAAACAAATGGCACCGGGCAGCGCAGAAATTGAAAGGCGTTAGCGAAGAAACTACCACCGGCGTGCACCGTTTATACCAAATGTTTTCCGTGGGCGAACTGCTGTTCCCTGCTATCAATGTGAACGATTCCGTTACCAAATCCAAGTTTGATAATCTGTATGGATGCCGTGAATCCCTTGCTGATGGCATCAAGCGCGGTACAGACATTATGGTTGCCGGCAAAGTTGTACATATTTGCGGCTATGGCGATGTAGGAAAAGGTTGTGCCCAGTCCATGCGCGGCTTTGGCGCAAGAGTTATCATAAGCGAGATTGATCCCATCTGTGCCTTGCAAGCAGCCATGGAAGGCTTTGAAGTAAACACCATAGACAATGTGATAGATGAGGCAGATATATTTGTTACTGCCACTGGAAACTGCGATGTTATCCGCGTGGATCACATGCTTAAGATGAAGTCTAACGCCATAGTGTGTAACATTGGTCACTTCGATAACGAAATCCAGGTAACCAAGCTATACGAAATGGAAGGCGTGGAAAAGGTTAATATCAAACCTCAGGTGGATTTGATTAAGCTTCCCAATGATAAAGCCATCATCTTACTGTCGGAAGGCAGGTTGGTAAATCTTGGTAATGCCACCGGACATCCGTCTTTTGTAATGAGCTGTTCTTTTAGCAACCAAGTTCTTGCCCAGATGGAATTATGGGCTACCAACCACGCAATTGGCGTTTATACACTTCCCAAAAATCTGGATGAAGAAGTGGCACGCTTACACTTAGACAAGCTTGGTGTGCAGCTAACCCAGCTCTCCAAGAAGCAAGCGGCTTACATCGGAGTTCCCATCGAAGGTCCTTACAAAACAGAGCATTATCGCTACTAAAATATGGCTACCCACACCCCTGTCCTGATAGACGAATTATTTGGTGAATTGATCCTCCCCACCGGGGAATTCCGCTGGGCTGTGGTTCACACAAAGCCCCGCTGTGAAAAGAAACTTGCCACTTATGCCAAACAAAATGGCATAAGCTATTACCTGCCTCAGTTCACCGCCACCAGAATCTACCAACGCCGCAAGATAAACTTTGCAAATGTGATGTTTCCCGGCTATCTTTTTGTGGTGATTAGTCTTTCTCAGCGGCAGATATTAACCCTCTCAGGCTATGTGGTGAGTTACATAAAGGTTATAGATCAAAATGAACTTCTGCACGATCTGATAAACCTAAACCGGGGCAGTGCCAAGAAAGAGGATTTAAAAGCCGGACTTTGGCTTTCCAAAGGGCTGGAAGTGGAGATTACGGGCGGTGCCTTCAAAGGTACAAAAGGTGTGGTGGAAAGCCATGACAAGCTTTCTGAGGTGCATTTGCAGGTAAATATGCTGCATCAGTCTGTGATAATTAAAATCGATCCCAAGCATGTAAAAGTACTGGGTGAATTTGAAATTGTGGAGCAAGAGACATGAAGGTTCTAATTACCGGAGCAGCAGGATTTATCGCCTCGCATGTGGCAGATGCATACCTGAAAGCCGGGCACGAAGTAGTGATCATAGACAATCTGGTAAGCGGATACCAACGCAATATAAATCCCCAAGCCACTTTCTATCATATGGATATCTGCGACCCGGCATTAGAGCAGGTGTTTGCCAAAGAACAGCCTGATATAGTGAATCATCACGCAGCCCAAGTAAGCGTTCCGCGCTCTATCAGCAATCCTTTGTATGATGTCGAAGTGAATGTGAAAGGGCTGATTAATATTCTTGAATGCTGTGTGAAGTATAGTGTTAAGAAAGTTATCTTTATCTCTTCCGGCGGAGCAATATACGGTGAGGCAACAGAGTATCCCACCACAGAGAATTATGCACCTAAGCCCCTTTCGGTGTATGCCATAAACAAAATGGTGGGGGAGAGCTATCTTTATTTCTATCACCACCAATACGGCTTAAATTACACAGTTTTGCGCTATGCAAATGTATATGGTCCGCGTCAGGTTTCGCATGGAGAAGCCGGTGTGGTGTCGCTATTTACAGAGCAAATGCTTGCCGGTGTTACACCCACGATATTCCGTTATCCAGATCAACCGGAAGGCATGATCAGAGATTATGTGTATGTGGGAGATGTGGTGCAAGCAAATCTGTTAGCACTGGAGCATGGTGAGGGACAAGCCTTTAACATTGGAACTTGCACGCCCACCTCCACACTGAAATTGTACCAGGAATTAGTACGCCTCTTTACCTCATTACATCTTCCCCTCGTCACCTCCTTACCCCTTTTTGGTATCGCCAGACAGGGTGATCTTCGCAACTCGATGTTAGACTTCAGCAAAGCCAGACGAAACCTTGGTTGGGAACCCAAAGTAAACCTCGCAGAAGGTTTGGCAAATGTTATCAGCTACTTCAGCCAGCTAAGGTCTAACGCTTAACTTTTAACGTTATAAACTAACCCCAAAGGATTTACCATGAAATTATCAGTAATTGGCAGTGGATACGTAGGCTTAACAAGTGGCGCATGCTTTGCAGAGATGGGCAGCAATGTGATATGTGTAGATAAGGATGCTACTAAGATTGGCATGCTTAACCAGGGCATAATTCCAATTCACGAACCCGGGCTGGAAGAGATGGTTCACCGCAATACGCAAGCTGGCAGAATATCTTTTACCACAGACCTTAAGGCTGCTGTGGAACAATCCGGCATTATCTTTATCGCGGTGGGTACTCCCCCGGATGAAGACGGCTCTGCTGATCTGCAATATGTTATTGCTGCCGCTGCCGAAATCGCTTCATATATGGATAGCCCCAAGATTATTGTAAATAAGTCCACAGTTCCCGTTGGTACAGCGGACATGGTGCGCGATAAAATAGCTTCCGTACTGTTTAGCAGGGGCATAAGCATTAGCTTCGATGTGGTATCTAATCCTGAATTCTTAAAAGAAGGCACGGCGATAGACGATTTTATGAGCCCGGACAGAGTGGTGATCGGCACAGATAATCCCCAAGCTGGAGAGACCATGAAAACCCTTTATGCTCCCTTCTGCCGTACCCACGATAGAGTGCTGATTATGAACATCCGCAGTGCCGAAATGACCAAATACGCCGCCAATGCCCTGCTTGCCACCAAAATAAGCTTTATAAACGAGATATCCCGTCTGTGCGACGAATATGGTGCGGATGTGGCGGAAGTGCGTAATGGCATAGGCAGTGATACCCGTATCGGCTACAAATTCATCTACCCCGGAGTTGGCTATGGCGGAAGCTGCTTCCCTAAGGATATCAAAGCCCTTATCCATATGGCAAACCAAAAAGGCTACGATTCCCCCATCCTGAAAGCCGTGGAAGAAGTGAATGCCGCTCAGAAACGCATCCTTGTGCAAAAAGTGCAGAAGCATTATGGCAATGACCTCTCCGGTAAAAGCTTTGCTATCTGGGGCTTGGCTTTCAAACCTCAGACAGACGATATGCGCGAAGCACCCTCCATTGTTATTATTAACGCCTTGATAGAGCTTGGAGCAAGCGTAAAAGCCTACGATCCAGTTGCCATGCAGGAAGCAAAACGCATCTTTGGCGATAATCCCCACATTGAACTCTGTGAAGACGAATACAGTACCCTGAAAGGCTCTGATGCCATGCTGCTGATCACCGAATGGCGGCAGTTCCGCTACCCCGATTTTGCCCGTATCGCCAGCCTGCTAAAGCAACCGGTTATCTTCGACGGACGCAACCTCTACAATCCCACAGCGGTGCGCGAAATGGGCTTTTCCTATTACGCCATTGGCAGACCGGGGGTTTAGGTTACAGGTTATAGGTGGCAGTGTTTTGCCTGATGCTACCCGTTGCCTTCCTTGTTATGCCGTGTTTGCGGGCAGACACAGTGGCTACAAGCTTACTAAATCACACCGGCTTTAATTAGGTCGTGCATGTGGAGCATACCAACGGGGAGGTCAGCACTATTCACCACCGGTAGCATGGTTATATTGAAAGTTTCCATCAGGTTAAGAGCATCCACGGCAAGTTCTTCGGGGTGCAGGTGTTTGGGTTCCTTTGTCATGCAGTCTGTAGCGCTGAAATTCAGCAGTGTGTTTCCTTTGAAGGTTAGCTGACGGCGCAGGTCGCCATCGGTTATCATTCCGCAAAGGGTTCCCTTGCTATTGGTTACAGCGGTGCAACCCAGCTTCTTGGATGTCATTTCCACTATCACGGCAGACATCGGCGCATCACTTGCCACAATCGGTAGCTCGTCTCCGCTATGCATCAGGTCGCAAACCCTAAGCAGCAGTTTCCTGCCGATGGTGCCCCCGGGATGAAAGCGGGCAAAATCCTTCAGCTGAAAATCCTTATGCCGCAGCAAGGCAATAGAAAGCGCATCACCCACCGCCAAAGCTACGGTAGTGGAAGAGGTAGGCACAATGCCCAGAGGTTCGTATTCGGGCGGGACACTGCAATCCAGCACCACATCCGCACTTTTCGCAAGCTGAGAAATAAGCGAACCTGTGAGAGCAATGATAGGCACTTTGTTAAACTTCAGAAAGGGGATAATGGAGATAAGCTCCTGCGTGTTACCGCTATTGGACACAGCGATCACCACATCCTCCGCACTTATCATGCCCAAGTCGCCATGAATGCCTTCAGCGGCATGCAGAAAGATGGAAGTGGTACCGGTGGATGCAAGGGTGGCACTAATCTTACGGGCTATGATACCTGTTTTACCGATACCGGTAAGCACTACCTTACCCTTGCAGGCAGAAAGAAGCCGGAAAGCATGCTCTATCGCAGTGGGATTAAGCTGCTCCGCCACTTTTAGGATGGCGGAGGCTTCCAGCTTCAGTTCGCTTATAACTATATCTACAATGTTCATGCGTGGCTGTTAATAGTGGCTATGGCGGTATCCAAATCCATGGTGCCAAGATCGCCTTTGGTGTGCTGACGCAGGGTTACTTGTCCGTTGGCAGCCTCGTTCTTACCTACGATGCACATAAAGGGTATTTTCTTAAGTTCGGCTTCGCGTATCTTATAGCCCATCTTCTCACTACGGGGGTCTATCTCGCAGCGTAAGCCACTTTGTTGCATTCTTTCCATTAGCTCATTCGCATAATCCAGCTGTCCATCGGTGATAGGAATCAGCATCACCTGGGTGGGAGCAAGCCAGATAGGAAGGTTGCCACCGTGATACTCCAATAAGGTGGCAAAGAATCGCTCCACAGAGCCAAGCACGGCGCGATGAATCATAAAGGGCTGATGAGCGGTGTTATCTGCACCTATATACTGCATATTGAAGCGCTTAGGCAGGTTGAAATCGAACTGAATAGTGGTGCACTGCCAGGCACGCCCGATAGCATCCTTTATCTTGATATCTATCTTAGGACCGTAGAAAGCACCTCCGCCTTCATCCACGCTGTATTCCAAGCCAAGCTTGGTGAGTGAAGCAGCAAGGCTGTTTGTGGCTTTGTCCCAATCCTCTTTCTCGCCCACGGAGCCTTCCGGCTGAGTGGAAAGATAGATCATAAAATCCTTGAAACCAAAGTGTTTAAGCATATCCAGCGAGAACACAATCAGCTTCTCCACTTCGTTATCCAGCTGTTCGGGTGTGCAGATGATATGCGCATCATCCTGAGTAAAGCCACGTACCCGCATCAAGCCGTGCAAAACGCCGCTGCGCTCAAAGCGGTAAACGGTGCCAAGCTCTGCCAAGCGGATGGGAAGCTCGCGGTAGCTGTGATGATTGGCATTATAGATGTGGATATGGAAGGGGCAGTTCATGGGCTTAATATAGTAATCCTGACCTTCCACTTCCATTGGGCTATACATGCTTTCATTGTAAAAACCAAGGTGCCCGGAGGTTTCCCACAGGTTGCTGCGTCCCACATGCGGGGTATAAACCAGTTTGTAGCCTTTGCGAAGGTGTTCTTCCTTCCAATAGCTTTCGATTAAGTGGCGGATCATTGCGCCGTTGGGATGCCAAAGCACCAATCCGGGACCTACTTCATCATTCATGGAAAAGAGATCGAGGTCTTTACCCAGTTTGCGGTGATCACGTTTCGCTGCTTCTTCCAGAAACAACATGTATTCGTTCAGCTCTTTATTAGTAGGGAAGCTGATGCCATAAATGCGTTTAAGCATCTTGTTCTTTTCATCGCCACGCCAGTATGCACCGGAGGTCTTAAGCAGTTTAATTGCTTTTATCTTGGTGGTGTTATGCACATGAGGTCCGCGGCAGAGATCAACAAAATCACCCTGACGGTAGCTGCTAATGATATCAGCATCGGGTATGGCATCCAGAAGCTCCAGTTTATAGCTTTCGCCCATGTCGCTAAAAAGCTTTATTGCTTCGGCTTTGCTAAGCTCAGTGCGGGTGTAGGGGAGAGCTTGTGCGCATAGTTCATGCATGCGCTTTTCTATTTGAAGCAGTTCTTCATCGGTGAAGGAAGCATCGCGGTCAAAATCGTAATAAAAGCCTTGTTCGATAGCCGGACCGATGGTGACCAACACATCCGGGAAAAGCTGTTTTACTGCCTGAGCCATCAGGTGAGCAGTGCTGTGCCAGTATGTTTCTTTACCGGCTTCGCTTTTGAAGGTGTGCAGCACTAAGGTGGCATCGTGATCTATGATGTGGTTCAGGTCGATTAACTTGCCATCCAGTTCGGCACAAACGGAAGCATCCGCCAGGCGGGGGCTTATGTCCTCGGCAACTGCCAAAGCGCTTACAGGTTTATCATATTCTCTGATACTGCCATCGGGCAGGGTTACTGATATATTCATAATTATCTCCATTTATTTCATTGTCATTCCCGCGGAGGCGGGAATCCAGATAGTATTGTAGCTGTAAAAGCCAGATAAACAAAGCATTCAGGGCTGGATTCCCGCCTCCGCGGGAAAGACAACGTGAATGGCATTTAACTACAATACTTCTTGATAAGATACTCTAAAACTAAGATTAGCCTATTTGTCAAGTTTATCGTGCTTATTCATCATCCTAAGCGAATGGAAGATAACAAGCAGCGTAACGCCCACATCAGCAATAATGGCTTCCCAAAGCCCGCTGACACCCGCCAAACCGGTGCTCATAACCAGTACTTTCACTCCCAGTGCCAGGCAGATATTTTGCCATACAAGGCGATTGGTCTTTTGGGAGAGGACAAAAGCGGAAACGAGCTGTTCGGGACGGTCATTCAGCAGTACTACATCGGCAGATTCTATTGATGCCTGAGCACCGATTTTACCCATAGCAATCCCCACATCGGCGCGGGCAAGTACGGGAGCATCGTTCAAGCCATCGCCGCAATAGGCAACCTTACCTTTAGCGGAGGCAATAATCTCTTCCAGTTTCTCCATTTTTTGCTCCGGCAACAAACCTGCGTAGAAGCTATCCAGCCCCAGTTCGTTTGCCACTTGTTCTGCTTTTTGAGGGCGGTCACCGGAAAGCATGCTGAGGTGTTTTATACCATAGTGCCTCAGCAGAGCGAGGTTCTCTTTCATGCGTGGTTTTATCGCATCATCAAAGGTTACGCAGCCTAAGTAAGTATCGTTCCTGGCGGCATGCACGGCACTCTGGCTGCCTGAGTCCATAAAGCTAAGAAAGCCGTAGCTGCGCAGGAAGGCTTCGCTGCCGGCTATCAGTCGGTCGCCATTATACTGTAGCAACACGCCTTTACCGGGAAATTCGGAAGTGGCTTGTAAATCAGCAGGATGAAAACTACCTGTAAAGCTTGCTTTCACAGCATTGGCGAAGGGGTGTGAAGATGTATATTCGCAGGTATATAGCACAGAGGACAGTTCTTCTTTTTTTATACCATCTGCGCTAAGTACATTGCTTACTTTCAGTTCGCCGGTGGTTAATGTGCCTGTTTTGTCGAACACCAGCGTATGCACATTTCGCAGCACATCCAGATAGGTGCTGCCCTTAAAGATGATCCCCCGTTTGGCTGCCAGACCGATGCCGATGTAATAGCTTAGGGGAATGGAAATCACCAAAGCGCAGGGACAGGAAACTATCAGGAATACCAGCGCACGCTTGAACCACACTTCTCCGGGGAAACCAAGCAACAAGGGGATAAGATACACCAATGACGCCGCACCTACCACCGCAGGGGTATAGTATCTGGCAAAACGGGTGATAAACTTTTCTGTGGTAGATTTCTTTGCGCTGGCATTTTCTATCAAGCCAAGGATGCGGGAGATCATGCTTTCCGCTTCGTTGCTGCTTACTTCTATTTCTAAACCTGCGTTGCTGTTCATAAAGCCGGCATATACGAGCGAACCGGGAATCACCAAAACTGGCTCTGCTTCGCCGGTGAGGGAGGATGTATCGACTGTGGATTCGCCTTTTAGCACCTGCCCGTCCAGAGGAATGCGTTCTCCGGGGTAAACGAGGATGTTGGCACCTTTCTTCACTTGGGCAAGCCTTACTTCCTGTATGCCTTTGGGGGTGTTGAGATGAGCAAATTCGGGTTTTAGGGACAGCATGGCTTTCACCATACCACGGCTGCGATTTACGGCTCTGCCTTCCAGATACTGCCCCGCTTCGAATAATATCATAACCGCTGCTGCTTCGGTGTATTCACCTAAGTACAAAGCACCAATGGTGGCGATTGTCATTAAAAAATGCTCGGCAAATAGCTGGCGGGAAAAGAGTTCCTTGATAGCAGTGCGGATCACCCTGTGGCTAACTATGGCATAGGCAAGCAAACCCATTACTACAGATGGGATACCATGCAGAAACAACGATATGCCAAGCAGCACAACGGATAGTACTACAAACCAGGGTTTCTTCTCCGAACTTTCCTCTTCGCTTCCCTTATAGGTAAGCAGCACACCCGGCTCGATTTTACCGGCGATGGCATTAAGGCGGTCCAGAGGCATTTCCACTTTGTCATTATATTGCACTACCAAGCGTTTATTGATGAAATCCAGATGCACAGTACTCACTTCCTGCAGTTTACCTATCTCGCTCTCTATCTTTGCGCTACAGCCGGCACAATCCAAGTTCTTGATGTCGTATTCTTCTATAATCATTATTGCTCCTGAAGATGAAGCAGTGCCATGGCAAAGATGGATTCCACATGGCTGTCATCAAGAGAATAATACACTGTGGTTCCGTCCTTACGAAGCTTAACAAGTCGGTTTAATCTAAGCAGCTTAAGTTGATGCGAAACAGCAGATTGCTGCATCTCCACTAATGAAGCTATATCTGCCACACACAGCTCGTGACGCGAGAGGAAATACAGTATTTTTAGCCTGGTACCATCTCCAAATACTTTAAAGAACTCTGCCATGTGGCTGATGGTGAGAGCAGAGGGTAATTCAGCCTGGATACTTTGCATCTCCTCTGCAGCGATATTCTTGCATAAGCATACTTTATCTTCCATGTCATCTCCAGTATATGAGTATGTGTTCACATATTGTAAGGACTCGCTTTCTGTCAACATTTATCTTCCTTAGTCCACAGCGTTAATCAAGTGACCATCCCCTCTTAATCAAGCGTTAATTATTAACGCTTGATTAAGGGTAGATAAAGAAGTGATTAACGCTGTGATGTAAGGAAGCTGCATTGGTCTATCCTGGTCTTTCCTGATTTTTACATTGTGGAGAGTCACCCTTTTAAGTATACTGGCTGTAGCTAAGAAGCTATTGAAAGAGCTTAAGAGAATATCATAGTAAGTGATGCAATAGATTGGTTAGTAAAGGGCTTAATAACTACGACAAGTTTAGAGATTAAGCGGGTTTGACATGGCTGTTAAAAAAAATTGTTGACACAAAAGCGATTCTATTGCAAGTACAAAAAACTGAGATTATTGAACAAAATGAGGTTATGTGATGAAACTGGAAGAGCTGAATTACTACTATAATAAATTCAAGTTTGGTGAGGATATATTCCATCAGTTAATGCAGAAGCGGGTGCGGGACATTCTGTTGGTATCCACCTTTTACGATGCATTTATCTTCGAGCAGGACGGCAGGCTTTCGGAACAGATATTCGGCGAATACAGGCAACTGAACTTAACTACCACACCGCGCATTACCTCTGTACCTACAGGCGAAGAAGCGCTTGCAAAGATGAAAGACCAGAACTTTGACCTGGTGATTACCATGATGCGCATAGGGGAAGTTGGTCCTTTTCAGCTTGCCAAGGAGATCAAGGAAGAAAATCCTGATTTGCCGGTGCTGTTGCTGCTGAATGTGGCTTCGGACTACATTATCTGGGAAAATCATCCCAACGAAAAGCAGTATATAGATGATGTCTTTTTGTGGAACGGGGATACGAAGCTGTTCCTTGCGATGGTGAAAAGCGTGGAAGACAAGATGAACGTGGAGTATGACACTGCGCATGGACTGGTGAGGGTTATCCTGTTAGTGGAAGATTCTGTGCACTATTACTCCCTGTTCTTGCCCTCGCTGTATGCTGTGGTGATGAAGCAGACGCAAAAGCTGATAGAAGAGGAAGTTAGCGATATAAATAAGCGCTTAAGGATGCGGATCCGGCCTAAGGTGCTGATGGTGCACGATTATGATGAAGCACTGGCTTTGTACGAGAAATACAGCGATTATCTGCTGTGCCTGATATCGGATGTGCGTTACAAGGTTGGCGGTGAGGTGGATGCCAAAGCAGGGATAAAGCTGATTAAGCATATCATGAAGAAGAACAAAGACTTACCTATGATATTGCAATCCTCTGAAAGCGAAAACGAAAAGACGGCGAATGATCTGGGCGTGTTCTATTTGAATAAGAATTCTAAGCATTTGTTTGCGGACTTGCGCAGTTATATGGTGTATAATCTGGGCTTTGGCAACTTCTGTTTTCGGGATGATGATGGAAAAATAATTGAGGAAGCTGCCAATATCGCAGAGTTCGAGAATAAGATATTGCAGATTCCGGAAGAAACGTTGCTCTTTCATAGTAAGTTTAACCATTTCTCAAACTGGTTGATAGCGCATGGAGAGGTACAGATCGCCAAGAAAATACGCCCTATGAAGGTGGAGGATTTTGGCAGTAGGGAAGAGCTGCGGGACTTTTTGTATCATGTGTTCCGTACCGTGCGCATAGACAAGAACCGGGGGAAGATTATAAACTTTGATGCGATTTCTCTAAGTGAGATGAATCAGATAATCAGGCTTACAGAGGGTTCTCTTGGTGGAAAAGGACGCGGGCTGGCTTTTCTGAATGCCCTGCTGTGTACCATGGATTATGAGAAGAAGTTTGAGTCCATTTCCATTTCTCTGCCAAGTACAGCAATAATCGGTACTGCGGAGTTTGATCAGTTTGTGGAGCGGAACGAGATTTTACAGCAAATAGCGGGAAAAAGCGATGAAGAAATAGACCGTGTATTCATTGAGGGCAAGCTTTCGGATCAGTTGGTGGGGCGGTTGGAAGTTTATCTGGATATGGTTACGTATCCTATAGCAGTCCGCTCATCCAGTCTGTTGGAAGATTCTCAGGCACAACCGCTGGCGGGGGTGTATCGCACTTTTATGCTGCCGAATAATCATCCCGATAAGATGTACCGCTTAAGGCAGTTGATGGATGCTATCAAGCTGGTTTTTGCTTCTGTTTATCTCTCTGATGCAAGGTCTTTCCTGGAAGCCTTGAATTTCAAAGCTGAAGAAGAAAAGATGGCGGTGATAATTCAGGAGATAGTTGGTAGTGTGAAGGGCGAACACTATTACTACCCACACTTCTCGGGCGTGGCGCAGTCTTATAACTTTTACCCCACAGCCCATATGCTGCACACGGATGGCATTGCCAATATCGCCTTGGGATTAGGAAAATCAGTGGTGGAAGGCAAGCTGAACTTCCGCTTTTGCCCACGTTATCCACAGACGGATATGCTGCCTCAACAAGAGATGATGCGCTCTTCACAAAAAGAATTCTACGCTCTGGATTTAGCGCTGAACGATTCGGATTTGACCAAAGGTGAAGAGATCACCCTTGCCAAGCTGAATATAAAAGACGCAGATAAACATGATAGCTTGAGGTACATTGCCTCAGTTTGGGATTATGAGAACTTTCGCCTTACAGATAACTTGGCGGAACGCGGGATGAAGGTGATAACCTTTTCCAATATCTTGAAATATAACTACTTTCCTCTGGCTAAGATTGTGGAAGAGCTGCTGGAAATTGGAGAAATTGCACTTGGAATACCCGTGGAGATAGAGTTTGCCGTGAATCTGGAGTATGACCAGCGCTATAAGTATAAACCCACCTTTTACATCCTTCAGATACGCCCTCTAAGCGTGAGTGCCGATGCATACCGGATCGATGCTGAACAATTGGACAAAAAAGAACTGATTATGTACACCGAACACGGTATGGGAAACGGGATTATTAACGATCTGACGGATATAATATATCTTGATCCCAAGAGCTTTGATAAAACCAGAACTCAGGAAATGCAGGAAGAAGTGGAGCTTTATAACAAAAAAATGGCAGATGCGGGGAAACGCTATATCCTGATAGGTCCGGGTAGATGGGGTTCGCGGGATAGATTCCTTGGTATTCCGGTGCGCTGGCCACAGATAAACCGTGCAAAGGTGATACTGGAAACGGGCTTGAGTGATTTTATTGTTGAGGCTTCGCAGGGAACACATTTCTTCCATAACTTGGTGGCGATGAATGTGGGGTATTTCACCATTCCCTATGTTTCGGAGACAGATTTCGTGGATATGGATTGGCTTTTGGCACAACCAATTAAGGAGAGGGGAGATTTCTTTGTACATCTGGAGTTCCCGCGTCCATTGGTGGTGAGGATGGATGGTAAAACCGGTTTGGCAGTGATACACAAATAGGTTCAGAGGTGATACACACTAATTTTTGGGCGCAGGAAACAGCGCTGCTTGAATCCCTCATGCCGCGTAAGGTGGAGCGTATTCTGATGATTGCCTCTCTTTACGATTCTTTTGTATTCGAAGTGGATGGCTTTCTGGCAGAGCAGGTAACTGAGGATTTTCATCTGTTGAACCTCAGCACTCAGCCAAACATCTTTCATGCTTCCTCTCTGGAAAGTGCATTGAAGCTGCTGGAGCAAGAGCAGATAGATATCATTATCATCCATTTGCCCTCTATGCGGCAGATTGTGTTGAAGCTGTTGAACCTAATTAAACAGAGCAATCCGGAGCTTCCGGTATTCTTCCTCTTAGGCGCACCACAGGATTTGATGTTCATAGAAAACCACACAGAGGAGTTGCAGGGTGTGCAGGATTTCTTTTACTGGAATGGAGATTCGAAGCTTTTTCTGGCGGTGATCAAGCTGTGGGAAGAATTGTTGAACATACAGCACGACATGTTAGCATACGATGTTCCCGTGATCCTCGTGGTGGAAACCTTTATTCCATACTACTCTCAATTCCTGCCCTTGCTTTATGAACAGATTATGCAGCTATCTATTGGCTTGATTCGAAGCGAGCATCAAAGCATGAATAAGAATCTATACCTCAATGCCAGACCCCGGATAGTTTTGCTCCACGATCACAATAGTGCAGTACAATTCTATGAGAATCATACAAATTCCATTGTGGGAATTGTAAGTAACATAAACTACCATTACTTGGGAGAGAGCCATTACAACGGTGGTTTGGAATTGCTTCAATACATTCGTAAACATAATCCCGGCTTACCCTTTTTAATGCAATCGTTTAATCCCATGTATCGGGATGTTGTGTCCAGCAATGAAGGCGAGTTTCTTTATAAAGACCTACCGGGCTTAAGTAGTCAGATTAGACGCTGGCTACAAACGGAAATTGGCTTTGGCAAGTTCACTTTTCGTGAGCCGAATGACAGCAAAATAGGCGAAGCAAATTCGCTGATTGGGTTTCATAGGAATATCAAGAGTCTTTCTCCTACTTCAGTAAGCTATCATATCAAGAATCGGCACTTCCATGCCTGGTTGGCTATCCATGCTGAGGCTGCATTATGTCTCTATTTAAAAGATGTTGATCCATCTCAAGACCCAATTGAGATTCGTGATTCTTTTGAAGAAGCACTTGCTTCATTGATAGCTTATAGAAGGCGGGAAAAAATACAGGATTTCACAGATGAAGCGGATTTTGACCTTAGCCTTATTTACAAAATAGGGGATGACTCTATTGGTGGCAAGGGAAGAGGTTTGGCATTCCTGAATGTGGTTCTTAACCGCTATAGTTTTGTGGCAGAGAAGTATCCGCAAGTGAAGATATCTGTACCGGTGGCTGCGGTGCTGGCAACAGGGATATTTGATGAGTTTATCAGCTTTAACCCCCAGCTTAACAATATGGATGTGGTGGAAAGCCTAAGTGATGCAGAGATAGATAAACTTTTTCTGGCAGCCCAATTACCTCAGCGGAGTATATCACAGCTCAGCAGTTTATTGTCCAAGACATCAGCTCCGTTAGCCGTACGATCCTCTTCTATCCTGGAAGATCATATTGCCAATCCCTTTGCAGGTGTGTTCAGAACCTTTTTGATCCCTAATAGCCATTCGGATGCACGCATAAGGCTGGGACAATTGATAACTGCCGTGAAGCTGGTATATTCTTCCATGTTCCTGAAAAACGCAAGAGCATATCGAGAGTCTTTGAATATACCTGCAAGAGAAGAAAAGATGGCTGTAATTATTCAGAAGGTTGCCGGTTCACAAAGAGGTGATGCTTTTTACCCCTTGCTATCAGGAGTAGCACAGTCCTATAATTACTATCCTGCGGTAAACATGAGCCACGAAGATGGTATCGTAACGCTCTCTACTGGTCTTGGTAAAACAGCAGTGGAAAGAGAGCGAACCTTTGCTTTCTGCCCGTCTTTCCCCAATTTGGATATGTTCCCCCCGGAGGATATTGTTAAAGGTGCGCAGAGGAGTTTCTACGGACTTGATGTAGCGCGTCGTGATTTTCAGCTGATTGATGGAGAAGATAGTACTTTGTCCCGCATAAGGGTTAATCAGACGATGCTGGAAGAAGAACTGCTTGTGTTAAGCTCTGTTTGGGATTATGATAACCGTGAGTTCCTAAGTGGCAAATTTACCAAAGGACCACGAGTTATTACTTACCGAAACATTCTTCATTACAATGAAGCTCCCTTAGCTGATTTATTGAAGGATTTTCTTAGCTTAGGACGGGAAGTATTGGGTTGTGAAGTAGAGATGGAGTTTGCCTTTGATATAGACTCCGAAACAGGTCAACAAAGCTTCCACCTGCTGCAAATAAGACCGATAACCGTGAGAAAACACCTCTATAGTGAGGATCTGAAGAATTGGTTGGATAATAAGGACGAGCTTTTACTGTACTCATCATATGCTTTGGGTAATACCCTGGAAGAGAATCTGGATACAATTGTATATCTTAAACCAGAACGATTTGATATTGTTAAGACTGAGGCTATGGCACAGGAACTGGATGAGATTAATCAAAGCTTGAAACCAAACAAATACTTGCTAATCGGTCCCGGGCGGTGGGGTACGAGTGACCGGTTTTTGGGTATCCCAGTTGCATGGAGCCAAATAACCAATGTGGCTACCATAGTAGAAGTCCTGCTTCCTAACATGTCCATCGAGGCAAGCCAGGGCAGCCACTTCTTTCACAATCTTTTCAGCATGAGCGTAGCCTATCTAACAGTGAAAGACGAAGTTGATTATGTAGCATGGGATTGGCTCGATTCTTTGCCCTCGCTTAGGGAAGGAATATTCTTCGAAGTGAAAAAAACTCCCAAGAATTTAAAGATTTTGTTTGACGGAAAAAACGCTGCTATTATTAGGTGATTCTATCGCAAGAGACTTATGAGAGTATGTTAATTTTAAACCATATAAGACGTGTATGACAAAATAACACAGGAGGTATGTGAATATGACCATGCACGAATTTCTACATCAGGTTTCAGCGAAGAATGCTGATCAGCCTGAATTCATTCAAGCCGTTACGGAGGTTGTCGAAAGCATCTGGGATGTTTACGAAGCCAACCCCCAATATCGCAAAGCCAAAATCCTCGAACGTATTGTGGAGCCCGAAAGAACCATTATTTTCAGAGTTCCATGGCAGACAGACTCTGGTGAAGTTGTTGTTAATCGCGGTTTCCGTGTTGAATTCAACAGTGCCATCGGTCCTTACAAAGGTGGCTTGCGCTTTCACCCCAGTGTCAACCTTGGCATCTTGAAGTTCCTGGGATTTGAACAAATCTTCAAGAATAGCCTTACTACCCTGCCTATGGGTGGCGGTAAAGGTGGTTCAGATTTCAATCCTCGCGGTCGTAGCGATGATGAAGTACAGCGTTTTTGCCACTCCTTCATGTTGGAACTGTACCGTCATATCGGACATAACACTGATGTTCCCGCTGGAGATATCGGTGTAGGCAAACGAGAAATCGGCTTTATGTTCGGCATGTATAAGAAGATAAAGAACGAGACTACCGGTGTTCTCACCGGCAAGGGACTTGATTGGGGCGGCAGTCTTATTCGTCCGGAAGCAACTGGTTTTGGAACTGTATATTTTGCCGAAGAAATGCTAAAAACCCGTGGCGAAAGCTTTGCAGGTAAGGATGTTGTATTATCCGGCAGCGGGAATGTCTCCCAATATGCCATACAGAAAGTAAACGATCTGGGTGGCAAAGTAATCACTGCTTCCGATTCAGACGGA
The DNA here is from genome assembly GCA_002840645.1 of Candidatus Cloacimonetes bacterium HGW-Cloacimonetes-3. GTDB lineage: Bacteria > Cloacimonadota > Cloacimonadia > Cloacimonadales > Cloacimonadaceae > Cloacimonas. The sequence continues at coordinate 54,111 of PHBO01000005.1, forward strand.
TTTATCCATGATCCTGATGGCATCAAAGGCGACAAGTGGAAATTCCTGATGGAATTGAAGAACGTTCGCCGTGGTAGAATAAGCGAATATGCAGAAGAATTCGGATGCAAATACTATGCCGGTCAGCGCCCTTGGGGTATTCCCGGCAAGATTGCTTTACCATGTGCCACTCAGAACGAAATCAATGGTGAAGAAGCCAAACTACTGGTAAAAAATGGTTGCATGTGCGTATCAGAAGGTGCCAACATGCCTACTACACCTGAAGGTGTGGAAGTTTACCTTGAGAACAAGATTCTCTACGGTCCCGGCAAGGCTGCCAATGCAGGTGGTGTTGCAACATCCGGTTTGGAGATGACTCAGAATTCCATGCGTTTGTCCTGGAGCAGGGAAGAAGTGGATGCCAAGTTACACGGCATCATGAAAGCCATCCACGAACAATGCGTAACTTATGGAAAATCAGGTCAATTTATTAACTATGTTAAAGGTGCAAATACCGCCGGATTCATCAAGGTAGCAAATGCCATGATGGACTTAGGCTTAATCTAATAACCTGGTATCAGCCGGGAGCTTATGTATATGGGCTTCCGGCTTTTTTGTAACCGAATTGACTAACCACGTTAGTTTAGAAGATAGTGTTTTTGCTCTAAAAGAGCGAATTAAGGAGCTTAGCTGCCTGTATAGAATTGCTGAGCTTGCCAGTCTTCCGGAACTTGAACCTGCTGCATTGCTCCAACAAGCCCTGAATTTAGTTCCTCCAGCCATGCAATATCCGGAACATGCTTGTGCCCACCTGATGGTGAATGGAGTAAGCTATTACAGCGAGAGATTTCAAGCCAGCACAAACTGTCTCACAGCAGGGATAAGCACTCAGATATCTTCATTAGGCTGCCTCGAAGTATTTTATCCCGATAAGCAGAATCTTAAGTTTCTCCCAGAAGAGGAAAAACTGATAGACACTCTGGCTCAGCATATATCCCTCATTATGGAGCGCAGGAGCATACAGGAAAACAATGCCAAGCTACAGGAACAGCTGCGTCATGCCGACAGGCTGGCTACTATCGGGCAGTTATCCGCCGGGATTGCTCACGAGATTAATGAACCATTATCGGCAATTCTGGGCTTTGCTCAATTAGTTTTAGCTGAGAATCCACTTACTGATAATGCAACAGCAGACCTGCAAAAGATAGTTAATGCCTCACTTCATGCACGGGAAGTAGTGCGCAAACTTATGCTATTCTCCCGGCAGGTTCCCCCCAAGATGGTGCCAGTGGACATAAACAAGCTGATAGAGGATGGCTTCTATTTTCTGGAGAACCGCTGTGCCAAGCAAGGGGTGCAGATTATCCGCGATTTGGATCCCTCTGTGCCAAGTGTTATCGCAGACCCCAGCCAGATGCATCAGGTGCTGGTGAATTTAAGCGTAAATTCCATGCAGGCAATGCCGAATGGAGGGCTTATACAGATTTCCACCCGCCGCATAGATAATGACGTTCAGATTTGCATCAGAGACACAGGTGAGGGCATGAATGCAGAGGTAATGCAGCGGATATTTATCCCCTTTTTTACTACCAAGGATATTGACCAGGGAACAGGATTAGGTTTAAGCGTTGTTCATGGTATAATCAGTGCCCACAACGCTTCCATAAAGGTTGAAAGCGAACCGGGAAAGGGATCGGTATTTAAAATTCTAATGAAGGTAAACAGTGAAGAAAGCTCCTGAACAGATTCTAATCGTTGATGATAATACAGACACCCTCCAAATGCTTAGCAGGAAGATAGTATCCAAGGGCTGGAGTTCGCTTCTTGCCACAGACGTAAGCCAGGCATTGCAACTGCTGGACGCAGGTGGAATAGATTTAGTGTTAACCGATTATAAGATGCCGAAGATTACCGGGCTGGAGCTAATACGCCATCTAAATAGCCATTATCCAAACATCCCGGTAATAATGATTACCGGATATCCCAGTATTGAAGGCGCAGTAGAAGCCGTGAAAGTAGGCGCAGAAGAATATTTAAGCAAACCTTTCACAGATGAAGAGCTATTCAAAGCGATTGATGCTGCGATAGTTAAGGTTAGACAACGAAAGACCAGAACACAGGAAATCCCCACCAATCCTTATGGACTTATCGGCAATTCTGAACAGATGCAGGAACTTTACCGCAAAATCCATAAGTCCACAACCAATAATGCCACTGTTCTTATTCATGGAGAAAGCGGTACCGGCAAAGAACTGGTGGCACGTGCCATACATTATCATTCGCATCACAGCAAAGCTCCATTTGTCCCTGTAAATTGCGGTGCCATTCCGGAAACCCTGCTTGAAGCTGAGCTATTTGGATATCTGAAGGGTTCTTTTACCGGTGCTAACGAAACCAGAGCCGGGTATTTTTTAACAGCAGATGGCGGAAGTATTTTTCTGGACGAGATCAGCGAGACATCTCTATCTATGCAGGTGAAGCTTCTGCGCGTGTTACAGGATAGACAAGTTTACATGATAGGCTCAAAAACTCCCCGCAAGGTTAATGTCCGCATTATTGCTGCTACCAACAAAGACCTTCCTCTTTTAGTGAAACAAGGCGGTTTCCGGGACGACTTGTTTTTCAGGCTGAATGTGCTTCCCATCTACATTCCACCCCTACGTGAGCACCCTGAAGATATCTCCATGCTTATCAATCATTTTCTAAAGAAGTACTCGAGCGAGAATTCGCTTCCCATCCCAAGTATCAGCGATGATACTATAAACTCCATGCTGACATACACCTGGCCCGGTAACGTACGTGAGCTTGAGAACCTCATATATCGCATGGTTATATTGTGTGAAGGGCAGCAGATAGGTATATCCGATTTACCGGAGCATATGAAGTTTTCCATTAACCAGACACCTAATTTACTAAGATCTTTAGCAGAAGTGGAGCAGGAATATATCAGCGCTGTCTTAGCATCGGTAAACGACAACAAATCTCTCGCAGCAAACATCTTGGGGATTGACAGGAAGACATTGTATAATAAACTGAAAGACTTTGAGAACTAAACAACATACGGAGGAACATCATGATTTATGACCTTGTAGAGCGCAACAGAAGCTATAGACGCTTTCACGAATCGCAACGGATAACGCATCAAGAACTTACTGAGTTAGTTGGTCTGGCAAGGATTACTCCCAGTGCGGCAAATCTCCAGAACGTTCGCTATTATCTGATAAATGAAAAAAGTGATTGTGATGCCATTTTCCCCCATCTGAAATGGGCGAGTTACCTGCGATATTGGGAAGGTCCGGTTTCCGGAGAGCGTCCTTCTGCCTACATTATTATCCTCGTGCCGGCTCACACCACAAAGTTCCACCATATCGATACCGGCATTGCTGCTCAGACCATTATGTTGGGAGCAGTGGACAGAGGGTTGGGGGGATGCATGTTGGCATCCGTGGATAAACCTGCTGTGCAGCATACGTTTAACCTTCCAATTGACATGGATGTTGCCTTGGTGCTTGCCATAGGGTATCCCGCAGAAACAGTGATAATAGATAGCATAGAAGATCCTGATGATGTAGAGTACTGGCGGGACGATGAAGGCTGCCACCATGTTCCCAAACGCCGCTTGGAAGAGCTTATCCTAAATTACTGAGCAATAGATTTTACCCGCTTTTACTTTCACCTTGGTTACTGCAATTATTACTGCGCATTGCATGATTGAAATCTGACAGGTGTTTCTTCAATAAATATCTACTTAGCATAACAAGTATCCTTGCTGGATAATGCATTCAGTCTGGCACTCAGGATAAAACTGGGAGACTACTTGCAGTGAATTTGCCTTTTTGCTAACGGTAACCCACCCATAACCCTCCCGTATCGGATATGGGAGGGTTATGGGTAGGTTACGGAGAAGATACACGCTTCAAGAAGGGTTGAAGGGGATATTGACAATTTTGGTAAAAAAGCTACCCACCAAAGAGATTTCTCTTGACTTTTAAGTGTGAATTGATAAACAAGCACGATATGTGTTGCTTACAAATTGCAGATGTTTACAGGCTAAAGAAAAACTGATACAATAGGAGAGATTATGAAGATCTTAACAAAACTGGGTATCCTAATCATGGTATTGTGCGTTGGTGGCGTTTTGAAAGCGCAATCAAGTGCATACGGTTTGGATGAGTTTGATTTTCCAATTGCCGGGATAGATAACTTGTTTATCCCCATCAGCAATCCGTCTCTGTTGGGCACGGGTAATGCCAATGGATTCGGAATTGCCCACCTTAACATAGAAGAAAAGTGGCAAAAGCACTATTGGCTGTTATTTAACTCCGATAGCTTCAGCTACATCTATGAGCGTAACAATGGTGAGAGCTTTCACACTCTTGCTACAGGCGGAGAAATGCTTCCTAAGTATGTACTTCCCAATCTTTATGCCGGTACCAACTACCGTTGGCATGATGGCGATTTCAAGGAAGGACATTTCCGTAGTGGCGTAAGTTACCGTCCTGCTGATTTTGCGTCTCTTGCCCTTACCTGGGACAATCCATACAAGGATTCCCCTTATTACCGGGCAGGATTGGCTCTGCGTCCTTTTGCCGTAACCGATGCAGTTGCAGATTACCGTTTGGAACTTAGCGCAGATATGAATTATGCCAAGGAAGCCGGTGATTACAAAGCACAGAAACCGGTGCTCGGAATACAAACTCAGGTGTTAAACGGATTGATGCTGGGTGCAAGCTATAACATGGAAAGTGAAAGCACCATGCTGAACTTTAGCATTGGAGCTAAGACTACTTCTGCCGGAACCTCCATGCACAGTAAAAACGATGACAATTATGGAATTGCCTGGGCACATTTTACCGAAGAAAACTTCAAGCCGTTTTTGGGTATTACGCCCAAAACCTGGTACAGTATGAAGCTGAGTGGTAATATTATTAGCTACAAATCCCCCAAGTACAAGTTTGGTCCTTTCAGTATCTTTGATTCTAAGGACAAATCGGTGGAAGATGTGATAAATGAGATAAACAAAGCCAAGAACGATCCTGCGGTTCACGGTATCTTCCTAAAGAATCCTTCTTTCAGTACTTCCTTTGCTCTTCAGCAGGAATTGTTAGATGCCTTTGCCGGATTCAAATCCACCGGTAAAAAAGTAAGCTTCTATTTCGATAACATCAGCAATGGTGGCTACATATTTGCTGCCTCGATAGCAGATGAGATTTACCTTAATCCTATGGGGAGCGTAGATTTGCGGGGATTATCAATCACCAGTCCCTATCTAAAAGATCTGCTTAGCACACTTGGTATCGAAACCTTAAACTTCCGCAGCCATAAATATAAAAACGCTGGAAACATGTTTTCTGAAACAGAAATGACTGCTCCGGAGCGTGAAGTGTACGAGTCTATTCTTCAGAGCTTCTACTCCCAAATCACCGACAGGATAAACTTGGGCAGAGGCAAAAGACTTAACGATACCGTAGAGAACATTATAGATCAAGGTCCCTATTTTCAGGCTACTGATGCTTTAGATAAAGGCTTGGTGGACGGCTTAGTTTATGCTGACGAAGTGAATAAAAAGCTGAAAGAGGATTCCAAATTCTCTATGAAAACCTCCACCCTAGTAAACTATCGCAATTATGACTGGTCAAGCCCCAAGGAAAACCAGATTGCGGTGATCTATACCAGTGGAAATATAGTAATGGGGAAAGGCACTCCCGGACAGAAAATAGCCCACGAAACCACAGTGAACTTAATCCGCAAAGCGCGTAAGAACAAAAGCTATAAAGGCATAATCCTGCGTGTAGATAGCGGTGGTGGCAGTGCCCAAGCCAGCGATATAATACTTCGTGAACTGGAACTTGCACAAACCGAAGATAAAAAACCCGTGGTGGTATCAATGGCAGGCGTAGCAGCAAGCGGCGGATACTACATCGCCTGTAAAGCGGATCGCATTGTGGCTGATCCAGCTACTATCACAGGCTCTATCGGAGTAATTGGCTTGGTGTTCAATGCCACGGAGATGTTCAAGAAAATCAAAGTAAATTGGTCAACAGTCAAAAAGGGTGAAAACGCCGATATGGGTTCTCTTTATCGACCCTGGAAAGATGGCGAAAAAGACATGCTAACCAGGTCTATAGAAAGGACTTACGAGGACTTTGTTAAGAAAGTTGATCAAGGACGTAAGACCATGAATTTGGAACAAGTGCACCAACATGCTCAAGGCAGAGTGTGGACAGGCGCACAGGCTTTGGAAATTGGACTGATAGACGATCTTGGTGGATTGGATGTCGCAGTGGACAACATGCGTGAAGTAAGCGGTATCAAAGGGAAAATCAGGCTCGTTGATGCCACTACCAGTGATCAGGGTTTGAGTGTAACCATGAGTTCAAGCCCACTTATGAAGCTGCTTCCGATCAAAGCACTGGAAGTAATGAGTGCAGATTATATTCAGCTATACGAGTTGTGGGAAGATTTTGCTTCCGATAAAGCTCTGATGCTGTGCCCCTATGTCCCTGAGACAATAGAATTCTAAATACAATACAAATCTATACAAACAAATGCGGGGAAGAGAGATATCTTTTCCCCGCATTGTTATATTCAAAACAGCCTGCTTTATGGCTTTTGGGCAACGATCAAGATTCCTGTACCGCTTTCATTGGAACGATGCATATCCATTTGCATAAATAGCTCTGCTACCGGATACACCACAGCATAGTATGGGAACAGCAGAAGGCTAAGCTTCTTGCGCGATAATAACATAGGTAATTTCATCAGCAGACGCCAGGCAAGGCTACCCCATTTTCCATATGTGTATATGCTCTTCACAAGTATAAAACCTGCTTTATGCAGTTTGTCCTCGAGTTCTGCTTTGGCATAACCGGGACGCACATGTTCGGAAGTGAATTTAGCTGCTTCATCAGTATCGGAAGGAGTGGAGATAATCAGGATACCCTCTGGTGCAAGTGCAGAATAGAAGTTGCGAAGAGCTGCGTTATCATCTTCTATATGCTCCAGTATATCTATAGCAATGGCAAGATTATACTGGCTTGCCGGGATGAAGCTTTGTATATCTGCACTTTTGTAGCTGAATCTATCGGAAGCAAAGCCCATGGCATAAGCTCCGAATGAAGCAAGGTAATCGGTCTTGAGGTCAGTAGCAAAAACCCTGGAATTATGCCAGTGCTTCAGTACAAACCAGGAGTATTGGCAGAAACCCGCTCCGGCATCGTAAAAGAGGAAACTCTCATTGGGGCGGAAGTATGTAAGTATCTCTCTTTTCACATAACGCTGCCTGAGCAGCAACATATCCATTGCTTTGTACATTAGTACCCTGATAGCGGGGAAAAGCTGAACTGCCTTAGCTATGCGATCTTTAATGGGATCGTATTCCATATAGTCTCCTTATTTGTCCTTATCGTTCCGCAACATTGGTATGTGTCTCAAGCCTAAAAAATGCATTTACCGCAAGGCTACATAAAATATCCATTGACGATTTTCAGCATCACCAGAATAAGTCAACGAGAATAATGGATATGATAGTAAAAGAGATAAAGACCATTAAGCGAATCAACTTACATCTGCACTCAAATGTTTCCGATGGTGCCTTAACCCCTGCACGTCTAATAAAGCGTTCGCAGGAAATAGGATTGGATTTAATATCCATTACAGATCATGACACATCGGACGGATACAAGCAGTTGCCCCCAAGTTTATCGCCTCTTCGCATCCTACCCGGGATGGAGATTAGCTCCAACCACCAGGGTACTGACGTGCACATTTTAGCCTATGGCTACGATTTTGATAACCCCAAACTGATAGAAATGACCGAAATGTATCTTATCGGCAGACGCGAAAGAGCGATTAAAATGATCTCTCTGCTTGCGGGGCTTGGGATTGATATTGATCTGCAAGATGTTATTGCTGTTGCAGGATCAAGGGAACTAATTGTCCGTCCACATGTAGCGCAAATACTGGTGAACAAAGGTTATTGCCAAACAAAGAATGAAGCCTTTGATAAGTATATTGGTAATTACAAACCTGCTTTTGTGGCAAAACCGGAGGTTAGCGTAACTGATGCCATCAAAGTGATACATAGTGCCGGTGGATTTGCTGTGATTGCACACCCCGGTAAGCTGGCAAAGGCATCTTACCTGGAGGAGTTTATTCCTATGGGTATAGACGGGATAGAGGTCTGGCACCCGGATCATTATCAATGGGAAATAGATAACTTCATTGCGATTGCCCAGAAAAACGGATTATACATGACAGGGGGAAGTGATTTCCATGGCGAACAGGACAGGCATAACCTTTTTGATGTTGTCCCTGCCCCACAAGTTGTACTGGATAGCGTTAACAAGCTATGGCAGGAATACCAATGCCGGCTGAACCAAAAGTAGATCCTACCTACCCGCAGCAGCCTATCCATTTCCGGTATTCCCCTTTTGTAAGGGCGATTATGGTTACCTTTGCAGTACTGGTTTGTTTATACTCGCTTTATTTCCTGATTGTGGTAGTAAATGCGGATACACCCACTTTTTTTAAAATGCTACCGCTGATCATTATGGTTGTTTCGCTTAATTCAGCACTGAAACATCTCACCTCTCTAAACTGCGTCACTTTTTTTGTAGACCGAATTCGCTATAGCTATATCATAAAGCGTAACGTGGAAATAAAGTATTCCGATGTTCTGTATATGGAGCTAAGAAAACAGATAACTTACACGGTGCAGATTCGTTACCGTAATGAAAAGGGCGAGGAAAAGCTGTTTATCACACCTGCTTCTTTCCCTAAGACCCTGGAGATTATGCTTATCATTGCCGATTTGTGCCCAAATATAAAGCTTAGTGAAAAGCTTAGTAATGCCGTAGAAAACCTGCGTACAAAAGCGGAGTAAGATTTGTCAGAAAGATTTGATACAGTGATAGACCGCAGAAACAGCGGTTGTTTCAGATACGATGCATTAAACATGATTTATGGACGTAGCGACCTGCTATCATTGTGGGTAGCTGATATGGACTTTGCTGTTTCGGATGAGATTCAGCAAGCACTGGCAAAACGTGCGCAGCATCCGGTTTATGGTTACAATCTACGTTTACCGGACTTCTATCAAGCTGTAATACAGTGGCAGCAAAAAAGGTTTGGCTGGAATACCAAGGAGGACTGGATATTAGCAGTTCCCGGGATAGTCCCTGGTTTATCACTAACTGTTTTAAGCCTTACCGAACCGGGTGATGGGGTTCTAATCCTAAGCCCTGTATATACGCCCTTTTATAATGCCGCAACAGACCATGGCAGGATGCTTTTAACTTCTTCCCTGATAAGTGCTGAGGGTGTATATAGCATAGATTGGGACGATTTTGAAGCTAAACTAAAGCAATCCAAGCTCTTTATTCTATGCACTCCGCACAACCCAGTAGGGCGTGTTTGGAGCGAGGAAGAGCTGTGCAAAATTGGGCATCTATGCCTGAAACACAAAGTAACTGTGTTTTCTGACGAGATACATGAAGACCTCATTTTCACCGGCAATAAACACATTCCTTTCGCTTCCCTCGAAAACTTCGCGGAGATCACCATTACAGGGATATCTCCCGCAAAGAGTTTCAATATAGCCGGACTTGCAACCGCTGTGCTGATGATATCCAATCCTAATCTCCGCAACCCAGTAAAGGAGCTTAGCGAGAAGCTTCATCTCTTCATGGGAAACAGCTTTGGGATAGTAGCATTGATTGCTGCATACAAGGATTCAGAAGCCTGGCTGGAGGAACTGCTTGGTTATCTTCATGGAAATCGCAAGTTGATAATAGATTATGTAGATAAAGAGCTTACCGGTGTACAAGTAAGCCCCATTGAGGGAACTTATCTGGCTTGGTTGGATTTCAGGGAATGGAATTTAACTGCAAAAGAACTGCAGGACACGATGGTAAACAAAGCTCTGTTAGCTCTTGATCCCGGCATCAGATTCGGTATAGAAGGCAGTGGATTTATGCGGCTTAACTTTGGCTGTCCCCGCAGCATATTGCAAGAAGCACTAACAAGAATAAAAGCACTCAGCGGGAGCATATAACATGATTTCTGACATCATAACAGCTTTATATAACACCCCTCCTTCGCATTATACCAAGGAGCACAGACAATTGTTCCAGCAGCTTGTGGATGGTTTAAACGATGGGCAATACAGGGCTTGTGAGCCTTCCCCGGAGGGATGGAAGGTAAACCAGTGGATTAAAATGGGGATTCTATTAGGATTCCGCATGGGCACCCTTGCCCAGATACCATGGAGCGAGACAAAGCCCTTTTACGATAAGGATACTATCCGCGAAAAGCAATTCAAACTAAACGATAACGTTCGCATCGTACCCGGCGGCAGTTCAGCCCGCAACGGCTGTTACATCGCCCCCGGAGTAACAATAATGCCTCCTGCTTTCGTTAATATCGGTTCCTGGGTGGATAGTGGTACTATGGTGGATTCCCATGCTTTGGTTGGCAGTTGCGCACAAATTGGCAAGAACGTGCATCTTTCAGCCGGTGCAATGATAGGGGGAGTGCTGGAGCCAATTGGTTCGCGTCCCGTTATCATAGAAGATGAAGTATTCGTTGGTGGCAACACAGGCATATATGAAGGCATTATCGTATGCAGCAAAGCAGTTATAGCTTCCGGGACAATTATCACATCCTCCACACCTGTATATGACAGTGTAAACGCTTGTTATCTGGAGCGTGATGCCGGCGGCAGCTTCACCATCCCTGCCGGTGCAGTGGTTGTACCCGGCACGAGAAGCATGAAAAACAACCCATCTTTCCAAATAGCCTGCCCCATCATTATCAAATATCGCGATGCTAAAACTGATACGGCAGTAAAGCTTGAACAAGACCTCCGCAGTGTCCTGGATTGAGTCTTCCCGTTTAGCCGGAATTCAGCTTTCTTTAATCAGGCGTGTAATGCAATCTGCACCGGAGGGTGCTATTAACCTCGCTTTGGGAGAGTTAGGCTTTCCTATGCCTCTTGGCTTAAAAGAGATAGCAAACAAACTGCTCCTGGATGGCAATCCTTGTTACACTCCCAATGCCGGTTTGCCTGAAACCAGAGAAGCCATTGCCAAAACCTACTCCCAAACATCTGCAAATCAGGTTTGTGTATGCAATGGGGCAGAGGAAGCTTTATACATCGCTCTCTCAGCTCTTGTTAATAAAGATGATATCATTGCTATTCCTGATCCGGATTACCCCGCCTATCCTTCACTTTGCAGCATGTTTGGTGCAAACGTCGTTAGATTACCTGTTATAAACTATTTTAAGGATATTGACTGGGTTAAATGGGAGTTAATCCTAAAGAGCGGAGTTAAAGCCGTTCTACTAAGCTCTCCCTCCAACCCATCAGGTTTTACATTCAACGAAGGCGAGGCAGAAAGATTCGGTGCCTTGTGTAACCGTTATGGCATAATTGTTGTTATAGACGAGATATATGCGTCACTATACTTTGATGAAGCTCCAATTTGCTTACAGGGCAGTGTGGAGCACCTTATCCGCATAGGGGGCGTATCGAAATCCCATTGCCTCAGCGGATGGCGTATAGGCTGGATAATCGCTCCGGAAGAGATTATCACATCTATGATAAAAGCTAAGCAGTACATCTCCACATGCAGCCATTGGCTTTCCCAGAAGTTAACGGTGGAAGCTCTGTCAGAGCCTGCAATAGCTGCATCTATCAGGCAACTGCTAAAATCTAATCACATTTATATCACCAATATACTAAACACAAAGCTTCCCCCGTTTGCGACAGCAGCTCACGTGCCCGAAGCTACTCCATATATCATGCTAAAAAACCAAAATCCTGATGATTTGGATGTAGCCCGGCAGCTTGCCAATGCAGGTGTTATCACCGTTCCAGGCAGAGCCTTTGGCGATTCCGGCAAGGGCTGGATAAGGCTGAACATCGGGGTAGAATTACCGTTGCTGGAACGGGCTACAGCGATACTATACCAACAAAACTGAGGTAATGATGGATTACATATTTACCAATGGTTACGTCCTAAACACAAGCAAAGAAACCTTCGAAGATAACTCTGTTCTAATCCATAATGGCACAATTGCCTTTATTGGTTCAGAGCAAGATTGCCGTATGGCTGCCTCACAAGCCTATGAGATAATTGATCTTAAGGGCAGGTTACTGCTTCCCGGTTTAGTGGATAGCCACACTCATTTTGTGGAGTATGCCAAAAGCGAACTCTTGGTTAACTTACGGGATTGCTACAGCTTGGATGAAATCCGAGCCTACCTGATAAACTATCGCGCCAATCTGAGTTGGAATCCGGCATGGATATTAGGGGACTGCTGGGATCGCAACCGTCTATCAGATCCCATGAAGCTAAACCGACAGTTTCTGGATGAGATATTCCCAGATAAACCTGTAGCCCTGATTAGTAAGGACTATCACAGTAAGCTGTGCAATACCCTTGCCTTGAAGCTTGCCGGGATAAATGCAAACACTCCCGATCCGAGTGGTGGAAGGATTGAGAGAAATGAGCAGGGAATCCCCACGGGTGTACTTACAGAGACGGCAGTGGAATTGCTCGATGCCTTTATCGAACCTCTACCGGAAAACACTCAGGTAAAAGCAATACAGAGTTGTGTAAACAAGATGTATAAACAAGGATTGGTAGGCTTTCACAGCATGGAAGGTAAACTAAGCCGTGATTTATTGCTGAAAGCCTCAAGCCTCGGCTCACGCTTCTGCTTATGCTGGCATTTTCCGGTTTCTGAGCTGGATTATGTAGCTACAGAAGGCAGAAAGAGCTTTGAGGGTGATGATTATTATCAAACCGGTGGTATGAAGATATTCGGTGACGGTAGCTTGGGTTCTCGTACAGCAGCTATGGATGCTCACTATCCCGATGATCCTGCTAACGTGGGTATCCTGCGTTACAGCGATGCGGAACTGTATCAGCTGATGCTGTCAGCTGCCGACAAAGGGTTTAGCAGCACTATTCACGCCATTGGAAACAGGTCTGTACGCCAGGTGATAGATACTGTCCGCAAGATAAACCTTGCTTATCCTGATTCAAATTTTATGCACCGCATAGAGCACGTGCAGTCTATTTGCGCTGAAGACATTCCTCGCTTAAAAGCAACAGGACTTTTTGTTTCGGTCCAGCCTTTGCATTTGGCGTACGATGTCCCCATGATTGAAGCCTATTGGAACCAGATACAGGATCAGGTATATTCCTTCAAGACCATGCTGAACACAGGCATTCCGCTTGGTTTTGGCTCTGATGCGCCTATAGAAAGCATCAATCCCTTCTTAGGCATATACAGTGCAGTGGAAAGGAGACATGCGCTGAACCCGGATGCATCTGTATTCAGACCGGAGCAGGCACTTACCCCTATACAAGCAATAATCGGCTATACTCTCGGAGCAGCGCAGTCCTCACGGATGGAGCATAAACGTGGTTCCATAGAGCAAGGTAAGCTGGCAGATTTGATCGTGATTGATGATTACCGCCGGCAGCCAAGCACTTTCTGGTTGACCGCCCAAAGCCATTTAACCATGGTCAGTGGAGAGATTGTCCATTCTGTAATCTAATCACTGCATCCAATTCTCAATTCCCAATTCTCAATTCTCAATTTCTTACAGATATTTCTTTACAAAATCCCAATCGTTGCTTTTATTGGCTTATAATGATAATTTATTAGGAGACCTAAGATGACAAACCTCGGTTTCAAGTTCCCATCCGAACAGCGAAAAACCTTCCTTTATGATTTGGAAGAGAACTGGTACACTCCTCTCTTAGCCAAGCTAAGAAACCTCCCCATCCAAAGCACCAAACGTAATAACTTCGGTCAATATTCCATGGCTGTAAACTACCTTACCTCCGTTTTGGAAGAAGCCCAAGCCGTGAATAAACTTGCTATATATAACATAGACCACATGGCGCAGCTAAGGTTTTGGGGTAAGGACGTGGTGGCCTTACTGAATCGCAGCCTTGCCGGAAACTTTAGCGACATGAAAATAGGACAGTGCAAATATACCTTGCTGCTTAATGCCCAAGGTGGGGTACAGGACGACATGATCCTGATGCGTGTTACCGAGACAGAGTTTATCATTGTGATTAATGCCGGGCACGATATAACCGACACCGTAGCGCATCATGCCGATGCTGCGGAACAAGAGGTGCTAATTGCCGATATAGACCGCATAATGGCGAATATTTTAGACGGAGAAGAGGTTTTTGCCGAGGATATCTCCGATAAACTGGTGAAAGTAGATGTTCAAGGACCTTTATCATTTAAGCTTGTTAAACAGATATTCGGTGGAGAAGTGTTAAAAAACCGCAATAACCCCGATAAGAACATGAACTATTTCAGCTTCAATGAGTTTACCCGTAAGGGACAAAAGTATTACATCAGTCGTACCGGATACACCAATCGCTGGGGCTGGGAGCTGTATTTGCCTACTGCCACTGCCGAGGAAGATTTTAAAGCGATTATGACCCTTGCTTTGGAGCTTGGCGGGTTACTGGTAGGGCTTGGTGGACGCGACGAGAACCGTATCTCCGCCGGTGCCTTTGGCTTACCTTTGATGGGACAGGAATATGATCCCATGCACACCCCCACGAACGCTCCTTTGTTTGAGGCTGCCGTGGATATGACAAAAGAAGATTTTGTAGGGAAAGCTGCCTTGGCTAAAGAGATTAGCTCAGGCGCAGCAAAAAGCAGCTACATAATTGTTTCCGAAGGTATCGTAAGCCACAGGGGCATCTATAAGGACGGCAAACGCTTAGGCAGCGTAACATCCAGCATCAATTCCCCCAATGTAAGCCTTGAAATGCGTACCTCAATCGGCTCTAAGCGCAAGAATGTAAACGAAGAACACGGCACGGCTGCTATAGGCTTGGGCTGGTTCTACTCCCCTCTGTTTGCTAAGGATGCCGATGGCAAAGAGATTAGCGAGGCTGATGGCAAGGCAATTCGCATTCCTCTGGAGTTTTACCGCGAAGATGCAGAAGGTAAGCCCACAGGCAGCCCCACTATCGGTTATGCAACTCTGGAGGGAATCAGCGCAGCAACTGCCCCGAAACCACTGAAGAACATAGAGAATCTATAAGCAGCAAAAGCTGCTGTCACAACGTAATCGCACACGCCTCGTGTGCGTAAGTGACATGTCGTAACTTACTATTTCACCATAAGCAAGAAAGTGGAAACTGGCTGCTAACAGCTCTCGTTTCCACTTTCTACAAGAAAAATAGCCTTATTTTACCAGGTACTTAACGCCTACCCCAACCGATCTTTTTACTGCGCTACTGGATAATCCTTTAGCGCTAATGCTCTTATCCTTGTATCTTTCGGAGTATTGTGCGGTCATGAACCATCGTTTTTTGATAACTCTCACCGTCACAGAACCGCCAATTTCCGTGTTTGGTTCGTTCCATTTGCGGATAGCCATGTGTTCGGTACCGGTTTTACTGTATGATAAGCTGAAGTATTCCAGTCTCTTATACTGAGATTCCACGCCAAGATTTAGCCACAGTGATTTTCCTGTTTTTAGCTCTTTGCCAAAAATGTTCGCCCAAGCAACACGGGCATTTATTCTATCATAAAACTTGCCCTGAACACTGCCATTCCATCCCTGTGTAGCTTTCACTGTGTCCAGTTTATCCTCTTTAGTTACTATGCCTTGCGGGTCGCTATAAACCGTTGCTTTGTTTTCTTCGTAATTCCTGTCGAAAAAAGCGGGTACAAACTCATCTCCATATACCCGATACTCCAAATTGGTGGAGATGATCCCCCAGTTGGCAGATATACCCGGGAGTATGAATCCGGTTCCATGCCCGGCTATGTGGGCGAGTTCGGCATATTGATGCAAAGTAAGTTTGTCAGTCTGAAAGAAGGGAAGATTATAGCTGAAGCCTAACACTGTGGCAGAATTGCTCTTTAACCCTTGTGTAAGATGGATTAAAGATTCGTCCGTATAGTATTTCAGATTGTTGTATTGATTCCTGTCGGTTACAGCAGAAAAGCCTAATACCAACTGATCTAAGACTTTTACAGTGGAATCGGGCAAGGGCTTGCACCTAACAGTTAGCGATAGTATCTGGTTTCGTACCACATTGGAGCTAAATACCTCAAAGCTCGGTTCAAAAGGTAATCTGGGGCTTACACCTACCAATATTCCGGTATTACGCAAGGCTGGGTATAGCTGCATATTAGAGTAGTTTTGCATAATCAACCCATTGCCAAGGGTTAAGCCGGGAAAACCACCTAAGTGCATATAGAAATTGTCTTTCCTATCACTGTATTTCACATAATAGAATTTGCTTAGGATATCCTCGATGTTATCCCAGTTATCCGGGCGTAACTTGTAATCTTCATTAAATAGGAAGTCCATATCCAAACCCATTTTCACTTTGCCCAGCTTGAATTCCTGTATCAGGCGCAGCTGGCGAAAGCGAACGGAATCTATCTCTGTGTATCCGATAATTCCGGACTGACTGTATCTGGTTTTATCACTAACAACAAAAGGGACATTCTGTGCAGCCGTGTACAATGGCAGTACAAGCAGCAAATACAGCAGAGCTTTTTTAAACATAATCACCTCACTATGGCTTTGCGCAAAGGTTAAACAGTATTCGCTTTTTGTCAAGAAGCATTTTTCACTGTTTTTTATCTCGCAGTTTTTACAAAAGTAGGCAAGCCAATTAAGCTAAAAATATCTCTCTTATACACTCAATACAGTCTTTTACAACACTCTGATAGCTTTCTGTTACGCCAAAAATACTGCCTTCTACATTTAAGCTCCATCTCTATTAGACGCAATAATTCGCATACCACATAAAGGTGATCCTGCCGCAACCCTGCCACATTGCGGCAGGGTCGTGGCAGGATTGTGGCAGGGTGGTATATGGTTTTCTGCGTGTAATAGAGATGGAGCTTAAGTGTAGAATAAGCATATTTTGTGCAACTTGGCTGATAAACCGGGGTGTCTATGAGTATCAATTGAAGGGGAAGCGAATCCTGAAATGAAAATCCTGTGTGGATGGATCTTGCATATTTTTCTTGACGGTATAACGATACCTTTTAGCATAGACTGTATGCAATAAATATGGCTTGATGTTTCTAAGCTCATAGTATAATCATGATATAAAAGGAGATAAGGAAGATGAAAAAGATGCCGGGTATGCTGGATGCAGATTTAAACGGAAAAGTCTGCTTGGTAAGGATGGATCACAATGTGGTAAAAAAAGGGAAAATTAAAGACACCATGCGGATTGATGCCACTATTCCAACTCTTTTACATATTTACAAGCAAGGGGGCTTACCTGTGTTGATGACGCATGTGGGGCGTCCCTTTGACAAAAAGACCGGTGTGATCACCATCTCGGAAGCAGATTCTGTGCAGGCGATTGTTAATTATTTGCAGACCAAGCTTCAGCTTAAAGGGCTGATTCCAGATTTACAAGCAGATGGCAAGGAAGGCTTGATTGATTTAAAGCCTCTGAAACCAGCAATTGACAAGCTTAAAAAAGGTAAAGTAGATTTTGTGTATCTTCCCAATACCCGTTGGTTCAAAGGCGAGGAAGCCAAGGATGAAAGCGCGGATGTGCTTGCTAAAAAGCTGGCGAAATACGCGGATGTTTATATCAATGATGCTTTCGGTTCGTGGCAAGCTCATGCCAGCACCTATGCCATCGTGAAGTATCTTCCCTCCTTTGCGGGCTTGCTGATGCAGAAAGAAGTGGATCATTTGCAGTCTGTATTCAAGCCCAAACGCCCCTTGGTAGGGATTGTGGCAGGTTCGAAGTTCGATACTAAGATTGGTCCTTTATCTTCGCTTATTAAAATTGCCGATCACCTTATCCTGGGTGGAGTGATATACAATGCCTATCTTTGCTACAAATACAGCATAAAGATAGAAGGCGTTGGCGAAGAGGACATAGCTGCGGCAGCGAAGTTTATTGCTGACAGCAAGGAACATGAAGCAAAGATAGTGGAATTGCCTTTCATTGTGGAAAACAAGGGAATTGAAAAGCGTGAAGCCAAGAGCTGGAAGATTCACAACGTAAAAGAACTGAAAAAAGGTACTAAGCTTGGCTTTGTGTTGGATGTAGCTCCCCAAAATTTTGAAATTGAAGAGATAAAGAAGATATTTACAGAAGCCGGAAGCTTCTTTGTGAATGCCGTGATGGGTTACACCGCTTTGTTCCCGGAAGGCAGCATGGCGATGTATCGCTTGATAGATAGTTGCGATAAAGCGGTGAAACTGTTTGGCGGAGGAGACACGATTCAGGACTTTAAAGAGTACCTTCCGGGAGTGTTTGCCCAGGCGCAGAACGACCCGAAGTATTACTTCTTTACAGGTGGCGGGGCTATCCTTGATGCAATTCAGGAAGGTTCCGCTTACGGAATGAAACCAGTAAAAGCTTTAATTGAAAAAAAACAATAGAAGGAGATCACAGTGGAGAATGAAAACAAACTGAACCTGAGGGAAAGCTTTCCTGCCCCCAGCTACGAAGAATGGCTAAAGGCAGTGAACGACACCCTTAAAGGAGCAGATTTCGACAAAGTGATGAAGACCAAAACTTATGAGGGGATAACCCTGCAGCCCATTTACCGCAGAGAGGATATTGCAGATTTAACTTTTACAGATTGCCCTCCGGGTGCTGCGCCTTACTTGCGTGGTAACAACCCGCAACGCTTTCTGGATGAAGGCTGGCTGATTGCCCAGAGCTATGATGAGCCGGATCTGAAGAAACTGAACGAGATGCTGCTGCATGATTTGCAGAATGGCTTGACCGCGGTAAATCTAACTCTTAAGCATGCAGATACCAAGCGCGGTGTGACACTAAAAACCATAGAGGATGTACGCACAGCTCTGAAAGGAGTGGATTTGCATGGTGCTCCGCTGTTTATGCAATTGGACGTGTGCGAGGTTCCCTTTTATAAGCTTTTTGAACAATATTGCGAAGAACAGAAGATTCCGCTTGATACGCTTGAAGCAGGGATTGGGTTTGATCCTACTTCCGAGTTCGCACGCATTGGTAGCGTAGATATTCCCTTGGAAGAATTCTGGCAGCTTGTGGTTAATAGTGTGAAGTGGGCGGTGGAGAAGGCTCTGAAGATACGGGTTTTGTCTATAGACGGCAGTGTTTATGAAGCAAGCGGTGCTTCTTCCACGCAGGAGCTCGGCTTTGTGTTATCCACAGCGATAGGGCTGATACAGGGCTTGCAGTATTCAGGTTTTACTATAGACCAGCTTGCCCCGCTGTTTCAGGTGAAGCTGTCGCTTGGCTCGAACTTCTTTATGGAGATTGCCAAGATACGTGCCTTTAGACTGATGTGGGCGGAAATGATAAAGGCTTTCGGCGGCGATGAAGCAAGCCAGAAGGTTTGGATTCACGGGAAGACTGCCAGCTTTAACAAAAGCGTTTACGATAATTATGTGAACGTACTGCGCACTTCCACAGAAGGCTTTTCCGGCGTGATAGGCGGTGTGGACAGTATGGAGATAAGCTGTTTTGACGAACTTGTAGCTATCCCTGACGAGTTCTCACGTCGTATGGCAAGAAACCAACAAGTGATTTTGAAAGAAGAAGCACACTTTGGTAAAGTGGTTGATCCTGCCGGAGGGTGTTATTATATTGAAAGCCTCACTGCCGAATTGGCTAACAAAGCCTGGGAAACAATGCAGGAACTGGAAGCCGCAGGTGGAATGGTTAGATGTTTACGTGCCGGCAAGATACACGAATTGATAGATAGCATTGCCAATGCAAGAATCGATGCGGTAAACAAGCGCAAGAATGTTTTTGTGGGAGTTAACATGTTTGCCAACCCACTGGAAAAGACAGACCAGCAGAAACATGATGCTTCTGAAGATGAAAAAGCAAAAGCAGTAAGCCTGGAAAAGGGTGCATTGCCACGCCGCAGAGCAGTGGAAAAGCTGGAAACTCTGCGAACACAAGTAAGCCAGTCTAAGCAAAACACCAAAGTGTTCCTTCTGAATATGGGCACTATTGATGAGTATAAAGCCCGGGCAGATTTTGCAGGTGGGTTCTTGCAGGTTGGTGGTTTTGAAGTTATCTCTCCCAGTGGATTTGCTACAGTGGCAGAAGCAGCTGAGGCAGCCAGGAACGCGAATGCTGCGGCTTATTGCATTTGCTCTACAGATGATAACTACCAGCATTTGGTACCTGAACTGTGTGCTGTCATGAAGGGAAAGACAATGATGCTTGCAGGCTACCCCACTGATGCAGTGCAGAGCTACAAGGAACTGGGGATAAACCTGTTTATCCACTTGAGAGCGGATGCATATGATACCTTAACCGAATTGTCCAGCCTGATGGGGGTGAAACAATGAATCCTGATTTCTTGACCTTGAAGCCGAAGTTTGAAGCTGAAGCCACACAGGATACTGCTAAGCAACCTGTATGGAAAACAAATGAACAAATAGATGTGAAGGCTTATTACACCAAAGCAGACCTTGAAAAAATGGAGCATCTGGACTATTTATCCGGTATAGCACCATTTCTGCGCGGTCCGTATCCCTCCATGTATATTCAGCGGCCGTGGACTATACGCCAGTATGCGGGATTTTCCACAGCAGAAGAAAGCAATGCCTTCTATCGCCGGAATCTGGCGATGGGGCAGAAGGGCTTGTCCATAGCTTTCGATCTTGCCACTCACCGTGGTTACGATTCTGACCATCCCCGTGTAGTAGGTGATGTCGGTAAAGCCGGTGTCGCAGTGGATTCGATTCTGGATATGAAGATTCTCTTCGACCAAATCCCGCTGGATAAAATGAGCGTATCTATGACCATGAATGGTGCAGTGTTACCGATTATGGCGTTTTACATAGTGGCTGCAGAGGAACAGGGCGTCCCGCAGGAAGCACTTAATGGCACCATTCAGAATGATATATTGAAAGAATACATGGTGCGCAACACCTATATCTATCCGCCTTTGTCATCCATGAAGATAATTGCCGATATCTTTAGCTATACCTCTCGCAAGATGCCGAAGTTTAACAGCATTAGTATTTCCGGTTATCATATGCAGGAGGCAGGTGCTACCGCTGATCTGGAAATGGCTTATACGCTTGCGGACGGACTTGAATATGTACGCACGGGAATAGCAGCGGGTATTGATATTGATGTATTTGCTCCCCGTCTGTCCTTTTTCTGGGCAGAAGGAATGAACTACTTCATGGAAATAGCCAAGTTGCGCGGAGCAAGAGTGCTTTGGGCAAAGATAATTAAAGACTTTAACCCCAAGAATCCGAAGTCGATGGCTTTAAGAACCCATTCGCAGACTTCGGGCTGGAGCCTTACGGAGCAAGACCCATACAATAACATTACACGTACCACTATAGAGGCTTTGGCAGCAACCATGGGACATACCCAATCTCTGCATACGAACTCTCTGGATGAAGCCATTGCCCTGCCTACGGACTTCTCAGCACGTATAGCCAGAAACACCCAGTTGTATTTGCAAAATGAGACTGGGGTCTGTAAAGTTATCGACCCCTGGGCGGGTTCATATTATGTGGAATCCCTTACTGATGCACTGATGCACAAAGCCTGGGATCATATCATGGAAGTTGAGAAGCTGGGTGGAATGGCAAAAGCTATCGAGACCGGCTTGCCTAAGATGCGTATTGAAGAGGCTTCTGCTAGACGCCAAGCTAAGATAGATTCCGGTGCAGACGTGATTGTTGGCGTGAACAAGTACCGCCTGGAGCAGGAAGCTGCCATGGATATATTGGAAGTGGATAACACTGCTGTGCGGATCGCTCAGTTAAAAAGACTGGAAAAGCTGCGTAAAGAGCGCAATAGTGCAGATGTTACAGCCTCCTTAAATGCACTTACAAAGTGCGCCGAAACAGGCGAGGGAAACCTGCTGGAACTCGCTATTGATGCGGCTCGTAAAAGAGCGTCATTAGGTGAGATATCTGATGCTCTGGAAAAAGTATTCGGACGCCATCATGCTTCCATACACCTAATCAATAATGTTTATAGTAGTGAGTATGCCAATATGGATGATATCGAAAAAGTACGTACTTTAACAGATCGGTTTGCCGAGCAGGAAGGACGCCGTCCCCGTATTTTGATTGCCAAGATGGGTCAGGACGGTCATGATCGTGGTGCCAAAGTGGTCGCTACAGCATACGCGGACATGGGCTTCGATGTGGATATGGGACCTTTGTTCCAAACACCGGAAGAGACTGCCAGGCAAGCTGTGGAAAATGATGTGCATATTGTGGGCATGAGTTCCCTTGCCGCAGGGCATAAAACGCTGCTGCCGCAGTTAATGGAAGAACTCAAAAAGCACGGCAGAGAGGATATTATGGTTATCGTAGGTGGGGTGATTCCTGCACAGGATTATGATTTCCTTTATGAACACGGTGCAGCAGCCATCTTTGGACCCGGGACAAAA
This sequence comes from Candidatus Cloacimonetes bacterium HGW-Cloacimonetes-3, assembly GCA_002840645.1. Taxonomy (GTDB): domain Bacteria; phylum Cloacimonadota; class Cloacimonadia; order Cloacimonadales; family Cloacimonadaceae; genus Cloacimonas. Next base: position 76,503 of record PHBO01000005.1, read on the forward strand.
CTTCCCGAAGCCGCAACTGTAATAATGGGAAAATTGCTGGAACGCTGACATGACAGATAAGCGCAAGCCTGAATGGGCTCCGGAAGGCTCTGGGACAGAGTTTGCCAGCAGAGTAGTGGTGGGAAAGCAGTCACCCGCTTCCAGCATTTCACAACACGTAACTGTTCATCAGGTAAAACATGTCGATATAACTTCGCTTGTAGAGGGAGTAAAATCCTGTAACCGTACAATGCTCTCAAAAGCAATTACGTTAATAGAAAGCAATTCGGATAAACATTTCGAAAAAGGGCAGGAGCTACTAAAACAGCTTCTGCCTTACTCCGGTTCTTCCATCAGAATCGGCATCACAGGTGTTCCCGGAGCGGGGAAGAGTACTTTTATAGAGTGCTTTGGCTTGTGGCTGATAGAGCAAGGATATCGCGTAGCAGTACTTGCAATAGACCCCAGTTCCAGCATCAGCAAAGGAAGCATCCTGGGTGATAAAACGCGTATGGAGCTGCTATCACGGCATGCGGATAGTTTTATCCGCCCTTCTCCAAATGCCGGAGTGTTGGGGGGAGTGGCAAGGAAAACACGTGAATCCATTCTCCTCTGTGAGGCTGCGGGGTATAACGTGATATTAATTGAGACGGTGGGCGTTGGTCAATCTGAAACCACCGTTCGTTCTATGGTGGATTTCTTTCTGCTGATGCAAATTGCCGGTGCAGGAGATGAATTGCAGGGTATAAAAAAAGGCATCATCGAACTGGCAGACCTGATCGTAGTGAACAAGGCAGATGGTGACAATATCCAAAGAGCTGAACTTGCTAAGCAGGAATACAACAATGCACTGCATTACCTCAGGCATGCCACAGAAGCCTGGGTTACTAAAGCTGTTACTTGTTCTTCTGTTAATGGAACCGGAATCAAAGAGATATGGGAGATTATCCAAAACTTTAAAATCTCAACAAGTAAAAGCGGGATATTCACCCAAAGACGCACAACCCAAAATACTGAGTGGTTCAATACCCTTATCAATGAATCGGTTCTGCATTCTTTTTACCAGCAATCCAGAATTAAAGAAAGCCTTCCGATACTTCAAAAAAAGATTTCGATTGGAGAGCTTCCGGTGGCAATGGCTGTTGCAGAGTTGCTTAACCAGAAAACGTAACGTAGCTTACTAAAGTTTACTTTCTAAGCGGGTGTCTGTAATCAATTGCCAGGATAGTAATATCGTCTTTATCCTTTGAAGCTTTAGAGAACTTATGCACTTCCTCAAGTATGATAGAAGCACTCTTTTGGGGATTGGGATTACCCAGGGTTTTAATTATCATCTCCAAACCGGCAACCCCAAGGAAATCTTCGTTATCATTCATAGCTTCAGTAATTCCATCTGTGAAAAGGATTAGCTCATCACCGATATCAAGCTGCAAAGTTTCGGAAGAAATCTCCAGGTTATCAAATACGCCAACTGCCGTTGAGTGTGTTTCAGCATATTTGGTATATGAACGGTCCATCTTGCGAATAAACATGGGCACATGACCTGCGTTCGAAAATTCTAAAGTACCCTGCTCCAGATTTATCACTCCCAAGAGCACTGTAACAAAATTCGCCTCAATGTTGTTACGGCAGAGAAATGCGTTCAATTCCCACATTATACTTTTAGCACTGTGATGATAGGAGGATATACTCCGCAGAAAGGTAGAAACGATTGTCATTGTCATCGCAGCCACGATTCCCTTCCCAACCACATCAGCAATTGCAAAGCAGAAGTGTTTGTTATCGATCATAAAGTAATCGAACAAATCCCCCCCAATTTCGCTTGCAGGCTCAAGAACTCCAAATACCCGCAGTTCATCCCTACCGCATGGTTTGTCAGTATTTGTGGGAATAAGATTCTTCTGAATTTCTGCTGCAAAGCGAACTTCAGCCAGTATCCGGTTCTTTTCATGATTAGACACTTCCAGATTGTGGATATAAGCTTTCAATGATGCTTGCATGGAGGCAAAAGCATGGGTTAGCCGTTCAATCTCATATGTTCTACTTAGGGTTGGCAGTTGCGTATCAAAATCACCCATTCCGATTCTTTGAGCGATGTCGGAGAAGTGTCGCAATGGCTTGGCTACGCTCTGAGTTCTTGTATAGACAATTATTGATATGATTAAGAAAACCAGGATAGAGATGAATATTTGGATAACAAGAATTAGATTCAAGTCCCGCATTACATCTGAATTAGCGATCACAACGCCTAATGACCAGTTATTCGTAAGAAGAGGAGTATAATATATCCAACTGTTTTTAAACATAGATTCGCCTCGGATGCGAACAAAGCCATAGCCACCACCTATCATTGCTCGTCCTAATTCCCGAAGGGCTTTATCATTAGTTTGTTCTGCTACACTAAAGATGCTTTCGTTCATAACTAAAGAATCAGCCGGATGAGTAATAATTGTTCCGGTATTGGAAATAAGAAAGGCGTAACCACTTTTTTTAAGTTTAAGAGGTGATACCATGCTTTGCAGGAAGCCTAACTCCGTATCAAAACGAATGACTCCAAGCATTTTCCCTTCTTTAAACACGGGTTTACAATACGAGATCACATACTTGTTGGTGCCATCTGCATCATACCAAGGCTCTGTCCAGAAACTCATCTTTTTCTGGTAAGGGATTTGAAACCAGTCCAAGTATTGATAATCTGTGTTATCAGCGAAATGTATAACAGCTTGGTTTTTTACATGTGTTATTGTCTTGGAATTAGGGATATTATTCTGTGAAGGGTCGAAGGCGATACCGATAGAAACGAGTTCCTGATGCTCATAAAGCAAATCATGAAAATAATAATCTAACGAGGAACTGTCTAACTCGTTCATAAAATACAATTCCATAACACTTGTGGCAATAGCTTCTACTTTTTCAAGTTTGCCATCAATCTTTGAGATTGTTCCGTTTGCGAGATGGCTGGTAGACTCACGTGCGTTATCCAGCATAACGTTAGAAAAAAGAAACAGGGTAACAGTAATGGATAGACCGAAGATGATCATCAGACTAAGAAAGATATAAGAGATTATTTGATAAGCAATGGTACGGTCTTCTGTCTTACTTCGCATCTGGATAAAAATCCCTATAGAATTGTTTGGATACAGGCAGCCCCTGAGCTTCAAGTAAACTCTTGGTTATTTCAAAATCCTCTTCCGCCAGTATCCCCATTTTGTTTGGTTTTGCAAGAACAACTTCACGGATTTCTTTCAGCATCCAAGCTTGGTGGGGGCGGTTAGCTCTGATGTGGTGCCTTTTCATAATATCAAGTACCAGGTCAATTGTCTCTTCCTGATGGTTAATTGCGTAGAGCCAGCCATCCATGGTGGCTTCTGCAAAGTTCTCGCACTGAGTTGGGTATTTGTTATAGAATTCTCGCGTAGTATATAGCCCATCTTCAATTATGTTCAACCCGACATCACTAAAGGGTATAAGGAACAATTCTTCAGGATTAATACCAGCCTGGATTAGCTGATGATATTCATTATAGCGCATCACATTCATCGCATCAATGATGTCATTAAGGAACATGTTTATAGAGATGTCCAAATTTTCTATCTTCATGCTCAAATTGTTCTGTTTCAGAAAGATAAGCGATAACTCACGGAAATCAGTTCGCCACAATCCGATTTTCTTATTATTCAAATCGCTGATAGAATTGATCCCGCGTGCTTTTTTTCCGACCAGCATCAGCGATGATTTCTGTGATATTTGAGCTAAATTGACCAGATTATTCTTCTCTGCATCCCTGGTAAGAGCTGTAAGTAAAAATAGTTGAGTAATATCAGTAACCCCACTTATCAGTGATTCAAAAGCCGGTACATCAGCTCCTCCGGATTGGATTTCCACATCTAAGCCATAGTTTTTGTAAAAGCCTTTTTTGGCAGCCATGTAAACACCTGCATATTGTGCTTGATGATACCATTGAGGGCGATATCTGATTTTTATGGAAGCTGCAGATGATGCGGTTTCTAAATCACTTTTATAAAGATTCTCAGCTTTGTTTGCAGTTTCATCTTTACAGGATGCAATTGTTACTGCTGCTAAGGTAAGAATGAAAAACAATACTACTGTTCTGTAAGCGACAACAGGTGTCAAGAGCCTCATAACATATTTTTTTACTAATCGCATTACATCTTCCATACAACCTATTCTACTATTTTTAGAATATCAGGATCGCAGTTTACAAGCAATAGCAACATGTATGTATTCGCATATGCTGGCAACAAAAAAAAGGTCTCAATAGCAGCTACTTGTGGATAGAAGTCAACATCACACATTATGGCGAATGCTAACTCACGAATGCATAGCATAATAAGCAACGGCTATAATATCTTTTACACTTGAAAATATTTCAACAATGTCAAGTATCCGGTTGTATTCACCAAGCCCACGATAAAGCTTCAGTGTAGATACAACCAACGTTGAGCATGATTTATCATGATGAGATCATGTTAGCACTTCGGCGGATAGCAATCTACATCTAAATTAAGAATGGCTTAGATACTATTTCATTAGGATTAACGTATATACTGTGAAGCTGCTTGTACAAAAGCACGGAAGATAGGATGCGGCTTATTGGGACGGCTTTTGAACTCAGGATGGAACTGAACTCCAATATAGAACTGATGAGCCGGTAACTCTACAACTTCAACAAGCAAGCCATCTAAAGATAAGCCGCTTAGCTTCAAACCTGCCGATTCCAGCTGGCTGCGGTAGGCATTATTAAATTCATATCGGTGACGGTGTCTTTCGTTGATAATCTCGCTATTATAAGCCTGATATGCAAGGCTACCTTTTTCCAGATTGCAATCATATGCACCCAGGCGCATTGAACCACCAACTTTATCAATGTATAATTGGTCCTCCATCAGGTGTATAACCGGATATTTGCTTCGTTCGTCAAACTCGCTGCTATTGGCATTCTTGAGCTTACAGATGTTTCTGGCACACTCAATAACCGCCACCTGCATACCGAGGCAAATACCAAAGAAGGGGATATTGTTAATGCGTGCATAATTGGCAATACTAATCTTACCTTCAATTCCGCGAATACCGAATCCACCCGGTATAAGGATACCATCCATCCCGGATAGTTCCTTTTCCAAATCGCCATCGGCGAAGCTGCGTTCGGAATCCACCCACTTAATCTTGATCTTTTTTTTCAGTGAAGCAGCTGCATGGACCAATGCTTCTTCCACGCTTTTATAAGCATCCTGGTGCTTTACATACTTACCACACACAGCTATATTTACTGTGCTTTCTGCTACTGATCTGTTATGCAGAAACTGCTTCCATGCTTCCAGATTCATCTCTCTCATCTCTAAGCCGAAATGCTTACAAATAATTTCTGGTAAATTTGCTTTTTGGAAGTTGAGGGGAATCTCATAAACACATTTAACGTCGATCGCATTAATCACATGACTGCGCTGCACATTGGTAAACAGGGCAATCTTGCTATAGATATCCTCGTCAAACTGCTTTTCAGAGCGGCAAAGCAGCACATCCGGCTGGATACCAATCTCACGTAGTTTATAAGCACTATGTTGTGAGGGCTTGGTTTTTAGTTCTCCCGCTGCCTTGATATAGGGTACATAGGTCAGCAGGATATACAGCGTATTCTCATAACCCAAATCCAGCCGAAGCTGACGTACAGCCTCGATAAATGGCAGACTTTCGATATCACCAACTGTGCCACCTATTTCGGTTATTACAATGTCGTATTTTTCTGACAAACGCTGAATACGATTCTTTATCTCGTTGGTAACATGAGGGATAACCTGAACTGTTTTACCCAGATACACGCCTTTGCGTTCGTTTAGAAGCACGCTTTCGTAAATTTGTCCGGCTGAGCAGCTTGAATTGTGGCTAAGTGCTTCATCCACAAAGCGTTCATAATGCCCCAAATCCAAATCCGTCTCAGCACCGTCATCCGTCACGAATACTTCTCCGTGCTGATAAGGGCTCATGGTTCCGGGGTCTACATTAAGATAAGGATCGAACTTTTGCAACACTACCTTATAGCCCATGGATTTCAACAGCAGACCAATAGATGCGGTGGCAATCCCCTTCCCTAAGGAAGAAATAACACCACCCATTACAAAGATGTATTTAGCCACAATAATCCCCTTATAGCATGGGCTGTAGTTCGGCGAAAGATTCCTTTATCGCTTGCACGGTGTATGCCAAATCCTCATCCGTATGGCGGTAGCAAATGTAGCCATGATGATAAGGTTGCAGAAATACCTTACGGCGTATTAACTGAGTATAGAATTCGTTGCGCAGTTTCTTGTAAAGTCCTGTTTCATCTTTATCGAAGGTAATAAACGGCATCCACGGTGAACCACTAAATCCTGCAGGCACACCTGATTCATCCACAACTTTCTGTACTTGGGAAGAGAACTTATGCCCCTTTGCTGCGATGATATCCAATACATTGTCTCTTTGCAGGATTTCGATGGTCTTCAGTGCTGCCACAATGCTATCGGTATTGGGGAAGAATGTGGAAGAAAGGAAAACCTTATCTGCCATTAGCTTCATGAATTCTGTTTTACCGACAAGTGCGGCAATAGCATAGCCGTTAGCCATAGCTTTGCCGACGGTAGTAAGATCAGGTGTAACGCCAAAATGCTTCTGTGCACCGCCAATACTGCATCTGAAACCGGTGCGGATTTCGTCGAAGATTAGCACAGCATTATATTTATCTGCTAAAGCGCGCACGCCTTCCAGGTAACCGGGTTTGGGCATTTGCACTTCAGCAGCCAGCGGATGGCCGACGGGGGTTACGATAATCCCTGCCATATCATCTTTGTTAGCTTTCAGGACATCTTCAAGCTCGTTCAAGTCATTGTAATGGAACTCGATTATATCCTCATACAGCTTCTGCGGGATTCCACCCTTTACTTCCACGCACCAGTCGTGCCAGCCATGATAACCGCAACGGGCTATCTTGGTCTTTCCTGTATAAGCTCTGGCAACCCGTATGGCAATGGTAGTAGCATCACTACCGGTCTTAACAACGGCTGCCATTTCGCAGCTTGGGATAACTTCCCGGAGTTTATACACCAGCTCATTCTGTTTTTCCTGAGTAAGGGAGAAGCAGAAGCCCTTTGTACGGATTTGCTCTATTACTGCATTATCCACTTCATCTTCGCGATAGCCAAGAATTATAGGACCATATGCGCAAAGGTAATCAATATACTCGTTGCCGTCCACATCAGTAATTCTGCCGCCTTTGCCATGGTCAAAGAAGATAGGGTATTCACCCTGAACGAAATTGTAAGGCCTGCGGATACCGGCTACACCACCGGGGACAAGGATCTGCGCCTCAGCGAAGAGAGCCATGCTTCTGTCTAATTTTAATTTATCTGTCATGATGATCTCCTTTTCTAACGTTGCCACAAGCTGGCAATACCCATTCCGCCACCAATGCAAAGGGAAGCAAGCCCCTTGTGCAGGTTGCGGCGTTTCATTTCGTGAAGCAGGCTTACGATAATACGCGCACCACTTGCTCCGATGGGATGTCCCAGTGCAATAGCACCACCGTTCACATTCACTATCTCAGGGTTCAGCTTTCCCAGCCCTTCCAGCTCTATACCTTTCATTACCGCAAGGGATTGTGCGGCAAAAGCTTCATTCAGCTCTGCCAGCTCTATTTCGCCCAGGTTCCATCCTGATTTCTCCAATACTTTTTTGATGGCTGGCACAGGACCGTAACCCATGACAGCAGGATCTACACCTGCAGATGCGCTTTGCACAAAACTGGCAAGGGGAGTTAAGCCCAGTTCTTGGGCTTTATCTGCACTCATGATTAGCAGTAATGCAGCTCCGTCGTTAATCCCGCTGCTGTTTGCAGCAGTTACACTGCCATCGCTCTTGAAGGCAGGACGCAGTTTGGCAAGGCTCTCTGCAGTTACGCCTGCACGGGGCATTTCGTCTTTATCAATAACCAGAGCATCCCCTCTTTTTTGGGGTATGATTACTGGTACAATCTCGTCTTTAAAGCGTCCGCTGTTCTGCGCAGCCTCAGTTTTGTTCTGGCTTGCAGCAGCAAATGCGTCCTGTTCAATACGGCTGATGCTATATCTTTCGGCAAGGTTTTCAGCAGTTAAACCCATGTGATAATCGTTAAATATATCGCTAAGACCATCGCGGATCATCAAATCTACAACTGTCTTGTTGCCCATGCGCGCACCCCAGCGTTCGTCTGGTAAAATATAAGGTATCTGGCTCATATTTTCAGTACCGCCGGCAATAATTATATCTGCTTCGCCACTGCTAACCATCAATGCAGCCAGAGAAACAGCCTTCATGCCCGAACCGCAAACCTTATTTATGGTGTAGGCAGGAACATAATCCGGAATTCCACTGTGAATAGAAACCTGACGGGCGATATTCTGCCCAAAGCCTGCACCGCATACGTTCCCGATGATTACTTCATCAATCAGTTCTGGTTTAATTCCGCTTTCCGCCAGAATTGCTTTAAGGGTAATTACCCCCAGGTTCACTGCAGATACATCCTTGAAAGCTCCGCCAAAGTTACCGATGGGACTGCGCTTTGCGCAAACAACAACGGCTTGTCTCATTGTTCCTCCATTATCTTTTTGTTATCTTTACTTCAAAAAATGCCATGACCGCTTTTTAGTCAATGATAATCTGGAGAGAGTGGGGAGGTAGCACCAGATGCTTTTTAACAATTGCAATATCACACGCACTTTGTACTCCCTATTGTGCCCTTATCATCCCTTCCTGCTTAGTAAACAACCGCTTAGCATGCCCTAAACATCCCCCAAAACCTTATTTGTGATGTGTTTAACAGGATATTTGGCGGGTTGGAACAGAGTAAGTATGATGTGAGATGATGAATTGTGGCTCACTTTCAAATGAGTGGGTTGGTTTTATAGGTGCCAAAACTGGGATTATGCACCCAGTCTTGCCTTTCAAGGCAGCTATTGCTACGTGACTAACAACATGGATTTAGACTAATTATTATCGTTAAGATTCCCGTAACCCTCCCATATCCGATACGGGAGGGTTATGGGAAGGACATGGACTGCAAGCAAGGCTAAAGATAGAGTTTGTTATCAGATTTGATTGGGCTAATGAATAACTGATATTGTTCAGAACATATGCTACCCACCAAGTTTGAAAGTGAGCATGAATTGCTAAAACTAAAAAATCTGAAAGTAGCAAGCAGTGAACCTCAATTCTTGCCAACCTTAGTATGTAGATAATTCATTTCCATCGCACTTAAAGTATATTATGACTTGATTATTGATATGGACTTGCTGCTGTATGTGGAGTATTTGTGCCTACTATGCCATAAAAAAGGGAATAACTACTCGCTTACTGATGCTACCTAAACTTGCTATGAAGGCATCAGCAGCTAATAAAAGTTCTTCGATGCTGCCATCATTAACTATCACTAAGTCCACTTTATCCTTTTTTATGCTGTCATCTAATTGGCTTTGCATTCTTTTCCGTACGTTTGATATTGGCACGCCTCTGGAAGCTAATCTGCTAAAGCGATTTTCCTGTGTTGCCGTAACAAGTATCAGATAATCAAAACATGTTTCCAGACTTGCTTCGAATAGCAAGGGAACTTCGAAGCAAAGCACGGATTCCTCACATGTATCCACAATTTCCTGCATGTCTTTAAGGACAAGTGGGTGAAGCAATGAATTAAGAAATTCCACTTCTCTTGGGTCTCTGAATACAACATCAGCAAGCTTATGTTTATCTATATGTTGTTTGGGGTTTGTAGTTTTCTCTTCAGTTAAAATTGCTTCGGAATATCGAGCTATCAGGGCTTCAATAACGATAGAATCTTCCAATCGTTGATTGGCAAGGGTATCAGTATAAATCACGCTAATGTTTTTATCTGCAATTGCCTGGCAAAAGCTGCTTTTACCACTGCCTATGTTGCCGCTTATGCCAATAAGTAGCGGGCGTTTACTTTGTGGCATCTGTGAGAATCTGCATCAGTTCTTCGAAGGCAACATCGGTTTGAATGCTGCCCGCTTGCGCAACAGATACTTTGCCACTTTGTTCGGAAACAATTATAGCGATGGCGTCACTCAGCTCTGTTATCCCGATACCGGCTAAATGCCTGGTACCAAATTTACGTACATAATCCGGCTTTTTGGACAAAGGGAGCACCACTTTAGCAGCCATGATGCGTTCCCCGCGAATAATTATGGCACCGTCGTGCAGAAGGCTTTTCGGGTTAAATATAGTAAGGATTAAGCGCATAGAGATTGCGGAATCTATTAGTTCGCTGCTATGCACGTATTCATGTAGCTTGCGTTTGTTTTCCAAAACAATAAGAGCACCCGTTTTGCGAAAACTCATGGAGGATACCGCATCTATCAGTGCAGAATATAGAGATTTCTTCTCTCTTTTTCGGAAGGCAATGCCCAGCTCCCGCGATAGATTTAGCCGAGCCAGAATTGATCTCAATTCGGGCTGAAACAGGATCACTACCGCGATTATCCAGAAGTTGCGGATAGCACTTAGCAGGGAACTAACAACCTTTAGATCGAATACCACTGCTAAAAAATAAAGCAGCATTAAAAACAATAGACCCCAAAGTACCTGATAGCCACCAGATTTGCGAACAATGAGCAAGGATTGGTAGAGCAGAAAAGCAATGATAAGAATGTCTATGATATCCTTAAATTGGGGGATTAAAAAGCCCATTATATCTACCCTTCTAAAGCCGTGCCGTTGTTACGTTCACAATCTATTGCCTGAAACACCCGCAGGAAATTTACATGAGCCCAAACGTCATGACAGCGGATAACTGCGACATTTTGCATTGTTCCCCAAGCAGCAGCAGCCAGGCTTCCTGCCAACCGTTGCTCTACGGGTGTGGGGCTGACAGCATCTATAAAGCTCTTTCTGCTGGCACCTAAGACAATAGGCAAGCCAAGCTTGTGAAACACATTTAGATTAGCTAACAGCTTCAGGTTGTGTTGCAGGTTTTTTCCAAAACCAATACCGGGATCAAGCATAATATTGCTGATTTTGATCCCTTTTTTCAGGCAGAAATCTATTCGCTCGGAAAAGAATGCATAGATGTCCCTCAGCACATCCTCGTAGGTGGGATTGTTTTGCATGTTCTGAGGCTGTCCCTGCATGTGCATGAGGATAACCCTTGCTTGGGGAAATGAGGCGATTATACTGGACATTTCAGCATCATCTCTTAGTGCAGAAATATCGTTTATGATATCTGCTCCTCTTTCTAATGCCGCTTTCGCAACTGAGGCTTTGCGGGTGTCTATAGAATACAAAGTACTGGGGCTTACCTGCTTAAGCTCTGTTAGCACAGGTATCACTCTTTGCATCTCTATTTCTTTGGGTACCGGCTTTGAACCGGGGCGGGTTGATTCTGCACCAATATCAATTATTGATGCTCCCTGTTCTATCATAGCACAGGCGTGTTTAACCCCTTGGTGAGTTTCCATATATAAAGCACCATCAGAGAATGAATCCTCAGTTAGATTCAACACTCCCATTATTTTTGGGATAGTGCTTATGTTACTATTCATCTAATACAAACTTACAACGCACACGATACTTGCGCTCAGGACTATATACACCACGAAACCCAAAACGCCACTGTGGTAAGACTTTTTTTACTGCTTCCACATAGTTTCCGGTAGTGTAGGAAAGCACTATAACACTGTTCATATCCACTCCACCTTTTTGACTGAGTTTGAACTCGAGATATACTTCGCCTTCCACATCAGGAACAATCATAGGTTTGGGTTGAGAGATTATATAAGCTTCCCCATCTCCCATTTCGAGATCAGCAGAGAAACCGTAATTACCGCTGGGAAGAGTGTTTCCCAAACTTCTGAGGGCATTTGAGGTTCTATTTCTGGAAAGCCTGACAGGATCAGTAGTAGAAGTAGTAGTAGTAGTGGAAGTAGGAGTATCGATAACCGGGCTTTCGATGATACGAGGTTGTTTTGCAGCAGTTGTCGGAAGGGGGTTTGATGCTTGAGGTTCGGTGTTTGTTTTTGAACTCTCTTCTGCAATAGCAGTGTCTGTACGGGGAAGAATCCCCTTGCTTGCCAGGGTTGAGGAAAGCTTGGGAATATCGGGCAACTCCCATTCAAAGCTATGCCATTTAAGCGGAAGATTGGGTTTAACTGCGAAAAAAGCAAATAGCATTAAAATAATAAGATGCCCTATAGCAGATATGGTGTATCCGTTATTTAGTTTGGGATGCAGCTTTGGAATTTTCACTTCAGTTTCTCTGCTGTGGCAACGAATATGCGTTCAAAACCTGCACTACGAATCATATCCATTAGATTAATTAGTTTTTGCACTTGCACTTTATCTTCAGCAGATATGCGCACCACCTGTTCAGGATCTTCGTATTCAGCTTTTAGCAAATCCGCCAAATCCATCATAGTAACGGGTTGCTCCATGAAGAAGAGCTTCTCATCACTGTAATATGTGATATTCAGGGTTTGATGGTTCTGCCGGGTAGCGGTGGTTGATCCTGGTAACTTAACGGGAAGTCCGGTTTGGCTGGCAAAATTGGATGCAATAAGTAAAAACAGCAATAGTAAGAATATCACATCTGTCATGGATATCAACATGGTGGTGCTTATTTTCTGCTTTGTTACCCGCAGTTTCATAGCTTTTGTTTATCCTGCTTCATAGTTTCAAATTTTATGGTGTATTCCACTGCGATATCTTGCATGTCTTTCACGATATTCTCGAGGGATTGTACCAGATCGTTATAGAAGATAATCGTTACTATGCCCACTACAAGACCACCTATCGTTGTAAGTAAGGCTACCCAGATCCCACCGGCAAGCATGGAGATATCTACACCGCTTTGGCTCTGTCCCTGGATGTTCATAAATACTCTTACCATACCGATAACCGTACCCAAAAATCCAATCAGCGGAGCAATGGCAGCAAATGTAGAAAGCCAGCCCATACCTCTTTCAAGCTCGTGTAGCTGCAAATTGGCAGTAGATTCCATGCTCTGGTTTATCAGATCGAGATTATCTACGCTGCTGTTGAACAGCTTGTCCAGCATAATGCCCAAGGGACTTGTCTGCCCGTATATCTTTAACACACTGCGCATATTATCCAGTTTTTCCTGCTGGTGAAGTGAACTTTGCAGCTTTCGATTGGCGTTTCTAACGCGCTTAAGTTGCCGGTATTTTTCTATCACAATTCCAATAACAATCACGGATATAACCAGCAGGATGTACATCAGGAAGCCGCCACGTACAATTAGATTAAATATAGACATTATACCTCTTATAGGGAAGAATTATCAGTTTGTGAAGCTGGAACAAACTAACCGGAGTTGGTGTTCCAGCTTCAAATAAACCAGATGCTTAGTTCCTTTATACTTGCGGCTAAGACACATGGCACTATATCATTCAATAATATGCAGGATTGTTAGTCCTTGTGCTGATCGTGGAAGCTCTTCATAAACTCCGCTAAGGCATATGCAGAGGTTAGAGGCAAAGAATTATATGTTGAAGCTCTGCAACCTCCCACATCACGATGTCCCTTCAAGCCAATCATCCCTTGCTTCTTTGCTTCACTGATAAAGAGATTTTCAAGCTCTTCTGTTGGCATACGGAAGGTAATGTTCATCAAGGAACGGTCTTCTTTCTCCACCGTACCTTTATAGAATCCACCTGAGGCATCAATAGCTTTGTAGATGTAATCTGCTTTAGCTATGTTGTTCTTCTCAATGTTCTCCAGTCCGCCGTAGGCTTCAATCCATTTCAGAACTAAACCGATCAAGTAAATGGTAAATGTAGGCGGAGTATTGTACATACTGCCATTCTTTGCATGTATCTGGTAATCAAGCATAGAGGGTAAACCGGTAGCTGCTGTAGCCAGGAAATCTTTCTTAATCATCACTACAACGCAGCCTGCGGGTCCCACATTCTTTTGGGCACCTGCGTAGATCATGGAATACTTTTGCACATCAATGGGTTTACTCATGAAATCGGAACTCATGTCTGCAATTAATGGGATCCCGGCTGGGATATCAGGATCAGTCTTCCACTCTGTACCAAAGATAGTGTTGTTTGTTGTGATGTGAACATAGGAGGGATTATCTGATAGCTTCCAGGTCTTTGGTATGTAGCTGAAGTTCTTATCTTCCGAACTTGCGGCAATATGTACTGTTTTGCCGATCTTCTTTGCTTCGCCGATTGCTTTCTTGCTCCACACGCCGGTATGGATGAAATTTGCTTCTTTACCTTCGGTAGCAAAGCTCATTGGCACCATAAGAAACTGCATGCTTGCTCCACCCTGAAGGAAAAGGACTTCCCAATCATCGCCTAAGCCGTAAATACGCTTTACAGCTGCATAAGTTTCATCGATAATCGCCTGGTATTCTTTGCTGCGATGGCTCATTTCCATCACAGAGAGTCCCATGTCCTTGTAGTTAAACAAATCGGCTTGTGCTTCACGCAATACTTCTTCCGGCAGTACTGCCGGACCTGCATTAAAGTTGTGTACACGTTCCATTTGGATCCTCCCAAATATATTTTTGTATTCTGAGAGCAAGAATTTCTCAAGCCATTCTTTAAGGCAAGTGATTTTTTCGGTTCCACAATTATATTGACTGGATTAGTGCCTCTGAAATGGTGAAACAAAGGTGTAACTATATGATTCATGAAATGTTAAATGATTATCAGCTTATTTTAGCCTCAGGGTCTCCCAGGCGAAAAGAACTGTTTTCTTTATTGGGTTTAAAACCCCTTATCATTCCCGCAGATGTGCCGGAACCTATTACTGCCGAACAGCCTCATATACAGGCAATGAAACATGCGCAGAATAAGGCGGAGCATGTAATGAAGCAAATCATCGGTGCTCCATCCTCAGTTAGTTCTGAAATCCCAAAAAATAAGGAAATACTTGTAGTGGCAGCCGATACTTTGGTTGCGATAGATTCACTTGTATTAGGTAAGCCAAAGGATGATGAGGAAGCAAAAGCTTTTTTGAGGATTTTGGCAGCAAAAGACCACGAAGTATATACAGGTATTTGCATTAGTTTGAACGATACAGTACTATGCGATTATGAGTGTACAAGGGTGAGCTTTGCTTCGCTTTCCGAAAGTGAAATCGCCACTTACATCAGCACCGGTGAACCCTTTGATAAGGCTGGAGCTTATGGAATCCAAGGTTACGGAGCACAGTTTATCAGCAAAGTAGAGGGTTGCTATTTCAACGTTATGGGCTTCCCCATCAGGAAGTTCTACGATTTGCTAAAGTTATTGTTAAACGGGGAGAGGTTATGATTCTGTTACAAAATGGGTATCTGTGGCAGAATGGAGCGTTCACAAAAACTAAGAATACCATGAGAATTGATAATGATAAGATAGAGCAGATATACTCTGATCCCACCCCTATCCGTGCATCTGCAAAAGGAAGCATAGACCTTGAGGGCGCGTACGTTTATCCCGGCTTCACGGATACCCACACCCATAGCTTTGAGGGCGGATTGTATGCTTTGGGCGTTGACCTTTCCCGTATATGCAGTATTGAGGAATTGAAAGAACGCCTTAGTAACGCTTATCTTGCTACCACAGATGCTGATCCGATCTTCGCCTGGCAGTTTGAAGAAACTGCTATTGTAGAAAAGCGATTCCCCCTTTTAGCAGAATTGGATGCGGTTTGTCCCGACAAACCACTTATACTTAGAAGAATTGATGGACATTCCTGTATGCTGAACAGCTTTGGCAGGAAACTCATCTCACACATTGTTAGTACCGAAGCAGAAGTATTACGGGGCAAGAATAACGATCTGGCAGTGCATTACTTTCATGGCAAGCTATCTGAAGAAGCGGTGATTGGTGCCTATCATGAAGCAGCCCGAATAGCCTTAAAAGGCGGTTTTACTGGTGTTCATACCATGATTGGAGATGCAGATCAAAGTATCGCTCACTATCGGCTTATCAGAGACAATTTGGGTGCTTTCCCCATAAAATATAGCATCTACCCACAATCTTTCAATATTTCTGCAGCACTCGATGCTGGTGCAGTGCGGATTGGCGGCTGCATACTTGCAGATGGTTCTATTGGTTCGGCTACTGCTGCCATGAAACAACCTTATCAAAATAGTGTTGCAAGGGGCATACTATACCAAAGCGATGAATTCTGGATGGAGTTTATCGCTGAAGCCCATAAGCACAATCTGCAAGTGGGAGTTCACTGTATTGGCGACCGTGCCATAACGCAAATCAATAACGTTTACAAGCACCTTGCTGATACAGATTATCGTGATTTACGTCACCAGCTTATCCATTGCGAATTAACAGATGATGCCCTGATTGCCGAGATTAAGGCTTCCGGGGCTGTACCGGTTATGCAGCCAAATTTTGATTTGCTTTGGGGGGGGGAATCTTCTTTGTACGATAGGATGCTTGGGCAAAATCGTTCTAAAAACATGAACCGTTTCGGTTCATTTACTCAGAATTCAGTTCGGATCACCGGCAGTTCCGATTGGTATATCACACCTTTGGACATCGTGCAATCTATCCACGCTGCTATGCACCATCACAATCCCAATGAGCGTTTAACCCACAGTCAGGCGGTTGATATCTATACCACAAACGCTGCCTGGCTAATAGGAGAAGATAGTGTTAGCGGAGCAATAGAGCCGGGCTACAGTGCGGATTTCACTGTTTTAAGCCATCCCTTGGACGACGGACACAACACTCCGAAAGTACTAAAAGTAATTTGTAATGGAGCGATTGTATATGAAGCAACTTAATCTTCAACCCGGTGCTTTGAACATAGAACAGATAATTATCAATGAATTAGCTTTACATCCCTCCTGTAAGCTGATAGATATATACAAACTGCTGTTTCAGGCTTACTTTGGTCCCTCACACATTCTGAAGGATAAAATGACAGTTGCTGCAAGCATAAAAACAGAGACATTAACTATGCAGCATACATACAAACCCTTGTTTCAGGATATAGGCAATGGAGTTGGTTTTTGCCGGATTAGCCTTGGCAACCTTAGACCAGCAGCTATAAGCAATCCCCTGGCTTTTAAACAGCAATGCGATGCTTTGGCAGATTTGATGCAGCTCTCTTGTTTGGAAAGCGATCCTCCATACACAATCAATGAGCTCTGGCATAATTACCAAAAAACCATTTTGGATATTTGCCCAGCAAACAAAGAAGAGTGGGAAGAAGTATCTGCTTTAGCAAAGAACACTACGATACCAAGCCACTCGGATATCTTCAGTACGGTTTATCAACCGCATTATCGCATTATTGATATTCAATTAATTGATAAAATACCCTTGCACATATAACTTGCTTTATACAAGGAGAATAAATGAAACCTGTCCGCGTCCGTTTTGCCCCCAGCCCCACCGGATATTTACACATAGGTGGACTTCGCACTGCACTCTACGATTTTTTGTTTGCCCGTTCTATGAATGGAAAGTGTATCCTACGTATTGAAGATACAGATCAGAGCAGGGAAGTTGCAGGTGCTGCCGAGAACCTGATAGAAACCCTTCACAAGCTGGGCATAGATTTTGATGAAGGTCCCGGTATAGGGGGTGAGTTTCAGCCTTACACCCAATCACAGCGCTTATCTATATATCACAAGCATGCAGAGCAACTGCTGGATTCCGGTAATGCATACCACTGTTTTTGCAGCCCGGAAACCCTTACTGCAATGCGTGAAGAGCAGCAAGCCAATGCACAATTCGTTAAGTACGACCGCCGCTGCCTTAGCCTAAGTAAAGAGGAAATAGCAAAGAAACTCGCAGAAGGTCAGCGACATGTAATTCGTCTAAAGATGCCGGAAAACAGACTATTCTCCTTCGACGACATAGTCCGCGACAAAGTGGAAATGGATAGTGCACAATCCGACGATCAGGTACTGGTGAAAAGCGATGGCTTCCCCACTTACCACCTGGCAGCAGTGGTGGATGATCACTACATGCAGATTTCCCATGTGATCCGGGGAGAAGAGTGGCTTTCCAGCACCCCCAAGCATCTGTGGCTGTACGAGTGTTTAGGATGGGAAGCACCTATATGGGTGCATCTTCCTTTGATACTATCTACTGACCGCAGCAAGTTAAGCAAACGCATGAATGACGTATCCGTAGAAAGCTATATTACTAAGGGTTACCTTAAAGAGGCACTCCTTAACTTCGTAGCTCTTTTAGGCTGGCATACCTCCGAGGACAGAGAATTATACTCTCTGGAAGAAATGTGTTCTGCTTTCAGCCTGGATCGGGTTAACAAGTCCGGGGCTATATTTGATCTCACCAAGCTGGATTGGATGAATGGACATTATATGCGCAATCTGCCTGTGGAGACGATAGCAGAAAGGTGTGAGCCATATTTCATAAGCAGTGGTCTGGACATCAGCGATAGCCACAAATACTTAAGGTGCGTGGACGTTGCCCGTGAAAGATGCACTTTGCTGCCTGAGATTGTGGAGTACAGCAAGATGTTTTATTTGAGTGCCGATCTATCTGCTGAGGATATTGAAACACTTGCACTGCCTGATTCGCAGAAAGTGCTATCCTGGTTTGCCGGAGAGCTGCCAAAGGCAATGCCCTTGGATGCAGACAAAATCCACGATTTAACCAAGCAATGCACAAGCTCTACAGGTATTAAGGGAAAAGGGCTTTACACACCTTTGCGCTTAGCATTAATTAGCCAGGCACACGGACCAGATTTGCCAAACACATTTGCCATCCTTGGCGATACGGAAGCTATCAGCAGAATAAACAGGTATATTATACAATAATTTGGCATATATCCCGGTTTAAACTCTGTAGCCTTTTCCTTGCAGGAATTGCTTATGCATTACGCATGAATTACGGGTGCGATGCGTATTTCATCCGTAATGCTATAGTATTTCCCGCAAGAGGGCTTAAACATGTTTATTGTTTATCATACCCTAAGAACTACTTGCCATTTACTACCCGAATTGGAACAGCCCTTGCTTGTTATTTGTTTATGAAGAATATTAATAATCAAGGCAGGCAAAAAATGAAAGGCAGCTTTTTAACAATTGTGCTTTTGGGTTTAGCGATTACGCTATGTGCAAATGTAAGTTACAATTACTCCCTAAACACTCCCAAACTCGAAGTTCAAGGTAATTATACCGGTGTCAGCTTGGACAATTCCAATAGTTGGGGTGAGCCGGGAAGCCCTAATTTACCATGGGTGGGAGTAAAACTTTTGCTTCCGGCGGGTTATGAAGCACAATCAATTGTCGTTAAACGCTCTAACCCCCAAACATACACTCTGAAAGCTCCAATCGCACCAATTCAGCAACAGTACCCCTTCTCGCACCCTGTAAGAGAAGCTGCAAATGAACCTAATCCCTTTATTTACAATTCTATAAGCGCATATCCCACCAAACTTGATAATGGGCTAAACACATATTTCCTTAGTGGTAATCCTATTGCCTTCTCTGCGGTAAGTCCTTTTGAGTATTTCCCCAAAACCAATAAGCTTGTTTTCTATCGGAATATTACCGTAGAAATCAGCAACTCTCCCGGCGAAAGAGCTTTGGAAGCAATGAGTTTGTTAAAGCAAGATGCCTTCACTGCAAGCCGTTTGAGAAATTCCGTTGATAACCCCGAGAATATTGCCGCTACTACTAATAGACTGGTAGGATACGATTATCTAATGGTGATTGACCAAGCAAAATATCAAAACTGGGTTCCCTTGAAAAGCTTATACGAGAGCAGAGGGCTGAACGTTTTGGTGAAATCTATTAGTGAGATAATAGCTTCCAGCCCCGGTGCGGACACGCAGGAAAAACTGCGAAACTACATCATTAGCATATTTGCCACCAATCCTTTGCGCTATGTGCTTTTAGCAGGAGATACAAACATTATACCCCACCGTGGGTTTTATGTAAATATGGGACCCGATGGTTATACAGATGATGATATTCCGGCAGATATGTATTACTCTTGCCTGGATGGAAACTGGAATACTGATGGCGACAACAACTGGGGAGAAGGTAACGAAGCAGATTTAGCACCGGAACTGGCTATTGGTCGCTTCTGTTACAACAGCGACACTGAGATAGCCAACTTCCTGAACAAGGTGATGAGCTATACCCTTGCACCTGTAGAAAGCGAGATAAAAACTGCTTTCTTTGCAGGTGAATGGCTATGGGATGGACCCACATGGGCTGGGGATTATATGGATGAAATGATTGGAGGAAGCTCTGCACATGGTTACACCACGGTTGGCGTACCCAGCTCTTGGAGTATTAACACACTATACGACCGCACTTATGGTGCTGCCGATTCCTGGGGAGCAAGCCAAATCCGCCCCATACTTTCTCAGGGAGCAAATTTTGTAAATCACTTAGGGCACTCTAATACTACATACAACATGAGGCTATCAAACAACCAGGTTACGGCAACGAACATCACAAATAACGGCTCTACCCACAATTATTCCATTTACTTCACACAAGGATGTTATGCAGGCGCATTTGATAATCGCGATACCGAACCGGGCAATTACACCAGCGATTGCATCACAGAGAAGTTTACCTCCATTGCTACTGCTGCCGTGGGCATGATTGCCCACTCCAGATATGGCTGGGGTGAGCAGGGAAGTACCGATGGTGCTTCACAGTACATACACAGACAATATACGGATGCTATCTTTGGCGAAAATATCCACGAGCTTGGTTACACCCTTGTGGATTCTAAGATAGATAATATACCCTACATAAGTGGCACTGCCGTAATGTATTGGGTTACATACGAAACTAATCTTTTGGGTGATCCTGCTATGATGCTATGGACTGATATCCCTCAAGTTGTTACTGCAAACATACCTACTGAGTGGATGATGGGGATGAATAATTACCAAATCTCCACTAATGCACCTTTTGGTGAGTTCTTCATCAAGAACGGCACAAACACTATGTATCACACATATGCCAATGCGAACGGGATGATATCTGTGAACCTGTTTAGCAGCCTTACACCGGGAAATTATCAAGTATTTATTAACGCTCCCAATTTTTACGCTTATGAAACCAGCTTCTTGGTTACCGCATCCCAGATGCCATACATAGTATGTAATGGCTACCAGTTTAACGATTCCGATGGCTTGCATCATACCGGTGAGCTACTTACAGCCAGCCTTTATGCAAAGAATGTGGGCTTGATTTCATTGGATACTCCGGCTACCATCAGCTTAAGTTCCCCTTCCCCTAATATCCAGGTATTGGGATCACCCGTAAGCCTTGGTGCAATAGCTCCGGGAGATTCACTTGCATTGCAGGGTGCATTTCAATTCCGCATCATTGGTAATTTTGCTGACGGAGTAAGAGCTAAGCTTGTATTCACGGCAAATTATGCCAGCCATACAACCGCATCAGAAGTCTATCTACCTCTGAATGCTCCTAATTTACTCATCGATTCTTATCAGATTATCAATAGCTCTCAGATTGTAATGCCCGGGCACAATCCTTCGATTAACATTAGCATGGTTAATTCAGGGAGTGGTAACGCAGAAACTCCGATGCTGATTCTCTTCAGCGATTCTCCTTATGCAAGCTTTTCTGATACAGAGCTTTTCTTTGCTCCCATCATGCACAATAGCACCCAATTGATAGAAAACGCCTTTACAATAAATATCAATCCCCAAGCACCAATAGATGCTGATATCACTATTACATATATCCTTACAGCAGAGAATGGTAGCAATACCGAAGGATCATTCCTGATACATCTTGGTGCTATAAACTTCGGCTTTGAGCCTGATTTCCAGGGCTGGCAAAGTATCAGTCTTGATACAGGCTTCACAAATCAGTGGCATCGTTCCAGTACAAGAAATAACACATTAAACGGCACATACTCTATGAAGTTCGGCAGCGCCGGCACCGGCCAGTATTCCGGAAATGCCTATGGAGCACTTGAAAGTCCGGTGATGAACGTAAATCCCGGATGCCAACTAAAATTCTACCACTGGATGCAAGCAGAAAACCACGAAACACAGAACACTTACGCATGGGATGGCGGTTTTGTGCAGATGAGATTAAACGATGGTAACTGGCAACAGATAAACCCCGTTGATGGCTATCCTTATCGTGTTTACAACAATCCCGTTTCACCTTTAGCTGCGGAAACCCTTGTCTATTCCGGTAGTATAAATTGGACAGAAGAAACCTTCGAGCTTGGTAGTGTGTCCGGCTTAGCGCAATTCCGATGGGTGTTTGGAAGTGACGGCTATTCCGGTGGTGAAGGCTGGTATATTGATGATGTAAGAATAGTTGGTAATAGTTCTGCTGGAGATGACCCTGTTGTTGCCATAAACAAGCTTCAGCTTTTCGAGAACTATCCCAATCCATTTAATCCCAGCACTAATTTACGGTTCAGCTTGCCTGCTTCTACAGATGTCCGATTGGAGATATTCAATATCAAAGGACAGCTGGTACGAACGCTCCTCGATACTAATCTTAAGCCCGGTTCCCACAATATCACTTGGGACGGCACCGATGCTACAAACCGTACGGTGGCAAGTGGTGTTTACTACTACCGCCTAAGCACTCCCATAGGTAATCAGAGCAAGAAAATGCTCCTAATGAAATGAAGAAACTTTCCCCCAAAGACAATATTGTAGTCCTGACCGGTGCAGGTATAAGTGCAGAATCCGGTATCCGCACCTTCCGTGATTCCGGTGGTTTGTGGGAAAACCATAGAATAGAAGATATTGCCACTTACAGCGGATTTAGAAAGAATCCGGCTTTGGTGTGGGAATTCTACCGTAAGAGATGGGAGCAGAGCAAAATTGCCAAACCCAATGCGGCACATTATGCTCTGGTGGAACTTGAGCACTATTTCAATGATAGCTTTACTCTGATCACCCAAAATGTTGATGGCTTGCACACCAAAGCAGGGAATTTAAGCGTTGTGGAAATGCATGGCAGCTTAAATCGTTGTTATTGCACTTCTTGTAAACATGGGCTTAGTATGGAAGAAGCTGATGCTAAACAGCTTATTCCTCTCTGTCCCATATGTGGCTCATACCTTAGACCTGATATTGTTTGGTTTGGAGAAATACCCATATCGCTATTCGAAATTGAAAACAGCCTGAAGAAGTGCGATGTGTTTATTATTATCGGCACCAGCGGGGTTGTTTATCCTGCTGCCGGATTTGTAATGACAGCGAAGCTTATGGGTGCCAAAACCATTGCCATTAACCTTGAATCACCTGATAATCTAACATTCTTAGATGAATTCTATAAGGGTAAATCTGGAGATATACTACCTGGATTAGTAAAAGAGTGGACTGGCATAGGGTAGCGTTGTATTTTGTTTGTATGAACTTAGCAAGTGAGCAACAAGCCTGCTCCTGGTTTCTCACTTGAAGCGCATATAATTCCACTTTTTTTAGTTCTCATCGGCATTACTTGTAATGCATAGTCTGATTATCAATCACCGCATTTTCAATTGCATATGCTGCGCTTACAATGCTCCGCTAAAGTCTTAATCTTTGTTTAGATAGCGGTTGTCTGATATTCACTCCATGATATATCTGAAGGTTGGATTGTATATAGTCCCCAAAATGGCTTAAATATTGCTTTTGATGAGAAATGGTTTGGAATCTATATGCTGTATCCCTATCATTTATACGGTTGTATAAATATACCCCGTAGCCGGTCTAAACAAGAAATTAGAAGCATGAGTTCCCTTGTGAAGGTGCTCTAAGAGGTATGGTATGAAACACTTTCTTCTGTTAATCGCATTGTTAAGCGTTGTTGTTTTGAATGCCCAGTATTCTGATTCATGGAGCTTCACGTCTTCTTCGGAAGGGTACTCCGAGATAACCGGCGGAACTGTATTGGGCACTGCTGTAGTGGGTTCTGTGAGTGCTGCCTCACTTGATGATGTTCTATACACCCTCCCCAGCGGAACGATTCCCTTTACATTTAGAATTGACAACGTAGTTCACAGTGGAATAACAGTATCCACAAACGGGCAAGTTATCTTTGGTGGAAGCACATATCTTGGGCATAGTCCTTTGTCTTCAACGGTAGCTGCAAGTGCAGGCATAGCTGTTCTTGCCCGCGACCTTCAGGGCTTGGTTACAGAAGGAACCCTTGGCGAAATGCGTTATCAGGTAGTTGGGATAGCTCCCATGCGTGAATTTGTGATCCAATGGAAGAATTTTAAAAAGTATGGCACTGCTAATAATGACGAGAATTATAATTTTCAGCTTCGCCTTCAGGAAACCACCAACAAGGTGCGCATTACCTACGGAGCTATGATTGTAAATGCCACCAACGGTAATCCGCAAATTGGTATTCGCGGAAATAATAACACAGAATTTGTGGCGAGAACCACTACCACGAACTGGACAGCCACCACCGCAGCAACCGTGAACACGGCTACCTGTAACTTAACTTCCACAGTTTTGCCGGCTGCCGGATTGTGTTTGGATTATACTCCCGTCATTCCTGTGAATCCGCCCAATCAAGCAGGCAATGTATCCCCGGCAAATGCAGCGACACAGGTATCACCTTTCACTTCACTAAACTGGGCTTCGGGTGGGGGCATGCCCTCTGGCTACAGGCTTTATCTGGGAACCAACAATCCTCCTACAAATATAGTCGACAACCTTGATCTGGGTGGATTAACAAGCTATAATCCCGAGCCTGATTTTGCTTTTTCCACCACATACTATTGGCAGGTTGTGCCTTACAACCAGAGTGGTTCTGCGGTAAACTGTCCTGTTTGGAGTTTTAGCACTCATGCTGATTATTCTATCACCGCTTTGCCATATAATCAGAACTATGATAGTGCCACTCCTCCTACCTTACCAATCGGCTGGAGCAGCATCTATCAGTCATATATGACAACCGGTTATGTGAAAACGGTAACTTCTTCTCCTCAAAGCACACCCAATTGTGTGGCGATGTATAACCCCACAGATATAAATACTATAGCTCTGTTAATTGCACCATCCTTGCAGATTACGATTCCTGCAAACAATGTGAGGGTGAAGTTTTATGCCAAGGGAGCTACCACGCACTCGGTTAAGGTAGGAGTGATGAGTAATCCCACCGATGCTTCCACATTTACAGCGATTCAAACTATAACCTTAACAGCTACCTGGGCTCAATATACCGTAGCTCTAAACCCTTACACAGGTACAGGAAGGTTTATTACCTTCAAACACGGCAGCACAGCAACTGGGCAAACCATATATATAGACACTGTCCAGTTTGAGCAAATAGCTCCAAATGATCTGGCAGCCTTAAGTGTTATTGGTAATACATCCCCCAGCGTGAACAGCGCTGTAATCTACACCGTAACCATATATAACAATGGTTCTGCCAGCCAAAACGTATTCGGTGTTAAGCTGTTCAATAACCAGAATATAGAGCTTGCAACTTCCGCTGGTACAAATGTAGCACCAGGCACTGCTGTAGCTGTACCGATAATATGGACACCAAGTGTGGAAGGAGCTCAGACAATTTATGGTAAGGTTGTTCTTGCGGGAGACGTTGACACCAGTAACGATCAGTCCCCAAACTTCAGCCTTAATGTGATGCCGGAAGGTATCCATACCATTTCCATTGGTGAGGGCACACAGAATGCGAGATATCCCATCGATATGTATTACAAGAACTCACTGTACGAGACACTAATCTATCCCAACGAAATGAGCAACTTCATCGGGCAAATCACCGGGCTAAAGCTCTACAACAATTTCACTACTACAACTCTGCAAAACAAACCTACCAAGATATGGATCGGGACTACCACTTTGCCCAATTTGGCGAATGGCTGGATACCTTCCACACAGCTAACACAAGTGTTCGATGGAAATGTGAGTTATCCTGCGGGACAGAACGTGATTGCAATAGACTTTCCTCAGCCGTTCATGTATCTTAATGGAGAAAACCTTGTTTTTATGTTCAACCGCCCTATGGACACGGCTTTCTATAGTACATCGGACTATTTCAAATGTCAAACCGTTGGCAGCAATAGAGCTAGAACAGTATCAAATGACACTGTTACTTATGATCCCGCCGCCCCAACAGGTGGGACTCTAACAGGGCAATTCCCAATGATAACTTTGTCTGTAATCCCCGGCGGAGTGGGGCATATTAGCGGTACTGTACTTGGTGCGGGTAACCAACCTCTTGCCGGAGTTGCTGTACAGATAGGCAACACTACACATAGCACCACTACAAATACACTGGGTCAGTTCAATATTATCAACATCCTGCCAAATACATATACTATCAGTTTCAGTAAATTCGGCTATACTTCCCAAAGCCAAAATGTAACTATCTTAGAAGGGCAGACAGAGACCATTAATATCACCATGGTGCAATTAACCCAAGTTAGCCTTAGTGGCACAATTCGTGCCAGTGATTCAGCCGCCGGTATGGCTAATGCAACTATACAGTTCACCGGCTATCAGAACTACACGGCTACGACCATAGGCAATGGTACTTTCAATCTTCCTGCGGTATATGCAAACCAAAGCTATACTTATGCTGTATCCTGCCCCGGTTTTACAAATGCAACGGGCACTGTGGCAGTTGGTGGCATCAATCATACCATTCCCCCCATCACCTTAGCTGAAGTGGCTTATGCCCCGTATGGGGTGGTTGCTACTATTGGTATACCTGCCACTCAGGTCAACATGTCCTGGCAAGCTCCTGATCCTAATGCCGTGGATATAACAGAGAGCTTTGAATCTGCCACTTTTCCGTCTCAAAACTGGACAAGAGTGATTAACAACACAGGCCCTGCCAATGAACAGGGAATTTTACCTACTTGGTGCAGCTTTGGAACCACAACATATTACAGCTATCCGGCGGTGCCAACCAACGGTATAAAGCAGGCAGGCATCGGGTTTACTTTTGCTCATCAGGATGAATGGCTGATTTCACCCCCGTTTGTCTGTCCTCCTGCGGCTACGCTTAGATTCACTTCTTTTGTTTTCAGAGGTTCTGTATATGGTGATCATTATTATGTGAAGTTATCTCTCAATGATGGACAGGATTGGATAGTGTTATGGGATGCTTCCACCATTACAGGTGGATATACCACCACTGCTACTCCTTTTATTGTAGATATGCAGGCATACGGCGGTCAACAAGTTAAATTAGCCTTCCATGCCAGAGATCCTTTAACTGGTCCTAATGCAAACATGGGTCTTTGGTACGATTGGTATATAGATAATATTGTGATAGGCAATGGCATGAAATCCTTTAGCCTCAATCCGGACGATATGGAATCAATAAGCGCAAAAACATCAGATTTGCAGAGTTCTGAATGGGTTCGATCTGAAACAAGCGACCGGGCATTAACGGGATATAAAGTCTGGCGGTTACGAGCAGGACAGGAAACTAACGAAACGCTATGGTCAATTGTAACTCCCGCACAAATCTCAACCCTAAATTATGCTGATACAGCCTGGGGCAACTTGTCTAACGGAACCTATAGATGGGCAATCCGAGCTATCTACACTAATGGGGTTGCATCTTTACCAGTTCTGTCAAATTCACTTACGCGGGATGTTATTTCCGGCACTGTACAGGGCGTTGTGCGCAAACCTAATAACCAGCCTTTGGCGGGAGCAACAATTTCCGCAAGTGGAAACACAACTACCACTAATAGTTCCGGCTTGTACAGCCTTAGTCTGCCTGTGGGGGTTTACACCGTATCTTGCAGTGCACCGGGATACCAAACCTACTCCGTTAACAACATCAATATTATTGCCAGCCAAAGTGTTACCCAGAATTTCAGTATGGTAGTATCTGCAAATGAAGATGATCTAATTCCCGTCACGGTAACTACACTAAAGGGAAATTACCCCAATCCCTTCAATCCTGAAACTACCATTAGCTATGCAATTAAGGAAGCCGGGGATGTGCGCCTGGAGGTGTTTAATCTCAAAGGTCAGAAGGTTCGCAGCCTGGTTAACATCAGACAAAATACCGGGAATTATAGCATTGTTTTCGATGCAAAGGACGATAAAGGTCATGTCCTGAGTTCCGGTGTTTATCTGTACCGGCTTACTACCCAAAGCTATGTCTCCACCCGCAAAATGATGCTGATGGAATAAGCTCAATCAATCCTAAGCACATACCCCGGGAGTTTCTTCCGGGGTATGTTTTTACAGCACTCAATCAAGTTAAAATAGTTAGGGCATCAAGACGTCTTGTCTCATCCTGCCCGAATTGGTTTAGCATTACGCATGAATTACGGATGGGATGCGTATTTCATGCGTAATGCTTCCGTAATTCCAGCAAGGG
Source organism: Candidatus Cloacimonetes bacterium HGW-Cloacimonetes-3 (assembly GCA_002840645.1). GTDB lineage: Bacteria > Cloacimonadota > Cloacimonadia > Cloacimonadales > Cloacimonadaceae > Cloacimonas. The sequence continues at coordinate 104,809 of PHBO01000005.1, forward strand.
GCTAAAAGAATATATCTCAGCTTATGAAGCTGCAGCCGGGAGGATCAAGATTTGCGTGCCCTTATTTTCCCAGATTCTTAGAGATACGGTTACTTTGTTCCCTGTAAAGACTTATAGCCCACTAAATAAGCCCGGATAAATAGTTCTCAGCCAGTAGCGATTATCGTGATCTGAGGAGTGATGGATTACCGGCAACAGATTTGCTTTCAGAGGCTGTTTTCCGTTTCCCCAAGAAACATTTCTCTTGACGGATGTAAGCATATCAGACTTTTGGATCGAAACTAATTAAACGAATGTAATAATAACGAAATAGGGAGCATAAGCCCATGAAAAAGTTTTCCTGGCGTGGTCTTTCAATAGTCATATTTATATGCGTAACAGCATTTTATCTGGCTCCTTTGGCTTTTCCGAACTTACCTGAATGGTGGGGAAAGAACAAGCTAAAACTCGGTCTTGACCTTCGTGGAGGGATGCAAATCCTGCTGGAAGTAGATACCTCTGAACTTTCTGATGCCGATGCACGTGGTGCTGTGGATCAAAACATTAAGATTATCCGTGAACGTATAGACCAATTTGGTGTAGCAGAACCTTCCATCCAAAAGCTTGGCGACAAGCGAATTATGGTTCAACTTCCGGGTGTCACAAACTTTGAAGCTGCTGAAAAGCTTATCAAACAAACCGCTATGCTCGAGTTCAAGCTGGTTGCTGAGGCAGAAGACAGTAAAAAAGTGATGGAGCTTATTGATGCAAACATCACCAATAACCTCGCACTTTTCCCCAAACTGGCTGAGTTGGACAAAAAAGACAGGAAGCTGTTAGCTCCTGATTCCACAAAAGCAGATAGTGTGAAGACCGAAAGTGGCGTTTTCAGCACTTTGATACGTCCCGGTGAAAGAGATTATGAAATTCAGTTTGATAGCATTCGCATGGTACAAGATTTGCTTGCAGATTCACTGTTCAAGAAGGCTGTACCCATGGGTTTCCAGCTTGCTATGGAAAAAGCGGATGCCCAAACAGCCAAAGCAGATCGCCGCCTGGTGGTGTTGCATTCCAATGTGGAACTCTCCGGCTCTGATCTGGCAAAAGCCAAGGTAGATTTCGGCTCTTCCACTTCCACTGACCCCCGCATTGCGAACAAGCCATATATCTCCATCGAAATGAAACGCGATGGAGCTAAGAAATTCGAGAAAGTCACCGGCGATAACATGAATCGTCGCTTAGCTATCGTGCTTGATGGTATTGTTTATTCTGATCCCAATATAAATGATAAAATCTCTGGTGGCAGAGCGCAGATTACCGGTTCCTTTACCACTTCAGAAGCCACTGAGCTTGCTATTGTGCTAAATACTGGTAACCTTGTAGCTCCCATCAAACCCATCTCTACATCTATTATAGGTGCTACTTTGGGTACTGATAGTGTGCGTAGCGGAAGTACAGCCGGTTTGATCGGGTTGATTGCCGTAGTTTTATTCATGCTTATTTACTACAAGCTGTCCGGCTTTATTGCAGACTTTGTGCTTGTGTTCAACGTAGGCTTTATCCTTGCCATCTTAACCGCCTTTGGTGCCACGCTTACCCTTCCGGGTATTGCTGGTATCATCCTTACCATTGGTATGGCTGTGGATGCTAATGTGCTTATCTTTGAGCGTGTTCGCGAGGAACTTGATCTTGGTAAAACACCCCGCAGTGCAGTTGATTCCGGCTACAAAAGAGCCGTAGTCACTGTCTGGGATGCTAATCTTACCACTTTGATTGCTGCTGCTGTGTTGTACCAGTTTGGTAGCGGTCCTATCCGTGGTTTCGCCGTTACTCTTGCAATAGGTATTGTTGGATCGATGTTCTGCGCAATTGTATTTGTGCGGTCTATACTGGAAACTTTCGTGATTACCGGCACCAGTAAGAAACTGAGTATATAAGAGGAGATTACTGATGAGATTAATGCAAAACACTAACATCCCTTTCGTAGGAATCCGCTATTGGGCATACGCTTTATCAGCTATCCTCATTCTTGCCGGAGTCGTAGGAATACTTGTGAATGGCTTGACATGGAGCATAGATTTTACCAGTGGTGTAGCTGCTACAGTAAATCTGAAAGCAGTAGATGCCAAGGTTGCCCCGCTCAAGATAGATGAACTTCGTACCGTATTGAAATCCAACGGCTTTCCTGAAGCTGAGATTCAGCGCGTGGGCGATTTTGATAAAGCCAATTTTATGATTAAGATTAAAAGTAAAAGCAGCACCAGTGACGTCTCTTCCGAGACCAAGGGAAAGATACTTGATATAATTCAGGCTAACTTCCCGGAGTATGTGGCTGGAAAAGACATCTCCCGCGATGTGATCGCAGAAATCTACGAAGTGGGTCCTAAAGTCGGTGGAGAGCTTAGAGCCGCTGCCGGACTCGCAGTTCTTGTATCGCTGCTACTCATGATTATCTATATATGGTTCAGGTTCGAGCTTACCTTTGGTCTTATGGCAATTCTGGCGTTATTCCACGATGTGTTTATCATTGTGGGTATATTCTCCATTACGGGCAAAGAGATAACCGTGCAGATTATCGCAGCCCTGCTAACGATTGTAGGTTATAGCATCAACGATACCATCGTGATCTTCGACCGTATCCGTGAAGACCTGAAGACATACCGTAAAGATCCCGTAGCTGAGGTATTCAATCGTGCTATCAACCGCACTATGTCTCGTACCCTGATTACAGCAGGCACCACCTTGTTTACGGCTTTAGCGCTGTTCTTCTTCGGTGGAAGCGTGTTGCATGATTTTGCTTTTGCCATGTGCCTGGGTATATTCTTCGGAACATACTCTTCCATCTTTGTGGCAAGTAATCTGGTGATAGACTTATCTCAAGCCACTCATAAGGAAAAGAGCACCATCCAACACCTAACCAAAAGAAAATAAGAATACAATCGCTAATATATGAAAAGCCGCCCGGAGTTATTCGGGCGGCTTTTTTTATCTCCTGAAGCTCACTTTTAATAGGAGAAAACGATACCACTAATAGGGAATATCCACTCTTCGGGTTTGCTGCTTAGCTCGATAAATCCCTCACTATGTACTATCAAAGGAAATTTATCCTGTCCTGAAAACACGGGAACACATTCCACTTTTGTCATTTCAGCCGGATAGCGGAAGGCAATAAACACTCCGCGGGTGAGCTCGGTAATGAATACGCTAAGCTGGTGTGATGCTTTGGGATACACAGTTTGGGTGTTGATACTGAAATGAGCCATCTTGCCGACTAACTGTTTCAGGTCGGGGTGGCTGCATTTAATCTCCAGACAGTCATCTTTGCAGGATACTTCGGTTTTAAGTTTTATACCGTCCAGCATCACAGAGCTTACCTCGAAGCTTTCGGAATTAAGCTCGAAGGCATCATCCATCAGCCAGCGATACTCCACATCACTGCGTTTGATATAGCGTTGCAGCACCTCATCAGAGGCTGCGCAAGCTACGATAAAGTAGTCATTCTGGAGTATTTTGTCGAAGCAGAGGGTGGTATTGGCGCGGTAGTATCCGGCGTGCAGGGATTCTTCAAAAGTTATCTCGTGATGGAAGTTGTATCGGTAATGGATGTCCTTGTCTTTATTGTAGAAAAAGCTGCGCAGTATCTCCCGGTAGATAAGTTCGCCAATTTCCACACTCTGCAAGCGTTGGGCAATTGCCGATTCGATTATCAGGTTTAGCTTGGAATCGTTAAAGTCATCCGGGACAAAATCCCGCCGCGATAGGGGAGAGCTGTGCAACAGCTTTGCACCGGAATAGTAATGCCGTTTTGCGCGTCTTCCGATTTGGCAAAGCAGTTCGTAGGGATTACCGCCATAATTGGCAACCAGACTCTCTGCCCTGAGGCTTGGCTCTTTAGCCCCAACAAGGGTAACTACATCGCCGATGGCAGCATCAGGGACATCACTGAGGTCAATGGTTATCATATCCATAGAGATGCGCCCGATAACCTTACACAAGCGCTCACAAGGTTCTTTGGAGGTAGTGGATATAATCACAGTTCCGCAGTTGGAAAGAAGGTAATCATAGCCATCCGCATAACCAATGGGGATGATGCCGTACTTGCCGTCTGTAGGTGCAATCCAGCTACGGTTATAACCGATTGTATCACCCTGTTTCATAGCCTTGACTTGTGAAAGGCTTGCTTTGAAGGTCATCACAGGTTCGATGGGGAGATCATGCAAAGAAGTATTTACGCCATAGGCAAGGATGCCCAAGCGCACCAGATTACTCTTCTTGCCAAAGCCACTTACTACGGCATTGGAATTGTCTATGTGGATATACTTTGGCGGGACAGGTAGTTTGTTTATAAGGCGGAAGAAGCTTTCCTCCTGCTCTGTGCTAAAGGCAGTGTCGTTTTCCGAAGCAGCAAAGTGGCTGAATACTCCTTCTATGTTTAAGTTCGTAAGTTTAGCAACGGCGTTGTAAAGCGAGATGAAGTCCTTCTCACAAACCCCTGAACGGTGCATTCCCGTATCCACTTTCAAGTGAATATTCACAACTTTCTGGTGCTCCTTAGCAAGCTTATTAAGAGCAAGGGCAAACTCATAATCAGACACGCTTGGTGTAAGGTTATGAGTAATGATGCTCTCAATTTCAGTAGTTAAACTGGGAGAAAGCACAAGAATGGGTGCATGGCAATTCTGGATGCGGAGCAGTTTCCCTTCCTCGGGATTGGCAACGCCAAGATATACTGCACCGGATTCGATGGCGACACGGCTTATCTCGGAAGCACCATGCCCATAGGCATCTGCCTTCACGATCATCAGAAAGCTTTGGTTGGGTAGAAGCAGGGATTTCAGGTACTTAAGGTTATGGCTAAAAGCCGAAAGATTAATCTCTACCCAGCTGCGTTCATTTCCAATCTTGTTTATCATCTAAAAGTACTTTGCGGCTAAATCTGCCAGGGCACTGCGTTCGCCAATATCCAAAGTCATATGACCCACTAATATTTCGTTTTTCAGTTTCTCCACAGCAAGGGAAAGTCCATTGCTCAGGGAATCCAGGTAGGGAATATCAATCTGGTACGGATCGCCTGTAAGCACCAGCTTTGTGTTCTCACCGGCGCGGGTGATGATGGTTTTCATCTCATGAGGGCTAAGGTTTTGAGCTTCATCGATTATAATGAACTGATCCGGTAGGCTTCTGCCCCTGATATAGGTGAGAGGCTCCAGCTCCAGAAAGCCGTAATCCATAAAGTCCGTTATGCTTGCCTTCTTCTTGTTTTTGATGTTCTCTATGCTTTTATCCTCATGCAGCGAAAGAAGGATATCCATATTGTCATAAATTGGCTGCATCCAGGGATTGAATTTCTCGGATTTTGTACCCGGCAGATATCCCAAATCCTTGCCCAATGGAGAGATAGGACGAGAGATTACTAAGCGGGAGTACTTGCTGTCCTCCACCACCTTTTGCAATCCAGCTGCCATGGCTAACAATGTCTTGCCTGTACCTGCTTTTCCGGAAAGGCTAACAAGCTTTACATCATCATCCAGCAACAAATCCAGAGCCATTTCCTGCTCATAGTTTCGGGCTGTAATTCCAAATACTTCCTGCCCGGTATAATGCGATATGGCATACAACAAATCATGCCCCTGATGATAGCGAAGGGTCTTTTTATTCTCCGTGTTGCTTTCATCTATTACGCGCACAAACTGGTTAGGAAAGAACTCACCAAAGATATTGGAGAGGTACTTTTTATCTGCAATTTCCGTAAACAGTTCATGTGCGATATCCAGTGTTTCCCAGCCGGTATAGAATTCGTCATATTTAATCGTGTCGGTTTCATAGTTCTCGGCATTTATCCCCACACAATCTGCTTTTATGCGTACGTTTACATCCTTGGAAACCAGTGTTACAATAGAATTAGGGTATTTATTCTTGAAATACAGGGCAGTCCCAATGATCAGGTTATCATTATGATCCATAAAGAACAGTTTCGCAGCGGTATCAGTAAGCTCACGGTTCACAGTCACCTGTATCATCCCGCCTGTGTCTGTACGCACACCTTCCTGTAAACTGCCTTTACTGCGCAATGCATCCAGGTAACGCCCTATCTGCCGTGCATTACGGCTTTTCTCATCCACGCCCTTCTTGAACTGATCTATTTCTTCAATCACCACAATTGGAATCACCACCCTATGCTCTGCAAAAGAAAACATAGACTGGGGATTGTGAATCAACACGTTCGTATCCAACACAAATATCTTTTTATCCATTACCGCTCCAGTTTTTGCAGGGGATTTCTTAGGCTTTGTATTCACTGCCATGTAAGCTTATTTTTTAAACCAGGGAAGCAGCTTATCTTTAAACGAAGGAAATTCGTCTATCAGCCTGTTACCCTCAGCCAGTTCAAAATCAGCGTATGTAAAGGCAGGCCAGAGACTGCAACCACAGAAACTATAGGAATCGGGATCAATTACTTCAGCGGCAAACCAGGTTTTGGGAGGAATCACTAACTGAGGTATTTCTCCCGCCAAAATGTTACTCCCCAGGATAAAGGATTCCCATCCTTTTTTTGTGCTAATCTGAATAATTCTTAAAGGACTTCCAGAATAGTGATGCCACATTTCCTCGCAAGCAACCCTGTGCCAAGCACATAGTTCTGTGGAGGGCAAGAGATAGAGTATAGAAGAGCCTGCCGCACGTTTGGTATGGGTAGTTTTTCCGGAAGCATCTTTCACATCAGCTATAAATGCACTTTGCCAGTTCCGCCGGTAGTACCCACCTTCCGGGTGGGGCTGAAGATTCAGTTTTTCAATGTATTCACGATAATCTTTCATGTCGGGTTACCTCTTGTCCATACTAAAAAACAAGAATTTACAAGGGGCTTAGCAAAGTCAACCTTTATTTTCGTGGGCAAAAAAATGGTGCTGGAGGGGGGACTCGAACCCCCATGAGCTCATCGCTCACTAGTCCCTGAAACTAGCGTGTATACCAATTTCACCACTTCAGCACATGTTGTAAGTGCCATTTCTGCAATCCCCCCTTAATTGTCAAGCAAGAAAAGCAGAATAGTATTATCTCGTTAGATTAAGCCTTATGTCTTCACTTGTGCCTTACCTACCTCTAAGATGTTCTATTGGTCTATCTTAGCCTCGTAATTCAGATGCCATTTAGGATAGCATGGCAGAGTGCACTTCTCTATCCAACTGACCTTTGGATGTTCTTACATGCAAAAATTACGCTGGCAATACGGATGAATTACGCATGCCATCCGTATTGCAAGCGCAATGCATAAGCAATTCAAGCAAGGAAGAATTATGAACCTGATGCATTCGGTTCTTTCAATCAACAATTAGTTTGTAAACGTACAAATTATAGAAACCATTCGCACTTAGCATTCACTCCTATAATGCCATGTGTAAGTAACTAATTTACTATGTACTTGCTGTGTGGTGACACGGGAGTCACACAGGAATCACACCGGCATTACATTGGATCATCGGGATATATGCAGTTTGTGCCTATTGAGCCAGCATAGATGAACGCAGTAGTATAGGTTTTGTTATATTTGGTAACGAATTTCCTGATGTTGAGTTGTTTAGGAAAAATGGGATATGGCAAACAAAAACAGAACTTGGAAATGGGGATATTCGCATCGCATAAAGGTACATATTCAGATTTTGCTTGACTTTAAAGCATGGTTTTAAACCTTGAAAACAGAATGTAACTAATACATACGAAAGGAGATTCATTAATGAAACGCAAAGTCATCATTATGGGTGCTGCCGGAAGAGACTTCCACAACTTTAACGTCTTTTTCCGCGACAACAAGGATTATGAAGTAGTAGCCTTCACCGCTACACAGATTCCCGGTATCGACGACAAGAAATATCCTGCTGCCCTGGCAGGAAAGCTCTACCCCAAGGGTATTGAAATCCATCCCGAAAGCGAAATTAAAGCTTTGATAGAGAAGAATAACGTTGATCTCGTGGTATTTGCATACAGCGATCAACCCCACGAAGTAGTTATGAACAAAGCTTCCTTGGTTAATGCCGTAGGTGCAGATTTCATGCTGATGGGTGCAAATAACACCACTATTAAAACCAAGAAACCCTTGGTAAGCATCTGTGCCGTGCGTACCGGTTGCGGCAAAAGCCAAACCACCCGTGCGGTTGTGAAAGCCCTGAAAGCCAAAGGCTTAAAGGTAGTTTCCATTCGCCATCCTATGCCTTATGGCGATCTGGTGAAGCAGAAAGTTCAGCGGTTTGCAGAACTGAAAGATCTTAAGACTCACAAATGCACCGTTGAAGAGATGGAAGAGTACGAACCACATATCATGATGGGCAGCGTAATTTATGCCGGTGTGGATTATGAAGCAATCGTCCGCGAAGCAGAGAAAGAAGCTGATGTAATCGTGTGGGATGGTGGAAACAACGACATTCCTTTCTATTGCTCCGATCAGCAGCTTAAGATAGTTGTGGTAGATCCTCACCGCCCCGGCGACGAGATCTCTTACTACCCTGGCGAGACCAATGTGTATATGGCAGACGTTATCGTTATCAACAAGATTGATAGCGCTGATCTGGACGACATCAACGAAGTGCGTGCCAATGTACGTGCCATCAATCCCAAGGCAATAATCATCGAAGCAGCTTCACCGCTCTTTGTTGATCACCCCGAAATGATTCTTGGCAAGAACGTGCTTGTAGTGGAAGACGGTCCCACCCTCACCCACGGTGAGATGACCTATGGCGCTGGCGTTATCGCTGCTGAAAAGTATGGCTGTGCCGATCTCGTTGATCCACGCCCCTGGGCTGTTGGCGAAATGAAGGAAACATTCGAAAACTATCCTGAAATCGGCGTGTTGCTTCCTGCCATGGGTTACAGCGCACAGCAGATAAAGGATATGGAAAAGACCATTAACAACACCGAATGCGATTCTGTGGTTATTGCCACACCTATCGACCTTCGTCGTATCATCAAGATCAACAAGCCTGCCTGCCAGGTATCCTACGAGCTTCAGGAAATTGGCGTTCCTACTATCGCCGACGTTCTTAAAGGCTTCGACAAGAAAAAGAAGAAATAAACCAATTCTATACGGGAGGTGGGTTTACCTGCCTCCCTCTTTATTTGGCAACAAAGTTAAATTCCTGCCGGGGATTTAACTTTGCTGCTCTATGAAGCAAAAACATAAAATCATAACGAGGATTTAGTAATGAAGAAAACAGCAGTTCTTGCCCTGGGTGGCAATGCGATAATCAAAGCCGGAGAGAAAGGCACCATCGGTCAGCAGTTTGCCAATACCCGCGAATCACTGGGCGGCATAGTAGAGCTTATCAGACGCGGTTACCATCTTAGTATTACCCACGGTAACGGACCTCAGGTGGGCAATCTGCTCCGCCAGCAGGAAGCCGGAGAGAAGGAAGGCTTAGCATCTTTACCGCTTGGTGTGCTGAATGCTGCAACAGAAGGCACTATGGGATATATGATTGAGCAAAGCTTGCAAAACAAGCTGCATACCAGCGGGATTGATAAACAGGTTATCACCATTGTCTCGCAGGTTGTGGTGGATAGGAATGATCCCAGTATGCTGAACCCCACCAAGTTTGTGGGCAGCACGTATTACACCGAAGCTCAGGCAGAAGAACTGAAGAACACCCTTGGCTGGACATTGAAAGAGGACTCCGGCAAAGGCTATCGCCGCGTGGTTCCTTCACCCATGCCCAAGCAAATTATCCCCGCTGAAACAATCAAGACCCTTGTTGAACAAGGTGAAGTGGTCATCGCTGTTGGCGGTGGTGGAATCCCTATTTACGTTCAGGACGATGGCACGTACGAAGGTGTGGATGCCGTGATAGACAAGGATTTTGCCTCTGCCTTGCTTGCCTTGAATATAAACGCAGACCTCTTTGTTATCCTTACCGGTGTAGAAAAGGTGGCGATAAACTATGGCAAAGATAATCAGGAAGATCTTGATGTTCTCAGCCTTGCAGATGCCAAGAAACATCACGCTGATAAGCAGTTCCCTGCCGGTAGCATGGGTCCTAAAATCCTTGCTGCAATAGACTTTCTGGAACGTGGTGGCTCGGAAGTTCTGATTACCTCTATAGAGAAAATCGTGGATGCTTTTGAGGGCAAAACCGGAACCAGAATAGTAAAATAATAAATCCCAGCACATAGAAAAAAGCCCCTGAATTTCAGGGGCTTTTTTCGTTATCTAAATAATTGGAGCGGGCAACGGGACTCGAACCCGCGACCCCCAGCTTGGGAAGCTAATGCTCTACCAACTGAGCTATGCCCGCTCTCAAGATATCCAATGCATCGTGTGCACCAAAAATGTCAAGCATTGTATTTCCTTATTTTAACGCAGCTATAGGTAATCAGGTTACAACTGCTTTACAAACTTCTCGTCTGCAAGTATTTGCTTAAACTTCTCGCTGGCTTCGTCCAGAGATTGTTTGGGGCTTTGATTGCCGCGCATGGATTTCTCCAGAAAGCCTTTAAGCTCCGGTCTGGCTTTGAACCAGGCAGGGATTTGGGGTTCAAAGACTGCGTTTTCCAGCTGGTCATAAATCCCCTGGAACTGTGGGAATTCGGCAAGAAAGCTTTGCAGAGCGGGGGAGCTCATGGCACTGCGACGCACCGGCATATAGCAGGTTTTTGCGCTCCACTTGGCGGTTTGTTCGGTATCCGTGAACCACTTTATAAATTCCCAGGCAGCTTGTTCACGCTTACGGTCTCCGCTCTTGAAGATCACTATATTTGCCCCGCTTACGGCGTTCTGACTGGTTTTGTGCACTGGCAGGGGGGCATAGCCGATATTGAAGTTAATCGGCTGTTGACGCATGTGAGTGATAGACACGCTGGAGCCTTCATACATGGCAACGATTCCGGCGAGAAAGTCGTTCTGACCTTCATACTCGCGTACTACATACACGGTTTTGTCTTTCAAAATCAAATCCGAGACATAGGTAAGAGCTTCCACGCCGGCTGCGCTATTCAAAATAGGCTGTTTATTAGCATCCAGAATACTTCCACCGGCTTGATGAAGTAGGTTTATAAACTGCCATTCGTTCACATTATAATTGGTGCCATAGGTATCAGGCTTACCGTCGTTATTGGTATCGCGGGTAAGCTTCTTGCAATACTCACGGAATTCTTCCCAGGTAGCGGGAAAGTGGTTGGGATCAAGCCCGGCGCGGTAAAAATCGTCTTTATTATAGAAGTAGGCGCGCACACTTTTATTGAAGGGGAAGGAATATACTGTGCCATTGAAAGTATTGGATTTTAGGAAAACGGGGTAGATGTCGTCCAAACTGGCAGGATTGAAATTTTTATCTTCTTTCATCAGTTCGTCAAAACTGCATAAAACACCGGCTTCTATGTATTTGGATGTCCAAGATTCAAACACTTGAGCGATATCAGGTTGCTTTTTTGCCTGAATGGATGCCATCAGCTTTTGCGATAGGGCAGCGTAGCTACTGATGGGGTTGGCAACTACTTCCACATCGTCGTGAGTGCGGTTGAATTCGCGGATCATTTCGTTCAGGGTGTCGCCCAAAGGTCCGCTTAAGCCATGCCAGAAAGTTACTTTCACCTTATCGGATTTTAAGGCGCTTTTACAGCCTCCCAGAAGTGCTAACACTATTATCATCAGTATAATTAGCTTGCGCATCACAGCTCCTATTTTGTTAAATCATGCATCGGCTTTACCGTCACTTTAATATCAAATATCCAAGAAATGGAAAGCGGAGTTCAAGTCAATGTATTTCTACCAGTTGCTGCTTAAATCAGTGCGTGCAGCTGATCATGTCTGTTATACACGGGCTACGCAAGTGGGTAAAGGTGAGAACTGCGTAAGTAAGAACAAGTATGTGAGAGCTAACGCAGGTGAGATACTCACTGGGACTAAGCACTCAAACCTGAAGCATCTCTCACAAGCTACAGGCTCTTACCTTAACCGTAGCTTCTTCGCATTACTTATGTCTCTCCAGGACATCGCTTACTTCGCAGGCAAGGCTCAGCACAGAGGGGGATGATGGGCAAATGTTGACCGTAGGGGTGATAAAACCACACTTGGAATTCAAAGCGCTTCTGCTATATACATATATACGAGAATCTTAGAGCGCTTTGGACTTCAAGGGTGACCTGGTTTCCAGAGCGTTGCTTTTGAAGTCCGATCCGGCTAAATGATTGGTAATAAATGTGATAATAATACAGCCGAATTGAACTCCAAATGCTAAACCCCGTAATTCTTTTGCATGGGTAACTTCAGTAACTCATGCCGGTATGATAGGACATATGCTTTTCATCCTTGTTCTGGGTAAAAGAACAGTTCCTTTTCCTTATCTTGCCAACTGTAATGCACTTGTCCGACATAAATGGTGTGATCTCCGCTGCGAACCTGGCTAACCACTTCGCATTCGAAGTTGACGATAGCATCGGTTAAGATGGGTAGTTTGTGAAGTTTACCGGGAATGTGCTTCACTTCCCCGGCGGTGAATTTATCTATATCCCTACCCGAATTGGAACCGCATAAGCTTAGTAATGCTTTCTGCATAGGCGAGGGGAACACCAGATTGAAGAAGCGGGTTTCTTCCAGACAATCGTGAGAATACCTTGTGTGCCCTATTGAAATGGCAAACATAGGGGGCTGAATCGAGGTGCGCATGAACCATTCTATGGTAATTAAGTTAAACTGACCATCAGGTTTTTGGGTAACAGCCAATGCCACCTTAGCCGGGAGATGAACCATGGCATAGGCAGTTGGTAAATCAGATATCTGCATCATAGTAAAAAGGCTCCTTTGTAGTCTATACTAACAAGATAGGGCATTATTATCCGCTAACAAGCAGAAAGCATTTGCTTATCCTTCAGATATACATATCATTTCAGTAGGATATTAAATAAAACCAAGGTGGTTACCCATGTTTAATCATGAAACTTTAGATAAATACTCCCCATTGGAAAACAAGATATTTCAGTTGATAGACGATGATGGCATGCCATTGGACAAGAAATGGAAGCCTGCCTTAAGCGATAAACAAATAATTCAGGCTTACAAGGATTTGTTGTTTGAACGCACGGCAGATTATATGGCAGTCAGCTACCAAAGACAAGGCAGAATGTTTACTTATCCGCCTAATCTGGGGCAGGAAGCAATTCATATCGCCACCGGTATGGTGATAAAAGAAGATGACTGGCTGGTTCCGGACTTCAGAGAATTAGGTGCATGGCTGGCGAAAGGCGTATCCATGAGGGAGATATTCCTGTATTTTAAAGGCAATGAGGATGGCTCACGCTTTGTGAATGCCAAACGCATGCTACCCGTATCAGTGCCCATCGCATCGCAGTTGGTGCACGCAGTTGGGATAGGCTATGCCATGAACTATCAGAAGGAAAAGGCGGTTGTCTTTGCCTTTGTGGGTGATGGCGGAACCTCGGAAGGGGATTTCCATGAAGCGCTTAACTTTGCCGCGGTGTGGAATGTTCCGGTGGTTTTCATCGTGCAAAACAATCAGTTCGCCATCTCAGTTCCGATAAAGACGCAAACTAAGTCCCAAAACCTTGCTCTAAAGGGAGTTGCCTATGCAATTCCTTCCGTATTAGTGGACGGCAACGATGTGTTTGCCATGCATGAAGTTTTAGCCTTTGCCCGCGACCATGCGGATAGTGGTAAGGGACCTGTGCTGATAGAAGCCAGAACGTATAGGATTGGGGCGCATACAACTTCGGATGACCCCACTAAATACCGGACTAAAGAAGAGGAAGCTGCCTGGGCACTTAAAGACCCATTGAAGCGTTTGAAAGGCTATATCGAGGCAAAAAAGCTGTTTGATACCAGCGGAGAAGAAGCACTGGTGGCGGAATATAAAAAGAAGATAGATAAAGAATTCGAGGCAGCGGAAAAGCACCCGGAATACCCTCTGGACGATGTGTTTAAATACATGTATCAAGAGATGCCATCCGAGCTGAGGAGGCAGAAGAATGCCTACGAAAACTACCTGCAAAACAAAGGTGGTGCCAAATGAAAGTGATGAATATGGTTCAGGCGATAAACGACGCTTTAGACACGATGCTTACCGAAGACAAGTCAGTGGTGGTATATGGTGAAGATGTTGGCGTGGAAGGCGGAGTTTTCAGAGTTACGGAAGGCTTGCAGCTTAAACACGGAGCAGCCAGAGTATTCGATTCTCCCTTAGCCGAATCCGCAATAGCCGGAACAGCCCTCGGTATGGCGATAGCAGGCATGAAGCCGGTGATTGAGATGCAGTTTGATGGCTTTTCTTACCCTGCGTTTAACCAGATATTATCCCACATTTCACGTTTCAGAAACCGCACCAGAGGTAAGTTCACAGTGCCTGCCGTAATCCGTATTCCTTATGGGGGAGGCATAAATGCCCTGGAACATCATTCCGAAAGCCCGGAAGCATATTTTGGGCATACTCCCGGCTTGAAGGTAGTAATACCCTCCACTCCCTACGACGCAAAGGGCTTACTGATAGCTGCTATCGAAGACCCTGACCCGGTTATCTTTATGGAGCCAAAGCGTATATATCGTGCCATCAAGCAAGAGGTTCCCGAAGAGAAGTATAACATCCCTATCGGCAAAGCCAGAGTGGTGAACGTCGGGGAGCAGCTAACCATTATTGCATACGGAGCTATGATACGCGAAGCCCAAAAAGCTATCGTGATGGCGAAACAGAAAGGATGGTCGGTGGAGCTTATAGACCTGCGCAGTATCTGGCCGATTGATAGAGATACCATCCGTGAATCAGTGCGCAAAACAGGGCGCGTGCTTATTGTTACCGAAGCATCACAAAGCTATGGCGCAGCGGCTGAGCTGATATCTATCGTAAATGAAGAGGCGTTTCTTTCTTTGGAGGCACCGCCTGCAAGGTTAACCGGTTTTGATACGGTTATCCCCTTGCCACTGGGTGAAAAGTATTACATTATCAGTCCCGAACGCATCTTCTTCGAGATTGATAAACTGATAAGGTATTAGGAGGAAAGCATGCGTTACATATTTAAATTCCCCGATATTGGCGAAGGACTGGAAGAGGGCAAGATCACCGAATGGTATGTGGAAAAAGGACAGAGCATTTCAGCCGGCGACGCGCTGCTAAACATGGAAACTGATAAAGTGGTGACAGATATTCCCAGCCCCAAAAGTGGGATTATAGCCCAGCGTTATGGCGCTGTGGGAGATACGGTGAAAGTAGGCAATGCCCTGGTGGAAATAGAGATTGAGGGTGAATCCTTTGAACAAGCAGACGAACTCCCCCAAGCAACAGGCAAGGGCGAGGAAGTAATTGAGGAAAAAGGCTTTGGCGTGGTCGGGACTATGGAAGTGGCGGGCGATGGCGCTTATCTGCCTTCAAGTAACGAAGGTTTGGCTGCTGTGGAGCATAAACAGGCACACACCAGGAAAGTTCTTGCCACACCTGTTGCCCGCGCTCTGGCTAAGGAACGCGGCATAGACATTAACACAGTGCAGGGAAGCGGTCCGGCGGGTAGAGTGACCTCCAAAGATATTGAGAAGCACACCCAGATACGCAGCACGGAACAAGCTAAATCATCAGAGCGCAAAACTGCATATCCAAGTGACCAATTGCATGAATCTGTGCCTATTTCGCAGATCAGGAAAACCATTGCCCGGAACATGCTTCGCTCTAAGCAAAATACAGCCCATATGAGCGTTATGGAAGAGGTTGAGGTGTCTGAGCTGGTGGATGCCAGGCACAAGATAAATGAGCGGCTGAAGGATGTTAAAATTAGCTATCTGCCCTTCATTATCAAAGCCATCGCCATTGCGCTGAAGAATCACCCGGTTTTGAATGCAGAGCTGGATATGGAAGCAGAGCGGATAATCTATAAGAAATATTACAACATTGGCTTAGCAATGGATACAGATGATGGCTTGGTAGTTCCTGTGATCCGCAATGCCGACAAGAAATCCTTAGTGCAATTAGCCAAAGAGATAAGCGTGTTTGCAGAAAAAGCTAAAACACGTAAGCTGACACTCGATGATATGCGGGATGGAACCTTTACTATCACCAGTTATGGCTCCATTGGCGGCTATTTTGCCGTGCCGGTGATAAACTATCCCCAGAGTGCCATCTTTGGGATTGGGCGCATAGCAGACAAGCCTGTTATCAAAGATGCAGCCGTAGTTCCCGGCAAAGTGATGCCTATATCTATGAGTGTGGATCATCGCATCGTGGATGGGGGAGAGGTGGCACGTTTTCTGAATGAGGTTCTGGAAATGTTGAAAGAACCTATGCTAATTCTTGCCTACGAGGGAGGACAAGATGAGTTATGATATAATAATCATTGGTTCCGGTCCTGCCGGATATGTGGCGGCTATAAGAGCCGGACAGACAGGGCTTAAGACACTTATAATCGACAAAAAGTATGTAGGCGGCATGTGCCTGAACTGGGGATGCATACCCACCAAAAGCATCCTTGAAAGCGCTAAGTTATTCAACCGTATAAAGAACAGCGCAGCGGAGTTTGGTATTGGCGGCTATAATCCTGCTGAGCTTAGTTTCGATTGGAACCAAGCGGTTAAACGCAGCAAAGGTATTGTGCAGAAACTTAGCCGGGGGATAGAGTATTTGTGGAAGAAAAACGGAGTGGAATTTCTGCAAGCAGAGGCGAAGATCGTTTCCCCCCATGAGGTGGAAGCCGATAACCGGATTTACACTACCAAGAACATCATTATTGCCACAGGTTCCCGACCCGTTAAGCAAAGCTTGTTTCCTGAAGCAATAGAGCTGGAGGATTTCTTCAAACTTGATAGATTGCCTGAAAAGCCCATTCTTTACGGCAGAGGAGCAATAATTCTTGAATTTGCCCAGCTATTTTCCATGTTAGGTAAGTCACCTACTATCATAAGTAATGGTTCTCCGCTGATTCCCAAGCTCGATGCGCACTTAGAAGCATATGTGGTGCGAAAACTAAAAAAAGATAAGATCGCTGTTATATCTGATGCAGACATCAGTATAGACAAAAAAGGTGTGCATCACGGAGATAGTTTATTGGAATACGATGCTGTGATAAATTGTAGCTTGCGGGAAGCAGTGCTTATTGATTCGAATGTTAAGATAGAACTTCTTGATGGTTATATAAAAACCGACGAGCATTATCAGACCTCTATACAGGGTATCTTTGCAGCAGGTGATGTAAATGGACATAGTTACCTGGCACATGCAGCTTCAGCACAAGGACTTAGTATCATTAACTTCATTAATGGTATTGATGATAGCACCGCAGTAGCTTATCCCATAAACATATACAGCGATCCCGAAATAGCTCAGTTAGGCGTAACAGAAACTGAGCTAAAAGAATCCGGAATTGAATACCAAGTTAAGGAAATGCCCTTAATCGCAAATGGAAAAGCCCTTGCGGAGGGAGCTTCAGAGGGGTTTATCAGGTTGCTGTTTGAAAGCAAATACAGACAGGTGTTAGGGGTTCAGATCGTGGCGGCGAATGCAACCGACCTCATTTCCGAAGCTGGCATATTATTGGAGCTGGAAGGAACGGTTTACGATCTTGCCAGAACCGTTCATGCTCACCCTACAATAGCGGAAGTTTTCATGGATGTGGCAAAGGATATAGAGTAAATCTGGTTACGAAACACAGACATCAGTCTTGCTTTCAGCGCATAACCTTCCCATAACCCTCCCGTATCGCCATATGGGAGGGTTATGGGATTCTTAAGGGAAATATGTAGTCTAAACCTATGTTAGTACCGCCTTGCTTGCCGAAAGTGCGCTGAGGATAATCTTACCCTAATCTCACAATGATTATGCTTGGTGAACTCTTGCTTAGAGATGTTTCGAATTGAGATTGGATAGCCGTTGAACAGCAAGTTAGTGAATAGTCAGCTATATATGGTAAAATATCGGGATATGTAGATGTTTTATATGCCTTACCAGCGGTAGTTCATGAACAGCATCGGCTCTTTGTTCTTGATGCCGAAATACACTTCGGACTGGCTTTTATCACGTGAAGAAAATAAGAGGTAATCCACACCACTGATAAGATGGTTCAGGATCAGCACCCCCACTGCTACGGAAGCATAATCATCAAAATCCTGGCTGCTGTTCCGCAGCTTATTAAACTGGCTTCTGTGGGCAGGATTGTCCCAATACCAATACTTGTCTGCGTCATAACCGTTATCATCGATATAGTTCTGTTGGGCTATGGGATCGTAGGGATACATGGTCATGGCGGTTTGTCTTACCATAGCGTTGTAACCGTTGGCGTCAAAGCCGCTGCTTTCATAGCGGGAGAGATTACGGTAAAATTTATTGTCATATTCACCAGGGTTGAGATGAGCAAACTTGATGGCATATTCGTAAGAATCTTGCTTTAATATATCGCGCTCATTGTTAAGATAGTACATAGTGCTGATAATACCCACTTCTGAAGCGAGCATCGCATAGCCATATTTGTGCCCTGATGCCACCTGAGACCATCCCGGTACGGCAACAGCACGCAAGAAGCCAAGTCCACGGTTCAGCGCAAAAGCAGAGCTTAAGACGCACATAATGATTAATAATAAGCACACCTTTTTCATGATCTAAACCTCTTAAAAGCCAATCTGATAGTTTAGCATCAGACCTTCCATTCCGGAAGGGCTGAAGTATAGAGTTCCATGTTGATTAATTTTCCCGGAGAGCAGTGCACTGTCTATAGCGCTAACGGTGCGATTCAACAGTAAAATACTCAAAGCAAGATTGTGGCTCATTTTGGTACGTTGGTGCCTTACCCGCATATTCTTGTAATCCGTCCAGTGGGCATCGCTTTGCCATTTCCACTCTTCATCGCCGCTGTAGATAAGTTCAGCCATGTTTTGGGCATAAGCTTCGGGGTTGTATTCGGAAATCAGATAGTAGTTTCTTAGGATCATTTCCTGAATCTCGTTATAATAATCGCTACTGGGAAACTCCTGAATATCCTGATAGTGGTTGCGGGGCATATTGTAGGGTACACCGGCATAAACTTGGGCGTATTGCATGTAATTACGGCGCTGTAAGTCTATTTCCTGTTGAGTACTGAAGAATGCGTAGATAGCTACTAAATCTATGCCCATTAGGGTTGCACCTCTGGTTGTGTGACCAAGCAGCATTTCCCCGCTTCCCGGCAATATTAGTGAAGCACCTGAATAGGCTATTCTCGGCAAAGCTAAAAGTGGTACAATGCATAGCAATAGTACCGCTGAGATGGCTATGGTTCTTAGAATTCCCATTTTACACCCAGCATGGGAGTGATGTTCCCGTCCGGCATGGCTGCATATATGTTAAGCTGAGGTGCAGCCTGGGAGAGGGAAAGTCTGTTTACTTTATGGGTTAGGCGTACTGCGTCTATACCGCTGGCAAGATGGTTAAATGCTATAGCAAAGGTAAAAAAGCGGGATTTGGAATATTCAGCCTTGGCATCGTTGCGCATATCTATGTATTTGTAACGCATGGGACTGGTGCTTTGAAAATCGGGTTTGTAAGTAGTGGAATTATCTGCTGAACCGGGTATTCGATTGCCTATCCACATGGCATTGGCACTTCCTGCATTTTCGAATACAAATACAGGTGCAACAACTCCGTTGGAATCAAGCGCAAAACGGTAGTACCAGTCTATCCAGCCAAAAGTGTAATGCCCATATTTGCCGATGTCTTCATAAAAGTGTTGGGTGTTAGTGTTATCCAAGCGGAAGTATGAAGGCTCGTAGATGTCTGTTGCGTTTATACCAATCATGAAGGACTGAACGTTGGATTGATAATCTCTCCGGTAACGTGTGCTGCTTATAGTAGAGCCATCGGGCTTTGTGTAGACAATTGTTTCCCCATTGGCATACTTCTCGTATTCATCTGTTTTCTTCTTTCCCTGTTGATCATAGTAAAGCCAACCGCCAAGAAAAGCTACTTCCAGAACAGGGAAGATATATGTGGTTATAGAGCTTTTATCTGCGTAGAACTGCCCAGCTCCGGGTAATACCATAGACATCAGCATGGCAAGCTTGGCGTCCTTCTTGGCATAGTTAACCTTGATAAGGTCGTTCGTTAACACTGAATCTCTTTTAACGGCTTGATTTCCATCTGCGGGTTGCTCGAAAAGCCATTGGTCAATGTCACTGCTTGATTTAGCTTGTGAAAACAGCATCTGAGCGATAATAATGATCAGGCATAAGAGGAAGAACTTTTTCATAATAATCATCCTTGGTGGCTGTTAACTATTTCTCTACAGCAAACTTGATTTGCTTGTGTTTGCCACGGTTTTCGATGCTTAGGATATAAACACCGCTACTAAATCGGGAGGAATCCATTTCCACATCATGGGGATTGTTTGCCGAACCCTGAACTTCGCGGTCTGCAATCAATGCACCTGTGATGTCAAATACACGCAGGCGGGAACTACCCTCTGCATTGCTTAAACGTATCTTAAAATAGGATTTGCTAACAGGATTGGGAAATATGACAGCAGATAATTCTGAGCTTGCCAAGGGTGCTTCTGTAAATGGGGCAGTGTAGCTTCCCCCTCCAGCGTTACGGTACCCTGCATAGAGGATAGGGTTCTCTGCCAAACCGCTTATAGAATGCAGGTATAGCTTTCCGCTGTTATCAGGATAGTACCAGTAAAGGATACCTGTAGAATTATCATAGTATAAATGGTCGTCCTTGGGGGAATTGTTCCAGTTCAAAGATAGCTCAGGTACAGCTTTTACAGATGTGTCTACAGCTAAGTAACCACGGCTTTCTAGAGGGAAATATAGCAGGTCTTTCCCTTGCAGATGCAATGCCATAGGGCTTACATTTTCAGAGATACTATGCGAAGCAAGCATGGGAAATCCGTTTATGGGTGTACCATCTGCTTTTACTACGTGCAGATTGTTACCCACACCAAAAAACAACACAGGGGAGACGTTTCCAAACGAGCTGAGAGCCATCTGTCCTGTTTTGGCATTACTTCTGTTAACAAATATCCTTTCCAGTGTGCTCATATCGTAACGGAACACATTACCCATATCTGACATGAGGAATAAATTGTTTAAGGTTTTATCAGGGCTTTGGTAGATAATAGGCTCTTTTACTCCAAAAGATTCAGTCAGGCTTATCTGCCGTAATACCTGTAAACTGCTTGCGTCTATAACACTCAGGAAATCAACCCCCAAGGCAACAATCTTGTTATCCCAGGCAGCAAGACGTTTTATACCTTCAAGTTCGATGAAGTTTGATATATCGAAGTTATTCAGTTTGTACAGGCATTCTTCCGTGGCTACGAATACGCTTGAAGAGTGTACAAGCGGAGTTGCGCTTATTGTACATGGAAAGATCACCTGATTCGATGTTAATTGCACATCAGCAAAATCGAGGAAGCGCAGGTATTTATCACTAACAACTACTAATTCGTAATACCCATCGGTATTGTTATCTGCCTTTTGAGGCGGGTAGCTGTAAGATACCATGCTGTCATAATATGTACCCATGATATCTTGCCAATCTCCGTCTACATTGCTTAAAAGATTAATAATGCCGAAGCTAATCACAGGCAAATCAAAATCGCTGAAGCCGGAATTAATAACATCTGTTGCAATAACAGAGGGAGAAGTGTAGTTAATAATTTTACTTTTATCAAAGAAACCGCTTGTGAACTTGAGACTCATTGTTCTGGCAGGATTGGAGATATTGCTTAGTCCATAAAGTCCGGCAAGCCCAAAACTATCAAGCAGGCTTGGTTTTGTGGTAGCATTAAGCTCCGGTTTCCAGGGAGTAACAGACCAGGCGACAAAGTAGCCATTTGCATCCAAGATAGGCTTTCTTGCATGGAAATACTCATATGGTGTTCCCGCCCAATACATAGAATAATCATTACCTATGTCCGTTAGTCCATCTGCTTCTATAACACGTACACCGCGCCTATTGTATCTGGTATTCACGGTGTTGTTATCGAAGTTGTTTACCCATGTACCATCAGAGTATAGAACACCTTCATCATAGAGGATAGCCTCGTTTATATGCCACACCATTACGCCTCCACCCACAAACGAGCCATTTGATTTCATAAATGAGGGAAGCATAAAATCGTATTCATAGCTTGGAGTATTCTGAGAATCATTTAAAGGTGTGGGATAGAGAACCACGCGGGAGTCCAGGGCACTAAACAGGGCTGTTGCTCCATCGCCATCAGGATCAACGTTTCTATTCTCTACCAGGATATACTCTTTTTCGCTAAGAGGGATTTTTATTATTTGAGGAAGGATAGTTAAACCGCTTTGTCTGGAAGTTACCGTATAGAGGCTTTGAGTAGTGAAAAGTGGAAGCTGGGTAATATCTTTCATCGACCCTATTGACTTGTAGTAATCCCCAAACACAAGCTGGCGGGAAAAAGCTCCGGGCATAGTGGGCAGGGTGCCTTCGATAAGGACTAAATCGTTATTAGGCAGCAGGTCAACCATCATCCCTGATCCCCCACTGTCCATGATATCGAAACTGCCTACCATAGGACGATAATCTGCCACGTTGTACAAATCTACAAAGCCAAGCGAGTGACCAAATTCGTGTGCGATAACGGAGTTCAATGCTCCGTATCCGCTGTGCACATTCTGTCCGTTTGAAGTTTGGATCCTGAAATCCTGAGATATTGTCGCCGGCACATTACAAGCGTGAGAGATTAAAACGCTTCCTCCATCTACGGATGCTTCTTTACCATCTCCCACTCTGATGTAGAACGAGGGTAAATCTGAAGGTGTATCACCATTCACATCATGTTGCCAGTCCGACCCAGCATGGATAATCATATAGTGGGAATATGTACCGAAATCAATCTCAGGATCATCGCTATCAGCCAATTCGAAGCTTGCCTTGAAATACTCTTCCATACGCGCAACAAACAAATCTGAGCTTGCACCTACAGGATTGTAGTAGCCTAAGGAATGAGGGAGAGTGTAAGCAGCCTTATCTTTGGGAAAAACATCATATTGAAGCTGGTAGGATTCGGCAGAAACAGCCCGGTAATAATACTTCATAGCTTCAAGATTGGCTTCAAAGTATTGGCGGTTGTGGGGTGGAGCACCTACAGAATACAGATAAGAGGGGTCTTCGGTTAGCTGAAACTTCCCATTACCCGTGGTGTTGGGATCATTGGGGCTTTCCAGGGGAAAATCTATCAATATCACCAGAAGTCGCTGAAAGTTTGCGCTTTTTCTGGCATCAGAAGGAGCAGCAGCTTGTTTCAGAAGAGACGTATAAGGGTGTAACTTAGGCTTGCTTAGCTCACTATATTTCTGAAGCTGCATTTTTTGGGAAAACAGCATTGATACTAATACACATGTTAGTATCAGAAGAGTGTATTTTTTCATATTATTCAGCTAACAGATCCCGAAGCCCCCTTGATTAAGGGGACTTCGGAAGACATGTTTCGCAGGATTCTAAAACTCGAATCCGAGCGAAAAGATTTTATTGTAATCAACCAAGCCACCCGCAGGTACCATGGCAAAATCTGCTGTGAGCTTATATCTTTGATCAAATCTATATTGTACACCAACACCGAAGCTGGGACCTACGATATCACCGGCTGTATCTGCAAAGTACCCACCTCGCAGAGCTATCAGCTCCAGATATGTGTATTCGGCACCTGCGCCATAGATGGTTTCGTCAAAATTGTTCCATCCGGTTACAAAACGTTGATACAGAGGGTCGTCGTTGGTAAGCATTTTACTTGCTTCAGCGGAGACGATCATCTTGTTCATCGGGTTATCAAACAATGTGTATGCTGCGCCAAGTCTGAAAGTAAGGGGGGCAGGGTCAGCTTGATCCTGATCTACAAAAGTAACATCAGGTCCCACATTTTGCAACACAATAGAGCCATCGATACCAGGTAAGCCAACATCTTTGAATTTGGCACCTAAATCGAAAGCAAAACTGAAGGCACTACCATCTTTTCCATCAGTAGCTCCTGTTCCGGGAGCAAGGTATGAATAGAGCAGCTTAAAGTTGCCGCCTAAACCGACTTTTTCGGGTACAAGCTCATAGCTGTATCCCGCAGCTCCGGCGACATCAAAGCTATGAAAATCACCATAATTTTCCTGATTAGGTCCTGTGTGAGGCTGGGTTCCGGCATCAAGCCAGATTATGTGAGCATTCAAGTTTCCGATGCCATGGAAGTATTGGTTCCAGCCCAAATACTCATAGAACATATCGTCCAGACCAGAACCTTGCAACCAAGGAATATGGTTTCCGGCTAACTGAGTTTTGCGGTTAAAGGCAGTTGCTCCCGGATTCCACCACATGGCAAAAGCATCGTCGGCAACAGCTGAATAGGCGCGACCCATGCCATTGGCACGTCCACCCGGTTCAAAGGTTAAGAACAGCAAAGAACCCTGAGAGATTCCCGCCAGAGCAAAGGGTAAGCCTATCATGATAAGCAGGCTTACTACTATTATATGTTGTTTGAGCATTAATCCTCCATTTGGTATGGATAATATTTCAGGTTCAAGAAATATAGCCTGATTGTATTGACCACTTCGAATAACTTAGTTGGCTATAGGTAAAAACCAAGCAAATTATGCCTATATTACAGCTTTGCACAGATAATGCCGAGGATAGCAAATTAATCCGTTAGCTCCTTATTCTTTTGGTACCGAAGGCCGGAATCGAACCGGCACGAGCGCAAAGCCCGGTGGATTTTGAGTCCACTGCGTCTACCAATTTCACCACTTCGGCACACTGAAATCTCATTTTTAATTATGCTGTTTCCTTGTCAATAAAAAAAGGGATAAAGCTAAGAATAAAGATATGTCATCTTGTGTATTCTAATCAACAAATAGCTGCGGAACGGCTGAAAGTGATTAAGCAATTTACGATACGATAGTCAGATAGTGATCTAAGTGGCTTCTTATTCTTATACGTGCAGATCATCAAGTATTATTTACCACGTAAGTAAGTCTGATCGCAACTGATGTTCATAAGCCTTCATTATAAGGAAGCAAGTAATTACTATTACAGTCAAGCAGGGATCCTAAACCGCAAAAACATGTATCCTGCTAAGTTCTGCGCTTGGAATAGCCTTTTAAAATGTAATAATAGCCTGCAAACACAACAATCATCAGCATCATAAAGACTAAAGAACTGGACAGTTCGAAAGAGGGGTCTTGATTAATATACATAACTCCAGCCATAGCACAAACAACCACACTCATACTAAGGAAGAAACCATAGATAAGCATCTGTAGAGGAAAACTACTGCCAGGGCGTACCCAGAGCAAGTATAAACTGATAAATCCCAGAGGGATGGAGAAGCCAAGATCAAAAAACCTTACTAACCAGAATGCAGATGGAGAAAGATCATATCCTCGAGCAGTTCCCGTAGCAAAGACTTCAAAGATTTCCTTCATCCACAACATACCAAACATACTCATAAACACTGAGAAGCATATAGAATAGATAATCAGGGGCTTTTTGGAGAAGCGTGGTTTTAACCTTGGTGGAAAGGAGGAAAGGCTAAAAAGCATTATCAGCAAGGCGGAAACAAGCACCGCCAGAAAGTAAAAGAAATAGTGTTCACTGTTACCGCTGTAATCAGGAGCCATCCATTCCCAGCCGATTGCGTAGCTGATAGCGTAATAAAACAAAAACAGAGGCGTTAACACTAACAGGTATTTTGCATAACGCTTACGAGCAGAGAGGGCTAAGGCACCGATGATTAGTATTGGCGCGATCACAAAGGTGTTCACTGCATCTTGTGCAATTAGCTGGTTATTTAAGGAAGGGTGTGTTTTATAAACTATATCACCTTGAATCAGGGGTCCTTTTATCCCCAGGAAAATTAGTATCACTGCACAAAACAGCGATACGATAACGATAGTATTGCGTTCAAATGCTTCGGGACTACGATCTTTAGTTCTTTTCATGTTTCACCCTAAATTTAGTTTCTTGATTTGTCATAAAACTTCGCAAGGCTGTTTCCACGGCTGGGAAAGCAGCTTTGCTATCCACATAAAAGGGATCAGAATATACTGCGCTAACCTTAGCAAATGGCTTTGGAAACCTGAACCGATCCCAAGAATTGAACACCCATTCTCTATCTGTATCGCAGGCTATAGCCACAATGGGAATCTTAGCTAACAGAGCAATCTGGAAGATACCGGGATGCATGGTACCAATTGGACCCTTAGGACCATCTGGCGTGATTGCAAGCGAAATGTTCCTTGCTGCACGGATCATTTCCAGCATTGCTTTTGTACCTTCGCGAGTACTGGAACCTCTAATGGGAATGTAGCCAAGCTCCTTAAGCGGACCTGCAATCAGTTCGCCATCTGCGGATGATGAAACCAGTACACCGGCATGGGAGAATGCTCTTTGCATGGTTAAGGGAAGTAAGTTGCGATGCCAGAACATATAGATACAGCGAATGTTATCGGATGCTTCCTGGTTAACAACATCAAAATGAATGCTTCTACGCAGAAGAAGTAAGAGTTTTGCTGCAATTTTGCGTTCCAGATAGAATATGGCTTTATGCATAGGTGCGTAGCAGTTCTTTCACAATAGGAGGAATTTCCTCAGAGGGTTTTTTGTCGCTCAGTAAGGCGATTAGTTTTTGCAGTTCCAAGCGAATATAGTTGTTATAAACAGCATCATTAAGGATTTGTTCAACATGGGTAAACACGGCTTCCGGGCTAAGATCATCTTGTACAAGCTCCGGGCACAGGTTTTGATTTAGGATGATATTTGGTAACCCAATGCGTTTGATGCGTACGAAGCGTTTTCCAATGCTGTAAGATATAGCAGAAGCTTTGTAACAAATAACCATGGGAGTACCAATAAATGCAGCTTCCAGCGTAACTGTTCCTGAAGTACAAACAAGAGCTTCACAGTACTTCATCATTTCATAATTGTAACCGTCTATTAACTTTATGCTCTTTCGATCAGTGCTGCCCAGGGAGTCCATATAGATGTTATGATTCACACCGCGAGATTTGGAAAACAAGATTTCGTATTTATTCTTATCCCACTTTTCAGCCGCTTTCAAGAAAATTGGAATCATAGTTTGGATTTCTGTGTTCCTACTACCGGGGAAGAAGCCTAACCATTTCTTACCGGGATCAAGCTTGTAAAATTTTGCAAAGGCAGAACGATCAAGCTCTAAGCTTACTTCTTCGGCGATAGGATGTCCCACGTAACTGCAAGTGATGTTATGGATATCCAACATTTCTTTTTCGAAAGGTAAAATACATGCAACATGATTGGTAGAATCTTTAAGCTTGTAAACCCGCTCATGTTTCCACGCCCAAAACTGCGGACATATAAAGTACAAAACAGCAACTCGGTATTCATCTGCCATTTTCGCAATTCGCAGGTTTAAACCCGGATAATCTACTAATATCGCCAGATCGGGTTTACTTCTGGCAAAAAGCTTACGTATGCGGCTTTGCACCCGCATAAAGAACAAGATATGGGACAGAACTTCCACAAAACCCATCACTGCGAAACGCTGGAATGGGAAAAGAGGGATTAATCCTTGTTTCTGCATTTTAGGTCCGCCGATGCCAACGTGGTTCAGGTTTGGGATAGCTTTATTAAGGCTTTTCATCACCAATTCGGCATGCAGGTCGCCAGAGCTTTCTCCCACCAACCAGAAAATAGTGTACTCGCGCTCTTGTTTTTTTTTCTCATTCATTGGATTGCCATATTCCCCATTAAAGATAGTGATACTACTATTGCTGCTGCCAGCAGCACGCCAACAAAGATGAACAATAAGGATCGCCAGAACTTCAGCCCAAAGATATTGGCTGCAAAAGCTCCTGTCCATGCTCCTGTACCGGGTAAAGGGATACCGACAAATATTACTAAGCCAATGGCTTCATACTTTTCGATGGATTTACCCTTTCTACGGGTACGGGCAAACAACCACTTTGTGAATCTTGCACCTTGCCTGTTTTTGCTTAATTGCATAAAGAACCAGTCCATAAACATTAGAATAAAGGGGATAGGTATCATATTGCCAACTAAAGAAAGGACTAATGCTTTCTGCCACGACATTTTAAATAGAATGACTGCAATAGGGATACTGCCCCTCAGTTCTATAATAGGGAGCATAGATATGATAACAACGATCCACTCTGAACTCAAACCCTTATCTGCCAGCCAGTCAACAGTTTTATCGGCAACTTCATTGCCGAACAAAGGCTGTACTACAATCAGTATCAGTGTTATTAGGGCTAATATCCTAAAATGCTTAATCACTCTTTCTCCAATTCTATTCATAATTAGCCCTTATATTGCAGCAGGTATATTTTGTCAATTCCCTTTTTCACAAGGCATAATAGAGATGAGGGTAGCACAATAATCCTGCTGGTTTGCCTAAAATGATGGATGCATTATACTATAAGGAAAGAAATAAAATAACAAAGCGAGGACAATATGGCACTCAAAGAACAGTTGATTAGCTCACTGAAAAAGGCAATGCAGGGTGAAATGGACAGCGTTACCTTATATGCCAATGCTGCAAACCATGCAACCGATGCTGAAGTTAAGGAATTCTTCTTCTCCCGCCGAGAAGAGGAAAGGCTGCATTACAATTATCTGCTGCAATACTACCAAGAGATATCAAACGATTTGCAACCAAGTGACCTGAGTGACAGAATAAGCATGCCTGCAAGCGGACATCCCATGATAACAGATAGCTTCCTGCGCCGGATTGGTGAAGACCAAATCCTTTATTCTGCCATCTCCACCGCACTACTGCTGGAGAAAGACGCTATCGAGCATTACCGCAATAGCATGAATGAAGCTGAAAACCTTACCCTAAAAGCTTTCTATGAACTAATGATTCGTTGGGAAAGCAAGCATTATGACGATTTGTTGGTAGTGCAAAAAGAGGCAGAACAGTACTATTGGCAGATAAACCAGTTCGAACCCTTCTAAACCTTAATGGTAAAATTGGCTTAATACGCTCAGACTTTTTAGTCTGAGCGTTTGTTTATGATGCATATCCCAGTATTTTTCCAGCAAGTTATTTATCTCAGATATCTCTTGCTTACCCGGTCTCAGGTCGTTAAGATGCTTTCCGATTTCCGGCATCAAACGCAGTATTCCTGCGCTAAGGGGAGATAAATATAGCAGGTGTTCCAAGTTTTGCATATCCTGCACACACTGCCTGCATACAAAACCCCAATGTTGCTGGTCGATTATTGTATAATTACTTAATGACTGATGACAAAGGCAGCACTCATCTAAGGGCGAGCCTACTCCACTGAACCTTAACAACCTTAAGAATAAACGCCAAAATATCAGCACAGCATTTGTGGAAACCCCTTGAAGGTAATCCAGGTAGCTTATTGTAAGCTCATATAGCCGGAGATGTTCATCTGCGGGTACAATCATCTGGCTTATCATTTCAATCCCGCACTCTGCTGCTGCCCATGTTGCCGGAGTAGGGAAGCGTGAATAATCCTTCACCAAATCCTCATCGTACAACAACCACAGTCCTGCTTCTTTAGGTTCATATAAACCCAATTCATATTCACAGAGGTTAGATAATTGATGTTTTTCTGTCTGTTTGCGTATTCCCTTGGCGATTACCCCAATCAACCCATGTTCACGGCTTAGGCAGCGTAATATTAAGCTACTATCGCTGTATTCGCTTTGTTTTATAAGGATGCAGAGTACTTTTGTTTTTTTCACAATTTCAAATATTCCCGGATTTCGCGGATATCCATTGGAGTGGCATATATACTGTGATGGTTAGAATATGTAACATAGCCAGGGGCAGCCTTGCGTGGTTTGCGCACAAAGCGTATCTGTGTATAATCCACGGGCACATTGGCAGAATGCTTTGCCTGGCTATACCACGCTGCAAGATTACAGCAGAGCCGTATAAGTTCAGGAGTTGGTTCCTTCTTCTTAAGGCATCTCAGCAGCACATGTGCACCATGATATATCCTGCTGTGAAACCACCAATCATGCGGTCGCCCCAATTGAGTAGTAACAAAATCATTCTCTTTCGCCTTCCTGCCAACCACAATCTGATAATCTTCACTAACCTTCAAGCTAAGCATTTTATCCAGAGCACTCGCTTTCTGAATCATCTGGGAGGCACTGGAGCCTGTTTTTAGGTTCAAATCCAGTTCTTCACCAGCTTCGGTACGTGCCAACAGCGCTTCTGTGCGTTCAATTTCTGCTCGTGTTTTAGCGATATTCTCACCGATAATCACATAGCCATTTTTCGCTTTGTGATACTTCTTTAGATAGTGGTGCAGATTGTCGTGGGCATTCTTGTCCACCTGCAGAGGTATGGTAATATCCTTCAAGTCGGCATCGTAATAGTTCACAGTTGTGAAACTGCTTTGCCCGGTAACGATAGACTTCAGGTTTGGCTTCAAAGCCTCGGCACAATCCCGCCAGTAATCTGCCTTTGCAGCCTCAGCAAGATCTTGCATTTGTAGCTTCAGCTTCTTCTCCAGCTTTTTTATCTCGCGCTTTAGCTGAGTGATTTGAGACATCCTCTTCTGATCTGAACTACGGTTCTGAATCACATCCTCAAACCGCTTCCTGAAGTAAGTGTTACAGTTCTGGCTTCCATCAGGATAAGGGACATCAACGGTCTTTTTATCCGGGATAAATGCTGTCTTGGGTGCTAAGTACACCAAGCCGGGTAACACCTGTCTCTGTGGATTCTCTGCATAAGTATATTTACGTACTGCATCAATTATTAATAGCTTATCTTCTTGTTTCCGGCAAAGTATGGCATTAGCCTGAGGTGGCATCAATTCCGCCACAAGAGTGTAAGGGATAAATTGCTGATAAATATCTCTGTGCATGATGTTTACGTAGATAATGCGATCAGTAGCGCAGAGATTTATCCCAGTTATCAGTGCATTCTTAAGGTTTTGCATCACTGGCTTCGCTGCATCCAGAAACAGGTTATCATCCGTTAAGTATAGAAATGAATCACCCGGATTTAGCACAAAGCACAGCTTCTTTCCCCCTTTCAAAATCATTATCAGCCGTTCCTCAAGCTGGAAGCATGCTTCGATGGAACCGCTAAAATCCTGCATTTCTTCAATCCAAGCATTTAGGTATGCATAAGTCATTAAAATTTATCCTTTTTGTCTTGACACCAAAATCGGTTATCATTTTCTTGACCACGTATTAAGAATACATAAAGGAGTCAAGCATGAAAGCTATGCATGTTATTATTCTCGCCATTCTCGCCATCCTGACTATCCTCTTCGGGGTTCTCTGGATGGGCTCCAATGGCAAAGCCAAATCACTACTGAAATCTAACTCAGAGCTTAAGGAATTGTATGATAATTCCACCGCTACTATTGGAGAAATACAATCCAGCCTTGAATCTATGGATAAAGACCTCTCTGGACAGCTTTTTACCAATGCAGAATTACCCGGAACTACTCCTGAAGACAGGCGCAGCCGCATTGTAACCTCTATTTCTACGATGCGCACCCAGATTGAGAACGACAAGAAGAAAATCAGTCAGCTCGAAAAGCAGCTTGCCAGTTCTAAAAGCCAACTTAAAGGCGTGCAAGATATCGTAAACAAGCTTAAAGCCAGCATCGGCGATAAAGAAAAGATCATGGATGAACTGCAAAAGAAGCTTGGCATCATGAATGAAACCCTTGAGACAGAGCGTAGAACCAGCCAGGTGGAAATCCAGAAACGCGAACAAACCATCGGCGAAAAAGAGGCAGCTCTTGCTCAACAATCCCTGGAAGCTAACAAGATATACTATGTCTATGGCACTCGCAAAGAACTGATAGACAAAGGTATCATAGACCGCAAAGGTGGGTTGCTTGGTATCGGAAAGGTAACTACAGTTACCCGCACAATTGAAACGGACAAGTTTACCCAAATGAACTTATTGGATAGCCAACAGATTTCTTTCCCTGCTACAAAGAAAGGCTATTCCGTGCTTTCCAACCATGTTGCCACATCTTATAAAGTAGAGAAGGTTGGAGAAGAAAACGTCCTTACTGTTACTGACACTGCCAACTTCCGTAAGCAGAAATTCCTGGTGATAGAGCTGCTATAAGCACTGTCACTTAACATTAAAGGGTGCAGAAGCAATGCTCTGCACCCTTTTTGCATTCTATTGACAAGTTGGTTATATCCTGAAATAGCTGTTATACTGTTAACTACCAGTTGTCATAGAATACCTTATGTCCACTAAGCAGGCACTTTCTTCAGCCCTTCTTGTTCCACATCTGTTTCCGTTAACCCACCCATAACCCTCCCATATCCGATACGGGAGGGTTATGGGTGGGTTAACGGTTGGGTACAAGCTAAGTCTATGTAAGCATTCATCTTACTTTATTTTGGATAAAAAAGTGGATATATGATTCTGGGAGGACAAAAAACAAGCATTCAAATTGATTTGAAAGAGAGCTGAATAAAAGTGGCGGAGAGTCAGGGATTCGAACCCTGGGTACCCGTAAGGATACAACGGTTTTCGAGACCGTCCCGTTCAACCGCTCCGGCAACTCTCCGCGTTCGTCATCGTTTATCTTTAAAAAAAGAAGTAAGCAGGCTGGAGCATTCTAACTCCAGAACCTTTCCGATAACAATCGGGTGGTGATTAAAGCTCTTGTCCTTCAGCACATTGTAAACCGAACCAACTACACCTGACTTTGGATCGGCTGTTCCAAAAACAAGTGTTCCCAATCTGCCCCAGACAAGCATTCCGGCACACATGAGGCAAGGCTCTAAGGTTACATACAAACTGTAATCATAAAGAAACACAGCATCTGAAGCCATGATTTTGTCAATAATCAATTTCTCAGCGTGGGCTAATGGGTTGGCATGCTGCTTGGTGCGGTTATGATCACGCAGGACAATCTCTCCATCCTTAACCAGCACAGCACCTACCGGAATCTCGTTTTCCCGTGCGGCAAGCTCTGCCTCATCAAGGGCGATGCGCATGAAGTATTCGTGAGTATTTGCGGGAACAAAACTCATGGGGCGTTGTAGATGCTTACCTTGGCTTCTTTCACCTTGGTATCTAACCATTTATCGAACCAGCCATTAGGAAGAATTCGCACATAAGCTCTGCGGATTTGTTCTGCGGGCACCTTTTGGTTGGTAAATTCAAGTTCCTTAACTACGGGAACAATCAAAACGCCATTATGTTCCACCGCGGGAAATTCCTTTTTATCCATAAACGCTTTTACGGCCTGATAGTAAACAGAATCAAGAGCTTTATCCTGCCATACGGTATCGATATTTGCCCCTGTAAGCTTTACATGGGGAGGAAGATAGCTTGATATCAGTCTTTTGGCAGATGTCCAAGATTGAGCAAGCTGAAGATTGATTTCTTTACGGCGAATCTCGGTGAGTTCGGAGATAATCTGGTTTTTCACTTCGTCCAGAGACTGCACTTCCTTAGTTTGGTTTTCCAGAACCTCGATCACAATCCAGGCAGAAAGTGTAGTGGAATATTGAGGTTCCAAAATTGTTCCGGTGGGAGCAGAACGCAGCTTTTTCAAAAGCTGGTTTTTTAGTTCCGGGGCATAGAAGTTTAGGCTATCTGGGCTTAATGATTCGCTTTCTGTGTATCCAAGATCAAATTCATTTGCTGCTTCGCTCAAACCTATGCTTAAAGCAAGGTTCATAAGGTTTTTAGCTTTCAATTCCGGTGTTGATAGAGTGATAGTGCGGGCTAAACTTTGCACAATAATAGTACGGTACTGAGTTAACGATTTGGTGCTTTGCAGCTTTTGGTGAATCGTCCATCCGGTTTCACTTCGTTGTGGGGGAGAGCAGGCTCCATCGGGTAAAAGGATGAAATCTTGTTGAATGTCGGCAGGTAATTCAACAGTTTTTACATAGCCATTATCAACTAAGGTCATTAGCCCGGAACTGCTGTTGGTGGTATGGATGATGTCCTCTGCGGGGATGCCACTGTTAATGGCTTGGCAGACAGAATCTGCAAGAGCCTTGGAAAGCAAATGATCATCCGAATCCGGTACGACAGGGACAAGACTGTAGGCAATACGGCGAAAAGGCTTTAAGCTGTAGCGTTTCAGATTATTGCCGTAGTAGGAATTAATCTCACTTTCGCTAATCTTCACATCTACTTCTTTGGGATCGAAGATAAACAGTTCCATATTAGCGTTACTGCTTAGAATCTTGGCTATTTGTTTGCTTTCTGCGGGGGATATAAGCTCATTTTCTATTAGCTTGGCTTGCAGTTTCATAATGGGAATCAGGTTTTCCTGATAGTGCCTGCGCAGAGGGGCGAGGTTTTCCGGGCGGTCACTGGTAAGGGACTGAAGGTATAGCTGTTTGTCGAACTTCCCGTTGGTCTTAAACAGATTTGAGGTTAAAATGTGCGCCGGGATTGAGGATGACAGGGTATCTATCACTTCCCTTGCATTAGCTGTAATCTTGTATTTCCGGTAATAGTCTTTTAAAATTACATATCGGGTGATGTTCTTCCAGGTTTCTTTGTAAAGTAAAACCTTTTCGTCCTGATCGGGACTACGCCCTGCTGCAAAACTGAAGTTGGCATAATGCCCTCTGTAAGCACTCACAAATTCATCGTTAGGGATAATTGTGCCATTGATGCGCCCGGCACTGTTACCGGTATTGGTGGCGCAGGAAGCAAGTAGTAACAAAACTACTGCAAATGTCATGATAAGGAGCTTGTTCATGATTCTCCAATCAAACGGTTCTGGATTTCCATTAGGTACTGCCATGCTTGCACTGGGCTAAGCTCGTTTAAATCCAAATCCTTTAGTTCTTTTATAATGGGGTCGTTTTCACCTGCCTTGTCGGCAAGTACTTCAAAGATGTCTATCTGGGGAGTGTCGCGGTTCAGCTTTTTTCGGATGGAGGATGATAAGCCCTGGGGACTAATCTCATGCTCCTCCAGGTTCTTCAGGATCTCTTTGGCACGGCGAATTACCTTGTCCGGCACACCAGCCAGCCGGGCAACCTGAATGCCGTAGCTTTGATCTGCTCCACCACGCTCTATCTTACGAATGAAGATCATTTCATCGTTCCACAGCTTAACGGCAACGTTGTAGTTCTTTATGTCCGGGTAGATATTTTCCAGTTCGGTAAGCTCGTGATAATGTGTGGCAAACAGGGTTAGAGCATGTTTATATTTCTGAATGTGCTCTATTATCGCCCAGGCAAGGCTTAAACCATCGAAAGTAGAGGTGCCACGCCCTATTTCATCCAGCAGAATTAGAGAGCTTGAAGTGGCGGAATTGAGGATGTTAGCTGTTTCTATCATTTCCACCAGGAAGGTGCTTTGTCCCTGAGCAAGGTTGTCTGATGCACCTACCCGGGTGAACACTCTGTCAAACATAGGTAAACTCATATGTATAGCGGGAACGAAGCTTCCCATCTGAGCCATGATAACCAGTAATCCTACCTGCCTTAGATACGTAGATTTACCTGCCATGTTAGGTCCGGTGATAAGGGCAATGCAGGTATCGGGATAATCCAGACTTGTGTCATTGGGGATAAATTCGTCGGTATCCACCAGCTTTTCAATCACTGGGTGGCGTCCTCCGCTTATCTCCAGTTCACGGCTTTCGGTAAAAGTGGGGCAAGTATAGCGGTTTTGCCAGGCAAGGAAGGCAAGCGTGCTGAATACATCAATCTCTGCAATAAGTTCGCTAAGCAACTGAAGGCGGGGCAGAGATTCTGCCAGAGCAATCCTAAGCTCTTTGTATAGTTCATATTCGAGGTTCTTAATCTTCTCTTCGGATGAAAGCACTTTGGCTTCAAATTCTTTTAGTCG
Source organism: Candidatus Cloacimonetes bacterium HGW-Cloacimonetes-3 (assembly GCA_002840645.1). Lineage (GTDB taxonomy): Bacteria > Cloacimonadota > Cloacimonadia > Cloacimonadales > Cloacimonadaceae > Cloacimonas. Next base: position 140,533 of record PHBO01000005.1, read on the forward strand.
GGGCGAGATATAGCGCTCTGCATTAGCCAGAGTTTGCTTGGCAATGTAGTAATCCGGTACTTTATTCTTATGTTGGGATGTTACTTCCAGGTAATAGCCGAACACACGGTTATAGCCAACCTTCAAGCTGGGAATACCTGTTTTGCGTCTCTCTTCCTCTTCCAAACGGGCAATCCAGCTTTTACCATCGTGGATTAGTTCCATCAGTTCATCCAGATCAGGTGTATAGCCGGTAGCAAAGATACCGCCATCGGTTATGGTGATAGGAGGGTTTTCCCGGATAGCTTTGTCTATCGTATCGGTGATATCATCGTAGGCATCCATCTGTGCAGTCCAGTTGTTGAACATAGGATTACCATAGCTTTCCAGCTTAGATTTCAGGCTTTTGGCAGAATAAAGGTAGGATTTTAAGGATAGCAGTTCACGGGGATTGATGCGCAAAGAACCAAGCCGTGAAGTTATACGTGCGATGTCACCTATCTCTTTCAGGTTGCTGCGAAGGTCTTTCAGGTATGCGCTCTTTTGCATGAAAGAGGCTATAATGGCTTGCCTGCTTTGGATAGCAGCCAGATCCATCAGAGGATGCAGTAACCACTGTTGAAGCAAGCGGGAACCCATGGGAGTCATGCTTTGATCCAACACAGAGATCAGGCTTCCATGCCTGGTACCGTAACGGATAGATCGGGTTAGCTCCAGATTGCGGCGGCTGATTTCATCCAACTGCATATATTGCGAAAGCGAGTAATATCTAAGGGAGGAGATATGCTTCAGCGGGGAACTGTACAAGCCCTGTACATAGGCTATCGCTGCTCCGGCTGCGGTGGCACCCAGGCTTTTGTTATGTGCTCCAAAGGCTTCCAGAGAGCTCACCCCAAAGTGTTTCTTCAGGGTTTGGTTGGCTTCTGATACCTGATACTGCCATGATTCAAAGATGCTTACAGTAGGCTTGTATTCCAGCCTTAGGCTCTTGATAAACTCTTCTGATGCAGGGCTATCCACCACAATTTCAGCGGGCTTCAGCCGTTGCAGTTCGTTGGCAAGCTCCATGGCATTCAGCTCGGTGAAAATGAATTCCCCCGTGGATAGATCAAGATGTGCCAAACCTATCTTACGCAGTGGGTCCTGGTAATACACGGCGGCAAGAAAAACGTTGGCATTGCCTTCCAACAGGGAATGATCCAACACGGCACCGGGGGTGATGATCTCCGTTACTTCCCGTTTAACAATGCCTATTGCTTTCTTGGGGTCTTCGGTTTGTTCGCAGATAGCAACCTTTAAGCCTGCTTTTATCAGCTTATCCAGATAAGTACTGAGGGCATGGTAGGGGAATCCGGCAAGCGGAATGGGGCTGTCATCGTTCTTATTGCGTGAAGTGAGGGTTATATTCAGTATTCTTGAGGCAGTGTGTGCATCCTCGAAAAAGGTCTCGTAAAAGTCGCCCATACGGAACAGCACCAGCTTATCGGGATGCTTTTGTTTTACATCATAGAACTGGCGTAGCATGGGAGTTAGCTTGGTCTCGTCCTTAGCTTTATCCATCGGCTTTAGTATTGGGTTACAAAACAATTGATTTCGTTGCTTACGAGCTGAGTTCTTGCTGCTTCAGCCTTTGCCTTTTCTTCGTAAGCTCCGGAAAGCACCACCCAGGTTTTCTTTCCGCCCGATACATCTTCGTAATATGCAGCAGGGAGGCTTAACAGCCTGATATTGATAACCAGCTTATTTGCGTTAGCTTCCTGAGAAAACCTGCCTGCCTGTATCCAGTAGCCACTGCTCGGTTTTGCGCTTAGCTTCACAGGTGCATTGGGCGCTTGATGAGCGGGTGTGGCAGGGCTTAAAATGGGCAAAGCGGGAGAAACGGGTTTAGTGCCTATCTCTGACGGGGTTTCAGTTTCCACGGGAATCTGTAGCAGTGAATATGGATACAAAAAACTGATATCTATGCTTTTACTGCGGTTGCGGAGCTCGAAAAGGCGGTCTTCTATAAGGTAAGCAACCTGAGAGTATTTATTCATCTCATAGCCACGCTGGTAAAAGCCAAGGGCATCAGCCAGCTTATCAGATTGTTCGTGTGCATATCCCAGACGATATAGTAGATATTGCTCATCCACATCCGGCAGCTTCATGTTTAACAGCTTATTTAGCGTAGTTATGGCACTATAGGCTTTCTTCTGATTAAGGTAACACTCGGCTATCAAATAGTGCGCTGCTTCTGCATATTCGCCATTTACATCCATGCGCAGATAGTTTTCCGCATTGTTTATAGCCACGGTAAAATCATCCTGCCACCAGGCACAAAACCCCAGCCAATAGAAACGCTCCATAAGCTCAGTGGAAGATATTTTCTTAAGCGAAGCTTTGGCATCGTCTATATCTCTTTCCAGGATATGGAACTTGCCTATTTCCAGCAAGCTCATTTGGGCAAAATTACTCTTGGGGTATTTTGCCACCACTTGTTCATGGGCAGTAAGGGCTTCGGCTTTCTTTATCTTCAGCATGGCGTGGTAATATCCCACACATGCGCGTTCTTCATCACTATTTGGCTTCAAGGTGCCAAGGGCATCCTGCACTTCATCTATCTTGCCCTTATTATACATGTTAACAAGCTCGCTGAATTCCTTACGCATGGCAGCGTTAGCAGCTACAGCCAAAATAATCAGCAGGAGAGTAAACACAAGTTTCCGATAAGCTTGCGGGATTCTGAACGCCATTAGTTACTCATAGAGTTCAACAGGTCATAATTTGTTTCGGTAGTCTGCATTTTCTTACGCAGAGTTTCGATTCCTTGCACGGGGCTTATCGTTTTCAGGTATTTACGCAGGACATACATGCGGTTTAGTTCGTTCTTGGTTAGCAGTAGTTCCTCACGTCTGGTTCCGCTTTTCACCAAGTCTATGGCAGGATACAGCCTGGAATCACTGATAGAGCGATCAAGAACAAGTTCCATATTACCGGTGCCCTTAAATTCCTCGAATATCACCTGATCCATCTTGCTTCCGGTATCGATAAGAGCTGTGGCGATAATGGTTAAGCTCCCTGCTTCCTCAGTATTACGGGCAGAGCCGAAGAACTTCTTGGGTCTTATCAAACCATTGGCATCAATACCACCGCTTAGCACCTTACCGCTGGAGGGGGTTACGTTATTATATGCACGGGCAAGCCTGGTGATACTATCTAATACAATCACCACATCTTGTCCCAATTCCACCATACGTTTCGCTTTTTCCAGCACCATCTCGGCAACTGCGGAGTGATTCTTGGGGGATTCATCAAAAGTAGAGCTGATAACTTCGCAGTTACCCGGCTTAAGTATCTTCTTCATTTCGGTTACTTCTTCGGGGCGTTCATCAACAAGCAGCACAATAAGATACACTTCCGGGTGATTGCTGAGGACAGCATTGGCAGTATCTTGCAGCAGCGTTGTCTTACCGGTACGGGGAGCAGCCACTATCAGCCCCCGCTGACCTTTGCCGATGGGAGTAAAGAGATTAATAATCCGGGTACTGAAGTTTAAGGGATCGAACTCCAGGTTGAGGCGTTCTGTTGGGTAATAAGGAGTTAGCTCGTCAAACAAACGCAAATCCTGCATACAGGTGGGTGGTAGGTAGTTTATAGATTCCACACGCAGAAGGGCATAATACTTTTCACCTTCTTTGGGAGAGCGCACCGGGCCACTGATCATATGTCCGGTCTTAATCCCGAAACGCCTGATTTGGGTGAGGGATACATAAACATCATCTCTGCCCGGATTGTAGTTATTATGCGGAAAGCGCAGGAAACCATATCCATCGTCCATAATCTCCAAACAACCGGTAACGAAAGCCAAGCCTTCTTGTGCTGCCTGAAACTCCAACATTTTAAAGATAAGCTCTGTACCTTTAAGCTGTGTGTAGCCGGGGATGCCTATCTTCTTTGCAATGCGATTTAATTGAACTTGAGTTAAGCTAAACAGATCGTCTTCAATTAGCATTATCTATCTCCTTTTGGTTTATAACCGGTTATAATTAAACGGCTGGCACTGGCACAGCCTATTTCTGAAATTCGTTTTAGCATCGTGTTGCCTTCGTCAACAAGGCTATCACTATCAGGCATGGATTCCAGGCGTTTGATAGTGTCCTTACAATTGCGGATAAGCGTTTCGCAGTTTTTACTGGGATTATCCACGGGAACATAGAAATCTATGATATTTAGTTTGTTTAGAGGTAATTTATCGGCGATACTGCGCAGTTCTGCGCGGGTAAAGGTGTTGCGGTGATAAACGCCGGAGAGCATATCTACACCGGCAATCCAGTGATGCATCAGGATATGGGTTTCCTGCGCAGGGCTTTGCTCACCATCGCTATACATTTCCGCAATCAACAGAAATCCTTCGGGCTTCAATACCCGCAGAAGTTCTGCGATAACTTTATCTGGATTCTCTAAATGGTGCAGAGAGTTAGATATGCATACCGTGTCGAAGTACTGATCCTCAAACTGGATATCCTCCAGGTTCATGCGGTAGATTTCCACATCGTTTTCAGGGAATAGCTTGCTTGCATAATCCACGCTACGTTCGGATGCATCAATCCCAATTATTTGGGAATAGGATTTCAGGCTCTGCTTCAGGGTGTGGATGAATTCGCCTCTTCCGGTGGCAGCATCTAATACTAATCCGCCATCCACCTGCGAAAGGATCTTGATGATTTCTTTCATGAGAATCTCCTCGCTTGTAATACAGATAGGAAATGAAAGTTAGAGCTTAACGTTAAAAGTGAAACGTTAAAGGTTAGACGTGAATTGCATCAAGCTTCTTATGTCTATCGTCTATCAAATATGACTATCCAACTATCAAATCTATTCTTTTGAAGCTGTGGTTTTTCGTCAAGAAATATCTTTCAACCTTCTTCGTTTGGTTAGTTAGAGTGATTTCTCAGCATTGAAAGAGTAGATTCAATAATCAACTAATCTGGATTCTGCTAAACTAAAGGCAATTTATACCTTTAGTTTTAGCATAATTTATGGCTCAATTCCAAGCTTGTGGTCTAACATTAATAGTGACTTGCCAAATCTTCATTTCCGCCTGTACTGGTCAATCTTCAGCCCTGTAGGTAGAACATAACTATCCCATAACCCTCCCGTATCGCGATACGGGAGGGTTATGGGATAGTTACCCATTGTTTAAATGCTAAGTACATGTTTGAAGTAAGCTATCTCAATCCCTAATACATAGCTGGAAGCAGAATCCAAAGTGGGCAAAAGTAACGCTGACGACGTCAGTGGATGTAAGTGATAATTATAAGACAATCAATGCGTAAAGACAGATGCTTTTAGCATATACATCAAACGGTTAACTCATTGGTGTTTGCAAGCAGTGAGCGGTAATGCCGCCTTACTATCTCCAAAAAGCTCGGTTCGCGATATTCTTCCAAGGTCATGAGGGCAGTTTTGCGTCCATAATCATAGAAAGAATTGGCTTTATGGAAAGCGAATGGTTTCCCTTCGGGCATGGCTGCATCTATTACTATATCCGGTTCGAAGCTTGTTATATCTTTCACTGCCATGTATGCCTGATTCTGGAACACAGACTGCATAACAACTTGGCTGCGGAAGTAACGTTTGGGCTTTGGCTCTACCTCGCGTTCATAATCAATCATTTTTGCCTGATGATCCACCCGTGGAAGTACATTGACGGCAATAACCAGATCACTATTGAACAGGTGAGTATAGCTCAGAGGAAGTGGGTGTTCGATTCCTCCATCCACAAAACTGTAACCATGGAAGTTATATGGCGCGAAAATAAGAGGCAGGGAAGAGGAGGCACGCATCGCATCGGCGTATGCACCACGATTAAAGAGGATTGTGCTGCGGCTGCAAAGATCGTATGCGCAAGCAATGTAAGGGATTCTGCCATCCTCAATCAGAGCATCTGAAGTCCATTCCCTGAATAGTTTTAGCATCATACTGCCGTCGAAGATACCGCCGATGTGCCGGTCTAAATAAAGAGGTGAGAATACTTTAGCATTGCTTTGCCTTCCGGCAATTGCCAAAATGCTGTGGGAATCCATGCCCATGGAAAATAAGGCACCGATTATCGCACCCATGCTGGTTCCCAATACGGCATTTATATTGTAATGCTCTTCCAGAACGCTCAACACCCCAATATGTGCCAAGCCAAGGGCAGACCCGCCGCCCAACACCAGCGTTGCACTTTTTCTTTCGCTCATGCTAAACACCATCCTATTTGCATTTGCGTAACCATAAATCCGGGGATGAGATAAAGTCAAGCAATTCATGCAATTCTGAGCTGAAGCATATTTATTAGCTTTACAAATATGCCCTCCCTGAGATGATGTCCCAAATTCTAATAAAAGGAACCACTTAGTGTTAAAATTCACTGAAATCACCCTACCCGAACCGTTACAAAGAGCTGCAGCAGCTCTGAATTATGTGTCACCTACAGAGGTGCAGGAACTTACTATCCCCTGGCTGCTTGAAAACGATGGAGATTTAATAACTTTGGCTCAAACCGGAACCGGCAAAACTGCTGCATTCGGTTTCCCCGTTCTAAGCCTCACAGATATCGAGAAACTTGCGGTGCAGACATTGATTCTTTGCCCTACAAGAGAGCTATGCATTCAGATCAATAACGATTTAGCTTCATATTCGCAGTTTATGCCCCGGATAAAAACCACTGCCGTGTATGGCGGCGCACCTATATTTAAGCAAAAAGATGCTTTGAAAGCAGGTGTTCATATCGTGGTTGGCACGCCAGGCAGAGTGTATGACATGATTCGCCAGGGAGTGCTGAAGATAGATCATATTAGCATGCTGATTCTGGACGAAGCAGACGAAATGCTTAACATGGGCTTTAAAGAAGACTTGTTCAACATTATGAGCCACACTCCCGCTACCAAGCAAACCCTACTCTTCTCCGCTACTATGCCCCAGGAAGTGGATAAACTCGCTAAGAGCTTTATGAAAAACCCGCATCGGATAATAGCCGGAAACGAGCATCAGGGTGCTGATAATATCAGCCACTTCTTCTACAGAGTGCAAGCCAGAGATAAGTACTTGGCGTTAAAGCGCATTGCTGATATGAGTCCCAAGATATATGGAATAGTATTTTGCAGAACCAGAAACGAAACGCAGGAAATTGCAGATAAACTACAGCATGATGGCTATAATGCTGATGCCTTACATGGAGATTTGTCTCAGGGGCAACGAGAGTTGGTGATGAGCAGGTTCAGAAGTAAATTCGTGCGCTTGCTTGTGGCTACTGATGTGGCAGCAAGGGGACTGGATGTGGATGATCTTACCCATATCATTAATTATCATGCACCTACAGATCCTGATGCATACATTCACAGATCAGGACGCACAGGGCGTGCCGGGAAAAGCGGCATATCTATCACAATTATCCACAGCAAGGAAATTAGTGCTCTAAAAGCGATAGAAAAACGCCTGGGCAGAGACATTGTTTATAGCAAAATTCCAGGTGGAAGAGAAATCTGTGAGAGACAGCTGTTTAACTTTATTGATACTGTAGAACGCGTGGAAGTGGATAATGCGCAAATAGATTCATTCCTGCCTGCTGTGTATAAGAAACTTAGCTGGATGACGCGTGAAGAGCTTATTCAACGCTTTGTGTCCGTGGAGTTTAACCGCTTCCTAGAGTATTACAAAGACATCCGTGAATTGGAATCAACCGAGGCAAGAAGCCCTCGGGACAGCCGCGAACCACGTAGCAAACGCGGAAGTGAAGAGCGGTACGGAAGTGATAAGAACAACGATGAAATTAAGAAGCAGTTTACCTTCAAAACCTTCCGTCTTAATCTGGGCTATAACGTGGAAATGAACAAACGCGAACTAATGCGCTACATAAACAAGCTTAATGTATCACGCGGGATAGAAATCGGGCAGATAAATATCTATGACAATTACAGTCTGATAGATTTGGATGCAGATTACGAATCCAAATTGCTAAAGGCTTTCAACAGCAATAAATACAAAGGTATTCAGGTTGAAGCAAGCGTGGCGGCACCCGCAAAAAAACCTAAGCGAAATGAACAGAAATCTTATAGAAAATAACTAATCGGCAGTTTGCACTTGACAAAAAAGCCGGTTTTAAAGTCTTTACATTGAACGCGGCGAGATAGCTCAGCCGGTAGAGCAGAGGCCTGAAAAGCCTTGTGTCCCCAGTTCGATTCTGGGTCTCGCCACCAGCCTATTGAAGGGCATCCTTGATGGATGTCCTTTTTTAGTATCTGTGTAGAAATTACTCCACACTTTGCTTGATAACAATCCATATTAAGGCAAAATCCTCTTTACAAACTAAGCTCGTCAGATATTTTTGTCTTATTGGTGAGAAGCTTGCTTCTAATAGCTTCAAGGTAAATTGTTTAGTAAAGTAAGGATATATAAATGACGAAGATATTGGTTATTGAAGACGACAGCAGCTTTAGAAATGTATTGGTGCAGATGCTGGTACGAGCAGGTTATGATGTGCGTCAGGCAGGGGATGGTAATCAGGCTGTGGAAGTATGTGCAGATTTTCAACCGGAATTGGTGCTAACCGATATTATTATGCCGGATAAAGAGGGCTTGGAGACAATACAGGACTTGCTTGCAGTAAACCCCGATCTGAAAATAATCGCCATGAGCGGGGGGGGGAAGTTTGGTCCTGATAGTTACCTGCCTCTTGCCCAGAAGCTTGGTGCCAAAGCAACACTGCAAAAGCCCTTTATGCGCGAAGAATTGATCTCTACTATACAGGAAGTATTAGCTCTATAACTCGGGATTGAGGACGCTGTTATATGCATCCTTAATCTGCCTGCACACTACTTTGGGGCTGTAATGTTCTTGGCAGTAAGTGCGGATATGTTCTTGTGAATATTCATTACTATGTTGGGACATGTGCATCATTGCTTCTGCTAATAAGCGCGGTGATCTAATCGGAACCAGAGTTCCATTCCACTTGTTAACAATATCACTTGGACCACCGCAATCTGTAGATATAACAGGCTTTCCGCAAGCAAGAGCTTCGATAAGCACTACGCTGAAACTTTCTACATGGCTGGGCATAACAAAGCAATCACAGCTCTGGTATTGGTGCAGTGCCTCCTTGGAGCTTAGTTGACCAAGGAACACCACCTTTGACTTCAGCTTGTATTGCTGCACAAAATTATGAAGCCTGCTTTTTAGGTAACCGTCTCCACCCCAGTACATACAGAAATCAAGGCCTGTCTCATTCAATAGTTTTACTGCTTCAAGCAAATCAAGCGCACCCTTGGCTTCCGTTAAAGAAGAGAGTGCAAACAGCCTGAAACTTTTGTTTTTGGGCGTGATAGTTGGTTTATAGTACTCTGTATCAACGAGATTGGGTACAATGTCTGCTTTAACATTAGCTTTGTACATTAGTTCTTTCTTGAGGAATGAACTAACAGCCAAAACTTTGTTCGCAGCTTGTAAGGGCTGGCTAATTAGAGGAGAGATTCCTCTTTTATTCACAAACTCCAGAAATGGAAAGGGACCGCTATGCTCTGTGATAATAAAAGGAATGCCGGATATATCGCTTAGTTTCCAAGCCAGATAGCCCGCAGGAAAGCTTACATGAGCATGGATAAGATCAGGCTTATCTTGCAGTGCAATCATATTCACCAAAGCATCAATATTGCCCTTTCTGATATGGCTGGAAAAACTAAGATGTGGTATCAGAAGTTCCTTAAAGCTGGGGGTTATTTGCTTACTTCCTGCTTTTGCTGTGCAAAGTTTTATCAGTCTTCCCATACTTTGTACGGGATGCCGTATCTGGAGTTGAAACTCGTTCTGTCCCCAGTTAAGAATGGTAATATCTGCAATGCCATTTTCTGCCAAAGCCAGGGCTTGTTCGTAGAAGAACTTCCCCGCGGTGGGCTTAGCATGATAGGGATACCAAGAGGGGATCACTAAGACTTTCAAGGCTTGTTCCTTATTGCAGCATCCAAAACACAACTAAGTTCGCCTGTTAGAACTTTTCTATCGAATTGGTTTATATATTCCAAGTTCGGCTTCACAAGGAGTTGACCTGTTTCCCACTTACGATAAATAGCATGTATTTGCTCTACAATAGAATCTTGCCTGGAGGAATCAGCCAAAAAGCAAGTGCCAGTTGGCTTAAGTAGGCTAGCAGCCTCCCCCATTGGATCAATTACGGCAAGGATCGGTCTGCCACTACGCATGTACTCATATAGTTTTGCAGGACTATTCATAGCCTCGCCAGTTCCATAACCAGAGAATAACAATACCACATCTGCCTCGCAGATGGCCAGGATAGCTTGTTTGTGAGTTTGGTAGGGATGGAATTCAACTAGATTTGTGAACAATGGGTGGGTTGCATACTTACCTAACACAAAACTCCTTGAATTGTGTCCAAAGATTTTGAAACATACCTTATCTGGGGTAAGTAGTTGCTGATCTATCAAACCTTTCATAGCATCCCAGATTATCTCTGGTTGTCTTAGATCATAAAATGATCCGGTATATACTATGTTCAGCTTACTATTGCCATGATGTGGTAAACATGATTTGAAATCACTCTCATCATAACCGTTATTAATAGTAACAAACTTCTCAGTCCTAACAGTTGGATAGGCCTCAGATAATCTTTCCGAGATCAGTTGATTAACACAAATAACTTTAACTGAATTATCCAGTATGCTTTCTTCCCACTGCTTTTCGATATTTCTCAGCCTATGGGGAAGAGGATTGTATTGTCTGCCAACCCCAATAGTCCAAGGATCTCTAAAGTCCACGATGTAATCAATTCCGAAGTTCTTTTTTATGTATTTTCCCAGAAACAGAGGCGAGTAAGGGGGAGATGTAATGATTACCAAATCTATGTTATGATCAGCGAATATCTTATGCAGGGTTATCTTGGCAAAGGGTAACCAGATTAATTCTGCATCCGGGATCAAGCAATGCCTGTTTAACCAATTCACCACACTGTTCAACCTCAAACCCCACAGAACTTTAAATATCCAACGCAGGTCGGGAGAAAAACTTCGGTAGATAACCAAATCTGATCGAGTTTCCTTAGAAAGTGTGTGATCCTTCGGTTGTTTCAGGAAGCGGTGATCTGCAACCAGCATAATAGGCTCCCACCCGTATTCCGGCAGGTACTTGGCAAACTTCATACTCCTCTGCACACCGGAGCCACCCACAGGAGGGAACAAGTAAGATATATATAGCAGTTTCTTCAACGTTTCACCTTAGCCAAAACATCTCTGCCCATATCCCAAACCAGTTTTACATCGCAACTAAGTATCGCACCAAACAGCATGCCCAGCACCACATATAGCGATGCAAACAGCATCCCCCCAATAAGCATGTTTAAGAAGGGAAACATGCTGATGTGTAATACAGGTAAACAGATCAGCGCAGAAATCAGAGTAACCAAAGCCGTACGCATCACCTTTCCCATAGGGAAGTAATCTCTAAGGCGCAGCTTTAGCAAGCTCTTCATCATAAGCAAGTACAAGCCTACCGACAGCCAGGTAACCAGCACCGTGGCATAGGCAGCACCTTTCATACCCATGGCTTTGATGAAGAAATAGTTCATCACCACATTCAGAGCAAGCATAAACAGTGCATTTAGCATTATCACCTTAGTCTTGCCAAACGCCTGAAAGATTATCCCGTAAGTGGCAATTCTAAGGGGCAGAATCAGCAGATATATCTTAAAATACACTGCTGCCTCTGCATATATTGCCCCATACAAAAACACCATTATTGGCTCTGCAAACATATAAAACAAGGCAGCCAGCGGGAACACGATCAGGGCATTCTTTCGCACTGCACCGCTGTATAGCTCTCCCATATTCTTAGGATCTCCGGAGCTTAAATGAGGCAAAAGAATGGAATTCACCGAGTTTGCCAATATGCCTATTAAGGGCAGCTCCATGGCACCAATGGAAAAGACAGCGAACTGCTCAGGACCAAAGAAACCGGAAATCATGAACTTATCTATCTGCACGCCCAGAATACCGATTATGGAGGACAAGCCCAGCGGAATGGAATAAGCAAGTTGTGTATGGAAACCCTCAAATATAGTAGCTGAAATCCGGTTATTAAACTTCCACAGCTTAAGCCGGGCATACAGCCATTGCAGAAAAGCAGAGGCAATCACCGCCCACACAATCAGGGCTAAATCTCTGGTAAAATAAGCCACACCCAGGATCAGTACAAAATCCGAACCAACCGCGAAGAGGGTAAACTTAGCAGCCTGTAGGGGTTGTTTCAAGCCCAGCATAATGCTGCTAAAGAGCTGCGTGATAAAGATAAACAAGGGATAGATTGCATAGATCAGCAGTAAGGGCTGCAAGCTTGGATTGTTAAACTTCGCTGCTATAAAGCCTCTGGAAGCAAAGATAGCCAATGCAAACAGCAGAGACAGCAGTGATACTATATTCAAAGTACGGCTTATTATCCGTTTCTGTTCTTCTCCACTTGCGCTCTTAGGGAGGAAATACAGCAGACTTTGGGGAATACCCAGCAGCAGCAGAGTAGAAAATGTACTATAGATAAGGAACAATTGCCGATAGCTACCAAGCTCCGCAGGAGTGATTAAACGAGCCAGAGCGATACCAATTATGCTCTTTACGAAGAAGCGGAAGAACTCCGTGGCAGAAAGCATGCCTGCTTGTTTGGAAAGCTCACTCACGGTGTTTCCAGTGCCTCAAAAATTACCGGAAAGCTATAACTCTGGGAAGTGCCATCAAGCAGCAAGCGCACCGTGTATTCACCCGGCGCAATAAGGTTATCGCCCGCAGGTTCACCTCTGCTGTCCAGCGCTCCATTCCAGAAATCCCTGTTTTGCCCCTCCAGGTAGTAACGGTAGCGATAGTAAATCATCTCGTCCCTATACACTTCCCAACGCCAACGTCCTTCGCTGGGGATACTTAAGTCTATCACGTATTCATTTTTTTCGGCGTGCACTTTAAACTCGGCGTTATTGGAGCTAAGTTTCTCTGCTTGCATAGCATCCGGCGGGATTTCAGCAGCTTGAACAGAGCTATACTGCGAAGCAGAAGATAGGGAAGAGGCATCACTAAAGCACATGCGTGTAAGCTGTTTCCAGGCATTACCCACTTTCAAGCCCGCATAGCTGAACATCGCCACCCCACCAAAACCCTGCAGCCTCGTATAATCCACTCTTTTTGCTATATCCAGCACATCATAGGTATTCCTACCGGTAGCCACCAAGCTCTTTCCGCCTTCATCCCAAGCCCGCAAGCCCAGCACTATGGCATCATCTTTTCCCAGCAGCTTCATATGCACCAACTGCTTCTGATACACCTTAAAATCCTTATTGTAAGCCATTGGGTATATCCTGTCCACTAAGCCCAGTTTCAGCCATGATGTCCAATCCTGCGCATAGGAGACGTTTGCCTCTGCGATATCGGCAAACACGGCAGCACTAAGCATCAGCTTCGGATTAATCATCTTCACCTGATCTCTAACCTTCTGCACAAAGGAGCTTACCTGCATAATCCGCCACTCATTGAAAGTGATCTCTCCCTGCTCCGCACAGTACTCGTTATAGCGTTGCACCGATACAGGATGATAGCCCAAACGGATATCGGGGTAGCGGATATAGTCCAAATGTAAGCCGTCCAGCTCCGGATAACCCGCCACCAGATTGCTAAATACCGATATCAGGTGATCCTGCACTTCGGGAACCCCTGCATCCACGAAATAGCCAAACTGGATATTTCCGTTCAAAGTATTGCCCGCCTTGTCGCAGGTAAGCCAATCTCGGTGATTATTGTAAACATAGTTCTTCGCAATCAGCTTACTATCCAAAGGCGTAGCGTTGAACACTATCACCCAAGCCTGCACCTTCAAACCCACCGCATGCGCTTTGCTAAGGGTATAGCTTAAGGGGTCAAAGCCGTTATCTGCCAAAATATAGCTACGCGGTTCAGGATTCGGGAAAAGCTCTCCAGCTTTAGCTGTATCGTACAATGCATCGCTACGGTAACGCACTTCCACTAATAACTCGTTCTGATTGCTGTCTAACGCCGTCTGGATCATGCTGTCTATACTTTCCGGTGTTGTGATGTCCCAGGGCAACACCCACATAGACCTAACTTCACAGAAACCTGCAATAGATACTGTTAGCAGCACAAATAGGAGAAGATACTTCAAGTAAGCTCCTCTATACTCTCTACTTTGCTTACGGCTATACCATCTACAAAGCTTAAACTAATGCTGTCCTGCGGCTTAAGCTGAGTAACGGAGCTAAGCACCTTACCCGCCTTAAAAGCCATTATCCAGCCCTTACTTTGTATCTTTCGGGGGGATAGCTGCTGCAACAGAGCACTGGAATGCTCCAGCTTCGTATTGTATGCTTCTATTCTATCGTTCAAACCGTCGTGCAAATCGCGCTCCGTCTGCTTCATATCGCTCTTTGCCTGATTAAGGCTTAACTGAAACAAGCCTTGCAGTCGGGAGAGGCTTTTCTGCCCGATAAGTTCCATGCGCTGCCGTTTCTGCTGAATCACATTAGCGGCATTAAACAGCCCCATACTCGCCATATCAAAGCGTTGCTGATAGCCTTGCCATAGCTTCTCAGGATGATAACGGCTCAGACTAAGCTGCATCTCTGCCAGGCTTTGTTTATAACTGCTGATCTCTTTTTGTTTAGCAAGATCCAATCGGCGTGCCAGCGAAGCTAACAGACTTAGCAAATCCTTCTTATCCGGTACAGCAAGCTCTGCCGCCGCCGAGGGAGTGGGAGCGCGCAGGTCTGCCACAAAGTCTGCCAGAGTAAAATCAATTTCATGCCCCACCGCCGAGATAACCGGTATCCGGGAGGCAAATATCGCCCGCGCCAAGGCTTCATCATTAAAGCAAAAGAGGTCTTCCTGCGAGCCACCACCACGCGTTACAATGATGATATCCACTTCCTGCATTTGGTTAAAGTACTGGATGCCTTTCACAATCTGCGCCGCAGCATCCGCCCCTTGCACCAAAGCGGGATACACCTGCAGTTCCGCGGGATAGCGACGCACAATTATATTCTGTATATCTTGCAGGGCAGCTCCTGTGGGCGAAGTAACGATACCTATCTTATTGGGATACTTAGGGATGGGCTGCTTATGCACAGCATCAAACAAACCCTCCTGATTCAGCTTGCGCTTCAGCTCTTCGAACTTCTTCTGCATGGCACCCAGCCCTGCCTGACTCATGCTCTGTACGTTCAGATTGTAGGTTCCGCCCTTCTCGAAAACGGTAATCTTACCAAAGCAAACCACCTGCATGCCTTCCACAGGCTTAAAATCCAAGCGGTAATTGCTGTTTTTAAAGAAGGTGCAACGCAGGGTGGCATTCTCGTCCTTCAGATTGAAATACATATGCCCGGAACTGTGATGCGTGAAGCTGCTAACCTCACCCGCCACATAAAGTGGCTCAAGCGAGGATTCTATCACCTGTCGCAGATGACGCGTAACCTCAAAAACGCTGAATACGTTTACATTATCCATAATAAAGCCAAGCTTTGAAAGGTGCGGATATTTGTCAACAAATCTGCGTTATACCCGCATTCACTGTCTTTCCCGCACTCCCTCTCTGTCTTTCCCGCACTCCCTTTCTGTCTTTCCCGCGGAGGCGGGAACCCAGACCATTTACTGGATTCCAGCCTCCGCTGGAATGACGGAAAGAAAAAGCTGGAATGACGGAATTAATCCAACAGAATTAATGCAAATCAATATTAGCATAACATTCTTATCAACAATTATATTTACTTTATGGTAAGCTTAAAAACCACCATGTTGCGGCGGTTACATTCCCACAGGATTCCCGGACTTAGTGCGGGAACAGTGCGGGAATC
>PHBO01000020.1 GCA_002840645.1 Candidatus Cloacimonetes bacterium HGW-Cloacimonetes-3
AGCAAAAGCGACGAGCACCTTGATTGTGCACGTCGGAGCTTTTGCGGCAGTAGCGTGACAACTATTTCAGGACTTGACATGAATATACTTCATTGCTTGGAATGTTTTCTGCATTAAATTATTTGACATGATATGCTAAAAACCCTGGAGGTTTTAATACATGCGATTTAGCCACAAACTGACGATACTGATAGCACTATTGATGCTTGGAGCAAGCTCTGTGATAGCGCAGACGGTGAAATTCACCCTGGATAAGAGTAGCCTGAAACCCGGTGAAAAGGGGATATTGCGGGCAACTTTAAGCATCCCTGAGGGGCAGAAGCAATCCTTTAACCCCCAAGAGCCGGAATACTTTTATCTGGAAGCACAGCATCCGGATTTGAAGTTCGCAAAAGTTGTTTATCCCAAGGCAACTAAGGTTGTTTCGGAAGAGGAATGGCAATATCACCCGCAGGTTACGCTCAGTTTGCCTTTCACCGTTAATACTACCGCCAAGGCGGGGACAAAGCAGATAAAAGCTTTACTTAGCTATAACTTATGCTATGACAGCGGTATGTGCAACCCGCCCGAAGAAGCGGAAGGCATAGTTAAGCTTGAGGTTGCCGCTGCTGATAAAGCGGTAGCGGTTAACAATCAGGCGGGGACGCCGGAAAACCTTGCCGGCGAGGGCTCTGGCATTCAGAACCCAAACACGGTAACACCCCAAAACTCCAACACCACAGAACTCCATAACCCAAACACTCCAGAACTCCAGAACCCAAACACTCCTGAACTCCAGCACTCCAGCACCCCAACACCCCAGAACCCCACCCCTCCCGTCCCCTGGAAGGAAGTGCTGAAATACATCCTCTTTGCCTTTCTGGGTGGGATAATTTTAAATATAACTCCCTGCGTGCTGCCGATTTTACCTATCCGCATTATGAGCATCATGAATCAGGCGCAGAAGGATAAAAGCAAGGTTTTGCGCCACACGCTTGTTTACACCGTGGGTGTGCTGATCTCCTTTGCTGCGATGGCGGGAGTGTTTATTGCCCTGCAACAGGCGGGAGAATCCGCCGGATGGGGCTTGCAGAACCAAAATCACGGCTTCGTGATTGCCCTGATGGCAGTGGTGTTTGTGTTTGCATTATCGCTTTTGGGCGTGTTTGAAATGCATGCTCCGGGGATGAATACCGCCACAAAAGCCACAAGCAAAGGTGGCTACAGCGGGTCGTTCTTTGGCGGTATCTTTGCCTTCCTGATGGCGATATCCTGCACGGGACCGTTCTTAGGAGCTGCGCTGCCTTTTGCGTTGAAGCTTCCTCCTACGCTGATGATGGTGTTTTTCCTAACTCTTGGGCTGGGTTTTGCCTTCCCCTTCCTGCTGATCGGGATGGTTCCAAAAGCACTGAAGATTATTCCCAAACCGGGCGATTGGATGGTGCTGTTCAAAGAACTGATGGGCTTTGTGCTGCTTTACATAGTTTATACCCAGCTGAAGACGCTACTGATGCTAACCGATGGCGATTATTTCCTTAAAGTGATCTGGTTTATGCTTATTCTGGGCTTTGCCGTGTGGCTGTATGGACGCTTTGTGCGTATGGAACACAGCAAAATAACGCAGTGGGTGTTTACCATCCTGCCTTTGATGCTTATTGTGTCCGCTGCGTTTGTGTATCTGCCCTATAAAGAAACTGCTGCCAAAACAGCGTTGCCGGGCAGCGGCGAAATGATGCCTGCCCCACATGCACCGGAAGGCTGGTATGTGTTTAGCGAAGAGCTTTTTAACAAGCTTAGCGAAGAAGGCAAGCCGGTATTTCTGGATATTGGTGCAGCCTGGTGTAAAAATTGCACCACTAACGAGAAAACCGTGCTGTTTACCGAGGATGTTATGAAACAATTTGCCGATAAAGGCGTGGTGCTGCTGCGTGGGGATTTCACCAAAAAAGACGAAGCTCTGCTGGCGTGGATAAAGAAGCATGACCGTGCCGGAGTACCCTTTAATGCTTTGTATATTCCCGGGCAGGTACCTTATATCTTCGGTGAGCTTATCACCAAAAATGAAATTAGCAATGCGCTATCCGGGATAGCAGGAGAATAGATGAGATACCTTTATATTATGCTGATAGTTACGCTAGCCCTGTTAAGCTCTTGCGACCGCTATGAGCACAATTATACAACTCCGGTAGGGACAGATTATGCGGTGGAGCTTTTCACTCCGCTACAAACCGCTTTTAACCAATCCAATGCTAACGATATTAGCCCGGTGATGGCACATTATGCCGATGATTACCTACATTTCGGGATAAGTAAAAGCGAATGGGAACTGGAACTGCGCACCCTGATAACCGGGGTAGCTAATCCCATGTTTGAAGTTATCATGGGCAGTGCTATGCAGCAGAATGAAACAAACGCCATCGCCAATTGGCAGCTAAGGATAAGTGATCCTGATTCCAAAAGAGTGATTGCAGACAGCACCTTCGTGGGCGAAAGACTGGTGAAGCGCGGGAGTAAGTGGTTGCTGAAAGGTAACCAAATGATCTGCGAACCGCCTGCGGGGAAACAACTGGTGATTGCTGAATACTTCACCTACCTTTCCTGTAATAACTGTCCACCTGCCGAGGAAAAGCTAAAAGAACTGCAACTGCAATACCCGCAGAATTTTGTGTATCTTGAGCAACATACCAGCGGTGATTTGCAGATAGTGGGAGACACCACGCCAAGCTATTATGCAGCTTACAGTCCTCCCGTAACCGTGTTTAACGGCATGGTTAAGGTAACGCAGAGTGTTCCTGCTTCTCTTGCCATCTATCAGAGCCAGGTGGATGAGCTTGTTACTTTAGACACACCCATTCGGTATCAGGTGCAAAGCGCACCCGTGATAAACGGCAGGGAGCTAAGCGGTTCTGTGCAGTTAACCCCTCTTATTGCCCTGGATCAAAGCGAGATGCAGCTGCATTATGTGATAATTGAAGAAGAATCGCCATATTCAAATACTACTACCCCAAATGTTAAGCTGCACAATGTGGTGCAGGCGCGGGGCAGTGTTAGCTTAAGTGGCGTAAATCTCGCGAGTCCCATTAGCTTTAGTTTAACTTCCCCAAGGGATTTGCCCGAGGATATCCGCTTGATTGTATTTGCCCAAAAGAGACCCAGCCCTTTCCAAAATAACGCTACGATATATGGGGGATTAGATATTCCGCTATTACGCAAGGGAGCTAAATAATGAAAAAGATACTGTGCTTATTATCCATCCTGATAATGGCTTTAATGCTTTATGCAGAGGCAATGCCGGAGTTCAGGCTACCCGATGAAACAGGCAAAAAAGTAAGCCTGGAAAGCCTGTTGGGCAAGGGTCCCCTGCTGATTGATTTCTGGGCAGACTACTGCAGCCCCTGCAAGCTTGCCATGCCATATCTGCATGAGCTTGCCATCAAATACGATTCTTTAACCGTGGTTTTGGTTTCCATTGATGCCCCCAAGAGCCAGATGAAAGCTAAGAACTACCTTAAGGGCAAGGACTATAAGTTTGTCACGCTGTTTGATGCGGAAAAGAGCCTTGCCAAGAAGCTGAACGTCAGCAATCCCCCTCACACCTTCATCTTGAATAAAGAGGGTGAGATAGTGTATTCGCACATAGGTTTTGAACCCGGAACAGAGAAGCTTTACGAGCAGCATATACGCAGCATGCTTGGCTTGGAATGCGAGGCAGAGTAAATGCATAAACGCATAGTGTTACTCCTGTTCGCATTGCTGCTGCTAAGTTTATTGCCGGCGCAAAACACGCTGGCTATAAATGGCTTGAACGAGGCGCAGTTCGTGTATCGTACTGCTGAGGACTCCTTAAATGCCTATTTTCGTAATAGCTTTGCCATTAATCTGTCTTACCGCAACTTCGGCTTTGGGCTAAAGTACATTGCCGAGCTGCCGAAGTATTCCACTCAGCAGGCAGAGCTTGTGGATGAGCTAAACCCAAATCAGCTTGAGCTTGGCTGGAAGGAACTTTACGCAACCTACAGCAAAGATGCCTTTTATATCCATGCCGGAACCATGGAAGAGAGCTTCGGCAACGGGCTAAGCTTCCGCAGCTACATTGATCCCGAATTTGATGAAGATCACCGTCTGGACGGCTTCTTGTTAAAATATGACGATGCCTACACTTTTAAAGCCATGTATGGCGCTATAGAAAGCCCGGAGAGCATCGGAAATTACGATTTGGCATACGGTGCCGATCTGCTTGCTCCTGCGCTCTATGGCATGCGTTTTGGCGCATCTGCTGTCACCTACCGCACCTTGGGTGCCAATGTTTACAATCAGCGGGATGTCTTTTCCGGCAGGATGCAAATCAATGGGGAAAATCTGGGAGCATATGCGGAATACGCAAGCAGCGAAACCTATAAGCAAACGGGGCTTCCAACCGATTTTGGCAGTGCAATATATGCAAATGCAGACTATAGTTTGGGCAAGCTTCAGCTTGGAGCAGCCTACAAGAAATATACAGACTTTCAATACCGTCTGCACGATCTGGCGATGGCAAACTACCACAATGAAACCATCTCCGATGCGCTCCCCACAGGTTTGGACGAAGAAGGCTGGCAAGCCCGTGCTGCCTATTCTGTTACCGAATGCCTTAGTGTAAGCACAGACTATGCAGAGGCATGGGACAGCCTAAAAGACAAGCAGATGAACGACCTGTATGTTGCTGCAAACTGGGTGAAGGATAACTCGCTGGTAGAAGCCTCCTTCTCTCATGTGGAAAAGGCGGATGATGCAGGGAGCTATTGGCAAAAGGAAACCACTCCTGCTATCAGCCTGGGACTGCCCGTCTTTGCCAAGCAAGTGTATATAAAAGGCGAATTCAAGATGGCAGAAAAGCAGATATTTGCCTATAAATCGGAGCATTATGAGCCTAAAATACAAGCTGACCTCAGCTTTGGCAAGCTGGCTTTGTCTTTGGGTGCACAAAGCAATTGGGAAGATTTTGATGCCATTATGGACAGCCGTTATTGGGCTGCTGTGGAAGCCAAATACCCTGTTGCCAGCCACAGCGATATCACTATTTTTGCCGGCAAGGAAGCCGGTGGCAAGGTTTGCCGCAATGGCGTTTGCCGTTATGTATCGGCATTTCAGGGACTAAAAGTGGAGCTATCCACGCGTTTCTGAACAAATAGATAAGGAGAATTATTATGAAATATATCAGTTTACTACTTGCCTTGTTACTTGCAAGTATGCTTTTTGCAGAGCCGGAGTATGTACCTTATACCACTATGGCGGAGCATTTAGGCTCCAGCACTTGCGGAGGTTGCGCAGTCGCCTGGCAGGGATTGCAGGTGCCTCTGGCGCAAACGCACAATGGCGAGTTTTTTGTTGCCAAATTGTACACTCAAAGCGGAGATTTAACCACAGATGCGGTGTTAGACCGCTTCAATTATTATGAAGTAATAGGCATTCCTGCCGTTATCTTCAATGGTAAAACCAGGGTAAACGGCAGTGGAGACGGTATTGCAGACGGCAGCATGTATAACAGCGCTCTAAACCAATACCGTTACAGTTCTTCCCCCCTACAGATGTCGGTAAGCAATTTCTCCGCCACCAGTGGAGAGTTTAGCGGGGAGATTTTAATGGTATCCCCCACCCTGAATATCGTGGATGCAAAAGTGGTGTATTACCTGTTGGAAGACAATATCACCGCCTCGGAAACCCATGTAGTGCGCAGTATCTTATACGACGATCTGAACTTAAGCGGAAACGGAAGCAACTTTGGCTTCAATAAAACCTTCAGCATCAGCCCCGCCTGGAATGCAGCTAATCTATGGGCTGTTGCCTCGGTACAATTAGTGGATAAGGCAATTTTGCAGAACGTTTCCACCCTTCCTTTGCCTACCTACAACCTAAGGGCAGCGATGGACTGGAACATGAACATCATGCAAGCTCCAACCTTGGAAAACTATAATTCCCCGCCTTTCTGGCTGTTTAACATGGGTACTTCGGATAATTATACTACCAGGATTGTGGTGGATTCTGCGCCTGCTGGATGGTATTTTAACTATTGTGATGAGGAAGGTAACTGCTATGTTGGTGATATGGATGTGCCCTTAAGCTTGAGTGCCCGGGAGACAAAGTCCTTTCATCTAAACATGTTGATTGGCAGTCCGGGGGTTGCTTATTTCCGCTTTGTGGTATCCTCTCCCAATATAGGAAGCTACAGTATCCCCTTCCGCTATGTTACGGAAGGCACTGCCAATAGTGACGATACCCTTATCGCCCAGCCCTTCCGCCTTGGCAATATATACCCCAATCCCGTGAAGCAAAACGCTGAGATTATGCTAAATAGCAACAAAAGCATGAGCGGAACCGGTATTGACATCTTCAATCTTAAGGGACAGATGGTGCAAAGTGTTCCCATTCATAAGCTAAATCCTGGCGAGAACCGCATTGCCTTTAGTGCCGACAAAAGCCTTCCCAACGGAGTGTATTTCTACAAAATCTCCGGCACGGAAACCCCTGCGCGCAAGTTCATTCTGATGAAATAAACAAACCCTCCAATAAGTAAAAAAAGCGAGGTGGTTTGCCCCACCTCGCTTTGCTTTATCTCCCGATCGTCATACCCGCGCAGGCGGGCATTCAGATTTTCCTTGCTTGCATTGCCCTATCATTGCCCACCCATTCCCCACAAAGAGGGGAATGAGTGGGGTTTGATAGGGGTTTGCTCACAGGTAAGAAGCCTAATTCTTCTCTGCACCAAGCTTTTTGAATATATACAGGGAGTATGGCAGCGGGAACAGCAATATCAGCATTGCCACTACCCCGCTTATCTCCTGGAAGGCACTATTGTGCAGCAGGATAAAGCCTTTCGCGATCATTATCAGCCCGCTGATGGCAAACAACCAGCCGCCCAGGCGGTGAGTGCGTTGCCACACATCTTCATTGCCAAGCGTCCAGGGTGTTTTTATCCCGATAAAGAAGTTGCGCGGGGTTTTGGGCATCAGATTGCCCAGGAATATGAACAGCAGCCCGATAAGGATGAGCATAAACTGAATCTCAGGCACGACACCGGTTTGCGCCAGGTACAATGAATAAACACTGATCAAAGCAAAAAAGAGCACCAACACCAATGTAAGAGGCGGCAGCAGCCGTTCAAAGCGTTTTTCGTACTTCTTGTACCAGGGGGAGTACCAGGGCGTGAGAAATAACAACAGGAACAAGCCTATGCTTAATCCTGACCATAACAAAAGTGCTGTCGTTTTGGTGGAATAGCCGTCGATCTCATTTTTGATATTCCAGTGAGTGGGTACTTGGGCGTCTGCGGGCAGGTTGTAGGCAAAATAGCCTAAGACTACCAAGTGTAGCACTATTACTAACAATGACCATTTGAAATTACTTAGTCGTTTCATCTTTAACCTCGCTTTTATCTATTACTTGCATTATCCAGCTGATGATATCCTCAAACACAGAAGTATTGAGGGAATAGTAAATATACTGTCCGCGTTTCTGAGCATAGATAAGATCTGCCGTACGCAGAATCTTCAGATGCTCACTAAGCGCAGCCCCGCTGAACTCGAAATGCTGCCCGATCTCACCCGGAGTAAGCGTCTGGTGCTTCTTCAGCAGCATCAGAATCTTGCGGCGGTTCGGGTCTGCAATTGCCTTGAAAAAGGAATCTGACATCTCAGACCTCCCGTAAGTATTTAACTAAATACCTAAATACTGAAGTAAGCTAATCTGTCAAGCAATAATCCCGCATAATTCTTCACAATACAATGTAGAGCAGCACGCCGATGCAGCTGATTGTAAATGGTCACTGGAAGCTATAAAACAATTGCTAAAGTGGATTGAAAACAAAGGAGATATGGCTCGACATAAATTGCTCTTGACATGGAAATACTAATAATTATCTTTGTATTTATGGAATTTGTTTGGCTGTATTAGTGGTAATGATTTATGTAGCAATGGCAATATGCCTTGAGTACATATAGTTGGAACCCTGTTTTACTGAGGGCGAAGCAGGATATAGATAGTGTGATGCGAAGCCCTTATTGCAGGGTTTCAGAGTAAATGATATCTACGAGTTATCTTAAACATCATCTTCAATACGGGAGTACTTATAAAAAAGCTTATCTTGTTATTATGCATCCTCATAGCACAAAAGTTATTGCTTTCTAACCCTGTTCCTCAATCGACAATTTTCCAGGTGGCAGGATACTGGTATGAGTTACAAACAGGTTTACTTCCTACTGTAGAAGCATTTCAAGCTTTACCAGACTCAACAAATCCATCGTTGTACAAAATTGACTATAGTCATGATGGATTTGTTGTAATATCAGCAGATGATAGCTGTATTCCAATTTTAGGGTTCTGTGATTATGGGGATTTGGTTACTAATAGACAGAACGAGGCATCGGAAGATATGCTGCTGGATTATATAGCGCAAATAGATGATGTTAAAACAAACAATCGTAGCAACGCAGAAACACTTCTCATGGAGTATTCGTTCGAAACCCAAATGGATCATGAAAGCTGGTATTGGGTTAGCTTCCCGGTGCTAAACACCAGAACCAACGGAATGCTACAGGCGAGTGAGTTCTTTAGGGAACTGCTTGAACTGGGCGAAGATAACATCGGTAATCCCATTCCAACCTATCTTGATGAAATCACATGGGTAGATGGAGGCGATCCTGAACCGATACATCTTCAATGGTTAACTAATGATTGGTCACCAAATCAATACAGCCACACTGTCTCAAGCCCCCAAGGGTATAAGATTAAATTGCTTACAAACACTCCCAATACCGTAACCCTGAAAGAAAGCGGATTCAAAACGCCGGATACTCTGCAATTCCCACTTTATGAGAATGTGGAAAACTGGATAGGCTATTTCAAAGATGGGCCCCAATCGCCCCGGGATGCTTTTAGTAATATATTGAATGATATTGTACTAATCAAAGCAAAGAACTGGAGTTTATATCGTGATCCATCCACAGGACAATTGACAGGGAAACAGGGAACGCTAAACTATGGCGATATGGTAATAGTAGTAACTAACAATGACCATACTTTCCAGTGGAGTAATAACAGTGTTGTTCCACCGATAATAAAACAAATTCCAAAGGCTTTTACCTTCGATGAAAAGCCGGACTATATCCCGGTGTATGTAAACCTGCCGGATAGTTTGGTTTCCGTTATCAAAGAAATTGGATTATATGTGGATGGAGTATGCAAAGGTGCAGTGGTGGTAGAAGATAACATCGAACAGATTTCTGCCTATGTGGATAGTGTAACTGAACTAAGCCAAGGAAACGTAGAGTATGTGTTTAGTTACGAAGAAAGCAAAAGCCATGCTGGCGGGCTGGCGTCCATTAGCTTGAACCCAAGTAGGATTCAGGCAAAGTATGGTGTAAGCGGTAACAAGTATCCATATTTCGAAGTGAACTTCAACACAGATGCTTTGGAAAATATGGTGCCACCGGAGTTTGCCATCGGGCAGAACTATCCCAATCCATTCAACCCCAGTACCACTTTGTCCTATACCCTGCCGGAATCTGCAAGGGTTCGTCTTGACATTTATAACCTAAAAGGACAATTGGTGAATACCTTGGTTGATTCTCAACAGGATACCGGACATCACAGCTCGGTATGGAACGGGAAGGATATGAACAATAGCAATGTAGCCAGCGGAGTATATCTATACCGTCTGAGTAGCCCTCATAAGTCCATCACCAGGAAAATGCTACTAATGAAGTAAATGAAGATAGCGGGGAGGAAGCCCCTCCCCGCATTATATTGAGGAACAATGAAACTGATAGATACCTTGTTAATCCTTGCCTTGCTGTTACCATGTGTTGGCAGTGCCACAACCCGAACGGTTAGGCAGGATGGCAGCGGTGATTACACTGCTGTTCAGACTGCATTGGATGCTTCCCAGCCGGGTGATTCGGTTTTGGTTCATCCCGGTAGGTACTACGAAAACCTGATTATTGGAACCAATAATATCAGCTTGATCAGTCTGGAGGCTGTATCTGATAACCCGGCGCATATTGATTCGACAGTTATTGATGGGACTTTGACTAATCCATGCTTAAGAGTTAGCCAGGGCAAAACTAATATTTACATTCGAGGTTTATCCTTTACCAATGGTCTAAGCGTTGGTTCGGGTGGCGGTATTTCATTCAGTTCAGGATCCAGTGCATCCCTAATAAATTGTAAAGTATTCGGCAACACAGCTAATTTTGGTGGAGGAATAAATGTTATTGGGGCTACTGTAACTTTCAGTGGAGTTGAGATATCTGATAACTACTCCAAGATACTTGGCGGAGGATTAATGGTTGTTTCAATAACAGGATATCCCCACGCGATAACCTTTGACCCCCTTAACCGCTGCTCTATCTACAACAACCGTTCAGGCTCGGGTCAGGATATCTTCATTCAGGACGCTACCGGCAATCAGAATGTATATCTGGATACCTTTTCTGTAGATAATCCCGCAAGCTATTATGCGATATTCAAAACGCAAAACAATGCGGATTATCACATGAACATAGACATTCTTAACGCCCATCATCAGGAGATAAATAGCGATATTTACATTTCTCCCGATGGAGATGATGACAATGATGGGCTTAGCCCTGCCAGCTCATTAAAAACCATTCACGAAGGCATCTACCGTATTGCCTCGGATAGTCTGAACCAAAAGACTGTGCACCTGATGCCGGGAACCTATTCCCGTACTGCTAACGATCAGGTATTTCCAATTGCGTTAAAGAGTTGGGTGATAGTTCAAGGAAGTGGGATGGAAAACACTGTGGTTGTCGGAGAGCCCCACCCGCAGATTCCTGTCAGTTACGGATCAGCCGATAGTGTCTTTATGACCTATATTGAGCCAGTTCTATCAATGTCAGACTTTTCAATCACAACTATGGGAGTAACAAATGGTAATGCGATAGTAAGTGTGTGGGATGGTTGCATGAATCTAAAAAATATGCGGATTCACAATGTGAACCCTGACTACATTGCCTCTGTGTTATTATGGCATAATAGCGAACGTGATGTTGTTTGGGATAATGTCATTGTAGAGAATGAGATTACTCCTGATGGAGGCTTAGTCAATATTGAAGGGAGTGTTGCGGGCAGATTTACTAATTGTGTATTTAGGAATGCAACTTCTACCTACTCCTCTACTTCAGTTTGGGCATATCCATTAGTGCTATTTAGAGGAGATAAAAACCTCATTTTTGAAAACTGCGAGTTCAGCAACTTAACCATGAGTGATGACAATTCTATAGCAATTGGAATTGGTGGAGTGCAATATCCCCAGCAACAGAATAACTTCAGCTTTAATAACTGCCTCTTTAATAATAATACATCTCCCGGTGGTATAATTGGGGTTAATTCAAAAAACAACCCCAATATGAGCTTCACTAATTGCACTTTTGCCGGAAATGAAAGTAATACCTATACTCTTGCAACTAATGGTAATGTAGATATCACCAATACAATCTTTTATAATAACAGCCCATATCAGATCCAGGTTGTTCCCCAGACCGTTACCGGTGAGACAACAACCTTGAATATTGACTATTCCAATATCAAAAACGGGATGGCGGGCATACAGCAAGCTCCGGGGAATACCATCAACTACCATCCCACCAGCATCAGCAACAACCCACGATTCCTGGGTGGGGATGATATTCACAATCCGCAGTACTATAGCCTATCAAGCGTTTCACTTTGCATAGATGCCGGAACACCAGATACTTTAGGATTATTCTTGCTACCTTACGATCTGGCAGGTAATGTGCGCGTTTGGAATGGCAGGATAGATATGGGCTGCTTTGAATACGGTTCTCTGCCTTATGTGGGTGTTGATGATCCCGAGTTACCACCTCCCCCCGGAGGGTTTCGGGTATCAGTTTATCCCAATCCATTGTTAAACACCAGCCGGGCAGCGGGAGTATTCATCGAATTCACATTACCCAAGAAACCCGCTTCACAACCTGAAATTGAGATTTATAATATCCGCGGACAGAAAGTTAGGAGCATCTGCGTAACAGAAAGCAACCACAGCATAATTGACAAAACTGGTTTATCAGGAGACCTAAAGCAAAATGGGGAGCTATATTCCTCTGTTTGGAATGGCAAAGATGACAACGACAGGTCACTTGCATCAGGGACATATATAATCCGGGCAATTGCCGACCAGAAGGTGGCAACCACAAAGATAACGATTATCAAATAGGATCATAATTATTAGCGAACCCAGGTTAGTTTTTCTGGATAGTTGACATTATACAATGGCTGTCCTCGTTCCGCATTTCCAATAAAGGGTGTAAAGGGAATATGAGCCCCGGAGACACCTACAGGATCATTACTGAGACGTATTCGATCTGATTGCCCTTAATTCAGAATGCTAAGGTTCCGCCACTATTGAGATGATCTCTTTTAAAGGCCATTGAACTCAGACTTACTTTCCTTGCACTTGATGCCCTATAACAGCGTTATGCCCATGCATTCCAGCAGGGAAACCGCATCCGGCAGGCAAAAGGTAGCTCCCATAAGAGTATTGGTAAGCGGGTTTATAGCATAGCCATGGGCGTTGTTGAACTTCGCCTTGCTAAGGTTGGTATTGTGGAAATTCACGTTAGTAAAGACAGCTTCGCTAAAGTTTCCTTCGCTTAGGTTGCAGCCGATGAAGTCCGTTTCTATGATTTCGCAGTTAAGGTAGCCGGTTTTCTTTAGCTCCAGAAAGTTGAAATTGCAGCTTCGCAGCAGACAATGGGAAAAGCTGATACTAAGGGCAAGGGCATTGCAGCGGGTAAAATCCACCCCCACCAGTTTGCAGGTTTCGAACTTCACCCCTTGCAGTTTTGCATCCAGAAAGGAAGTGAGAGACAAATTGCAATCCCTGAACCTGCAGCTATCCAATATACCGGAGAAATGCACCTCAGATAAATCGCATCCCTCAAAGCGGCAGTTGGTGAAATTACGTTCACCATAACCGGGATCTTCCCAAGCGCTTATGCTTAAATCAGCAACATCTTCCAAGTAATCATCCATGCTCCATATCTCCTGCGGGCAAGTTCTTTTTTAGCATCTTCGCCAGACCGTACATAACGTCAAGCAGATTGTTTGCATATCTTAAACAGGAAAGAATCATGAAAGCTTCAAATGGTGAAACTGGAGCTAAAACGGCAAGCATTAGTGGATTTACATGGTATTTGACAAGCTTGGGATCAAATCCCGGCAAGTCTCATAAGAAGGAACAGCAGCAAACCCAGCGTAGCCCCAATGTACAGCCTTCTTATATATTTACGGCCTTCATCATTGGCTGAGGAAAGAAGCTTTACCGATGATGTGATGATTGAGATGTCTATCACCAAGATTGGGATCAGGTAGAACAAGGAAAACCACCTCATCAGAAACGGGATCCATGTAAGTAAGATAACCAATCCAAAAATCACCGTACTCACCCTAAGGGCAATCGCCCTTCCATACTTTATTGCCAGTGAATTCGAGTGGATCAGTTTATCTCCCTTCATGTCCATTGCGTCTGCCGCAATTTCTTCGCCTAAATCTATCAAAGCAGCTATCAGTCCAAAGAGAATCACCGTCTTATGAAATGGCAATCCCACCGACGCACCACCATAAACAAAGGTCGTTCCGACAGAGATGCTTACCAATAAGTTGCCGGGCAAGCCGGTTTTCTTTAGATAACGGTTGTAGAGAAACCCGATTATAGCCAGGCACGAAGAAATAAGCAGAACGGTGGGGCCAAGAAGCCAGCTTAAGCCTAAGCCTGCAAAAAGGAGGAATAGCGAAAACACTAGTGCTTCCAGAGGAGCAACTTGTCCGGATGGGATTGGACGTTTCGGAGCATTTATCTTGTCTGATTCCACATCGAAATAGTCATTCATTGCCAGGATGGAAGCCGAGATAAAAAACACCGAGAGAAATCCCGAGATAGCTTTCCCTAAGGGAGCAAATTTTGTAAGGGCAAACATCTGACCCATGAGCACACAAATCCCTGCTGATAATGGCAGTTCAAAGCGAATGAGTTTGCTGAGACCTATGATCTTATTCATAAGTGTAAACACATCCTTGTTATTTTTTACTGATACACCCATTGAAGGACTATTCTCCACTAAGCTGCGTTAAGTGTCCCTTGTAACTGGTTTGTGGAGCAATCTCTTAAGGGCTCTGTATCTTAGGGTACACATAACAAAGCTGTTAAGCTTCCTGTCAACATCTTTCAATCCAGAGTAGTGCAGGATGCCGATCCTGCAGGAGATAGTATAAATAAAGTATTGACATCACTATTGGGGCTTATATCGCTTGCACAGAGGTGAAATTATGGATCAGAGACCATCTATCGATTATCTAACTTACTGTGGTTTGTATTGCAAAATGTGTAGTATCGTTGCCACTATCCCTGTTCAGGCTACTGCCTTACAAGAGACTTTGCAAAACGATGGCTGGGAGTACTATGGTTCGGAAATATATCCGGAATTCGCTCCTTTTTGGAAAGTTCTAAATAGTTTGAAAGAAATGGACAAGACATCCCCTCTTTGCATTGGCGGATGTGGAGATCCCACCTGTGAGATAAGGGTTTGTGCCCAGGAGAAGGGTCTGCGAGTGTGCGCCGAATGCGCTGAATTTCCCTGTAAATTACTCACGGATTTCACCCGGAGATATCCCTTCTTAGTGGAAAATGGGAAACGTATTCAGGAGATAGGAATCGATGCCTGGCTGGCAGAACAGGACGAATTGGTAGCTAATGGCATCACCAATAAAATCCTGTGCCAGAGAAAAGAGAAAGGCTAAGCTATTGGTTACATATCCGGATTAAAGTGGGCTAACACCCGCAGTGCTCTTAGCGTATTCCACCGGCTGGGGTGCCCCACCTTTTCCATGTGAAAGAGCATTGCTCCGGCATGGCGGTTTTGCAGCTTCCACTTTCCTTCGGCATCGCGTTTATGCTTGAGTAATTCAAGTGCTTCCTTTAGGCGGGGATCGTAACTTAGCTTTCGCTCTGCGAGGTGATACAGTGCCTTCAGCACGTCATAGTGCCAATGCGGGGGATAGCTGAAGAGGCTCATCTTGTAGTCCACCGGCTCCATGGTTTGATGCGATAGATAGAGGTGATGCACCATAAGGAATTCAATGCACTTATTCTCTGCTTTTGTTAATTCCGCAAGCCTGTATGTACCGCCGTTCTGCCGGTATTCCCACAGCCCTTCCAGTACAGAAAGGCTGGTATGAAAAGAGCCATGCACGGCTTTATGAAGGTAACGGCAGTTCCAGCCGCCGTCCTGCATCTGAGAGCTTAGGAACATATCTATCACGCTGTTCATGCGCTTATCCGGTGGTACGAAGTAGGACGCGTAGTTCAGCACCATGCCATCCACACAGATATCGCTGTGCTTGTAATCCTTCCAGAAGCTAAATCCGCCATCGGCGCACTTCTGCTTATCCAGACATTGATTTACTATGGAAGTGATAGAAGGGATGTCCTTTATGGGTTGCAGGTATTTCAGCATCAGCAGAGTATAGTGCGTGCATGTCCATTTGGGACGGTACCAGCCCAAGCCCCAGTGCCCGTTTTCTTGTTGTAACTCCAGAAATTGCTTAGCCCAGCCTTCGGTGTGGATTGCTTTCCACAGTTCAGGCTTCTCAGTTTCCAGTAAATCCCGGTAAACCTGATACTGGATGGACACATCACCTTGCAGCAGCCAGGCAAGTAGATTATCATCTAATCCATTATGAAACATCTGTTTACCTCCCAAAAGAACAATAGAGTAAGCTGATATACCGATAGAAATATGTCAACTTGAAAAGCCATTGGGAATAGAAATACTTATCTCCATCTATAAAACACATAGGAAAACGATATTAGATAGAGCTAAGATATACTGATTGGCGGCGAAATGACCTGTAGAACAGCAGTACTATGTAAAAGAAAGTGCTTGCTTATATTCAGAATGGTTATATTGTGGGTCTCAATTAAAAAAGCATGTGATCTGGAGAGGATATGATCGGCATAAGGATATCAGGTGTTAGCAAAATCTATGCGGAAAAGAAGTGTTTTTGGGGCAGCAAAGATATTCCGCATCGGGATGCTGATGTATGGCAAAACGGCTATCTTCGGCGAAATCGTTAAATGGCTAAAATATAAAAACTAACAGATTAAGGAGATATGGTAATGAAACAACTGATAATTGTTATGTTGGCAATGGGTTTTGGTGTTGCCCATGCTGAGAATATTACGGGTGATTGGTATGGAATGCTGGATGTAGGGGTGATGCAGCTAAAACTGGTGTTTCATGTTTCCCAGGAAGGCAATGGCTTTAGTTCCACTATGGACAGTCCGGATCAGCATGCCTATGGAATAAATGCAAACAGTACAACATATAAAGATCATATCCTCAGCCTCTCGATCTTAAGTTCCGGAATCAATTTTAGCGGTGAATTAAAAGACAATTCCATTGTAGGTACATTCCAACAGGGCGGCACTAAATTTCCCCTCACATTAACCCGGGAAATTGGTGAAAAGCAATCCCGCCCCAGACCTCAGGAGCCAAAAGAACCTTATCCCTATTACACAGAAGATGTGTATTTCCCCAATTCCGCAGCCTCGATAAAGCTTGCGGGCACCCTTACCCTGCCTTCTGCCAAGGGGAAATATCCCACCGTGATCATGATTACGGGTAGCGGACCACAGGATAGAGATGAAGCGGTCTTTGGGCACAGACCTTTTTGGATTATAGCCGATCATCTGGCAAGGAAAGGAATCGCTTCTCTACGTTTTGACGACCGTGGCACAGCGAAATCAGAAGGAGATTTTGCCGCAGCCACTACCTTTGATTTCGTAACCGATGTGACCAGTGCCATAGAATATCTTAAAACCCGCAAAGAGGTGAAAACCATAGGCTTGCTGGGGCATAGCGAAGGCGGGATTATTGCCCCGATAGTGGCTTCACAAACTGATATTATGAAGTTTATCATACTGCTGGCTGGCACCGGAGATAGGGGTGATCGCTTGCTGTTAATGCAGCAGGAAGCCATTATGCGAGCTGCTGGAAAGGACGAAAGTGAGCTGCAAAAAACCTTAGCTATCAATGCCGCTGCTTTTGAAATAGTGATTCAGTCAGCAGATACCGACAGCCTGAGAGCAGATTTGCATAAGTACATTACAGAGACCATAGACAATGGTTCCGTGGAGATTCCCGCAGGGAACACCCGCGATGAATTTATCAATTCACAATTGGCAGGTATATGCAATCCGTGGATGCTAAACTTCATGAAGCTGGATCCGACAAGGTACCTGGAAAAAGTCCGATGCCCGGTTCTGGCACTTAATGGTGCCAAAGACCTTCAAGTTCCTTCGGGGGTTAACCTTGCCGCCATCAGGAACGCCCTTGCCAGAGGCGGGAATAAAGCCGTAACTACCAAGGAATACCCCGGCTTGAACCATCTGTTTCAGGCTTGCGAAACCGGTTTGCCGGATGAGTATCAAACCATCGAGCAAACCTTCGCCCCCGCTGTACTGGATGATATAACAAGCTGGATAAAAAAACAAAAATAAGCGCAAGAGAGAAGCATCCATTCTCTTTCATTCGTCATTCGCAGCGAGTTAGCTTGACAAAAATCCAGGTGCAAACAGGTTTGCATCATAAACTGGTTTGCCAAGGAGAGACGTGATGGAAAATGACCTTATAACTGCTACCAGAAACAAAGTACAACGCGAGCAACAATATGCTGGCGGGAAATCTTTCTTTATGGCGGGAACAAATCTCATTGTAGTTGTTACAGCCGTCCGGTATTCATACTACATTTTGCTGGCCATAATTCCTATCTTGCTGCTTAACCTGTACATACGGAAGCATGTTATACTTCCGCGTATAGGATATGTGCAGATAAAGCGAGAACCGGCATTCAGGCCTTCGTTGTGGTACTTTTTGGCAGCCATTGCCATCGTGCTGGCCGTAGGTTTTGTTGCTGCTCTGGGTGCAGGAGAGATGTCCATGCTCACCAGACAAGTATGGGCTGGAGTGATGGTAAGCGCAGTGCTGTTAATCATGCTTGTGTTCACAATTAGTTATTTGCCCAGGAGCGAGGTAAACATCCTTATCAGTTACGGGATTCTATTGGCAGCGCTTGTTTTGACCTTCCTGATAGATATGCCGGAGAATGCAGGATACCTGATAGCGTTGGTTTGGGGAAGTGCTAACATAGTGTTGGGCTTGCTACAGTTTTTAATGTTTCTGAAAACACATAAAAGACTAAAAGATGAAGACTGATATTGTATCCCAAACTAAGGATGAAATCCTCTCAGAACACGAGTGCAGTATCGCAAACACAGTGGCAGGAATACGGCTTTTAGTGCGCTTTATCAAGAGCCATCCGGTGGTTAACAATGAAACCTGATGATGCAAAGGCAGAAGCCAATGTCGATGATATCGATCGCATAATCCACGAGCCTGCGCGCCTGAACATTATGCTCTACCTGTATGTGGTGGAAAAGGGCGATTTCACCTACCTGCTGCATAAAACCGGGCTGTCCAAAGGCAACCTGAGCGTCCAGC
Organism: Candidatus Cloacimonetes bacterium HGW-Cloacimonetes-3; assembly: GCA_002840645.1. Classification (GTDB taxonomy): domain Bacteria; phylum Cloacimonadota; class Cloacimonadia; order Cloacimonadales; family Cloacimonadaceae; genus Cloacimonas. The sequence continues at coordinate 18,555 of PHBO01000020.1, forward strand.
TTCAAAAGCTGGAACAGAGCGGATATGTGGAAATCACAAAGGAATTTGTGGAACGCATCCCGCATACCCTGGCAAGCCTTACCAAACAAGGCAGACGAGCCTTCGAGCTTTACAAAGAAACACTGATAGATATCTTGCAAGCATCCGGGAGTTGAAAGTTACTTTACGAAACATCCCCAGGAATGCACAGGGCAGATAGTGCCACCCAATGTCCCATCCGGGTTTGTGTACAATTTGCAGGGCTATTGATAATCCGGCTGTGCCAACTGGCAAATGCCAGTGTTCCAACCATGTGCAACGATCTTTAGCATAAGGATTGATAAACAATTCATCGCCGCTTCCTCCTTGCATAAATTGCCATAGCAATACGGATGCATTACGCATCCCATCCGTATTTCATGCGTAATGCATAAGTAATTCAAGCAAGGGAGATGGAAGCAAACCAGCTTTTGCTTGACAATTCCCAAGCTCCCCAAATTTTGCAAGGGACTATAAATAAAACACATGAGTGGAGAACAACATGGAATACCCCTTTGGCGCAATAGAGCGCAAATGGCAACAGACCTGGCGTGAGAAACGCATTTTCAATGCCCCGCAGAAATCGGATAAGCCGAAATACTATGTACTTTCAATGTTTCCCTATCCTTCGGGGGTTCTCCACATCGGGCATGCGTCCAACTATTCCATCGGCGATGCCATCACGCGTATCAAGCTGATGCAGGGCTACAGCGTGATGCAGCCCATGGGCTACGATTCCTTTGGCATGCCAGCCGAAAACTATGCGATATTGCACAATTCCCATCCCCGCCTGACCACCGAAGAGAACATTGCCGCCATGCGGGTGCAGTTCGACGGTATGGGCTTTGGTCTGGACTGGGAGCGCGAAGTAAGCACCTGCCGTCCCGACTATTACCGCTGGGGACAATATATCTTTAAGAGACTGTATCAGAAGGGCTTGGTTTACCGCAAGAAAAGCTTCCAGAACTGGTGCGAAGAGTGCCAAACCGTGCTTGCCAACGAACAGGTGGAAGATGGCTCCTGCTGGCGCTGTCACAGTGCCGTGGAGCAAAAAGAGCTGGAGCAGTGGTATTTCAAGATTACGGATTACGCCGATGAACTGTTGGATTTTTCCAAGGTTATAGATTGGCCTGAACGCGTGATGACCATGCAAAAGAACTGGATTGGCAAATCCGAGGGTGCGAAGATAGATTTCACCCTGGAAGGCACTGAAGTGAAGATACCCATCTTTACCACCCGTCCCGATACCATCTATGGCGTTACCTTTATGGCTTTGCCGCCGGAGCATCCGCTGGTGCAGGAATGGTTGGCTGCAGAACCGAACAATGCTGAACTGCATGACTTCTGCCACAAGGTGATAAACGCCGATAAAATGCTGCGCAGCTCTGCTGATGCGGTGAAAGAAGGCGTGTTCAGCGGCAGATACTGCATCAATCCCTACAATGGGGCAAAGGTGCAGATTTGGATTACAAACTATGTGCTGATGGATTATGGCACGGGAGCCGTGATGGCTGTTCCGGCACATGATCAGCGCGATTTTGATTTTGCTAAGAAATATACTATTCCCATGAAGATAGTAATTCAAGCTCCTGATAACAGCCTGGTCTTGGATGAGATGCAGGAAGCCTATACGGAAGCAGGAATTATGGTTAATTCCTCCAGATTCGACGGCATGGAAAGCGAAGCTGCCAAGGCAGCCATTACCGCCTGGGCTACCGAAAACGGCTGGGGCGAGCAGACCTTTACCTACCGCTTAAGAGACTGGGGTATTTCGCGCCAGCGCTATTGGGGAAACCCGATTCCGGTGATTCACTGTCCCAAGTGCGGCGTGGTGCTGGTGCCGGATGAAGAACTGCCGGTTAAGCTGCCCGATAATGTTCAGGTTGGCAGAACCACCAGCAATCCTTTGCTGTCTGTTCCGGAGTGGATAAACGTTCCCTGCCCGCAGTGCGGCGAGGATGCCAAACGCGAGACGGATACCATGGATACCTTTGTGGATTCCAGCTGGTATTATGCCCGCTATGCAGATCCCAAGAATACGGATAAGCCTTTTGAGCCGGAGCTTGCCAAATACTGGCTGCCGGTAGACCAATACATCGGCGGGATCGAGCATGCAGTAATGCACCTGATGTATGCCCGCTTCTTCCATAAATTCATGCGGGACATGGGCTGGGTGAATAGCGATGAACCCTTTGCCCGTCTGCTTACCCAGGGAATGGTTACCAAAGACGGTGCCAAGATGAGCAAATCCAAGGGCAATACCGTTGATCCGCAGTATATTATCGACCGCTTTGGGGCAGATACCCTGCGCGTGTTTCTGATGTTCGCTTCCCCCCCCGAAAAAGATGTGGAGTGGAGCGATGACGGGCTGATGGGTTCATTCCGCTTTTTGAACCGCGTGTGGCGTTTGATTGATGCGAACAAGGAACTTATCCGCAAAGGCTTGAATAATGCCGTGCAGGGCGATATTTCGCCGGAAATAGCCGAATTGCGCTATGATACACACCACGCAATTTCCCGCTGGCACGATGACTGCCTGGAGCGGATGCAGTATAACACAGCTATTGCCGCCACGATGGAGCTGTTGAATTCAATAGTAAAATTCAAAGAACCGGAAAAGTTGAACGAAGCGGAACTGGCGGTTTATGCCTTTGCCTGTGCCGCTTTGCCCAAGATGCTGTATCCCTTTGCACCGCATATCGCCGAAGAGCTTTGGCAAGCGCTGGCACAGCCGGAATTGTTGCATGATAGCGGGATGCCTGTATTTGATAAAGTGTATTTGTGCAGAGACACAATTACTTATATGGTGCAGATAAACGGCAAAATCCGCGGGAAGCTGGAAGTTGCCGCCGATATAGATCATGAAACCCTGAAAGCTGAAGCTCTGGAAGTGGAAAACGTGAAGCGCAGCCTGGAAGGAATGATAGTAAAAAAAGTAATAGTGGTACCCGGGAAAATGGTTTCCATTGCCGCTGTGCAAGGATAATAAACAGAGCTACACAGGCATTTGCCACTTTCCTCTTGACGAAAACAGCAGCCTTAGTTCTTTTGCACAAAAGCAGTGTTTGGGGGCCTATAGCTCAGTTTGGTAGAGCTACCGGCTCATAACCGGTTGGTCGGGGGTTCGACTCCCTCTGGGCCCACCATCTTTTCTCCCCCACTCATTTTTCTATTTTACATCCCTCTGAAACAGGGTATATTGTTTTATAGGTAAAAAATTATGAAAATCTTGAATATATGCTTGGCTATCCTGCTTTTGGCTTTGCCGCTAAGCGCTACAAAGTATGCAGGTGAGATCTTTGCCGTCAGCCCCGGAGTTATCTCCACGGCTATGGGCGGTACAGGGCTTACCTACTCCGATTCCTATGCGGCTGCATGGTGGAATCCGGCACTACTTGGTCTGAAACCTGCTCCCGGACTGGAACTGATGCGTTCCGAGCACTTTGAAGGGCTTCTGAATCAGAATCAGCTTAGTATTGTGCTCCCCACTGCCAGCCCCACTGCCATTATTATCAATCACCTTTCCATAGATGACGTTAAACTAACCAGGCTGGAAAACCCCAATGCTCCCATCAGCAACGATAACCGCCCCATTGTTTGGAAGACGGTAAGTAACCAGGATTTCATTGTTTATGGTGCCATTGCCCGTCAGTATTCTTCCCGGTTGTATTACGGCTTTGCTCCCAAGCTTGCCTACCGCAGCCTTGCCACGCATAGCGGCTTTGCTTTTGGTGCGGATATGGGAGTGCTTTGGCAGTACAATGAGAAAGGCAGAATTGGTGCCAACCTGCGTGACTTCTTCTCTACCCAGATATTGTGGAAGGACGGAGAAAACGAAGTGGTAAGCCCCAGCATGGATGTGGAAGCAGGATATGAAATAGCTCCTTTAGCCGGGATTCCCATTCACATAGCCGTACGTAGCGAGATGCATGCCGAAAACCGCAGTGCTACCGTGGAAATGGGTGCTATCAGTGCCGATTTTCATGCCGGTATAGCAGTGCAGCCAATCCCCGCCTTGCGCGTGCTTGGCGGCTATGATGTGGATACTTTCACTGCCGGTTTGGCTGTTACACACAAACGTTTTGGCTTAAATTACGCTTTCCGCAATAACTCTCCGGATGGATTGGGTTTCTCTCAACGTATTTCCGCCACCTACAAATGGTAAACCGCAATATCGCCCTCCTGGGAGCAACAGGCTCCATAGGTACATCCACCCTGGACGTGGTTTCCGAACAGGGCTTGGGTATATCGCTGGCTTCTGCACATCAGGACTATAACAAGCTGATAGATATCGCCAACAGGCATAGCATTCCCTGCATCGTTCTTACCGGTATTGATGATTCCACCCTGCAATCGAAGCTAAAACTGGACAACCCTTCCCTGCGCATATACTTTGGTGAGGAAGAGCTTTTGCAACTCCTGAGGGGTGAGGATTACGATATTGCCCTAAACGCCATCACCGGCTCTGCAGGCTTGCGCTCCAGTTTCGCCATTTTGGAAAGGGGCAAAGCCCTGGCGCTGGCGAACAAGGAATCTTTGGTCATGGCAGGGCACCTTTTAACCAAGCTAATCAAGGATAAGCCCATTATCCCCGTGGATAGCGAGCATAGTGCCATCTTTCAGGCAATCGGGACACATCCTCTCAGTGAAGTGAAACAATTGCACATCACTGCCTCGGGCGGTGCCTTTCGCGACCTGCCTATGTCCGAATTCGCCCATATAAGCCCGCAGGAAGCATTAAAACATCCCAACTGGAATATGGGCGCAAAGGTTACTTTGGATTCCGCCACGATGTTCAATAAGGCGTTAGAAGTTATCGAGGCGCATTGGTTGTTTGGCTTGCCCTACGAACAGATTTCCGCTATCATCCATCCCCAATCCATAATCCACTCCCTGGTGGAGTTCATTGACGGCTCTTTGCTGGCTCAGCTTAGCACTCCGGATATGAAGCTGCCTATCCTTTATGCCCTTTCCTATCCGCACAGGACTGCTTCAGTATTAGTGAAGACCGATCTTGGCAAGCTGTCCGGGCTTACTTTCCGAGAAATTGAACCTCAGCGTTATCCGCTGTTCTTCCTTGGTCTGGAAGTGGGAAAAAGCGGGGGCATCCAGCCTACCGTGATGAATGCGGCGGTGGAGGCAGCATCTATGCTGTTTCTAAATGGCAAAATAGCCTATACCGATATGATGTGGATAGTTTATGAAGCTCTGGATACTACTCCCAATATCTCGGAGCCGGATTTGGAAACTATAATCCGGGTGAACAGGGAAGTGTTTGAGAAGGTGAGCACTGCTAAGGTGAGACACTTCGTTAGGTGAGAACCTGCGGTAAGTGAGAGCTTCGCAAGTGAGATGTTAAAAGGGTGGAACATTGTTCCACCCTTTTGTTATCAGCTATGTAAAAAATACTTAGCACCTAAGCTTAGATATCTATCAACCTCTCACCTAACGAAGTTTCTCACTTACCGCAGGTCTCACTTGCAAAGCTCTCACTTCCCTTCCCCCTACTGCACCGGGATAATTTTCTCCTCCACAGGTGTCATAGTGAAAGCGATCCTCAGGATGCCGTTGATGTAATTTACCTTAGGGTTTTCCTTGTCTATATTCAGTTCCGGAAAGTAGATGCGGCGGTCAAAGCGCCCTGTTTCTATCTCCATGCTGTAGTAGCACAGCGGACAGTTGGTAGAGGGGAAGCTTCGCAGTCCGCTGATGCGTAGGTATTCCGCTGAAGTGGAGATGCTGATTTCATCCTTTTCCACTCCTGCCAGTTCTGCGATCACGATCCACTCTTTATCTGTCTGAAATACGTCGCATTTGGGGTGCCACACGTCATCTATGGCATCTTCCAGTGTATGTGGGTTGCTGGTTAGTGCTGATACTTCGCCGATCAGTTTCAGCATCTCTCTTTGAATCCCGACGATGTTGGTATAAATCTTATCGTGCATGGTTTCTCCCCTGTTTAGGGTTTAGTATTCGCTTCTTTCTTTGAAGCTATAGATAATTTCCTTATTAGGAGCTATCTCCAGGGTGAAAGTAACTTTATCGTTAGCATCTTTGGTATATTTCTGTTCAGATTCTATGATGCGGGTGCTGGTGGCAAGCTGGTGAGTTACATTGATGGTTTTCACTGTATCAGAGTTATTCTTGCAGGTAACCTGCAAAACACGTTCGGAAACCCGGGTGGATACTTGCTTCTGTTCTTTCACACGCGTGGAAGCTACCAGATCGAAAGCCGTTCCGGTATTTATGGCTACTTCTTCGTTCTTGGATGTGTGCTTGATGCTGTCTTCGCCAATGAATTCCAGATTGGCGTCAGTATCCTGTTTGTAAACTTTTATTGTTCCTTTGGGCATTGCTTTTCCTGCGCCGTTTTCGGCAGTGTTCTTGAACTTGATCATGCTTCTCACGCCGGCGCTGTAGGTGCTGTATTCGTATTCTGCGCGGGCTTTCACGTTCATGGGGGGGTACAGTTCAAGCTGCTTGGTCTGGTTATTGGCAAAAGACACTTTCTGATCCAGGGTGTACATATGGAAATCGTGGAAGGCTTTTTCTTCAAAGGAGGGTGCCGACATTGAGTCCGACATTTCATTATACATGCGTTCCCCGCCTGCTACACCCTTGTAATAGTTATCCTGAACCTGGTTCACATCGCCCGCGATCAGCTTAAGGTTCACCGCATTGAAGGCACGTCCGGAGCGGTTGTTGATAGTTACCCAAGAGTTCAGTAGCAGTGTTTTCTCGTCCCACACGGTGTTGTAGGTTACATCCCAGCTGAAACCACCGCTAAGGTAGGTCATCTGGACGGGATATACCCCTTTCTTGGGAGCAATCAGGCTCCAGTGCAGAGTTGGCTTTGTGTAGAAATTGCTTGGTAACTCTGCCAGCTGCACCCATTGGGTTTCAGCATCGGATATCACCAGCAGGCGTTCAGTTCCGGTTTCAATTATACCCAGGCTGCCACCTTCAAAGAACTTTAATACTCCGCGGAGCTTGGATTGGTCTTTCATGATCACCATCACATCGCGGTCCAGATACTTTGCCATGATCTGGTATTTGCCGGCAAGGTCGAACTCGTAATTCTGCTCGGCAACACGGATGCCGCCGGTAACAATAACGGATTCCGGTTTTATGCGGCTGGTGATATCATCGAAGTTATATTCCTGACGTCCGTTTTCCAGATTCAATTCGAAACGGGAACGAACTAAAGAGAGGTCATCGTTGTAAATCGTGATCCAGTCTTCCGCAAAAACAGGAACCAGGATCAGGGAGATGAGGATAAAGAGGATGCAGTGCTTCATTATGTCTCCTTCAACAGCCACACTTAGTTTCACCATGTGACCTTCGATTCACAGACTAATGTATGCACCGGATATGTCAAGCCAAAAAGTATTTTATCCGCTAAGCCTTGCCGAAAGGCGGTTTTCGCTTATCTTTTTGGACATACTGGAGTTAATAATGAAAATTGATAAACAACTTGGCATAGTACTGATGGCTATTATGTTGCAATTTGTCACATCTTTGAAGGCAGAGAAAAGTTCTATATCCGGATTCCCCATTATAGCATACTCGCATGAAACAAAGCTGATGGGGGGAGGATTTCTTAATTATCTGAAGCAAACGGAGAAAGACAGCCTTGCCAATGAGTTACAGATCACCTCTTTGTTAATTTATACGGCAAACAAGCAGTTCCAAATCCTTAGCATTCCCCGGCTAAAACGGAACAACGGAAAATACCTGCTGGGTATGGATGTAAGGGGCAGAAACTGGCCTGATAAATACTATGGTATCGGCAACAAAACAAACGAACGGAACTATGAGAAGATAACCCAAAGACAGTTCAAACTGCGGTTGGATGGGGATGTAAGATTATACCAAGCTCTTTATGGGGGAGCTAAGATCACTCTCATAAACGAGGAGCTAAAGAAGGGCGACCGAGAAAGCTTACCTTATACCGAAAACTTTCATGGCATAAACGGTAGCCAAACCTATATTGGGATTGGGTTAGGGATGCGCTATAAGACACTTGACAATGATCAATACCCGGGAAGGGGGCTAAACCATACCGTATCTTACATGCAGTTTTATGCAACTAAACACGATGCATCCAAGCAAAGTTTCGGACAGCTTGATGTAGAGCTGAACCACTATCTTCCCCCGTTATCAGGTGTGGTATTAGCCATGCAAAGCAGCTTTACCTATTCCGGGAATCAGCCCCCTTATAGCTTTTTGCCGGAACTGGGAAACAGGCTTAGAGCTTATGACAGCAAGCGTTATGTGGATAATATGCTGATTGCGCAGAGGGCGGAGCTTAGGGTTTTCCCGGCAGAATTGCCTTTTTGCGCTGATATTGATTTATTGCAAAGGGGTTTTTTCCGGCGTCTGGGCTTTGTGGTGTACTATGAGGCTGGTCAGGTTGCTGGCACTGAGAAAGAAATCAGTTGGGAGAGAAATCACTACAGCGCAGGATTTGGTATTCGTTACAGTATCTCTGTTCTTCCCCGGTTAAATCTCAGAGCGGATTTCGCCTTCGGTGAGGGTGGGATGAACGTTATTATTCAGGGTGGAGAAGTATTCTAACGGCTTATTGAAGGCAAAAAAAAGTGGCTCCGGAAGAGGGATTCGAACCCCCGACTTAGTGGTTAACAGCCACCCGCTCTACCGCTGAGCCATTCCGGAACACTTTGTGAGTGCAAAATCCCTAAAGGGCACAAAACTGTCAATCAGAAAATTAGTCAGGCTTCGCTAACAAGGCAATTGTCACACTCTGCGATCTGGCTTTTAAGCAGATTATAAATCTTAGCGGTATCTTCACTAAGCATTAGTTTGGTTAGATATTGTGGATTGCGAAGGGTTGTGGATAGTGTCTGCATCAGGTTTAGCTGCGATTCAGGTTTATCTGCGGGAGTAAGAGTGAGGAATATCAGCTTCACACCCTTGCCATCAGGGCTGTCCCAATAGATATCCTGGGCTGTTTTAACCACAAATAGTTTACTGCTCTTCAATCCCTCCAGGTGAGCATGGGGGAAAGCTATCCCACGCCCTACGGCAGTGCTCATCTGTTCTTCCCGGGCAAAGATTTCCTTTTTAAGTGTGGTTTCAGGGATGTTTATCCGGGTTGCAACGCGGCTGATAAGCTGGTTTAGCAGTTCGTCTTTGGTTCTGGACTTGATATCAAAAACAACATCGCTCTTAGTGAAGAGGAATTTAACCATGTCTTTACGCATTTTCCGCAGGGTGTAAGATAGCCAAGGTCCGAAGATGATAGTGGAAAAGATGGAGGCAGTAACAACACTTACGAATACCGTCTCTGTAATCAGTCCCCCGCTATATGCCAGCATCGCTACCACAATGTGCATTTCCCCTCCGGCAGTGTGAGCAATAGCAATAGTACTGAGGTTGGCTTTCTTCTGCTTAGCCCACTTAGCTCCCACCCATGCGCCAATATACCTGGAACTAACACCCAAAACAGTAATCAGGGTAACTAAAGCCCAATCCAGATTTGCCAGAATATCAACTTGCAAGCCTATCTTGGCGAAGAAGATGGGAACAAAGATGGAATACACCATGCGATGGATAGTATGCCTGTCCTGTTCTGTAATATGTCTGGCTTCACCCACCACGATACCGGCGATGAAAAAGCCAAATAAAGAGTGAATGCCAATCTTCAGCGTGGCAGCTCCGAAAAGCATTCCCACAATAACTATGAAGGTAGTCTTATAGCCTGTTTCCTTGCCTATCCTGTTATGTATGAAGGTGATGCCCATATCCACAAAGCGCTTCAGCAGGGTTAAGCTAATCAAAGTAAACGCCACCGTTAGGAAGATTAACTTCAGGATAAAAACAATTTCCACCGCACCATGCGCCATGATGCCAAGAATTACTGTGAAAACCACCCAACCAACAATGTCGTTCAAGGTTAAAGCCGATACCACCAGGAAGCCCATATCGGTTTTTAACACTCCCAAATCCTTGAAGCTTCGGATGGCTACAGGCAATGCACTAATGGTCATGATAGCTGCAATAAACAGCGAGAATATGATCCTCTGAGAGGGATCAACAAGGTATCTTTCAGGTAGGAAGTATAGCACAATAAAGCTTAAAAGCATGGGAATTGCAAGATCTGCCAGGCTAAGCTTGATCGCACTTCCACGTTGTTTCCATACCCGGGAGAAGTTTATCTCCAGGCCTGTCTCCATCAGCAGAAAAAGGTTGCCAAACCATGCCACGGTGCCAAGCATTGCCCATTGAATGGGTTCATCCGGGAAGATGCTAAGCTGTAGCTGTGGTGCGTAGCGACCAAAGATCGCCGGACCAAGGATTAGCCCCACTAACACATCACCGGTTATGGTGGGTTGCTTGATCCGCTCCAGAAAAAAGCCCACAACCTTACACGCACCAAGAAGCAATGCGAATTGAATCAGGAAGATCAGGAGGTGGTGTTCGCTGATTGTTCCCATGTTATAGCCTGTTACGTGCTTGCTATTTCGTAAATAAGTGGTTCCTTACTCTTGGGGAATTCGGCGATCTTATAGGCGGTGCGGATAAGCCCGGCTACTTCTTCTGCTTTGGACTGAGAAGCAGCGTGCACTTCTCCAAGTATATCGCCGGCGTTTATCTTGTCGCCTATTTTGGGATAAAGCAGTGCTCCCGCAGCGTAATCTATGGTGTCCGATACCTGCATGCGTCCGGCTTTGATGCGCACCAGGGCATAACCTATGGCGCGGGAATCTATGCTGTGCACATAGCCGCTGTTCTTGGCTATGATGGGTACTTTTACCCCTGCCTGAGCAAAGATGGAGTAATCGTCTATAACTTCGGGGTTGCCGTTCTGTGCGGCGATGATCTCCCGGAACTTAGCAAGTGCCTTTCCGCTGCTGACAGCATTGTCTATCTGTGTTTTGGCATCGTCAAAGTCCTTGGCTATGCCTGCGCTGATCAGCATTTGTGCGGTAAGGGCGGTGGTTAGTTCGTATGTATCGGGCAGGTAGTTACCTTTCAGGTATTCAATCGCCTCTATCATTTCCAGGGCATTACCAACCGCGTTTCCAAGCGGGGAATTCATATTTGAGAACACCACGCATACCTTTTGTCCAAAGCTTTTGCCGGTGTACATCAGGTGTTCCGCCAGCTCTTTGGCACGGCGCAGGTTGGGCATGAAGGCACCGCTGCCTATTTTGAGGTCTATCACCAGGTGCTTGGCACCTTCGGCGATCTTTTTGCTCATAATGCTGGCGGTTATCAAGCCCGGGCTTTCCACCGTGGCGGTAACGTCCCGCAGGGCGTAAATGCGTTTATCGGCGGGAACCAGCTCTGCGGATTGCCCCACAAGGGCATAGCCGTGATTCAGCACCATTGCTTTGAAATCTTCCATGCTATAGCCTGTATTGAAGCCGGGAATGGATTCCAGTTTGTCCAGCGTACCGCCGGTGTGTCCCAAGCCTCTACCGGAGATCATGGGCACATACAGCCCCAAAGCAGCCGCAATCGGTGCCAGCATCAGGCTTATCTTGTCGCCTACGCCGCCGGTGGAGTGTTTGTCCGCCACGGGCAGGTTGGCATCGAAAGTTATAGTTTTGCCGGATTCTATATAGCTTTTGGTGAAGGCAGCAATCTCATTCTTCTCCAAGCCCTGAAAGTAGCTTGCCATCAGCATGGCGCTCATCTGGTATTCGGCAATTTCACCGCTAAGATAGCCATTCACAAAGCCGGATATTTCCTCAAAGCTAAGCGCAATGCCGTCGCGTTTCTTAAGTAACAGTTCCACGGGGTTGTATTTCTGCATTATCTTCCTCTAATTCGTTATCAATCTGCTGCGGATGTATCCGCTAAACAAGTCCATTATCCACACCACCAGTGCTATTAACCACATAATAAGCCCCACATTGCGCCAGGCAAGCATTTGTTGCTGCTGATACAGCGCCAGTCCGATACCGCCACCACCCACAAAGCCTACAATTGTAGCCATGCGGACGTTTATATCCCAACGGTAAATAGTGAAAGCAAGGTAAGGAGCAAGAATCTGCGGGGCAACGGCATAACGCCATACCTGCAGGGTGGAGGCACCCGTGGCTTTTATGGCTTCCACTGGTCCTGGATCGATGTTTTCTATTTGTTCGCTGTAAAGCTTTATCAGGGCGGCGATGGAGTGTATCCACAAAGCCAGCATACCGGCAAAGGGACCAATGCCCACCCACACGCAAAAAATGATTGCCCACACGATCGCCTCAATACTGCGGAAGATGGTGGAAAGAGTGCGGATAAACAGGTAAGTAGCCTTGCCTGCCCAGGTGCCAAACATCAGGTTCTTGGCGGCAAAAAAGGAAAGCACAAAGGCAAAGGGAATGGCAAACACCGTGGCAAGCAACGCCAGATAGATAGTCTCCATCAGAGCTGCCAGCATGGGAACCATTTCCTTGGGATTGGGGTTAAAGATACCGCTTAAAATGGAGCCGGTATTCGCCGCCTGCGTGAAGAAAGCCATGGGCTTCACTTCCACTATTATCCATGCCATCAGCAGGCTTATGCCAACGCCCAGTCCAAGCTCATACTTCCACAGGCTTCCGCCCATTTCCGGCTGCACCACTAAACTGCCCAAACTGCCTTTTATACGCAGCATCAAAAATGCTACCAAAAGCGGAAAAAGCAGAACAACCGCACCACTGATGCTTTGCTCCCACATCCGCAGGCAAAACCAGCTTATGCAAGCAATTACGTACAACCAAAGGACGTATTCGATACCCAAAATCTTTATATTTCTCATAGGGAATCATACTCCCCAAAGATAGGCTTGTGAGTCAAGCAAAAAGAGGCGGGGTGGCAAAATATCCTGTCCCGGCGTCCGTAATGACACCCGCCCTCGGCTGACGGCACACGCGGCGTGTGCAAATACGATTATCCACTGTTTTCACTCTATACACTTGTAGAAGAACAGAGGGAGAGCCAGAAAAACTTCCCTTCATAGTGTATAGGGGGACAGATTTTGAATTTTGGGACAGATTTGGCATTTATTTTTGCTGATGTGCAAATAACTGGGTTGCCAAGCTCCGGCTTGGCAAATTGGCGAAGCCAATGGAAAACCAAGGCTTGCATACCCTGTGGCAAACGGGAGCTTGCCACCCCAGAACAACTGTCGCCTTTTTCGCTACATCATTTGTATATTTGGCTATCTTACCAATGTTACCTTTCTGCTGCTTACCTGCTTGCCATTCACCTGCAGATGCAGAATGTAGATACCGCTGGAGCACTGGGTATTGTTTGCATCCCTGCCATCCCAATAGCTTAATTGCTCGCCCTTAGTAGCTGGGTTTAGCTCTATGCTCTTCACTTTCTGTCCTTTGATGTTATATACGTTTACACAGGCATTCTGTACGGGTTTTGAACTGCCTGAGACAATAGAGCTAAGATCAACCTTCAGATTGGTAAAACTCTGGAAAGGATTGGGGTAAGCGGAGAGCGTACAAACGCCAAGAGGTAGTATGGATGGATCATCTACCGAGACATAAGGCTCCGAACCGTATTCATAGCAGCCCATGTCTATCACTCCGTTCCAGATGCGGTTGTTACCTGCCAAGTCGTAAGGCAAGATGCTTAATCCGGTAGTATCTGGTGTTCCGGTATTAATACAAGGTGAACCCTCTGCAAGGCTGTAATACAGAGGATTGGATATATCCCCTCCGG
>PHBO01000006.1 GCA_002840645.1 Candidatus Cloacimonetes bacterium HGW-Cloacimonetes-3
ACAATTCCCTAACAATTCCCTAACAATTCCCTAACGGCGTTAGGGAATTGTTAGGGAATCGTTATAGCGATATTAAAGAAAACAGCAAGGTAAAAGATAGAGCTTACAAGGGTGTTTTACAGTATTTGGGAAACACCGGCAAGGTAATGGCAACATGCCACCAAGCCGTTTTGGATGTTCGCTTTCTAATACTACGCGGTTGCACTATCAGGACTACGGCTTATATTGTAAGTAATAACTTGAAGAAAGGATACAAAGATGATAATCGAGCTTGATGATCTAAATTATGATGACGTGGTTAGTGGTAGTGCTGTCTTGATAGATTTCTGGGCACCTTGGTGCGGACCCTGTAACCTTTTGGCTCCCAAGATAGAAGAAATTGCCAAAGAAATGGCTGGTATTGTTATTGGAAAAGTGAATGTGGACGATTACCCTGAACTTGCGGGGAAGCATGGAGTGATGAGTATTCCAACCCTAAAATTCTATAAGGAAGGAAAGGAAATGGACAGTTCCGTTGGGGTGGTTTCCAAAAGTGTAATCTTGAAGAAATTGGAACTGCTCCTGATTTGAAAGATATTGCTTGTCAGCTTTAGGCAAGTTCAAAATTATGTCCTCTTGGGTGTTACTACCACCGAGAGGAATAATAAGTGCCTAATAAGAAGTTAGTTAATAAGATAGAATACTATAGTTTCAGAGCTTGGTTAGCCGGATTTAGCTTGCTGCCTCGCTGCGTGGTGAGGAATGTGTTGATGTTTCTTTTCGCGGCGATTGGTTATGGGGTGGGAATACGCAAAAAGGTTGCCTTGAAGCAGTTACAGAAGGTATATCCCAATACCGCTGAATACAAATTGAAAACAATCCTCAAGCAATTGTATCGTAATATGGCTTTAATGGTGCAGGAAATGTACCTGACCAGCGACAAAGACCTGTTATCGATGACTAAGATAACAGGCAAAGAGCATGTGGATGAAGCTCTGTCTCTCGGCAGAGGAGCTATATTAGCTACAGCACATTTTGGCAACTGGGAAGCCGCAAGGATATTACCAATGGTTGGCATTCCCTTAAGTGTGATCACTAAAACACAGCGCAATAAATTGTTCGATGAATACACAAATGAGCTGCGCGAACGGAGTGGGCTGAAAGTTATCAACATGAAGCGAGGGCTAAGAGATATTATTCACCAGCTTGCCGAGGGTAGAATAGTGGCAATACTGATGGATCAGAATGCCGGGAAATCTGGCTTGATGATGGATTTCCTTGGTTACCCTGCATCCCACTGGAAGGGCGTAGCAAAGATATCATTGCGATACAAAGTGCCTATTGTAACAGGTTTTGCCCGACGTGTTGATAACGGATTGATTCAATTTGAATTTCACAAGCCAATCTTGCACGAAGAATTGGAAGATTGCGAAGCTAACTACCGGATTGTTCTGGAAGAAGTAAACCAAATCATCGAATCACAAATCAGGCAATATCCCGATCAGTGGTTTTGGGTGCACAAAAGGTGGAAAAATGCTTATGATATGTTTGCTTAGCAGGTTGCAGGTGTCAGGTTACAGGTGGCAGACTTCAGGGGAGTGTGGCAGTTTTAGCGATGCAATAAGTGGAGCAAAAAGATGTACATAGACCATCGATATGAAGTTCTGGAGAGCCTTGGATCCGGTTCATGGGCAAATGTGTTTAAAGTGCGGGATGTACGCACGAATAACATCTATACTCTGAAATTGTTCCAATATCTGGCATCAGACGAGCTATATTCGCATTTCAGTGCTGAGGAAATGCATCACATAACTAAGATTGAACACCCAAACTTAAATCATGTGATTGATTTTGGACATGTTGGTGATCATATATACTACATCAGCGATTATTTTGAGGGTAAGACCCTTGCTAATTTCCGCTTCAGTAAGTCGAAAGTAAACCAAATTTTTGATATTGCTGTGCAAACCTGTTACGCGTTGCATGCCCTGCACATCCAAAACATTTTACATAAAGACCTTAAGCTTGAAAACGTACTTTATCGTATTGAGGCAAAATCATTAATCCTCAAACTGATTGATTTTGGTTTTACTAAGATAGACACAACCAAGGATACTCAAATGGTTTCCGGCACATTGCCGTATCTGGCACCGGAGATATTCTTAGGAAAACCTGCAAGTAAAGCCAGCGATTTCTATGCATTGGGTGTGATCCTATACCGATTGACAACAGGTAGCTTTCCCTTTAGCGTGGATCAGATAAATACTCTTATCACCGGCGGGCATCAGTACTTTATCCCCAATTTTCCCAGTGAATTGAACAAGGATATCCCGCCGACACTGGAAAAGTTCATCTTGCGCTTGTTAGAGAGAAACCCGGATAACCGTTTTAGCAGCAGCGAAGAAATTGTATCATACGTAAACCGTATCCACCATCAGGAATATCCTTTTTCGGCAGAATGGTCGATGATCAACACATTACGCTTTAATAGCTACATTGTACGCGAGAAATACTCTCATCAACTGCTGGATTTCATACCTGCACTGGAAAGTAGCAATGGGAAGATCGTGTCGGTCATTGGGGGAGATGGTCTTGGTAAGGATAATATTCTGTCTCTGTTTCGCTATCACTTATTAGGCGGCCAGTATTTTATTTTTGACTACGAGTGTTCCAGAACCGAGCACGAAGCTTTTTTTGCTCTGATTAAAGAATTCGTGAGGTCTCTGGGTAAAGTGGAAATAGAGCAGTACGCAAGCCTGAAGCAAATATCCGAAAAACTACGAAGATACTTGTTCGATTCTGAGCAGGAAGCCAAAGCCGTCAGCCAAACTGTAACAGATTTGAAAATTGATTTTGAATCTGTAAAGAGCTTGCTGATTGATATCTCAGCTCGAAAACCTATAATCTTCATCATACGTAATTTTCAGCATGTGCATCGGCACACGATTGACTTTATTAACTTCATATCACCTTTCATCATAAACCAAAGGATTATAGTAACTCTTTCCTGTAATGACTATAACAAAATCAACCAAATTAATCATACTGTTATGGTGAACATTCCATCCCTTAGTATGGATGAGAGCAAAGCTTATACCAACAGACTACTTCCTGTTTCTGCTCCAAGTGAGATTGTAGAGGGTCTATATCACAGATCAGCCGGCAATCCCCAATTTATAAAAGAGATACTTATTGATCTGGCGCAGAAAAAGAAGATTTACTCTGATGATAAAGTCCACTTCCCTGAAGATTTAACAAGCTATACGATGCCTTCGAGATTGATACATTCTGTATATTCTCGCTTAAGCCATATTACTACCACAAATTATACTCATTTACAGAAGCTCAGTATCGTGCAAACCCCATTAACCAGAGAGTTGATAAGCTACATCACCAAGGCAAGCGATCAGGAACTATACAATCTCTTAAATGACAGCACTTATAACGAGATCATCATTAAACAAGGCAAGTGCTATTTCTTTGCTTTTGCAGAAGCAAAACAGCGCTTGTACGATGAATGTGCAGTGAAGCTACATGTTCTGGTATCAAAGCGGGTTTTAAAATTTTACAGCAATAAAGACATGCTGGATATAAATACCTGCGAGGGCATTATAAAGAATGCTCTGCTTGCGGGAGACTTGCTTTCCGTACGGCAATATTATTTGAAACTGTATCATTTGTCTAACAGCGAACATGAACAAGAAAGAGCTTATGATGCGATTTTAAATGTGTTACAGTTGGACTTGAATTCCGACCTTGGAATCCCTTTAAGTGATATAATCAGTGATATATACAAATTCCACGACAAAATGGATACTACAGGCTTTTTCGATAAAGCTCTTTATATGTTTGAAGATAAACCGGGGGCAGAAAAGAAAGATTCTAAACCTGAGATTGCTCCCTTAGCCCAGGGGCAGTTTCTTGCCTTGCCGGACATATTCGAAAAGTACTTCTTGTTAGGCGCAATAAGGCTTATGGCAGAAGATATGGATATGGCACTTGAATATCTTACCCAAGCAGAAAAATATGTATCTACAGGTAAACAACAACTGCTGATATGGCTTTACTTGGTTCAAATCTATGGGAAAAAAGATATAAGCAAGATGAAAAAGTACCTCGATCTGGCTCAAAAACAACAAAAGTCTCTGGATTTGAAAATTGCTTTTACAGACAGGCTTGCTGTTTACTATTCATTGATAAAAGATCCAGACCGGGCGATAAAAACTATTGAGGATTATCTTGTCTCCATACCACCTGAGCATGACCCCAAAGTTATGATCCGTCTCGCTGCAATGCACAACGATTTAGGAGTGTTTTACAGCGAGCAAAAGAACATTGAAGAAGCCGACGAACACCTGTTTGCAGCATTAAGTATCTGGAAGCGGTACAATGTTAAGCGATATTTGGGCTTGATATACAACAATATCTCTGATTTGTTTCTCAAGCAAGGAATAACGCTGCTTTCAGAGCACTATTCAGAAATGGGCTACCACCATGCAGACGAGCTGAATCAAACTATGACAAAAGCATTAGCTCTGTTGAACCAGGGTGAAGCTAAGATAAAAATGGGTGATTTTCTGAGCGCAGAAGCCAAATTGCTTGAATGCAAGGATTTGGTGTTGTCCAAAAATAGCAGCACATACTTGTTATCGGTGAAAAGAAACCTCGCCTTAGCTAAAAGCAAGATCATTGGTTTTGGGCACTACTTTCGCTTTATCCAAGATACTGAACCGGAATTGATTGCCGGTAACATAATGGAGATAACCCCTCTTGTAAAAACATATTTCTATTACTTGAACGAAATGTCCAACACCAAAAAGCTGAAGAAGCTGATTCATAAGAATGTTCAGATAAACTACAAGCATATTCATGAAGAAGAGTTTTACCATAATGTACTTAGCCTGATTGCGCTATCAGAGAAGGATTTCGAAACCGCTCTCAGCGAGTTGAAGCTTGCTATGCGCCATGCAGGTGAGGTTAATAATAATTATGCTATTGCAGTGTTTTATGTGCTCCAAATCTCATGTTATTATGGCTTGAATGACGTAACCCGAGCCAGAGAATTGATAGAGTTAGCACTGCCTATTATTAAAGAAAACCAGTACCGTTACTGGCTATGCAAGCTGGATATTTTAAGGGTGAAGCTGGACTTGTTGATACCGGATATTCCATTGCGGGAATTGCTGCGGGTAGTTGAGGGCTTCATAATGCAGTGGCGGGAATATCAATATTATCAGCTAAACATAGAGCTGTACCAGATCAAAATACAGATACTTATTGAGCTGAAACAGGATAACTTAGCATCAGAATGCTATCAAAACTATCGGAAATATCTGGAAGAGATAACCTTGGATATTAGCCCGGATGATAAGCAGAACTATCTTCAAGTTAACTTGTACAGTATAACCGCCATTAGAAAGTTTGATCTTGTGCCCATTGTATCCCGAGTAAAAGACCTGCGCCATAAGTGGAACGAGATGCTTTATAACATAGCTAATGTTTATAATGTGGAACGGATAAAGTTCTTGGTAGAGAAAGGGCTAAGCCAAGTTCTCTCACCTTGGAAGTTTAAACTAATGCAGTACTCTGAAAAAATTCAGAACTACACTTGCTTTCAAAGCTATAATACAGATATGGATAGTTTCATTGATGCAGGTTATGTTCCATTCATAGATAAGGCATTTAAATCCGATAACTTAGTGATGTTTGAAGCAAATGGAAATCATCTGATGATAGTTCCATTTCAAAGCGGATCGAAGCGGATAGGGTTCCTGCTACTATCGGATAATGGTGAAATGGAATACACGAAGCAAGAAATGTCCATTATGCGGAATGTAAAGCAACATCTAACTGCTCTAATTATCAGAATTCAGGATTATGGGCAGATTACCAAGCGTATCGAGAAAATGAACCAGCTTATGTTGATAACGCATGAGCTTATGCGGATAGTGGACATTAACGATCTGGAGCATGAAATAGTATCTGCTTTTATTGATTTCACTAATAGCACCAGAGGATTTCTGATAAAACGCGATAGCGATGGTAATAACATCTACAAGGTTCAGTTAAACAACGCCAAACAAATCTTGCCAACCGTGTCGGGGCTTAGTAAAACTGCTTTAAGCCTAAGCCAGAATACAAGAGAGATGATCTCAACCTTCAATGCGGTGGAAGATAGCCGTTTTAAGAGTGCAATCAGCGTACAGGATTATATCTTACACACTATCTTCTGTGCACCGATTATGGTGGACAATACAATATTTGGCTATATTTATCTGGATAACATCGATGATAACGGTAGAGATATGTACCTAAACCCAGAGATAATAAGTCTATTGATGGAACAAACCACTATTGCTTTGAAGAATGCTATGCTATATGAAAACCTGTTAACCAAAAATAGTGAGTTAAATGCATTCGAAATGCTTAAGGATGAGTTCATGGCTATTGTTTCTCACGAACTGAATACGCCTCTCACAACATTGCAGGGGCATATCTCGCGCTTGAAACGCAATTTGTATGCAGACGAAGAAGAAAGAAAGGAAATCCTGAATAAAGTAGAGGGTTCGGTAAAGAAACTGATTCTGACTACTAACGATATAACCACAATGAACACCTATAATCTGAAGAAAACTCTTACCCTCGCACCACTATCGATAGAAGAGATATTGGAGTTAATCCAGCAGGAAGTGGAGATATTGTCCAGAAAGAGAAAGATGTTTATCCGGCTGGAGATTGAAAAAGACCTACCAAACCTGAAGGCTAATTGGGAGGCAATGCATCTGATGATTTACAACTTAGTGCTGAATGCAATTCGCTTCACCAATGATTTTGGTACAGTTACTATTGGTGCCCGGCGTTCTGCTTTTCAACAAGAAAAAATAGATGGTAAGGAAAGCATTGTTCTGTATGTGCAGGATAATGGGATTGGGATTCCTGAGTTTCAATTGAAAAATGTGTTTCGGAAATTCTATGAGCTTAATGAGATTTATGCCCATAAATCCGGTACAATTGAATATCGTAGTAGTGGTCTTGGCTTAGGTCTATCCACCTCAAAAAGAATCGCAGAATTACACGGTGGTAATATCTGGATTAAGAGTAAGGAAAATGAAGGTACTACAGTGTTTATTACTATTCCTCTAAAAAGTGCTAATAGGTAGAAACATGCTTAAAAAAATGATCTGTGTATTCGTCGTAGTTTTCATTAGTGTAAATGCTATGGCTCAGCGTAAAAATGGGACCATACTGGCTGTAAGTACGCAAGAACAATATGCCTATCGCTATATCGTGGAACTCTATGATACCGGAGATAATGTGTCTCTTGCAAAAGAAACGTATCAATTCCAGGCATTGTACCCTAATTCAGTTTATCTGCCCTATGTACGGTTTATTGATGCAAATCTCTCATTAGAAGCCGGTGATAACCAGAAAGCTCAGAGAATATACACCGAATTGCTAACGGATGGTTCTATCAAAGAGCTTAGGGCAGAATTACTACTGAATTTCGCTATCAGTCTAAAACAAAGCGGTGATTATGCAAAAGCTATGAACCTCTTGCAGAGGATTGACAGTGAGGTGGCTGACCCCACATACAGCGCAGAGGCAGCCATTCAACGAGCAGCCATTTATTACAAACAAGGACAGTATTTCTCTGCAGAACGTGCTTACCGCGTGGCATTAAGCTACTTCCCCAACGACAATGAACTCCAGCTTGGATTGTTCTCTTGTTTGGTGAAGCTGCAAAAAGATGAAGAAGCACTGGGTTTGTTGTGGAGCCAAGACCCTTCATCAACAACCTACAGGCAGTTTTTACCCATCTGGTTGGAATACCTGTTAGCAAACGAACGATATAATGATTTTGATACTTTCATGAAAAACAACGTTCTTGGTGCGGCAACGAAAACAACGGTTATATACGACATATGCATAAGAAGGGCTTTACTTAAAGGCGATTATGCTGCTGCTGATTCTATCTTAGCAATAACAGGAACTCCAAATTCACATTTCTTGTTCTATAAAACTCTTGTGCTGCAATCAAGAGGAGAATTTAACCTTTCAGAAGCAAATTTTCGCACCTTAGTGAAAGATCCTGATCCGGAAGTATCAATTCCTTCTTATCTTGAGAGCCTTAAGTTTCTTTATAAATCTGAACCTCTATCAGCCATAACTCAGCTAACCAATTTCATCAAGACATCGCCGAGTAATGTTAAGAAAACTGAGATGTATTACACGCTTGGCTACTTCTGTTATAATATGAAAGATTATTCGGAAGCTATTAAGCAACTAAGCTTGGCAAAACAGTTTGATATGGGCAGAGAGCTAAGCTCCAGAATAGACATGTTAATAGCTGAATCATGGCTTGCCTTAGGGCGCACAGATTTGGCAATGGATGCATTCAATAAGTTTCTCAATCAATATACTGAAAGCTCTAATTCAGATAAAGCACTATTTCACATAGGTTATATCAACTTTACCCGTAAAGACTACTCTCAAGCAAAACAAGCACTTACGAGGTTAACAGTTAACTATCCCCAATCCACGTATTTCAAAGATGCAATCTTTTATCAGGGAGAAATGGATTTCTATTTAGCTAATTACAACGTTGCCTTACAGAGTTACCTGAAGCTAAATCAGATTAACTCCAAGAACAATGCAGTATCCTTGCGTATTGCCCAAGTGTATTACTACTTGGGTGATTATGCGAAAGCAGAGCAGTATATCGGAGAGCTTCTGCCTTCATACGAATCATGCATATTAAAGGGTAATATATTAGTTACGCATCGAAACTATACATCCGCAATAGAGCAGTTTCTGTTAGCAGAAAGCTTTGCCGAAGAGCCGTTACGGAAGGCAGAAGCACAGAGCTACAGAGCCTTGTGTTTGTATCAATTGAAGCGCTATAAGGAAGCATCGGCACTCTACCTCAAACTATTCAATGCCAAAGAGAGCCAGGATACCTACCTGTTCTTATCTGCTAAATCTGCATATGCGGCACAGGATTACAATCAGGCATTACAGTTATTCGACACATTTATAGATGAATACCCAAATTCGCAGCTATTCCTGTCTGCTCTTAGCAATATGGCAAATTCATACTACAACATGGGTAATTACATGCAGGCGGTAGAAGATTGGATAAATATCCTTAAACGCTTTCGCAATAGCGTTAATTTCAGCGATAGTGAATTAGCTATAGTAAAAGATGCTTTATTAGGGATTGATCTCGGTATAAAGAGGCTTGATGGGCTGGAGATAACTGATGATCTGATCTCATTGCCCGATACTTTTTCAAGTGAGTTCATTAAGTTTGAGATAAATTTGATACTTCTCAAATCCTATGCTTCAAACGATAGATGGGCAGATATTATTGCATCTGCAGAAAAAATCAGGAGTGAGTACCCTCAAAGAAATACAGATGAAGTAGCCATGCTAATGGTTAAGAGCTATATTGAGATGAATCAATATGAAGAAGCGGATACCTTACTTTCGGAGATATATCAGCTGGGTAACAGTAATGAAGCATTGCTCAAGTGGGCAGAACTGGAAATGCTAACAGGTAATTATACGTCGGCATTGAACAAGTATAAGCAGTCATTCGTTACTAATCCTATAACAGACACATGGTTGAGCATGTTGGAATGCTCTTCTAAGCTGGAATTCATCGAATTCGATGAGTTATGGTCTCTTGGGTCTCAATTTGGGGATTCACAGGCAATAGCAGGCAGATACAGATTAAACCAGTTATACATGGGCGAGCGCTTCAATGAAGCGGGAATCCTTGCGACCAGCATGTTAAATAATAGTCTATCTACTCTGGATCATGCTCAGGCTTTTCTAATTCTCGGTTTGATAGATTTCCAGAATCAAAACTATAGTGCTTGCATCGCTTCACTCAAACGAGTTATACTTTTATTCCCGGAATTCCCTGAGGTTCGCAAAAGCGCGATAATCCATACAATTAAAGCTCAGATAGCCAGCGGGGCAATTACGGAAGCGGAAATGCATCTAAACTTATATGCCAGAGATCTGGATTTGGAAACACTCACCGAATTGAATCAGTTAGTGGAGAAAGCCAAATGAAACGGTTTATAATTGCTTTGATAAGCTCGTTGCTATTCTGCATGCTACAAGCACAAACACAAACACTACCGGATATACGTGTGATAGGAAACAGCGATTTGAAGACATATCTGTATAAGCGGTCATTATTATTTTCTCCCCTTACCAATTCTACTGATAGTCTGCCTGTCTTTATTCCCATGGGGCTTAGGGATAGCACCGATGTAAAGAAAGCTACCCCCAAACCAAGATTAGGATATCTCCAGTTTGAAGCCAATGCAGGTTTTGGATTGAATAGTTATTTCAGCTTCTACCCCCGTGATTCGGGCTTTCATAATATTTCCCATCATATGAACTTACGTGCTCCCGAGGTAAACTTACTAAGTTTTCAGAATCACCTTGTCATTGGGGGAGACATGATCCCACAATTACCAGTTGTATTCAAATTCGATCACGCCAACACCAAAGCCAAAGATTACAAAGGAAGCTATTTCGAAACAGAGCTTACTCACCATCGGGCTACTCTTGATCTTGATTTTGTTCAGCTTAACGAGTTGCTGCTAAGCTTTGGGTTCACGAACCTCAGGCAAAAAATACGGTTCGACAATTACAATCGGGATTACATTGATTTTCACACACGGGCAAGGATATTAAGGAGCAATCTGGATATCAAAACAAACGTGATATGCCAGGCAGGAGAAGTAGGTGTGGGTTTAGCTCCTTTGATAAATTGGGAACCCGGTAGTTTCTCCCAGATAAGATTTCACATCCTTGCGGATGCTTACCGTGTTATACCAAGTTTAGAGTTTAACGTGCGTCATCAACTTAGCGATTCTGGTGTGATTAGCATAAGTAATACACCGTTGATAGAAAGCCACAGCTTCACTTCATTGTTAGAGGGAAGTCAATGGATTCAGTTCAGTGATGCTCATAAACTACAGAAATCACCAATCAATCTGAACACTTCCTTAGACTACAGATTCCCTTTAACAAGTTCTTTCAGCCTAAACAAGATGTCAATCTCCAATAAGACCATGTATGATGTACATAGCCCAGTGTTAGCTACAGGAGCTACCTATGGAGTTCCGCTGGTACAATTTGTAGATGTTGCCTCATCCCAAACATCATTTTTGGCTTTCTTCAAAATGCGAGACTTTAGTTTGCTTCAGGAACTATGCGTTGATTTGGCTTACCTTCCCAACCAATCTATGCATAGAGTAGGATACAGACCTATACTTAAGCTTGAGACAAATCTGGATTACTACGCCAATGATTGGGTGTTCAGCATTGATGTTATCCAAGATTACTTCACTAAAGATCACACAGGAAGGAATCTTTCGGAATCTATTAACGGGAATCTTGGTGTCGAATATCGCAAAGGGGATTCATCTCTGTATGCGATTGCAGCAAACATATTCAATCACCGGCAATGGGCATTCTCGGAGCACCCATCTTATAAACGTAACATATTTATGGGTGCGAAGCACCGATTCTAAATGGAAATAAGCGTCTTAAAAATGAAGAACGGGATACAGCATGTTTGATGCCAAGAATATCATAAGGAGTATGGGGGAGTCACTGTTTGGTGGCTATAACGGCGTTCAAATATTTTTAGCCCCTCTCACCCTTTTGTATTTATTACAAAGTAATAGTATGCTATCCTCGATAACCAGTTTATTTAGCTTTCGAATTCACTATTTTCCGCTTTTGATCTTTCTTGTTACTCTGATTTTCGTTCTGTTTATGCTTGTAAAGATTAGGATGCTCTACCCAGGGAATATGTCCGAGTATATTGATAAGATTGTAGATTTGAACATAAGTATATTAGCTGTAGTGCTAATTGCGTTGATATACTATGCAATATCAGCTTTCTTAGGCTATTTCTACGGCATAAAAGGGATTTTGAAACCAGGGCTGGCATTGCTATTTAAACTCTTTACAACATCGCTCGTGTTGTACCATTATAGTCTATTTGTCTGGACGAAACCTCTGTTTAAACGAGGTTACAAATCAACCCGTGCTTCTAAAGCCCTTAAAGCATGGGGAAGAAGCAACAAACTTCTATTCGCAAAATATAGTTTGCTGATAATAGTTATCGTCATAGCTTCAGTCCGTATCTACCAATTTGCCATGAGTTATCTGCTTTTTCCATTATTGGATGGCATAAATCAACACTGGGGTGTGGAAATGAGGTTTTATCTTTTGCCATTTAATGGTATAAGTGATGTATTCATTAACACACTAATTCTTTCTTTTGCGTTTCTGGTAGCCAATCTATTTTTCTACCCGATTGCTTTTACTATCAATCGCATCCTTATTAAGCTGAACCCCCTAAAAACTAAGTAGGTTTGTAGAATATGCCAAAATCGAGAAACAAGAAACCCAAGGTCGTTAAGCGCAGGAAAAAAAAGAGCGAGTCTTTAGGGATCTACATTGTAGTGGGGATATTTACTTCACTAATCATCTGGCTAATTGTAAAAGAGCCGGTTGTATTATTATCCTCAGATTCCAATACTTCTCAAACTGAGCAAACTTCAGATAAACAGAAAGATGCTAAAGTCTCCAAAAAGGCTAAGCAAGCACGTGATAATAAACACAGGCAAAGCAACGTGAAAACCCCTCCCCCTGCCACCAACAAAGCAGATGATGTTCGTAAAGTGCAGCCCCTACCCCAAGCTACCCAGCAGGTTAGCATAGATTCATCGATCGAAAAGGCATTAGAGAAACTAAGTATCCCCAAGGGTTATTACAAAAGAAAGAAGAGCGGTGAGTTAACAACCTACTCTGTACCCATAGACCGGTCAGTTATGGATCTCGTTTATGCTAATATGATTTTTAAGGGAGAGTTAGAGCGAAGTGGTGGAGTATTGCTAAAGGGAACAGACAGTTCCGGTAAACAAAGCCTTACTTTCGGCTCTAAAGAGGGCAATGATAAGTACGTGATAAATCTTTATTATGATTCTAAACTATACTCCACCAAGCATAACCCCCGTACTATTACCATAGTAGTAGATGATTTCGGAGCCATTGGCGGGGAGTTGTTAGATGGCTTTTTCACTCTTGATGAAGAGGTTTGCTTTGCAATATTCCCGGATGAACCCAATAGCATTTTAACGATGCAAAAAGCTAAGGCACAAGGTAGAGAAACTATTATTCACGTGCCAATGGAACCAATAGGGTATCCAAGTGTAAATCCCGGTAAAAATGCTATCTTAGTGCAGTACAACGAAGCCGAAATAAACAAGCTCTTAACAAGGTTTATCAAACAACTCCCTGATTGCGTGGGTATTAATAACCACATGGGAAGCTTAGCAACCACAGATGAAGCAATAATGCGAATCGTTATGAGTACACTTAAAGAGCATGATAAACTGTTCCTGGATAGCCGAACTTCTAATGTTTCGGTGGCATATTCGGTTGCTCAGAAAGCACATATCCGTTCTTTCCGTAATGATACATTTCTGGATTCGCCTAATATAAGCCAATCCACAATGGATGCAAAACTTAGCCAAATCATTGATATGGCCTCCACACGGAGTAATCTGATTGCTATAACCCATTGTCATACACCGGAGAAACTTCAGTACCTGAAGCGGATTATTTCACGGCTAAAAGCAGCTGGATTTACTTTGGTACCCTTAACAAAGGTAGGGCAATATAATGTCCCCGGTTTACTATAGTGTTAGATATCAGATTTTAGACATTACGTGATTGCTATCATAACGTTTATAGCTGTACTCTAACTTACAAAAGAGAGGTTTATTGTGAGTTTTATTAGTGCGATTGTACTCGGCATCCTACAAGGGCTTACCGAGTTTATCCCGGTAAGTAGCTCGGGACATCTGGTCTTGTCTCAGTACTTTTTTGGCATTGGGGATGATAACAGCATTCTTTTCGAACTGTTCATGCACTTAGGCACTTTGTTGGCTGTATTTGTTTTCTTCCGCAGAACTTTGTGGGAGCTAACGAAATCCCTGTTTAGCTGGAAGAATACCATGAATAGAGAAATCCATCGCAAAAACAGGTGCATGATACTGTATCTGGGCATTGCCACGCTCGCAACAGCAGTGATTTATCTGATATTTGGCGACTTATTCAAGCAGATTTACGAGAATCCGGCTATTGTTGCAGGTTTACTGCTTGTTACCGGTGGAATTGTATTTGTTTCGGATTACCTAAAAGACCGTGGAGTACCTGCTTCAAACATGGGCTTCTGGCGCGCTATACTTATTGGGCTGGGTCAGGGTTTTGCCATTTTACCTGGTATCTCCCGCTCCGGATCTACTATTACCGCAGCCTTGGCAACGGGTATAAAAAGAAAGGATGCAGCACATTTTTCTTTCTTGCTAAGTATTCCTGCAATCCTTGCGGCTAATATCAGTGAGGCAAATGCTTTTATGCAGCTTGATGTAAAGCAGCTTCACAGCTATCTTGCGGGGTTTTGTTTTTCCTTCATCACAGGTTATTTTGTAATCGCCTTTTTAATAAGGCTTATACAGGGAAATCGCCTCAAGTATTTTGCTGTTTACTGCTGGTGCATAGGCATAGTGTCTCTCTTAGTTATGGCTTTCTGATATGAGTGAAAACTCTGCTGTAACCGCTCTGGATTTTTCACCTGCTTCCGTAAAACTCGGTAAATCCTATTTGTTGGTAGGGACTGATGCCTATCTGGCAGACAGAGTGCTTGATAAACTAAATACTAAGCTGAAACTTGATGACGCAGTAGATAAAACAATTCTCTATGGAGATGAGTTAAAAAGTGCTGTTCTGGCAGAACATCTGGATGCCTTTTCCATCTTCTCTTCTGCCAAGCTGATCGTAATCCGTAATGTGGAGAAAATGGATAAAAAAGAGCTGGATACTCTGGGAGATTACTTTGATTCCCCCTCCGAGATTCAGAGCCTGGTGATTGTAACCGAGAAAATGGATGCCCGCTTTGCTGCATGGAAAAAGATCAAGGCAAGTTGCCTGCAAATTACTTGTGAGCCACCCAAATATGGCGGAGCTATAAGAGCTTGGCTGGATATTGAGCTCAAAAGCATCCATAAGAGCATGACTCCTAAAGCCATAGAAGAATTTATCAATCGCATAGAATTGGACTTTTATCATGCTGCAAACGAGCTAAATAAAATTGATTTGCTTAGCAGCGGGAGAACCACAATCACCGAAAAGGACGTATTCAAAAGCCTTGGTACCACCAGGGCTGGTACCTTGATCGATTTTTACCGTGCTTTAGGCAAGCGGCAGATAAAACAATCTCTTGAAGCGATGGACAAAATGCTCTTTGCGGATTGGGAGCCACTGCAAGTCTTCTTTCATTTTAACAAGTTCTATTGGATTATCTGGCGCATCCTGCTGCTAAAAAAGGCTCATATTTCCGAGAATGAGATTCTCTCCAAACACCTAAATGATCTGTTCCAAAACCAGAAACGAGAGTATTTGGACTTCTCAAAAAGTTATAGTCTGGCTTCATTGGATACTATTTTCGGAATTTTACTGGAGACAGATTCTCAGTTCAAGCTATCAGTTGCGGAAGCAAACGTACTTCTTTGCAATTGTTTGATCAAATTGTTGGAAGCATAAAATGCGGGAAACAGGTATATTGCTACATATCACATCACTTCCCACAGAGTTTGGGATAGGTGATTTCGGACCTGCTGCTTACCGTTTTTCGGAATATTTAAAGCGTGAAGGGCATAAGTATTGGCAAATACTTCCTGTAAATCACTGTGGTTATGGAAATTCGCCATACAACCCCATCTCTGCTTTTGCTTTATCCCCTTATCTAATCAGCCCGGAGTTGTTGTATCAACAGGGTTTGATATCTGCGCGAATTCTGGAGGAAGCAAAGCTTCCTCCCGGTGATACAGTGTTTTATGAGAGTGTTTATAAAGCCAAGGACAAGCTTCTTGCTATTGCTGGAGAAAACTGGCTTTTAAGCAATGATATCTCCCGTTTTGTAGCCTCTAACAAAGATACCTTGAAGCCTTATCTCGCTTTCCAGATTCTTAGCCGTATCTATGGTGACAATGCCTGGCATGCCTGGAATCCCGAGCATCGCAGATACACCGATAAGCTATTTGATGAGCTGTGGATTAGTCATGCTTCTGCTATGAAATTGGTAGCGGCATATCAATGCATATTAATGGAGCAAATTGCCCTGTTCAGAGCTGTTTTAAACCGGGATGGAATTACCTTGGTGGGAGATGTACCCCTGTATTTGTCTTACGAAAGCGCAGATGTGTGGGCTCATCCGGAGTTGTTCGATTTAGATGAAAACGGCGTTCGGCTACATTATGCTGGTGTTCCTCCGGATGCTTTTGCTTCCGAAGGACAGCTTTGGGGGAATCCTATTTACCGCTGGGATACCATGAAAGACAGCGTTTACCAGCTTTTTCTTGCCCGCATATCACACGCACTAAACTATATTGACATACTGCGTTTGGATCACTTTATCGGTTATGTAAATTTCTGGCAGGTGGAAAGCGATTTTAATCCGCAAGGTTTACCCATTTCACCCACATCTGCCAAAAATGGGCGGTGGGTCTCTACTTCTGCAAAAGATTTCTTTGCATTACTTTGCAGCCATTTTGGCAAAGGTCGTTTTATTGCGGAAGATCTTGGAATCCTGAATGACGAGGTGTGCAATATCCGCGATAGTTTTGGCTTTCCGGGGATGATTGTTCTCCAATTCTGCTTCGAAGAAAGTGTACCTAAGGTGCGGGAATATCCTGCAAGCAGATGGCTTTACACCGGTACGCATGACAATCCCACCCTGCGAGGTTGGTTTGAAGCTCTTTTATCAGATTCTCCCAGCCTTGCCCATTTAATGCAGTATTGCAGTGAAAACAAAGTGCGCGATTGCCGCAAGATTCCCAATGCTGAGAATATCCATCAGATAATGAGAAGCATTGCCCTGGCTTCCGCTTGTGAAAAGGTTATCATGCCTTACCAAGATGTTCTTGGCTTGGATGATTCTGCCCGCATGAATGTCCCCGGTACGGCATTGGGAAATTGGCAGTGGCGTATCAGTATGGATACCAATGAGTTATTTTAATCTCCTTGCAAGCATTGCCCTATCATTGCCCACCCATTCCCCTCTTTGTGGGGTATAGGTGGGGTGTGATAGGGGGCAAGAAGCAAGGGAGATTACCTTTTTCTGCTTGACGAATTATTGCTATAATTCAAAATGCGGAAATGGCTTGTTGATGTAGCAAAGCCATAGTTAAATGATTAAACGATATATAAATAGAAACAACAAGGAGATTAAAGAATGGATGCTTTGATGCTATTAGGTGATGAAGCCTTGGCGCAAGGTGCGTTGGATGCAGGTATATCCGGCTTTTTTGCCTATCCGGGTACGCCTTCCACAGAGATTATGGAATACGTTCAACGCAGTAAACAAGCAGAAGGCTTGCACCGCACATGGAGCTCTAACGAGAAAACAGCCATGGAATCCGCAATTGGTATGAGCTATACCGGAAAGCGGACTATGGTAATGATGAAGCATGTTGGCTTGAATGTAGCAGCAGATCCTTTTATGAATTCTGCCTTCACAGGTGCACATGGTGGTTTAATTGTAACCGTGGCTGATGATCCTTCCATGCACAGCTCTCAAAATGAGCAGGATTCACGCTTCTACGGCAAGTTTGCCATGATTCCGACACTGGAGCCGTCTAACCAACAAGAATGCTATGACATGGCGTTTTATGGCTTCCAGCTATCCGAGCAATACCGTATCCCGGTGTTAATTCGCTTAACCACCCGTCTTTCTCATTCCCGTTCCGGAGTAGTTCGGCGCGAGAAACTTGCCCAGAACCCCTTAAAAAAACCTGATGATCTCTTTCAGTTCATGCTGTTGCCCGCTATAGCCCGTAAGAAGTACAAGCATTTGATTGAACTGCAAAAAGACTTTGTAAACGAATCCGCATCTTCACCTTTTAACTCCTTTGCGCTTAAAGCAAAGGATTATTCCAAGGGTATTATCTGCACAGGATTGGCATTTAACTACCTTAACGAAGCATTTAAGGGTAGAGAGATTCCTTATCCCGTGGTAAAAATATGCCAGTATCCATTACCCGCAGAGCAGATACATCAGCTATATGACACTTGTGACAGTTTGCTAATTCTTGAAGAAGGCATGCCTCTGGTAGAAGAGCAGTTAAAAGGGCTTGCTTTCAAAGGGCAAAAGCCTATTCACGGCAGACTGGACGGCACCTTAACCAGAGATGGCGAGCTTAATCCAAACAAAGTAGCTGTGGCTCTGGGTATGGAAGATACCTATGGAAGCCCAGTTCCGGAGATTGTAGCCGGACGCCCGCCCATGCTGTGCGTTGGTTGCCCGCATGCGGACTCGTACCTTGCCTTAAATGAAGCGTTAGAGCAATATGGCAGAGGTCATGTGTTCAGCGATATCGGCTGCTACACGCTTGGATTCTTACCGCCTTACAATGCCATAAACTCCTGCGTGGATATGGGCGCATCTATTACCATGGCAAAAGGTGCTGCTGATGGCGGATTGTTCCCTGCCATTGCCGTAATCGGTGATAGTACATTTGCCCACTCCGGATTAACCGGTTTGCTGGATTGTGTTTATGATAAAACCAATATTGTAATAGTAATTTTGGACAACTCTACCACAGGCATGACCGGCGGACAGGATTACACTGCCTTTGGCAAGCTTGAAGAAATCTGCCTTGGTCTTGGGGTGGAGCGCGAACATATACGTGTGTTTGTTCCCTTCAAGAAGAATTACCCCGAGATGATACAGATTTACAAAGACGAAATGGCTTACAAGGGCGTATCTGTTATTATACCACGTCGTGAATGCGTGCAAACACTAAAGAAAAAGCATAAGATGGAGGGTTGAAGATGAAAAAGGATATTATTCTTGCCGGTGTTGGTGGACAAGGGATATTGACTATCGCCACAATCATTGGTACTGCTGCCCTGAAGCGCGGAATGCATTTGAAACAAGCAGAAGTTCACGGTATGAGCCAACGTGGGGGAGATGTGCAATCGCACCTTCGCCTTTCAGATGAACCCATCTGGAGCGATCTGATCAGCTTCGGTGGCGCAGACATGATACTTAGCGTGGAACCTATGGAAGCCCTGCGCTACCTTCCTTATCTTAAGAAAGATGGATGGATTATCACCAATTCCACTCCCTTCAAAAACATCGCTGTGTATCCTCCCGAAGATAAAATCTATGCAGAAATAGAGAAAACAGGGAATCATGTGCTGTTGGATGCAGACACCATTGCCAAGGAGATGAAAGCAAGCAGATCGATGAACGTAGTTGTGCTTGGTGCAGCTATAAAACACCTTGGCTTTACCCAGGAAGAGATTGAGGAAGCCATCAAAAGCATATTTGCCCGTAAAGGGGAATTGATAGTTGATGCCAACCTTCGTGCTTTGCAAGCGGGTATTACCGCCACTGTTTAGGCAATATAACAAAATACTACACATAATGTCCGTTTTGGGCATCATAAATGTATCCGGGGTGAAGCGTTAGCCGCATCCCGGATTTGTCTTTGATGTTAAGGATACTCTGATATAACCAATGTTTTGGTGTACAGTTTGCAGCTAAATACCATTACAAGTCGTACTCTATTTTAGATTTAGAATAGATTTTTCTTTACACGGCGCATAAATTGCACTATAGTATAAGTATACAACAGTAATCCCATCAGTGAGGTAGCCATGTTTAAAGTGATTCTAATGATCATCCTACTTGCCCTTACTTGGATGAATGCCGTTTTTGCCGCAAGGCTAACACCCATAGAGAACTTTGATAGCGGGGAAGTTATCCTTTCGTCGTGGGCAACCGAAGATATAAATCCGGATTCATGGAGCATGGATACAAACACACCGGATGGATCAGCGTATTGCCTGAAACTATATGGCAACATGTGGAAGTATCAGGAAATAAACCCACATGCAGTTGATAGCGTTGGGATTATCCAGTTGAAAGTGAAAACATCGAGCGGTGGCAGAATACAGGGGATTGGTTTTACAGACGGGGTTAATCAATTGTTCTACAGTTTTGCCGGAACTGCCATATTGGATTTAGAAACATGGATTCCTGTTTATCAAGGGGCTATGACATCAGGAGTTTGGAATGCGTATCTGCTTCCCTTAGCTTCTGATTGGCAGGCTTTTTTTGAATATCTTCCCACAATTACTGGCTTGATATATGTGAACGACTCTGATGGAACAAGCAACAAAACAATGTATATCGATGCTATAGAAGACATCAGCTCAGATATACCTGTAGCACCACAAGTTAGCATTATTGCCGGTGTTCCGGTGTATGCTAAGCAAGTTGGCATTAGTTTTGAGAGCGTTGTATTTGATCCGGATAGCAGTATCTTTTCTTACGAATGGACATTTGGAGATTCAACCACAAGCGTAGAAGCTAATCCGATGCATTGGTTTACTTGTTATGACGCACACAGTTATACTGTGTCACTTAAAGTAAGAGATGATACCGGGAAATACGGTTACGCTTCCACAGATGTTACCGTTGATCCTGGTCCAAGTAGTTTGCCCTTAACCATGAACTTCGTGGGCGATGTGATGCTGGCGAGAGCTTATGAATCGGGCGGCGGAATAATCCAGACACAGGGAGTAAATGCTATCTTTGCACCAACAAAGCCAATCTACGGTGATGTGGCAGATGTTAGCGTTGCAAATCTGGAGGTAGTGTTATCCAACATGGGCACTCCTCACCCCACAAAATCAGTTATATTCCGGGGTAATCCTGCAAACATCAGCGGGCTTGTGTACGCAGGCATAGATGTAGTTAGCACGGCAAATAATCATACTCTGGATTATGGAGTACTTGCTCTTCAACAGATGCGGGGTTTGCTGGATTCCAACGGTATTATCCATAGTGGTTCCGGGGTAAATACCTACGATGCATATCAGCCTGCTTTTATCAACCAAAAGGGTTTGAATATCGCTTTCTTAAGAAGTAGTGACAGAACAGGTCAATACAACAATGCGCAGCCATATCTTCAGGCGGGATACGACAAACCGGGTTTTGCCTATATGACCCCCTATTACATCCAACAGCAGCTTGAAGCAGTGGAAAGCGTGGCAGATCTGAAGATTGTGGAAATGCACGGGGGAAGCGAGTATTCTCTATCTCCAGGTTCCGGCTATGATAAGGGTAATCCGTTTGCGCTTGATCTTGAAGACGAGGATTATAACTATCGCAGCGATGTACCTCACCAATGGGATATTGATATCAGGCACAGCGCGATTGATAGCGGGGCAGATTTGGTAATTGTTCACCATCCGCATATTATCCAGGGTTTGGAAGTATATAATAACAAGCTGATTGCACATTCACTTGGTAACTTTGTGTTTGATCTTGATTACCCAGAAACTATGCCGAGTATGATCTTGTATGCTGATGCTTACGAGGATAGATTCGACAACTTTAGCATAAAGCCTGTGTTTATCGACGGATATATCCCCAAACCTGCAACAGGTGAATTGGGCTTGCATATACTGGACTACTTAGCAATGCGCTCCCGAGAGCTAAACACAAGGCTGTGGGTGGATAAAAACAGTATGCAGGCAAGGGTTTTAATGGAGGATGATAACCCCTCTATATGCACAAGCCCGTGCAGTATTTACAAAAGTCTGGATTCTCATGTGCCCGGGTTCAATCAAACAGCTCCTATTAACTTGCCGAGAATGGGTTCCATAAGTGATATAACTTCCATAGAACCCGCTGGCAATGCGCAGATACGCTTGGGAGCGGAAAAGATATGGTATGGCAATTTTGAGGACGAGGGATCGTCTTTTTGGGCACCTCCATTGTATTCAAGCACAGAGTTTGTTGACGGCAGTAAAAGTGCATGGTTGAGTGTCGTTGGTAGTGGATCAGTTACTTCAACGATTCCCAAACGCACCAAGATATATGATAATTCCAGAAAATACTCTTTACACGGGTGGATAAAAACCGAAAACTCCGGGGGTTCTACTATCACTATTCGCTATTTTAGTGCCCGTACTTCGGGATCTGCATTATCATCTGAGAATATCTGCATACCTATTACGGGGACGAATGATTGGGCTTTCTTTCACCAGGAGATCACAATTCCTTCTAACGGGTATTATTATGACATCCGGCTAAGCCATATAGGTAGTTATGGAGTATCTAACTCCTGGTTTGATAATGTGGGACTGATAGAATGGACATCATGGGCAGACCCTTGGGATCTTAGCAATATTCCTTGGCCCAATAACTATTACTGGATTCAGGCGAGATCGCTCCTGGACATGAAATCACTTTGTATCTCATTTAATGAGAAATCTTTCTACAATACTCCACCGGAGATTATTGCGCCCCTGGGCACGCCAATTCCATCTCTATCTGTGTATCCAAATCCCTTTAATCCAACCACAACTATCAGTTGCTATCTTCCCATAGCGGGGAATGTCTCGGTAGAAGTGTACAATATCAAAGGGCAACTGGTGAAGAAGCTAATTCATGGCTATTTAAACATTGGTAATCATCAATTTATCTGGGATTCGGAAGACGATAACAATCGCAAAGTATCTTCTGGTATTTACTTCCTCCGTATTCAGTCCGGCAAACATTGTGTCGTAAAGAAAATGGTTTTGATGAAGTAAGAGCAAAATGCTTGACTAAAACACGGCTTCATTTTCCCGTGTAAGTAACATTACATACAGGTTCAGGAGTTTACATGCGCAAGTATCTTATCTGCCTATTAGTCATATTATTCGGGCTTAACCTTGCTGCCCAGGATTCAGGAAAAAACCAAGTTAAGTTTGCACTAATCTCCTCTCCTGTATATGATCTTGATCTACGCCTTTCAAATGAGTTGCGCAGAATCTATGTAACTGCTCAATTCTCTGTAAAACAAGATAGTTTGAATGTTGCGGATTACTATAGTTTCTTTGTAAATCAGGATGTTAGGATAGAGCAGATATTTATAAACGAGAAACTTACAGCCCCGATTCTTACCACAAATCTGCAAGCGGAGCACTTTATCCCCGTGCTTCCTGTACCTGCTCTTTTAGACACAAACTCGGTTATGATATGTTATAGCTTTAAGCAATCAGATATGGTATCTAAAGCAGATTCACTAAGTTTTAAAGTGAAGTTCTGGGTTCCCACTCCCGAGTGGCAGCCCAATTCTGATGGTTCCAGCATGATAGGTTATCTTACCGATCATTATTGGTTTCCACGTAATATAGAGACAAGCAGTACCGTTAACATCAAGCTGCTAAGCTCTGCTTATTACAGGCTTGAGATTGAAAGACCATGTTTGTGGACAGATAATTCGGGGATACGAACGCATCGTGGGTGTTTTCAGGATAGCCCGGGACGATCGACATTTTTGAAGATTATTAAAGGCTAAATTAGCTCAGTCCGGTAGAGCAACTGATTCGTAATCAGTAGGTCGGGGGTTCGAATCCCCCATTTAGCTCCAGCCTTAGTAGCGGTTTGCCCATAGTATTGTGGCAAACCGCTTTTCTTTGTGTTGTTGTACTACTATGTAGCTGTCGGTGAGGATTTGTAAGGAAAACTGAATACAATTTTCTTGACTGTTTATGCAAAGCCAAAAACAGTGCCAAACAAAGAAGGAGTACTGATGTGCGGAATAGCTGGTATCTTTAGCCTGAACAAGCAACCTGTTGATGTAGCATTGCTACATGCGATGACGGATAAAATCCGCCACCGGGGTCCGGATGACGAAGGCTATCTTCTGGTGGATAATGTCAAAAGTACCATGAAGAGCTATTCAGGCAGGGAATCCACAGAAACGATAAAGGAAAAATATCCTTCCTTAAAACACAATTCCAAAGCAACACTTGGGCTTGGATTCAGACGCCTGAGCATTCTGGAACTGCATGACTGCGGGCACCAACCAATGGTGGACGAAGAGTTGCATATCGCCCTCAGCTTCAACGGAGAGATTTACAATTACATAGAGCTTCGCACCGAGCTTGAAGGTATGGGCTATAGCTTTGCAAGCCAATCCGATACAGAGGTTATCATCAAAGCGTATCATGCTTGGGGAGAGGACAGTGTGGTGCGTTTTAACGGTATGTGGGCATTTGCGCTTTGGGATGGCAGAAACCAACGACTATTTTGTAGCCGGGACCGATACGGAATAAAACCGTTCTATTATGCTCTGAACAACGAGTTTATCTATTGGGGCAGCGAGATTAAGCAGCTGCTGTTAGCACCTATCAACAAGAACCTGAACAAAGCCATGATTTGGCGTAGCCTGAAGATAAACTCCATGTTAGTTTATGATGATGAGACCTATTGGCAAAATGTCCATAGCCTCAAACCGGGTAACAACTTAAGCGTGATGAATGGTTGTGTGGAGATAAAGCAGTATTACTGCTTAAATATAAGTAGTTTCGAACAATCTACCATGTCCTTTAACAAAGCAGTTGAAGAATATCAGGCTATATTCCTTGATGCCATAGCGATACAGCTACGAAGTGATGTACCCGTGGGGGCTTCACTATCGGGAGGCATGGATTCCTCTGCTATAGTTTGCTCCGCTGTGCGTAGAATGGCAGAGCCCATGCACACCTTTTCTTCCTATTATGCCGATACACCCGCTTTGGACGAGCGTAAATGGATAAACAAGATAGTGAAATATACGGGTAGCCATTCCCATCTTGTAACACCTACGGCGCAGAATGCCATGGCTTGGTGGGAAATGGCAACCGAACTGAACGACCTGCCGATAGCAGCGGGATTTGTATCGCAATATGCGGTAATGCACAAAGCACACGAAACTGGGATAAAAGTTCTGTTAAGCGGGCAGGGATCAGATGAGCTAAGTGCTGGCTACAAACACGCCTCATATCGCTACTTTGCGGATTTGATACGAGGAGCTAAGCTCGGTAAACTTCATAAAGAACTTCATGCCTATCTACCTAAAGGTAAAACAGGAGAGAGTATAGCTATGCTTGGTAAGATAGGTTTGTCAGCTTTGTTACCTGAGTCCGAGCTTTATAAACTGGAGTTTAACCATCTACGTTTTGAGCCCTTTAACCACAATTTCACTTCAGATGCCAAGCATGAAGCAGGTGAGAAGATATTGAAGCACATTGGCGATATCAAGGCATCCAGACTTTCTAACTTCCTGTACAACATGATGCATAACACCTCCATTCAAACGTTGCTGCACTTTGAAGACCGAATCTCAATGGGCAATTCCGTGGAAAGCAGAGTACCCTTTTTAGATCACCGACTGGTAGATTTGGTGTTTAGCTTACCTTCACACTACAAGATAAAGCCGCCTTACACCAAGCTTATTCACCGTAAAGCGATGCAGCCTTTGATACCTGAAGATATTTTCCGACGCAAGGATAAAGGCATCTTTTCCTCTCCTTTTTATGAACAATGGATGCGAGGGGAAATGAAGGGCTATCTGTCTGATATTATGTCCAGTTCCGCATTTCGCAGCAGGCGCATCTGGAATCTCCCCAAGATAAACCAACAATGGCAACGCTATCTTAGCGGAGATCACAAACCAGCAGAAATGCTATATCACACTTTTGCTTTGG
This sequence comes from Candidatus Cloacimonetes bacterium HGW-Cloacimonetes-3, assembly GCA_002840645.1. Lineage (GTDB taxonomy): Bacteria > Cloacimonadota > Cloacimonadia > Cloacimonadales > Cloacimonadaceae > Cloacimonas. The sequence goes on from PHBO01000006.1 coordinate 25,612, forward strand.
AAATCTGGTTCCGAAGCGTTTATGACCAAGGAGTATCATGAAAAGCCTTACATACATAGCCTTACTTATGGGATTGTTACTATCCCTATGCTCTTGCAAAATTGTAAAAAAACCAAGTGTGGAGCGGATTCAGGATATTAGAGTAGTATCCATCAATCCCGATAAGAGCATTGTGAACGTGTCTCTTATTGTCCGTAATCCCAATGGATATAAATTAAAACTGAATAAGCTCAGCCTGGATTTATTGAATAAAGATCGAGGCAAAGTAGGGATGGCATCGCTCGCCAAAGATGTGGAGATACCCAAGAAAGCCTCTGTGAACCTGGATTTTATGGTGGAACTGGATACCCGTCCCGTGGTTAAGATGGTAAGCAGTTTAGATCAGAAAGTGCAGTTCTTTGTGGTGGGAAAGGGGCAGGGCAAGGCATTGGGAATGGTGCGTGATTTCGAATTTGACGAACCTTTCGAACTGGATTTAAAAGACCACATAGAAAGTCTTCTCACTCGTTTTTCCGCTTCAGGGCAGAGCTTGTTTAAGGTGCAGCGTACCAGCGTGGAAAAAGTGGGGCTTAGCGAGACAGAATTGCAAGTAAGCTTCATAATATTAAACCCCTACGGCTTCAGTTTTAATTTAAGGGGCTTCCCTGCTGAAATATATGTAAACAACAAGCTGGTAGGCAAGGGTAACTTACAGAACCAAATGAGGTTCGATGAAAGCATCTATTCCAAGGATGGAGTGATGGCTTTCAAGCTTAGTAATTTTAAATCGGCTATCGGAGCAGTTTCGGGTGTTTTTAAAGGCGAGGTTGCTTACACAGTGAAGGGGAAAGTGATAATAGATGCATTGGGGATGGAAGTAGTGCGCCCTTACGAATACAAGGGTAGCATACCTTTAAGCCTTTGGGAATTAATACTTAAACCATAGACCCCCAGAAATGGCTTGACATAATACAAATGACATTGCATGTTGCAATATGCCTTTAAATAAGGAGAATAAAGATGAAAAAGCACCTTTTATTTCTCATGATTCTTGTCCCGTTGTTCTTGTTTGCACAAGCTTTAACGGATGAGCTAAGCATCCCCGGTGACCCTTGTGTGGAAGAGGACGCCGATTACCCTGATGCTGCTGTTTACGGAATGAGCGGAGCAGTAGGCACCGTGATAAGTGGCAACGAAACCTATTCCCAAGTGCGCTTACTACCTCAGATAAACGTTGGTAAGCTTGGTTTTGGCTTGGATGTGGATTTACTTATCGACAGCGAAGGTCAGGTACGCAAAGAGGACTGGGACACCTGGGAAGATTATGTAAACAAAATTTATTTCATCAGTTGGGCAAGACGCAAGGATCCCTTCTACTTCAAGGTGGGGTGCATACCTGATTACACTCTGGGGCATGGCTTGATCTTTGATCACTATTCCAATATGCTCCGCTACCCGGAAGTGAAGAATGTGGGTGCGTATGTGGGGATAAACACGCCCTATTCGGGGCTTGGTTTTGAGGCTTACACCCATAATATTCACCAGAATGAAATCCTTGCCGGCAGAGTAAGCGTAAACCCGTTGGCATTGCTGGAAATCCCTCTGTTAGAGAAGCTTAAGATAAGCGCTAATGTGGGTATAGACCGCAATCAATATGGCAAGTACGAAGATGAAGACAACGATAAAATCCCCGATGTCTATGATAAGTTCCCCAACGACGCTAACCATTGGCTTGATACCGATAACGACGGTATCCCCGATGGCATGGATATTGATATAAATGGCAATGGAATAATAGATCATCCAGATTACAATTCTTATGTAGCTCAGTGGTTCCCGGAAATAGTAGCCCAGAATACCACAGGCTATGTGTTTGATACCAGTGTGTTGCGGGACACGGTTCAAGCTTATCCCAAAGACGATGACGTGCTGGTGTACAGCATGGATTATCAGATTCCCCTGGTAGAAGGAGATTTCTTCAGCCTGGCTAATTACGGCGAAATAGCCATGATAGACGGCTATGGTTCAGGGGTAATTTTCCCCGGATTTAGCAGCAAGTTCCTTATCTTTGATGCCAAGCTGGAGTTCCGCAATTTCGGTGAGCAATTCCTTCCCGGTTATTTCGACAGATTGTATAACAATCAGCGCTCCTATGTGCAATATCTGGAACGTCCTACTGGTGGTAAAGAGTGGTCACTTGCCACCAAGGAAGCTTCGCTGGCAAGCATCGAGCCTTCTTTGGGTTGGTTCGGCTATCTACGTGCCAATATCTATGATATGATTTATGTGAAAGGCGCATATCAGGATATGTATGGCGAGAGCACCTTTCTTGGCAAATCACTGTGGGCAAGCATTTCTGTAAACCCCACCATGATTTCCAAACTTAAGGAAGCCACGATATACTATTCGCAGACAAACGTGAACTATATCAATTTCAAGTACCCCAGAAACAACAATTCCAATGTTATGGGAAGGCTTGTTTATGCCATTTCGGATAATACCAATCTCGTGGGACGATACAGCGAAATTTACAGCGATCTGAACGGAGATGGTAATATCAAAGGCAAGGATGAAGTTCAGGAAATGTTTAATTTTGGAGTGGAATTCACCTTCTAATCCGTTATTGTATAATAATATAAAGCTACTTGGTGCCAGGCTTCGGCTTGGCACCTTTATCTTAGCGGCTTGCTTGCATTAATTACGCTTGTATTACGGATGAAATACGCATCCCATCCGTAATTCATGCGTAATTCATCCGTAATTCCGGCAGGGAAGGTTAGCCGAAGTCCTCTTCGACGGTAGCTTACACCCCCTTCGCAGAATGATTTTACAATTCATTTGACAGCTTGGCTAAGCTAAAAAAACTGCCCTAAATGAGGTGAAGTTTGAAAACAAAAATCATTATCAAAGGCGCACAGGAACATAATCTTAAGAATATAGATCTGGAAATCCCCCGCAACAGTCTGGTAGTGTTTACCGGTGTGTCCGGTTCGGGTAAATCGTCTCTGGCATTTGATACTCTCTATGCTGAAGGGCAAAGGCGTTATGTGGAGTCCCTTTCCGCCTATGCTCGTCAGTTTCTGGGGCAGATGGAAAAGCCTAAGGTAGATTATATCGAAGGGCTTTCCCCTGCGATTTCGATAGAGCAGAAGGCTTCCAGTAAGAATCCGCGCTCCACCGTGGGTACCGCTACAGAGATATATGACTACCTGCGTGTACTTTTTGCCCGTGTGGGCAAACAATACTGCTACAACTGCGGCGAGCCGGTTGGCTCACAATCTGTGGACCAGATGATAGAGCACCTGATGGATAGCCACATGGGGACTAAACTGCAAATCCTTGCTCCGCTGGTGCAAAATCGTAAGGGAGAGCACAAGGACGAACTGGAACAGCTTAGGCAGGAAGGCTTTGTACGCGTGATGATAAATGGGGCGTTGCGCAATTTGGATGAGGACATTGTCTTAGACAAAAAGAGCAAGCATAATATAGATGTGGTTATCGATAGAATCGTGCTGAAAGAGGGCATAGAGAGCCGTCTGGCGGAATCGCTGGAACTGGCTTTGAAGCTTACGGAAGGCGTGGTTAAAATAGACTACAGCGATGAAGGCAGGGAGCTGATCTTATCTGCTGCGAACGCTTGTGCCCACTGCAACATAGGCTTCGAAGAGCTTGCCCCGCAAAGCTTTTCCTTCAATAGTCCCCTGGGGGCTTGCAAGCTGTGTAACGGCTTGGGTTATAAGCTGGAGTTCGATCCAGACCTTGTTATCCCTGATCCCGAACTGAATATCATGGAAGGCGCAGTGGCGGCATGGGGCAAACTGGAAGCCAAGCAGGATAGCTGGACTATGAATACGATAAAAAACCTTGCTAAAGCCTATAACTTTTCACTAACCACACCTTGGTACAAGCTTCCGGACATAGCAAAACAGCTAATCCTGTACGGTTCTAAAGGAAAGAAGTTCAAAATAGCCTGGCAGAACGAACGGGGAAGCGGAGAATTTATGATGCGCTTCGAAGGCATTATTCCTCAGCTGGAAAGGCGTATGCACGATACGACTTCGGAGGATATGCGCCGCTATTACATGCAGTTTATCAGCGACAAACCCTGCCCGGAATGTGAGGGACAGAAGCTGAAACCCTCCTCCCTGGCTGTGAGAATTGGCGATAAAAACATCGGCGATATTACTGCCATGAGCATTGCAGAGGCGTATAAGTTCTTTGGGGATCTAAAACTTAGCGGTAATAAGCTGCTAATCGCCACGGAAGTGCTAAAAGAAGTTCGCAACCGTCTGGGCTTCCTGCTGAGCGTGGGTTTACACTATTTAAGCTTAGACAGGCGTTCTCCAACTTTGTCCGGGGGAGAAGCTCAGCGCATCAGGCTTGCAAGCCAGATTGGCAGCCAGCTTGTGGGCGTGATGTATATTCTGGATGAACCAAGCATTGGCTTGCACCAAAGGGATAATGCAAAGCTGGTGCAAATGCTTGTCCAACTGCGTGATCTGGGCAACACCGTGATAGTTGTGGAACACGATGAAGATACCATGCGTGCTGCTGACGGTATTGTAGATTTCGGTCCCCGAGCAGGGATATTTGGCGGCCAGATTGTGGCGCAAGGCACCATTGAAGAGATCATGGCGCACCCTGATTCGCTTACTGGGGCGTATTTATCGGGCAGAATGAAGATACCCATTCCGGAAAAGCGGGTGAAAGCAGATGAGCGTGTGATATGCCTTAATAATGCTACCCATAACAACCTGAAGAACCTTACCGTGGAAATACCTATCGGCTTGTTTGTCTGTGTAACGGGTGTATCGGGCAGTGGGAAAAGCAGCTTGATAAACCAGACGCTATCGCCATTTCTGCACAACAACTTCTATCGCAGTTCGCATAAAGTGGGGAGTGTGGATTCTATTACCGGGATAGAGCATATAGATAAGATTATTTCTATAGATCAGCAGCCCATAGGGCGCACTCCGCGTTCAAATCCCTGTACTTATATTAAGCTGTTTGATCCCATCCGTAATTTATTTTCGGAGCTACCCGCATCCAAGATGCGTGGCTATAAACCCGGACGTTTTTCCTTTAATGTAAAAGGCGGACGCTGTGAGACATGTGAAGGTGCCGGGCTGAAACAGATAGAAATGCACTTCATGGCTGATATCTATGTTACCTGCGAGGTGTGCAAAGGCAAGCGCTATAATCACGAAACCCTGTCTATCCGCTACAAAGGCAAGAACATAGCCGAAGTTCTGGATATGGACGTTCAGGAAGCTATAGAGTTCTTTGATGCCATCCCCTCCATCAAACAGAAACTGAAAACCCTGCACGAAGTAGGCTTGGATTATGTGAAGCTGGGGCAATCCTCCACCACTCTTTCCGGTGGCGAAGCGCAGCGTATCAAGCTATCGCGTGAACTAAGCAAAACATCCACCGGCAATACTTTATACCTTCTGGATGAACCCACCACAGGCTTACACTTCGATGATATTAACAAGCTGCTGGGAGTGCTAAAAAAGCTGGTAGCTATGGGCAACACGGTAGTGGTGATAGAGCATAATCTGGATGTGATAAAAAGCGCAGACTGGGTGATAGATTTAGGTCCCGAGGGTGGACAAGAGGGCGGAAAGATTATTGCTTTCGGCACACCTGAGGACATTATCAAAGCCAAAGATTCCGCCACGGGATATCATTTGAAGCAGCACTATGATCGTGAGAGTAAGCAAGGTAGCACTAACCCCGTAAAACGCAAAAAAACTACCTCCAAAAAGCCATAAACTATGAGTATGCAACGCTTCAGCTATTCTCCCCTTACCGCCGGTTCGCATTTAGTCGGCTTGGCTGGTGATTTTTCAGATTGGCAGATTCTGCCTATGGAAGACATCGGCGGGTTATTTGTGCTAAACCTTGATATCCCGGCGGGCAGCTACGCTTACAAGCTGATTGTGGATGGTAACTGGATGGCAGATGAAGCATGCCCGTTATCTGCGCCGGATCCCTTTGGGGGCATGCATTCTGTGCTTGTGGTGGAGGCATCCCGGCAAGCATTTAGCTGGGAAGATATCCTCAGCCATAAAGCGCACAAAAAGGCACTCTCTTACCTGAAACTATACCGCCATGGCTTGCATGAAGCAGAGCTGCGCTTTTCATGGTATCCGCGTCTAACAGATGAGATTAGGCTTATTACCATGAAGCAAAGTATCACTATGGAGCGAGTAGGTAGCAATGCCTTGTTTGAAGTGTTTCACCTCTTTATAGATGAGAATATAAGCCAAGACAACGTGCTAAATTTCTACCTTGAGCTGCATTACCAGGGTAAGCAGCATTATCTTGGCAGCGCGGGACTGGTCTCAGACGCTTCAGATATCCCTCTGATACAGCTTACTTTAGATGATTACCAGATATTTAAGGCACCGGCTTGGGTGGGGAAGAGCGTTATCTATCAGATATTCCCCGATCGCTTTTGTAACGGAAACGCTAAGATAAACCCTAATTTTGAGGAGTGGTATTACAAGGACTGCAAAACACCACCTCCAGAAGGTGAGTTACTGCCCCTGAACATGGAATACTTCCATTTGGTGGAGGATTGGAAAGATGTCTCTGGTTTAAAGCAAAGCCCCTATCAACCCGCCGGAAAACCGGACTGGTGGTCTTTTTACGGTGGCGACATTGCCGGTGTAATCAGTAAGCTGGGTTACCTAGCTGATCTCGGGGTTGATGTTCTGTATTTCAATCCGCTGTGGCAGGCGAAATCCAACCATAAATATGATTCTGCGGACTATAAAAGCATAGATCCCCATTTCGGTACCCCTGATGATATGATGAAGCTGGTGCAATTGGCGCATGAAAGGGGCATCAAGGTTATTCTGGATGTGGCTTTTAATCACACGGGTGAGACCTTTTGGGCATTTCGTGATACTGTGGAGAAGGGTACCCAATCCCTGTACTGGAATTGGTACGATTGGTATAAGTGGCCATTACCCAGCCCCTTACCGGTAGATTTTAAGCCCAAGGACTACTATCAATGCTGGTGGGGGATAAAAGACATGCCAGACCTGAACTTCGATTTGTCCCGCCATCATCCTGAGGAGAATGCCATACGGATAATTGACGCCGCCGTTCCCAACATGCCGCTGGTGGAATATATTATGGACACCGTGCGTTGGTGGCTGCTGGATATCGGTATCGATGGTTTCCGCCTGGATGTGCCTGACGAAGTGCCTTTCTGGTTCTGGGAACTGTTTCGCAAACAAGTGAAACAGTGTAAGCCTGAGGCATGGATTGTAGGAGAGATTTGGCACGATGCGGTGAAGTGGGTGAACCATCTATACTTTGATTCTGTAATGAATTACGCCTATTTCAAGAACCCGGTAACGGAGTTCTACCTCTTGCACATCATCAATCAGGAGGATTTTGTTCAAAAGATAGAAAGCGGCTTGGCATTATACCCGTTTCATGCCCTGCATTCGATGATGAATCTTCTGGGTAGCCACGACACCTATCGCATTTTTGAGCTCGCCAAAGGCGACATTTGCGCGGTTAAAATGGCAATTGTATTCCAGATGTGCTTCCTTGGTGCACCCCATGTTTATTACGGGGATGAAATTGGCATGCTGGGAGCTAAAGACCCCGATAACCGCAGACCCTTCGATTGGGATTGGGAGAGCAAGGAGCTTTCCACCGAAATCCATGCTTTGTACAAAGAGCTAATCAAACTAAGAAAGGCGTACCCGGTGTTTACGGAAGGCAGCTTCGCCTTTTTAACTTCGCAAGAGGGGCTGATATCATATCAGCGCAAGCTGGGTAGCACCAGCGCAATTGTATATCAGAATACAGGTGAAACAAGCCTGCCCATCACTGTAAGCGCTGGTATGAAATTGGTTCATGGTTCTGCCGCCTTGCCTGAGCCCGCCATTGCGCCAAAGAGCTCACAGATATATATTCAAGCCAGTCCGGAAGTATTATAACCGGTTTTACGTAGAAATTGTATTCCCGGGATATCCACTTAGCATAAAGTTATCGTTAAAACGCTTTATCTTTATGTCCCGCAGAATAATAGCACTGGCTATATTGGAAATCCCCAGATTTGGCAAAGGGCTGTTACTGCCGCCAATAATTTTGGCACCGTAAAAGAAGAGGCATTTATCAACCAAGCCTGCTTTTAAGAAGGATTCGGCTATCCCGCTACCTGTTTCCAGCAGCACCGAATACAGCTTCAGAGAAGCCAGATGATGCAGCACCTCAAGCAGATCAAAATGCCCCTTGATAATGGGCAGACCATGCAGGCTTGCTCCCATCTCTAATAATTTCACAGCCCGGCTGGAGCTAAGCAATTTGCTATCACAATACAGCAAACTGGGATATTCGCTCATACTTGCCGCAAAGTTAGATTCCAAAGGCATTTGCAATGCCGGATCAAGCACCACACGCAGGGGTTGTTTGTGCCTTCCCTTAAGGCGTACATTTAGCATGGGATTATCTATCGTGATGGTCTTAATCCCCGTTAAAATAACGTCATGCTCGCTGCGCAGGCGGTGCGTATAAAGGCGGGAAGCCTCATTGCTGATCCACCGTGAGCTGCCATCCTCCGCCGCATACTTGCCATCCAGCGACAGGGCGGTTTTCAGGCTTACAAAGGGTCTGTTCTTTTGTATGTAGCACAGATAGTATTCCAATTGGCGGGTTATCTCTGCTTCCATAAAGCCGCTTCTAACCTCAATTCCAGCGTCTGCAAGCATCTTTATTCCCTTGCCGGACACCAGAGGATTGGGGTCTGTTATACCGATGAAAACTCGTCTGATTCCCGCTTTGATAATCGCCGAAGCACAGGGCGGGGTTTTGCCATAATGCGAGCAAGGCTCCAGAGTTACATACATATCTGCACCACGCGCTGCTTCACCTGCTTTGCTAAGTGCCTGCACCTCTGCATGATCGCTTCCATATCTTTGTGTGTAGCCTGTGGCAATAACGGCATCCTGTTTCACTATCACCGCACCCACAAAGGGATTGGGACTGCACATCCCGCGAGCTTTCTCAGCCGTACGAATGGCAAGCTGTATAAAGGAAATGTGCTTATCCACGCGCCAGTCTTTCCAGATTCTTAGCCGCAACCTCAAAGGTGGGGAATTGGATAAGGATTCTTTCCCAAATATCCTTTGCTTCTGCCTTCAAGCCCTCACCCGCATAGCAGGCAGCAAGGTTGTTTAGCGCATTGGGGTTATCGGGTTGTAGCAGGCAAAGCTCATTGAACCATAGGCGGGCTTGGGTGAAATCATTCTTGGCAAGATACAGGGTGCCAAGGTGGAAAAAAGGCTCTATCCAATGGTTGTCCAGACTGATAGCGTTAAAAAAATCCACCGCAGCCTTGTCGTTCTGTTTCACAATTTGCCAATACATCCCCCGGTAGTAATAAAGATCTGGGCTGTCGGGATATATCTTCAGGTTAGTGCTGATTAGCTCCCAAACCTTGTCATCTTCGGCTTTTCCCAGGGCTTCTGCGATATCTGCATATATCTGGTTCTGCGCAAAATATGCCTGAGGCGAACCGGCGATATTCTGGCGCACTTTCCACTCTCCGCTGGCGTTGCTAAGCAGCAGAGTCCAATCCAGCTTGTGGTTTAGCTCCAGATACACGATAGCGGTATTCCCTGCTTCGGCAATGCCACTATGAACGATGCTGTAAGTGGATATCTTTGATAGGGTTGGTACAGCAGAAAGCAATTCCCGGTAACGAAGGTTGAGGTCATCCATAGGGTTATCATTTATGCTGTACGCACGCAATTCATCCCAGGCGAGGCGGACAATAGCATTCATATAGGCATGAACGCATTCCTCGTGATGGCTGGGCAGGGGATTGGTATCTTCTTTAGTTTCGGTGGTGCTGATGCCCAGTTTCTGCATCAGGTGGTTAAGCGGGAAATGTACGGGGTATTGAAATCCTGTTAGCCATGACACTATTTTGGCGGGATTCTCCTGCGCAACGCTGATGGGGCTGCGGTTTTCCAGATGCGGGTTTTCTCTGCCCACCCACAGATTTATGTATAGCTGTAAAACTTGGGCTGCCTCGGTTAAAGAATCTGCTTTGAAGATAGGGAAGATGCTTCCTTCTGCTTCTGTGGGAGCATAGGGGCAGTCTTTTGTGCATTTGCCGTCACAGCGCAAGGCGTTGCAACATTGCCAGCAAAGCTTCTTCTTATTCCGGGGGCAATCTCGGACGATGCGCTCTGTGTAGCATATGTTGCAGCGTTTGTTATTAAAGAAACTAAGCATTATACACGCTCCGGGGCAGGGGGCATAACTCTTTTGAAAGCGGAGTGCATAATTAAGTTCTTCACTTTGCTTAGCGCACCAGCGGCGAAGTCCTCTGTGGAACTGCCTTGCAAAATTGCCTGTAGAATAGCGTCCAGATCAGGATAGCTGATGCCGAGTTCGGCTTCATCGCTCTGCCCTTCCCAAAGGTCGGCTGTGGGTGTTTTGCTAATCAGCTTTTCCGGAAGTTCCATAACCTTTGCCATTTCCCACACTTCAGTTTTGTAAAGATGACCGATAGGCTCGAAGGCGCAGGCAGAATCTCCATACTGAGTGCAATAACCCACCATAAGTTCTGTAAGATTGCCTGTTCCCATCACCAGAGCGTTCAGCTTGGCAGCCTGGTCAAAAAGGATGTTCATGCGTATGCGCGCTATCCAGTTACCCCTCCGCAGAGCGGTTGCATCAGGCTCATAAGCATCAAAGTAAGTATCCGTGAAGTGGCTAAGGTCAATCGTTGTCAGGTCCAACCCCAGATGCCGGGCTACGAGAGCTGCATCCAAAGCACTGTCGGGGTGACTGTTCCGGTATGGGAGGTTAAAGGAGTGAACATTGCTGATGCCTACCGCTTTAACTGCCAAAGCTGCCGATAGAGCGGAATCTATCCCCCCTGAAAGCCCTATAACCAGATGCTTGAACCCGGACTTGTCACAATAGTCCTGTATGAATACGCATATTCTATCAATTTCCTGAGGGATATTAAGCATAGCACATCTCCTAATCCGTTTATTTATGTACAAGCACCAAAATAGTAACAGGGAAGATGAGTCAAGTAAAAAAGAACGCTTCAATGCCTGAAGTCGATACGACTGCCACCTAACCCCTAACACATGTCACCTAACACCTTCCTTCCTGCTTGCTAAATCGCAACATTCTATCATCCAAATACCAACCAAAACCTTATTAGCGTGGGGTTTAGCAGGATATTTGGCGGTTTGGAACAGGATGTGTAAGGGGGGGGAGAGGTGATGAAGTGACGGTGTGATGGTGTGATGGTGTGATGGTTTGATTAGGTGACTGAACATCCAAGTCTGAATAATCTGAATAATATCAGGGGGTGCACCCCCCATTTTCATGGAGGGTATCATACTTGTAGGGGTAAACCCCCGTGTTTACCCGTTGAGGGCAGACTCAGGGAGAAAGCCCCGACATGATAACCGGCGATCAACCCAAATAACTAAAAAGAGGTTGACTAAATATCAAAGCCAAATTTCCTTGCAAAAAAGACTATTCACAGATAGAGGTTATCATGAGATTAGCTATTGAAAAGAAAGACTTGTTAGCTCATATTCAGCATCTGGCTGCCATTGTGCCGATGAAGAATACATCCCCGATACTAACAAACTATCTGATAAACGTTTCGGCAGAAACCAATCAGGTGAGAATAACGGCATCGGATTTGGAAATCACTGTGGTGGTAGAGTTTCCCGCTGCTGTTTCCGAAGGTGGCACAATTGCTGTTTCGGCAAGGCACTTTAACGAGATAATCAACTTTATGCCTGATGCGATGGTAAATCTGTGGCGTCATGACGAAGTGCTGATGATACAGTGCGGTAAGGTGGATTTTAATCTGCTGATAGCCGATCATACTCTCTTTCCCGTTATCCCCGAGACCAAGCTGGAAAACGCAATAAGCATTGATGCCGGGCTATTTAACCGCATGATAAGTAAAACTCAGTTTGCCGTGTCCTCAGATGTGAACCGTGCCGTGCTTACCGGTGTATGCTGGAAAATATTCCCGGATAACCACATTATGGCTGCTACAGACGGGCGCAAAGTGGCAGAGATAAAGATACTGGATTCCTCCCTGCTTAGCCCACAGGAAAACACCCCCAGCCCGGAAGAAAACATCTTCACCGAAACCAACCAAAGCTATGTAGAGAAAGTGATTCCGGTGAAAACTCTGTTATTTATTCAGAAGATTTACGATTCTGAGTTTAAAGAGCTGAAAATATCTATAGAACGCAACAAAATGATGTTCTCCTATGGGAAATATTTCGTGTTCTCTCAGGTGATAGAACATAAATATCCCGAGTATCAGAAAGCCTTTATTAGTGATCTGCCAAACAGATTTGTGATAGACAGAGAAGCCCTGCGCACCGCTATCCGCCGTGTAGCCCTGGTGGCACCGGATGATAACCTGCGTATTCGTTTTGAGCTGGATAACGATCGCTTTGAAGTGAACACCTCAAACCGCGACACAGGCGATGCCAAGCAGAACATGGAAAACTATAACTTCGAGGGCACATCCACTGGCGTGTCCTTCAACTATAAATTTATGCTCTCCATCCTGGAAGCGATTGATTCCGATAAGGCAATCATTAAGCTGGGAAGCTCCAAGGACCCAATGATGATTTACAACGAAACTGCGGTGCCCGGACAGGAGATAACCTTCCTGCTTATGCCCCTCCGGTCATAAAGATTGGAACTGGCACGAATCAGACTGGAAAACTTTCGCAGCTATAGTAACCGGGAGTTCTGTTTCGAGCCAAAGGGAAGCCTGATAATAGGTCCCAACGGCTGTGGTAAAACAAACCTGCTGGAGGCTATCGCCTATTGTGGGATTGGTAAATCCATCCGCTTTCATCACGATGAGGACTTGCTGCTGTTTGATGCTTCCTTTTTCAGGGTTTGTAGCGAGTTTGTATCCGATACGGACAACCCATTACATGTAGCACTTAGCTTTAGCGCTGCCAAGAAACTGCTGAAACTTGATGAACTGCCTATCCGCCAGCTTAGCCGTTTGTTTGATGTGGTGAAGGTAATCTATTGTGCTCCGGAAGACTTGCTTCTCGTAAGTGGTGCACCCCGTTTTCGCAGGCAATATTTTGATCTCGCAATTGCCCAGCTATATCCCCAGTACATTCCTGTGCTTAGGAACTACCTGCATGTGGTGGAACAGCGTAATGCAATGTTAAAACGCAGCTATCAGAAAGAAGAAAAGCGCAGTTGGGATATCCGTTTTGCGGAAAGCCTGAAGGAAGTTTGGGATTATCGCCATCGCTATCTGGAGCTGGTGAATGGAGCGTTTGAGGGGCAGTTCACTACTATCTTTCCCCAGGCTGCTGCCATCAGGATTAACTATCAGCCCACTTTGAAGCTTGCGATGGATTGCAGTGTAGAGGATATTCATCGCCACTTGCAGGATATAGAAGCCAGAGAAAAACAGTGGCAGCGTAGCTTGGTGGGAGCACATCTGGATGATTATGAATTTCGTTTCCGGGGCAGAGCCATGAAACTGTTTGCCTCTCAGGGGCAGAGGCGCATTTCCGTAATAATCCTGAAACTAATCCAGGCAAGACTGATAGAAAGCGTTACCGGAATTAAGCCTATTCTGCTGTTTGACGACATCTTTGCGGAGCTGGACAGCTACCATGCGGTAAGTATCAGGGATTGCATCGACAGCCGTTATCAGGTGTTTATCGCCAGCCCCAAAGAGGATATCTGCAAGATTTGGCAGGGTTACCAAGCTCTGAATCTGAACGAGGCTGCCAGTGAAGCTTAATCGCAACATTATGGGCTGGATGTTTTACGACTTCGCCAATTCGGCGTTTACAACCATCATAGTTACGGTTGTTTACAGCGTCTACTTCATCAATAACGTTGTAGGCGGAACTTCCGGGTATGGAGAAATGCTGTGGGGAAGAGCCATAGGTATCTCCATGACGATGGTAGCGCTTTCGGCACCTATTTTAGGTGCTGTGGCAGATTACTCCCGCTCCAAGAAAAAGCTGTTATTTATAAATTGTTACTTAACGGTTATCTTTACGGCTTTGCTGTATTTTGTGCATCCTGGACAGGTGTTTCTGGGGATGCTGTTCTTCATCATAGCCAATTTCGGTTTTAATAGTGCCAATGTGTTCTATGATGCTTTCCTGCCGGAGATATGTTCGCAGGAAGACATAGGCAAGGTTTCCGGCTTTGGTTGGGCGCTGGGATATGTGGGCGGATTGATTTCGCTGTTAGTGGCATTGGTGCTAGTGAAGCAGAATGTACGCTATGTATTTCCTGCGGTGGCGGTACACTTCTTTCTGTTTTCGCTGTTTACCTTTTTTTGGTTGAAGGAGTTCAAGCGTCCTTCCAAGCGGAGTAACTACCTGCGGGTGGCTTACCAGCGGATTTACTTTTCTGTAAAAAATATCGCCAAACAGCCTCAGCTTCTTCGCTACATAATCAGTTACTTTATTTACAACGATGGCATCACCACAGTGATTGTGTTTGCCTCCATATATGGCATCGAACGTTTCGGGATGAAGACCACGGATATGATTATCTATTTCATTCTGGCGCAGTTCACTTCCATTATCGGATCGGGGATCTTTGGTTGGTTCACCGATAAGTTCAATGTAAAGCTGTCTCTAAGCATCTCACTGCTAATCTGGATTGTCGTGGTAGTATGGGCTTATTTCTGTGGCAGTGCCAGAGAGTACTATTACGTAGGTTTGCTGGCAGGTTTGGCAATAGGCAGCAGCCAATCCAACAGCCGCACGATGTTATCTATGCTTACCCCCAAAACACGACAGGCAGAGTTCTTCGGTTTTTATACCTTGACAGGACGCCTTTCGTCAATAATTGGTCCAATACTATATGGGTGGATAGCACACAAAACCGGTGATATCCGATATTCCATACTTTCGCTTATTCTTTTCTTTGTAGTAGGGTGGATTATATTACAAAGTGTTCATCTGAAAGAAGGGATTGCCCAGGCAAATCGCCACACATAATTGGATTATAAGAGTAAAATATGAGGTACATGCCCATGAAAACACCGACTGTAGTTAAACTGATACTGATAGCTTTTCTCATGTTGGCGCTAAGCTCATGTGGAAAACGCCAACCGGTACTGTATATCTTTAATTGGAGTGATTATATCGATCCGGAGCTGCTAAGCGAATTTGAAACAGCTAACAATTGTAAGGTTAAATACAGCACTTACGACTCCAACGAAAACATGCTTACTAAGATAAAAAGTGCCAGGGAATCCTTCGACATAATTTTCCCCAGCGGAGATCATGTAAGCATCCTCAGCAGGGAGAATCTGCTGGAACCGATAGACACAAGTAAGCTGCCCAATTATAAGAATCTGGATTTGGCACTGCTGCAAAAAGCGCAGTCCTTTGATGCTGGCAACAAATATGCTATTCCCTATTTCTGGGGCTTAACCGGCTTGGTGTTCAACAAACGCTATGTACCTGCTGCTCTAATAGCCAAACAAAGTTGGAGCATTGTTGGTGATGCTTTCTTCAAGGATAAAAACAAGGTAACCATGCTTGATGATGCACGCGAAGTGATAGGTTCTGCATTGATATATAACGGTTTTGACCTGAACGATACCAGTGACTCTGCCTTAGCTGTTGCCAAGAAAACTCTTAGCGAATGGGACATTAATATAACTCAATTTGATTCGGATTCATACAAAAATGAAGTGCCGGATGGGACAACATGGGTTGCCCAAGCATAT
Source organism: Candidatus Cloacimonetes bacterium HGW-Cloacimonetes-3 (assembly GCA_002840645.1). Taxonomy (GTDB): domain Bacteria; phylum Cloacimonadota; class Cloacimonadia; order Cloacimonadales; family Cloacimonadaceae; genus Cloacimonas. The sequence continues at coordinate 41,357 of PHBO01000006.1, forward strand.
AATGGTGATGCACTTCAACAAATGGCAGATAACAGTGATCTGGGTTTTGTGCTTCCAATCGAGGGCAGCAGCCTGTGGATGGATAACATCGTTATGCTAAAATCTTCCAAGAATAAGGAGCTTGCTTATAAGTTTCTGGATTTCCTGCTGGAAGTGAATAACGCAAAACGAAACTCCGAATACACCCAATTTGCTACACCTAATAAGGCAGCACACGAACTGCTTGCTGCCGATATGAAGAACAACCCATTCATCTACCCAAGTGATGAGTACTTAAATAAATGCTATATGATAAAAGCCATTGGCGAAGAAGTAAAAAAGATAGATGCGCTTTATGAAGCCATTAAAATGAACTGAGGATGTAATGTTAGATAACCTGGGCACACGGAAACGGACAAATTATTGCGGAGAACTGAAACTAAGTGACCTGAACAAAGAAGTATGTATTATGGGTTGGGTGCACAAGCGCCGTGACCTTGGCGGATTGATCTTTATTGATGTGCGCGATGTGAAAGGCATTCTACAGGTGGTTATTCATCCGGAGCAAACAGACATCTTCAACAAAGCCGAAAAGGTTCGCAACGAATACGTGATTGCCGTGGTGGGTACTGTAACTGCAAGAGACGCAAGTAATGTAAACAAAAATATGGGCACCGGCGAAGTTGAGCTGGTTGCCTCCGATTTCTTTTTGCTTAACGACACTCTGCCTTTGCCTATACAGATTAACGAAGCTGCCATGGCGGAAGAAGACCTGCGCCTCACTTACCGTTATCTGGACTTAAGGCGTGCCAAGCTACAGAACATCATTATCACCCGCCACAAGATTGTAAGCATTATGCGCCGTTTTTTGGAAGCAGAAGGCTTCTACGATATTGAAACTCCCATTTTAATGAAAAGCACTCCCGAAGGCGCAAGGGACTATCTTGTCCCCAGCAGGATACAACCAGGCAAGTTCTATGCCCTGCCACAGTCACCTCAGATTTTCAAGCAATTGTTAATGATAGCTGGATTTGACCGTTATTACCAGATTGCCCGCTGCTTCAGGGATGAAGACTTGCGTGCCGACCGCCAGCCTGAGTTTACCCAGCTCGATATCGAGCTTAGCTTTGCCTCGCAGGAGCAGATCTTTGATTTGCTGGAACGCCTTATGTATTGGCTGTTCAAGGAAGTTATGGATATTGAGCTTAGCATTCCCTTCCCGCGTCTAACCTACACGGAAGCAATGAACCGCTACGGCTGCGATAAGCCCGACACCCGTTTTGCTCTGGAGCTTTGCGACCTTAGCACCACAGTGGCGAACAGCAGCTTTCAGGTATTCTGCGCTGCGCTGCAAAGCGGGGGAGTGGTGAAAGCCATTTGCATCCCCAAAGCCGCAGAATTCAGCCGTAAGCAACAGGATGAGCTGATTGACGTAGCCAAGCATCTGGGCGGTAAAGGCATCGCTTTTGCCAAGGTGGCGGAAGCAGGGCTGGAAGCAGGCATTTCCAAGTTTTTATCCCCTGAGGAAGCACAAGCTATCATTCAGGCCTGCGATGCCAAACCAGGCGACCTCATCGCCATAGCAGCGGATACCTACAATACCGTCAGCAAGGTTTTGGCTGGTCTGCGTAACCACATTGCAGCCAAGCTAAACCTTATCCCCGCCAACAGCTATAACTTCTGCTGGATAACCGACTTTCCTTTATTCAACCGAGACGAGGAAAACAACCGCTGGGAACCGGCACACCACATGTTCACCCTGCCCAAGGAAGAGCACATCCCATATCTGGACATGCCCGATAAGATCGGCGAGATTCAGGGACAGCTATACGATCTTGTTTGCAACGGTATGGAGCTTTCCAGCGGGAGTATCCGTTGCCATCGCTACGATGTACAGCGCAAGATATTCCAGGTGCTGGGCTTCGAAGAGGAAGACCTGAAAGCCCGCTTTGGCTTCTTCCTTGATGCCCTGAAATACGGCACTCCGCCTCATGGCGGCATCGCCCCCGGACTCGACCGTATGGTTATGATCATGACCGGTGCCGATTCCATCCGCGACGTTATCGCCTTCCCCAAAACCCTTAAAGCTACAGACCTGATGAGCCAGGCACCTTCCGAAGTCGATCCCATCCAATGGAAAGAACTGCACCTGGCACCTATAAAATAGCCGTCCTCAGCAGCGGACACAGCCGCGGTTCCAATCTCGCCGCCATGCATGGCTACTGGCAGATGCATAGGCTTCCGGTAGAGATTGCTCTGGCTGTGTTTACGCGTTCCGATTCCCCAGCGTTCAACCTGGCACAAGAGCTTGGCATCCCTTCTGTGGTTGTCTCTACGCGTAATATGCCAGCTTTTGAGGCAGAAGTGCTGCGTTTGTGCAAGGCAGAAGGCATTGTGCTTATTGCGCTTGCCGGATTCCTGAAGCAGCTTTCAAACGAGTTTATCAATTCAATAGGAATACCTATTCTAAATATCCATCCCGCACTATTGCCAAAATATGGTGGCAGGGGAATGTTCGGTATGGCGGTGCATAATGCTGTTCATGAAGCGGGGGAGAAGCTTTCCGGTGCAACTGTGCACCAAGTTGATCCGCTCTACGACCATGGCAGTATTGTCGCTCAGAACAGAGTGGATGTTACGGAGTGCCCCACTCCCGAAGCCATTGCCTCAAAAGTCCTTACTGTTGAGCACCAGCTATACGCCCCGAGCATTTACCAATTCCTTACCCGTCCCAAAACCAGAATAGCCACCAGAACTCTTGGCTGCAAAACCAACCAAGCCGAATCCGCCATAATCCTCGACCAGTTCCCCAAGGGCGCAGTAGAGTTGGTAGATTGGGATAGCGAAGCGGACATCTACCTCATCAATACCTGCACCGTTACCAATCGCACGGACTACAAAAGCCGTTACCATATCCGCCAGGCATTGGTAAGAAAAGTGGTTAACCCCAACGTAAAGATAATCGTTACCGGCTGCTATGCGCAGCGCAGCAAGGATGAGATAGCCCTGCTTGGCGAGGTGGATTACATCGTGGATAATCAGCAAAAGCTCAATATCGCTACGCTGCTTGCCACCCACAACCATAGCTTCACGGACATCATGCAAGCCACGAATTTCAGCTACCAGCCCGTTACCAACATGCAAGGGCACACCCGAGCCTTCCAGAAGATACAGGATGGCTGCGATTTCTACTGTGCTTACTGTGCAGTACCTTACGCCCGTGGACACAACCGCTCTGCCACAATGGAACAGGTGCTGGAGCAAGCCCGGCTGTTTGTGCAGAACGGATTCAAAGAAATTGTGCTGGGTGGCGTGAATCTGGGGCTGTACAAAGATGAAGCGCACACTCTTGCCCATGTTGTAACTGCAATGGCACAGATAGAAGGCCTGGAGCTTATCCGCCTTAGTTCCATTGAGCCGCAGCTTTTTACTCAGCAGTTGATTGACCAATTGCGCACCATAGATAAAGTCTGCCCTCATTTCCATATTCCGCTGCAATCAGGCAGTGACACAGTGTTAAAGCGTATGGGAAGGCGTTATGATACTGCTTTGGTGCAAGCCTTAGTTAGTAATGTACTAATGGCTTTTCCCGATGCCGCTATTGGCTTTGATGTGATTACCGGCTTTCCCGGTGAGAGTGAAGCCGAACATAACAACACCTATCAGTTCCTGAGTAGCCTTCCTCTGGCGTATCTGCATGTTTTCAGCTATTCCAAACGCAAAGGTACTCCTGCGGATAAAATGCCGAATCAGGTACCTAAGGATGTAAAGCATACCCGCACGAATCAGCTTACTGCTTTAAGCGAACAAATGGAGACGGCATACCGCCAGAAGCTGATTGCCGATAAAGTGTTGCTGCGTGGAGTGGTAGAAGCAAGTCCCAATGGCGAAAGCGAGTTTTTAAGCGACCATTACATCAGGGTTCGTACTTCCGCTATGATCCCCATCGGCGAGCTTGCAATCGTAAGCCCATAGGAGTGGATGGAGTTCCTCCCAAAGACCTTGTGTCACTTCAGCACCCGGTACAACATTAAAACTCGCATGCTATTCTTGAACAACTCTCTGCTTCTCACTACTTACCATTCCCTTACTGCAATTACATTAGCAATACGCATGAATTACGGATCGCATCCATATTTCATGCGCAATTCATAAGTAATTCAAGCAAGGAATATAATATTGCTTAAGGTTGATTCTGCTTAAGTGTATTCTACTAACACCAGCAGCGCAAATGAATGCCATACGCTTTGAATTGATAAACACTTGACAAGAATAGTGCCTAAAAAGGAAGTGTGTCTCTTAAACATAGTCACCACAATCCATCATGAACAGAGCAAAGGATTGAGGTGTTATAGTAAAATTAGATAGGAGATTACACGAATGAGCGAAAGAAAGTATGCAAATCCGGCGGTAGTTGGGCTGGCAGGTTTTTCCATGACGACCCTCATCCTGCAGTTTCATAATGTGGGCTGGTGCGGGCTTGGACCTGTGGTTGTTATGGGATTAATCTTTGGAGGTCTGGCACAGCTAATAGCCGGTTTTCAGGAACAGAAGATGGGCAACAACTTCGGTTATTGTGCCTTCACGGCTTATGGCAGTTTCTGGATCGGGCTGGCACTCATTTTGTTAATGAATCAGTTTAGCATATACAAATCATCCACCACCGATATCGGCTGGTATCTATTTGCCTGGATGATATATACACTGGTGATGTGGGTGGCTTCGTGGAGAATCCATACTGCCATGAGCATCACTTTCTTTACCCTGTTTCTTGGCTTTTTCCTATTGGTATTGGGTCATTTCGGTGATCCCAAGTGGAATGTGGTGGCGGGTTATGAACTGATGTTCTGCGCCGCATGCGCCATGTATATGATGTTTGCCAACGTGGTGAACGATCTGGCAGGCAGAGTGGTGATCCCCTTCGGAAAGCCCTGGGTGAAGTAACTAAGCACAGTTACAAATAAGAAAAGTCCCCGTTCTTAGCGGGGACTTTCTGTTTTAGGCATTTTATAGTACGAGATTAGGCTCCGTACATTGCCATTATCTCGTTCTTGGTTTTGCCAAGGATGTCGTACTTCTTACCAACCTTAATGAAGGCAGCGAGGGCTGTTTCAAGATGGTGCATTTCGTGCGCAGCGGATATCTGAGTGCGGATTCTGGCTTTGCCTTGCGGGACCACAGGGAAGAAGAAGCCGATGGCATATACGCCTTCCTTGAAAAGATCAGTAGCAAAATCCTGACTCAGCTTGGCATCAAACAGCATCACAGGGACGATGGGGGTGTCACCGGGCTGAAGGATAAAGCCAGCTTCAAGCAAGCTCTTACGCCACCAATTGGCGTTTTTCTCCAGTTTGTCACGGCGTTCGGTAGTCTTGGACAGTGTATCCAAAACGCTTATCACACCTGCCACCACGGGCGGGGCAATGGTATTTGAGAACAGATATGGGCGTGCCTTTTGACGGCACAGCTCCACCAGCTCTTTTCTACCGGACACGCAACCGCCGGAAGCACCGCCGAGTCCCTTACCAAAGGTGGTGGTGATGAGATCTATCTTGCCCATCACGCCGCACTTTTCGTGGGTTCCTCTGCCAGTCTTACCGATAAAGCCGGAGGCATGGGATTCGTCCACCAGAAGCATGGCATCATACTTCTCGCAGAGGGCAACCATTTCGTCCAGCTTGGCAGTGTCGCCATCCATGGAGTAAACGCCGTCTGTAATAACCAGTTTAACGCGTTTATCGGCATGAAGGATAAGCTTTTCTTCCAGATGCTTCATATCCGAGTGCTTGAAGGAATCGGTCATGGCTTTGCACAGCCTGATGCCGTCAATAAGGGACGCATGCACCAAACGGTCGGAAATCATCACATCTTCATCGGTAAGGATAGCTTCGAACACGCCGGCATTAGCATCCATACACGAAGGGAAAAGGATGGTATCTTCGGTTCCGAGGAAATCGGTTACCTTCTGCTCAAGAATCTTGTGTATATCCTGTGTTCCGCATATGAAGCGAACGGAGGACATGCCATAACCACGTGCATCCAGACCTTCGTGGGCAGCTTTCACCACATCAGGATGGCTGGATAAGCCAAGGTAGTTATTGGCACAAACGTTGATAACCTTCTTAAGCGGTGCTCCGGGAGGAAACTCCACTTCAATTTCGGCATCCTGAACGGAATGAATGTAGCGTTCAATCTTGAAGATACCGGCATCTTTCAGGGTTTGAAGCTGAGAGCCATAGATACTGCGTATTTTGTCACTATAAGCCATTTCTAACCTCTTATCCTAAGAATTCCTGAACCAGGGCAGTTATCTTGTTTACGGTATCAAATGCTTCCGGTGTGGCACGATTATCGGGCAAACTAATCTTGTATCTGGTCTCTAAGAAACGCTTCAGGGATACCATAGAGAATGAATCTACAAAGCCGCCGGAAATGAGGGCGGTGTCGTAGGTCAGTTCTTCATCCTGGTCTTCCATATACTCGTTCTTTACGTATTCGAGGACTACTTCGCGAATTTCTTCCATTGTTAGGCTCCTTTATATGTATTATTTTGTTTAATCGTCTTCAAGTGATGAGGTATCACCAATTTCCTCGCCCCATTCCTGGGCTTTGAGGATACGGCGCATAATCTTACCGCTGCGGGTTTTGGGCAGGCTGGGCACGAACTCTATTTCCTGGGGCATTGCCAGAGGGGAGAGGCGTTTGCGGATGAAGTTCATTATTTCCAGATCCAGCTCGGGGCTTGCAATAAAGCCGGGTTTAAGGCACACAAAGGCTTTCACCACTTCCATGTTTACAAAGTCCGGCTTTGCCACCACAGCGGATTCCGCTACGGCAGGGTGCTCTATCAAAGCAGATTCTACTTCGAATGGGCTTACCAGATGTCCGCCGGTGTTGATGATATCATCATCGCGGCCAATGAACCAATAGTAGCCGTCCCCATCAATATAGGAGCGGTCGCCGGGGATATACCACCCGTTTTTGAACTTGGCATCGTATATTTCCTGATTGTTCCAGTACATGCGCATCATGCTTGGCCAGCCTGGTTTGATGCCTATCAAGCCCGCTTGACCGGTGGGGACTGGTTCGTATGTGTCGGGATCAAGGATAGTGGCAGTGATACCGGGGAAGGGTTTACCCATACTTCCCGGTTTAATCTTCATGCCGGGGTAGTTGGAGATCATAATGCTTCCGGTTTCGGTCTGCCAGTAAGAATCGTGGAAAGGTAAACCAAAAACCTTTTCACCCCAGATAACAGCTTCTGCGTTAAGGGGTTCGCCCACGCTGGCAAGATGCCTTAAAGAGGAGAGGTCATAGTTCTTTATAACCTCTTCGCCGGCTTTCATCAGAGAGCGAATGGCAGTTGGGGCAGAATACCAAACGGTGATCTTATGCTTTTGGATAAAGGCATACCATGCATCGGCAGAGAAGCCGATGTCATTCACACATTGCGTTACGCCACATGCCCAGGCACCAATTATGCCGTAGGAAGTGCCGGTTACCCAGCCGGGATCAGCAGTACACCAGTAAATATCATCATCCTGTAAGTCCAAAACCCATTTGGAGCTGAGATATTGCGAGATTAGAGAATAGTGAACGTGTTTAACGCCTTTGGGCATGCCGGTGGTGCCGGAAGTGTAGTGCAAAACAGAAGGTGATTCAGCTTTGGTGGGGAAGGATTCAAAGACCTCGACACGTTTCGCTTCATCCATAATGAACGCTACTTCCTTATCTTGCAGCGGGTTTTTGCCGTTGTCATCAACAATAATCACATGCTTCAGGTTGGGCAAAGTAGCTACTATTTTGCGTACTTTACCAAGGTGCTTTTTCTGGGTTATAATCGCAGTAGCTCCGGAATTTTCCATACGGACATGCAGTGAATCCTCACCAAAAGCGGAGAATAAAGGCTGAGCAATCGCACCCGATTTCAGGATACCTACAAAGCCTATGTACAGCTCCGGAATCCTATCCAGAAAAAGGCAGACGCGTTCTTCAGGCTTTATACCCAGTTTTTGAAGGAAATCCGCGATGGTGTTGCTAAGTTGACGGAGGTCATTATAAGTGTAGTTCTTGGCTTTGCCTCCCAGACCTTCCCATTTTAAAGCCAGTTTTTCGCCTTTGCCCATGTTGCAGATGCGGTCGGAGCAATACCAACCGATGTTGATAACATCACCGGGTTTGTAACCGAGTTCATCTTCAGCTATCTTCCAGGAAAAGTTGTTTAGTCTCTCGTTGTAGGAACCGATATTGTGCATATTTATTACCTCTTGTGAGTTTATTTACCTTAAACACATTGGGACAGCAGTAATGAATCTGATTCTAATTTACAGGGTTTCGTCGGGCTATATTTTTGTCAATAACAAATTCGAATCAGCTTCTTACTTTCAGGTATTGCCCTATCATTGCCCACTCATTGTCCACAAACAGGGCAATAGGTGGGCAATGATAGGAATAAGGCACTAAGAAAGTAGCAGGAAACCTGATAGTGTATTATACAGCCGAGAACTCAAAAATTGCATTGACATCATCGTGCCTTAAGAAAAAGTTGGCAAGGAACCTGACCTTGGAGAAAAAAATGCCCAAATATATGATTTTGCTAATGCTGTGCCTGCTGTGGTCACTTAATTATGCCGACGAGTTGGACGATAAAATGCGCCAACTGAAAGAAGTCCAAAAACAATTGGAAAGCACTCAGCAGAAAGTGAAACAAGCAGAAACGAAAAAGAAGCAGGCAGAAGGTGAGATTCAGCGCACCTCTTCATTGAAACGCAGGACTGAAGACAATCTAAAAAAGCTAAAAAAAGAAGAAATGGTAATCCGGGATTCTTTACGTTCCGTACAACAACGGCTGGTGGATGCAGAAAGCAGTTTAAGTGCAATGCGCCGTGCTCAGAATGCAGAGCTCGATATGCTGCTGCGGGTGGATAGATCTTACAAACAGCAAGGGATTAAGCATCGTGATCACCGTTATTTAAAAAACTTGATTCAAGGTAGCAAACAGAAGATAGATATATTGTCCGGTTACCGTGTGTCACTTACTTTCGAGCGTGAACTGCATCAGAACGAGGCAGTGAAGGTTACACGTGGAGTGAAAGAAGAAAGCAGCAAAAATGTTCAGTACGACAAAAAGATAAAAAACCTTGCCACGCAAAGCAAACAGCTTACCCAGGAACAAAAAAAGCTTCAGGCACAAGTAGAAAAGCTTAAGAAGGATAGTGCTTCGTTAGAAGGATTAGTAAACCAATTGATGGCAAAGCAAGGTAAAACCCCTTCCACATACCAGTTTACAGGGAAAAAGATCGCTTGGCCCCTTCGGGGTAAAATTATCCGTAGCTACGGTGAGGAAACTAAAAGCTATGGTACAAGCGTGGTAAACAACGGAATTGATATAGCCGCTAAGGAAGGAACGACCGTGGTTGCCGCAGATGATGGCGAAGTGATATTCTCGGACAGGTACGGCGGGCAAGGCAAACTGATTATAATTGATCATAAAAACGGCTTTTTCACCCTATATGCCTATAACAACGAGTTAACGGTTGCCAAAGGTGCAACCGTGAAACGAGGACAAACTATTGCCAAAAGCGGTATGTCCGGCTCTGCCAATCAGGCATCACTTCATTTTGAGCTGCGTAAAGATGGCAAAGCTATAAACCCCGTACCCTTTTTAGAGTAAGGAGATTAATAGTGCAAATAATGCGCGATCCCGGAATCCACAAGCTGGAAAAACTGCTAAGCAAAAACCCCATGCATGAAGCCACAATCCTGCACTGGACTGGTTCGATGTGGGGAATTGGATGCAGGCTGTCCTCAAAAGAGGCGATCACACGTATAAACCACCTTAAGCAACGATCTGACAAGCACGGCTACATAGCTTTGCTTCCGGATATATCCGTGTTGGATGCAGCAAAAGTACCTTCTGCTCTGAAGCCTTTACTGGAGCAGTATTGGCCTGGCAACTTAACCGTTGTTTTTAGCTACGATGATCCCAAGTTCAAAGATATTGCTGTGGATGGCAAAGTAGCTTTTCGGGTTCCCGCAGATCCTTCGCTTAGGGCGATGATAAACCTGCTGGGAGAACCACTGATTAGTACAAGTGTAAATGTATCAGGCTTACCGCCGGAAGAAGATTTTAACCGGATTGAACGTAACTACAGCACTTGGTTTGATTTTGCCCTGTTACCACAAGCAAAGGAAGTAAGAAGCGGAACAGAATTCTCCACTATCGTAGAATACATCAGAACAAACGAAGCAAAAAGCACAAGCCGCAGTGATGAACTTAAATGCCTGCGTGAGGGTTCGGTGCCCTTCTATGAGATAAAGCAATCTTTTAAACTGCCCATGGTTATGTTTGTGTGCACGGCTAATATATGCCGCAGTCCCATTGCAGAGAAGCTGTTTAGGATGATGATTCTGAACGATAACATGCCTTTGGCAACGGATTCTTGTGGTTTGATAGACGGGGGACACAATATCTCGCTAAGTTCCATGCAATTACTTATGGAACGCGGGCTTTTGGAAGCTCAGGAGCATGTGTCCAAACAGGTTACTCCCCAGATGATTACATCGAGTTGGTTGGTGCTTACCATGGAAGAAAGACAACGGGAATGGCTGCGGGATCAAAGCCCCAATTCCGGACACAAGATATTAACATTAAACGAGATAGTAGGGGAAACCGGAGATATAAAAGATCCTTATGGTAGCGATCTGGAAAGCTATCGAAAAACTTTCGTGATTATTGAAGACCGTCTGCAACGACTGATGGAAATGATAAAAACCGATACTCTAAAACTTACGGACAACGGCATATGATTGAATGCTTGATAAGCCCTGCTCTGATTGCTGAACATGGCATCAGCCCGGAAGAATACCAACAGATACTTAGCATATTAAAAAGAGAACCAAGCCTTGTGGAATTGGGGATATTCAGTGTGATGTGGAGCGAACATGCCAGCTATAAGAACTCGGTTAAGCTACTAAAAACCCTTCCCAAGGACGGGTCTGCCATGCTTACCAAAGCCGGTGAGGAAAATGCCGGAGTGGTGGATATAGGGCAGGGGCTGGCGATAACTTTTAAGATTGAAAGCCATAATCACCCCTCCGCACTGGAGCCATACCATGGTGCTGCTACAGGTGTGGGAGGGATATTAAGAGATATCTTTACCATGGGAGCAAGACCGATTGCAGCCCTTAATTCGTTACGATTTGGTAATCCCGACAATCCCAAAGTGAAGCACCTTATCAGCGAAGTTGTGCACGGCATTGCCGATTATGGTAATTGCTTTGGCGTGCCCACTGTGGGTGGCGAGATATACTTTGAGGATAGTTACGAAGGCAATCCACTGGTTAATGCTATGGCGGTGGGAGTTTTGAAGCATGGACAGATGGCGAAGTCTGCTGCTTCCGGGGTTGGCAATGCAGTAATAATCGTGGGTGCTAAGACTGGCAGAGACGGTATTCACGGTGCTACTTTCGCTTCTATAGAACTCAGCAATGAATCAGAAGAAAAGCGTACTGCTGTGCAGGTCGGCGATCCCTTCCTGGAGAAACTGCTGTTGGAAGCCACTTTGGAAGTAATACATGCAGGCTTAGTGGTTGGCATACAGGATATGGGCGCAGCAGGCTTAACCTGCTCCAGTTCCGAAATGGCAGGCAAGGGCGAAGTTGGCATAGAGATTGATGTGGCACTTGTTCCCCAGCGCGAATCGGGTATGAGTCCCTATGAGATTATGCTGTCCGAATCACAGGAACGGATGCTTGTGATTGTTGAACCACATAATGTTGATAAGGTTAAAGATGTCTTCGCTAAGTGGGATTTGGATGCTGTGCAGATTGGCAAGGTTACCGATGATAAGCTGCTGCGCGTGTTTTTCCAGAAAGAGATGGTGGCGGAAATCCCGGCAGAAACGCTTATTCTGGGTGGTACAGCACCGGTTTACAGCCGTGAAAGCAAACGCCCAGAGTATCTTGAAGAGTTACTAAGCTACGATCTGGAGAACTTGCCGGAGCCACATGATTACAACGCAACTTTCTTCAAAATGATGGCATGTGCCAATCTGGCAAGTAGACACAGGGTTTACCGCCAATATGACCATATGGTTCAAATTGGCAGTGTAGTAGAGCCCGGTTCTGATGCAGCAGTGATTCGCATTCATGATACCGACATGGCTATCGCATTATCTACAGATTGCAATGGTAGGCACTGTGCACTTGATCCCTATATGGGAACTATGGCAGCCGTGGCAGAAGGTGCCCGTAACGTAGCTTGCAGCGGAGCTAAACCATTGGCAATTACGAATTGCCTTAACTTTGGCAATCCCTATAAGCCGGAGGCATACTATTTCTTTTCGGAAGCAATACGTGGTATGTCTGAGGCATGCAAAGCATTTGAGACACCAGTAACCGGTGGCAATGTGTCGTTTTATAACGAGAACCCTACCGGAGCAATATATCCCACTCCTGTGATCGGGATGCTTGGTTTGATGCAGGACTTTAGTAAAGCCATGACCCAAAGCTTTAAGCATGCAGGTGATGTGATAATGCTGCTCGGCAGCTTAAGCAGCGGTATTGGGGGATCTGAATACCTGAAACAGGAGTTTGGCATTGTGGCAGGAAACCCTCCTCAGATTAATCTGCATACGGAAAAGCAGTTACAGCAGCTTATCTTACAGCTTATACATGAAGAGCTTGTAAACAGTGCCCATGATGTTTCGGACGGTGGTCTATTGGTTGCTGTGGCAGAATCCTGTTTTAATGATTCTCATCAGCATGGAGCTAATCTGCAATTCAGTTTGCCGCACAAAGCATCACACATATATTTTGGCGAAGCTGCGGGACGCATACTAATAAGTGCAAACCCCAATAACATCAATTCTATCAAGCTGCTTGCTGATATGTACGGGATAGAATGCTATGATGTGGGTCTGATTAATGATAGTAATCTGCTTAGTGTAAATGATCATATCAAGATAGATATAAATGAACTACACCATGCTTGGTGGCATGGATTAACTCTCTAAGGAGGAGGAAATGAGAATGGACTTTATCTTTGGCAACATCTTTTGGGGGATTGTGATAATCCTGTTTGGAACCTCGATGATTTTAAAAGGATTCAACATTAATCTACCCCTTGTGAAAGTCTTTTTTGCCATAGTTATTATCATGTTTGGAGTAAGAATGCTCATCGGAGGCGGGAAACCACGCATCCATCGCTCAAAGAGTAACTTCAGTAAAAGTAGCTCAGTTCTTTACAGCCGTGATGATCAGGAATACACTATGGTGTTTACCAGCGGAGATATTGATCTAAGCGAGCTACAGCCTGATGCCAAGGATATGGAAGTAACGGTTGTATTCGGCTCTGCCAAAGTTATCTTGCCATCCGATCTTCGCTTCGACATTCGGACTACGGCTGTTTTGGGAGGTATTATATTGCCCAAAACTGGTCATTATGGCATTTCTGAAAATAAAACATCTTTGAACCCGGATAGCACTTCTTCACCCATAAGAATTGAAGCAACTTCCGTGTTTGGGCGCATAGAATTCATTACCAAGGACAGAAGAGGTACTATACCAAAACCAGAAACTGAAGAGATAAAGCCTGAAGAGAGCTTTTAATCCTTGTTGCCAGCAGAACAAAGATAACTATGACGGGTATAAATGCCAGAATTAGCATAATAGTCTTAATCCTGATCTCTTTCTGCTCATTCCTGAGTGGAAAGAAGCTTGGTTACGCCTTCAGCGGAGGCGGTGCGCGTGGATTTGCTCATATCGGAGTGCTAAAGGTTCTGGAAGAAGAGGGAATAAAGCCGGATTATATCGCCGGATCAAGCATTGGTGCGATTATCGGTGCTTTTTACGCTATGGGTTATTCTGCTGCTGAAATAGAAGATATTTGTTTAAGCTTAGATTGGGAGTTTCTCGCAAAGGACGTTCACTCCCGGGAAGATCTATACATAGGCCAAAAACGCTGGGCACCCTATGGTAATGCGGTTTTTGAGCTTAATGATAAATGGGTGCCCCGGCTGCCTTCAAGTGTTTATATGGGTAACCGGATAAATCTGGAAATGTTCAAATTTTTCGCTTCTGCATCAAGAGTCAGCTCTTTCGATGATCTGCCAATCCCTTTTGCATGCAACGCCACGAACTTGCTTACAGGCGAAGCAAAAACATTCCGCAGTGGTTCTCTGATGCAAGCACTGCGGGCTTCCATGTCTATCCCAAGCTTGGTGAAACCATTTGAAATTGATGAAAATGTGTATATTGACGGAGGAGTTTCCCAAAACCTGCCAGGTGATTTATTACATGAGATGGGGGCGGATACGGTTATTGGTCTTAAGGTGAATTCCACCCTAAGAACCAGTGACAATCTGAACAACCTAATCGAAGTGTTAGACCAGACTATCAATATCGGTATTACACGTAATCTTAATGATCGCCTGGAGTGTATCGACCTGCTTATCGAACCAGAATTGAATAGTCATTCAGCCACAGACTTCAGAGATATCCGTGCCATCATTGCAGCCGGCGAGAAATCCACAAGAGATAATATTGCTGTAATTCGCGCTTTCAAAGCAAAAATGCTTTTGGAGTCACATGATTCTGCCAAAGAGGATTCAAAGCCTCTTCAAAAGGACTTCAATCGTTATCTGGACACCTTCCATATAGAAAGCATCCAGGTTCACGGCAAACAATTCCTAAGTAAGGCAAAGGTAGAAGAGTACACAGATTTGCACAGCAATAGGGAATATACCACATCCGAGATTATTACCGGCTGCCAAAAGGCGTGGAACTCGCAAGCATTCAACACTATTTACCCGGTTCTGGAATATTCTTCCTCCAACAACTACATTCTCCACCTCCATATAAAGGAACGAGAACGCAAGCAAGCTGCGATCAACAATACTTACAACAGCGAGGACAAGCTTTGTGCCGGTGCTGTTCTTCTCTTGAATAATTACTTGCTTAAGAACTCAAAGCTACTTGTAGAAGTTAAACTGGGGGGTAAAAACGAGTTAAATCTCGACTATGTGAAGAATTATGGCGAGGAATGGGGAGCATATTATCGCATATTCCCTTACATAAACGATAAAACAATTTACAATTACAAAGATCATCACAAAACAAACAGCGTAAACTCACTGGAATGGGGTATGACATCCGGTTTGGGCTTTTTTGCCAAAGACTTAGTGATTGGTGAGATATTTTTGTTTAGCAGCCAAACCAGGCTTGACGAGGAGATATCCGAAACTCCATCACTTCCTCGACACAATATCGTTAGTGGATTTGGCGTAAAAGGATACCATGAATCACTGGATAGCTACATCTTTCCCACCAAAGGCTCAAGAATAATGGCGAAGTTTAATTTTGCCCGCAGTGTGTCTATAAGTGACTACATATTTAGCAATTTACAGATGAAGAGCGAGCTTTATTTACCTCTTTCCAAGTGTTTTAGCGTGGGGGGGAGCATTGATTACGGGACACATTTTAATGAAGCCGATGACAAGGGATATGATCACTTCGTTATCGGTGGTGCTGATGGATTCATGGGTTACTCTCGTAACGAAGTAAGTGCATCCCACTATCAAATTACATCGTTAGGATTAACAAGCACACCCTGCAAACGATGGGTGTTTCATGCAGGTATTCAGGGTTTACGATTCTCCGAAAGTGAGCTTTGGGGGGTGGAAAAAAACTGGGAATACTGTGGTTTTGCCGGTATCGGATATGCAAGCGCTATAATGCCGGTGCGCTTGAATTTAGCGGTGAATGAGGCTGGGAAAATAAACAGTTTGTTTAGTGTTGGCTACGATTTTGATATTTTCAAGTTTTCCCGTAGGTAGTGGGTTAGAATATCATCCACACCTAAAGCTACTTCCTTTCAGCTCTATGTAAAATTTAGTTATCAGCTTGTTACTTCCATGTTACCCGCTTTGCTGTAATACTACCATTTCACCTTTGCAGCAATATCATCATCCTTGCTGTTTTCATTTATAATGCCATAATAATTCCCTAACGATTCCCTAATGGCGTTAGGGAATCGTTAGGGAATTATTATGGCAGCAGTAGGGAAACCAGCAAGGGTAATGTGGGATCCTAAATAGCCGGCAGGATGCACAATTTGAAAAGATAATAAGTACCACTTACGCGCATAATTTGATATAAAACCGAAAGAAAGAAGCGATTTAACTTGACAAGATATCGAGAATAATTAGATTGCCATATAGAGGTGATGTATGCAAAAGATACTCATTATGCTATGTCTGATAGCAAGCCTCGTAACGGGGGCTTGGGCTATCTCCATATATACTGTTCAATTCACTACCAATCCCGGTAGCGATGGTACTTATCCATCCAGTTTCGTTGGTAAAAACGTTAGTCTGGAAGGGATTGTTACCGCCACAAACTATCGCGGAGGAGGATACTTTATTAGTGAAGCATTGAATGGGGCATGGCGCGGAATCCTGATACTGGATAGAAACCCCGGAATTAGAAAGGGTGACCGTGTGTATGTTAGCGGAACAGTTTCGGAAACTTTTGGCATGACTTGTCTGCAAGATATCAGCCAAACCCGTGTTTTAGAAAGCTCTGTCAGTTTGCCACGTCCGGTAGTATTAACCACCGGTCAGCTATCACAAGCCGATGAAGCCGAAGCCTACGAAGGTGTGTATGCCAAGCTTATGAATGCTACAGCCTACGGCTCTAAAGCTTTAAAAAACAAGCTGAATGTAACTGATGGATCAGGAACTTGCATGGTAACGGGAGGAAGCTTTGGAGACAAGGAATTGTTCAAATCCTCCGGTGGCGCATATTCTTCCATTTCCGGCATTGTTACGTATGGTTTCAGCGAATTCTCTCTAAGTCCCATTAGTTCCACGGATCTGGTTGGCAATCAGCCCACATCTATCCAAAGCCGTAGCTGGGGCAAGATCAAATCTATTTATAAGTAACAAACGAGGTATAGACGATGAAAAAGCTCTTTAAAGCATTACTGGTTGTTGGTGGAGCAGCTTTGGCTGCGAATTTCGGATTGAAAGCATACAAGAAGATTAATGGAACGGTTAAGCTATCCAAATCATTACCGGAATTCCTGAACAATGTGTACGGTGAAATGCCGGAAATGAATATCAACCGAACCTTGAACTCCCTTAACATCAGGATTGGCTTCTCTCAGGAAATACTGGATAAACATACTGACATCGAAAATACAGTGCAAGAATACATTGACGATTTCTATCCTGAGCTGTGCAAGAATTCCATTGAAATAAACGTCTCTCTGAAAGGCGAAGAAATGGAAGAAGATGCAGATGAATCCGAAGTAGCAGAAGATACAGAAGAGAAAGATTAAACCAAATATTAGATATTATCAGAAGAACCCGGTGGTTGCAAACTACCGGGTTCTTCTTATATAGGAAAAAGAGCTGTTAATTCGAGGTAAGATTTGCAAGTCGGGAGCTTATATCCCGGGAGAACTCAATATCAGATGCATCCGGGTTGCGGGTATCATACCAGACTTTGCATGGTGCTTGCCCGCACTCTCCACAGGAGTGAAGCTTTTTGTCCTTCACGCACGCATAGATGGGGCATTCTTCTTTCCCATAAAACTCTGCCCAAGATACCTTGCCCTGTAGTGCTTCGCAACCTTTGCATTCTGCTTCGTAGGCACGGCAATCGGTGGCACAGTTAACTCCGCAAACGCTAAGCATTTCCTGTTTTACTCCACTGTAACACTTTTAGCGAGGTTGCGGGGCTGATCTACATCGAAGCCCTTTAAATCTGCTACATGGTATGCAAGCATTTGCAAAGGAATAACTGTGAGCAGGGGCTGAAGGTTGGTAAGCGTATCCGGGATGTAGATAATATGTTCGGATATCTTTGCCAGTTCGGTGTCGCCTTCGGTGGCGATGGTTATAAGCCTTGCCTTGCGGGCACGAACTTCCTGCAAGTTGGAGTATATCTTTTCGTATAATGGGTCTTTGGTGGCTATGGCGACTACGGGCATATTCTCGTCTATAAGAGCTATAGGACCGTGTTTCATTTCTGCGGCAGGATATCCCTCTGCATGTATGTAGGAGATTTCTTTTAGTTTCAAAGCACCTTCCAGAGCCACAGGGAAATTCACCCCTCTGCCAAGATACAGGGCATTGGTGCAGTCCTTTATGCTATCGGCAATTGTGCGGATAGAATCGTTGAGAGCAAGGATGCTTTCTATTTTTGCGGGGATTAGTTCGAGCTCCTTGATATACTCCATGCCCTGCACGGGGGAGAGGTGGTTCATGCGCCCCATCAGCACGGATAGTAAGACCATAATCGTCACTTGGGAAGTAAATGCTTTTGTGGAAGCCACTCCGATCTCGCTACCGGCATGGATGTATGTACCTCCATCGCTTTCTCGGGCTATGGTAGAGCCTACCACATTGGTAATACCAAGCACTCTCGCTCCTTTTGCATTGGCTTCGCGCATAGCTGCAAGAGTATCGGCGGTTTCACCGGATTGGCTGATTACGAAAACAAGTGTATCCTCCGGGATGATGGGATTTCGGTACCGGTATTCAGAAGCGTATTCTGCATGTACCGGAATGCGGGCAATATCTTCAATTATGTACTTGCCTATTAAAGCGGAGTGGAAGGATGTTCCACATGCTACAAGGTGAATCTGCTTAATCTTACGCAACTCAAAGTTTTCCAGGTTCAACCCGCCGAGACGAGCGGTGCCCAATTGATCGTTAATACGACCTCGGAAGCCATTGCCGATGGTGGTTGGCTGTTCGAATATCTCTTTTAGCATGAAGTGCTTGAAGTCACCTTTTTCTATGGCGGAGATATCCCAATCCACAACAGAGATTTGGGGCTTAACGCTGTGTTTATCAAGTGTTGTGATTTCAAAGCCATCAGCACGGACAATGCACAGCTCGTTATCCTGTAGATAAATAACCCGTTTAGTATGGATAACAATGGCGCTTACATCACTGGCAATAAAGTGTTCTGTATCACTGATGCCGATAATGAGGGGACTACCCTTGCGCACGGCAATCAGCTTATCCGGCTCGTGCTTGGATATCACCACTAATCCGTAGGTGCCTTCCACTCTTTTCATTGCTTCACGTACCGCATCTTCCAGAGTGGGTTCGCTGGTAAGGAACTGCTCTATCAAGTGCGCAACCACCTCAGTATCTGTTTCACTTACAAAGCTGTGTCCCAATTCCTTAAGCCTCTCTCGCAAGGGCTTGTAGTTCTCTATTATCCCATTATGAACAATGGCAATATCGCCGGTGCAATCTGTGTGGGGGTGGGCGTTTATCTCGGTGGGTTCGCCATGAGTAGCCCAACGTGTATGGGCTATTGCTATGTTCCCACTACATTTGTTAGGTTCCGGCAAGCTGCGTTCCAGTTCAATTATCTTACCCTGGCGTTTGTACACTTGTAGTACGTCGTCATGTATCAGAGCACAACCGGAGCTATCATAGCCACGGTATTCCAGCCTTTTAAGAGCTTCTACTACTATCGGGAGGGCATTTCTATGCCCAATATAACCAACTATTCCGCACATTCGGGTACTCCTTTTTCGGTAACCTTGTGGAAGAGATATATAGCTCCGGTGAAAACTATTACGGCGGGAATTATCAGCCAATAGTGTAGTGAATCCTCACCGGAGATCAGGGGTTTTAACCATGCAGAGCTGCCATAGGTAACTAAAACCAGAGCTAACCCGTTATTAATAGTATGAGACAGCATGCTGTTCACCAATGAACCTGAGCGCAGGGTTAAATATCCTAATAGTAATCCCAGCAGAAACACCGGTACAAAACGGAACGGATCAAGGTGGAAGGCAGCGAAAAGCAAGGCTGAAAGCACAATTGCAACCTTAGTGCCATACTTCTCGAAGAAACGGATTATAAATCCACGGAAGAGGTATTCTTCGCAGATTCCCGGAGCAACTGCCATTACCAGAAATACCTTCCAAACAGATGCATCCATCGTGAATAGCTTGGAGAGCATTTCCACATACTTGGGTGGGAAGGGGAAGATAATGTTTATCAATTGTGATATAACAGATACGATTATTGCTGCGGGTATGGCTATAAAGGGTATCAGCAGCAGTTCTGTCGCCTTGGGCATCTTTATACGTAAGATTTCTTTCTCTTTTAGCTTCAATAATCTGATAATCGCATAGACAGGCAGCGCAATGATAAATACCTGAGTTTTAAGCAAGCCGGACATCAGGTCTTTTCCCTGCCAGTAGGTACCAAGATAATAAAGCGCGATCAATGCTAAAGAGAAATAAACCAAGCCATAGAAGGGATTGAAGAAGTTGTTCTTGTTTTTACCGACTGCCTTCAGGCTACCGCTGTCATCCTCGGAACGGAAAAGCACCGATTCCGAAGTAAAGAGCTTTATCGTTGCCCAGATCGCCAAAACATCCAGCACCAAAGTGCTACCTATGGTTATCAGCAAGTGAGATAGAGCATATTCGTTAATCATCACCGCCTTAAACAGCAAAGCGATATTTATCACAGGTATTAATGCCATCAGGTTATTCATTTCCACCGCAGGCAAAAAGCTTACCATAGCCATCATCATGGCTACCCACAGAATTGGCTGCTCATAAGTTTTTGCTTCCTTCATATTGCGGCTGAAGGTGGAGATAGAAAGCAACAATGCGGCAAAGAAAGTTGCCAGCGGTATCATTGCCATCAGCAAGATAAGGATAGCACTTATAGGCATCTGCACACCGGACATTTCCGCAGCAGAATTGGCAAGCATGAACTTAAGTGAAAAGCTAATGCTGAAGAGGTTCACCACCACATTCACCATCGCCAGAGTAATAATCGTCAGGTATTTTCCAAATACCAGTTCTTGCCTGGCTGCGGAGGATACTAACAGGGTTTCCAGGGTGCGGCGTTCCTTTTCGCCAGCCACAAGGTCGGCAGCAACGGTTGAAGCACCGGACAGCAGCATGATGATCATAATATAGGGAAGAAACATACCCAGCAGCATTCCCATCTTCTTCTGCGCAGTGGAGGTATCCCGCTCTCTAACGCTTATCAAATCAAGGAACTCAGGGTTGATGCCTGATGCTTGCAACTGCTGTTTCTGAAGCTTCTTTTCGCTTGCTTTGAATGAGTCGTAAAGCTTATCGAATACTATTCTGCTCCTGTCCTTGGATTTGTCGTATTGTACGTAAACCTTATAAAATTGAGTGCCATCAGCCCCAAGAGAATCACCTATACTAACAATAGCATGCACATCTTTATCTTCATACAGCTGGTTAGTGGTAGCAGTAAAGGGCACAAGATTATAGTTATCAATAGTTCCTATTTCCTCTGCTAACAGGCGGGAGACAGCATTACCCACACTATCGTTTATGGCAATTGTTGCGCCTTGTTCTTCCATCACAGCAGTTTGCCGGGTCATAATGGAATTAAAACCTACAATCAGGAGGGGATATAGTAGTACAGGCAGTATCAGGGTGGCGAACAGAGTGCGTTTATCGCGTAATACTTCCAGCAGTTCTTTGCGGTAAACAACGCCTACTTTCTTAAAATTCATGAGCCAAGACCTCCGTTTCATCGGTAAACTTGTTAACATAATACACAAAGATATCGTCCAAATCTGTCTGCTCTGATACTATGCGCAATTCATCCAATGTTCCATTGGCAAGTATTTTTCCCTTATGAATCATCACGATGCGGTCTGCCAGCCTTTCTGCTTCACGCATAATGTGAGTAGAAAATAGTACACATTTACCCCGCTGCTTACATTCGCGGATAAAAGAAACAATGTTCCTTGCGGTTAGGATATCCAAGCCGGATGTAGGCTCATCAAATATCATCACAGGGGGATCGTGGATAATTGAGCGGACAATAGACACTTTCTGCTTCATACCTGTGGACATAAACTCTATCTTCTTATCCAGAAAGTCGTGCATGTCCAGCATATCTGCCATTTCCTTGATGCGGGCATCTATCGTTTTTTCCGCAACGCCATAAAGCCTGCCGAAATAACGGATAAATTCGCTGCCTCGCAGGCGGTTATAAAGCCCGGTATCACCTGTTAAAAAGCCCAGATTCTCGCGGACATGCTGGGCGTTTTTCTGTATATCATAGCCTTGAATTTCAGCCGTACCTGAGCTGGGCTTAAAAATTGTGGAAAGGATGCGCATGGTGGTAGTTTTTCCTGCACCGTTCACACCCAGCAGGCAAACAATTTCAGAATCTTTGGCTTCAAAACAAATATCATCAACGGCACTGAATACCGTTCCGTCCTTTTTAGGAAACTCTTTACTAAGGTTCATCACTTTAATCACATAACCTCCATCAACACTTTTCTATTTCAAAATGGCATTTTCTGAATAGCCTCTTTTTTGTCGAGTTTTTATTTCATTCCTGCTTGCCAATCCATATCATTGCCCACTCATTGCCCTCTTTGTGGGCAATGAGTGGGCAATGATAGGGCTATACCTGCAAGCTTGCTTTTCCTTTAAACAGCTTTAAATTGTTTAATGACCCTGTTTCTTAAAGCTTCGGCTTTAATTTTGCAATACTAAAGCAATAATCAAGATGATAGGGTCGAAGTAAAATTAATACTTCCCGATAGGAGGAATAAATGAAAGTAGTCCATTTCGATCAGGTAGAACTTGAGCCAGTTTATGCCGAAGGTGCCGAGGGTGCCCAAATCCGCTGGCTGATAGCACAGAAAGATGGCGCTCCTAATTTTGCCATGCGCATGTTTGAAGTAGCCCCGGGTGGTCATACTCCCTACCATCAGCACGATTGGGAGCATGAGCTGTATTGCTTATCCGGAACCGGCGTGCTGGTAACAGAGCAGGGTGATAAACCTTTTTCTGCGAATGATGCCATGTACATAGATCCGGGCATGATGCACTCCTTTAATAACACCGGTACTGACACGCTGAAATTCTTATGCATGATACCCCATGAAGAACCGGTAAAGAAGAAAAATCTTAATCCTTTTGCGGATGAAGAAGCCAATAACTGTTAAGGAAAACATAAATGAACGAAAAACAAAAGAAGTACCTCTTCGACTTACTTGAAGTGGCAAGTCCCTCCGGCTATGAAGCACCAGCACAGGCAATCACCAGAGCCTTCCTAAAGGGAACTTGTGATGAAATCTCCGGCGATGTAAATGGAAATCTAATTGCTTACAAGAAAGGCAGTGGCAAATACAAGATAATGATCGTGGGTCACGCAGACGAAATCGGCTTCATAATAAACTACATCGATGAATCCGGTTATATTTATGTGAAGACCCTCGGTGGTTTCGATGTAAATTTGTTGCCGGGATTGCGGGTAGATATCCATCACGAAGGTAAGATAATCCGCGGAATCATTGGAAAAAAACCAATTCATATGATGCGCGGGAGTGATGATACTCCCAAACTGAAGATAGAAGACCTGTGGATCGATATTGGTGCCAAAGACAAGGCAGATGCGCTAAACAAAGTGGCGATTGGCGATATTATCACCTATAGCTCACATATAGAATATCTGAACGATGATCTGATCGTAAGCAAAGCCACTGATAATAAAGTGGGCGTATACGTGGCAGCAGCAGTGATGCACGAGCTTGCCAAGAAGAAGATCAAGGCAAATTACTATGCCGTTGCATCCGTAGGTGAAGAAACCACCATGAAGGGAGCCAGAACCAGTGCTTTCCGGATAGAGCCTGATATTGCCATAGCAGTGGATGTAACCTTTACTTCCGACATTCCCGGTGCGGATAAACGCATATATGGCGAAGTAAGCTTGGGTAAGGGACCTACCCTTAGCCTTGGAGCAGCACTCCATCCCGCAATAAATAACAAGCTGATTGAGCTTGCCAAAAAGCATGATATACCTGTCCAGATTGAGATTGCTCCCTCCGGAACTGGAACTGATGCCGATGCCATTCATGCTTCCAGAACAGGAACTGCCACAGCTGTGTTGGGTATCCCAAACCGCTATATGCATTCTCCTAACGAAGTGGTGTCTATTGGAGATTTGGACAAGGCAGTTGCGCTGCTCACGGAGTTTGTGAAGAGCGTGGATGATAAACTTGTCCTCGTAAGATAAAACCTACAGAATAATCAAACCGGAGTCCTTACTTTTTCTATGATGAGTAAGGCTCCGGTTCATTTTTAGCCGGGTAAAGCAAAAAAACTGTTGACTATTAGCCCCACTCAGCAGAATTGACGCTAAATAGATGAATAGTTATTAAAATAAGGAGCTTACAATGGCGAAGAACTATCGCGGAAAAGGAATCACGAACCTTCCCAACCATGGTCGTGGAGAATGTCCCGTATGCCATCGCACCGGTATCAAAGTGTTACACGAGATAAAAACCGCAGATAAAACTGTGAAAGTGTGCAAAGTCTGCAAGGGCATCTCACCCGAAAAACTAAGCGCATAAACATATTCAGCGCTTTCGTATCAATAGCTTTTAGGCAATTTTTAACGAAAGCGCGTTTTTTATTTAGATGAAAGCCCTCAAAGAACTCGGGCAGCATTTCCTTAATAGCACTGCAATAGCAGAAGATATTGCAGATTTAGGGGATTTAATTGAGGGCGATTACGTGTGGGAAATTGGCGCAGGTAAAGGCATTCTTACTGATGCAATTCTTAAGCACCCGGTTAAATTGCGCTCATTCGAGCTGGATCGAAGGCTGTATGATGAACTCTCAGAGCGTTATAAAGACAGAGTGGAATTTGTATTTGGAGACGTTCTTAGAGCCGATTGGGAAAGCCTTTTTGCCTCCGACGGCTCCCGCATTAAACTGATTGCCAATATCCCGTACCAGATAACTACTCCTCTGCTTGCTCGCCTGGAAGAATGTCAAGCCTGTTTCAGCCGTATCGTGCTGATGGTGCAAAAGGAAGTGGCAGAGCGATTAAGCGCAAAAGCGGGCACCAAGAGTTACGCTCCCTTAAGCATACGCTTACGTCTATTGTATAACATTTCCATCGCCATGCAAGTAGATCGCAACTGGTTTGATCCCGCTCCCAATGTGGATTCTGCTGTTATAGTTATGATTCCTCGCATTGATAAACCGGTAATAAACCACCCGGCACTATTTCATCGCTTGTTAATTGCTGCCTTCGCTCATCGCAGAAAGACACTGGCAAATAACCTGATGCCCATGATCGGTAAGGAAAAGATGCTTAAGCTACAGGAAGTGTCTCAGATGGATTTCAAGCGCAGAGGAGAGACTCTTGATGAAGCGGATTATATTCGCCTCAGCGATATTCTGGCTACTCTGTAGCTCTGCCCTCCTGGCTCAAGCGCAGGGATTGGATTTCTATCTTTATTCCAGCGAACATGTGCAAAGCATAGAAAACAATCTTCAATACCGCTATTTCCCTTTCGCCAATACCAGCTTGGATATAAGTGGTCACAGCAGCATCGAAAACCGGCTAAACTTCGATCAGGAAAGCAAGAATTCAGAGTTTAAGCTTGGGTTTAATATCTCTCAGAAATTGCTGCAACACAGCTTCTATACAGATTACAAATCGATCTACGATGCCAGTGCGTTAGAAGCCTCGCCTTATGTGAACAAAACAGCTTCTCTGGGTTATCAGCTTTCTTTCAAGCCCGTGGATAGTCTGTCGGTGTCCGTTTTCAGCAATGTGCTGATTAGAAATGAGCAGGATAGGTATGTGAATAACAGCAGCTTATCCAGTGATGGTTGGTGGCTTGGGGCTAATGGTAATTATGCAGCAGAATTAGGTGCTTTGCAAGGCGGATTATCAGCCGGAGCAGAGCGGAAGAAGCTTGCATGGGAAGCGTTTGAATCCGGTAGGATGGGTGTTTATCTTAACCTGTTTACCAATAACCTTGTTTTTGACACAAGCATAAATATCAATCAACGCAGTGACGACATCTACACCCTGAATGCACCGTCTGGAGATATGTTAAGTAGTTTTTATAGCCCCAGCGAAGCTCAGAAGCGTAATAAGCTTTCCTTTAACGGGACTGTGCAGTATATACCTGATGATAGCTTTATTGTATCGTTTTCGGATACATATAACCAATCTAAAGTGGATTATAAACAGAATACAAACCGCAACAATACAGATTCATACAACCTTAGCAGCGTGGGAGTTAACTTTGCACTTCATCCCCGCTTGATGCTGGAAAGCAGCCTTAGCCAAAGCATAAACAACCGGGAATATGAAAACACAAAAAACAACAGACTTGTAGAAGCACGGCGTTTAGAAAACCGCATTGTTTGGGAATATATGGATTCTGATTCGCTTATCGTATCTGCCAGCCTGGATTTGCAAGCAACCAGCTACCCCAGCGATAATCACAATTATGATAATGACCTCTTAACGGGAAGCTACCGCATTGGTTGGAAACACTATTGGCACGAGCGCATCAAGATCGGTATGTGGCTGGGTTTCGCACAGAGCGAGGATGTATATATCAATTCCATTCTCTCTGCCAATAACCGTAATATCACCAGCTTTAGCATGCAGCCCAATTGTCAGATTATCCTTGGTGATCGCATTGCATTGCTTCAGACATACCAATTGAAGGCAGATTACAACGATTACATTTACGGAGTTCAGACAGGTAAAGAAAACACCTTTTACCGACAGGTAGCCTATAAATATAACCTTATTTTCGACACCTACCCGTATATCGCCCGCTCCGGGGACATTCGCTGGTTAAAGCTTCCCTTTCGCAATAGCCCCGACAATGCTTTGTTGATAGACATGAACTATGCCTTTGAAGAGAACCAATATGCAGACGAAGTAGCAGACTATTACAGCCTGCATACCAAAAACCGCCGATACACGGCTGCCATAAGCTTGAGGCATGATATTAAGACCCTATTCTGGACACTTACACCTAAATACACTTGGGGTACGTGGCAGGAATATAGTTTGTTGTTTGGTGTCGCATGGCAGTTCAACAATGCTTCCTTGGTGGAGCTGTCTGTATCACCCTATGGCGTAACTACAGAAGAATTGGACTGGCGCAGTTCTCTAAACCTTAACCTCCGTTTTTGATTGACAAATTGACCGCCTGCAAAAAACATGAACACGCCAGGTCCAGCGCAATGGCTGCTTGTGAACCATGTCAGATCAGGAATGAAGCAGCATTAAGCAATCACAGTCATGTGTCGCTGTCCACCTGGCATTTTTATTGTGTTTCGGTATGGTTTATGCACTACATAGCCTTATAATAATAATCAGGAATAAAAAAATGAAACGCTTGTATATCAGCATGTACTTTGTCCTTATTGCTTGTGCATGGTTTGCCTATCCGGTTTACATCCAAAGCTGGAACCTGGATAGTGATGCCCAAGCCATAGAAGCTATGCACATCAGTGTGGATGCGGTAAATCGTCAGACAGGTTCCATAGTTGCTTATGTTCGCAACGCAGAAGAGCACGCCATGCTAAGGGCAAATGGCTACAATGCTATCACCATGCCCAAACCCGGGGAGTATAATGATGACTCTAAAGACCCCACCCGTGCTTACTACAGCATCACACAATATCACACCTTCATGCAGGATACCGCAGCCCAGTATCCGGAAATATGCCAATTAGTACAGTTTGGCACCAGTGTGGAAAACCGCCCCTTATATATGATGAAAATATCCGATAATGTAGGGGTGGAAGAGTTCGAACCGGAATTGAAGTATGTAAGCAGTATTCATGGTGATGAGGTGGTGGGCTATGAAATGCTAATTCGCCTTATTCAGCTATTAACAACCGAGTATACCACCACCCCGCGCATCACGGACATCGTGAATAACACGGAGATTTGGATATGCCCGATGTTCAATCCCGACGGCTATGCTTCTTCAGAGCGATATAATGCTAATGGGATAGACCTGAACAGAAACTACCCTATGCCCACAGGAAATCAGCACCCGGATGGAAATGCCTGGGCGCAGGAGAACATTGCCATGATGAGCTTTTCCCAAGCGCATAGTTTTAACCTGTCCATGAACTTTCACGGTGGCGCACTGGTGATTAATTACCCTTGGGATTACACCTATACCCTCGCCCCGGATGATGCTTTGTTACAGGAAATGTCCTTAACTTACACCCGACCTCACACGAATTTGTATAATAGTAGTGAGTTTGAACACGGTATCACCAACGGCGCAGCATGGTACGTGATTACTGGCAGTATGCAAGATTGGATGTATGGATACACAGATTGTATCGATATAACCGCTGAGATTGGCATGAACAAGTGGCCTCCATCATCTCAGCTTACAAGTTACTGGAATATGAATAAAGAATCCCTGCTGAGATACATAGAATTCTCCCAGAACGGGGTGAAAGGCTTGGTTACCACTGCCGCGGGTGCGCCTCTATATGCAAGCATCTCTGTTAGCGGTAATAATAACCCCATGCATACCGATCCCGATGTGGGTGATTATCACCGTCTGCTCCTTCCAGGGGATTACCAGATTACCGTTACGGTAGATGGTTACGATCCCCAAACAGTTAGTGTAAGCGTACCCTCTACAGGCTTTGCGCTTCAGAATTTCACTTTTGGTTCTGCGGTTGCGGTTTCAGATGAACAGAGCCCCCTGTTGATGGCTCAATTCCTAAATAACTACCCTAATCCCTTCACTAATGAAACTATGCTCCGTTATCGCGTGGAAAAAGACAACATGCCCATTACTCTCAGCGTGTATAATCTAAAGGGACAGCTCATAAAGACCGTTGTAAACTCAATCATGGATTCCGGTGAACACAGCGTTGTCTTCAATGGGGCAGAGCTTGCTTCCGGCATCTATCTATGCAGGTTACAAAGCCCTGATGGAACTCAAACTAAGAAGATTGTTTTAAGGTGAGAAAGTGAGAGCTGCGCAAGAGAGAACAAGTAGGTGAGAGCTTCGCAAGTGAGAGCTGTGCAAGTGAGAATAAGTAGGTGAGAGCTTCGCAAGTGAGATTGTGTAAATGCATTATTCGCAATCAGAAAAGGCTCCTCACCCCCAAAGGATAATAATTATGTACCGTATCTTAGCAACCTCTTTGTTGGTATGTGTCATCAGCCTTGGTTTCGGCTGCAAAGGCAAACCTGAAATGGTTCCCCAGGAATCCGAGACCCAATACCAATTCCGGCACGATGGCATGCTGGACATTATTGGGCAAGATAACAAGATAAAAACCAGCTTCAAGATAGAGATTGTGGAA
This sequence comes from Candidatus Cloacimonetes bacterium HGW-Cloacimonetes-3, assembly GCA_002840645.1. Taxonomy (GTDB): domain Bacteria; phylum Cloacimonadota; class Cloacimonadia; order Cloacimonadales; family Cloacimonadaceae; genus Cloacimonas. The sequence goes on from PHBO01000006.1 coordinate 70,494, forward strand.
AAAGAAGAGGAAGTGATGCGGGGCTTGAAAAACCGGGAGTCCATGGAACCGGATCAAGCTATGCTCTTCATCTTCCCCCAGATAGATTACTACGAGTTTTGGATGCAGGATACCTATCTGCCTCTTGATATGCTATTTATGACCGCTGATGAAACTGTGTTTCAGATTGTGGAAAACGCCAAGCCCTTTAGTGAAGAGCGCATCACCCCAGAAAAACCTAATAGTTATGTACTGGAAATCAACGCCGGTTTGGCAAAGAAACTTAAGTTACTTGTAGGAGACAAAATCTCGTGGAAAAGAAACCAGTAATCCTGCTGCTGATAGCCTTTCTATTGCTGTTTGGCTGCAAAGGCAAACCTGAATCTGATAGAGAACAATATGATGAGCAACATACAGACGAAGCCTATGGCGAACCTTCAGGGACAGTAACCTTGCCGGACACAATAAAATCTAAAACACCCAATCTTGGTGAGATTAGTGCCTATGAATACACGTGGTCCAAAAGTGACGACCTGCCGGATATGGTTATAATTATAGACGACTTTGGTCAGACCGGAGGCGAGCTGTTAGACGATTTCGCCAAACTGCCTTCCGCAGTTGCTCTTGCTATTTTGCCGGATTTGCCGCATACCGAAGCCACTGCTAAACTTGCGCATCAGACAAATCACGAAATACTTATCCACATCCCCATGCAGGCAGAAGGTAATGCAAATCCCGGTAAACGCTTTGTTAAACAAGGTATGAAGCCGGATGAGATAAGCAACCTAATTGCCGATTTTCACTCTCAAATGCCCAAAGCCATAGCCGCCAACAATCATATGGGAAGCGCAGCCACGGCGGATTATGAGGTTATGACCACCGTTATGAAACAGCTTGATAATCTGGGAATGTTCTTTGTGGATAGTGCCACCACAGCTAAAAGCGCAGTTCCCACGGTTGCTTCAAAATTAGGGCAGAAAACCCTGAAACGTGACGTTTTTATGGATGTGCCGGATGTTACGGATGCCACCATTATAGCCAAGATTCAGGGACTTTCCAAGTATAAAGGCAGAAACGAGCCAATCGTGGTGATAACGCACTGCCATAACCGCGCTAAACTTGAAGCTTTGGAGAAGTTTATCTCGCAAGTAACTTCCATGGGAATAAAACTAATACCCCCATCCAAAGCCTTGCGTAAAGCATCTGTAAGTTAATTATAAATTAGCACATTACAAACAACTCCATTTATACCTTCTCTTTCCTTCCTGTGTCCACAGTGTTAATCAAGTGACCATCCCCTCTTAATCAAGCGTTAACTATTAACGCTTGATTTAGGGGGGATAAAGAAGTGATTAACGCCGTGAAGAAAGGAAGAGCAATTGATCTTACATGAGATTCCACAGTTGGAGAGTCATGGAGAGTCACCCTTTTAAGTCACCCTTTTAAGTGCGATACACCATAGCGAGGGTATGGACGAAGTAGAATCCCTCGTTGCGTGGCATATCGATACAAAGCCCTTATCCCTTTATGGCTGGCACCATTCCCACGATTCGCTTTGACATATAGACACCAACAAAGATTATGCCAATAAATAAATTGAGAAGGATGGTTATGCAGTTTTTACAGTTAGCAAATCCAATCTGGAGTGCGTGGAGTGTTACATTATAAACCAAGAAGAACATCTTCATCATGCCATAGCAATGGAAGAATGGGATGCCATGTAAAAAATAAACATTGGACACCGGGAGTAGAGATTGTGTCGCCCGTAAAGGGCTAAATGTGGTGATGTGTGTCTGTTCCGAGGGGTTACGCTTCGCTCCACACCCTCGCTATGGTATTTCGCTCATGAAGGGCTGTCTGGAACCTGAATGCTGTATGTTTTGCTAACAAATTATAGATAATGAAACAAGGAGATGATTATGCTAATTGAAAATGCCATTATCAGTGCCGGAATTGCCTGGCGGTGCAGGAAGTGGAACTCTCCAAGAATTGAGCATAAGAGATGAGGGAAGCCAGAGAGTGCATAAAATTAAGAACGGAAGTTTTGAACGCCAGATTAGCACATCGAGAAAAAGATAGGAAGCTGCTTAACGGGGATAGATAATAGCGTGAATCAGGGTGATGCACATATACCCCGCATGAAGTCTAAAGCGCTATCAGCTAAGGAGACAGCTTGAAACTGGGGAAGGCACACATTCCACGCATGAAGTCCAAAGCGCCCAAAGATAGGAGAAAGCTTGAAACTGGGGAAGGCGCTTTGAACTCCAAGCTATGTTACAACCATGTAGCCCTTTTATTATTGAAACTGTATATGCCGAGAGGGGAGTTAGGCGGAAGCTACAGCTACTAAAGCCTTGCCTTTTATATGCATAGCTTCGGAAGCATCACAGAATATCGCCTCTCCCATGCTTAAGATCATATCATCATTGCAATTGAAAGTGCCATGCAGACACAGCATAATCCTGGGCTTGTTAACAGAAGGAAGCAGGTACTCCCCTTTAAGCTCGATAAGGCTAAAGCTGAATTCTTTTGCTGGAGTGATATATACGTAAGAAGAGTCATCATGCTTCTGCACCTGCACCCAACCGACAATATAGGGCTGGAAACTTGATATGGCAAAAAGTCTCTCCAAATCTATATGTTTGGGGCTTAGTCCGCCACGGATTACGTTGTCAGAATTAGCCATCAATTCCAGCCCCGCACCATTTAGATATGCGTGCAAGATACCTGCTTCAATGTAGATGGCATCGAATGCTTTCAGCTTAACATAATTTAGCAGCAATGGCGATACTACGCCCGCATCATAACGATACTTCTCCATCAGGTTCAGGCATAGTTCCTTAAGCTCGTGAAGCTCAGTGCCGCTTGCGGGAGAGAAATGGACAATGCGGTTTACAGCATCGTGTAATTGAAGCTCATCCGAGGTCATGATGTCCTTAAAAAAGCCTTGCAATGTGTTTGCATTGGGGTTTGCAGAGAAAGCCGAAAAGCCCTCCCAGATGTGCTCAAGCTTGAATGAGGTGATGTTGGCGATAATTTGCCCATAAGCTCTGAATCCGCATAAGGCAGTGAAATCCGTTAGTGCACACATCAGCTCCGGCTTGTGGTTGCTGTCCTTAAAAGTGCGCTTGGAATCGTCTAAGGCGATGCCACGGCGGTTTTCTTCGGCAAAGCCAAGCTTGGCGGTTTCTTTATCGGGATGCACTTGTATGGAGAGCGGCTCTTTGGCAGCCAAAACCTTTAGCAGAAAGGGGAGAGCACCTTCAAAAGTATCCTTAGCATCACCGAGGATAACAGCGGGGTTTGCGGCAATGTAGCTATGAAGGGGAATATGTTTCTCTGCTAACTGGATGGTGGAAGGGGCTTTTGGATGGGCACCCAGCCACATTTCTGCCAGCGGGGTTCCTTCTCTATCCTCCAGTGAACATAGGTTCTGGATGAAACTGTCATCACCCCAGGAGTAGGTTTGAAAAGTAGGGAGCAATCTGTATGGCATGTTATATCCTTCTTCGGTAGCACAGCCTTGGGATGCTGTATTACCTGCTAAAACTGAAAGTAAATAAAGGGCTGTATATCCGCCGAGCGCGCTTGGAAAAGAATCCAGATCACAACAGCCAACATAAGTGACTGTAACACTATCGGTGTCTTACGCAGCAGTTTTTCGAAACTAAGCTCGAAACTATCAGGCATCCAATGGAAAAGATAACCCGCACCAAGGAGGATGGCAACCAGACGATACTCAGCTATCCATTGCCAGAAGATGGTGCCATTGAACACTGTGAAGATGCGGCTGATAATTAACCAGGCATTGGCAAAATCAGGGGAGCGGAAGAATATCCAGCAGAAACAGATAAAGTGGAAGGTGAGGATAACCCCGATAGCTTTCATGAAACGGGTTTGCAGGAAACGGATGTTTGATACCAGCTTATCGAAGGCTAAAGCCAAACCGTGTAAGCCACCCCAGAAAACGAAGTTCCAAGAAGCACCATGCCACAATCCACCCAGCAACATGGTAATCATCAGGTTCATATACTGCCTTGGCTTGCCCTTTTTGTTGCCACCCAAGGGAATGTACAGATAATCCCGCAGCCAGGTGGACAGAGAAATATGCCACCTGCGCCAGAAATCGGTTACGCTGGTGGCACGATAGGGTGAAAGGAAATTAACAGGTAAATTGAACCCCAGCAAAGCAGCAAGACCTATAGCGATATCGGAGTACCCACTGAAATCACAGTATATCTGTATAGCATAGGCATACACCGCAAGCAGGTTTTCAGCTCCAGAAAACAAAGCGGGATTGTCGAAAACCCTATCCACAAAATTAATTGATAAGTAATCTGCGATAACGCCCTTTTTTAGCAAACCGGCGAAGATAAGTACCAAAGCTCTGGCAATGGTGTCCTTGTCCATATGTACATGCTTGTGAATCTGAGGTATGAAATACGAGGCACGAACGATAGGACCCGCCACCAATTGGGGGAAGAAGGACACAAAAAAGACAAAATCAGAGAAGCTGGTAATGGGTTTCAGCTTGCCAAAATAGATATCGAGAGTGTAACTCCAGGTTTGAAAAGTGAAGAATGATATCCCCACGGGAAGAAAGATGTCCATTAGCGGGAGCTGTCCACCAGTAAGCTGATTTATGGTTGTGAGGATGAAATTTGTATATTTGAAGTAGCCCAGTGAACCGAGATTCCATAGTAAGCTTATCAGTAAAAAAGAGCGTTTTCCCGCCTTGTTTTTTGTATGGTATATACCGGAACCCAATCCATAATTAACCAAAGAAGTGATAACCAGGATTAAAACAAAGGCACCGCTGGTCTTGTAATAAAAATAGAGAGAAATTAGCATCAGATACCAGGTGCGGACTTTAACCCGATTTGCGAACAAGGGGTAGAACAACAGAATCACAATGAAGAAGAAAAGGAAGAAAGTGCTGTTGAACAGCAATGGCATATGAGCATCGTAGATCATAGCAGAGAGTATTTTCTGGATCAGATTTATCACATCAATCCCTTGAATCCGTGTTTTCGCTGTATTTCTTGTAGCTTTTCACAAAAGCTTGATAAAACAGATAACCTTGCAACATATATCCTTTAGGAGTGTAATGCAAAAGGTCTTTGGAAGCCATTTGTTCTTTGCGCCACTTGTTCACACTTCCCTTTCCTCCCATCACTTCGCTTAACTTCCACCAAGCACAGTTGTTTTCCTTTGCATAGTCTATCATGGTCTTTTCTACTTTGGCAAGATCGGAATTGTGCTTGCCCTGTTTGTTGGAATCTGGCGGCAGCGTAAGCAGTACAGGTGTATCGGGGTTAGATTTCCGCAGTAATAGCATAAATTTGTTTAGGTTAGCACTAAACTGCTCGTTGCGATAATTTCCCTGAGCGTCGTTCGTGCCTAAAGATACTACAATCAAATCGGGCTTTAAAATGCCTATTTGCTCGAATATGCGGGGAGAATCCAACAGATTGTAAAAGCCTGCTCCGTTTATCCCGGTGGAATGAAATAGTAAACCAGGCTGAGTCTTTTCCAGCAGCAGACCATAGATGGTTGACGGTTCTCCTTTTAATGTAAGGCTGATATTGCTTAGAGGGTTATTCCATGAAACAGAGCTATATCGGTAATCCCTCCAGCGAATAGTTGTTTCAGAATTTGTGCTTTGTTTTATTTCCGCTTTTAAGCCGGGAAGCGAACTTATGGTGCTTATTTTATCGAAGCTGTTATCGGTGCTGAAGAAATTGTTTGTGCTAATCTCTAAAGGAGAACTGCCATTGGAATTGATAGAATAACCGCAAAGACCACGTTCACTTTTATTCCGGGTGAAACCGCCGGATGAAGTAATGCGATAGTCATCCGGCTGATTTGTACCTGCAAGACGCAAGGGGAAAACCAATCCTCTGCCTGCGTTGCCATAATACTTCTGTAATGAGGATCGGGCAGTACCAGAGAAATAACCTGACTGAATATGAGAATCACCGATTTGGTATATGCTTACCCTGTCTCGCAATCCGCTGCGAAGCTGCATCAGCTTTTCATAGAAGCCTTTCATTGTTTTACTGTCATTTTGTAGGTAGTTGTCTTTATGATCAATGAATTTAAAGCGGTTCAGGTATTCGTTACTGTCCAAAAGTAGGTAGTAACTTTGGATAAATTCCTCAAGGGAATCCATATCTGGAGGGTATTCTTCTTCGCTGTACAATTCTTCAATATAAGCAGTTTCTGAGCTTTCCTGAGCACTTGATGTGTTTAGAATTAGCAAGAACAACAAGCTAAGGACGAGCAGGAAGGCTAAATTCCTCTGTTTCAATCTAAGCCCTTGAGATAATTATAGAGCATAACAGCAACATGTTCACCTCCACTACGCGTGAAGTGAGTGTAATCCTTGCCTGCCCATGCAGGTTTATGTGCAACGTAAGTGGGCATGGAATCGTTTCCACCCATAGCAGCAAAAAGGTTCCAGAAACCCGTCTTCATCTCCTCTGCGACCTTACTTTGTGTTTTTACCAGATATGGGATATCAGGCGAGGTATGGTAGTTTCCATTCAGCTTGATACTGCGATCATGAGCACTAACCAGCAGGATCGGAACGCCCGGCAGGGCATCCTGAATGTGCTTGATGGTTAGCTTCATCCCTCTTTCATAATAGCTGTAGTCTGTAATTTTGGGGCTTGATACATTTTCACCATATTGCAAAATAATCAGGTCGTAATTCAGGTATTTGTGGAAACCTTTCAACACATCATTGTGTATGCGCTGGAAATACATCCCGCTGTATCCTCTAATCGGGAAGTTATCCACATAAGCACCTCTGGGTTCATCGAAGCTAACTCCATAAACATGAATGGGATCGTAGGCAGAAAACACCAGCTTTATCTTCTGGATTGGCGTAGCGGAGCTGAGATCAAGCACTTGCACTCCTGAACCGGCTTTCAGACGACGCTTCTGTGCAGGTGAACCATCCACGGAGACGCTAACAAAGCTGCTATCAGAAGCCATACTGTAAAACAATCTGATGTTGCTAAAGGTTGGTGCTCCACCCGCAATACCTGCGGCTGCATATTCCACCCAGGGATTAGTGCTCACATAATATCTGGTACTCTGTTTCTGTGGCTTGGTTGGTGCAACAAAAAAACTGTCCATCACAGCAAGGCTATCCAGTTTCATTGGCTCAATTGCTTTCTCTGCAATATAGTAGTTACGAGGGATAAAAGTGTATCCGGTGAAGCCGAGAGATGTAGCGCTGCTTTGTGTGCTCATAAATGATAGGCTTTCCCAGTTCTTGGAGAAGCTGTGTTTAATTGTTTGCCTGAAACCTGATACTATGGACGTGATAGGAACCAAGCCAACCCCGCTACCCCCATGTGTGGCTTGCAGTTCCTGACGCAGCTTAGCGGTAATCAAATCACCCTCGATAATGGAATCTCCGAAGTAAGCGATACGTAAGCCGGCATTGGGATTGTTAAGCTTATTAATAAATGGCTTAACATGCATAAGATCGCTTTCAATAATTGTTGCATCCTCTGCTTTAACCGAATCAGCTACTACAATCGGCTGAGTTGGTGTTAAATGCTCAAACCAGGTGAGCTTTTTAATTGGCGCAACACTATTATCCCATGCGGGGATTATCATAGCCAGCACGCCAACTAAAACAGCGGTGAGTGCGATGAGGATCATTGGTTTGAAGAATTCTTTATTCATTTCGTATCTCTATTTTTACTCTGGGCAAAGTCAGTTATTAGATTGCTTACATAAGTCAAGAATAATTTGGCTTTTATTTAACTTGACTTAAACTATTGGAAAGAGGATGTGTGTTCAGGTAGCTAAAATATGGCGAGTATCAGTTACCGAAGCTAACGCTGGATGGAGAATATGCTAACTGCCTCCTGTAGTGCTAAGCGGCTTAACACGGTAATAAAATAAGTACAAGATTTAAGGAGTAACCTATGAAAAAGGCTATTAATTCTGTAACGTTAGTTGGAGCGATGTTTGTGTTTCTCTCTTCCTGTGCAGCTCCGCAGCCTGTGAAGCCTACAGCAAAACCTGTAGCTAAACCTATAGAGAAACCCGCAGAGAAACCTACGCTGGCATTAATCGATAAAACTTTCGAGGAGCTTGCTGCCACTGAATCAGAAAAGAAGAAAACAGATATGGATCACGTAAAGAATGTGGTAAATATGAGGCAGGTACAGTTGCGAAACCTTTATAAACAGGAAAAGATAAGCAACCCATCGCAGGGTACTTTGCTGATTAAGCTTAATATTAGCGATAAAGGAACTGTGCCAAATCCGGAAGTTTCAGTGGATTCTGGAACATTCTCGCCAGAATTCGTAGACTCAATTCGGCAAGAGCTGACAGGCTGGAGATTTATGGTTAGATCGCCCTTAACTTATGCTTTTAAGATTGAGCTTAAATAGGTCTCACGCGATACAGCTTTCCATGTAGACATAGCTCTAAAATATCAGTTGATTTTTTATACCCAGCTTTACGTCACTTTGTTGAGTGCATAGCACATAGGCGATATAGGTATTCTTATTTTCTACTAAACAGATTCAATGAAGGTGATCAGCTACTTTCTTGCAAGAATGCAAAGAACAAGAAAGGGCAGTTTCATTTGGCATTGACAATTTATGCTTCTTAACATCCTTGGTTTCTTTACAGAATTATGTGTAGGTGCGTGTTTCAGTTTAAGTATATTGTTGAATCATCACCGGAATGAAAGAAAGTTTAAGTGGAGATTACGTGAGCAAGAACAAGCAAACAGCAATAGTTCCAATTAGAGAGCAAAACTACGCTGAGTGGTATCAGCAAGTGATAAAAGCTGCCGATATGGCAGAGAACAGTGATGTGCGCGGTTGCATGGTTATTAAACCCTGGGGCTATGCAATTTGGGAAAACATCCAAAGAGCGTTGGACATCATGTTCCGTGAAACCGGGCATCGCAACGCCTATTTCCCCATCTTTATTCCTAAAAGCTATTTTGAAAAAGAAGCTGAACACGTGGAAGGCTTTGCTAAAGAGTGTGCAATTGTTACCCACAGCAGGCTGGAACCCGATGGAGCCGGAGGACTTAAGGTTGCCGGTGAATTAACAGAGCCTTACATTGTCCGTCCTACCAGTGAAACTATCATAGGTGCTTCCTTTGCAAAATGGGTATCATCCTATAGAGACCTGCCTTTGTTGATTAATCAATGGGCGAACATAGTCCGTTGGGAAATGCGCACCCGCTTGTTCCTGCGCACTGCAGAATTCCTGTGGCAGGAAGGGCATACCGTGCACGAAACCGAAGCTGAAGCTATGGAAGAAACCCGCAAAATGTTGGGTGTTTATGCCACCTTTGCAAAAGAGTTTCTTGCGCTTCCCGTTATCCAGGGTGAAAAGACCGAATCCGAGAAATTCCCTGGTGCTGTTACTACATTTTGTATCGAAGCCATGATGCAGGATAAAAAAGCCCTGCAATCCGGTACATCACATTTCCTTGGGCAGAACTTTGCCAAATCTTCAGGGATAAGATACCAGAGCCGCAGCGGAGAATTTGAATATGCATGGACCACATCCTGGGGAGTATCCACTCGTTTAATAGGTGCGTTAATAATGGCTCACAGCGATGATAACGGTTTAGTTTTACCCCCCAAAATTGCTCCATCACATGTGGTGATTATTCCTATCTATCGCAATGAAGAAGAACATGAACAAGTGATTACCTTTGCCAAAGAACTTGAAAAGCAATTTAAGCAGCTTAGTTTCGAGGGTGTAAAGATATATACTGAGCTGGATGACAGAGACCTTACCTCCAGTGAGCGAAACTGGTACTGGATTAAGAAAGGGATACCCGTAAGAATTGAGATTGGTCCCCGCGATATTGCCCAAAACACAGTGATGGTTGCCCGAAGGGACCAGGAACCCCGGGATAAAGAAGCAGTTGCGGTGGAGAATCTTGTTAGCTTTATCCCCACTGCATTATCAGCTATGCAAGAGGGTTACTACCAGCGGGCATTAGCATTCAGGGAAGAGAATACAGTTGAAATTGATGACAAAGATCAGTTCTACAAATACTTCACACCAAAGAACAGCGGACAACCGGAGATTCATGGGGGCTTTGCCAATGCACATTGGTGCGGAAGCGAGGTTTGCGAGGAACAGATAAAAACCGATCTGAAAGTAAGCATTCGCTGTATCCCTTTCGAGAGCAAGGAAGAAGCGGGAAAGTGCATCTGTTGCGGCAAGGAATCCAGACGTAGAGTAATATTTGCCAAATCCTATTAATATGAAAGCTGCGATAATCAGCATTGGCAATGAACTGCTTCTGGGTAAGACCATAAATACAAACATGGCTTACTTAGGATCAGAACTCGCCAGGCTTGGAGTCCCGGCAGAGTATGCAGTGACGATAAGAGATGATCCTGGAGCAATATCTAAGGCACTTGGCGAAGTATGGAATAAGTTTGATATTGTGATCACTACCGGCGGTTTGGGACCCACTGAAGATGACCTTACCAAGGCAGCAATAGCTGATTTCTATGGCAAAGAGTTGCATTTTGACGAGGAAGTATGGCAGCACGTGCAAAGTCTTTTTGCCAAGCGGAATATGCATACACCTGAATTAAACAGGTGTCAGGCAATGGTTCCGGACGGGTTTGTTCCTTTGAAAAATGAAAGGGGAACTGCTCCGGGGCTATATTACCGAGATGCAAATAAGCTGTTTTTTGCCTTGCAAGGTGTTCCTCTGGAAATGAGGTATATCTTTGAAAACCATATATTGCCGATAATTACTGATACTGTTCCTGATGTTAAACCCATAATACAGAAAACAGTCCATACACATGGTGTATCAGAATCCCGCCTGGCTGAGCTTTATAAGCTGGATGACTTACCGAGCGATGTATCCTTGGCTTGGTTACCCCAAACCGGCAGAGTGGATATGAGGTTCTATGGAACTGATGAGCAGCGCATTGAGGAAGCTATCTGCCTTGCCGGGGAGAAGATATCTGAGTACATTTGGAGCGTGGATGAAGAAACACCTGCGAGTGCATTACTGATAGCTTTACATAGCCGTGGCTACACCATTAGCTTAGCTGAATCATGTACAGGTGGATGGGTGAGTAAGCTTATTACAGATGTTCCCGGAGCTTCCGTTAGCTATAATGGAGGAGTGGTTACATACTCTAATGAACTTAAACACTCACTTATTGGGGTGCAGAGTAGCACGCTAATGGAAAATGGTGCAGTAAGCGAAGAATGTGCCCTTGAAATGGTATCGGGAATAAAAATATTGACAAAATCCAGCCATGCTATTTCGGTGACGGGGATAGCAGGACCTGATGGTGGGTCTGCCGAAAAAGTAGTAGGTACGGTGTATTTCGGCTTTAATGCCGAAGATCATTATTGGTCATCTAAACAAATCTTTACCGGAGATAGGGATTCTATACGCCTAAAAGCTGCTGAATTTGCTATTCTCGAACTTCTCAAATCACTGCAAGGAAGGTGTACTTGACAGTATTAATCATAGGAAGTGGCGGACGAGAACATGCTTTAGCCGAGAGCTTTGCTCGATGCGGTGCTATAAGCAAGGTAATTGTAGCACCCGGAAATGCCGGGATTGCTCTACAGTATCCTTGCGTACCGCTTAACAGCCTTCCTGAGATTAGAGAATATTGCTTGGAAAAAGACATCGGAATGGTGTTCATCGGTTCTGAACAACCAATTGCTGACGGGCTATCAGACTATTTACGAGAAGCCGGTTTGAATGTAATCGCTCCCAGCCGTCATGCCGCACAACTTGAATCCAGTAAGATATTTGCTAAAGAGCTTATGCACAAATGGAATATCCCAACTGCCAAATACAGAGTATTGACCCACGAAGATCAATCTGAACAATACTTAAGTGAATTTAACTTTCCTGTGGTAGTAAAAGCAGATGGCTTGGCTGCCGGAAAGGGTGTATATATATGCAAATCAAGAAAGGAAGCAGAAGAAGCTATTCGAAGCTTGTTCAGCTCTTTTACTAACAAACCAAATGATTTACAAAGAACTGATAGGGGCGTAGTCTTAGAAGAATTCTTAAGTGGCTGGGAAGTGTCTTTATTTGCCATTAGCGATGGATTGAATTTTGCGAGCACCGTGTTTGCTCAGGATCATAAACAAGCATTTGATAATGATCTTGGTCCGAACACGGGAGGAATGGGTGCTTATGCACCGGTTCCCGAAGCTGAGGTATATCGTAAACAAATAGAAGAGGAGATAATTACTCCCACTCTTGCAGCAATGAGAGATATTGGATACCCTTATGAGGGAATCCTCTATTGTGGGCTTATGATCACCACTGAAGGCCCCAAAGTAATAGAATTTAACTGCCGTTTTGGCGATCCTGAAGCAGAAGTATTGCTACCATTGCTTGATAACGATTTGCTTGATATCTGCCAGGCTATCCTAAATAGAAAAGTATATAAACTGAATCTGAAATTTAAACAAGCTACTGCTCTTGGCGTAGTTTTGGCTTCCATAGGTTACCCGGGAGACTTTGAGAAAGGGATAACAATTTCCCAACCAATGCCTATTCCGTCGAGAACATACTTCTCGGGGGTAGCAGAGGGTAGCTCTGGGCTGGTAACCTCGGGTGGAAGGGTGATGTGTGTTGTCGGAGTGGGAGATGATCTTGCTGCTGCAAGAAAACAAGCTTACCGCAGAATTGACGACATAAACTACGAAACAAAATACTGCCGATCTGACATTGGCTTACGTAAAAACTGCCTCTAATATAGTGGAGATATTATAATATGCGAACTTATCTGATATATCTGATCGTGATAATGCCCGTGCTTTTGTGCGCTGCCCCCATACAGCTTATACATGAAACTCAGGATGCTTTGGAGATAAAATTCACTCTTCCTGAATACTCTATAGACGAAGTGAAGCAAAATGCCAATATCTGGCATAAGATAAGTTGCCCTGATGGTACTGTTAGTGGGGAAGAATCTTTCCCAGAACTGGTGGTGTTTTCCACTCCCATAGCTGTGCCCGTTGATGGAAATTATACGGTAATCGTTGAATCCAGCGAGAGTAAAACATTCAGGGGGATATATTTACAGCCCTCTTACACAATGACTCTTGAAGGTGATGAGCCAGTTTACACCAGAGCTATGGATTTCAGGGCTTATAATAGTAATGAGCTATATCCTGTTCAATTAGCTGAAAAAGGGGTGGAGGCATTTGTAGGAAATAGAAAGTTCATCCCTCTTATTATCAAACCCTTTCAATACAGAGCAAAAAGCAGAGAACTGCTGGTTCATAGCCAGATAACAATCAGGATTCTGATTAATGGCACAAAAAACCCATCCAGGAATTGGCAGATACAGAGCAATCCTCTTGATACGGCTGGAACTGCGTTTTACTTAAACGAAGCAAGCTCAAAAGCATGGAGATTGGAAAAACAAATTGATAGAAACTATCAGTCGCCCAAAAATGGTTCTGGTGGTGTCAACGAAATACAGTTAATAGTTGATACAGAGGGAATCTACAAGGTAAACTATCAGTACTTGATGAATCTCATTACTCAGATGGCAGATTCTTTGCAGATAGTAATGGACTGGACGCCAGCATCAGTGGACCCAAGATATCTGGAGTTGAGTGACGAAAATGGTCAGGTTCCAATTCACTTTGTGGGCGAGAATGATGGAAGCTTTGATGCAGCAGATTATTTCGAATTCTTCGGTGATAAGCACTATGGCGATCGCGGTTATATGGATGATTTCACTGCTGAGAATGTTTATACTTTAAAACGGATTGACAGGTATGGAGCACGGATGGTGGTTGAGAATGGAGGATTAATAGTATCAAACGTTCCACAATCTTCTATCCCGGATTCATATCAAGAGACGGTGCATTTCGAAAAGCAGCTTGTAAGCGACAAACTTGGAAACGGATGGACACAAGACAATAACTTTTTTAAAGAAGACATTTGGTTTTGGAAAAAGATTAAAGCCCCTAATTTGGAAATTGTACCGGTAGAGTTGCAGTACCCAATTGATTCTAATATAAAAAAAGCTTCTGCGAGAGTGTCTTTGATGGGTTTAACATATTATCCAGGATCATTGGGTGCCAATCAGTATGACCACGAGGCTTCTGTGCGATTAAACCAAGCAATGATAAATACCCACTCTTGGAAGTATCAGAATGAGAAAATATTCAATAACCAAGAAGATATTCCAAACACCTTCTTACGGCATGGTACGAATAACTTCTATATCAGCTTATCCGGAAACACTATTATGGGAAGCAATGAACAAGTGATGCTGGATTATGCTGAGATTACCTACTGGCGTGAATATAGGACAGATAATGACTACATCAAGTTTACAAAACCAAGCAGCAGTACTAACAATTTAATGCAATTCGAGCTAAAGGGTTTTAGCTCACCAAACGTATCTGTGTATAAGATTGGATCCAGTGTTTTTAACAATATGCAGATAGAGCCATTCAACATTGAAGGGGTTGCTCCCTGGACAGTTACTCTTCAAGATAGTGTTGCTTCTACATCAGTTAGATATTTTGCAGTAACTGAGGATTTGAAAAAACCACCTAAATCAGCCAGATTAAATATACCCAGTGATCTGAAGAATCCCATCAACAACGGCGATGTTATAATGATCACTGCAAGACAATTCATGGATGCAGAAGGCACATTGCAGTTAGTAGCAAATTGGGAAAACAAGGGATACACAACCAAGATAGTTGATGTGCAGGATATCTATGATGAATTCAATGCGGGTATAGTCGGAGCTGAACCAATCAAAGACTTTATTCGTTATGCTTATAACAATTGGAGTGAACCACAAGTAAGCCATGTTATGCTATTGGGTGAGGGAGTTGAAGATACTCGTGATGAAAGCCCTTCCCGCATTTATAATGTGATCCCGGCAAAGAAACTCTGGACATTTCAGGTAGGGGCTATTGCCAGTGATAATTGGTATGCTTGTATAGTTGGGACTGATCCATTACCTGATGTTTCGATTGCCAGAATTGGGGTTTGGACTAACCAGCAGATATTAGATTATGCAGCAAAAGCCACATCGTATCATAACAATCCGCAGACTTCAAAACTTTGGAACAGCCACGTTACTTTAACAGCAGGGGGTAAAATATCCGATCCCGATGATGTTTTTGCCCAGCAATCTGAGCTTATACGTAGGAAGTCAATCCCTGAAGAGTACCGTGTCTCAAGAGTATATACAAATACTCAAACAGTTAGTACAGATTACTTTGGTGGTTCCTCGCGTCTCAAAGAAGCATTTAACAGCGGAACAAAATATCTGCAGTTCATGGGCCATGGTGGCGGGAGAGTGTGGGCAGATTATAACCTGTTTGGGTTCAATGATGTAGCCTCTTTAAATAACACAGTATATCCTATTGTTGTTTCGCTTGCTTGTTATGCATCTGCTTTCGACACTAATGGTATGGCATCTATTAGCGAAGCTTTTGTTCTGCAGCCGGGTAAAGGAGCAATTGGTACAGCCGGTTTTTCCGGTTTGGGTTATCTGGTTCAGGATGTTGATTGGGGTTTAGCGTACACTGATGCGTTGTTCAAACGTGATTTTGCAACAGTGGGAGAAGCTTGGGTGTTCACGCTGGCAAAGTTTTTTGCAGTAACAGTATCCAAACAAGCACAGTATGCAATGACTAATGGCGCAGTATATTTGGGAGACCCCCTAATTAGTATGCGTAAGCCGATAAAGGACATACCTGTGCAAGCAGCTAATCATGTTTTAGCACCAGGTGAAACGCTTCGGGTAAATGCGAGCTTCCCTTTAGATGTTAACTTTGCAAGGCTTTACATAACAAAAGAAAACGAAACTACGGTAAATATCCCTTTTGATAGAACGGTGATTAACGGAAACTACAGTGCAGAATGGACAAACTCGAGCAGTACAGCGACTAATTATACCCGCAAGATTTATGTAGCTGGTTATTCTCCCACGAATGAATACATTGGGCGATCATTATTTAGCGTTGGCAAACCAAGTGTTATGCATCTTGCCATGTCACCATCTGAGCCCACATGGAGAGATTCAGTTTCGTTTAGTGCTAAGGTGTTTAGTTCGGATAGAGTTTCAAGCCTAACCTGCAGAGTAAGAATCGATAGTACATGGGTTACGATACCTATGCAAAAATCAGTTTCCGACAGCACTGTATTTATCAGTTCCGGCAAGTATCCAAACAAGAGAACGAACAAAGAAATCTTCTATAAATACATGTTAACTACTCCAACAGGTTACGCTGAATCCTATCTACGCAGTTATGTAGTAAGAGGTCCTGAACTGGTTTTAAGAGATATTAGGTTGGAGCAGGTAGGGCAAAACCTTCAGATCAAAGTGTTGGGGGCAAATGTTGGGAACAGCAATTCTATTGCAACTGAGTTGAGCCTTTACTATGGGGCACCCTCTACACCATTTAGCTCTTTAAGCTTTTTTTCAAAGCAACCATACTTAGCACTTGAAGTGGGCCAAGAAAGGTGGGAAACTATTCTCCTTACCGGCATCCAAAATGCTAACTTTAAGTTTCAGGCAAGAGTTGATAGCAGCAATGTAAATCAGGAATGGAGCCCTTATGACACGTTTATAAACGACCCTACGAATTATATAGATCTCGAAACGTCTTTAAACTACTTTAACGTTGGGGTTACAGGGGCTTTGTTAAGCAGTATTGATAGCAATCTAAGCTGTTTAGTACCGGCTGGATTGGTGCCTTCGGGTAGTTCATTCTTTACTATTAACGCTTTATCACCCCGTGGTTACTTAAATCAGCCTGATGTTAAACCCATATTATATAGAGCTGTGGAGAGCATAACCGCGAATCAGAACTCTGTGCCATACGAGATTACTTCATTAAACAGCGAGTTAACAGATTCACAGGGAGCTTTCATAAATGGAAAAAAAATTCAGTTAACCTTCTTTTACCATCCTACAGACACCGCCACTCAATCTCAAGAAAACGGTAATAAATACAAGATTTACCGCTATAATTCTGAGTTTACCAAGTGGGTTTTACAGGGTGGGTTTATTGACACAACTGCTAACACTGTTACACTTGAAGTAAATCGACCGGGGATATATGCACTATTCCTCAATTCAGATTCCAAAGTCCCGACTATAGATGTGAATGTTCAAGATCAGGAATTTACAGTTGGCGGGTACATAGCGGGTAATGGTGTAATCTCCTTACTATTGTCGGATGATAACGGTATTAATATAATAGACGATTCTATCACGCTATCCATGAATGGAGTTGTGGTACCTGAAGCAGATTATGTGATATCAGTGAATCAGGAAAATATCAACAGAATACCAATCAAGTATCAGATATCACTGGGTAAGGGCGATCATGAATTGAAAGTTGATTGCAGAGACCTGAATGGAAACTACAATACACGAGATATTCAATTCCGGGTAAATGACCAATTTGATGTAACAAACATCGCTAACTACCCAAACCCTGTTTTGGGACGAGCGGTAGATGCAAAAAACGATGGAAGAACCCGTTTTACTTACGTTTTAACAGATGGTGCCGATGAAGTTACCATCAAAGTTTATACCGTTAGCGGCAGGCTTGTAAAAACGTTCTCGAACCTACCAGTTGGTGTTGGTTACCATGAATACCCACGCACACTTTATGGTTGGGACTGTAAGGACGACTTAGGATATAGTTTGGCAAATGGTATCTATTTCTACAGACTTGTTGCCCGTCAGGGAAACAAGAAAATAGAGAAAATGCAAAAAATGGCTATACTGAAGTAGGGGTATTATAATGAAAAAGTATATAATCACTGTGCTAATTGGGATCATATGTTGCATACCGCTTGTTGCAGGACGCTACGCAGGCGACTTTATGATGATAGGTGCAGGTGTTAGAGCTCTTGGAATGGGAGGGGCTTTTGTTGCTCTTGCGGACGACGGCTCTGCTATGTATTGGAATTCTGCAGGGCTAAGCCATATACGCAATTCTGAGGTTTCTGCCATGCATGCATTTCTTTACAAGGGGCTTGCCTCATACGATCTTGTTACTTATATTCAGCCACTACCAAACCAAGTATCGATCGGCTTTAACATAACCCGCTTATCTGTTAGTGATATCCCTGTTTTTAGTGAAGAATACCTTGTGGGGACAAACGTAGATCAGAGGATTAACAATAGTATCTATCACTTGCCCGGGATTCCGGATAGTAAGTTTGACGCCAGGGATGATCTATACCAGTTCTCTTTTGCAAAAAACATACACTATGATGCAAACATGGGATGGCTTTTCTTTGAAGTTCCCTTTGATTTCAGCTTTGGTGGAACAATAAAGCTTATCAAAAGATCTATATGGGATAGCATGGGCAATGGAACAGGGCTGGACTTTGGCTTCAAGGCAAAGACGGATTTAGCCGTTATTTTTGATCAAGAGCAATTCGGTGATCTTCATTTTGGAGTTAACTTTCAGGATATAGCAGGGACTGACATTGCTTGGAATACCGTTAGTGATATGAAGGACGAAGTTCTTTTCAACACGAAGCTTGGAGTGGCTTTGGTACAACCAATACCTCCACTTAAATCCACAGTTAGTCTCGCTTATGACTATGATTATGTTTATAATGGCACTAAGCATTATGGCATAGACTGGAATTACAATGACAAGGGAAATCTTAGAGCCGGTTACTACGATAAAAACTATAGTTGTGGAGCAACAGTGAAGCTATATGGAGTTATGTTGGATTATGCGTTGATAACCAATCCCATCGGTCTTACAAATCGATTGGGCTTGCGAATACAATTTTAGAGGAGCTAAGTTTATGAAGATATTAATGTTTATCCTTATCTGTATCATGGTATTAGGATTATTTTCCTGTTCAGGAGATGATCCACTTGATCAAGATACAGATCCTCCGGCAAGACCTATGCTAAGACCACACTTAGGCGACACAGGCGATCCGCCGGTGGTGTGGAACTACCAAACCATCGAGTTAAACGATTCCAATAATGGGATTGATGCTGTGCAAGATGGAAATTTCATTAGAATCCCGTGGGAACCCTTCATAGATACTGATGTTTCTCATTTGAACGTGTTTAGGTTCTCAGAATTTGAACCCACACCTGTCCTTGTAGCCGGGAACGTACCTGCTTCGAGCAGATCATATTTAGACCAGAGCAATACTTTGGTTGAGCGGGTCTGGTATTCCTATTTCATTCATTTATATGACGGAAGCGGCAATTATAGTGTTTCCGATACAGTTTCCTACGCGTTTCTTTACAAGTGTAATCTGGAACATCCAGATGAAGGAAGCACGGTCTCGCAAGTGAATCTCAAGCTCCAATGGACTGATTATGGGGTTAATGCGAGTTCTTTCAGAGTGTTGATATGGAATGAGCTTGATGAGCTTCTGTACACTGAGACAATAAATGTACATGTACCAGTGGATGTGTATGAAATCCCATTTCCGAATGGATTGCCAGTAGCATCAGGTGATTTGATCCGCTGGAGAGTGGATGCATTTGATCAGGATGCAGATATCGAAATCCTGATGGGTTCCGAATCACAAGAAAGAACCTTCTATCTTGAATGATATTCGTCCGATGAATGTATGCATTATGGTATACCATCAAACACATGAATAGCATGAAGATGCAAATTTAGCTTGACTATAACAGCAAACTACAGATTATTACATAAAATGAATAAGAGGATATTGTGAAGAGGATATTACTTGCGCTCCTGTTGATGGGAATTGCCTTGTCTTTATTCAGCCAAGGGGCGGTGAACTATGCACCGTCCTCAAACATATCTGCTTATACCTATGAAGGTATTCGCAGTGGTGTTGAGAAACTGAAAATGAATACTTATATCTTGGGACAAGTATATAAGCCCGGGCTGTATGTTGTGCCCGATGACACTGATTTCTTAACCCTACTTGCCCTTGCAGGGGGACCCAAAGAGGATGCTAAGCTGTCCAAAATCAGAGTTGTTCGCCCATCTGCCGAAGGGAATAAAGTGATATGGGTTAACTTTAAAAAGTATCTTGAAACTGGAGACGGCACATTGATTCCGGCTTTACAGCCCGGTGATACTGTAGTAATTTCAGGAACAATATTTTATGCCTTTTCTCGCGTAGCTGATTTCCTCTCTAAGGCAGCAATCGCTCTTAGTGTCTACAATCTAATCACGAACGCAAAGTAGGGGGTCAACTCTAAATGGATAATCAAACTAATACTGCTCCTGTCCAAGATGAAATCAATCTCTCGGATTATCTGAGGATAGTCCTTCAATATCGTTACCTAATTGTCTTAGTATTTTCTCTGGTTGTAGTATCAACGGTGTTCTACACTGCCAGGCAAGACAAGATTTACTCTGCTTCGGCGCGAATATTATTGGAAGATCAGAAAGGAAGCACGGACTTAATGTTCTTAGCGACTCCCGGTGTTGGCAAAAACAGTCTTAACAATCAGATTGAGCTAATTAGAAGCAAGCCTATAATGAGTCTTGCTTGGGACATAATGAAGAAATATCCTGATTGGGACACTTTCCCTGCTAATACCTCCGGCAATCCAATTATCAGCTTGAGTCGGATGAAAGTAGAATCGAAACGAGAAACAGATATTCTAACTATCAGCTTCGAATCTACTAATCAAACAGAGGCTATGGCGGCTGTGAATTCAATCTCCGAGGCTATTCAACAGCAAAACACTCAATATGCCAGGTTAGAATTTACTACTATCCGGGAGTTTTTAGAGACGCAATTAGACGCAATCTCACGTAGATTACAGAGTTCAGAGAACGATTTACGCGAGTTTAAAAACCTAAACAAACTAACTCAGCTTTCGGCTGAAACAGCTCAGTTAATAATACAATCATCAGAGTTAGAAGCTCTCTATGAATCCTCATTAACTGATCAGGCGATTAAAGCAAAGTCTTTGGACATGCTGAATCGCCAGTTAAGAGAGCAGGATTCACTTTTGGTGGATGTAAACAATATTTTAAAAGCTCCATATATATCAGAATTGCGCAAGCAGATCGTGGATACACAGTCCCTTGTAACAAAGCTGGTTACTAAAAATGAATACCCGCTTGATCACCCACAGATACTGTTGTTAAAGCGCGAAATGGAGAATGCGAAAGCCACTTTAGACCTTGAAGTTCGTAAACTCGTTGCTCTATCTGTAAACAATGATCCATTAACCACTCGAAGTGAATTGCTGGGTAAGATAATTCAGGCAAATCTGGAACTCGAAATGGCTCGTGCTAAGGTTGACGGTCTGGAGCAGACAAAGGAAATGTACGATCAGCGTATTATAGCAATCCCGAATACAGAGCTTGAGCTTGCCCGCCTTACAAGAAATATGCTTCTGGACGAGAAGATACATGGCATGATGATGGAGAAGTATGAAGATGCCAAGATTGCAGAGCAGGCAAAGGTTGGTAACGTTCGTATCATCGATTTTGCCGAGCGTCCCACCATTCCCATTAAGCCCCGTGTATCTATGAATATCCTGGTAGGGATTATTCTGGGATTGGGCTTAGGCATAGGTGCCGCTTTCATCGTGCACTCTCTTGATACAAAGCTACGAACTCTTGAAGACATGGAAACTTATGTACGCTTGCCCATCGTCGGAACAATTCCCCTTATCCGCGAATCAGAATCCAAGCTTCAGGAATTCAATTATATGATTGAAGCAGCAGAAGGTGAAAATCGTGAACAACTTACACGTTCCATGCATTTTGTCCTGATGCAGCTTGTATCTCATTACGCTCCTAAAAGCCCCATTGCAGAAGCCTACCGCACCCTGAGAACAAACATCTTGGCTCGCAAAGCTGAGGGGAGTACAACTCTGTTGATCACTTCCTCAGGTCCTAAAGAAGGTAAATCTACCACTATTGCAAATCTCTCTATTACCTTAGCTCAGATGAACAACAAGGTAGTCCTGATAGACATGGATATGCGCAGACCCACAATTCACTCTAAGTTTGCCTTGGAAAAAGAGAACGGTGTTAGTGACTATCTAATCGATCCGGATGTTACCCTTGATCAGGTTGTTAAGAGTTCCGGTATCATGAACCTGGATATTATCACCAGCGGTTTTGTCCCGCCCAATCCTTCCGAGTTGATTGCTTCTCCACGCTCAGATGTGTTAATCGAAGAGCTTAAAAAACGCTATGATTATATTCTTTTCGATACTCCGCCTATCATTGCTGTTACTGACGCACTTATTCTAACTAAGAAAGTAGATATGACTTTCGTAGTCGTGCGTTGTGGCTTCACTGAAAAGGGCATTATCAAGCGAACCAAAGAACTGATGGAAAACATTGATGGTAAGATTGACGGCATCATAGTGAACAGCATTTACGTGCAGAAATACTATAGTAAGCAGAATTACTATTACTACTACTACTATTATTACTACTACTACGGCGACGAGGTACCCAAGAAACAAAAGAAGAATGTTAACCGCTTCTTACGCAAAAATAAATCTGTTTCTTGAGGTTATCGGCAAACTGCCAAATAACTATCACCAGGTCAATACTGTGTTATGCAGTATTGACCTTTGTGATTACATACGTTATAATGTGACCAATGATGCTTGTATCAGCATTACCTCTAATGCCCCAGCTCTTGCCAATAAGCAAAATTTAATTTTCAAGGTAGCAACATGCTTACAAAACAAGTACCAGATTGAGCAAGGCATTATCATTCATCTTGATAAGCATATTCCCATTGCAGCAGGTTTAGGTGGGGGCAGCAGTAATGCAGCGAACTGTATCACTGCATTAAATAAGCTTTGGCATCTAAATCTCTCTCCTATCGAAATGCACGAGATCGCCGCTCAGTTTGGCAGTGATATCAATTTCTTTCTTGAGGGAGGTTGCGCATTAGGGGAGAACAGGGGAGAGCAGATTACACCCCTGGCAGACGTTGATATCAAGAACATACTGTTGGTTAACCCTAACATCCACATTGCCAGCTCTGAAGCGTATAAGCTTGTAATAATGCCCAATCCCGAAGATAGGCAAGTGTTCAATATTAGTGCTTTTTCCAGAAGCTGTTTAAATCGTCTGGAAGCAGGTATCCGTATGGTTTATCCAGCTATTGACGAGCTTTTATGTTCACTATCGGATTATGGAGCGAGTGTAGCCATGATGAGCGGTAGCGGCTCTACCTGTTTTGGAATATTTCATAATAGCGATACCATGCAAACATGCGCTGAATACTTTGCTAACAAGGGATATTGGACAAAGATCACGAAGACTCTTTGCCGCAATTCCTGCTGATTCCCTGCTTGCATTGCCCTATCATTGCCCACTCATTGCCCACAAAGTCCACAATGAGTGGGCAATGATAGGGCAATGCAAGCAGGGTTCAACTCAAGTTTAGTAATAAATATGCTTTGACAAAAAGCAGCTATTCAAAATCCTTGTAAGACTTGCCCTTATTGGGAAGCAGTGAGTTGTGTATCTATTTTATTAAGTGGATATTGCAATAATTAGAATCGTGTTGTTGTGTTAGCATTAACAGCACTAAATAACGAAGGAAGAACGTAAGAGAAAGTGCAGTGTTTTCAAAACTTAAGCTAATCACAGGAAATGCAAATCGTCCCCTGGCAGAGGAAGTTGCCCGTCATGCCGGCATACCTCTTGGGGATATTGATTTGTTTAAGTTCTCTAATGACGAATCCTTTGTTAAGATAAATGACAATGTTCGCGGGGCGGATGTGTTTATCATCCAGCCGACAAGTTACCCGGTGAACGACAGTTTAGTGGACTTGCTGATAATTATTGATGCTTTAAAAAGGGCATCAGCGCAACGCATAAACTGCGTAATTCCCTATTATGCCTATGCTCGTTCAGACAAGAAAGATCAACCCCGGGTGCCAATAACCGCAAAGCTGGTAGCAGATTTGATCACCGTTGCCGGTGCAGACCGCGTTATCACAGTGGATCTTCATGCCGAACAGATTCAAGGTTTCTTTAATATTCCTGTAGATCACTTGTTTGCCATTCCCAGTTTTGCCAGATATTTTAAAAGTATCATGCAGATGGAAGATATAGTAGTGGTTTCACCGGATTCTGGCGGTGCAATCAGAGCACGAGCTTTAGCAAAACGCCTTAATTGCTCGCTTGCCATTGGCGATAAAAGACGCAGCGGAAATAATGACAAGAGCGAATTGCTGAACATCATTGGTGATGTAAGCGGCAAGACTGCTATCTTGTTTGATGATATTATAGATACAGGTGGAAGCCTTATCAAGGTTGCTGATGCGCTCGAAAAGCAGGGTGTAAAGCGGATATATGCTGCTTGTACACACGGCGTACTCAGCGGTAATGCGGTTGCCAATCTTGAGGCTTCGCCGATAGAGAAGCTGTATATTACCAATACTATAGCACTATCTGAGGAAAAGAAAGCCTGTGCGAAGATAGTACAGCTTTCCATTGCAGAAATGTTAGCGATAGCGATAAAAAAGATTCACATAGAAGAATCGATTAGCATACTGTTCAGATAGGATGGCTTAGATTTGTTGCTTAAACACGAGATTGATATGAAGTTGCCGGGTTGCAGATTTGTACTTGTTAGCCGGTTAATTTCCAAAGTATAGAAAAGAGAGATGGAGGAATAAATGATATTTACTCTTAATGCAGAACCAAGACACACCGTTAGAAAATCAGATTTAACCAATCTGAGAGCCAGCGGATTGATCCCCGCCGTGATATATGGAAGTGATACAGAAAGCATATCCATAAGCGTTAAAAAGCCGGAATTCACTCAGATGCACAAGAAGAGCTTCAAGGAAGTTTGCTTCTGGGAAATCGAACTTGCCGGTAAGAAGTACCATACCATTTTGAAAGAAAAGCAGATCCATCCTGTAGGAAGGCATTTCTTGCATCTTGATTTTTTGGTAGTGAGTGCTACTTCTGTAATTGAACTGGATATTCCTATTACTTTTGTTGGCGAAGCAATTGGCACCAAGGAAGGCGGAATGCTGGATATTCAGATGCATACGATTAAGGTCAGCTGCAAAGGTACTGATATACCTAAGGAACTAAGCCTTGATGTTAGCGATATGCGGATTGGTGATTCCAGGCATGTGTGCGATCTCCCGAGCGGAAGTTGGACTTATCTTGATCATGAAGACGTTACTATAGCTGTCGTGCATGCCAAGAAGGTTGAAGTTGTTACAGAAGAGACTCCTGCAGCTGAACCTGTCGAGGAAACAGAAGATAATTAAGCGCGTATGAAGCTCATCATTGGGTTGGGGAACCCCACTAACGAATACAGGAATACCCGGCACAATATTGGGTTTGTTTGCCTTGACCGATGGGCTGCAAAGCACGGTAATAGCTTTTCTCGCGATAAGCTGTATGATTATCTGTGTTTAAAGGATACAGTCCTTTTGAAACCGACTACTTACATGAACTGTTCTGGTGAGGCTTTAAAAGTAGCTTTGTCAAAATGGAAAGTTACAGAAACCCTCGTGATTCACGATGATCTGGAACTTGAACCAACTGTGTTACGCATCCGCCAAGGCGGTGGTGATGGTGGACATAACGGGATGAAATCCCTGTTTACTGTGCTGCCCCCCAGCGATTTGAAACGCATCCGAATTGGCATAGGACGCAATCCCGAGCTTTCAGTTTCAGATTATGTTCTAAGCGAGATACCGGCTTCGGAATGGGAACTTTTTAACCCGATTCTGGACATTGCCGGCAAGTTTGTTGACACTTATATCAAATATGATTTCGACAGTATGTTGAATGATTATAGTACATGGAAAAAATCCTATTCCGGGGCAAAGCGCGCCGGAATCATTAGTCCAAAGGAGGAAAGTAATGACGAAGGATTATGAACTGATGGTGATACTGTCACCACGTCTTAATGCCGACGAAGCAAACAGCCTGAATGATAGTATTCTGGCACAGATTGTGGATAACGGCGGAGAGATTATCAAGACCGATCCATGGGGAAGAAGAATGCTTGCTTACCCCATAAACAAAGTCCAGGAAGCTTACTATTATGTGAACTATTTCAAGCTGGACAGTCAAGCCGTGAAACCCCTGAAAAGGCTGTACAACATCAACGAAGACATCATGCGCCACATGTTTGTTGCCCGTGGCGAATAAGGAGGAGAGATGGCTGATCTCAAACTTCCACGCATAAACAAATTCATTGTTAGCGGTAGGATTGGTAACGATATTGAGCTAAAATACACTCCCAAGGGAACTCCTGTCGTTCGTTTCGTACTTGCCAGTGACCGTAGCTACAAAGATGAATCAGACCAGTGGCAGACTTCTACAAGCTGGATTGAATGCATCGCTTGGAGCAGATGGGCAGAATTTGTTGCCAACCAAACCCATAAAGGCAGCCCTTTAATAGTTGAAGGACGATTAGAAACACGTAGCTGGACTGACCAGAATAATCAGACCAGGAAAAGCTATGAAGTGATAGTGGAAAACCTCCACAACCTGGAATGGAAACCCCGTGAAGATGGTGGAACTGCTTCTCATGATAGTGATGCCCCGCTTCCTTCGGAAGAATCCGCTCCCCATAGTGCCACCAGTGACGACGTTCCATTTTAAGGAGTAAAATAAGATGAACATGACCGATAGAAAGAAGAAATTCACTCGTAAGAAGTATTGCAAGTTCTGCGCTAATAAAGAAATCCAGATAGATTACAAGAATCTGGATATCATGCGCCAGTTTACCTCTGATGTTGGCAAGATAGACGCCGGCAGACTTACAGGCACCTGCTCCAAGCACCAGCGCAAGCTGACTGCCGAAATCAAGCGTGCCCGTCAGATGGCACTAATTCCTTACGTTATAGAGTAGATGTTTCTATACCCCCTGATAATTAGCATTCTGGCAATTATGAACCCTTTCCTGGGTTTAATCCTGCTGTTTGCTTACATCTCCAAGACGGTAGTGTTGAGCATGGCAAATCCCATCAAACCTTTGCTGATGTTCTTTCCGCTGCCGCTTGCTTTGCTAATGCTGGATGCTAATCCCGGCGCGCAAGTGATGGCACTTGATGCTATCTTTGCTGTAGGTGTGGTTAGCCTGATATTCCTATACAAGCTAAAGGCTGGTATAAAACAAAGCGAAGCTTTCCTGATTGCTAATCTTGGCTTGCTTGCTTACGGTTTAGTCCGCTATTGGTTGTTTGGAGTGTACCAGTTACAGGTGTTTGATCAGGGGCTGGAAATGTTACAAACTCAGTTACCATTATTGGTAGATAATACGGTGTTTACGGAAGCGTTACCACTCTGGAAAGCAATCTTGCCTTCAGTGTGGATTATAACGCAGAGCTTAGGCTTGGCTTTGGGATTCTTACTTTTCCAAAAGCTGTTGAAGATTCCCTCATTGCTTTCAAGCCTTAGTTTTCCCGGTCTCTACAATCTGTTAATCATCGCCATTATCCCTTTGTATTTGTTTGAACAAACGAAGATGCTGTTCCTGAACGCTCTGCTTGCATTATGTGTAATACCTTTTTTACAGGGTGTTTCAGTGGTGTGGCAGCGGCTTGGCTTTGTATTTGCCAATCGCATTGTACTTGGCATCTTTATGTTAGTGATCATATTGTATGCGCATATTATGCTTGTCTTACTTGGCTTTGCTGATATGTGGCTGAACAAACGAAAAGAAATTCCTGGAGGAATCACGGCATGAAAGTTATTATGCTGAAAAACATAGAAAAAGTTGGCAACCAAGGTGATGTAGTAAATGTCGCCCGCGGTTTTGCCCGTAACTATCTAACTCCCCGAGGCTTTGCAATTTATGCTACTCCTATAAACATGAAGAAGCTTGGCGCAATCAAGGGTAAGCTTGCTGACGAAGAACAAAAAATGCTTGCAGAGCTAAAAAACCTTGCCGAAAAAATAGCTGCAACTAAATTGGTATTCGTGCGCAAAGTTGATGAACATGGCAGCATGTTTGGATCAGTTTCCGAGAACGATATTGTCCATGCCTTATCAGAAAAAGGGATTACTCTTCACAAGAGTACTCTTGGTATGGATAAACACTTCAAGGAACTTGGAGAGCTATCTGTTCGTGTGCGTTTGCACAAGGACGTTAGCTGCACACTTAGCTTTGTGATAGAACAAGAACAAGAATAAACCATGGAGGTTTCCATGTCCGATACTCTGTTCAAAATTAAGCAGATTGTTAGTTTGATCCTGTTTGTGGCGATGTTGTCCCTCATGGGGATGATTACCTCACGTCCGATTATGATACTTGCTTATGCGGGTTTCTTTTTGGCTGTGATTGCCATCATGTATTTCCTGATGCGCAAACGCCAAAGGCATTTCGAACTGGTGCAAAGTTCCTCGAATCTATTTAATAAGATTGTGGGGGGAGTATTACTTGCCCTGGCACTTGCTACTCCTTTGCTGATTGCTTTTCGTACCAGCGTTATAAAGTTACCTGCGGAGCTTAGTTCCGGTGCTGCATTTGGCATAGTTGGGGGTGTTTCTATCCTCTTTCTTGCCCTCTTGTTTGCTGCACAGTACATGATTAACGTGAAAGGCAAAGAGTTACCCCAGAGAATAATCGGTTATGTGCTGTTTGTTATTGCAGCCGCACTCCCCGGAATTCTGATGAGCCGGGTGGATAGTTCCACCTCCGGTATCGGTTCCGTGTATTATGTTGCTATGGCAGTTCTGATCCTTGCCTTCAATGGCATTGGGCTAATCACCCATCAGGATTAAAGCACCCATATCTCTGTTACTAAAAATTGCCCTGCTTTCGGAGTGATGTTACAGTCACTCCGATAGTATGGCATTGATGGTGATATCATGGCTTTCAACTCTATCATAGAGCTTTCCCACGATCTTGTTTACCGTTTAGGCGGTGATAAGTATCAGGGTTTCATCCATGTGTATCTCTGTTGGAAACGTGTGGTTGGGGATTTGCTTTCCAGCCGTTCTCATCCCATCAAATTGGAAAACCACATTCTGTATGTAGGAGTGCAAAATAACACCTGGATGCAAGAATTGCTACTATTAAAGCAGGATATCATCTCCAAGTACAAAACTTTACATCAGGAGGAGATTGCCGAGATCATCTTTTTGATCAGCAGTCCGAAACGCAAATGTACAAAGCGCAAATAGCCCCTTCGCTTCTATCTTCCGATTTCAGCCGTTTGGCTGCCGAAATTTCCACGCTCGACTCTTCCGGTGCAGATATCCTTCATCTGGATGTGATGGATGGTCATTATGTTCCCAATCTCAGCTTTGGTTTCCCAATTATTAAAGCCGTGCGTAACCTCACCCAGCTCCCCTTGGATGTTCACCTCATGGTTACCAATCCGGACTTTCACGTTCCCCGGCTAATTGAGATTGGTGTCCAGTGGATCAGCTTTCATCAGGAAACAGTGCACCACAGCCATCGCCTTATCAGCCAGATCAAAGAGCATGGCATCAAAGCCGGAGTTGCCCTAAACCCTGCTACCCCGATTAACACTCTGGATAGCATCCTTCCCCTATTGGATTACGTACTTGTAATGAGCGTTAATCCCGGCTATTCTGCACAAGCCTTTATCCCAGAAGTTCTGGACAAGATCCAGTATCTTTCGGACTATCGTAAAGCCCATGCGCTTAGCTTTTACATTGAAGTGGATGGGGGAGTGTCCGCTGCCAATTCCACAGCATTACTTAATGCCGGAGCGGATATCCTTGTCTCTGCTTCTTACATTTTTAATTCACCAAGTTATAGCACAGCAATCCAAGCATTACGCCATTAACCTGCTAACCCCTTAACCTGCTAATATTAAAAGGATATAACTATGTTCAACAGCCTCTCTGACCGCCTTGATAAAATATTCCGCAACCTTAAAGGCAAGGGTTACCTTACTGAAGACAATATCAAAGCCAGCATGCGCGAAATACGTATGGCGTTGCTGGAAGCCGATGTTAACTTTAAAATAGTTAAGAATTTTGTAAGTGAAGTAGAGAAACGGGCTTTAGGTGCGGAAGTGCTAAAGTCCCTTACTCCCGGTCAGCAAGTGGTTAAAATAGTACACGATCAGCTTGTTAATCTGATGGATACAGAAGGCTTTGAGTTCAAATTATACAATAACAAGCTTACTAAAGTCATGATGGTCGGCCTACAGGGTTCCGGCAAAACTACTGCCTGCGCCAAGCTATCCGCCTTGTACCGCAAAAAGGGCATAAAGCCCATGATGGTAGCATGCGATGTTTACCGTCCTGCAGCTGTTGATCAGCTTAAAATCCTCGGCAAGCAGATAGATGTTACCGTTATTAGTGAAGACACCAAAGATGTAATCAAAATTGCTGATGCTGCCCTTGCCGCCGCCCAGAAAGACTATACAAACCTGCTGATATTCGATACCGCCGGCAGGCTTCACATCGATGAAGTAATGATGAATGAGGTTACAAGGTTGAAAGCTCACATCAAGCCGGATTATATCTTCTTTGTGGCAGATGCCATGACAGGTCAGGATGCCGTTACTGTGGCAGCAGAGTTTCATAACAAGCTCCAATTCGATGCAGTTATCCTCACCAAGCTGGATGGCGATGCCCGTGGCGGTGCAGCCCTATCTATAAAAGCCGTAACTGATACACCTGTTGCTTTTGTGGGTATTGGCGAGAAGATCGGTGATCTGGAGATATTCTATCCCGAGCGCATGGCAAGCAGGATTCTGGGTATGGGCGATGTGTTAACTCTTATCGAAAAAGCGGAAGAATCCATGGACATGGAGGCAGAAGAGAAGCTTGCCCGCAAGATGATGAAGAACCAATTCACGCTGAATGACTTCCTTAAACAACTGCAAAGCATAAAAAAGATGGGATCAATAGAATCTATTATCCGCATGATTCCCGGCTTGGGCAACAAACTACCCGCAGACATGACTATCGACGAGAATGCCATGAAACACGTGGAAGCCATCATCCAATCCATGACGGACAAGGAACGCGAAAGACCGGAAATCTTAAACGGCAACAGACGTTTGCGCATTTCCAAGGGTTGCGGACGCCCTGTAATGGAGATAAACCGCCTTTTACGTCAGTTTGAAGACATGAAAAAGATGATGAAGAAAATGAGCACCCCTAAAGGCATGAAGGATATGGAAGCTATGATGCGCGGCATGTAGCTACGTAGCCTTTTACACCTTATCACTATTTTATCTATATTAGGCAGCATCTTACGGTGCTGCTTTATATTAGCTAACAAACAAGTATCAAATAGTGCGCATCACTTATACGTCACCAACTCTTCTAAAATTTATCATACCCGCTTTGAGAACCTTGCCTTCTTCCTTGCTGCTATCTTTAGTATTGCCATAATAATTCCCTAACGATTCCCTAACGCCATTAGGGAATCGTTAGGGGATTATTATAGAAGCATAAGGGAAACAAGCAGGGACAAAGAAGGGAATAGGTAAGTGGACATCAAGCTTTATACCGTTCCAATACCACAGTACTTGAGATGTAGGTTAAGATATTACTTGATTGTAGATTTGTTATATAAGTTAGGGGAAGTTATCTCTTGACGACTGCAATGCTATTCAGAGGCTGGATTTCGCTCACAATGTGGGTAAGTATGGTAACTGGAGATGTAATGAAAAAGCTGATAATGATATTGATAGCTATGATGGTGGTGGTACAGCTGTTATCCTTGGTGGCGTTCAACGGTTTCAACCAAAGAAATCATCCTGAACTTGACTGGAAAAGCATAGAGACCGCCAACTGCCGGATTGTGTATCACGAACCGCTGTTGGAACAAGCTCGCAGCTCGGCTGTGATAGCACAAAAGACGTTTGTCACGCTAAGCAAAACATATCAGATATCACCTAAGCAGACCTGCATAATTTACATATCCGATCAGGATAATATACCCAACGGAGCAGCTCTCTTGAGCCATTACATCTTTATCTGGGTTAACCAGAATGACTTCACAGGCTTGTTTACAGGCAATGACAAGTGGCTAAGGAAAGTTATCTCCCACGAAATGTCACACTGGTTTCTGGCAGCTTCCATCTCCGGTTGGCTAACTAAATATATCCCTATTTACCCTACCTTCCCTCGCAACCTCAATGAAGGCTATGCGCAATTCTTTAGCGGAGAAACCTGGGGCTATAACCGTGGGGATAGGTTTCTGAAAGCAAGCGTGTTATCCAATAAATCCGGGATACCATCAGCTCAGTATGACGGTGGATTATTGTATGCTGATGGCTTTGCCAAAGTACGCTACCTATCTGCCATGTATGGTGAAGAGAAGCTTATAAAGCTATTAAAGTATCGCAACAAGGCGAAGTTTTACGGCTTCAAAGAAGCATTCAAAGAAGTTTACAAGAAGGACTACAGCGCGTTTGAAGGAGAATGGAGACGCTATATAAATACCTACTACTTTGGCGAAGTATATGCCAACAAAGCAGTTCCGGCTGATACTACGGCAGCAGGCAATATCAATGACTTTGCCAAGCTGAGTAACGGCTATTACCAGTTTGCAAATCTGGACTGGAAACAGGATAAACTGCTCTTTGCCGCCAAAGATACAGAGAATCAGAATTACTATGATCTGATCTTGAGCACCGTGAAGATGGATAGCTTAAAAGCAGATAAACTGGAACTAAAAAGCTCGAAACGTTTGTTTAAGGCAAGCAGGTTTACCAAAATATCCTTAAGTGAAAACGGCAAGTGGGCAGCATGGTCTGTCTATACCCGCCATAAAGCAGGCAGGCTGGCTCCCCGCATCTTCCGCTATGATGTAACTAAAGGCAAACTACAAAGGCTGGAAGAGGGCAATTACCCGGAAATGGATTCATTGGGTGGAGTGTATTATCAAAAGCTGGGTGCAAACAGCAACGATATTTGGTATGATATAGCCGAAGCAGAAGAGCACCCGACGAAAGCGAAAAGTGGCAAGAAGCCCCAAGGGACAATTGTCTATTCTCTTGGCTTCGATGAGCAGATAGGCAACCTGTCCTTATCTCCTGATAACACGAAACTTGCCTTCATCGTGTTTGATAAAGATGCTGCATTTAATATCAGTGTTCTGGATATAAATACCCGACAGGTGACGGACAAATTAAGCCTTACAGATATGGCACAATCTATCCGCTGGAACAATGACCACGAACTGCTGTATAGCACGGAGAATCCTGAAAGTTCAGATTTGGATGTGGTGATTTACAACCTGAACGATAAAGCTAAGCTGTATCTGGCTCATCCTCCGTATAATGCCGAGCCTATACGTTATCTGGATGATAAAATGTATGTGATGGCAGACATGAACCGGGGTGCAAGGATACCGGGTTCCTATGTGCCAAAGCTCAAACCGGCTGTTAAGGATACATTCACAGAGAATTATTACAATAAATGGATAAAGCTAATGCCCCAATACTCTATCACGGATTCCACAAAGCATATCGAGATTTCACAGCCACAGGATTATGTCTCATGGCGTAATATTAAATGGCGAATGGGCTTTGTGCTGCCAACCTATACTTATGCCAGCGGGGGCTTTGTGCTTTCCGAAGCACTGGGTAAGCATTTATTTGCTGCTTTCGCCGCCCTTCCTTACAGTCCGAAAGACCGCGCCTGGTGGATTGTTATGTATCAAAACAAAACTCTGTCTCCCACCCTTGACCTCAACTACACACGTGACCAATGGCTATCCGGTATAGGTGAGGACAAGCTGTATTATCAGGACATGGAAAGGGTATCCGGCAAGATAAGCTTTCCTTTCAATATTGTTAAGCCCTACAGAGGGGCATCACTTGGCTTTGACATCAGCTATACAGACCTGACAAACGCTAATGATAACCCCATCTACAAGAATAAAGGCTTTGCCTCTTTCGGGGCAAAAGCCGGTTATAGCTACAGCTTGCCATGGAAGAATATGGAGCTTCATCCGGTTCGCTCCTACGATGCTGACTACTCACTGCAAATGGCATCAGAAACTCTGGGGATGAATATGGACTTTAACCAGCACTCATTCCAGGCAGGTTTTGCCTATGCGCCTCTGCTTGAGATTGCTGGTGGTGAGATGATGAGAACTATCACTCTGCAAAACAGGTCTCACTACGAGATAGTGAATGGCGATCCCCTCACCCAGTTCCTCCCCGGAACCAACCGCTACGAAATACTGCAAAGTGGGAACAGACCTGCCTTCAAACGCTATTACTTACGGGGTTATGAAGATGATTATTTATGCAAGAAGCTGCTGAATGTGCAAAGCGAGCTAAACATTAAACTATCGGATGATATTAATCTGAACGTGCTAAGCGATATGCTTTCAATACACTATGCGGGTTTCACCTTGTGGCATGATTATACTGCGCTGGATAACATCCTGCAATCCGACCGGAAGTCGCGAACCTACAATGCCAACGGCTTTGAACTGCGCGCTGAGACTAACTTCCTGATGCTACCGGCTGTGCTGAAATTCGGCACTGCTTACGACATGGATTTTAAGAAGCTTTCCGACTACTTCCTGATAGAGATACCTTTCCTCCAGATGTTACAGGATAGTATGTAGAGAGAAAATGACGAATGTAAGGTTATTAAGTTCAGGGTTGTATTATGCCAAAAGTGAACAAGATAAACTCCATCGTGTGCATAAAATGATGCTCTTGAAATAAAGTGGCAATTAAGGGCTTGGGTACAATGCCCAAGCCCTGATAATAAGCAAAGGATTACTATGGATCGAACATTAGTACTAATAGCTTTCATACTCCTGACTGTTTCACTGTTCAGTATAGAAGTTAGCGGACACATAACCCAGGACACCACATGGTCTCCTGCGAACAATCCATACATTGTAACATCATTCTTATACGTGGATAGCGGAGTGACCCTCACTATTCTGCCCGGCACGGAGGTGCGCATTGTTGGGGCTGATAAAAGCAATATATACAACTTCATGTGGAGCGGAAACAGCCAACCAATCGCCAAAATGATCATTGTAAATGGCAAGATTATTGCCATTGGCACTAAGCTGAACCCTATTACTTTTGATAGGAATGAAAGTGAACCCAGTTACCGCTGGGGCAGCATCTACATGGCCCCAAGTGCGCCTATGTCCACTTTTGAATACTGTATATTCAGGCATGCCAACTTCTGTGATTATGTTCCCGGTGATTGGGCACTGGCTGCACTTGAATTCGCCAATGGTGTGATTCGCGTTAGGGATTGCACTTTCGATACCAATCTACAAGCCTTGCGCAGCATGTATCTTTCTGCAGATTTGCTTATTTACAGATGCACGTTCAGAAACTCTGACAATGAATATCCCCCACCATTTGCTGGAGCAGGCTATTTGGGTTTTAGTGCTGCCCCATCTCCCGAACCACCGGAGCATTATAAGGTTACCATTGCCAAATGCTATTTCACCGGCAATGCCACTCGGGGTCCTACCGGCTACTATATGGACATTCTCTTCTTGAATAATGTTATGGATAACTACAATACAGGTATAAACCGTCAAGAGGAGTCAAGAAATGAGTATGGAACCTTTTCGAGTTATGGTAACACAACCATTAATGGAGATGGTGCTTGGGGATGCACATCTTATGCAGTAACAGATACCGTTTTTGCACGAAGAAACAGATTTGTAAAGCCAATCAATGCTAATCCGGGTAATAGCCCACTTCTTATTGTTGCCAGTGGATATGGGACTAGTTATGTCTCGGATAACTATCTTTATGGCTCTGTGCAGGCTTATTCGTTCCAAACTAACGCAACCACTACATACATGTATAACAACATCATTGAAACAAATTATAGCCCCGCCATTGATTTTGACATTACCAGTACAGCACATCAAGACGGTCAGATGAGGTTTTTTAACAATCTTGTAAGGTATATAGGCAGTTCTACTCCTTACGTATATTATACAGACCATGCCTCGCCGTTCATGTACAATAACACATTCGTCAACTTCCACACTTTCCAAGGTTCGGTCGGTGATTGTGACCCCATTATTACAAACAATATTATTGACGTTTCTTATAGATATGGTACCGGGTCTGAAGCGCATCATCCCACGTTCTACCACAATTGCCTTAGCATTCCAATTCCAACCTATGCCCCTTACACTGATGGGGGCGGAAACGTTGTAGATAACCCTGCGTTTGCTGATACCCTAAATGGGGATTACAGTCTACACATCGGCTCCAGGTGTATAGATGCCGGGGCATATAGGCCAGATTTACCAGAGTTTGACATCAGGTATCATAAACGAATAGTGCCCGCATTTGTGGGAGTTCCAAGCGTTATTGATATTGGTGCTTATGAGTACAATTCCGTGTATATTGGCGGGCTGCGGGGCTATGTGTACGATTCCTTTACCGGGCTCCCGGTGGATTGCGTAAAACTGGAGATCGAGGGCAAACTCCCCGAGTTCAGCGATTCCTTGGGCTGGGCACTATTCCCTACCGGTGCCGGGGTATATACCCTAAAAGCCAGCCGTTGGGATTATGCAGATACCATTATCCCCATTGTAGCCGCGTATGAAGGCGAAGAAACGGTGCTGAACATCCCCATGGTGCGGGTTAACGTGGCAAATGATGATGAAGTAACACCCAATCCCGGGACTGATTATGGTTTAAGCAACTACCCCAATCCCTTCAATCCCGAAACTACCGTCAGCTTCATTCTGCCAAGTGCCAGGGATGTAACACTATCTATCTATAACCTCCGCGGGCAAAAGGTGAAGACGCTGCATGAAGGATTGTTGCCGGGTGGGTTTCACCGGATGGCATGGAATGGCACAGACTCACAAGGCAAATCTGTTGGTTCGGGGCTGTACTTTGCTAAATTAGAAGATGGTAAGCATAGCCAAACACGCAAATTGATGCTGATGAAATAGTAAATAACCGGGTATGTAGTGGCTTGGCTATCCAGGTATGCTGAAAAATTATAAATCCAACTAACAGCTTTAATGGTATAGCGATAGGTATCATTAATAGCTTGTTGCTTTATGCGGATGCAAAAATAAACGCCAAATCTGTCCCAAAAACTCGGATCTGTCCCCCTATACACTATGAAAGTAAGTTTATCTGGCTTCCCGGATGTTCTTTTACAAGTGTATAGCGTGATAATAGTGTATACTCGTATTGCCACACGCCTCGTGTGCTTGACAGCCGAAGGCGGCTGTCATTATGGAATGTGTTTATCTGGGAAATGGACATGGGCAAAGGATACCGTCTGATTCCAAACATGAAGTTTGGCACTCTAACGGGCAGACTGCTAAAAACAGCTTGACAAAATCTCCGCACTGCTTATTATATCTCCAGATAAAGACTAAAGACCAACAAGGAGTTTAACCATGGCAGAGAAAACCAAAGAAAAAGGCAGTTTAAGCATTCATACCGAGAACATATTTCCTATTATAAAGAAATGGCTGTACTCACAGCATGACATCTTCCTGAGAGAGCTGATCTCGAACAGCGTGGATGCGATGTCCAAACGCAGATATGCAGACGAGAACTTCAAGCTTGAAGATATGAAGGTAGAAATCAAGCTGGATAAAAGCAAAAAGACCCTGAAAGTGATAGATAGCGGAATTGGCATGACCGGCGAGGAGATAAAGAAGTATATCAATCAGATTGCGTTCTCCGGTGCCGAGGATTTCATCAATAAGTTCAAGGATGTGCAGAGTAATATCATCGGGCATTTTGGGCTGGGCTTTTATTCCTCTTTCATGGTGGCAGATAAGGTAACCATAGATTCCTTATCCTTTGTAGAGGGCAGTGAAGCGGCTTTTTGGGAATGCGATGGCAGCACTGAATACGTGCTGGGGAAAGGCAAACGCAAAGAGATAGGCACCACCATAACTATATATTTGAACGAAGAGAACGCCGAGTATGCCGAGGATAAAAAGATACAGGATATTCTGGAGCGTTACTGCAACTTCATGCCTTATCCCATCATGTTTGGCGATAAGCAGATTAATCAGAAGGAAGCCCTGTGGAACCGTGCCCCTAAGGACGTTACTCCCGAAGAATACAAAGAGTTTTACAAACAGGTGTTCCATGACTATATGGATCCTGTGTTCTGGATACATCTGAATGTGGACTTCCCCTTTAACTTAAAAGGCATTCTGTATTTCCCCAAGCTTCGCAACGAGCCGGATTTCTTCAAGGGCGAAGTGAAGCTGTATTGCAACAACGTGTTTGTGGCAGATAACCTGGAAGACCTTATTCCGGAGTTCCTGCTCTTACTAAAGGGCGGCATAGACATCCCCGATATCCCGCTGAATGTGTCTCGCAGCTTCCTGCAGAACGATACGCAGGTGAAAAAGATAAGCCAGTACATCGTGAAGAAAGTGGCGGATCACTTCCTGAATACCTTTAAGGAAGATCGCAAGAAGTACGAAGAATACTGGGAAGACATTAATGCCTTCATCAAGTTTGGCTTGCTGAAAGAAGATGATTTCTTTGAGGCAATGAAGGATATCGTTATCTTCAAGACTGCCTCAGGTGACTATGTTACCATCGAGGAATACAAAGCACGTAACAACAGCGGAGATGAAAAGACCAAGATATGGTATGCCGGTAATGAAGATACCCTGGTAAGCTATCTGAACCTGATGAAGGAACAGGGCATAGAAGTTATCTTCCAGAATAGCCCGCTTGATATGCACCTTTACCAGCGTCTGGAAGGCAAGATTGATAAGATAGAGTTCCTGCGCATAGATTCGGAAATGAATGACCTGATGGTGAATAAGGACGATTCCAATGCAAATGCGGATATGGAAGAAAAGTTGAAAGGCATATTCTACAAAGCCATGGATCAGAGTGTGGAAGCAAGCTTTAGCAAGGAAAGCTATGCAGAGTTTGTTAAGAAGCATCCTGTGGCGGTAACTGCACTGGCACCGTATATCATACAGAAGGAAGAACAAAGCATTATTATGCCTTACGATCTGCCTGCTGAGGTGAAAACCGAGCTTGGTGAAGAGGCGATGAAAGCCATCCAGGAACATGTGTTCACCGAGCTGAAAGTGGAAGTGAAGAG
Organism: Candidatus Cloacimonetes bacterium HGW-Cloacimonetes-3; assembly: GCA_002840645.1. Lineage (GTDB taxonomy): Bacteria > Cloacimonadota > Cloacimonadia > Cloacimonadales > Cloacimonadaceae > Cloacimonas. Next base: position 109,461 of record PHBO01000006.1, read on the forward strand.
CTTGAAGAGTAATGATATACCTGCTATGATAGTATTTAGCGAATACATGCGCCGTTGGCATGATATGGACATGCTTTCCAAACAGAACAACGCTGCGGACATGCTGAAGTATCATTCACTTGTGGTGAACAGGGAAAACCCCGTGATAAAAAAGATAGTGGAATTGGATGAGCAGGGCAGGGATGATGAAGTAAAAACGCTATGCTCTTACATACATGATTTATCCCTATTGGAGCAGAAGCCCTTCAGCGGTAAAGAACTGAAAAGCTTTATTACAAAGGCGAATCAGGTGCTTAGCTACATAGGCTAAAACAAACAGAAACCTATATATAGAAAAAGGGTGCGCGGTATAAAACCGAGCACCCTAAACTGTATCTAAGGCAATTTGCATAACCGGCTGGATAAAAAAACTGGTCGGGATGACAGGATTTGAACCTGCGACCACTTGAACCCCATTCAAGTACGCTAGCCGGGCTGCGCTACATCCCGAGCCGGTTGAGTACCTTAAAAACGAGTGGCTCTTTTTTGACAAGGAAAAAATGAGGTTGACAGCACAGCCTTGCAGGGGATTTATCTCCAAATCGGCACGGGATAGTGATTTCGCACCGATTAGTAATAAACAAACGGATTCAAAATGAGCTTGATTCAAGTAATAGATGGCGGCATGGAATTTGCCGGTATCCACATTCTGAAAGATATAAACTGCACTTTAGAGCACAACAGCCGGGTAGGCTTGATAGGCAGCAACGGCAGCGGGAAAAGCACGCTTATAAAAATGATGCTTGGTATGCTTAACCCCACGAACGGCAAGATACTTCGGGCAAAGAAATGCCGCATTGCCTATCTGGCTCAGAACATGTTTCTGGAGCCAAGCCTTGCTATGGTGGATCACATTAAGAGCGCACGTCCCGATTTAGTGGCATTAAGACGCAGTATAGACAGCTTGTCTGCCGAATTGGACAAGGAACACACCCTGGCAATTGAAGAGGCACTGAAGCGCGATTTGGATAGTTACCATGGTCTGGGCGGAGACGAATACGAAAACGAACTGAAATACGTATGTTCTTCCCTTGGCTTTAACGAAGCGGATTACCAGAAACAAATCGGGATGTTCAGCGGCGGAGAGCAGACACGGATATGCCTGGCTGCCATATTGATGATGCCCTATGACCTTTTGATATTAGACGAACCTACCAATCACCTCGATGTGGCAATGATCTCCTGGCTGGAGAAATACTTAAACAAGTCTGAGCGTCCCTATCTGGTTGTATCGCATGACCGTACCTTTCTGGATAACACCGTAGGCACCATATACAACTTGCGGGAGGGCAGTTTGAGCATTACAAAGGGGAATTACTCCTCTTTTGCCGAAGCCGATGCCATTGCCCGCATGGCGCAGGAACGTCAGTATGACAGGCAGCAGAAGTTCGTGGCAGAAACGCAGGCTTTTATTGCCAAGAATATAGCCGGGCAGAAAACCAATATGGCAAAGAGCCGCTTAAAGATGCTGGCGCGCATGGAGATAATCCAGAATCCGATGCAGGAAAAGCGTGTACACCTGAACATTCAAAGCTCATCACGAAGTGGTAACGATGTTTATACGCTGGAAGAGCTTGAGTTTGGCATTCCGGGTGGCAGCGTGCTTGCCAGAAATGTGAACCTTAGAGCGCATTACAAGGATAGGATTTGCATTATAGGTCCCAATGGCTGCGGCAAGACAACTCTGTTGCGTATCCTGATGGGGGAGAGGGACATCACTTCCGGTAACCTGAAAATTGGTGCAAGCCTGGAGATAGGATATTACGATCAGCATCAGTTAGCCCTGGACGAAAGCCTTACAGTGATAGACACTCTGTGGCAGATAGTGCCGATGGAAACAAGGGGTTATGTGCTTTCCTGGCTGGCACGCTTTGGCTTTAGGGGTGATGACGTGGACAAATGTGTCGGTGTACTGAGTGGTGGTGAGAAATCACGTCTTTACTTAAGTGTGCTTATCCATCAGAATCCCAATCTATTGATTATGGATGAACCCACCAACCATCTTGATATTGCCATGAGCGACGAGCTTTTGAAGGCACTTCAGGATTATAAAGGTACCATTCTCTTTGTTTCGCATGACCGCTATTTTATGCAGCATCTTGCCACGAAGTACTGGGTGTTTCACAAGGCTATGGCTGAAAACAGAGTTTATCCTACCATCAGTGAGCCTGATCTGGAGCTGGTACCAGCCATTGAGCTTGCTTTTTCTAATCCTGAGATAGTAAAGGCAGCGGCAGCACCAAGGGAAAAGAAGAAAAAGCTGAATCCATGGTACCTGCAACAAGTGCACAGCAACATTGAGGCGGAACAGGATACCTTACGCAACCTGCAAACAGCTCTGGACGACGTGCATCATAAGCTTTCTCAAACAACCACATACAGTGATCCCAAGCTACCTTCACAGCTTCAGGATGAGATGCAGAGCCTTGAAGACAGCATCAGCGCTTGCAAGCAGCGGATTGCAGAACTGGAAACGCAGTATCTGGAGCTAAGCTATGAAGCCTAAACGCATTGGCTTCACAACCTCAATGCCTGTGGAAGTGCTGTATGCAGCGGGACATATACCTATTGACCTAAACAATATCTTTCTTACTCAGGATGCCGAAAAGCATGTCCGGATGGCTGAGGTTAAAGGCTTTCCCCGCACTATTTGCACATGGATTAAGGGTAATTACAATGCTGCTGTTAGCTCCTCGCTGGATGAAGTGCTGGGAGTGGTTCAGGGTGATTGCTCTAACGGGCATTCACTGCTGGATATGATTAATGAAGAAGACATTCCGGTTTATCGTTTTTCCTTTCCACCGGAGAAAAGCTATGCGGCTATGGATGCGGAGATAAGCAGGCTGGAACAGCATTATGGGGCAACACGCAGCGATACTTTGAAAACCAAAGCCCGGCTTGATTCCATCCGAAAGAAACTGCTGGTATTGGATGAATGGACATGGAAAGAGCGTATTGTATCGGGTAAAGAAAACCATTTTTGGTTGGTGAATTCCTCGGATTTCAACGGGAATCCGGATAAGTACGAGGAAGAGCTTGATAGCTTCATGCGTGAGGCAAAACAACGTGACCCCAAACCTGCCCGGCTGCGACTGGCATACCTTGGTGTGCCTCCTATCTTCAAAAACATCTATGATGCCATTAGCGAATTGGGTGGTGATGTGGTTTTCAACGAGGTGCAGCGTCAGTTTTCGATGCCTACTTTGCTGCCGGATGTTGTGAAACAGTATCTTGAATACACTTATCCTTACAGCGTTTATGACAGATTGAGGGATATCAAAACCCAGCTAAAAGAGCGTTCAATAGAGGCAGTGATAAGCTATACCCAAAGTTTTTGCCACTTACAGATAGACAATCTGTTATTAAAGAAGTACATTGATTTGCCTTTTCTGAATCTTGAAGGTGACCAACCGGAGGATATAGATTCCCGTACGCAGCTCCGTTTGGAAAGCTTCTTCGAAGTTCATGCTTAAACAAATCTAAACATATCGCTTGCTCTCTGGCATCATCTAACATGTACCAATTACCATAGCATTACGCATGAAATACGGATGCGATGCGTATTTCATGCGTAATGCATAAGTAATTCAAGCAAGGAAAGTGCTATTGTTCAGCCGCGCCAGGGCAGCATATAATCCTTTATTTCTTCATTGTAATAGCGGTCTGTCATGGTAGCAATGAAATCACGCACCCATTCCGGGGGAGAAAATCTCTCCAGATATTCCGGTCGTTTATGATCCAGAAAGTGTTTGAATACTTTGGAGGACTTGTTGCCTTCCTTGATATCGTGCATGTATTTATCGTACATGATGTGCATGGTACGGTAGATGATAGCATTGCTTTGCTTCACGTTTTCATCAGTGTATATATGCTTGTAATTAAAGCGTTTCAGCTCCAGCAAATGCTCTGAGGTTTCGGAATCGAAGGCTATCCAATCCTGATCGTAACTGTTCACAATCACGCTTTTTATCAAGGTTTCAATAATCTGGCTGTTGGTATTGCCAAGGTAGGCAACTTGTTCTTTGGGAAGCTCGGTGCGGTTGAGAATGTTAAAACGGATGGCATCCTCTATATCCTGTCCGATATATGCGATGGTATCTGTAATCCTCACCACACAGCCTTCCAGAGTGGCAGGCATCCATTGAACGTTATTACCGGCTTTTTTAGCGGCAATGAAAGCATCTATATCGGCTTCTGTCTTGGCGGTTTCAGGCTTCAGTTTAGCGTTATGTACTTCTCCGTCATGCGAGATAATGCCGTCACGAACCTGGAAGGTTAAGTTCAGTCCTTTACCTTTGCGGGAGATGTAATCCACAATGTGCAGGCTCTCAATATTATGGTGAAAGTGGCCAATGCCATTGGCTTCACAGCATTCAGATAGGGCTTTCTCGCCATCATGACCAAAGGGACAGTGTCCAAGATCATGTCCCAGGGCAATGGCTTCTATAAGCTCTGTATTCATGCCTAAGTACTTTCCGATAGTACGGGCAATTTGAGATACATAGGCAATATGCAGGTTGCGGTTTGTCATTTCCTCGTCGATAAGATTTGTGAAGGAAAACACCTGCGTCTTACCATGGTAACGGCGATATGCTCCGCTGTATAGAATGCGGTCTCTATCCACGGCAAATTTAGCACGCATAATGTCTTCATCTTCTTCGTGGTTGCGCCAGGCATTGATGTCGTGGAAAGCCCTGGAACCAAGTACACAATCATGTTGTGCTTTGATATCGGTAAAAATGGTATTCAATTTATCAGGCATTAGTAATCTCCTTTATACATGGATATCCATAATATATTCCACTTATGAAGCAAAGGCAAATGTGGACGTATTTCCACAATCATCCTGTCAAATACATAGTATCAAGTAATATTTAACTTGCCGATTCAAACGGGGTGAGTCAAATGTCACTATTCTTGAACGTAAGAGGTGTTAAATGCTTTATACTCTGCCAGATGGAAGGATTGTTGATCTTACTTGTGTATCTGATGTATCCCCAATAAGAGATTTTGGGGTAGATTCCAAATCTATAGTCAAGAGCAGGCTTGGATTCACTATATTTTTAAATAAACGAGAGATGCTTGACGTAGTGGATTATTATCATTTCAGTGACTGGGCAATAGTGAAAAAGAGACTAAATATGATTCGGGAAGAAATTCTTAGCAGTTTAGAGAAAGTTGAAAGTACAGGGTAGTGTGCAGTTAGTGCTATGTAACAGGGCATAGAACTCAGGGAAATTAGTTGTTATATTCAAAAGGATTCGGACTTACGTCCGAATCCTTTATCATTTTATGAGTGATTATTATCTAACTAACATCAGCTTACCGTTCAAACGTTCGCTGCCGTTATCTATACTATAGAAATAGAGGCCGTTCTGGGCAGATAGACCGTTATCAGCTTTGCCATCCCAGTTCACACTTGCCTTACCCTTGGCATCAGGATTGATAATCAAGCTTCTTACAATCTGTCCCTTTATGTTATAGATAAACAGATTGGCAGGATGCTTCGTTTTCAGGGATATTGAGAAGCTTGCATTATCACTGAATGGATTGGGAAAAACACTAACACTTGCTACGGGGCTGGCAACATTGTCTTCGTTTGCAACATTTCCAATCGTTACCGAAACTCCGGCACTTGGGTTCGATAAATAGTAGGGATTTTGGAACACAGAGCAAATCTTGTATTCATAAGTGCCGTCATCAAGGTAGGTATCCGTAAATGTGAGGGTATTGGGGTCTGTGATTGTAGCAATATTAAGATCATTACGGTACAATTTGTAGCCAAGTAAGCCCCTTGTTTCAAAATACTGCGGTCTTTGCCAGGTACAAATAACATTGTTGGGTAGTTCGACAACAGCACTAAGGTTTTGAGGGATGGGTAAGGGGATTACAGTTGGGGTAGGAAGGGACATAACCGGTATTCCAGCTAAGCCATGAATATCGAAAGGAGTAACTTCGAAAGCTATTTGGTAGTTAACATCAGCTTCGGTCATTTGGTAGCTTTGGGATGTGGCACCTGCTATAAGTGTAGGTGTTCCGTTCATGACACGATACCACTTGAACTCAGTTGCGCCTTCGGCATGGCTTTCAGGATCAGAATATGTGTAGTTGCCTGTAAGGGTCTGGTGGATAACAGGAACACCTGTTTGGATTACATTGCTGGCAGCGGGAGGCGTGTTTGAGAATGCAGAGCCATTAAGAATCACGAAGAACTGTTGGCTGTCTGCAAAATTACCGTTCACAGTAAGAATGGCTTCATAGGGTATTGGCTGAGGTGGTGTGAATGAAAGGGTTACAGGCAGTATGGAAGCCGGAGCTATAGTAAAATCTGTAACATCGGAACTGAATACAGGATTGTCTATACTAATTGTTCCTGTAACAGTCGTGCTGCTATAATTGGCAAGAACAAGCGGTTGGGTGGTGGTGGAGTTTACGGATATACTGGGGAACATCATGTATTCTGTTACTACAGAAGCTCCGGTAGGAATAGCGTTCAGAGCATACTTCTTGCCCTGAAGGATTTCTTTAGTAACCGTGTTTTGAAGCCAAAGAACAAGCTCAAGATCCTGGACAGGCCAGGCGGACTGAATAGTGAAGTTCAAGGGTATCGAAGTCTCTTCATTAGTGTCAAGATCAATAGGAGTACCGGAATAGCTGGGTGCCATCAATCTCATTGCATTGTTCACCTGGGTTTGTCCCTGCCAATTAAAAGCAATATTCGATTGAGTAAGCGCAGAGTGCAAAACAACATTGGTATTAGTGTCTGCTTCAGGTTTAGCCACGTTTACCACAACCATGTAGCTTAAACCGTTGTTAGCACCTGTGGCACTGATGGTATAGTGAGCAGGAATCGAGAGTCTGGAGTTCACACGGGGTAAAAAAGTACTGTAAAGGGATTGAGTATTACTTCCGCCACTATATCTGTTTAACCCGTCGAATAGTGAAGTGGGATAACCTGATATGGCATAATAACTATTGCGGGCATTGGAAGCAGTATTGGTGAAGGTATCACCATTATGGTTTTTTACTATGGCTACAGCGTGACCATTTGTTAATAAATCATGTGCACCCATTGAAGCACCCGGGCAAAATTGGCACCATGTTCCGGTACCTATTTCCACAACTACAAGTTCTCTTGCAAGCGAGTGTAACCCTGATAGAATTCCTATCAGGACTATCATAATGAGCATCGTTCTTTTCATAGCTTTATCCTTCATCTGTTAATAGTAGTTAGTGATAAAATATGCAATTTATACTCCAAGCACATGATTAAATTCTGCGAGCAAAGAAAAGCCCTGTCCCAAATGAATGGAACAGGGCTATAGGGATTAATTATATTGGTGTTACTTTACACTACACCCATGTCACACATGGCATTGGCAACTTTCAGGAACCCGGCTATATTGGCACCCTTTACATAGTTTACAAAACCATCCGCTTGTTTGCCATTGGTAGCGCAGGCTTCATGGATGTTTTTCATTATCTCATGCAGGCGGGCATCCACTTCATCGCGGCTCCAGCCGAAGCGCATGGAGTTCTGTGTCATTTCCAGTCCACTGGTAGCAACCCCACCGGCGTTAGCAGCTTTCCCCGGGGCAAAGAGAATCTTGTTATTAATGAAAATCTCTACTGCTTCGGGAGTGCAGGGCATATTTGCGCCTTCAGCAATGCAGATGCAAGCGTTTGCTACAAGTGCTTTGGCATCGTTTAAATCCAGCTCGTTTTGAGTGGCACAAGGCATGGCAACATCCACTTTCACTTCCCAGGGACGCTTGCCGGGGAAGAACTTGGAATTGGGGTAAACATCAGCATAATCGCATACGCGGTCGTTATTAGAAGCACGAAGCTCCAGCAAGTAATCTATTTTATCACCGCTGATGCCCTCTTCATCCAGGATATAGCCATCAGGGCCGGAGATTGTAACAACCTTTCCGCCCAATTCGCTAATCTTTTGTGCAGCACCCCAGGCAACATTACCGAAACCGGAAAGTGCTACTCTCAGACCATCAAAGCTCTTGCCTTGTGTTTTCAGCATTTCTTCGGCAAAATAAACAGCACCAAAACCGGTAGCTTCGGGGCGAATAAGGCTGCCACCCCAGTTTCTGCCTTTGCCGGTTAAAACACCGGTAAATTCGTTGCTAAGTTTCTTATACATGCCAAACAGGTAACCAATTTCACGTCCGCCCACACCGATATCACCGGCAGGAACGTCCGTATTGGGACCAATGTGGCGGAAGAGTTCAGACATAAATGCTTGGCAAAAGCGCATGATTTCTGCATCGGATTTACCCTTTGCATCGAAATCTGAACCGCCTTTACCACCGCCCATAGGCAGGGTTGTAAGACTGTTCTTAAATATTTGTTCGAAGCCTAAAAACTTCAAGATCGATAAGTTTACGCTGGGATGGAAACGCAAACCGCCCTTATAGGGTCCGATAGCGCTGTTAAACTGTACGCGGTAGCCGCGCTGTACATGAACTTCACCTTTGTCATCCATCCAAGGAACACGAAAAATGATAGTGCGTTCCGGCTCCACGATACGTTCCAAGATGTTTGCTTTCACAAAGCGGGGATTGCTGATATACGCATCCCAAACGGTTTCGACAACTTCTTTCACAGCCTGTAAGAACTCTGGTTCTCCTTGGTTCTTGGCTGCGACCTTTGCCATGAAATCATGAATGGTCATTGGGTTCCTCCATGTTTTGTTATGATATTTTTGCCCAGTTTAAATACAGGCATCTTTGTGTCAAGTGAAGAAACATGTTTAGTTAAAAATGAGGTTCAAATCATAGGTACAGGAGCATTCGTCCTTTGATAGATAAGCTCATTTTGGTGCGAACCAATCTTCCCCTTGCATCTTGTATGCAATCCGCAAAGGAACAGAAGTACGTCTGAGCAAGAGCTGACCATGATAAGTCTTGGTGAGATCATGGTCAGCTCATGGGCGGCTCTCTTTTGGAAATCAAGGGAGCAAAGGGCTTTGTTTGATGCTGATATAGAATTAGTGTGTTAAACTACCTTTGTTATCTATGCCGACTTAGTAGTTTATTTCTCTCCCATCAGCTTGGCGACCTTGGGGGCACGCAATCTGTGAGCAACAGGGAATCCTGAGCCGATTAAGGGACGCAGGTAAAACTTGAAATCATCTGTTATGCCATTACCGGCTGCATTAATGTATTCATCGGGCATATGCCTTGTTTTCCCGGCAATGTCACTGAGTTTTTCAAGCTGGTAATTTACAGAATAGAAGCCGGTTCTTTGGATAGAGATGGAACCATCCAGATTGTACCATATTGCGTAATGAGCAGCACGTTCGCCCACTTCTCGCGCTTCTCGCTGGTCTATATCGGACACACAGCCCATAAAAGAGCGTTGCAGATAACCGAAAGTATCGCTGCGCACGCGCTTAATCTTTAGCTTAGAGCGTACCAGATCGCAAAGTAAATCACCCAGCATACCTGTTCCGGAAAGCTGGATATTTCCGTGGGCATCTTTTTCCACATTTTGGGTTAGCTTGCTTATCACAGGAGCACCTGTTTCGTCCATTATGCCTTCAGAAACAGCTACCACACACTTTCCAAATTGATTGTAAACGCGGTGTACGTCTTTTAGGAATTCATCCACGCGGAATGGGCGTTCGGGCATGTAGATGAGGTGTGGGCCGTCGTCCGGGTACTTCTGAGCCAATGCTGATGCAGCGGTCAAGAATCCTGCATGGCGTCCCATTACAATCCCGATATACACACCGGGTAAGGCACGGTTATCCAAATTTACACCTGTAAAAGCAGATGCCACATAGCGTGCTGCTGAGCCGAAGCCGGGAGTGTGATCACTAAGCACAAGATCGTTATCTATGGTTTTAGGGATGTGGATAGCACGAAACTCGTAATCGGCGAGATTTGCCTGTTCGTTCACAATTCTAACCGTATCTGCGGAATCATTACCACCTATGTAAAAGAAATATCGGGCATCATGAGCTTTCAACACCTTAAAAATCTCTTTGCAATACTTCTCATCTGGCTTGTCGCGGGTGGAAAGCAGTGCCGAGGAAGGCGTGTCTGCCACCTGTTCCAGATTGTGGGTTGTTTCCTGTGTTAGATCTATAAAATCCTCATTAACAATGCCCTGTACGCCATATAATGCACCATAAACTCTGGTTACTTGCGAAAACTTACGGGCTTCCAAAGCAGCACCAACCAGGGATTGATTAATAACGGCAGTGGGTCCGCCGCCTTGAGCAATAACGACCTTTCCTTCCAGTTTCATCTTTACCTCCATGTTCCGGGAAGAGCTTAATATTTCTGATAACCAAGCTTTTAGGAAGGCGGAGATTCTGTCCAGCAGAAAATGCTTGCATAAAAAAGAGACAAGAAAAATGATGCCTCGGGAGGATAGATGAGTTATATCGTTTTAGCCAGAAAATACCGACCGCAGAACTTCAAGGAAGTGTATGCTCAGGATCACGTAACCGAGATTCTGCAAAGTGCGATTGCATCTGCCCGCATTGCTCATGCCTATTTGTTTACAGGTCCTCGCGGAGTGGGGAAGACATCCTTGGCACGCATTATGGCGAAAAGCCTGAACTGCGAACATGGGCCAACCACCGATCCGTGCAATAAGTGCTCTAATTGCATAGAGATAACTGCTGGAACTTCCACAGACGTTATAGAGATAGATGCAGCTTCCAACACAGGAGTGGACAATATCCGGGAACTACAGCTGGAGTTACTATATGCTCCCAGCGCTTCACAGTATAAGATATATATTATCGATGAAGTGCATATGCTATCCAAAAGTGCCTTCAATGCGCTTCTGAAGACGCTGGAAGAGCCTCCAGATAATGTTATCTTTATCTTTGCCACCACAGAACCGCAAAAAGTGTTACCTACCATAATCTCCCGCTGTCAGCGCTACGATTTTAAACGTATTCCTATAGAGGCAATAGTGCAAAGGTTGAAGGATTTAAGCGTTACCGAGGGGATCAAGATTGATACCGAATCCCTGTATCTGATAGCACGCAAGGCTGATGGAGGCATGCGTGATGCGCTGTCCCTGATGGATCAGGCGATATCATATTGCATGGATAATATTAGCATAGAAAAGGTTAGGCAGATTTTTGGCTTTATCCCCAATCAGCTCTACTATCAGTTTATGCTGTATATCAATGCCCAGGATGCCCGAGAGCTTATCAGAGAGCTACATAGCGTGTTCGAGCAAGGTACAGATCTTCAGGAATTCATCGCTAACATGCAGGAGTTTATCAGAGTATTAATCTTGCGCAAGCTGGGCATTGAAGTGCGGGATTTAAACCCGGAAGAGCTGCCCTTCTTCGACGAACTTGGAACCTTGTTCCCGCAAAATAAACTGATGTACATGCTTAGCTATCTAATAGCCTGCAAGGCAGATCTGAAGAGTAGCGCAAACCCATATCTAATTCTGGAAGCACTGATGATAAAGCTATGTAAATTGGATGAGATGGAGGATATAGCCTCATTGATAGGTAAACTTTCCAGCGGACAGACTTTTACAAAACCGGCAAGTTCCATAAATACCGCTTCCAATAAAGCATTACCTCCCAAGCAAGCTTCTCCGGCACCTCTCCATACCGAACCTGAGTATATAGAAGAGCCGGAATTCAGCAAGCTGGATTTTAATACCGATAATCTGGAGAAATCCTGGCAGCGAATAGTCGCCAGAGTTAGGAAGGGCAGTAAAATGGCTGCTGTGGTGCTGGAAAAGGTCTTGAGTAAAGAAGCCATAGGGCGTACATTGAAGATTACTCTGGATACCCAGCCTAATCTACATTCCATGAAGAATAACACGGAGCTTCTTCAAGCTATTCTTGGTGAACTATTTATCCAGAATGTGGTGCTGGAATTCAGCCTGATAGAAAAGGAAAGTCCCAAGCAGGTTTTTATCCAAAGGCGTACTCTGGAAGACATCAAGGCAGAAAGCCCGGAGATAGCAAAGTATATAGAAGCAACTGATTCCGTGATTGCCTAATCGTTCATGGATAGCTTGTTTGCTTTTTGTACTGCGATATACACTCTCTTCCTGCTGTGGATTGATAGGGGAGTGCAGGCAATTGGCAAGGAAAACAAGAACAGGGTTGTACCGCCAAGCTTACAGCAGATATCGGTAATAGTTGCAGCAAGAAACGAGCTGGAAAACTTGCCGCGATTGCTAAAGTCGTTAGCAGCTTTGGACTATCCTAAGGACAGGCTCGAGCTTATCCTTGTGAATGATCATTCAAGTGATGGCAGCAGGGAATTCCTTGATCAGCAGCTTTTATGCCCCGGGCTTAAGGTTATCCACTTCTATCACGATACTCCGCCTCTTGTTGGTAAAAAGGCTGCCATACAGCAGGGTATAGAAGCTTCAGGCTTCGATATTCTTGCCTTTACAGATGCAGATTGCATGGTTCCTTCCACTTGGCTGCAAGAGATTAACCGCAGCATGGCAGATAATGTGGATTATTTACTGGCATACTCACTGATGAAGCGCAAGACGGAAAGCGGGATATTCCGCCTGAAGAACTTCGAACGAAGTATTTACTATGCTTTGGCAGCAGCGGGTTTGCATTACCGGATTCCCTTTACCAGCAGCGCTTGCAATATGGTTTATCGGAAACGCTTGTTTATTGAGAGTGGTGCTTTTGAGGGTATAGGTCATCTGCTCTCCGGTGATGATGATCTGCTGCTTATGAAGATGATGCCTCACTTGAAGCGGGGTGCCTACAATCCTTCCCTTAACATGCAGGTATGTTCCATAGACGGCACAGACATGCACAAGCATCACAATACAAATATTCGCAGGGCATCTAAGTTCTTCTTACATCCCTGGTGGCTGAAAGGCTTATCGGTATTTGTATTCTTATATTTCTGCCTGTTTTATCGAAGCTTTTGGCTGCTACTCAAAGGCAAATCCACAGCCTTGCTTTCCACAAGTTTAGCCATAAAAACAGGCACCGAGCTTTTCCTCAGCATTAGACATTTAAGGCTAATAAACCGAAGTAAGCTCGGTGTCCTTTACCCGCTACAAATAGTAGTGTTTCCCGCACAGTTCATCTTTTATGCCCTACGCGGTACTCTGGGCAGATATCGCTGGAAATAGTTTACATTTCTATTAGCTTAGCCTGCACGTAATCTACTGCATTCAAGGCATCCATCATGGCAGTAAGCTCTTCCTGCTTTCCTTCCACTTCTAAAACTACCAAGCCGTCGTTGGCACAAAACTCCTTGGATACTTCATGCAAGCCCAAACGGACTTTGATGTTGCAGCCATATTCGGTGAGAATACTCTGCACCTTGCCTGCCTCGCTGCTACGATGATCGATCTTTACCAGTATAACTTTGTAGGTCATGATTACCTCCTAAGGTAGGTTACAATTTATTTTGTAGATTTAGCAATCCAGCGGTCTTTTAGGGAGATGATACGGTTAAATACCGGTTTTCCTTCGCTGCTGTCTTTATCCACATGGAAGTAGCCCTGACGTATGAACTGAAAGCGTTCTCCGGGTTTTACATTCATCAAAGCGGCTTCAGCCATGCAGGCAGTGTTTATTATCAAGGATTCCGGGTTCAAATAGTCCTTGTAGCTTTTTCCTTCTTCTATTACACTCATGTCAGAATTGGTAAACAGCCTGTCATAAAGCCTCAGTTCCACCGGAACAGCATGGGCAGCAGAAACCCAATGCAGGGTTCCTTTTACCTTGCGTCCATCTTCTGTTCCACCACCCCGAGAGGCAGGATCGTATGTGCAGAGCAGTTCTACAATCTCTCCACTTTCATCCTTCACGGCTTCGTGACACTTGATATAGTAAGCGTGTTTCAGGCGCACTTCGTTATTCAAGCCAAGTCTGAACCAACCCTTGGGCGGATTCTCGCTAAAGTCCTCACGTTCAATAAACAGGGTTTTAGAAAACTTCACCATGCGCTTACCGGCACTTGCATCTTCCGGGTTATTATCGGCTTCCAGTTCTTCCACTTTGTCTTCAGGATAGTTTGTAATAGTAAGCTTCACTGGATTCAGCACAGCCATAGCACGGATTGCGCTCTTATTCAGGTCTTCACGCACGCAGAACATCAGCAGTTCATCATCCACCATCGAGCTTGCTTTGGCAACACCTATCCTATCTGCAAATTCCCTAATCGCAGCAGCAGTAAAACCGCGACGACGCATACCCGCAATAGTAGGCATGCGGGGATCGTCCCAGCCTTTTACCAAGCCGGTAGTAACCAGCTCCAGCAACAAGCGTTTGCTCATCACCGTGTAAGTTAGATTCAGGCGGGCAAACTCTATCTGCTGTGGATGGCAGGGAACCGGCAACTGATCCAGAAACCAGTCATAAAGCGGACGGTGGTCTTCAAACTCCAGAGTGCATATAGAATGCGTGATTCCTTCCAAGGCATCAGAGATACAGTGAGTGTAATCATACATCGGGTAAATCTGCCAATCGCTTCCGGTGCGGTGGTGGTGGGTTTTTTTAATGCGATAGATAACCGGGTCACGCATGTTTACATTGGGAGAGCTCATATCTATCTTAGCACGGAGGCTACAGCTTCCATCCGGGAATCCGCCATCGCGCATAGCACGGAACAGCTTCAAGTTTTCTTCCACGCTCCTGTCCCGATAGGGGCTGTTTTTGCCCGGAACAGTTAAAGTCCCGCGGTATGTTCTCATTTCCTCAAAACTAAGGTCGCAAACGAAGGCTTTGCCATGCTCGATAAGGTATTCGGCAAAGCTGTAAAGCTTGTCAAAATAGTCCGAAGCATAGTATAGATGTTCATTCCAGTCAAAGCCCAACCAGCGCACATCATCCATGATAGAATCCACATACTCCACATCTTCCTTCACAGGATTGGTATCATCAAAACGAAGGTGGCAGCGCCCCTTGTAATCACGTGCTAAACCGAAGTTCAGACAGATTGATTTAGCATGACCGATATGCAGATAACCATTAGGCTCCGGGGGGAATCTTGTTACCACTCCGGTGTGCTTGCCGCTTTCCAGATCGCGGTCTATGATAAAACGGATAAAGTTCGAAACTACTTTGCTTTCGCTTACGGTTTCTTTGTTTATTTCGGGTGTTTCCATATTCTATTCCTTAACTGACATTCAGATTTCCATTTTCTATCTCTGCAAATCACGTCAAGAACAATCATTAAATTAGCCTAAGCCTTGCATTTAAGCTCTTAATCAAATCAACTAAGGCAATGTTTCAGGTTCGCTTTGAGGCTATGCCCTTAGCTAAGTATTCGCAACTATGCTTAGTGTTAGTTTGTATAGACTTAGCCTCTATGCCACAGGTAACCCACCCGTAACCCTCCCGTATCGGATATGGGAGGGTTACGGGTGGGTTACGAGTTTAAAGCAAGGTAGATGACTGTAAAGATGCGCCAAACAAGAAGGAAAGCTTCCATCTAACCGAAGGCTTGCATTGTGGGTAATAATTCTACAGTGGGGTATATCTGCACAGAAATAAGCACAAATACAGTTGAAGTAATCTATCATGTAGTGGCGCTTAAATGGTTAAGCATGAATATTATAAGGAGTGTAATAATCTTATCAACAGGTTTGGCACAGCCATTGCAACTATATAGTGGCAAAGAATAATAGCAGTAGAGGACGATCAATGGCTATCAATGCCCGAACCATACTAAAAAAAGTGGATTTGGAAAGCTATATCAAGAAGGACTTTCTGGATAAGAGCTTTAATCGATCCGGTCTATGTGCATATTGTACCCGTAAGGTTACTTGTTGCATCAGTAGCAGCTATGGCTTGGTGTATGATTGCGAAGAATATGATGCCGGTGATGAATCCTCTTGCTCCCTTACTTTCACCGCTCTGGATTATAGCAAGGATGAAGATGCTGAAGAATTGGGGCTTTGTGCAGGATGCCAAAACCGAGACCTGTGCCAGCTTAAGCGCATTAACGGCGGTGTGTGGCATTGCGAAGAATACTTATAGACAGGTAATAGATTTACGACACATACCTCAACACACACATGGGGGCTCCCCGCCCCCTTTTTTATTGTTCAAAATCAAGAAGTAAATAATTGAAGTAGCTTTTACTTAGAGAGATTACTCTGCCCGCTGACAAAGCTAACCAAATCCTCTGAAGTTATAGACAGTATTTAAGTAAGCAGGAAATGAAGTTTTGCACCTTTGTTCACAATCTCCATCAGATCAAGAGCTTCATCAATGCTCTTTGCCCGGCATAGCAAGCCATGTCCTTGCCAAATTAGAGCTTGTTTATCTGTGAACTTCTTACAGCTAAGCTCGGCGAGTTCCCTGCTACCCGGCTTTGCATATTGGGTGATGGCTATTCCTTTGGGTAGATAGAGTGGTAACTCTGGCAGGAGAAATGCAAGATGTTTGTTTAACTTCGTTTCATCGGCATAAATAGGCGTCTGTGACAAAGCGATCACTTCAGTGGGATGTGAATGCAGGAGACAGGGGAAAGCGCAGTTCAAATCGTTTGTATGGATCAATTTGTGGCAGCCCCATTCAGAGGTTGGAATCGCATCAGCGGGAAAGTATTCTTCGCCATTTGACACCTTCACCAATAGCAAGCCCGTTTCAGGGTATTCGGTAATGTCGCGGTAACGGCTGCCGGAACGTGAAACGAGATAATACTCCTCAGCACTATAATCCCAGCCTGCTGTTTGGAGATAGGGTTTAATGAGATTACCTATGCGGATAGACAGATTCCCCGCATTGGCTTCCGCCCACCCTTGGGAATGCAGAACGGAAGCTACTTTGGCAATGCGCTGAAGCAGGGTGGCAACTTCTGGGATTTGCCTGAATACAAACTCAGCAATTTCTATGGTGTTATTAATCACCTTTGTTGCTTTTTTCCCTGCAAATGGTTTCCACAGCCCGGAAGTTCACCTTTCCGCTTGCCATCATGGGGATATCCTCTATCACATAAAACTGACGTGGTACGGCGATGGCAGGGAGTTCCTTTTTAAGCTGCTTAAGTACTTTATGCATATCAAAATCACCTGTGGCTACAGCAGCCACTACATCGGCACCTTTGGTAGGATTGGGTACATCCACCACGCAGCAGATAACGTTTTCGGGGAGGAGACTGCTAAGCAGATTTTCTACTTTTACCAAAGATACCATCTCGCCGCCTACTTTCACGAAACGCTTCAGTCTGCCTTTATGCCAGAGGTACCCATCGTCATCAAACATACCAATATCACCAGTGTCATACCAGCCATTATGAATGCGTAGGGATGTTTCTTCCAGATCGCCCAGGTAACCTTCCATAACCAGATCACCTTTTACTAAAACCTTTCCTTCAGCATTAGCACCCAGGATTTTGTCGGTGTTAATATCTACTATGCGTACCTGAACACCAGGAATGGGCTTGCCTATACTGCCTACTTTGTGCTGACCTGTGAACGTGGCAGAAATAACCGGGCTTGTCTCTGTAGCACCATAGCCTTCATAGACGGGGATTCCATGCTTTTTCATGAAGCCTTCATATATTTTTTCGGGGAGTTTGTCTGCTCCTGAAATGGCAAAGCGAATTGTAGCAAAATCGCCTTGTTTAGATTTCTGTAAGTAGCCATAGAAGAAAGATGGGGTTGCGGCGATGAAAGTGGCTTTGTACTCTCTGGTTAAGTCCGAAACAGTGGTATATTCAAGGGGGTTTGGATAGGTGACCATGGATGCGCCGATCAATAAAGGTAGCCAGAAATCTACGGTTAATCCGAATACATGGAACATTGGCAGGATGCTCATAAATACGTCGTTTTGATCCAGCCTTACAAGCTGGGGGATTGCATTCACATTATGCAGGATGTTGCGGTGAGAAAGCTGAACAGCTTTTGGTTCTTTCTCGCTACCACTGGTAAAGAGGATGACAGAAACTTCGCTTACATCCCCACCATGCACCATCTTCATCAGTGCTTGTGCAGGCAGCTTTGAGGTAAGAGCAGCTTTTAGCTTGGCAACAACCGTTACTTTAGCAAGGATATCTTCCAAAAATAGCATGTTTTCGATAGGTTCCAGATTCAGTTTATCGAGCAACTTCTTACTGGTGATGATAGTTTTAAACTTGCACTTTTCTCTTGCGTAGCGGGAGTTTTCCATTGCACCGGTAGCATAGTTTATCATAACCGGGATTTTCCCGTTCATCAAAGTTCCCAGAACTGACAGCATGCATCCCATGGTAGTGGGGAGCAGGATTCCCACATATTTGCCCTTAATCTTGCCAATATGCTCCTTAAGAATTAAGGATGCTATCAACATACGTGAATAGGTGTAATCTACATTAGTTGCTTTATCATACACGGCAATTTTAGAACCGTATTTTTTTGCTACCTGAATGAAGCGTTGATGTAACTGTAACATATTATTTCCTTTATTTTAAGTGTTATATCCATTGTGGGTCACTTAACGTCAAACTTCTAACGCTTAACGCTGACCACATTAATTTATGATATGCAACCAGTCCTTCAGCAAGAACTCCAGTCTACCAATTAGTAACGAAATACGAGCCATAACAGTATAACCGAAAGAAGCACCGAAACTGATCATTAAAAACCAGATACCGATCTTTGAAGGTATGGCTGTAATGCCTTCTTGCTTCTTACTGAAATAAAAGTAGTACACCCCGCAGATAGTACCAATAATGATGATGAAGTTACCTACAACAATTGATGGTGTTGCTCCGGCAAAAGGATTGATCATGGTGGCAGATATTTGGCTTAAGAGATCGCTCTTGGTATATCGTACCATATTTATCCCTGCGGATGTTCCTATCATTATAGCGATAGGGAACCTGCTCATCCATTGAGTTTTGGGAAAGATGCGCATCAGCATCATGATCCCCAGTGTTGCAGGTATAAGCAGAATGATATTGCCCCTGAAATCAGTAATCAGTTTGTTAAACAGATTTGGCAGCATGATGCTGTAATACAAATACACAAGCCAGTACGCAGCAGAGATTCCCACGAATATCTGTTCAGCAAGTTTGTAAAAAGGATTATCCTTGTACAGAAAGCTAAAGATGCTAAAGGTGAAGAACACTGCCATCCACAATCCGAATACGCTCATGAAGTTGCTCATGCGGCTCTCCTTTTCCTAGCACGGAATGCTTTAATGTTTCCGACAGCAATGAATAACAGTATCAGTAGATGAGCTACTGATTGTGCATCCATTTTAACCGTAGCAGAGCCGGTCCTGTTAATTAGGGTTTCATACTCAGAAGCGGCTTTCAAGCCACCCAGTAAACCGTGTAGCTGCTTCTGGCTGTTTACATAGGGTATCAAGCCCGGAGCACTAACAGCAGTGGTGCCACCAGTTACGGGAGTCTGGTAAACATCCCTTGCAGCCATCACCCATTCCTTTATTCCCGGTGTTCCGGATGAAAGTGAATTCACATAGGCAAAGTCTTTAAGAGTTTTAATCCCTTTAAGCATAGGGATGTCCTGATACTTTGTGCCATTCTGGTCGGCTGGAAAGACCTCAGCCATGTTCTTTCCCATAGATTGAATTGCTACTATACCCGCGACTTTATAACCCACAAATGCATAATCAATACCATAGGTTTTATTGGGGTAGCTCTTCTTAACTGCATCAAAAGCTTGCTGTGCCATTTGCATTCCTTGTGGCCACAATGCCATGGCAATCACTTTTTGGTTTCTGGAAAATGCATGGTCAAGCATAGCTTCTGCCATGGGTTGTAATTCTGTCATTGTAGATGGGTCGTAATCAAAAGAAAATATCACCACAGAAGAATCAGGTGTAGTTTCTATCAGTTCCCAAGCCATCTTGGAATAGTTTGATACTTCAGTTTTCCAACCAATGGGGAAGATGAGCGGCAATGCAACTGCAATTAACAGAAGCAGGAAAACTATCCGGCGCTCAGTTTGAGAGTTATTAACTGCGCTCATTTATCACTCCCCAAATAAGATCTTTCAATTCCCAGAATTATTCTCAGGCTACTGCCAATAATACCCAGTGCTGCACTTATCATTATTGCTCTCTGAGCTGCTGAATTGGGAAACTCCATGATGAAATCACTCAGGTTGGGCAGATGCCAGAACTTGTAGTTCTCCGGGATCCAGGCTGTTAACATGCCTCCAAAGCTGGTTCTCCCCAATATAACGATTACCGCAGTAATCATTAACAGGTTAGATTCGAAGCTTCTGATAATAAATGCCCGGTAAGCTGCCGATGCGATAAAGAAAGCAAGCAAAGAGAACATTGTGGCAGATAAGGGCATGAAGGCATAATCGAAAAGGTAATCGAACGGTTTAGAACCCAATGCAGCTTGAACGTTTATACAATGACCAAGAATACCTGCGTATTCCTGTGTACCCCACAACATCCCAACTATGAACATTATGCAAAAACTGGCTAAGCCTGCCAGATAGAATATCCAGCCACTTTCCTTTTGTTTGATCTTACTGAGATTAGATTGGAATAAACTTATCTGACCCAACAGGATAGCGAAACCGGAAATAATCATGAACCAATCCTGCAAAGTAGTGATCATCAAACTAAAGGGACGATGAGGAATAAACTCCGAGATGATTACCAAAACTCCACAAAAGAAAGCGAAGAAGAGAGGAAGATTGCGTCTCATTACTGAACCCCTTCAAAGAAAGCTTTAAACCAATGCCATCCGGCTATTTCGGTAACAACTCCAACCAATATAAGAAAGATTACCAACAGCTTACCAAAATCGTGCCCTTTTAGGCTGCCCAATTGCTGGGGATCACGGGATAGATATGCTGATGCCGCAAAAAGCTCTTCTCCGATCAAAGTGTAATCGCAGGATACTACAAAGAAAGGTAACTGGCTGGCTTGAGCAGTTCCGGATGTTTGTATCGCTCCGGTGCTATAGCCTGTTTCGGCAAGGATAAGCGATTCCGCATAGAAACTCCCCAAGAAGAAATTGGCTGCAGGTTGCTCTCGCACCATGATCCCGTCAATACCTGCAACGTAACCAAATTGATCATCGGTAAGGTAAAAGATGTTTTCTTCCCTGTATGCGTCCGGCTTCCCTACCCTAAGATACGCTTCTTTTACTACTTCCCTGGCGGCAGAAAGTACCATGGAAAAACGGCAAGGGACAATAAGGTCTGTATTATACTCGGCAGAACGCTGTGCCAATTGGCTAAGAATTGTTAAACTGGCGATGGTCTGGATATCATCCAAATCTCCTATTCCCGGAACAAAAAGTATGGGTTTACCTTTTTCTGTTGCGCGTCCAACCGCCTCTTCCATAGAGTCTAACCCACTTATTCTTCTGATAAAATAGTCTTTACCCATTCTTGCTCTTTGAATGTAATATATTATGGCAGCACTTATCACGAGTAGGATTAGCAAATATGATAGCTTGTGCAAATAAAACCACTGCTCTATGGTCTTACCCGTAGCAGTGAAGAGCAGGCTGTCACTTGAGGTTGTTTGAGGCACTATTAAGCGGTAGGAGTAGACGTGCCCCGGTTTCAAGTCCGTTTCTGTTAGTATGGATGGCTTGCTGCTTCCATGATAGAAAAGCTGCCATGTACCAAGTGAATCAGCTTTCTGAATAATGACTGTGTCGGCTGCTGTTTGCCAATTAAGGGTTAGAGCTTTGCCTTCATCCCATGGAACATCCTGCACCCAAAAAGTTGGCTGGGCAGCATAGCTGCTAAGGGAGATAAACATAAGCCCCAAGAAGAGGAGCAATGCTTTCATAATTTCCTTATGATAAGGGGCGTATTGAAACGCCCCTTAATGATGTCTTTATTTCTGGAAAGATGTTTTTACCTGCTCAGTGATTTTTATAATCTCATCAAGCTGAGCTTGGCTGTAGGTTTTGTCTGTATCAGCATCGATTACACCTTTGATTTGTTCTACAAATGCCAGTGCTTCTTTGAACTCAGGCTGGTTTACAATGTGTTCGGCTTTAATCTGTTTCAAATTACCAACCAGACTATTGAAAGTACCTTTCTGATCTAAAACCTTTGTCTTCTCTGCAGAGTAGTTCTGCTTAAGAAGCCAGGCAACTCTGTTCGCAGCTTCCACCCATCCGCCCATTAGCATCAGAGTGTAGTTGTCATAACTCTCGCTGTCCCAAAGCTTGTCTTCTACTCTCTTCTTGTGAACATCAAGGGCTTGCTCTAATTCATCCCATTTCTCTTTTGCGATCAGTGTTTTCAAATCTGCACCCATCTGATTTACTTCATCTTCTAAACCAATTAGGGTGGTGAGATTCATCATTTGTGCGGAAATATCTCCTAGGCGAGCTTTGTTTCTGCCTTTGGCAGCCAAGGTGGCATCAGCAGTTAGCAACCCAAGGGAAAAGGCATTTCGAACTTCTTCTTGTTTTGCTTTGTATAATGTGGTAGGGATAGCCGCTGAGATATCCTTTACTTGTAGCTGATCCAGAACTCTAAACACCTCTTTGAATGTGGGTAGCGGTGCGTAAGTTGTTATGGCAGCAGTTACTTCTGCATCTGGTAAGGTTTCAGCTTTCTTCTTACAACCAACTATAGCAACCATGACTAACATTGCTAAAACGATAATAATCCGTGTTTTCATCGTTATCTCCTTATTCTTTGAAATAGTATTTCAGCTTCACAGCCGTTATGCAGTTAAATACTAAAAAGTATAAAAGCATAACCCCTAAATTAAAGTCCCACGTTCGTACCAGCTTATTCCCAAAAGTCTTATAGCTGGACAAAAACATGTTTTTGTGCTTTGACATTACTTCACCATCCATCAGGCTTACCGAGGCATTCAGATGGTTGTTCATAACCTCATCCGGATTCCACCTTTCTGTGATGTGAACCTTTTCATAATACAGTTCAGTTTTCATTCTTGCATAGTCAGAAGCAAGAATTTCAGCATCTTTGTATCTATGCATTTGTGTCAATTTCTTTTTTTCATGCTTGTTCATACTGCGGTGAAAAGCTGTGTTTTTAGCGTAAGCAGTTGCCATTCCTTCGAACAACCAACGGGAGGGAATGGCTTGGACAATTTCGGGAATGGGATGTTGGCGATAAATAGTTAAGCTACGGTTCATGCGTTCAAATTCTATCACCGCTCCACCAAAGATGATCTGTGGTATCAGAATAAGAGGTAACAGGTTTATGATAGCTTTCTTTTCCTTGATAAACGAGGAACACATAAGCCCCAAAGAAATCCCTGTAAAACCGGATAAAAATAGATAGCCCACACTAATGCCGAATAAGCCATTGATTCCCAATACTATAGAGGCGATGCTTTGGTACAATACTGCTTGTATCAGCACAAACATACTTAAGGTAAGCAGTTTTGATATCTGGTAAAAGCTAATCTTCAGGTTCATTTGGCTTTCCCTCAGGATTATCTTCCTTTCATCCAGTATCTCCTCGATACTGTTTGATATCCCTAAAAAAATGAAAGCGATAACGCTTACAAAGACAAAGATGCCGATGTTATTGTTAGCTGAATAGTGATATGGAGGACTCTGGGGAGTGTATCTAAGAATAAAGGAGATGATAAGTCCTAAAAGCGGGGCTTGCACGAAGGTGATGTAATTATTCGTTCTGTTCCGCAGCTTCATCTTAAAGCTACGCCCAAGATATCCGGACATTTGAATCAGCATTGCCTTAAGGCTTTGTCTGCTTCTTTTCCGCTTCAATGTTGATGCCGAGTTTTCTGATCTTACAACATCATGGTGAATCAATTCATACAGCATTTTTCGTTTGTATTTATCCCTCCAATACTCCGGAGAGAACTTCCGCTTTGGCTGAATGTATTTGTTTATCTGCTCATAAACCGGTTCGCTGAATTCGTTATATTCAGGATAAGTGATGATATCATACATATAATCCGAGGTCATCAGCTGTTTCTTTCGATCTATTTCATTAGCCCGTACGGTGATTGATGCCAGTTCCTCATCAAAGTACGCGAAGCAATCCGTAGGAGAGCCAAAATACGCCATTCTCCCACCCATATCCATTAGCATTACTTGGTTAAATTTGCGGAATATGCTACTGTTAGGCTGGTGGATTGTAACAATCACAATTTTCCCTTGTTGAGTTAGCGAACTAAGGATATCCACAATTTGCTCAGCATCAGTGAAAGACAATCCGCTGGTGGGTTCATCGCATATAATCACGGTTGGTTCGAAAAGAAGTTCCAGCGCAATGTTTAGACGCTTTCTCTCTCCTCCGCTTAGGTTGTTTTTTTTGTAATCACCCACTTTAGTATCTCTTTGGTGGGTAAGATTAACCTGATGGAGGATGTTATTTATCTTCTGATCCAGGCTGGCAAGGGAGATATTTGGCATTCGCAAACGAAGCCTGTACCACAGGTTTTCGTAAACCGTTAAGTATGGGTAAAGAAGGTCATCCTGGGGGACATAACCAAAGAACTCCAGATAATAGGACACATTTAAATTGAAGTTTTTCCCATCCACAAGTAACTGCCCATAGGTAGGAACTATTTCACCGGAGAGGACTTTCACTAAGGTAGATTTTCCACATCCGCTTTGTCCCAATATACCGATAAGATTCCCTTTCTGTGCATTGCAGGACAAACTATCAAGGGCAAGTTGCCCATCAGAAAAGTAGTGTTTTACATCCACAAGGCTTAGCGATTGCAATTCGAAAGGTGTTTCAATCAGATCATAAAAGCTGTTAATCCTGAAATTCCGCTTTTCTATAGTGATAGTATCAGAATTGAGCGTGATTGGAGATGTTTCTTCCAGTTTCTGTTGGTTGATATAAATAGTCCACCCGCTTTTGGGGGGATGAATATTAAATACACCCTCAATCAACTCGATTTTTGCAAAACTTATCTCTGTTTCGTTTCGAGACAGGTTAAAATAGTCCCTTACGTGATCTATGTAAAGTGCCTTAGGCACCAAATCGTCCAATCCGATACTGCTTCTGTTTTCAATCAGTACGGTTAAATTCCACGGTGCATAATTACGTATCTGGATTGTATCGTCGTAATATATCTCATACCGTTTATTGTGCATCATCACCTTGCCATTCAAAGTGATATTTCCACCTCGGATAACCAGGGAATACCAAAGCCCGCGCTTACTGATAATAAAATCATAGCTGCTTTTGTGAAATACTATTTCGTCATTAGCATCACGATGGTCATATATCTTCTTCAAGCAGCTGTAACAGTACTGAATTCCTCCGATGCTGATACTGCTGTCAGGATGTAACAATATGATACTGTTTGGGTTTACGGGCTTGTCGTTTAGAAGTAAAGAATTGTTTGTTCCTACGCCCAGAAATAAATGCTTATCGATTGCAAACAGAGACATTTCATAGGAAGCAAGATTTGTGTTTCGATATCTGATATCAGCGCTTACTGATGATCCGAAGACCACATAATCCGAGAAAAGGGAATGCTTTACATGGGTTACAGAGTGTTCACAGGCAATGGAGATATTGCCGCTACTGCCAGCTTCAAAATAATCTATTAGAGAGATGAATCCTTCAGGATTTAACTCCAGCTTTTTGCAGAAATCAAGCAGTTCTGTGATCCCGGAAATGCGAATCTCACCCTCAGTTTTCGCCAGAATTACCAAGCTCTGAAGCAAGCGTACTTTATCAAGCTGAGAAATATTGCGATTCAGATAATCCAGCACTTCGTCAATCTGATATTCGCTGTCAATCACATCCCGTAAATATGCTTCCCAGGAAACATCCACATGAGCAAACAGATTTGTTAACAATGAATACAGGATACCTATCTCTTCTGAACTAATCTCCATGTCCGTATTCAGTGAGTAAACATAGAGCTTAGTAACCATATCGATGGTTTGTTTCTGTTTTCCCATGTTATCTTTGGTGTTAGCCTTAGACATCGCTTAAGCTTTGTTCCTTACATTGTTCGCACAGATGATAACGGCAAGTGCGGTAGAAGATATCAATCAAACCCTGCTGATACAGAGAACGTTTGTTAACACTGCTTACCTGGCTGGGATTTATATGGCGGCACATGAAACGTGTTACATAATTCTCTTCCAAAGCACCGAAAGCTTCCCAGGATTCCATCAGAGATATCGCCATAGCTGCATCATTCATCTTTTGCGCATACAGATACATGATGGGCAGGTATATATTTAGAAAGATGTTGTTTATCACAGTTTTTCCCAAGCTTTTGGCTTTGAGAAGGTTCAAGTCTGTAGCAGTGGAAAAGAGCTTTGAAAACCGCTTGTATCTATCCGCTGGCATGGTATTACCTCTTTCCACTTCATGCAGGAAACGGTTAAGTAAGCCATCTTTAAGGCAAGTATGAATGAACTCCGAAAGCATGATAAGCCTAAACATGGGGTGGTTGCCGGGGCGGATACGGAAAAGCTGCCAATCGATATTCACTTTGCGGGCATGAAAGGCCTGCAGTTCATAGGCTTTCATTAACGATTCGTATAGCACATTCTCCAATCTGTTTTTACTTTTGCCAAGTAGTCCGCTGGAGCTGCTAAGAATACTGATCATGGCTACACAGTCCATGTTCCTTTCATGCCAGTCTTTCAAATCTGCAAATGTTACGCTTTGAGCAAGCTGGAGCAAGTTTAGTTTGTTTTTATCATAACCTGCCGCTTCCATCATCCCTTCGTATAGTATCTGATCAAAATTGCTAAAGCTTAGGGCAGCATTAAATCTGCGCACCTTGCCCATAAATCGTTGCCTGCCGTGCAGGGATAGAATTGCAAACAGCCGGTCATTATCGATAGCAGATAACAAATCACAATAAGTATCGCCACTTCTCAGCTGGTTATCACCGATATCTACGATCAACTTGCGGATATCATCGGAAAGCTGATCCTTCAGTTCCAGAATTTCTGCCAGTTCGCCGTTTTCCTTCACTGTGTGCAGTCCCTTGCCATTATGATCCAGTACCACATGCAGCACCACCTGATTGTAATATTGATCTTCGTGATGTGAATGCCGCAACCAGTCCTGAGTATTCAGGTGAATCTCTACTGCCCCGCGCAAATCCTCTCCATCCAGTTCTATGATGCTGTTTACAAAATCCGGTCCTCGGAAGGTATTGTATTGCCCCTGATACTTTATTTGTAAGGTTTTCCCGCTCACAGTGCGCAGATTACTGCATACATGTCCTGCATCCCAGATATGGTATAAAAACTTCTCTTCCACTAAAAGTATCTCTGCATCAGATTATAACGCTGGCGTGCGGAAGGTGAATTGTAGTAGGTTTGCGGACTGTACTTAATAGGATTGGTAAGGATGCTGATCATCTTCATGGATTGATCCCGCGAGAGCCTGCTACATCTCGTCCCATAATAGTATTGAGATGCAGTTTCTATCCCGTATATTCCCTTTCCCCATTCCACATAATTAAAGTATAATTCTAACATCCGCTTCTTAGTCATGCATATTTCCATGATCACGGTGGTTTGAATTTCCAGATACTTACGCAGGTAGTTCCGGTCTGTGGTAAGAAACATGGTTCTTGCCAACTGATTGCTTAGAGTGCTTGCTCCGAAACGTATCTTACCGGCTTTCTGATTTCGCTCGTAGGCTTCTCTTACCATGCTCCATTCGAAACCGAAGTGCTTGTAGAAGTTTCCGTCCTCGATGGCAATTAACATGTTCTGGGTACGCTTAGGTATCTTCTCCAGGGTGATATAATCCCTGTGATGAAGCGGGTAACCGCGCAGCAGGTAACGTTGAAGCATCAAAGGGGTTAGCGGGGGATTTACAAAGCTGTAAAGCAGGCTAAGACCCGCTATAATCCCCCAAAACCATAAATGAGCAATAAATATTACCCTAACCGCTCGCAGCCATAAAGGACGCTTTGGTTTCATAAACACAAAAAAAAGCCCCGTGAAGGGCTGTAATTATTATTCGGCTTTGCTTTTGTTAACTAACTCAGCAAGTCTTGCTTTACGCCGGGAAGCTGTTCTCTTATGAATAACGCCTTTCTTGGCAGCCTTATCTAATTGGGAATACAGTTCGGACAGCATCTTGTCCTTAGCTTCCACAGTGTTTTCAATCTTAAGCTGTTTGGCAAGGGTTTTAATAGTGCGCTTAACGTAATTGTTACGTGCGCCTCTTTTTTTGTCGGTCTTCATTCTTTTCAGGGGTGATTTGTGTTGGGGCATGTTATCCTCTTTTTCAGTAATTTAATTCTATGCACCAAGATAATTTGCTGTACCTATCTGTCAAGCACAAATTCCGTGTGTTTGTATTCATGTTCCTTGCTGCAATTGCTTATCAATTACGCATGAAATACGCATCGCATCCGTAATTCATGCGTAATGATATCGCATATCTTGCAAGTTTGGTTTATGGAAGCAGTAGTATCTGGCAAGCTAAGTTTATGGAAGATATAGCTTATGATTGCAGAATGCAGTCTATCTGGCGGTTAACATCAAGGAAGCTGATGTCAGCAGTATTTCGTGTATCAACTCCGTTCAACCAATCACGGTAGAGAGAGGCGATATGAATGGCGATATCCGGCATTGCTTGCAGTACAACCCCACTTTGGCTCTTCAGGATTATCTCTTCTGCTTCGCCACCAGGCATGGCAAGGCACAAAATAGGGCTGCGAGAGGCGATATACTCGAATAGCTTGGTAGTCAGCATCCCCTTGTTACCATCATAATCGTTGATGATCAGCACAAGCAATTCCGCATTAACCAGTTCTTTCAAAGCCTCGTGGTGAGGAAGGAATGGCATTCTGCGTAATGGAACATCCGTGGCTGGGAAATCACGGGTACCAATAAGGGAAAACTCCAGCTTAGTTAAGGATTTTAGCTCTGTCAAAGCTCCTAAAAGAGGCATCACATCTTGCCCGGCAGTAAGCTGTCCCACGAATTTGATGCGGAATTTATCTGACTTCTGGTAGCTTAAACCGACGAAATCAGCCGGTTCAAAACCATTATACAGGATTTTCTTATTGCCTTCCGGTAAGGCTTCAGAGATATTTCTGCTCACAATATAATTACAGTTTGCACTACTGACAATTCTACGCTCCAGGTACTTGTGAAGCATCATCGTGACCTTTGAGGGCGGATTTAGCTTTAAATAATAAATGTCGCTCCAGGGATCGCGGAAGTCCGTACACCAGTTGATTCCATATTTTTGCTTAAGCTTGTAACCGATCAGGTGGGTTGAGTGAGGTGGTCCGCTTGTGAATACGATGTCGTAGCTATCACGTTTAAGCTCTTCCACAGCAAGCTTGTATGCCCCTTTATTCCATCCTATGCGCATATCGGGCACCACAAGATTCAACCGTAGCCAATACAGAGATTTTTTTAGCTGTGAATCTCCCTTCTTGCTGGTCAAGCTGCCATAGGGAAGCTCTTTCTGCCCCAGCTTGCTCCATAGTGTTTCAAAGCTAAGAGGACGGCTACGCAACACTTTAAGCTGCGGGGACAGCTTGCGAAGCAGGCTTTCATCTTTGTGGGGGTAATCGCCATGCTTAGTAGTAATAACAGTAACCTTAACCCCTCTGCGCTCCAAGGCGTTAATGAAGCGTAACCACCTTTGCACGGCTGCTCCGCCACAGGGGGGGAAGTAGTATGTAATAAGCAGGAGTTTGCTAAATTGCTTGCTTGAAGCAGGCGCAGGTTTATGCGCAATCAAATCTGCCAGTGCATTCCAGGAATGGTGTTTGTTGTATTGTAAAATAGCAGGGCGCATGTCTGTATTCTGTTTGAAATGGCTTAGGATTCCTTCCGCCAGCTTCACGGGATCCTTGGGCTTTACCAAACTTCCGGTTTCTCCAGGGATTACATATTCGCCAAGCCCGCCAATATCAGAAGCCAAAACAGGAACACCAAAGCTATAAGAAGTAGCGATTACCCCGCTTTGTGACGCGCTTTTATAGGGAAGAACACAGAGATCGGTTTGGCTAAAGAACTCGGAGATTTCTGGATCACTGATGTAGCGGAAGTTAGTCTCTACAACACTCCTCAACCCAAGTTCATCAATCTGTTTCTGATAGATGTTGCTATCACCGTAAACTTCGCCAGCAATTACGAGCTTAGTATCGGGGAATTCACTAAGTACCATGGGCATGGCATCTATTAACACATCCAAGCCCTTGTAAGGCTTAATCAGCCCAAAGAAAAGTAAGTTATAGGTTTTATCAGCTCTGCTGTTGTTACTTGTGCTATAGCAATTGTAGATAGGATGAAAGCCTAATATCCCTGCTTTAGAGATGTTTAGAGGCATCTTGTTCTTAAGTTCATTCAATGTAGCATTGCTAAGCACAACTATATTATCGGCTTTAACAAACACAAACTGCATAAGGATATCTGCCAAAGCCCACTTCTCATGAGCTGATACATTATGCGCCAGAACCACCTTGCGAATTTTGGGTAAACAGCGTAGTATAGCTCCATAAGCAGGAGCAAAGAAAGGCAGAAACCAAGACACCACCACAAGATCTGCATTAAAATCATTGATAGCTTTTGCTGTTTGCAGCCAGCTATGCGGCAACCAGGGAGTAAGGATTCTATAGTTAGGGAATTCGGACGCATCAAGGCTGTTATCAAACTGATTTTTACCCGGGAAAAGCAGCTGGGGATATTGGTTCTTGAAATTAAAGAAAGCAACCTCATGCCCACTATCCCGCCAAGCTCTGGCAAGCATCAGGGCAAAGAGGGAAATACCTCCACGATAGGGGGGAGCCGGACCTAAGATAGCAACTTTCAATTCAAACTCTGCAGGAAGAAGCGACGCACCACGTCGGCATCGTGATATTTACCAAACAGTGCCATCAGTTTTAGCCGCACTTTTACCCCCTTCATGTCCCCGGCAAGGATGGCACCAAGCCCGTGCAAGTGTTTACCACCGCCCTCATAGCCGTATTCGGGCAGCACCCTGCCGGTATAGGTTCGCGATGCTATTACCACAAGTATATTAGCAGCGATGGCAGCCTCTATATCCGGGACCAAAGATTTAGGAAGATTACCTCTTCCAAAGGCTTCAATCACAATCGCCAAAGCAGCGCTTTCCATGCTGCAACGAATGTACTTACCATTCATGCCTGCCACGGCTTTAATCAAATCCACGCGCGTATCAAGCTGGTCTGTCCAAACACTCTCTCTGTATAGTGTAGAGCGATGATAAACTACCATATCAGGATCAACATTGCCGATGGGTCCATAGCCCATCGAAATAAAAGCATCCACCTTACCTGTATCGGATTTCACCACATCACGCGCCGTGTGAATCTCATCATTCATCACCACCAACACGCCTTTGTCCATGGAATCGTGGTGGCTGGCAACCCTTACTGCGCCTATGATATTGCGTGGACCATCAAGACCAATGTCGTTTCCGCTTCTCATTGCTGCGGTGAAAACTACAGGTTTACGCGTAGTAAGCACCAGATCACAGAGATATGCAGTTTCCTCCAGCGTATCTGTTCCATGAGTAACCACCACGCCATCATAATCAATAATCTTCAGGTCAATCAGCTTCGCCAGATCAAACATCATCTGCGGGCTTATATAGGGGCTGGGCACGTTCAGGTAATCCATCACATCTACATGGGCTACGCTGCTTAACTGTGGGAACTGCCTAAGGAACACTGCGAATTCGGGGCTGGGGACTACACCCGTATTGCCGGATGCCTTCATGGCGATGGTACCGCCGGTGAGGATAATAAGGATATTATTCATTAACCCAACCTGTACTTTATTGGATCGGTATAACCTGCCGCGGCGAAAGCTTGCTTGCGCAAATGGCAACTGTCGCAAACACAGCAAGCTTCATTATTGTCGGCATAGCAACTCCAGGAAAGGTGAAACGGTGCATCTAACTTCATCCCCAAGTTCACTATTTCTGCTTTGCTTAAGTGTAACACAGGTGTTTCTATCAAAATGCCTGAACCTTTCTTGCTCCCAGAGGCAACAGCAGCGGAGAAGTCCTTAAAAAACTCTTCCCTACAGTCAGGATACCCGGAGCTATCCTCTTCCACTGCACCGATATATATACTGTTTGCATCTATCACTTCTGCCCAGGCAACTGCTGCACATAACAGCGTTGCATTGCGAAAAGGTACGTAAGTATTCGGGATTTCCGTGCCAACTCCATGAGTGTTTATCTGATGGGAGGTGTCTGTCAAAGCTGATCCACCTATTTCTCTAAGCCAATGATAATCTACAACTTTAGCCCTTTCCGGAGAGTAATGCTGCACCAAAGCTTCAAAACAGGCAAGTTCCTTCTCCTGAGTTCGTTGACCATAGCTAAAATGAAGGAAGTTAATCTCATCACAATGTACAGCAGCACTGGCTGCACAAACCAGAGAATCCATTCCTCCGCTAACTAATACAATAGCCCGATTCATAATCCATCCATATCATGTTCTTTTCCCAATAATGCATCAGATGCATTTTATGTCAAGAAGCAATTGCTAAATCGTTCCCTCTCCATAACTGGGGAGCATTATGTCACACATTATGTGTGTGCTTTATATAGTAGCTGTTGATGAGAGTAATATCCTTGTGCTTATTGAATCGGACTAATCAGTTTGATTGTGAACTACTCTACCTGCAACCATAGTATGTTTCACTTCAAACTCATTACCAAAGAAGACAAGTTGGGAGAGGCTTTGTTCGCTGATGGGATAACCGACAGGGGGCTTAAGCAAGACAATATCGGCATCTTTGCCGGCATTAATGGAACCAATGCGGCTTTCCATGCCCAGCAACCTGGCACTGCCCAGAGTGATGTGATACAGGGCATTAGCCGGCATAACAGAGAGGCTGCTCTGTCGGAAATTCATCATCTTGGCATGGTGCAGCATGTTTAGTGTGGTTCCTGCGCCTACATCGCTGCCCAAGCCAAACTCAATACCTGCTTCCAGAATGCGCTGCATAGGGTATTCTCCGCTTTTCAGGTAGAAATTGGAATCCGGACAGTGGGCTAACTTGGCTTCATTGGCTTTCAACATAGAAAGTTCGATATTAGTTAAATGAATCGCATGCCCAAAGATACTGTGCGGAGTAAGCAATCCAGCCTTTTCATACACTTCCGTGTAGCTGTTCAGACCAAACAAGTCCTTCACCCAGGCAAGTTCGTCGGTATTCTCCGATAGGTGGGTTTGTATCCATGAATTATGGTCATAGGCAAAGCGGGAAACTTCTTTCATCAGTTCCATAGAACAAGTGGGGGCAAAGCGGGGAGTGAAGATGTAGTCCAGTAGCGGGTTTTTCCCATGCCAGCGCTCGTACAGGGCAAAGCTGGTGTCCAGAGATTTAGTTGTGCTTTGCACCAAGCCCGCTGGAGAGTTCTGATCCATCATCGTCATACCGATCATGGCACGGATACCAATTTCTTCTGCTACGGCGAAGGCTGCTTCGCATGCAGCTTCGGAAGGTGCAGTGTAGATAATGGAAGTGGTAGTACCAGCCTGGCAGAGGGCTTGATAAAACTGCTTTGCAAGGTCGGTAGCATAGCCTGTCTCAGCAGATCGTGCTTCTTCGGGGAAAACGTATTTGTTCAGCCATGGCAGCAGAGCAGGCTCATACAGTCCACGCATCCGGTACTGGCTTAAATGCACATGCAGGTCTATAAATCCTGGCAGGGCAAGACAATCACTGAAATCTTCAACATCAGTGAGCTCTTGTGCCTCTGCAGGTATGATAGATTGAATAATGCCCTGCTCTATACTGATAACGTGACGGGGTAGGAATTCTATTCTATCCGCTGAAACGGGATTAAGGATGTTGCACAGAATGTTTCTCATGGTGTGAACCTCTTAACTTCAATTACACTGCTATTCCCAATGCCGTAATGCAGTTCTGCGGCATTTTGAGATGCTGTTCCCTTGGCACTGCTAAGCTCACGCATTAGCTGATATTCATGTCCCTGTGGGTTCTTAAGCTTCACGGTTACTCTGGTGCCAAAAGCGGGAGACTGGGGAACATCTTTGAATCTGGCAATATTGGATTCCAGTATCACAACGTCATCAGCCCATATAGGTTTTATGGTGATAGATTGATTAACTGTCTGCGTGATGTTATGCAATATCTTAGCTCCGTTTCCTCTGCCTACTACAAGGTCTAACAAGCCATCGCGGTCCAGATCGCCACAGGCATTGCCCCAGCCGTTGAACACTCTTGCTCCAGCCAGCCAGGTTACATCACTGAATGTGCCGTCTCCGTTATTACGATAAAGGTAGGAGCGATCGTTTTCGTACACGGAAGTGATAAACAGGTCTAAATAGCCATCATTATCTGCATCAAAGAATAGCGGATCGGAATGCAGCTCATCGTAGGTAATGCCAGCAGATGCAGTTACATCCGTAAACTGCCAATAGTAAATGCTGTCGCCTTCCACCACACGGTATGACAAACCATCGTTACGCAGCAGCATGCTTTTATCAGAGATATCCAGAAAGCGTGGATGAGCCAGATTGGCAACAAATAAATCTAAATCTCCATCGTTGTCATAATCACCCCAGTCCGCGCCGATGCTGTGTCCATAATAGCCTTGCTTATATGTTCCCGTCAAGCCATACATGGGCGCAATATCAACAAAGAGAGTATCGTTAACTTGTTTCCAGCAATAATTCCTGTTCAGGCGGTAGTTGGTAACCAAAATCTCTTGCTTGCCGTCATTATCAAAATCCGCCGGAGCAACGCCACGTCCTGCTTGTCCTGGCTTATCAGTATAATAGGGATGAAGAAAGCCGGCATTCTTGCTTTTATCGAAAAAATAGCCCTTATCATTATGCCAGAAGAAATCGGGATAACCAATCCGCTTCTGCCATTTCTCATAGTTTGCCACATAGAGCGAGGGATAGCCCAAACCATCTGTATCTATCCATGCAGCAGCTTCACTGGGATATTTATCGTCTATATCACCGGCACGCTCGTTCACGTTTACAAAGCGACTACCATCCTGATTCTTCATCAGACGCTCGCCTTCACCATCTTCGTCATGGCTGAGGCACACAATATCCAGTTTGCCGTCTTTGTTAAAATCTGCAAACAAGCCGCCACTGCTTTTGAGATTGGTGAGATTAGCCGCTTCGGTGTTGTCTGCAAAAGTCATATTGCCTTGATTGGCATACAGATACTTTCCACTAAACAGAATATCTATCATACCGTCATTGTTATAGTCGCCCAATGCCACGCGAGAATAAGGTTTACCCGCTATATCTGCCGCTTCGCTAACATCATCAAATACTATCCCTTGATAGTGCATAATCTCACGTATCCACTGCATGGGGGAGGAATGGATTTGTAGCTCAGCATGGATGGCGAGGATAGCATCCCAAGCTTCAATATCATATTTCTTGCGAGGTGAGCCGAAACGCAGGCTCTCACCAAAATAAGCAGCAGCTTTTATCCTAAGCTCTTTATCAAGTAAGGCGGCACGCCCCAACCAATAAAACTTCTCGGAAAGCTCTCCCCGGTCATTATTCACAAACTGAATCGCCTGCATTTGATTTATCAGTTTTTTTACAGCCTTGTCTGCTGCTTTTGCTTTGATAACAATGTTTTCTTCGTCACCATAGAAACCGTTTAAGCCGATTAAACTATAATAATCTACCTTAGCTCTCTGCAAGGCAATACGATTCTGCCAGTCCATAGGGCTATAGCTATCATGCAGCAGTATTTGTGTTTCCCCGGAGCAAGCATGCTTCAGTAGCTCATTGGCTTCGTTCAGAGCTACCTTATTGTTATTTACAGTTTTCCTGTAAGTAGGCGATATAAGGTAAATGGCGGTAATGTAAGCATGAACCGGACTTACATCTCCGTATTTGTTTATAGCAGCTCGAAACTCATCCCACTTCATACCACCGCTAAGATGATACAGTTGATAGTAATAGGCAATCTGCGCATATTTGGAATTGGGGAAACCTGTATAAAAATCATTTATCAAACCCAGAGCGATAGAATCACTTCTCTGCACACTTATCTCATCGATAATCTCTTTTGCCATTGTCTCAACCACGGAATTATACTGCCTGGAAGTGGCAATAGCCAAAGAAATATCCTCATTAACTCCTGCAAAGGCGTAGTAATTCAGCACGGCTTTATCCAAAGGATCTTTGAATGCTGCCACAATTTCTGTCACATCCTGCACCCACAGGCTGCTATCCATCTCTACATCCTGAGAGAGAGACAGCCACTGCAAGGCTGCATCCATAGAGCTGTAATCGCAGGCAAGACGTTTATCGCAGAGAATAGCTAAACCGGGCTGATCACTGCGGATTGCGTAGGAAAGCACTGTTTCCAAATCCTCTTTATTGCCCTTTTCCACCTTCTGCAAAATACTGTCTGCATGCTTCAATGCAACATCAAACAGTTCTTTATCAGCAAGGAAATTCAAGTCCTCATTACTAATGGCAAGCAATCCTATAGAGAGTAAAGTAAGTACGATAATAGCTATATATTTCATGGTATATCCTATAGTTTGTTAATCAAGTTAATCATATCATCATGGCTATATGCATATACGGTATTGCAATACTGGCACACAGGCTCAATACCTTCTGCCATTTCGGTAAGTTCTTTTTCACCCAGGAGCATCAGAGCTTTGCTGAATTTCTCTCTGCTGCAAGTGCAGGCATACTCAATACTCTTTTCCTCATTCTTCTGCCAGCTAATCCCCTTAAATACGAAGTTACTAAGGATATCTTCGATAGAGTATCCCATATCCATCAGATCGCTCACGTTTGGAGTAGCCTTAATGTTTGTGCTTATCAAATCCGCCATCTTCACATCAGCGAAAGGCATTTGCTGTATAATAAAGCCCCCGGAAGCACGGACTATTGCATTTGTGTCTATCAACAGCCCAAGATTCACTGCTGTGGGAATCTGTTCGGATTGCAGGTAATACTCCGCCAAATCCTCGGCTATCTCACCGCTAACCAATGCACAAGTACCCGTATATGGCTTCCTGCTTGCATCATTGCGAATGGTGGTGATTGTTCCCTTTCCCAGTTGTTTTCCAATGAAGAAGTTATCATTTAGCTTATCCTCAATAAACAGCTTCGGATTATGCGCATAACCACGCAGCTTACCTTCTGCGGTGCAAATTGCCACAGCCCCTTCCAGTGCTCCATCGCCATCCACTCTAAGCGTTACTTCTGCCTGGGGGTGTTTCAAATCCCAGCTCATCATCGCCGTAGCTGTAAGCAGTTTTCCCAACAGCAGGGTAGCAAGCGGCGATAAATCGTGCAAGTCACGAGCTTTTTGCACAGCAGCCGTGCTATTAACGGCAAACACGCGGAACTGGTTATCGTGCGCCGTAGCGCGGATTAAAATATCTTTATTCATCTACTCTGCATCCAGCATTTGGAAATATGGTTCAGCTTCCATCCAGTCATACTTCAGCTCCGTTCCCGGGTAGTATTGCTGTAAAATCTCTTTATATGTCTTGCCTTCTCTTGCCATACGCAGTGCCCCCACCTGGCACATGCCCACTCCATGCCCAGCACCTTTCCCTTTTAGATGCACACTTCCCCGTGGATTGATCACAATGTTGTCACCGGATTCATGATATGCACCCTTAATGTAGAAAAAGGAAGAAAGCGTATTATCAAAGGCTTGGCGTATCTTATACTCATTATCCAGCCTCACTTCTTTATTCCCGCTAAATTTCATGGCAGTTATCCTTCCAGACCTTCCACGCGAGACTATAACTATCTCGTTGATAAAGCTTAGCCCCACATTATCCGCTAATTTATTAAGACTTATACTCTTATCCCAGCTAAGTGCTCCTCTTTCCCAGGAACTCATCCCTTCGCTGCTACTTTTGGTATCTATCCATTGCCTGGCAATTCGCTCCCGGCTTAGATCAAGACTATCCGCATCGGCAATACAGGTAACTCCATTCAGATGCGATACAGGCTTTCCTTTCCAGATAACGCTGGAGGAATCTGTCTTACCCCCGCAACTGCTATGATATGTAGCATCGGCAATATTCCCATCTATAAACAAGGCTTCGGAGCTGCAATCCCTCACTGCATTAAGGATAGATTCGTTTTGCAGATACTTCCCTTTATACACCTGACAGTGAGTGCTGCTGCAAAGATCAAAGCCATCCGCCTTATGCCTGTTGTTTATCAATAGCGAAAGGGCATGAGTTCGCGCTGCAACAGCCTGTGCTTTCAGAGCTTCCACCGGAGAGCTGTTCCCAATCTCATTCTGAATAACCCCCGCAAGGTAGTCTTCCAGGGGCAGCAAATGATTCAACACCAGCTTATTCTTCACCGTTTTAAGCACAAAAGCACCATCAAAACTCAGGCTTCCATTATTCACCTTCAAGCCATCGGATTCAATTCGCAGCGGTGTTTCCAAATAGATAGTCTCCCCACGGTCATTACTGATTTTCACCGTGGAGTTTATAACTGGTATCTCCATAATCTTGCCCTTGGGAATCCGCATCTTTGCTGCATACATTTCTGCTGCTTCGAAGCTGCTAAAGCTGTGCTCATCAAAATACAGCAGTTCATGTTTGATCAACAGGCGATTATGCTCCCAGGCAAAATACTCACGCACAACTGCCAGACTATCTCCGGGTGTGGCTTCGCCTACCAGCTTGTTTAGCAGAATCCCAAAATAACTTAGGCTTTCCTGATTTACCACACTTATGCTGATATTTCCCATCAGAATACTGGAAAACAAGCCGTCACCTTCGGAGATATGCATCCCGCTATTGGGATTAAGTGCTTTAAGCATAA
This sequence comes from Candidatus Cloacimonetes bacterium HGW-Cloacimonetes-3, assembly GCA_002840645.1. Lineage (GTDB taxonomy): Bacteria > Cloacimonadota > Cloacimonadia > Cloacimonadales > Cloacimonadaceae > Cloacimonas. The sequence continues at coordinate 148,141 of PHBO01000006.1, forward strand.
TACTGCTCTCAGCAGCCAGATTTATCTCCAGATTTAGCTGATCATCCTTGTATTCTGCTGCACTTACGCCTATCACCATACATAGCAACAGGACAAATAAGCATAAACGCATAATGCCTTGCAAACAGAGCTTTACTGGACTATCGATCCCGGACTGCCTTCACCATCGGGAAGCATCACTTTGATTGCGCCGTTGGTATGAGCTGCCAGTATCATCCCCTGCGAGCTAACTCCCCTTATCTTGCGTGGCTCCAGATTCACTAACATCGTGATAACTTTTCCCACCAAATCTTCGGGTTTATAGCTCTGTGCTATACCGGCGATCAGTTCGCGCGTTTCGGTGCCTATATCCACTTTCAGTTTCAGCAGCTTTTCAGTTTTAGGCACAATCTCTGCTGCCAGCACTTTCGCTAAGCGAATATCCAGCTTGGCAAAATGTTCATAAGTAATACTGTCTTTTATGGGGGCGTATTCCACCGCCGCATCCTGCTTTGCCATAGCGTGCAGCGCAGCCAGTTGTTTATCTATTTCTTCATCTTCCAGCTTACGGAATAATGGCTTAGTCTCTCCAAGCTGTATCTCTTTATCCAACAAGGCATAGGCATCTGCAAACACCGGCTCCAGAGGCAGATTCATCATCTGTCTAAGCTGCTTCATATGCTTCGGCAAAATCGGAAGCATCGCAATGGAAAGCTTCGCTAACAGATTAGCACACACATACAGCGTTTCATTCACTGCTGCACGGTCTTCTTTAATCACGCTCCAGGGCTTGCGTTCATCAAAGAACTTATTCCCCAGCCGCGCAATATCCATAATCAGCTTGGTATTCTTCTTCACCTGATAGCCCTGATAGCCGCTGTCAATCTCGTTTATCAGCGCATCGGCATCGCTTAGCACAGCACTGCATTCCGCATCCAGTTTACATTCCTGTATCAGCCCGTCAAAGTTCTTATGCGTAAAGGCAAACACCCTGTTCGCCAGATTGCCGAGGGTATTATTGAGGTCACTATTCACTCTCAATTGGAAGTCCTTAAAGCTGAAGTCCGAATCTTGTTTCTCTGGGGCATTCACTGCCAGATAATAGCGCAGGTACTCACCATCGAATTCCTTCACAAATTCATCCACCCAGATCGCCCAGTTCTTACTGGTGGAGATTTTCTCTCCTTCCAGATTCATGAATTCGTTAGCAGGGATATCATGCGGCAGGCAATATCCTGCATCCTGCCCCATCAGCATAGCAGGCCAGATAAGGGCATGGAAGATGATATTATCCTTACCGATAAAGTGGATAAGCTGCGTATCAGGGTCAAGCCAGTAATCCTTCCACAGCTCCGGCTTACCTTGCTTGATAGCCCATTCCATGGTGGAAGAAATGTAGCCAATAGGCGCATCGAACCACACATAAAGCACCTTACCTTCCGCACCGGGCAGCGGCACCGGCACACCCCAGGATAAATCACGTGTTATCGAGCGTTCTATCAACCCTTGATCCAGCAGCCCCATCATGAAGTTCAGCACATTCTCTTTCCAGTAGTCCTTGGTGCTAAGCCAGTTCTTCAGCCTGTCCCGGAAGCTATCCAGATGGATAAACCAATGCTTTGTCTCTCTTATTTCGGGTGTATTACCGCAAATCTTACACGCCGGTTCTTTCAGTGTGGTGGTATCATATATCTGTCCGCATTTGTCGCACTGATCGCCTCGCGCTCCGCCGGCACCGCATTTGGGACAAACTCCCTCCACATACCTATCCGGAAGATAGCGCTTATCGTGTTCGCAATAGAATTGCAGGGTGGTCTTACTCTGGATATTTTCTTTCTCATAAAGCTGGGTAAAAAACTCCTGTGAGAGCATATGATGCGGGGCACGGGCAGTACCCGAAAAGTTATCGAATTCTATTCCCACGCCGTCGAATGCTTCTTTGATGGCATCATGGTAGCGCTTCACCACTTCCTGTGGCGAAATCCCCTCTTTATCCGCAGATATGCTTATCGGCGTACCGTGTTCGTCCGTACCGCAGATGTAGATCACGTCCTTCCGTTTAAGGCGCAGATAGCGCACAAATATATCCGCCGGCAGATAAGCCCCTGCCACATGTCCCAAATGCAGCTTACCGTTAGCATAGGGGAGAGCACTGGTAACAATGTATCTCATCTATTTATCCTTTACAAACGCTTTATGCAAGGCGTAAACAGCTTCTTTCACCCATGCAGCAGGCATAAGCAATTCCACACTTTTCTCCGTGCAGATAGTACGCATCACCTTGAAGGGGGTGCAAACCTCCATACACTTTCCCAGGAAGGCGGGGTCATATCCCAGCCCCAAACCCGTAAGACTTACGAAGCAAAGATCATAATCCTTGGAAAAGCCCTTTATGCCTTTGCTTTCCAGCACATAATCTATCTCTGTAACGTATTTGGTTTCCGCAAAAAGCTCCAATACACCTCTATCCAGATGGTATTTGAACACCTCCAGATGCCAATCTGTTAGTGCTTCCTGCATTTGTTCTGTATATGCGATGCTGTATCGCGTCAAATTATCTTTGTGAGCAATTGCTGTAACCACTCTTTCTTCCATTTTGTCTTCCTTGTTATTCTCTATTTTTTCTGTTTTAATCATTGTGCCCGGAGCGAAAGTGAAGGAGGATTTTATCTCCACCTGAACCCCGTATTTACAGGCAAACTCCACCGCTCGCGAATGCAAGACTTTAGACCCGTTATAGCATAGATTCAGCATGATATCGCTGCTAACTTCCTTCAGCAGCTTCGGTTCTTTCACAATGCGCGGATCAGCCGTATAAACGCCGTCCACATCGGTATATATCTCACATTTATCTGCATTTAGATAACACGCCAATGCCACGGCGGAGGTATCGGAACCACCGCGCCCCAAAGTTGTGATCTCCTTGGCAGTACTAACGCCCTGAAATCCCGCCACAATCACCACTTTACCCTTAGCAAGCTCCTCATGAATCCGGAAGGCGTTCACCTTCAAAATCCTTGCATTGCCATGCTTATCATCGGTAATTATCCCGCATTGGGAACCTGTGAAGGATATGCAGGAGATGCCTTCCTCCATCAATGCCAGCGACAGCAGACTCATGCTTATCCGCTCTCCCGCCGTAAGCAGCATATCAAGCTCTCTCCGCGAGGGATGCTTCGAAATGCCATAGGCAAGCCCGAACAATTCATCTGTAGTCTTTGCCATGGCAGAAACCACCAATACCAGCCCGTCTCCGGAGTGGTATTCTGCTGCCAGTTTATGTGCGATATTACGGATTAACTCTGTGCTTCCGACAGAGGTACCGCCGAACTTTTTTACTATTATTGCCATATTTATCATACTCTTTCTGCTTTAGGGCGTTTGTCAAGAGAAAAATGCTCTCTGTCATACCAACAAACCCCCTCTGTCATACCAGCGAACCCCTTCTGTCATACCAGCAAACCCCCACTGTCATACCAGCAAACCCCCTCTGTAATACCGGCAAACCCCCTCTGTCCTACCAACAAACCCCCTCTGTCATACCGGCAAACCCCCTCTGTCATACCAGCGGAGGCTGGTATCCAGACCATTTACTGGATTCCAGCCTCCGCTGGAAAGACGGAAAGAAAAAGCTGGAATAACGGAATTAATCCAACAGAATTAATGCAAATCAATATTAGCATAACTTTCTTGTCAACAATTATATTTACTTTATGTTAAGCTTAAAAACCACCATGTTGCGGCGGTTACATTCCCACAGGATTCCCGGACTTAGTGCGGGAACAGTGCGGGAATC
>PHBO01000007.1 GCA_002840645.1 Candidatus Cloacimonetes bacterium HGW-Cloacimonetes-3
CCTCTTGACTACTTCTTTTGTTTGCATTTCTATATCTCCTATCAGTGTTGAGGTGTCAACTTATTTAGGATCCCACATCAGCCCTGCTTGCCATCCTTATCTATCCCGTAACCCTCCCGTATCCGATACGGGAGGGTTACGGGTGGCTTACCCGGGGGATTTAAGCTAAGTCTTTGTAAGCCAACATGCTCTACTGCGAAGCCGGGCTGGACGCAAAAACACCCGCTCGATTTGAAACAGAAGCACCTCTATGCATCCCTCTTAACCCCTTTATCTGGCTTACTTTTTTCCCTCATTTTCTCTTTTCCTCTTTTTTAATATATTGCACCACAAATTGCGAAATTCCTTGACAGCTATAGCTTGTGCATCAGAAATGAACTTCATACAGAATATGTGTTAGCTTTGAAGCAAACATCATTTACCCAAAAGGAGAGAGGTGAACAATGAAAAGGATTTTTAAACGCTTGCTGATGTTAGGCAGTGTGCTTGCCGTGGGATATCAGGGTTTTCGTTCATACCGTTTATTCAGCTATATTAAAATCGCCGAGAATGAACTTCCCGATTATCTGGACGAAGTTTATGGCGAAACCCCGAAGGTATCCGCCAGCATTACCGTAAATGTGATTATTCACACCCAGATAAAGATTGTCTTTAGCCCTGAGGTTTTTGTTAAACATCCCGATATTCAAGATGAGATCACTCTATACATTCGCGAAACTTACCCGCAACTAAGCAAATGCCGCCTGAAAGTGATGGTGGTGGATAGCACTATGAGCGCTACAGACATCATTAAAAAATATCACCCCAAACTCTATGGTAAGTTCGGAAAACTCATCGAGAAAAAACTGAAGGAAAAAGAAACCTGCCACATCCCCGAAGAACCTATAGATTAATTATCGGCAACTAAGCAGTTTAGATGCCCAGGAGAGCTGATATAACTTAAACTTGCAGAGCTTTAAGCTCAGGGAGGAATACCGTGAAACAAGTATTGAAAGCGTATGTTATTATCTTTATAGCAGTCACGATGGGCAATTTATCCGCATTGATTATAGATCACAACTGCGTTAGCCTGCCTTTGATCCCCGCATCTGCCATCCAGCAGGCAAAAAGCAGCCTGCATATCGCCTACACCCACACCTCACATGGCAGCCAGATAACCACGGGTATGGCTGATCTGGATACCTTTATGGGTGGAACGGGTTTGTATGCCTGGAACGATGGTCCTCTGGCAGGCAGCCTTGATATCGATGATTATGCTATGGGATCAACCGACCTTGGTCATGAGGGCGATTTATCCTGGTATTATCAGACTATAGACTATCTGGACAATCCTGCCAACAGCAGGATAAACGTGATGATGTGGTCATGGTGTGGAGGTTGTTCAGATAACACTTCCGCAGGTATTAACACCTATCTGAATGCGATGAACCAACTGGAAACTGCCTATCCGGCAATCAAGTTTATCTACATGACCGGACATCTGGACATCTGGAGCGATGCAAATCTGAAAGCACGCAACCAGCAAATAAGAACTTACTGCATCAATAATAACAAGATCCTGTATGATTTTGCCGATATAGAGAGCTACAATCCTGAGGGTGTTTTTTATCAATACGCCACAGATAGCTGCGAATATTATGCGGATACCTATGGAAACACCTGGCTGGGTAACTGGGGAACAGACTGGCAAACTGCGTACCCAACGGAATGGTATAATTGCGAAGCCCAGCATACAGAGCCGGTAAATGCCAATTTGAAAGCCTACGCAGCCTGGTGGATGTGGGCAAGGCTGGCAGGATGGAACGCTCAGGTTACTTCGGATCGTTTTGCTTATCATACCACTGCTGCCCGCAACTACGCTACGGTAGGTGTCGGTATGCAGTTCTCAGGCGTAGGCAACAACACTGCTACCAAAATGACAATGGCTAAGATAAGTGGCAGCCCCGGGACCTATGGAACTCTTCCTACCGACATCACCCAAATCAGCAATACAGCATATTGGACTCTGCATTCAAGCCGGGGGAATGTAGGTAATTACTCGCTAACTCTAAACCTTAGCGGTGTGGTTTCGGCAGCAGACTTCCCCGATATATGCATCCTGAAGCGCAATACCGATAACACCGCATGGACAAATGTCAGCTCCTACATAAGCAACCGTACGTACCCGAATATCACCCTTTCCGGGCTTAGCAGCTTTGGTGATTTTGTAACCGCCACCGGAGCTACGCTTGCCAGCCCTGTAATCCAAAACATCACTTATAGCGCAAACAGGATATACGTCCAATGGCAGCCCATAAGCGGTGCTACAAGCTACCTGGTGAAATCCGCAACCAGCCCCGATGGAACCTTTACAACCGATACCGGCGGTATCTTTGCCGGCACCACCTGGTCTTGCCCTGCCACCGCCGGCAAGAAGTTCTTCCGGGTAGTTGCAAGGAATTGACACATCACAAAGTTAGACGTTAAAAGTTAGGCGTTAGACGTTAATAGTTAGAGGTTAAGCGGGAAGTGTTAATCATAAGCTTCTCTGCTTTTCCTCTGTGTAAAATATATAGCTCAGCAGCAATATCCTTTTCTCTTTCCCCTCTTTATTAATCCCATTTAGCACTCATCTCCATTTTTAGCGTTGACATATACTTGCCTGTCTGCACTTTTGCAATCTATGAGTTCAGCTGATATATCCTCTTTCATTGCCGGTTTCCATGCGGACAAACGTTCCCGCGATACCATCGTAGCCCAAAACATCAAGGAAGCGGTTGAGGCTGTTTATGGCGTGTTCCCGTCTGCACTACTTCCGCCGGTTACCAGTCTTTTCGCCTCACAGGGTATTTTGCAGCCGTATAGCCACCAATCCGAGGCATTGCAGCATATTATTGACGGCAAGAACGTAGTGATAAGTGCTGGCGTTGCCAGCGGAAAAAGCCTTTGTTATCAGGCAGCCATCATCAACAGCTTGCTTAGTAACCCTCACAGCCGTGCCCTGTTGATGTTCCCTACCAAAGCTCTGGCGCAGGATCAGGCACAGAAGATGCAAGGTCTGCTTATCAATCTGGCAAAGCAAAACCCACGCCTGCACGGCATCAGCAGCGGTATCTACGATGGCGATACCCCCACCGAGCTGAGAGGCAAACTGCGCAAGCAATCCCAAATCCTCTTCACCAATCCGGATATGCTGCACCTTGGCATCCTGCCCAATCACAGCCTCTGGAGTGCTTTCTTTTCGCAGCTAAACTATGTGATTATCGATGAAGTTCACATCTACCGCGGCGTGTTTGGCTCTCATTTTGCCAACGTTATCCGCCGCCTAAAACGCGTCTGCAAGGTATATGGTAAAAGTCCGCAGTTCATTTTCACTTCCGCCACGCTTGCCAATGCGCAAGAACTTGCCGAAGCCCTGTGTGAGGAGCAGGTTCAGCTTGTAGATACCGATGGCTCTCCCCATGGAGAACGCCATTTCTACATCTGCAATCCGCCTATGATAGAGCCTTCTCTTGGCATCAGACGCAGTTCCACTCTGGAAGTATCCTCCATCGCCCGCCGCTTTCTGGATACGGGCTTGCAGGCAATTCTCTTCTCCGAAACCCGCCCCAGTGTGGAAATGCTGTTGCTATACCTGAAAACAGACAAGCGTGCAAGCGAGCTTATCCGCAGCTACCGCAGCGGTTATCTGGCGGATGAACGCCGCAAGATAGAGCGCGAACTCCGCAACCGCGAGATAGCTATTGTGATCTCCACCAACGCGCTGGAGCTTGGCATTGATATCGGCGGACTGGATGCCGTGTTCATCAACGGCTATCCCGGCACCATCTGCGGTACACGCCAGCAGGCGGGACGTGCAGGACGCCAGGGCAACACCTCGCTGGGCATCATGGTGGCAGGAGCAAACCCGCTGGATCAATACATCTGCCAGCACCCGGAATATCTGTTTGGCAGTAACCCCGAACAAGCTTTGATAGACCCCGATAACAGCGATATTCTGCGCATGCAGCTGCTTTGCGCAATAAGCGAAATGGCGTTACAGGAAGGCGAAAGCTTTGGCGCACTGAAACCGGAAAACTTCTTTGGGCATCTGCACAGCCTGGTGGAGGAAAACCTTGTTAAGCGCAGCGGCAACCGCTACATTGGCGTTACCGGCAATTACCCCGCGGGCGAAGTTAGCATCCGTAACGCTGCCAATCAGTTCCAGATATTGTATCAGGACGACCTGATCGGCTGGGTGGATTCCGCCAGTGTAAGCTGGATGGCGCACCCTAAGGCGATTTACCTGCATCAGGGCGAAACCTGGATAGTGCAAGACCTGGATTACGAGAATAAGAAGGTAATCCTGGAGCCGATTCCCGCTAATTATTACACCCAAACCCTGCAACGTACGGAGATAACATTGGACGACCTGCTGCAGATAGAAAACGTTCCCGGCGGCAGGAAGCACTTTGGCAAGGTTACTGTTACAATCACCATAACGGGATTCAAGAAGTTGCGCTTTTACTCTCAGGAGATACTGGAGCAGGAAACCCTTGATCTGCCCCCATCCGTGATGCAGACGCAGGCATGGTGGATATCCCTGTCTGCCGAAACAGTGGAAAAAACCCGCGCTATGGGACTCTGGAACAACGACCCTAACGACTATGGCAAAGGTTGGGCTGCTTTAGCAGAGCAGATAAAAGACCGGGATAGCAGGCATTGCCGAAACTGCGGTACAGGCGGCGAATTGCACGTGCACCACATCATTCCCTTCCGCAAGTTCCCCGGTGCGGAGGAAGCCAACCACCCGGACAATCTTGTAAGCCTGTGCCCGCGCTGCCATCATCTGGCGGAACAGCGGGTGTATATCCAGAGCGGACTTGCCGCATTGGCTTATCTGATCGGCAATCTGGCACCCTTCTTTGTGATGTGCGCTCAGAAAGATCTGGGCATCCATAGCGAGGATAAATCACCTCTGGCTATGGGTGCGCCCGTGATAGTGATCTACGACAAGGTTGCCGGCGGCATCGGATTAAGCAGAAAACTCTACCAGCTTCATAACCGGCTGATATATGCTGCTTTAGACAGAGTGAAGAGCTGTAGCTGCACCAATGGCTGCCCCGCATGTGTGGGACCAGTGGCGGAAAACGGGATGGGAGCAAAAGAGGAAGCGATTGCTATTTTACAGGAGTTGATTGAGTAGTGAACTGGATTTTAAAAAAGAGTGAAAGAAGAAACGAGTAAGGTGTATAGATTCGCTTAACGTCTAACGTCTAACTTCCAAGGCTATCAATCCCTGCCGGATACCGCTGGTACACACATATAAACCCGGTGCTTCTGCCGCACTTACAATAGCAAGGGCAATCATAGCAGAGGCAAGGATAATATCCGCTCGGTCAGCTTCCATGCCGGGAATTTGCCTGCGTTCTTCCGCTGTACAACGGCGGTAAAGCTCAATTTGGCGCATAAGCTCGGCACTATCCAAATAGTAATTATGCAGCTCTGTTTGTAAAGAAGCATTGCCTGCAATAGCAACTTTTGCGCAGGCTACCACGCCGCCTCCGCTGCCCATAAGGAGTTTACCCTTCCAGGTGGCTACATTTATTATAGAATTGATATAGGTAAGCATTAGCTGATAGTCTGTTTCGGAAAAAGCTTCACCGCTCATGTATTCACGCGTGAGTGTTACTGCGCCCAACGGAAAGCTATGGATGTGAGTGATAACGGCTTCCCTGCCGTAAATAAGCTCTGTGCTGGCACCGCCGCTGTCAAAAAGCAAGATTTCTGCACGGGGGTTTTCCAGCGTTGCAAGCATCCCTCTCCAGGTTAATGCTGCTTCTTCTTCTGCGCTTATCACGCATAAGTCTAAGCCTGTTCGCTGCTTTAGCTGCTCTATCAGCTTACCACTGTTTGCCGCTTTTCGCAGGGCTTCCGTGCCAACCGCCAGATACTTTTCCACGTTCATCTCCCGACAATGCTGCATCATTTCTGCAGCGGCTTCCACAGTAGCCCGCATGGCTGTTTCGCTAATATTGCCATCAGCATCCATAGATGCCCCCAGACGGGTTTGTACGCGGTATTCGGCAAGGTAGTTCACCTTACCGTTTTTATTCTCCACAATCGCACATTTGGTGGCATTACTGCCAAAATCAAAGGCAGCGATGCGAGTTACCTGCGGGGGCAAATCTTTCATCGCTGCCATAATCTTCGGATTGAACGGGTTTATTGGTTAAATTCCTTTCTACGCCTGTATTTCAGGATACAAAGGGAACTTATTGGTGAGAGTGCGAACCTCGTCTTTAATCGCAGCCAGAGCTGTTTCATCTTCGTGGTTATCGCGCACTTTCTTAATCAGTTTGGCGATAGTTTTCATCTCGTCCAGTCCCATATTACGGGTGGTGACCGATGGGGTACCAAGCCTGATTCCGCTGGCTACAAAAGGACTGCGGGTATCGAAGGGCACGGTGTTCTTATTGGCGGTTATCCCTGCCAGATCCAGAGCTTCTTCCATGCGTTTACCGCTGGGTCCGCCCAGTTCTTCGGGACCAAGATCAACAAGCATAAGATGCGTATCCGTACCACCTGAAACCAGCTTAAAGCCTTCTCCCATCAACGCTTCTGCCAGGGTGGAGGCATTCTTTACCACATTCTGCTGATAGGCTTTAAACTCCGGTTGTAAGGCTTCATGGAACGCAGCAGCTTTTCCGGCGATGGCATGCATCAGGGGACCACCCTGAATACCGGGGAACACTTTGGCATCTATATCTTTAGCAAACTCGTCTTTACAGAGGATAAGCCCTGCCCGGGGACCACGTAAAGTCTTGTGAGTAGTGGTGGTTACTACATCAGCATAGGGAACCGGGTTGTCATGCAATCCTGCGGCAACCAGACCGGCAATATGCGCCATATCCACCATGAACTTGGCACCAACCATATCGGCAATGGCACGGAAGCGGGCGAAATCTATCTTGCGGGGATAGGCAGAAGCTCCGGTGAGGATCATCTGTGGCTTATGTTCCTTGGCAAGACGCTCTATCACTTCGTAATCGAACTGCTCGCTTTCCTTGTTTACCTGATAGTGGATGATGTTATAGAACTGCCCGGAAAAGGAAAGAGGATGCCCATGGGTAAGGTGTCCGCCGTGGGACAACTCCAGTGAAAGTACCGTATCACCGGGCTTAACCAGGCTGAAATAGGCTGCCATATTGGCTTGGGAACCGCTGTGGGGCTGCACGTTGGCATGATCTGCACCGAAGAGCTGCTTAGCGCGTTCTATGGCAAGCTTCTCCACTTCGTCCACGTATTCGCAACCGCCATAGTAACGTCCATAAAGCTTATAGTTAATCTGTCCGGTTTTCTTACTCCAGCGGTACGGGTAACCTTCTGCGTACTTATTGGTTAGGACACTGCCCTGCGCTTCCATAACCGCCATAGATGTAAAGTTCTCACTGGCGATAAGTTCCAAGTTCTCGCGTTGGCGTTTTAGTTCGCTAACCATCGCGGCATATAGTTCGGGGTCATACATTTGGATGTGTTTCATGACCTTTCTCCTTGATGTATTTTATTAAGTCTTAAATGATGTCTGCCGCCCTCGAAAGTGGTATCCAGCCAAACTGTTACAATCTCAATGGCATAGGCAGTGGCGGTAAAGCGTCCTGCTAAAACCAAAACATTGGCGTCGTTATGCATGCGGGAAAGCTTTGCTATGTCCGTATTGGAACATAGAGCAGCACGTATGCCGGGGACTTTGTTTGCAGTGATGCTCATCCCGATGCCACTGCCGCAGATCAGGATGCCCATTTCACAATTGCCGTCGGCTACTGCCTTGGCAGCAGGAAACCCGGTGTCTGGGTAGTCCATGCTAACTTCGTTGTTAGTGCCGAAATCGATGAAAGTGTGCTGTGGAAAAGCTGTTTTAAGTGCTTCTTTTAGTTCATATCCGGCATGATCACTGGCTATGGCAAGTTTCATAATTCCTCCGCCATCAGGCAACTAAGCGCAATGCAATAATACTTGGAGTTTTCGCTCTCACTGCGGCTCATTACAATTACGGGTTTAGTGGTTCCCTGAATCAAACCTGCCAATTCCGCTCCTGCAAAAAGCATCAGCCCTTTGTAAAAGCTGTTGGCAGCATCCAAATTTGGAAAGATCAAGATATCAGCATCGCCGGCAATGGGAGTGTTAATCCCTTTTACCTGCAAGCTGCCAGGATCACAGGCAAGAAAGATATCCAGAGGACCATCCACAATGCAGTTAGTTATCTGCCCGCGCTCTGCCATCTTGCTGATGAGGGCATAGTCCACAGTATGTTGCATATTGCCAGAAACCTTTTCTGTACAAGAGACCAGTGCTACCTTGGGACACTGAACCCCCAAATGACGAGCCATATTTACACTGTAATTAATCATAGCGATCTTTTGGCTAAGATCAGGATTGGGCAATACTGCGGTATCGGAGATAAAAAGCAGCTTCCTGTACAAGGGTATTTCAAGCGCACAGGTATAGCTCATCACCGCACCGGCAGGAAGCAAGCCTTTTTCTTTATCCAGCACAGCCTTCAGGTATTTATCCGTGCTAATCAAACCTTTCATTAGCACATCGGCTTCACCGGCTCGCACTATTCGCACAGCTTCTTTTGTGGCTTGTGTCTCGCAAGGAAGGTTAATAATCTCAAAGCCATCGGAGCTAAATCCCTGCTCTTTCAGCAGCTCTTCAATACGGGCTTGGTTACCAATCATGATGGGATGTATAAAGCCTTCCCGCTTCGCACGAATAACTGCACCGATAGTATTGGCATCTTCCGCTACCGCCACCGCTATGCGTGTCTGTTTGCCCAGAGCTTTGGCTTTTAATACTATATCGGCAAGTTTCTTCATTATTTTACCAGCATTGCCGCCAAAGCGATAGAATATAGCTTGCTAAGTTCACTATCCCCGCGGGAGGACAGCACGCAAGGAACCCTGGCACCCATCACAATAGCACCCAGTTCGCTTTTCAACAGCTTCACAATAACCTTGTAAAAGGTGTTACCTGCTTCGATATTGGGGAACAGGATACAATCCGCATCGCCGCATACATCGCTGGTAACGCCTTTAATTAGTGCGCTTTCTTTGTCTATAATCAGATCCATCCCCAGAGGACCTTCCACAAGAGCACCTTTTATCTGCCCGCGTTGTGCCATCTTGGATATAATAGCACCATCCGCACAGGAGGGTATTTTGGGGAGGGTTTGCTCGGAAGCAGCCATAATCGCTACTTTAGGGGTATCGATACCAAGGAGTTTGGCAGCCTTTATCAGATAATTCGTAATCGCCACTTTCTGATTCAGATCGGGGAGGGGAATTATCGCCACATCACCAAAGATCAATAGTTTATGATAATTCAGAGGTTCAGCGACAGTAATGTGAGTCAAGATTGCACCGGGATCCATCAAACCTTTTTCTTTGTTTAAAATGGCTTTCATATAACGGTCTGTGGAAAGCAGCCCTTTCATCAGAAAGTCCCCTTCTCCGGCGTTAATCATTTCCACTGCTTTGGCAGCAGAGCCGGTATCTGAGGGACAGTGCACGATTTTCAGCTTGCTGCAATCCAGGCTATGCTCTGCGCAAACCTGCTTGATAATCTTCTCATCACCTACAAGAATTCCATCCACAATGCCCATCTGCACCGCTTCGTACACAGCTTTGATAGAGTGAGAGTCAATTGCCCAGGCGGCAACTACACGTTTTTTGGGACGCGTAGCAAGGGATTCAAACATCTGGTCCAGTTTCGTAATCTGCATCAGTTTTCTTCCTTCTTTGTATTCCGTTTATTTTATATACATAATCTTAGAATATCATAGCCATACCTGTAACAGAATCCTTCCATGCCGACAGGGGTAAATGGCGTACTAAGCCATGCTGTAAACACGATAATCTTCGCTTAAGCATAAACCTTAATTATCTTGATATTTGTCAAGTCCAATGTTTTCCACAAACCCTAAGCCAATAAATTCAGATTTATCTTGCCAGAAATCAAGATTTCTTTATTAATGCATACAAAGTTTTTCAGGAGGTAGTTATGCCGATATTATACGTAGTGATTGTGTTCGCAGCCCTTGTGATATCGATCATTTCCCGTGGCTTGATTGTGGTACGTCAAGCACAAGTAGTTCTCGTGGAACGCCTGGGTAAGTATTACAAGACTCTGGATTCCGGCATTCATATCATCATTCCCATATTCGATAGAATCCGCCCCATTCACTGGCGTTATAACAAGAGTGATTTTCGTGGGAACGTGATAGTGCTACAGAAGGTGGAAGACCGCATCGACCTGCGCGAAACAGTGTACGATTTCCCCCGCCAGAACGTGATTACCAGTGATAATGTATCCATAAACATCAATGCCATGCTCTATTTCCAGATCACTGACCCCTACAAAGCGGTGTACGAAATAGGCAACCTGCCGGAAGCCATAGAAAAGCTTACTCAGACCTCACTTCGTAACGTGATAGGCGAGCTTCAGCTGGATAAGACCCTTATCTCCCGCGATACAATTAACAACAAGCTGCGTGATATCCTGGATGATGCCACGGATAAATGGGGCGTGAAAGTAAATCGGGTGGAATTGCAGGACATCCTGCCTCCGGAAGAAATTAAGACCGCCATGGAAAAGGAAATGCGTGCTGAGCGTGATAAACGCGCCAAAATCCTGCAAGCCGATGGTGAGCGGGAATACCAAATCCGTGTAGCTGAAGGTGACAAACAAGCACGTATAGCCCGCGCACAGGGTGAGGCTCAGTCCAAGCTTTTAGTTGCCGATGCAGAACGCAAATCTATCGAGTTTATCGCTGAGGCAGTTAAGGGAACATCAACAGATCCAGCGCAGTACCAGATTGCCCTCAAATACGTTGCTGCTTTCTCTGAGATCATGAAACAGGGCGATAAGACAGTAGTTATCCCCTACGAATCATCCGCTCTTTTAGGCAGTGTGAAAACCCTGGCAAATATATTTAAACAATAGCATTTAACGCTGTATAAACCACAAGGGTGCAGGCATCAGCTTGCACCCTTGTTTTTATTCAAACATCCCGTTTCCGGTTTTAACCAATTACGGAATAACAACTTTCGTAATTATTTAATATCTATAGCTCGGTTCGTTTATCAATAACCAGAACAAGCCCAGGTAGTTAATCGCCACGATAAATCTGTCGTTATCCACCGGCTTTCTGATGTAAGCATTTGCACCAAGATCGTAACTGTTATCTATATCATCCTCTTCGGAGGAAGTGGTTAGCACCACTATCGGGATTCTTTTGGTTCTGTCATCGGCTTTAATTTGCCTAAGCACTTCCATACCGTCCACTACCGGCAGCTTTAGATCCAGGAGTATCAAGGCGGGATAATCATCCCGATCGTCTATGCCACACTCTTCAAACAGATATTTCAAAGCCTCGGCACCATCTTCTTTAACTACCAGGTTATTGGCTATCTTGCTTTTTGCCAAGGCTCTTGTAGTCAATTCAATATCACTGGGGTTATCTTCCACCAGTAGAATTTTTTTACTGCTTATCATGTTAAACTCCTTATCGCCCAAAAGAAGGTAGCACCATTATCCACAGTGCTTTCCACCCAGATATTGCCACCATGCCTCAAAACAATACGCTGAACCATAGCCAGCCCAATACCAATTCCGGGATAATCGTTCGGTTTGTGCATTCGTTGAAACGCTCCAAACAGTTTTTTGGCATATGCAAGGTTAAAACCGGCACCGTTATCGCGCACAAAGTAAACTCTCTCGTTGTCTGAAATGGTACTGCCAATATCTATTTGCGCAAGCTCTTTCTTTTCTGTAAACTTCCATGCATTGTGCAGTAGCTTAGTCATCATAATATTCATCAGGAACTTATCTGCCATAATGCTAAGGGAAGGCTCGATATTAACTCTAATCTTTCGTCCCGGTTCCTGCTCCCGAAACATACTAATAATGCTATCAGACATGCACGAAAGATCAACGCTTTCCAATTCTATCACTCGCCGGCTGATACGCGATAGCTGTAGCAGGGATTCTATCAGTTCGTGCATCCGCAAGGTTTCGTTGCGGATTCTGCTAAGGTATATTTTTGCTGTTTCGTCCAGTATTTCCGCATAATCTTCGCTTAAAGCCTGGCTCCAGCCGTCTATACCTCTAAGGGGAGAACGCAAATCGTGGGAAACCGAATAGGCAAAATCCTCCATTTCCTTATTACTTTGCTCCAGCCTGGCGGTCAGGTCTTTAATCCTTTGTTCCAGCTCTTCAATCGAACTTTTTATAACTCTGTCCACCTTTTTTACGCTCCGTAATACCCGTTAAACAGTAATTTAAGGGTTAAAACAGATGATTTCACACTTGCGGACAAAGTAGTAATTCTTTATAAGCTGTCAAGATTTTTCTTGCGTTGGCATAGTATTTATCATTTTAATTTGATATCCCCTCCCAAGCTGGCACCGATACTTGCAAAAGATGTTTTCTTGTGGCATAAAACAAGGGTGCAGCTATCAAGCTTGCACCCTTGTTTATATCTCTGTTTCGCTAATCTTTATCTATAATCCTGACAGCTTCTGGCGTTCATGCGGATCATCGAATTCCACATCCTCAGGTTCAAATTCCTCAGGGTCAAAATCCTCGCCCAGCCATTCCAGAACGTCTTGATATGCTTCGCTTTCCGGGTGTGATAAAACATCCAGATAGCCGTAGTAACCGGGAAGCCCACCACAATCTTCAGGCGGACAGGCATTCTTGCCGCCGCTGCAAAATGGGTAAACCACATCTTCCTTTTCGGGCGTAACCTTTTCCAGAGTAAGCTTATGCCTCCAGTCGTCACCAAAATCGTAAACGTAGGTGGCGGCAGGATTCTGCAAACTAAAGAAATCCCGGATAAATTCTCCGGTGCTCTTCAGATATTCATTTGCTTCCGGGATGCCGATTTGCACGCTCCGCTTGGTGCGCAGAGAGTACATTGTAAACATGTGTAAATGGCAATCTTCCCAGCCCATTGCGTCCTGAATCGCAACATGTAAATCCCAAAAACGATAGTTGCCGGGAACAGTTATCTTTCTCCATATCGGGGGTTTGCTGCCTATCAGGGTGATTTTGAACTGGTACACTTGGTTTATTTGCTTTCTCATATCC
Organism: Candidatus Cloacimonetes bacterium HGW-Cloacimonetes-3; assembly: GCA_002840645.1. GTDB lineage: Bacteria > Cloacimonadota > Cloacimonadia > Cloacimonadales > Cloacimonadaceae > Cloacimonas. The sequence goes on from PHBO01000007.1 coordinate 13,111, forward strand.
TCTCTCGCTGGCGCTAATTATGGTTGATTACCATGTACGTGACATTTATCTTATATGTGCCTGTGAAGTCAAGGAGAATTATATTTTCCGCTTCTTCCCTGCTGCAATTACTTATGCATTACGCATGAAATACGGATGCGATGCGTAATGCATGCGTAATTCTACCCCAATTACAGCAAGGAAGAAGCGGAAAAAGAATAATAGTCACACGGATTTGGCGTTTTTATGTAGTGAAATCTTTGGAAGTTAAAAATGGGGGATGCCTGATAGATTTAGCATTTGACAATAAACACAGTCTCGAATTATTGACTTGAGAGTATATGATTCGGTAACGAATACTGTCAATTAAGGCAAGAGTTTAAAGGATAAATAATGCAGATCAACCGCACCCTGTTAAAAAACAAGGCTGTGCAGCAATTCATAAAATACGTGATTGTAGGCTGCATAGTTACTGGCATCGATATGATCGCTTTGCACCTAAGTTACAGGTGGTTGAGTATTCCTATCAAGCAATCGGTGATCATAGGCTTTATGTGCGGTAATATATCCAGCTTTGTCTTCAATAAATACTACACATTCCGTAACATGTCTCACGCAATCATCCGCCAATACATAAAATACTTCGCCACCAGTATGACCGGCTTGCTCTGGACGCTACTGCTGATGACATTATTCTACGAAACTCTGAATCTGTTTGCGGGAATTACTCATAACAACTACCTGCTGTGCAAGATGGTCGTGGCAGTGATAGTGATGTTCTGGAATTTTATGATAATCAGGCATTGGACGCTGGCGGATTATGACCTCTCTCCTTTACCCCCGCTGTCCACTTTTAAAAAGCAACCCAGCTGCCACTTAAGCGTTATTATTCCCGCTTATAACGAGCATAATCGCCTTCCCTCTACTTTAAATGCAGTGTTTGCCTGGCTGGAGAACAGGGATTTCACCTATGAAGTGCTGGTGATAAATGATGGCAGCACCGACAGCATGGTTCAAATCCTGAAAGAGCAGTTTAGAGAAAAACCATGTCTTCAGATATGGTCACTACCGCATAATATGGGCAAGGGGTCAGCTGTACGCGAGGGAATGCTTCTGGCAAACGGAGCTTTCAGACTGTTCATGGATGCTGATCATCAGATCAGAATTGATGAATTGGATGCTTTCCTGCCACTGGCAGGAACCAGGCGAGTGATTATCGGCTCTAAATATGCCGATACCGAAACGCAAACAAAAGAGATAACTGCATCGCGGCATTTTGTCTCTCGATTGGGTAATTTTATCATTAGGTTTCTGCTAAGCTTAGAGCTACAGGATACTCAGTGCGGTTTCAAGCTGTTTCCGGCTGAGGTAGCAGAAACAGTATTCCGCTTGCAGAAACTACGCGGGTTCGCCTTTGATGTGGAGATACTAAGCCTTGCGCAGCTTTTCCAAATAGAGATTATGGAACTACCAATAACTCTGTACCCTGCCTCTGAAACCAGAGTTAGAACCGTTAAAGACAGCATCAGTGTGTTTTTTGACCTGTTACGGATCAAGATGAATATCTGGCGCCGGCAATATAAGGTGTCCTCACTCTCCAAGTTGTCCACCGGTGTAACCCTTAAGCGCGAGAAGTAAACTATGCACTTCTCCGCCAAGCTTTTTAATCTTATTTGCCTGTTTGCACTGCTGGTGGCAGCTGTTGGTGTTTGGCAGATAAATAGAGATGCCCGATTTTCTTCTGATGATTACCTTTACAGCTTCAAGTTTAATCCCGGCTTTGCATATGCCGATCCCGCCACGCTAACCTACGAACCTATAAAGAGTGTTGCAGACTACTTTCAGTCACTTTCCAACTTGTATCAATCACTTACGGGCAGGATTGTTCCGCATGCCTTGTTGCAGTTGTTTCTGCTGTTTCCGGGATGGCTGTTTGATCTGCTTAACACCTTGGCATTATTTACCCTAACAGCCCTGTATGCCTCTTGGATAGCAAGGCGCAGGCATGATTTGCGGATTCCCCTTTGGTTGTTATCTACGATGCTGTTCTACTTCGGTGTTTCCTCTGCTAACCGGAATTTCTATTTGCCCGCTTTCAGTTGTAACTATATTTGGACACAACTAATCGTTTTTGTGTTCTTAATCCCTGTACGTAGATTAATTCAGGAAGATGGAAGCATCCCTCGGGGTTTTTGGCATGCAGTACTAATGCTATTGCTGGGGCTAATCGCCGGAGACACCAATGAGCCAGTTGTTCCCGCTTTGCTTCTGGCTATGGGGGTTTTTGGGTTATGGAAACTGATAAAATCACCCCGGACACTACCCGCATGGTACTACACGGGTATGTTGGGCTTATTGGCTGGCTTTGCTTTCATGTATTTTGCCCCGGGAAATAGCAATAGAGCTGCTTATGAAACAGGGATAACCGGAACAAGGGGTATTGGGTTTAGTTTTGCTAATATTATGCCGATTGCCCTAACTTGCCTGGCTTCTATTCCGGTAATGCTAATAGGCTTTATTGGCGTAACACAACTAAAAAAACCAGTATTGCGGGAAGGTTGGCTTAGCTTTCTCGTTGTTTTCCTGTTCTTTGCAGGTACCATATTTGCACTACTCTTTACACCCTTCTTTATACCCCGCATGAATATCCTCTTTGCTGGATTCCTGATGATCTTCTTTTTAGGGCTATTTGTAGCAAGCAGGGAACACAACAATATCCTGCTGACACTTATTATCCTAATTGCCTTGCCTGCATTTGGAGCAAAGCTGAAAGCAGATAGCAACAGGATGAACAGAGTAGAGCAAGAGTATCAACTATTCCTTAAGCAAGTGCAGAACTGTAACTCTGATTCCTGTTTGGTTAATCCCCGCGCATATCTGGACCCCCTGACCCGTCCGAATTGGGCAAAACCGATTGCTACTTATTATGGTAAGCGTTATCTGTGGGTGAAAGATGAATATGCCCCGAACTACTTGGCACAATGGAAAACAGCAACCTACCAAGAGCTCCCCGCCAGCGATGCGGACAATGTGATGCTGGAAGGTCTGCGCTATGTGAATCACGATCCTTACAGCCGTACTCTGTATGTGCTTCTAAAACAAACGAAAACTGGTGTAAGCACTGATTCATTGAATGTGACATTGAGGACAGCCGATCTGCCGGAATGGTTGGAATCTCTAATGTTGCTGCTTCCTAAAAGCGTGTTAAATTACCTGTTACCCGCAGTGCTTGTTTATCGTCTCCAAGAAGGTTACATGATAGGGGACATAGCAGTTTATGCTTTGCCAATGCCAATAGATAACGGACATGAAGACATTTTTCGCTTGCGCATCAGGCACGGGGAAAGAGAGGTCAGGACTATTTACTTGCAGGACGTAAGCTTCAGATAGAAGGATTCTGTTCTGGCTCTGCCGAACTCTCTTTTACCATAAGTGCAAGTGTAATCCAAAACAACAGGCTAACCGTGTATTGTTGAATGAAGATATCGGTTAAGCAAGAAAAGAGTAACGATAGCATCCCCACCCACACACAATAGGCAACCATGTCTTTATTCGGCTTAACAGCTTTCCTGTAGTAGGTTCTAAGGCTTTTATAGATTATCACGAAGTAAGCTAAAGCTCCAAATATCCCAATCTCCAGCAACAAGTTTAGGTAAACATTGTGGGCATGTTGAGCATATAACATCGGCAAGGGTATCATGTTGTAATACATGTCCCGCCATGTGCTGAATCCAATACCGGTGAAGGGGTGAGAGACAATAACAATGCCAGCATTATACCAGGCGATTAAGCGGATTAGAATGGAGATATCGATAACGGAGCCCACACTTCCACGATTCATCATAGCGGATGGGATTAGCATCGGGATCAAGCCGATGCCAATTATTCCCCACAACCTAATGTTGCGATACTTGAACATCAGCATCAGCAAGCCAAACACCACAGCAAGCATCGCCATGCGAGTATATGTGAAAAGCATTCCAAAAAAGATTATCACAGCCGTAAGCAGCCAAATCAGCCTTGATGTTGAGGTTAGGGATTTGAATGCCAAAGCGAGGCAGAAAAAGAAAGCCAGAGCATAAAAACCGTTGATAGTCATTGCATTAGACCAGGTGGATCCGATCCTGTCATGAGGATTGGTTAATGCCAGATAGATGCCTATTACCGACACTATTGCCGCCACAATGCTTATAATCCGCATCCATACTTCCAGTGCGGGTTTTTCGCTGCGGCTATTGCCAATCACGATAAAAGATATCAATGGGACTACAATCGTGGCTACGAAATATAAAACCCCGCCCTGTACGTAAGTTTTAGTGAGACCTATTATGCCAAACACTGTCAGGACAACAAAGCTTATTGGATATGAAATCAGCAGGTGCCTTTGTCCTGTATAGTAAATATCTGCTATTAGGCTGAGACAAAGCAAGGCGAGAGAGAAATAGAAAGCAAGTTCGAATGGCAAAATATATAAGCTGCTTATGATCACTAAACTGCGAGGCAAGGTGCTTCCCTTCAACAGTATTCCCAGCAGCCATAATCCCAGAATCCCCGTAGCTCTAATTAACAAACTTAAGGAAATCATCTGCAAGGCATAGCCAACTGCCACAGAAGCAACAATAATGGCTAAAGAGGCAATTCCGGTATAGCTATTGTTTATTGTTTTGATTTTCATAAAGAGTGTCTTTTAGCTCTCTGAGGCGTTTCGGTTGGGCTATAATAATCTCTTTCACGATAACCATTAGCACCGACATGAAACCCGCCATCAGCACCGTGATCAGACAGATCATGGCTCTGCGGGGACGAACTCTGCGTCCTGCTACCCGGGGGCTATCCAGTATCTCTAACTGGGGAAGGTTCTTTTGTTCTTCCAGTTTGGCTTTTTCATACTGAGGGCGAACATAGCCAAACACTTCTGTCAGGATGTTCAAATTCAGTTGTAACTGTGCTTGATTTGCGGTGAGAGAGGGAATACTGGAAAAATCAAGCTGGAACTTAGGGCGCAGTTCATCACCGGAGTGCTCAAGTTCATTTATTTGTTTGTTTATGCCTGCCAATTGCAGTTCAAGGTCTTGAACAATCGGCGAATTGGGAGAGTAGTTTATCTTAGCTACATCCAATGAGATTTCCAGTTTCATTCTGGAAGATACCAAATTTGAGTATTGGGAGATTAACCCTGAAGATTGCTGCTGTAAATCAACTGCTTTATGCTTGCTTTTAAAATCGCTTATGACCGTCTGTAGCGAGTCTATGCTATCCCAAATCTCTTCCACTCTGTTTTCCAGATAGATTCGGTTGCGTCTTCCATTTACCATGCGTTTATTCTGCAGATAGCTTTCCAGATTGTCAACGTAAAACTCAGCTATATCTCGGGAAAAACTCTTTGATTTAGTTTCAACTTCCACGGTTATGAGGTTGTTTTTATCTTTATAATCTGTTGCAACCACCTTTTTGAGCAACCTGAGAGCATCGTCCATATTGGCGAGTGAGTCTGGATCGGTTAATTTGAAGTAATTAATCAATCCAAAGCGGCGGATAACCTCTTCCGAGAAATTTCTGGAATTCATTATAGTAACACAGTTAACTGCTTCATTCTGCATGTTTTGATCTAACAAATCTTCAGCAATTTTACCCAAGGAGGCAATGGAAAGGGAAAGGCTCTTTTCTCTGCTGCTTACCGCATAAAAAGCTGCATCAGATTTCCATATCTGGGGTGTTATCAGGCTATAAACAACCGCTGCAATCCCAGCGATGCTAACGATGGCTATCACTAACCATCTGTTTTTTAAGATGATCCGAATCACCTCGATGATATCAAGTTCAGTAACATGCTTTGCGGCGTTATTCAAATTTACTACCTGTATTTGGAAATATTCTCGCGAGCATCCTCTTACGGGGCGTTGATTTGTCAACCTGAATTCTACGCTTACATCTCCACGTTTTTTTTCAACAGGGAATTTCGAGCCGCATGCAGTTGCTTTCTAAACATTGTATCATCACCCATAAGCAAAGCAAAGTGCTAACTTTGCTTGATTACCATGCTTGAATTACTTATGCATTACGCATGAAATACGGATGCGATGCGTAATGCATGCGTAATTCTCCTGTAATTGCAGCAAGGAAGAAGCGGAAAAAGAATAAATGCTTGACTTAGGCAGCTAAACCGGCTATTATAGTAGTAAGACTACCAATAAGGAATAACATCATGATAAAACCGGATAGAGCAGAAGTGCTCCGCCTGCTGTCTGTTACAGACAAGGCAGAGTTAACCCAGCTATTTCAGCGGGCATACGAAGTTAAAAAACAGTTCGTGGGTACCAAAGTGTATTTCAGGGGCATTGTAGAGCTTTCCAACGTGTGCAAAAAGAACTGCTATTATTGCGGGATCAGAAGCGGTAACAGCGATGTTGAACGCTTCACGCTTAGCAAAGATGAAGCCGTAACCTCCGCCTTGTGGGCATACGACCAGCAATACGGCTCTGTGGTTATCCAATCCGGAGAGCGCGATGATGCGCAGTTTGTGGATTTTATCGAGGATATTGTTAGCACTATCAGGGAAAAAAGCAATCACGAACTTGGCATAACCCTTTCCTTAGGCGAACAAAGCGAAGAAACATACAAAAGATGGTATGCTGCCGGTGCACACCGCTATCTGCTGCGCATAGAGACCTCCAACCGCGAGCTTTACCGCAAGCTGCACCCCGCAGATCACGACTGGGAATACCGGGTGAACTGCATTCGTACCCTAAAGCGTATCGGCTATCAAAGCGGGACGGGCGTGATGATCGGCTTGCCATATCAGACTCTGGAGCATCTGGTGGATGATATTATGTTCTTCTACGATGAGGATATAGACATGATCGGCATGGGACCCTTTATCCCCCACGAAGATACCCCGCTGGCTAATGCACTGCCCGAATACAACGAAGCGGAGCATCTGGATTTGGCACTTAAAATGATCGCTGTATGCCGCATAGTGCTAAAAGACGTGAATATCGCCTCTACTACCGCACTACAAGCACTGAAATCCGATGGTAGGGAAATGGGGCTGCTGGCGGGAGCCAATATCATCATGCCCAACATAACGGACACCAAATACCGCGGCAACTACCAGCTATACCGCGGAAAGCCATGCCTGGACGAGAACGCCAATCTGTGCCGGGGTTGCCTGGAAAAGCGTATCTCAAGCATCGGCGAAGAAATAGGCTACGCCCAGTGGGGGGATTCCCCGCATTATCACAAGCCGGATAGTTGATAAGGACTTAGGTTTGCTTTAAGTAATGTACTTTAACAGCAGCAGAATGAAAAAAACAACCAGGAAGGGGATACGTTCCAAGGTTCGCACCGCACGGTGTTGTAAACCTATGGCAATAGCTTCGTGAACAAAGCCAAGGGCAAGAACCCCATAAGCAGCTGACATCAGCATATCTTTGGCTTGTAAACTTGCTAATGCTAATAACATAACCCCGACAAATCCTGCTATATTTGCCAGCACCGGATGTCTGGGCTTACGTCTGTTAAAAAAACCCATGATTATTTCCTAAACCTATTTCTCAACCGCTTTGCGAATGGCAGTAAGCTCGGCAAGGATGGCTTTCTGGAGGCTGAGATCATCTGTTGGTTCTTTGGGAGTGCTATAGGCAGCAGGTGTCCCGATACGGCTCATGATCATGTCCTTCAGGGCTTCACTATCACGAATACCGGACATAATCAGCTCCGCAGGTGCGCCCTGTGCCCCGCTTGCACCCGCTGTTTGAATCTTTAGATGGCTTAATCCGTACATCCTTTCTATGGGACCCTGGGTTACATCTATGTTAGTGATCTTGCTATAGGGAACAGTGGTACGAATCCTCCAAAATACACCCTTTTTTAGCCTGACAGTATTGTTTTCAACACTGTATTCCAGGGTGTTGTAGAAAGCAGAAAGGTAAATGGCAATAATCAGGTAGAAAAATAACCAGATTGCCAGAAAGATACTCATCAACACCGGTTCTTCCGAAAACAGAACCAGTAACAGTAAAACAATTGCACCGAGTATAAACCAAAAACTGTTCATGAGATGCCACAACTTCTTAAGGTTGATCTCAGGTTTAATCACCAGGGTATCCATTTAAACTCCTTTATTTTGTAACTCACGTAAATATCTGGATGGCATCATTATCTGTCAACCATAAAATCCACACTCATACTCAGAACCTTATGCTAAGGCATTCTAAAACGTTGATCTATTTCCACAGGGCAGAACTGCCGTGGAATTCTATTGACAAGTTTGAAACATGTTTTTATCTTTACTAAAGTTAAATCTACCTTGAGGTTTGGTTATGAAAAAAGCAGCGTTCATCCTGGTTATGAGCATATTGGTGTTCGTTCTTGGTGCGCAAACCGGTTTCTTTGATTTAAACTATGGAGATAGTTTTGATGTTTGCGATGAGACTCTGTACTACAGCGATTTTGAGTATGTGGGATTATATAACAACACGCACATATACTATCCCTATGAAGAATCAGACTATGAGTTCTCAGTGGACGAGATCAAGCTTTATTTCGAAAATGGCGAGGACGAACTTACCGGGTGGGCAATTCTATACTATCCTTCGTACACGGATGACATAGGTAAATTCGTTGTTGATGGCTTGAAAAAGCTGCATGGAGAGAATTGCGTGTACCATGAAAAGGAAGATTATTACACTTGGGAGTTTGGAAACCGGCGTTTTATGGAAGCGGGCTTCACCAGCGACCACAGTAGATTTTACGTGGAATATCGTACCATGTACGAATTGGAGGAATGATTATATTGCACCTAATGGGCAACAGTTCGTTAAGAGAATTTTATTGACAGCATGAAAACTAATCATTCTTAGGTTCTCATTATTCTTAAGGAGTTTTACCCATGAAAAAAGCAGTGTTCATCTTATTATTGGTGGTGTTTACACTTTCCTTGGCGGCTCAGACCGGTTTATTTGATCTCTACTTCGGAGAAAGCTATGAAGATTGTGACTTGGATTTGTATTACGAAGGCTTCACTTATTCTGATGAAGATTTAGATGGAGCAGAGATATACGTACCTTACGAGGATGAGTATTTAGATTATGATGTGGATCATGTAAGGCTATATTTTGAAAATGGAAAAGATGAATTAACAGGCTGGGCAATATATTTTATCCCCTCTGAAGATTGTAACATAGAAGAAGTTATGGTAGCAATTCTGGACAAAAAGTTCGGTGCTTCAAAGTATGGTAGTAAGGAAACATTTTATTATTGGCCATTGAAAGAGCCTCGCTTTCTGGAAGCAGACTATACGGATGATGGCACCTTGTTTTACGTGGAGTTTGGCACTGAATTTGAAGACTAAGGTCAGTGCTTAGTAAACCAGATACAACAGCAGCAGTGGGAGCACTACCGCACAGCACAGTAATGCTATCTGAGGCAGGTACCGGCTAAATGGGAGTTTGGTGCGAGCTTTGCCCGCCCCCATGGTAATTGCCAGCGAAGCGCATCCCAGTCCATACGCTATGATAGCCAGAAGGATAAAAAAGGCTATAAGTACTATGATGTTTCCGCTGGCGATAAGGGCAAAGGCAATGTAGAATTCACTGAGAAACAAAGGTGAAGGCGGCATACCGATAATAAACATAAAACTAATCAGCCATAACCAGCCGGATATAGGGTTTTTGGCAAGCAATCCGCTACATTGGTCATAATCCTTCTTGCCAAAGATGCCATACACATTCCCCGCCGTGAGGAAGAAAGCAGCCTTGATCATGGAATGCCCCATCACATGGATAAGCCCTGCTTTGCCCGCATATTCACCCAAGGCAAAGGCGATCATGACAATACCCATGTTTTCGATGGAGGAGTATGCCAGCATGCGTTTGTAGTTCTTTATCTTTAGCATAAATACTGCAGCCACAAACATCGAGATTAGCCCCATAGTGATAAACAACTGAGAAGCTAAGCCACCTAAGTGACAGGCATTCATCACTTCCTGCATGCGGATAAGAGGCAATAAAGCCGTGTTTAGCAAAGCTCCCGATAATAATGCCGATACCGCCGCCGGAGCTTCCGAATGTGCATCCGGTAGCCAGAAATGTAGGGGAGCTAAGCCCACCTTGGTGCCAAAACCAATCAGCATAAAAACAAAAGATACTTTCAGCCAAAAGGGTGTGATTGTTTCTGCAAGAGTTAGGATTGTATCTATCGCAAGGCTGGAAGCAGTTGGCATGGCTATCACCAGCAACAGGATGCCCACAAAAGCCATAGCGATACCAATGGAGCAGATAAATAAGTATTTCCAGGCAGCTTCCAGGGATTGCTTGTGATGCTCGAAGCTGATAAGTAAAGCACTGGCAAGAGTGGTGGTCTCCACAAACACCCAGATAAGCCCCAAATCACGACTGAGGTTTGCCCCGTCCATAGATGCCACGAAAGCCATCATACATATTGCGTATATGCTGCTTTGACGGTTCGATAGGCTGCCTTTTAGTTGCAAAGAATATAGCCCCACTGCAAAGTACAATATAGCTGAGATGATAAAGAACCAGATGCTTAAGCCATCTATACCGAGAAACTCAGGCAATCCGGAGGAAGGCAGGACAAAGGCAATCCCCGCAAATAGATGCAGGATACTGTGCGCAAACACCAGTGCCGAATTGAGGCTTTTATTCTTGAATCTCCACGCCAGTATTCCCGCCAAAATGGGGAACAGCCAGATATACAAATATAACATCGCTCTTAATCCCTCAAGGTGGAAAGCTCGTCGCTATCCACTTCCTCAAAAGTGCTGTTTATCTTGTTCAGGAACAGCACCAAAATAAGAATTGAGAGCAGTATATCCAGAGACACTCCCAGGCTTACCACATGCGGCATTTGGCTGCCCAATGCCAGGGATAAGAGAAAGATGCCATTTTCCATAATCAGATAACCCATCAGGTGGGTAATCAGTTTCTTGTTAGCAATAATAATGAACAATCCCTTCAGGATGGCGGCAAAGGCAATACCAAAATGCAGGGGATAGAGGTTTTGGTTACTCTTACCGCTCCACAGAGCAATGAAGAAAGCAAAGGCAAAGATTGCCGTCATAGAACCCAGCGAAAAGAAGTTTGATACCGAAGGCTCAACCTCGCGCTTGATGCCGTTCTTGCGGATGGTGTCCAATATGAACCAGGGAATCAGAACCGCTTTAAATACAATTGTTTCCAGTGCTACAAAGGCGAACTCCCACATGTTGATTTCGTTTGTCTTCAGGATAGTAAGCACAAACAGGATTAAACCCTGTACAATAAGTATCCTGGCAATGCTGGATAGCATATTGGTGATGGAGGCAAACAGCAGGCTTACTCCAAATAATACCAGCAGGATGTCTGCCATATTATATCCCCCCCAAATTGTGCACAATCAAGGCAGCAAGCACCAGTAAAGCTATGGAAAGCGGAATAATTACCAGCTCCAGATTACGGCTGATGCGATAACGCGGCATCAGGCTTTCCACCAGCCCGGCAAGCACCGCAAGTGCTAAGCTGCACAGCAGGAAAACAGCAGTTATCATTGTGCCGCCCATGCCTTCGGGGATAAGGAAATAGCTGATCAGCGAGGCATATATCTGCACTTTCAAAGCTGCCGTATAGTGTACAAAAGCAAGGTTTACCCCGGAAGTATCCAGCACCATAACTTCGTGGATCATGGTTAGCTCCAGATGGGTTGCAGGGTCGTCAAAAGGAACCCGAGAGCCTTCCACCAGCAGCATGATAAAAAGTGCCAAAGCCGTGAGCACCGCTATAATTACAGACCACTCGTTGTGTATATTTACGGTGTGCCGGTAAAACAGCTGTCCCATAGTGTCGAAGCCACCTGCATAGGCAAGAGAACCAATAATTAGCAGAAAAGCAGGCTCCAGAAATGCCGTGAAGGATATCTCGCGGGATGCACCCATGCCTTCGAAGCTGCTGCCTACATCCATTGCAGCCAGCACCATCACCGCTTTCGCCAGTGCCAGCAGCGACATGAAGAGGAAGAAATCTCCGCGAAAGCCCAAGACTGCGCTCTTAGCCCCAAAGGGTACAAGTAATGCTGCCACAAAGGTTGCCGCCAATGCCAGGGAAGGTGCCCAGCGAAAGATATGGCTGCTGCTGTGGCTGTGTACTTCGGTTTTGCCCAATAATTTGGCGCAGGTGTAGAAGGGTTGCAGGATTGTGGCACCTTTTCTGCCTGCCCACACAGCTTTGGTCTTGGTAATAATCCCCATAAACAGCAGAGGCAACACCAGTATCAGGATCATGCTCACTATCATCGGGAAACCCCCAACACCCAGATAAGCATGCTTAACAGGGCTAACAACAGATAGGTGATATAGCTGTTGGTTTTACCATTGTGAATACCGTCAAAGTACTTAAACAGGCTTCTGATAGCTTTACAGAGGTTTGTTATTATCCCCTTGTCCAGATAGTCCCGCACTTCCTCATGATACTCCATCCGCGTGGGGAAATATCCTTCCACTACCTGTTTATCCGAGGTTTTGTGCATAAATGGCTTCAGGAAATAGCCCAGCGGGTTTATATAGGCACTCCCGGTATATTGCATGCGCGGGCTTGGCTTGCCGTATCCGCAACCCCAGGTGGGTGCCTTGCTGATTATAGCTACGCGGTGCTTAAATACATAAATCACTGCAAAGCAAAATATTAAGAGAAGCAAAACAGCACTGATGATATTCAGGCTTGTGCCGAAACTGCTTAATACTGCAATATCCAGGTGGAAAGCCGCAGATAGCGGCATCAGCATCCTCAAACCCAGATTAGCAAATACTCCCAGCACCAAACATGCAATAGCCAACAGCCCCGGACTAAGCAACATGCCCATCGGCACCTCTTTGGCTGTAGTTGCTTGCGGGGAGCGGGGTTCTCCGCTAAACACAATGCTATAAAGTTTAGAAAAGGCAATCAGCGCAAGTGCGCTTACAAAAGCCAGAACAGCAGCTGCCACCACCACAGAGAGCGTACTGCTTAGGTTACTCTCTCTGAAACCATTCATAATACCCAGAAAGATCGTGAACTCCGAGATAAAGCCATTCATTACCGGTAAAGCTGAGATTGCAGCCGTGCCAAGCAGGAAAAGCAATGCGGTTATAGGCATTCTCTTGCTTAATCCGCCCAGACTATCCTGCTCCAGAGTATGCGTGCTTACCAGAATATTCCCGCTTAGATAAAAGAGCATCGGTTTGAACAGGGAGTGGTTAAGCAGATGCAGCATTGCTCCGGCAAAGCCAAGAGTTGCCATTACAGGGTTGCCTGTTGCTCTGCCCAGCAGCCACAGACTTAAACCAATCCCGATGATGCCGATATTCTCTATGGATGAATACGCCAATGCACGCTTGATATTCGTTTCTGCCAGAGTGTGGATCACGCCGTTAAATGCCGTAATCAACGCGATAAACAGCAGAATATACACTTCATAGGGTTGCCAGCTTGCCCGGTTCAGCACCATGATTATCCCGAAGATACCTGTCTTGATCATCAAGCCGGACATCATGCCAGACAGATGCGCCGGAGCAACAGGATGCGCCTTGGGCAGCCAGGAGTAAAAGGGAAAGAACCCTGCTTTGAAGGCAAAACCAACCAGCAGCAACCACTTTGCCAATCCATAGAGGGGCGCAGCTCCGAAATTCAGGCTTCCGCTTTGGCTGTATAGCAACCCGAAACCAAGCAGCAACACCGCAGCTCCCACATGCATCATCACAAAGTAGTACAGAGCATTGGCAATTGTTTCCTTGTTTCCCCGGTCTTGCAGGATGGCAAAAAAGGAAGCCAGACTCATCATTTCCCAGGCTATCATAAACAGCAGGCTGTGGCGCAGCATCAGCACAAAGTGCATGCTAAGCAACATTAGCCCGATATAGAACAGGTGAGATTTTATCCCCTTTCCGGGGTGCGCTTTCAGATAAAAATGCCCATAGACAATGCCCCAAATGGAGCCGAAGGCAAAGATCATGCCTACAAAGGCAGCCAATGGGTCTATCACCACATCCGCCAAGCCAATAAAACCGGGCAGATTAAGGACATAAGCCTGCACTTGCCCGCTAAACAGAACTTTTGCATAGCCAAAAAGCATAGTTATGGCGGACAGAGAACTAAGCAGCATAAACCGCAGCGATATGCATTCTGTTTTTGCCCTGTCGGTAAGCAGTATCAGCAGGGCAACTGTCATTATTACTATGCCGTAGGTGATCATTTCTGCCTTCCTAGCAGGCTCATGATGCCATGGAGGATACTTAGCGGATGCGCCGGACAGCCCGGTATAAACAATGCGGGTTGCATCGTGTTTAGCCATTCACGGTTTAACGCTTCACTCCCGGCAAACACCCCTCCGCTGATAGCGCAACTGCCACACAGGATTAGTGCCTTAGGCTCCGGAATAGCTTCCCATGTTTGCTGTAAGGCAAAAGCCATATTTGCCGAAACCGGCCCCGTAAGTATCAAAGCATCAGCATGACGCGGGGAGGCAAGCACCTCGATACCATAGCGTCCCATATCAAAATTTACATTGCTGCAGGCACCCAGTTCCAGTTCGCAGGCATTGCAGCCGGCAGCAGATACATTGCGCAGTGCAAAAGAACGCCTGAAGTGTTTGCGTAGCTTCGCATTAGCTTCCACAACCGGCTTGGTGCATGTTTGGCTTTCTTTGTCCCACTTTATTATCAAGCCTTCCCGGCTGCTGCTTGCCATGCGGTAATCCGGTTTAAACACGAAAGTATCGGGAAAACGTCGGCTGCATTCTCCGCAGAAACAGCATTTGCCCATATCCAGACTGAACTTGCCAATTGCCTTGGTGGGGCATAGCTGCTCCGCCTGGTCAAAATCCTCTTCATTTGCCCCCAATATCACTGCTAAGCCCGGAAACGAAGGATGAATAGCCACTTTCAGCGGATCAGGGATTGCCTGATAGCCATGCGTCAGCCTGGCTTTTAAGAGATCAAACACTGCTCTGCCTCATAAATCCGCTCCGCAATATGAGAGATCAAAACTCTTGTTACACAGCGGGAAATCCGATATCCCTTCGTTGCGCACCGCCAGAGCCAGCCCGAACCAGTTATGCAAGGAGGGATCATAAACCTTGTATTGTTCCGTGCTGCCGTCTGCGGCGGTCTTAATCACGTGCACTATTCTGCCCCGCCAGCCTTCCACAACCGAGACCGCCATAATATCTGCCCCGGGAGCCGATAACACTGTGGAATCCTCAGCCTTTGTATCGGGAAGGGTACTTAGCATAAAATATATCATCTCAAGGGATTGCTTAATTTCCACGTTACGCAGCTTCGCTCTGGCATACACATCACCGCTATTTTGGATAAGGGGCTGGAAATCTGCATATTCCCGTATGGGGAAGTCCTTTCTGGCATCTACCGCATAACCACAAGCCTTGGCAGTAATCCCGCTCATATTAAGTTCCTGCACCATCTTAAGGCTTAGGCTGCCGGTGCTGTCGAAGCGGTTCAGCACTCCCGCATCGGCAAACAAGGCTTTTGTGCAGTTGTCTATCTGTTCTTCAGCTATTTTAAGAGTATTACGCAGCACCTTGTTTTGTTCTGCGGAAATGCCATAGTTCACCCCTCCCGGCTTCAGCCAGCGTTTGCCAAATCTGCTTCCGCAAATCGCCAGAGAGGAATTGATAACAGTGGTACGCAGTGCAGCAAAGAAGTTCTGACCCGATAAATATGCAATATCCCCCGCAAGCGCAGAGAGATCAGCCAGATGCATGCCAATGCGTTCCAGTTCCAGAGCGATGCTGCGCACCGTCTGTATTGCCGGGCTTACCTGCACCCCGCATAATGCTTCCACCGCCATACAATATGCCAAACCATGCCCTATGGCAGTATCGCCTGCAATGGCTTCCGCAAGCTGCATTTTGGTTCGGATATCTCCATCTGCCAGAAGTTTACATACGCCCCGATGCTGGTAGCCAAGCTGGATTTCCAGATGTTCCACCGTTTCACCATGGCAAATAATCCTGAAATGCCCCGGCTCGATAACTCCCGCATGCACGGGACCAACCCCAACTTCGTGCAGGGCAGAGGATTCACTGCTAAAAAAGGGGTAATCATCCATTTGCGCTTTAGCTCCCGCAGGATAGCGCAGAGGCTTAAGCCATGGATGCCCCACCGCCTCTATTCCGTGTTCTTCGTACAGCTCACGCTCAAAGATATGAAATGCAGGGATGTCTGTGCTTAGAGACGGATACTGTCGGTTATCAGGAAATGCAGTGCGTAAAAGCTCTAAGGGCAGTTCCGGTTTTGCCATCCCACATAGCAATTCACCACCACTGGTGCCAAAATAGAAGAGGGGAAAATAACCCAAAGCAGAAAGCTGCCGAATAGCTGTATAGAAATCCGCGATTTCCATTAACCCAGGCTGTTTCAAAATAAGAAAAGGGTTTTTGTTTAATACATTAGTATCCATTGGGTACTCCCTATAATATCCCAAGCTGTTATGTCAAGTGGAAAATCATTCACTACCTGCTTTGTTATACATTTTGAACTAAATTTATTCAACCTCTCCTCCACACAACAGAGAGGGGGATAAATAGGAATATGTGACCAATATCAGCTATTCTTGAGCGCTTTATCTCTGCCTTGTCAGCACTACCTTCGGCCTTGCTTGCAGCCTATATTTCTCCCGTAACCCTCCCATATCGCGATACGGGAGGGTTACGGGAGGGTTATCGCTGAATTATATGCTATATGTATGTAGGTAGTCACTTAGCTTTATTCCCTGAGACCAAGATTCTTCAAACTGAACATAACAAACCAGTGGCAAATTAGCTTGTTAGATTCGCATGTCCGTTTACGAACACTTCGCTGTCCTATTGCGGACAAATTGTTCAGTATCGGACAGTGGTGCCACTCCGATACTGAAGACTATACAAGCTATATGCTTTGTGGGCAGCCACTTGCGGATTGCACTATTTTTTGGTTTAAGTTTTGCGAATTGAAATGCAAAACACAACTAAGGGAGACAACAATGAAAACAACCATTACACTCTTGCTCATGCTTATGCTTGCTGTTGGATTAGCAGCAGTAACCGAACTGGTGGATTTTAACGATACCGCCAACCTTATTAGTTTATTTAACCCTGGTGCCACACCTGCATTTACAAACCTTAGCACCGGTGGTTTGGGAAACAGCGGTGCTGTTTCTATCCCTGACATTTCTTATGCCGTCTGGACCCGAAAGAAGGGATTCGCTGTTCCGGCACTGGGAGAAACTGCAACCTTGAGTGCCTATTTTCAGATTAGCGGTAATTATGGCTATTCCGGATTGGGATTTGCCCAGGCTGATGCTAATGAACAATATGATGCTATGATCACTTCATCTTCCGCAATCGGGATGATTTTTCATGGCGGTGGCGGGTATTTTGCCAACAACGATGTTTTACATGAGTTAGACTGGTACCTTTCTCCTGGAGACCTTGTAGAAGGGGAATGGTACAAGATGATATTTACCGTTACCTACCAGGGAGCGAACGCCTATGATGTTGCCATGCAAATCTGGAATTCAGATTCAGATGGCGTACTTGGCACCTTGTTCACTTCACAAAGCCAGACAGGTTTGGTAAACCCAAATTTTGCCGCACTTAGTACGATGTACCCTTATTTTACGAATTCACGCTCGCGCTCGGGCTATATGGACAATTTTGAAACTCAGGCTACAGAGTTTAACGCTACTACTCTCTTCTCCGGTGCAGGAGAAGGCACGCCTGCCAATCCTTATGTAATCACCACACCCGCACAGCTGGACGAAACAAGAAACTTCCTGAGCAGTAGTTTCATCTTAGGCAACGATATAGACCTCAATGTAAGCCCCTACAATACCGGAAGAGGCTGGGAAGCAATTGGTACACAGCCAAACGATTATACTATTCTGGATTTATCTGGTGCTACAGGCGGTACCTTCAGTATCACAGCATATGATACGATGGCAGAGATGAATAGAACAACCCTACCGATATCCTTTGATGCTACCGCTGAGGCTATACAATATGCTCTTACAAACGGGTACAACTTGATGGCAGAGGTTACCGAGCTTGGAGCTAATGTGTTTGGCATTGCCGATATTGAAAGCATAAATACTGCAAGTTTGGAAGGAATAGTAGATATTCAATCAGTGGAGCAATATCCCTTTTCTGGTGTCTTTAACGGGAACGGCAAAACAATCAATAACTTATACATCAATAGAACTTACGGCCGAAACCAGGGATTGTTTGGTTCCACAAGCCATGCCTCCATTCTTAACCTCACCTTAAGCAATGTAAATGTTACCGGTACTATGTATGTGGGAGGATTAGCCGGATATGTTGAAAATACAACCATAAACAACTGCCATTCCAACGGAGATATACTTGGCTTTACCAATACAGGGGGATTGTTAGGCAATATTTTCAATGGTTTTGATAATGTTGTCAGCAATTGCTCCAGCAGTGGTACTGTGACCTCTGTATCCCTCTACGGAGGTTTAATTGGCGTCTGCAACGGAACCCCTATAAGCACAAGCTTTTCTACCAGCGATATGACGGGCTTGGGGAATGGTTACATTGGTGGTGGATTAGTCGGAGCTCTTGGGGGAGCAACGGTTAACAATTGCTATGCTACGGGGTCCATTTCAACCATTTATGGTGGCTATTTGGGCGGTTTAATTGGTATGAATTTCGGCGAAGTTTATAACAGCTATTCCATTGGTGCCATTTTAGGCAGCACTTCCTATAAAGGCGGTCTATTTGCAATGGGCGAGGATACTGCAACCGGTTGTTATTGGAATACAGAAACATCGGGTCAGGAATACGCATCAGGTGGTGTTACATATACAGGAACAATGGGTAGAACTACTTCCGAAATGACCTATCCATATGCTGCTAATACCTATGAAGGATGGGATTTTGCCAATGTGTGGAGAGTGGATGCAACTCACACCCTGAATAATGGTTATCCTTGTTTACTACCTCCCGATTATCTAAATGCTTTAGGGGTAACAGCCGGTGAAACTGTCATCACAGTAACCGGTGGTAATGCCAATGCCGGCACAGGTTTTATACCTGAAATCAACATCTCTGGCTTTACCCCAACCCAGACTTTCACATTTGTGGGAACAGGAAACCTAACTATCACCATAGCAACACTGGCTCAGATGGGTGCTTATTGGCAGTCTGGTGAGTGGCATACCGTGCTTAACAGCGGTGGTCAGGTAGTATTTGAGATAGATTTCAATATCCGTGGTACAGTGGAAATACCCGTTGTCCTGGGCGATGGCAGCCCCACACTTCCCGTTGAATTAAGCAGTTTTAACGCAGTGCAAACAACACTAAACTATGTGCAATTGAACTGGACAACTCAATCTGAAACCGGCGTAGTTGGTTATTATGTGTACCGTAGCGCAACAGATGATCTAAGCATGGCTGCTGGTGTAAGTGCTTTAATTGACGCCGCCAATACCTCGCAAGTGCAGAGCTATAGCTTTGTGGACACTGAAGTAAGCCCGGGAACCTGGTATTACTGGCTGCAAAATCTGGATATGGATGGCAGCAGCAATTATCATGGACCGGTTAGCGTGATCTTAACTGAAGATACTATCAGCACCCCGGATATTCCTTTGATCACGTCCTTGAATAACATTTACCCCAATCCCTTCAATCCTTCCACCACGATTTCTTACGGATTGGCAAAGGCAGAGAAGGTAAACATCCAAATCTTCAATATTAAGGGACAGCTTGTGCGTAACCTGCTTTCAGAACCCAGACAGATAGGTAACTACCGCATCGTTTGGAATGGCACAGATGACAGAGGTCAATCCCTTGGCTCCGGCATGTATTTCATGAAAATGACCGCCGGTAAATACAGCAAAACATCCAAAGTAATAATGTTAAAATAACTCATAACCCTCCCTAAGTAAAGTAGCAGGCGGTTCCTAATCAGAGCCGCCTGTTGCATTATGTGTGGATTAAAGCTTGTATTTCTCTATTTTCCGGTGTAAGGCGGGTCTGCTGATGCCCAGTTCTTTTGCCGCCCTGGTGATGTTATGCTTATATTCCAGCAGTGCATATTGTATCCATTGCGCTTCAATAGTTTCCAATACGGATAAGCGCTGGAAACCTCTTACTGCAGCGGGCATTTCCGGCATGGTTCTTCGCATCGGTTTTAGGATGGGAAAACTACTGAGGGCTAACTTGTCTGAATCCGGATCGTTCAGGATGATTGCCTTCCTCAGAATGTTCTTCAACTCTCGTACATTTCCGGGATAATCATAGTCTTCCAGATAGCTGTACACATGCTCTTCAGGCTGGATCAGGTCTATCTTCATCAGATCTGCAAAGTAACTGCAAAAATGATGTACGAGGGGGCGGATATCTTCCTTTCTTTCCCGCAAGGGGGGGATATTGATTTCGAAAGTATTAATCCTGTGGTACAAATCACTTCTGAATGTTCCGTACTGTACCATATCCGCCAGATTAACATTGGACGCATAAAGCAAGCGTACATCCACATCAATGCTTCGGTTGGAACCCACGGGGCGTACCTTTCTGCTCTCCAAAACCCTTAGAAACTTAGCCTGTAAACTCAGGGACAGGTTGCTAATCTCATCCAGAAACAGTGTTCCTCCGCTGGACTCCTCAAAAGTACCTTTTTGGGAGCTAACCGCTCCCGTGAAAGCTTGGCGCGTATGCCCAAAAAACTGGCTCTCAAAAAGGGGTTCCGGTATCGAAGAGCAGTTTACCGCATTGAAAACCTTCTTCCCCCGTAAGCTAAACTGGTGTATAGCCTTCGCCACAAGCTCTTTGCCAACACCACTCTCTCCCGTGATCAGCACATCTGCGGTATCTATCGTAGCAACCCTTACTACATGATCTACAACTTTTTCTATTTGCGGACTTATTCCAATCAGGAAGGGGTGATACTTATCCTCAAGAGTCTGTTCCAGGGTGTTGCGGGTGTGATATATTCTCTGGATGTCTTCCGTAATTTTGTTTATGCTAAGCACATTGCTTATCTTGGTCAGAAAATCGGTAAAATCAAATGGTTTCAACAGATAGTCATTCGCCCCATACCTCAGAGCATCCACCACATTATGGATGTCCTTGGAACCGGTTATTATTATCACCTTCAATCTCGGATATATATCACGAACCTGTTTAAGCATCTCTATGCCATTGCCGTCGGGCAACACTACATCCAGTATCATTAGCTCTATTACCTGGGTTTTTAACACTTTCATTGCCTCGGCTTTACTGCCGGCAGTAAAAATGTTTGCAGATAGCTCTTTGCTTACACAAACCAGGGTTTCTAATAAAACCTCGTCGTCATCAACTATCAGGATACAGTCGTGATTAGCGTTTTGTTGCACTTTTTCCTTTACTCCTGCATGCAGTGATTATGATCTTATATACCTCACTACACATACCTATGTGTTGATTAATTTATGCTTGCGCTTGTCAAGTTTTATTTGGGTTGCTTCGCTGTCTCAGCGATAAACACAATACTTCACAGAATAGCTCATATTTATCAGAATCTAACGGGAAGGCTGATGTTCCATCCACTTATGTTGATAGTTTTGCGTAGCCTTCAGGCGATCGTTATCAAATAAAGATTGACACTGCAACATACTTATCTATCGTTGGGCTCGGGAATGTTTAACACACAAGCAACGACACCCAGAACATAACAAGGACGGTATGATCGGTATGAAAGCTATAAGATTATTGGTTTTTACGTTACTCGCACTGCTATTACTAATATCCTGCGACAAGGCAACCAAGCCGGAGGAAGTGTTGATCATATACGTAAACCCATTGGATGGTCAGTATAATTTGGATAGTGAGATCACCATTACCTGCTCCCATCCCGATGCGGTGCTGCGCTACACTACCAATGGGGCAGAACCGGTTACGTCATCCTTGCAATACAACATTCCTTTACTGGTGCAGGATATCCTGACCCCTCTAACCAACAATGGCATCTTAAAGGTGAAGGCTTTCAAAGCGGGTTATCTACCCAGCCATACGGTTAGCAGAACCTACACTGTGACCTATCCGAACACCGTCTCCACACCGGAGATGAACCCGCCCTTAGGCACGTTTCCAGGTGGAGTTTCCGTTACACTCAGCACTGCCACGCCGGATGCACTTATCCATTACACTCTGGATGGCACTGAGCCGGGCATCATGTCCCCGCTGTATCACCAGCCGATTGTTATCACCCAGAGTGGTACTATTTACTTAAAAGCTAAGGCTTTCCGTCAGGATTACAATCCCGGTAGTATTAGCATCGCAGAGTATTTCATACCGCATATCCCTCCGGAAATGGTGCTGGTGGAAAGCGGAAGTTTTAACAACGGCACAGCAGACATCACGCTTAGCAGTTTTTACATCGATAAACACGAAGTTACGCAGGCAGAATACTATGACGTGATGCAGAGTATCCCTCCCCTTATCTCACAAGGAAGGGGGGAGTATCCTGTTTATTATGTATCTTTGCTGCAAGCACTTGAATATTGCAATCGACGTAGCTTGCTGGAAGGATTCGACCCCTGCTATTCCAACCCAATTGATATTTGGAAGGAAGGTAGTTTTTCTGCCCCAAACAATGTTTACTGCATTTGGGATGCTAACGGCTACAGGCTGCCTACCGAGATGGAATGGATGTTCGCTGCCAAAGGGGGAAACCAGTCGCTGGGCTATCTCTACAGCGGTTCGGATATCTATTATAACGTGGCGTGGTATGATTCTATCTCTGGCTACAGTGTGCACCCCGTAATGGAAAAAATGCCCAACGAACTGGGCTTATACGATATGAGCGGGAACCTGTGGGAATGGTGCTGGGACATCTATGCACCCTATGCTGAAGGCGCGCAAACCAATCCGCATGGTCCTGTGTTTGGGGAAGAATGTGTTATCCGGGGCGGCAGCTATTACAGTTCTTCCGCCTGGTGCAAGGTTACGGCACGTAATTCCGCCGTACCCACCAACAGTAATTATGCTACGATCGGCTTCCGTTGCGTAAAAAGAGTTCCGTGATAAATTAATCAACACATTCCGCTTGACACATTTATTCCCGCAAGCTATAGCAAAACTTATCAAAAGCATGAGGATGAGTAAATGGATAGCACTTACCACATTCAAAAGGCATTGGACTACATCGAAGCACATCTGAAGCAAAAGCTTCAGCTGGTAGAGCTTGCCGACCTGGCAAACTTCTCTCCCTGGCATTTCCATCGGGTTTTTTTTGCCCTCACGGGAATCACGGTAGGGGAGTATGTGCGCCGGCGCAGGATGTCCGAAGCCTCACGGGAACTTGTTTTTTCCGCCAAGAGTATAAAGCTGATCGCCGCGGAGTATCAGTTTAAATCTCAGGAAGCTTTCACCCGTACCTTCAAAAGCTGTTGCGGAATTACTCCCGGAATCGTACGTAAGCATATTGCTCCCATGATGAGCTACCAGCCTATCCACCTCTGCAAAAATACCTCAACCAAAGGAGTAAAGATGATCCAGCCCAGAATGAAAAGCAAAGCAGCCTTCACTGTACTTGGTATGACCTGTAAAACAACTATGCAAAAGAACATTATCCCTCAGCTTTGGGGCGATTTTAACAGCAGATGCAAAGAGCTGAAGCACATTGTGCTGCCCGATACCTGCTTCGGCATCTGCATGTCCGAACCAAACGTGGAAATGACAGAAAACACCCCCTTCATCTACCTTGCCGGCATGGAAGTTAGCAAAGTGGAAAACCTCCCGGAAGGTATGACGGTAAAGCAAATCCCTGCCGCAGACTATGCCGTGTTCGAGCATCACGGCAGCCTGGACACCCTGCACGACACATACGATGCCATCTACAGCGGATGGTTCTCCGAAAGTGAATACACCCAGCAGGGCGACTATGATTTTGAACTGTACGACGAACGCTTTGAGTTCGGGAGTGCGGATTCTATTATGGAGATATGGGTTCCGATTAAGAAGAAATCAAGAGATATCTAATTACAATGATCATAGATATTCCGGAAGAATCAAACATACCAGATAATCTCGCCCCCGGTTACCAGCCGGGGGTTTTTGCAATTGGGAAAACACTTACAATTCCGAAATGGAGCTTTCTTCTTATATTGAGTTCGATTACAGCAAAGACAACAAGCTGTCCCAAAGGCTGGATTACGATATATTCTATCCGGAACAATCTGAGTTCACATATAAATACAGCGAAAGCGAACTGATGAAGAAACAAGAACGGACGATTACATACTACTAAGCTACCTGCAATCTAACACGCTAATTTACTGGAAACATGACTGAACTTATTGAACAGTCTCCCCGGCTCAGCGAAACTTCAATTGCTTCATCGTTCACGCTTACACCAATGGAACCGTCTCATAGTTCCGCTTCTCGCGTTTATATTGCCGTGATTTTGGCTTGGGAGGAAAAATATACATGCCGTAGGAGGCGGCTATCTGCCTTTTTTTTCAAAAAAGAGCAGACACTTGAGAATGTATAAAAAAAAGTGTTAATTTAACTTGACAGTTAATTTCATTACAGATTGAGTGTTTCCGTAAATACGACTTTAGCCAACAAGTATGGCTAATAAATGATACAGCATAAAGGAGAACTATATGAAGAAGATGTATCTGCTCATGGTAATTATTATTCTTACCAGCGGAGGGATGTTCGCCACCGCGCTCAACGAGAGTTTTTCGAAATCAGCCTTCCCTCCCGCAGGATGGAAAGTTATCAACGGTGGCGATACAAATACCTGGACCCGCTATACCGGTGCTCTGGCGCACTCAAGTAGCTGTGCCATGATATACTATTCTACCGGTACGCATGACGACTGGCTTATCACACCCCAGCTTTCGCCCACCACCGGAGATGCAACCTTCAGCTTTTGGGCATTCAATAACTATATCCAGCTTGACCGGTGCAATGTTAAGCTATCTACTTCATCCAATAATCAGGCGGATTTCACCGTCTCACTTGCTACTAATCTTGCGCCACCAAATGGTTGGACTCTATACACATATAGTCTTTCTGCCTATGCAGGGCAAACGGTGTATATCGCCATTCAGGCAATCTCTACCAATATTGGAAACTTGCTAATAGATGATGTGACAGGACCTTCAAAGACAGGTTTCGATGGCTTTGAGACCAATAATTTCACTTCCTATAACTGGGGCAACAGCTCTGCCAGTCCCTGGACGATCCAGAGTACAGAACTTGTCTCAGGTAGCTATGCAGCCAAGTCAGGAGCAATTAGTAACAATTCCAGCACCAGTATTACGCTTACTCAAGCCGGTTTGTTAGCCGGATATGTAAGTTTCTATCAGAAGGTAAGCTCTGAAGCCTTTTGTGATTATCTGAGGTTCTATATAGACGATGTGCAACAGGGTGAATGGTCAGGAGCCGGTAGCTGGGCGTTGCAAAGCTATCCTGTTACTGCCGGCACTCACACTTTCAGGTGGACATACTCTAAGGACTTTATTACTGTCTCAGGCAGTGACTGCGCCTGGATAGATGAGGTATACTTACCGCCGATTATCTACGGTGCGGAAACCAACCCCTATCTGATCTACGATTTTAATCAACTAAATAGCGTCCGTAACTTTGTGGGTGCTACCTATACAGGTAAGTATTTCAAGCTGATGAGCGATATTGACGCTACCCCGACTCTAACTACTAACTGGGTTCCTATCGGCAATAACACCAGTATGTTCTATGGTAATTTCGATGGTAACAACCATACCATATCCAATCTCAGAAGCTGGTACTATGACGTATATCATGGTCTATTCGGGATGACAGCGGTAGGCAGCACGGTAAAAAACCTGAACCTGGCAAGCACCTGCAGTATTCTGGGTAATGGTGATAGCGGCTCAGTTGTGGGGCATAACAAAGGCTTGGTGCAAAACTGCACATCTGCTGCCACAGTAAATATCGGTAATGCCGAGGTTGGCGGCGGACTGGTTGGCAATAACCTGGGAACCATTAGTAATTGCAGTTTCTCCGGCACTATCACCAGATCCGGCAGCGGTGTTACTTGCAACAAGATAGGCGGAATAGCCGGTAATAACGATACTGGCGCAAGCATACTGGAAAGCTTTTCTACGGGCAGCGTTTCCGGTAATGCCTGGTGTGGAGGCTTGGTTGGCTGGAATAATGGCACCATCAGCCGCTGTTATAGCACCGGCACCATGATCGGAGCCGCCAATAGCATAGGCGGATTAGTAGGTCAGCACCAGGGAACCATTACCAATTCCTATTCACGTGCTACAGTTACAGGTGCCAGCTACGTAGGTGGTCTGGTTGGATATAACTCCGCCAGTACGATTACCAACTGTTACTCTACAGGTACCGTTACAGGCAGCATCAAAGGCGGACTTTGCGGTCAAACCGGTGCTACAATCACAAGCTCTTACTGGGATACCCAAACCAGCGGCATAGCCACTTCCTTTGGCGGAACAGGTAAAACAACTGCTGAAATGAAGACGCAATCTACCTATATCGGTTGGGACTATACCCGTGAAACAGCCAACGGCACCAACGATTACTGGACTATCTGGTCTACTGACAATAACGGTTATCCTGAATTGTATTGGAAACATGCCACCGAGTTACGTGTTCCAGCGCTCACTTATCCTGCTGACGCGGCTTCGGCTTTGCCAATAAGTGGCTTTAACCTCACCTGGATCCCCAATTCAGCCGGGCAGGCTCCTGTTAGTTATACTCTTTATATGGTTTTGGGAGATGTGGACCATCTCTATGATCCTGCCTTTCCCGGGCAGCACACCTTTGCCGGAATCACGGGAACCTCGTTTAACCCTGTTACAACAGGGGGTTTAACCTTCCACTATGGTGAACAATGGTACTGGGAAGTAGTTGCGTATAATGCTACGGGTACAGCCAGCCCTCCTTCAGGATACCGCTACTTCATCACAGAGAGAGATCCTTTTGCCACCGAAAGCTTTGAAGTAGGTAATGTGAATGACAATACAAACATATTCGAGTGGACTCAACCCCCCTCGGGATATCAGCTCACTCAATGGCGTGCCAACAACTCTCAAACGACTTACAATCGCAGCCCCAGAACCGGAAACTGGAACCTGACCATGTATTTTAATGCCATGTCTTACACTTTTGGCTGGCTATTCCGTCCTTATCCTTTGGTAGGAGGCGTTACCTATGACGTGGAGGTTTATGCCCGCCAAGCTACAAACAATGACGGTTGGGCATTATTGGGATTATACTTCGGGACTTCCGCGGCTGAAGCAGCAATGACCAATGAACTCACACCCTCGTACATGGTTCACATTACCGATGGTGATTATCAAAGAGTGGCAGGGACATTTACCCCCGCTACGACAGGGACATATTACCTTGGCATCAGGAACCGCATGAGTGATAACATATTTTATATGAGCCTAGATGACGTAACCGTCCGAGCCGCTGCCGTGCCGAATCCGGTAAGCTTGGTTTCCCCTGCCAATCTGGCAGCGGGACAAGCTGTACTTCCGACCTTGAGTTGGTCGCCTACTGCTACGGGTGGCTTAGTTACAGGTTACAAGGTATATTGCCAGGCAAGTGCCACACCTATCACCCCCACTACCCTGCTTGCCACTGTTCCTGCCGGTACCTACAGCTATACCCTTACAACTCCTTTAAGTACCGATGCTACTTACTATTGGATGGTAGTGGCTACCAACGCCCTGGGCAATGCCGTGGGCAGCCCTGTGCGTTCATTTAGCACTATAACCACTACAATACTATATGAAACATTTGATACCTATCCGCCAGTGAACTGGACTGCTTACTCAGGTGAATTGGCAAATCCATCCACCCTTTCGCCCTCTTGGGGATGGAATCAGAAACTCTGGGGGAACACCTATACTACCCCGGCAAATAATGCTGCCTGCAAGAATATCTGGAGTAGCTTCCAGAGTTGGCTTGTTAGCCCACCCCTGCAGTTGGGCGGTGCCCCCTACCAGCTTCAGCTGGATATTGCCCTTACAGACTGGAACAATAGCAATCCTATCACTTCAGACCCCAATGGCACCACCGGAATTGACGACAGGTTTGTAATCTTGATC
The DNA here is from genome assembly GCA_002840645.1 of Candidatus Cloacimonetes bacterium HGW-Cloacimonetes-3. GTDB lineage: Bacteria > Cloacimonadota > Cloacimonadia > Cloacimonadales > Cloacimonadaceae > Cloacimonas. Next base: position 41,187 of record PHBO01000007.1, read on the forward strand.
GGCGACGGAAGCACATGGACACCCGCGAATATCCTGCGCGAGTGGAACAACACCGGCTCTCCCTATGTGTATAACGACATTCCCAATACCGGGCTTCATGTCACTATTCCTTTGGATGCTTATTCAGGAGTGAAATATATCGCTTTTTATGGTGCCTCATTGGAGTCTAATGCGGATAATGACTTCTTCGTGGATAACGTGCATGTGTATATTCCGCCGATTAACGACCTTGCTGTCACCTCAATTTTCGGTACTACCGCCGGAATAGCCGGAACACCTGTCACACATACGGTTACCGTGGCAAATTATGGTACCGGGGAACAAACATCCTACACCGTTTATCTGAAGAGCGTATCCCCTGCCTTTACCATTGCCACTTTGAATGTAACAACTCCTCTGGCTGCCGGTGCATCTGCTATTCATAATATAACCTGGACTCCCACCACTACCGGCGTTGATATGGAAATCTATGCTGAAGTGGTATTAGCTACAGATACAACCCCGACCAATAACTCCTCCGCAAGCATGTGGTTTTTCCCCCATGTTGCAGGAGTTCTGTTGGAAAGCTTCGAATCCGGCATCCCTGCCAACTGGTCTGTTTTGAATCCGGATGGCTCATACTGCTGGGAGCAGTTCTTATCGTTTGCACATTCAGGGTCTTTCTCTGCCTTAGCCATAGCTTATTTAGGCGCTCAAAGTGACGACTGGTTGATTACCCCTCCGCTGCAGCTAAGCACAGATACAACAGACATGATAAGCTTCTGGATGAAAAGCTATGATGAATCTTATCCTGAAACTTGGGAAGTGCTGATCTCTACCACTAACACGCAACCGGCATCATTTACCCTTATCGACAGCGGGACTTTGGTTTCATCAGATTATACCAGAATGGAATACAATCTGGATGCCTATGGCAATGCGGTGATCTACTTTGCAGTGCGCTACCGGAGCCAAGACTACGCAGCGCTTGCAGTTGATGATTTCCATGGCCCGCTTATCTATATTCCTACGGCTCTGGATGCCCCATCGGTTACAATAACCCCCTCGGGTAATTTTGTGTTTCTAAACTGGAATGCAATTGTCGGAGCAACCGAATACCATGTGTATGCTTCCGATGACCCCTATTCCTGGCCTCTGGATTTCACGGTAGTGCCGGCTTCAGAAATCAGATATGGCTTCAATGCAGACAGCGCTGCGGGCAAGTTCTTCAAGGTAACGGCATACTATGGCAGGAGCAATACAAAACCTATTGCCACCCCTCCCGCTAAAATAGACAACAGCAGACTGGAAGCCTTAAAAGCAGGGCTAAAAGACAAACGTAAGTAAATAATCCTTTCAGAACATAATATCTTAAGCCCCCGGTTTACCAGCCGGGGGTTTTTTGCATATTGGGAAACATCATGCTTGACAGCCAACTTAACAGCATAATTGTAGTTATTATCCAAAAAAACAGTGAGGTGATTATGAAACAAAGCATGTTACTATTGGGAATTCTTATGTTTGCCGGTATGCTGTTGGCTACCGCTCCCCGGACAGATTGGCAGAAAGGCGGGCTGCAGGGTAAGGTTAAAAGCCTAAGAACAATTTATGAAACCATCAAATACAATCCGCAGGGATTTCGTGTATCCATAACCTCGGGCGATGATAGCAATTATAACGGAGAAACAAACTATAGCTATGACAGCGCTAACCGGCTTCTGACCGTAATAGCCAAAAACGCTTTCCACGAAGAGATACACCGCATCACCAATACCTACGATGCTGCCGGTTTGCTGATTAAAACCGTAAACAAAGGAATTGAGGGCAATGAGTCCGATAAGTTCGAATACAACGCAAAGAAACAGCTTAGCGGGAAAAAGAACTACTACGAAGATGGCAGGCTGTTTGAAGCAACGGAATATATTTACGACGCGGCAGGCAATAAGACCCGGGAAAACATTTACAATTCCGATATGGAGCTTTCTGAATACATAAACTATGTTTATGATGCATCCAACAAGCTTGTGGAAAAGTGGGAATGGACTGTGCCGGCAACAGAAATGCCGGATACCATGTACAAATACAACGCCCAGGGACTGGTGACAGAGGAAAATGCTTACTATATGGATGAGCTGGAATCCAGAGATAAATTTAGTTATGACAACTACGGCAACGTTACCAGAAATGTAGCTGAATCGGGATACTCAGATTACACCGAAACCCATACTTATATATACACTTATGATAAACAAGGCAACTGGCTTACAAAAGAATGGTACAGCGAAGGCGACCTGATAGAGAAAACAGAACGGACAATTACATACTACTAAGCTAACTGTTACCCGTAACCGTATTGAGAAAGGAAGTTTAACCCTTCTTTGTAAGTGTATCGCCAAGCATATATAGTGGCAAAGATACTGTATGAATGGCACATCGGTAACTTGTCTTTCCCGCGGAGGCGGGAATCCAGCCCTTATAATACCACTTAGCAGCAAAGATACCGTCTTTCCAGCGGAGGCGGGAATCCAGCCCTTATTTATCCATTAAAGTGTTCATTCATTAACATGTCCATAGGAAGCTGTTTCCCTATCTGGATTCCAGCCTGCGCTGGAATGACAAATATATGGCAGACTTTACTTTACTAACACTAACCTGCTTCCTCCTTACTCCAAAGCATTAATCAAGTGATCATCCCCCCTTAATCAAGCGTTAATTATTAACGCTTGATTAAGGGGGGATTAAGAAGTGATTAACACTCTCAAGCAAGGAAGAAAACTGGAAAAAAAGTACGGAGAAAAAGATGAAAGCAACTGTGAAAGAAGGAATAAAAGGCTTTTCCGGCAAGCTGGACGGGGTGGACGGGCAATATACGGGCAATATACTATTACCACCCCCGCCTAAAACGGACTCTGATGCGCCGCGCTCCCAAGATGCCGGTATATGGTTAGAGAGATTTAAGAGTTTAAACCACGTAACATAGTTTTGTAAACTGTTGTAAGGTCAGGTTTGTAACCTGACCCCATTAGCGTAAGCCCCTGAGGTTACAAACCTCAGGTTACAACAGGATGCAATCCTATGCTACAGGACATATTCGGTTTTTCTTGACAGAAGAGGTGCGCATAAAAAAACTCCGCAAACGTATAATAAACCAAAAACTCTTTAAGGGAGAGAAAAATGAAAAGCATCGCCACAGTTTTGTTCATGTTTGTTTTCTTTATTGTTGTCAGTCTATCAGCCCAAACTCAGCAATGCGTAAGCTATGCCAATGCAAGCTTCGTTAATTGTTCAGTTGTCGAAGGAAACTACCTTTGGGTTGGGAACGTAGGAGGCTTGGTTAAATACAACCGTTTAACCGGAGAAAAAACCAACTATAATTTCGGTAATTCAGGGCTTCAATCCAACTACATAACCTGCATTGCTATCGATAATCAAGGGGTTAAATGGATCGGTACAGGTTTGGGGCTTTACCGTTTTGAGGGAACAAATTGGACATGGTATAATACGGCTAATTCCGGCTTACCGGAGAACTGGATTACTTGCCTGGATATTGACACTCAAGGACGCAAATGGATAGGAACATATAGTTTTGGTCTGGTTTGTTTCGATAACGTGAACTGGGCTATATACAATACAAATACTTCCGGAATACCAGGGGACTACGTAAACTGTCTCGCCATAGACCACCAAGGCTATAAGTGGGTAGCTTTTCAAGGGAGCTATGAAGAAGGTAACGGAATTGCCCGCTTCAATGGGGTTAACTGGAACGTCTATAATACTGAAAATACAAGCATGTGTAATAACGTTGTAAGCGATATAGCTATAGACAACCTCGGAAACAAATGGTTTAGCCATTATGATGAGACGAACGAGTTAGGTGAATTGATAAGTGGTGGCATAACTGTTCAAAGCGGAACTACCTGGACGCCATATACTACAGAGAACTCAGGTCTGCCCGTAGGCGGAGTAAACTGCATCACTTTTGATACACAGGGAGTGAAATGGTTAGGTGTGGGCAATAAACTGGTTCGCTTTGATGGAGCTACCTGGACAGCTTTCACCAATCCCATTATCTCGGGCTTGGAATACGGTTATGTTGGTTGTGTTACAATTGATTCTCAGGGAGTTAAATGGATAGGTGGCGGCACATGGAATAATGATCTTGAAGGATTGGTTCGTTTTGATGGGGCTAACTGGGCAGAGATAAATCTATCAACCAGTGGCATGCCAAATGTTGGAATTGAATCTCTGGCAATTGATGCTGAGGGAACTAAATGGATTGGAACCTGGAATAATTTGGTAAGCTTTGACGGGACACATTGGGCAGTTTACGATTCTACCAATACTAATCATGTATTAGACGACAGTACTATCAACTGCATTGCTATAGATGCTCAGGGTGTGATATGGATGGCTTCAGGAGATAGACTTGTTAGCTTTGATGATACAAATTGGCTATCATACGAGCCTACTCAATATCATGGCAATATTAATTGTGTTGCGATTGATTCCCAAAATACCAAATGGGTTGGGCTTGAAGTCGGGATTTATGATACCTATGGCTTAGCAAGTTTCGATGGAACTACCTGGACACCTTATAACACCATGAATTCCCCATTACCAAGTAATTACATAAGATGTATTACCATAGACAATCAGGATGCTCTTTGGATAATTGCTTCGAATAGCTTAGTGCGTTTTGATGGAGATAATTGGACGGTTTACAACTCGTCATTATGGGGACAAGCAGAGACTAGTGTTCACTGTATTACCATAGATGCTGGGGGGAGTATCTGGTTGGGAACCAGTGATGGAATAGTACGTTTTAATGGAACTAACTGGACAGTGTATGATACTATGAACTCTGGTTTACCAAGTGATTATGTTCATAATATGGCGTTTGATTCTTTGGGGAATTTGTGGATTGGGATAGATGCCGGCTTAGACATGCAGTCTGTTGGTAACTTAGTTTGCTACAATGGAGTTAACTGGTTTGTTTACAATGCCTATAATTCCGATATGTGCATTAATGAGTTCAGTTGTTTAGCAATTGACAACCACAACAACAAGTGGATTGGCTCTTCATGGGGTAGCGAAGGTTTAAGTGTTTTTAATGAGAACGGTGTGGTAGCTAATGATGACGAAGTGTGCCCACCTACAAACCTATTTTCACTAAGAAACTATCCCAATCCATTCAATCCGGAAACTAATATCAGCTTTAATCTTCCTGTTTCCGGTAAAACCACACTAACCGTTTATAATGTTAAAGGACAGAGGATTGATACCTTGATAAACAAGCCTCTTCTAAGTGGAAAACATGTGTATGTGTGGAACGGGACAGATGAAAACGGAAGTAAAGTGGGTTCAGGATTATATTTCTGTGTTTTGAACCAAGGTGCTAAGCAAGAAATACGCAAGATTATGCTGGTAAAATAGTAACATAGTTTAGAAAACTGATATAAAGCCATGTTTTTGTAACCTGAAACCTGACACATGTATCCTATACAACACCCAAAAGCGGTTTTGCTTGACATAAGATGTGCAGATAAAAAACTCCACAGAAGTAGCTAATATGAAGTTAGGAGTATTGATGAAGCCCTTTATCCCTGATAGTTTGCCCTTAGCCAATATCAATTGGGAAGCGCATGTAAATAGTATTGGCAAGGCACAGGCTGCCCTTGCCAGATACGATGGCATGCTGCAGAGCATCGTGAATCCCGGCTTATTGCTCGCACCCTTAACTACTCAGGAAGCGGTATTATCTTCCCGTATTGAAGGCACCCAGGCAACGCTGATGGAAGTGTTTGAATTTGAGGCACACCCCAAGGAAAAGCTTAGCCCGGAGAAAAGGGCAGATATTCAGGAGATCCTTAATTACCGCAATGCTATAAACTTCGCTGTTACAAAACTGCAAACGCACCCGCTAACCATCAATGTTATCAAAGAGATTCATGCCATACTTATGGACAGCGTCAGGGGCAGAAACAAAGCACCGGGAGAATTCCGAAAGATTCAGAATTATATCGGAGCACAGGGTGCGGGTATTGAACAAGCCTTATACATCCCACCTTCACCCGAACAAGTGATGCCGGGTATGGGTAATTTGGAGACGTATATCCATACGGATGAAAAAGATAGCCTGGTGCAACTCGCCATCGTGAAAGCCCAGTTCGAGATCATCCATCCTTTTCTGGATGGCAACGGCAGAATAGGCAGAATACTTATACCTTTGTTTTTGTATCACAAGCAGATGCTGGCAAGTCCCATGTTCTACTTAAGCTATTATCTGGAAAACCATCGTGAGCTGTATTACGAAAAGCTGAGAGGGATAACATCCAAAGGGGACTGGAACGGCTGGATAGCCTTTTTCCTACAAGCTATTATTGAACAGGCTGAGATGAACATAAACAAAGCCAAACAAATACAGGATTTATATGACAAGCTGAAACTACAGATACCCCACATCACGAATTCTAAATATTCAATTCAAGCTACTGATGCCCTGTTCTTAAAACCGTTATTTTCTTCTACCGACTTTATAAATACGTCTGGAATCCCTTATAGAAGTGCATTACGCGTGCTGAGCATTTTAAAAGAAAAAAACATCCTAAAAACAGTGTCCGAAATGAAAGGCAGTAAAGCAGAATCTATTGTATTGGAAAGTTTACTGGAGATAGTTGGATAGCATTTGTATGACATCTGTGTCACACAAATCAGCTTGTGTGACATATACCGTTAATCTTGTCAGACAAACACAGCTGCTTAGTGTATGTTTTAATGGTGCTGCTGCCATCCTGGTATAGCCTGAACATAAAGATGCTGTGGGCGATGCAGGCAAAATATCCTGCCACCGTGGACTTAAAAACTATCACCAGAGAGCAAATAGCGGAACAAAACCTTCCCTGCCGCAGTGTGAAAGCCGCGGTAGAGGATGGACTTTTACCGCTAATCCCCGGATACCGGTATATGGATAGAGAGATTTAAGGTATGTAACCATGATGCTTACCGTGAACCGGATAGTATCGCCCGTAAAGGGCTTCTTGGTTAATAAACTCCAAACGAGGGGTTCCGCTATCGCTGCACACCCTCGCTATGCTACTACGCCCACAAGGGGCTGTGTAAAAAAGCCCCTGCCCACGAATGGGCTTATTAACCAAACCTTGCTGTTTTTCTTGACAGATGATGTGCAAATAAAAATACTCCGCAACGGTATGATTTATCTCTTAGGCAGGTCTCAGAATATCAGCATAAAGGCAGTGTATATGAAGGAAAAGCACATTTTGGCATCATCCTTAGGGGATAACCACAAAAGGGAAGTGTGGATAGTTTCTTAACAGAGCACATGACACAAAATAGTATACTGGTGTTTGGTATTTAAATGAACAAAGTTCTTGACATTAATCCAATCCAAACACATCATGTGAATCACGCGCTACAAGTACTGATTCGAGAAAATAGTTTAGAATTGAATGAACACAATAATTAGGCAAAAAAGGAGAACACATGGATAAAAACGGATTAAATGAAGACACCCTGAGCAAGTATTTATCTATCAGTTTGGGAGTTATGAGCTTGTTGGCAATTATCGGCTTGTTGGTCAATTCTAGGTTTGAAACAACAGAAGTGCTATCATCAATAATAAACCTGACACAAGTGGCGATTCCCGTCTTTGTTTTGATTTTTACGATAAGCTTACGCAATAAGTCGAAGAGTTTTTTGGATGTTGGGACCTGTGCATTAGAAAAAGTACAGAAAAAATACCCTGATCGCCTTCAAGGTCCTAAGTATTTTAGAGTCAATTATGATCCAGAAAAAGGCGAAGGTTTGAAATACCTATTCTTTTCGTATGACAGTAAGTCTCGAGGGGCGAAATTTGTACCAGTTCAGAACCTAGAAGAGGGCATACTGGCCATCTATGTCCAAAAAAACATGTTATCATGGGCTTTAGGTTGGGGGGAAGGAGATAATGTACAAGATGAAGACATAAAAAAAATCCAAATAGAAGTAGAGCAAGCTGTAACTAAGTTGATTGTAGATAAGTATAAAGGGTTTTATGAAAAGCTTGATGATAACTCAAAAAATACAGCTATTATTATAGATTTTGATGAAAACAAAATGGGGTTCAACAAATACGAAAAAGCTGTTTATGAATGTGTTGAAACAGCATATCTTGCAATTATAAAACACAGACAGGATAAGAAAAAGTAGGTGGTTTCTTGACTCTTTTCCATGACTACTGGTTTTTAGGTTATCTCGCACTTTTGCTTGTCGGCATAGTTCTAGGCTTTATGAAAAAGATAACAGTGTATCGAGATTATACTGATGTCGGGTTAGTCTTTCTGTTGGCTCTTATTCCTGCTGCAATATTGATTGTCTGCAACGTATTGTTGAAGCTACAAGATGGATCAATGACAGTTTTATATTACCTCATAGGTTTCATTGAAATCATTGTCTTATCGTCCATCGTCTATAAAACTTACAACGATAATCACAACGTCCTCAAAACAATTCTATCCCTTGTGGTTAAAATACCTGTAAGCATATTCTTTGTTATATTTATGATCAGCTTTGTTGCACCTGGTGGCAAGAACTATTCCAACAGAAACAGCAACAAAGGTATAGCTCTGATTTTTGTAATGATGTTTGGAATAATTATTAACGGACTGGTTGCTTCAAAGAAATGGAGTTCAAGAAGGATTGGCAGATTCGGTTACTTATAAGTAAGTCCAGATTTCCACGATTATTATCTTGCGAGTTGGGTAATCGAATACAAATACAGGAGCTATAGTTATGAATGAAGAAACCATCTTGTCATTGCAGATGCAACTGGATAAGATTATTCAAGTAATGCCGGAAGTAAACGTGGAGTTTTGGTTTGCCAGAGACTTAATGATACCACTTGGTTATCTAAGATGGGAGAATTTTGTCTCCGTAATTAAAAAAGCTATTATCGCTTGCGAGACTACCGGCGGCAATCCGGACGACCATTTTCGTGACGTCACGAAAATGGTTGAGACAGGTAGTGGCGCAGCACGAGCAATTGAAGACTTCATGCTAACAAGATATGCATGTTATTTGATCGCTCAGAATGGAGACCCAAGAAAAGAACCTATTGCTTTTGCACAAAGCTATTTTGCTCTGCAAACAAGAAAACAGGAACTACTTGAAGAAAGCATAAAGCTACGGGAAAGAATTGATGCAAGACTGAAGCTAAGAGAATCTGAAAAAACACTTTCGAAAAACATCTATGAGAGGGGTGTTGATGACGAAGGTTTCGGCAGAATACGTTCCAAGGGTGACGCTGCATTGTTTGGGGGTAAAACAACTCTGGATATGAAAGTGCTATACGGAATAACACAATCAAGACCATTGGCTGATTTTTTGCCAACACTAACGATTGCAGCAAAGAATCTGGCTACAGAAATGACAAATTTAAACGTAGAAAGGGATGACTTGAAGGGAGAGAAAGCTATAACAACTGAGCATGTTCAAAACAATCAAAGCGTTAGAGACATGCTCAATCAACGGGGCATCAAACCAGAAGAATTACCACCTGAAGAAGATCTGCTTAAACTGGAAAGACGTGTGAAATCTGCCGTGAAGAAGATTGGAAAGCAATCAGGCAAGTTACCTAAAAATTGAGGTTAGACCATTTTCGTGACGTCACGAAAATGGTCTTAGATGTCAAGTGTATATGCGGGATTTCACAGTAATCTATCTATTCTGATATTGTCTATTTATCTCCAATCAAAAGATTCATTGCATTTCTGTCCCCATACTCCGGATTTATACCCATGTATTACTATAGATAGATAGTTAGAAGGGGGTATTAGCACTCACCGCTAAAGTCTGCTAATTTTCTCTTGACATTTGGCTCGGGTGGATTAGATTGTTTCGTAGATGGGGAAGAGTGTGCCTTGAAAGTAACGCAGATTAGCAAAGGCTTTTATTTAGAACTTAGGGGCTCGCTTAACCCGCTGAAGTGGGACAAACCAACCGAATGAATTCGGTGTCCGGAGGTAGATATGAATACACAACGCTTTACGATTAAATCTCAGGAGATGATCTCCGCCATGCAGGAGCTTGCCTCCGAGCGGGGGCATCAGGAGATATTGGGTCTGCATATGTTGTTGGCGATGCTGGCGCAGGAGGATACCCTTATCCTGCCTATTCTGCAGAAGCTGGAAGTGCCCCTGGCAGCGCTTAAGTCCTCATTAGAGGCAGCCCTGCAGAAGCTTCCCCGGGTTAGCGGAACTTCGCAGCAGTATCTTTCGCAGGAAGTGCTGGATATATTGCATCAGGCGGAAAAGGAAGCAGACCAGCTTCAGGACGATTACATCAGCCTGGAGCACTTGTTGCTGGCACTGCTAAGTAAAGGCAAGGAAGCTGCCAATATCCTTAAAGCCAATGGTTTGCAGGTTAAGCAGCTGTTACATGCCCTAAAGGAACTGCGGGGCAATCAGCGCGTGGACGACCAGAATCCCGAGGCTAAGTTTCAGGCTTTGGAGAAATATACCCGCAATCTCACCCGTTTGGCGCGCACCGATAAGCTGGATCCCGTGATCGGGCGTGATGAGGAAATACGGCGCAGCATCCAGATACTCTCCCGCCGTCGCAAGAACAATCCCATTCTGATAGGTGAGCCGGGGGTTGGCAAAACAGCCATAGCAGAGGGGTTGGCAATGCGGATTATAGCCCGTGATGTGCCTGAAAACCTGAAAGACAAGGAGCTGCTGGAGCTGGACATGGCTTCCCTTATCGCCGGGGCAAAGTTCCGCGGAGAATTTGAAGAACGCCTGAAAGCCGTGCTTTCCGAAGTGGAGAAATCCGCGGGGAAGGTGATACTGTTCATAGACGAATTGCACACGGTGGTAGGTGCCGGGGCGGCGGAAGGCAGCGTGGATGCCTCCAATATGCTGAAGCCCGCTTTGGCGCGCGGAAGCCTGCACTGCATCGGGGCGACCACTCTGGATGAATACCGCAAGTATATAGAGAAGGATGCAGCGCTGGAAAGGCGCTTTCAGCCTATTCTGATAGGTGAACCAAGCGTGGAGGATACTATTTCCATCCTGCGCGGAATAAGGGAAAAATACGAAGTGCATCATGGGGTGCAGATAACCGATAATGCCTTGGTGGCGGCCGCACAGATGTCAGAACGTTACATTGCAGACCGCTTTCTGCCCGATAAAGCTATTGACCTGATAGATGAAGCTTGCGCCAGGCTGCGCATGGAGATAGATTCCCTGCCGGTGGAACTGGATGAATCCGAACGCAGGCTGCGCCAGCTGGAGATAGAACGCCTATCCCTGGAGAAAGAAAAAGACCAGCTTTCTAAAGACAGGCTGGAAAAGATAAAAGGCGAAATTGCTCAATTAACTGAAACCGACAAATCTCTGCGTTTGCGTTGGGAACACGAAAAGCAGAATCTGGATAAGATACGTGCCTTAAAAACAGAGATAGACAGCCTTAAGAGCGCTGCCGACATCGCTGAACGCGAAGGGAACTATGCCAAGACCGCGGAACTGCGCTATGGCAGCATTGTGCAGAAGGAAAAAGAGCTTCAGGAGCTAACCGCTGCTTCGCCTTTGAACAAAGCAGACAGTCTGCTGAAAGAGCAGGTGGATGAAGAGATGGTGGCGGAAGTGGTGTCAAAATGGACGGGCATTCCCGTATCCAAGCTGGCGGAAAGCGAAATGCAGAAACTGCTGGGGCTGGAAAGCGTGCTGGCAACGCGGGTAGTGGGGCAGGAAGAAGGCATCACGGCACTGGCAAATGCCATCCGCCGCAGCCAAAGCGGGCTTAGCGATGAGAACCGCCCTATTGGCAGCTTCATCTTTCTTGGTCCCACCGGAGTTGGGAAGACAGAACTTGCCAAGACCCTGGCGAGCTATTTGTTTGATACTGAAAAGGCTTTGCTGCGCGTGGATATGAGCGAATTCATGGAGAAGCACAGCGTATCTCGCTTGATAGGTGCCCCGCCCGGTTATGTGGGCTACGAAGAAGGCGGTTACCTTACCGAAGCTATTCGTCGCCGTCCTTACAGTGTGCTGCTGCTGGATGAGATAGAGAAGGCACATCCTGATGTGTTTAACATTCTGCTGCAGATACTGGATGATGGCAGGCTAACCGATGGGAAGGGACGCACGGTGGATTTTAGGCACTGCGTGATTATCCTTACCAGTAACATCGGCTCGCAGGAGATATTTGAGGCTTCGGACAGCGAACTGGAGAACCTGAAGCCACAGCTGATGAATATCCTGCAGCAATACTTCCGTCCGGAGTTTCTGAACAGGTTGGATGACATCATCATCTTCCACCGCTTGCTGCCGGAGCATATCCGCAAGATTGTTAAATTGCAGCTTGCTATTCTGGCTACACGCTTGGCAAAGAGGAACATACAGATAGTCTTTACGGAGAGTTTGGTGGATTATCTTGCCAAGACAGGCTATGATCCCGCGTTTGGGGCAAGACCCTTAAAACGTTTGATACAGAAGGAACTGGAAGACGCTTTAGCCAAGCGAATATTGGGAGGAAGCTTTACTTCGGGAATAGAGGTGAAAGTGGATTATACTGATGCAGAAGGAATTGTAATAAGGCAGTAGGGGGTTTGTTTTAGCCCTTAAGACCCTGCTTGTAACTGTTATATCTGGCTCTAAGCTCGGGATCTAAACCGCTGAGGATTTGCACCGCCAGCAGGGCAGCATTTTTAGTGCCATTGATGGCTACGCAGGCAACGGGAACACCCGGAGGCATCTGGACGATGGAATACAGTGCATCCAATCCATTAAGCGCACCGGAAGCAACAGGAACGCCGATAACTGGCAGGCATGTATGTGCCGCAACCACGCCGGGCAGATGGGCAGCAAGCCCTGCTCCGGCAATTATCACTTTCACGCCTTCCGCTTCCGCCTGAGAAGCAAGCTTAGCCGTCTGCTCCGGGTTTCGGTGTGCCGATGAAATATGCAGATCATACGCCACGCCGAAACTGTTTAACACGTCCACGGCAGCATCGAACTTATCCAAGTCACTTTTGCTGCCGAGTATAATGCGGACTAATGGATTCATTTACTTAAGCTGTTCGGGGATAACTGTTAAGGCTTTGTGAATCTCAGCAGCATCAATAGCAGTTGTAAAGCTGGCAAGATTATCGGTGTTCATAATCAGCTTGGAAATATAGGAAAGGGAGAAGAGATGCTGTTTATCGTTATGCAGCAGCAGCATGAAGAAGATGTTCACGGGCTTGTTATCCGGTGCATCAAAATCAACAGGTTCTGCTGATCGGCCAAACAGGATGCTGGGAGTTTTGATCTTGGAAGGATGCAAGTGCCGTGGGTGCAGCAGGGCAACACCATTGCCAATGGCAGTGGAGATCAGCTCTTCGCGGGCAACCACAACTTCATACAGCCAGCGCGCATCACGCACAAGTTTAAGATCTTTGGCTTTTTCGCTGAGGATGCGGATTGCATCGTACTTGTTTTCTGCCGAAAAATCCAGGAAGACGTTCTCGGGGCGCATGTATTCCTCAAAATGGCAGATAACCCGCTTTAATGCAAGCATCTTTTCTTCGGTTTCGTTTAGGTTTTCCAACCATTCGTTAAGCGAATCCTCGTCTATCTTCACGTTTTTGCCCACGAGCTTACTTTCAAATACGTTCGTAGCTATCATTTCCTGAATTACCCGGTCGGACACCTTTAACTTCTTGGCAGCGTCTGCTTTGGATAAGAATTTCTTTGCCATGGATACCTCCATATCTATCATGTTTATCAAGGTTTATTGGGTTGGTTGCAAGGTTTAACTTGACAAGGATACGAGAATTTTTTGGGTATGGCATTATGGTCAAGAGATTTATTTACCCGTGGCTGATTTTGTTAAGCCTTAGTAGCTGCTTTTACTCGGTTTATTCGAATGCTTACCCGCATTTAAAAAAAGTTCGGGTGCTGGCGTTTGAGAATCGCAGCAGTGAATTTGCGCTTGGAGATGTGCTGCTTACCGGACTGAACCGGGAGATTCGTAATGATGGTCGCCTGAAATTGGTTACCAAAGAGCCGGATTGCGCCTTAGAAGGCTCTGTTACCTCTTTCTCGGAAAAAGTATATAGCTACGATGCTGCGAATCAGGTGCAGGATTATCAGGTGCAAATGCTGATATCTGTCACCTTCACAGATCTGATAAATAACAAGGTGCTTTACGAAAACAAGAATTTGTCGCTTACGGAACTTTATGCCATTGCCGCAGGCGGAACCGCTAAATTTAAAACAAAAGAGGAAGCAATAGATGAGCTCATCGCCAAGCTATACCAAACCATCCTCCAAAACAGCCTCGAAAGCTGGTGATCCAGTCCGGCTGAACCGCTTTCTGGCAGATTGCGGGTTGGGCAGCCGACGCAAAGTTGAAGAACTGATCACCGCCGGCAGAGTTAAGCTGAACGGAGAAGTGTGTACCGATCTTGCCACCCAGATTGATCCCGCTAATGACGACCTGCAGCTGGACGGCAAAGATATTTCCGCTAAGAAACAGAAGATGTATCTGATGCTGAACAAGCCACGTGGCTATGTGGTTACCCAAAGTGACGAGATGGGACGGCAAACCGTGTATAGCCTATTGCCTGAGAATGCTCAGAATTTGGCTTATGCGGGGCGTCTGGACAAGAACTCCGAAGGTTTGTTGCTGTTTACCAATGACACAGCTCTGATAAACCTGCTTACCCACCCTAACTACAAGGTGGAGAAGGTGTATAAAGTGGATATTGACCGTCCCCTAAGAAAACGGGAACTGGATAAACTGCGTAATGGCATCGAGATCGAAGGCGGGATAACCCATAAAGCCGGCGTGTTCGTGAAAGAAGAAGACGAAAAGACTATGAGCCTGAAAATGGTGATAACGGAAGGCAGAAAACGCCAAATCCGCCAGATGATCGAAGCGGTGGGGGCAAAAGTGCGACGCTTAAGACGCATGCAGTTTGGACCCTTGAAGCTGAAAGAGCTTCCCAGCGGGCGATGGCGTCCACTTGATTCCGGTGAAGTGCGCGCACTCTTTAGCGAGAGAAGCAAAGTGAAAGCCATGGACGACAAAAAAGCAAGGGATGAATAGATGAAATTAGCGCTAATTGGCTTACCAAAAAGCGGAAAGACCACGGTGTTTAATGCGCTTACCCGCAGTGAGCACAGCACGGACAAATATGCCCAGACGGCTACGGAAGCCAATATCGGGGTGGTGCAGGTTGCAGACGAACGCATCACGCGCCTCAGCGAATTGTATAAGCCCAAGAAGACTATTTATGCCACTATAGAATATCATGACTACCCGGGAATATTTGCCAGGGAAGGAGATACAGCAGATAATGCCATGCTATCCGAGATTAAAAGTGCGGAAGCCTTTGCGGTAGTACTGCGCGGCTTTGCCGATGAAGAACTGGATAGCCTTTACTCTTGTGGAGACCCTCTGGCACAACTTAAGCATCTGGAAGAAGAAATGATGTTGAATGACCTGATTGTGGCAGAAAAGCGGCTTGAAAAGATTGAATTGGGTTACAAGCGCGGAATCAGGACACCGGCAATATCGTGCGAAGATAAGGCACTGCATGAGATATGCGCCCAGCTGCAAAATAACCTTCCCCTGCGTGATTTGCAGCTTCATCCCGATGAAGAGAAAGCCGTGCGTGGCTTCCAGTTCTTCTCCGCCAAACCGTTGCTCATCCTGATAAACTGCAGTGAAGATAATCCCAAAGAATGGGATGAGGCTCTTAAAAACCTTAATGACAGGGGCTATAAAGCCTATTCAATCGCAGGTAAGTTCGAGGAAGAACTTAGCAAGCTGGATACTGAAGAAGCGGAAATGTTCATGGCGGATATGGGTATGACAGAATCTATCCGCGACCGCCTGACCCACTGGAGCTACCAGTTGATAGGTTATCTTAGCTTCTTTACCGTGGGTGCGGATGAAGTTCGTGCCTGGACATTGGAAGGCGGAGCTAACGCTGTGGCAGCAGCAGGAAAGATACACTCCGACCTGGCACGTGGATTCATCCGGGCAGAATGCTTTAAATACGATGACATCATGGCTCATGGCAGCGAGAAAGTTCTAAAAGAAAAGGGGCTTTTCCGCCTTGAGGGCAAAGAATATATCGTGAAAGATGGAGACATCATCTCTATCCGCTTCAACGTTTAACGGATAATAACAGATGGCAACAGCTAAGAAACGAATCACCACCAAAAAGAAAAGCAATAACAACCTCAGTTCCCTGCAGAAACGCCTCATCAGCGGCGGTATCAGCATTTTGTGTGTATTGGTTATCCTTGCGCTTGTGATGGGCTACACCTCGATAAAAAACGATCTGGACACCTTGCGTGGTGGTGGCGGAGTATTTAGCTGGTTCAGCCAGAGCGGCAGTCAGACAAGCAACCCGGTGGGGGTATTCGGCATAGTTTTTGGCTATATATTCATCTATCTCTTTGGCTATTGGTTCTCGCTTGCCGGTTTCGTGATAATCGCAACCGTCTCATTCCAATACTTCCTGGCTCCGGAGCTTGACCGCAGCAGGCAAAAGGGATATTTGTTACTTATTGTGCTGTTCCTGCTGCAAGCCCTGCTTTCCTCCAGGCAGAGTGTATTTGTTCACAGTGTGATCCCCTTGTTTGTTTACAGAGCTTTAGCTGCCGTGTTCTCCGGTATTGGTGCGAGAATAATCCTGATTGGAGGTATGGTGTTAAGCGGTGTCTTGATTATAGAATTCGAACGCCTTAAAGGCTGGATTCAGCTTGCCATAGAGGATTTTCAACGCAAGCAGGAAGAGAAAGCCCCCAAGCCAGCAAAACCAACCATAAACAGCGATATAGAGACCATCCCGGATAAGACTGAGCCTGTTCAGCCTGTAATTCAGAATCATACCCAGTTAAACATGAATCCCGAGCCTGTTGTGCCGGAGAATAATAAAGCAAAGCCTGATAACCGTAAACGCCAGATTGAACCTGAAGATGATGACGATGACCGTGAATACCTTATGCCCTCTATTTCGGACTTTCTGGAAAGCCCGGTTAAGCTCTCGGAGCGTGACCGCAAGGAAATAGAAAACCAAATCCTGAGTACCAGCCAGATACTGAAGAATAAGCTGGGAGAGTTTGGAATTGAAGCCGAAGTCAGGAATGTAAACATCGGGCCTATCATTACTCAGTACGAGCTTGAGCCTGCCAAAGGCATCAAGGTTAGCAAGTTCGCGTCTCTTGCCGATGATCTTGCTCTGGCGATAAAAGCCAAAGCCATCCGCGTGCAAGCTCCTATCCCCGGACGTGGCTTAATTGGTATCGAAATCCCCAATCTTGCCCGTGATATGATTTATCTTAGGGACTTACTGCTTTCCGAGGAGATGCGTGCCATGCACTCCAAGCTTGCCTTCGGTTTGGGAAAGGATATTGCCGGCAAACCGCTTGTGGCTGATCTTACCAAAATGCCGCATTTACTTATTGCCGGTGCCACCGGTAGTGGTAAAAGCGTGTGTATAAACACCATTATCATGAGCCTTATTATGCGCAGCAAACCGGATGAACTGCGCCTTATCCTTATCGACCCCAAGCGTGTAGAGCTGGCAGGATACAACGATCTGCCCCACCTGATAGGACAGGTAGTCACAGACTCAGATACTGCCCTGGAGACGATGTATTGGGCGGTTAAAGAGATGGAGCGGCGGTATGAGCTGTTGCAGGAAGCTAAGGTGCGTGATATTCTGGGCTACAACGAGAAAAGCGGTGAAGGCGAGGAGCTGGAAAAGCTGCCCTACATAGTGATAATCGTGGACGAATTTGCAGACTTAATCATGACCAGCGGCAAGGATATAGAGCTTCCCATCACCCGTTTAGCACAGATGGCGCGCGCAGTTGGCATCCATCTTATCCTGGCGACGCAAAGACCTTCCATCAAGGTTATCACCGGTATTATCAAGGCAAACTTTCCTGCCCGTATAGCCTTCCAGGTATCATCACGGGTAGATTCCCGCGTGATTCTGGATATGATTGGTGCCGAGCGCTTGCTGGGTAATGGCGATATGCTTTACCTTCCTCCCGGCAAAGCCATGCCGGAACGCATTCACGGAGCTTATGTGTCTGATCACGAAATAGCCCGCACATGTGACTTTTTAGCCATGCAACCCAAACCTAAACAAGATTTTAACCTTAAGGTGGAAAGCCAAAGCGATCTGGGCTTCTTTGAATACGACGACGAGCTTTTTCCAGAAGCAGCCAGGGTGATTGTTTCCTCCGGCACAGCTTCTGTTTCCATGTTACAAAGGCATTTTAAAATAGGCTATGCCCGGGCGGGGCGCATTATAGACCTGCTGGAACGGGCAAGAATTATCGGTCCGCATCTGGGCAGCAAATCCCGCGATGTTACCGCCACCAGGGAAGATTTAATCCGTATCGGAGTTATTGATGAAGACTATTAAACTATTGTCAGTATTTGTTTTATTGCTGCTTTGCGTATCAGGTATTAGCGCAATAACCACTGACGCACTCTACAAGAAGATTACTGCCACTTATGGCAGTTTCAGCACTTTTCAGGCAAGCGTGAAGCAAGATAATTACTTCGCCCAGATCAAGAAAAGCATCAGCTACCAAGGTAACATATACTTCACCCGCGGACGTATGGTAATCAAGTATGATAAGCCCAATGTGCAGAGATTGATGATTTCCGACGGCATGGTTGACCTCTACGATGCCCAGTCCAAAACCGTGCTGCGCTCGCGCATGCGCCCTGAATTCGGCAAGATGAACCCTGTGGAGATATTGCAGGTTTATTGGAAGAAATCCACCGTCCGTGTGCTTAGCAGCAAAGGGACTATCTCGGAAGTAAGCCTGAAGCCTTATGATGACCCCCTGATAGTGAGCATGACAGCAACCATAAACCACAAGACCGGTTTAGTTCAAACCCTCAGTTATACAGATGCAAGTGACAACAAGGTAACTTACAGTTTTTCTGCTGTAAAAACCAATGTCAGTATCCCGAATTCAGTGTGGAAATTTACCTATCCCAAAGATGTACAGGTGGTGGAGCGATGATAGCATTAATCATGGCTGGGGGCTCAGGAACCAGATTTTGGCCTGTAAGCCGACAAAATTTCCCCAAGCAATTTATAAACATCCAAGGTAGCACATCCATGCTGCAAAAGACCGTGGAGCGATTGCTCTCCAAGATTTGCCTGCACGATATCTACATTGTAACCGCAGCAAACCAAGCTGAACTGGTTAGCAAACAGCTCCCCCGCCTACCAAAGAACAACATTATAGTAGAGCCTTTTGGAATGAATACCGCCCCCTGTATAGCCCTTAGTGTGGAATACCTTAAATCCCGCTATGCAGATGGCGAAGTAATGCTTGTGCTGCCTGCAGATCATGTAATCCGCAATGTACCCGTTTTTTTGAAAAGCCTTATCCCCGCCGAACAGGAAGCCCGCAAAGGACGCCTGATCACCTTTGGCATAGTACCGGAATACCCCGCCACAGGATATGGCTATATCGAAGCCGGGGAAGAGCTGGCACCGCAAGTACGAAGCGTGAAACGCTTCAAAGAAAAGCCGGATAAAGATACTGCCGAACAATTCCTTGCCAGCGGCGATTTCTATTGGAACAGCGGGATGTTCTGCTGGACGATAGGTGCAATTCATGAAGCTTTCTGCCAACTGCTGCCGGAAATCCCCAAACTAACTGCTAAAATAGCTGATATCTGGGAGGTTAAAGGAAATGAAGCCGATGTATCGGAGCATTATGCCATAATGCCCCGTATTCCCATAGACATTGGTATCATGGAAAAAGCTGAAAAGCGTGGAGTTATCCCCGTGGATTACGGCTGGAGCGACGTGGGCAGTTGGAAAGCCCTGGCGGATATATCTCTAACTGATAATAACAGCAACCATTTCTCCACAACCGGCACCGCTATTGATGCCAAAGGTAACTTTGTACAAACATCCAAATTCACTGCCGTAATTGGCTTGGATAACATCTGCGTGATCGAAACCGCAGACGCCATCCTGGTATGTACCAAGGACAAATCTGAAGAAGTGAAGAAAGTGGTGGACTACTTAAACAACAAAGGAGACACAAACCTGATATGAAAAAGCTTAGTATGTCCCTGATACTGATCCTTACCGTGGTAGTTTTCCTGGCAGCGGTATCTGCCTATAAAGACAATGTGAAATCGGAAACCAGCACTTATATCGGCACCTATAAACTTGATAAAGGCAAGCCCTACCTGCTGGAAGGTAAAAACCAATATCTGCTGTTACTTGCACCTCCCGAAGCCTTGGACAGCCTGGGTATTCACTTTGCTGAAGGTGATGAGCTTACCATCCGGGGAGCTATCACCCAGGGCGCAATCTTGGTTACCAATATTCAGCGTGGTGAGGAATCCTTCACCCTGCGAGCCGATGACCTTAGTATCAATAATTATGATGAATGCTCCTCAGTGAAGGTAACACCGGCTAAATGTATCGGCTGCAGACTATGTGTGCCAAACTGCCCAGTTGGTGCCATCTCCATGGTGAAAGGCAAAGCAGTGATAGACAGTGTTAAGTGCGTTTCCTGCAACATCTGCATCGATGGTAACGGTAAGTTTCGGGGTTGCCCGGTGAGGGCTATCAGCAAATAATCCAATTTCACCATCCCGCACTTCAATCACCCCAAGGAGAAGTTATGAAGCATTATCTGTGCATTTTGTTCTCAGTTGCATCTATTGGTCTATTTGGCAGTTGGGACTGGGCTATCTCTATAGGTGGCGACAGCATGGAACGCCTTTGGGACATCAGCTGTGATGCCTCTTCCAACATCTATGTTGCTGGTGATTTCTCCGATTCACTGTGTGTGAATGGACAAACCTATCCCGGATATGGACTTGCGGATAGCTTTGCCCTGAAATACAACCCTTCGGGCGAACTGCAGTGGGCAAAAAGCTTTGGCTCTCAGGCTGAGGATGTAGCACTTAGCATAGCCGCAGATGCAGAAGGAAACAGCTATATCACAGGTTATTTCGTGGAGACTCTCACAATTCAGAATCAAAGTGTTACCTCCAATGGTGCATGGGATGTGTTTGTGATAAAGCTTGATCCACA
The DNA here is from genome assembly GCA_002840645.1 of Candidatus Cloacimonetes bacterium HGW-Cloacimonetes-3. Lineage (GTDB taxonomy): Bacteria > Cloacimonadota > Cloacimonadia > Cloacimonadales > Cloacimonadaceae > Cloacimonas. Next base: position 62,254 of record PHBO01000007.1, read on the forward strand.
AGGCAACCTGATCTGGCTGAACTCATTTGGTGGAACCATGAGCGATATTGGCTACGGTTTGGCACTTAGCTCTTCCGGTAAAGTGTTTGTAGCGGGTTGGTTTTCTGGTTCTATAAGTCTCCCTGATGGCAGCAGCATGGTAAGTGCCGGGGGTAGCGACATTTTTTGTTATGCGCTGGATACCCGGGGTAACTATATTTGGTCTCAGCGTGCTGGAACCGCTGGGGTAGAATATGCCTACGAAGTATCCGCTGATAACGAAGGAAATGCCTATGTAACCGGAGTTGCCGGTGTAGGTACTCAATTCGGGAATTACAATCTGACAGCTAATGGTATGTTCGTATGTAAATACAGCCCTGTCGGGGCGGTACAATGGCTTGCCAGTGGTGAGGGTGGAGCTGTTGTGGATATCGCCGTTCAACCCCAGGTGAACCCCTCCCAATATGGAATGGTGTGTGGAAGATTAAGCGGTAACGGAGTTTTTGGCAGCTTTCCCTTTAACAGCATTGGCGGTGGAGACGATGCTTACTGGGCAAAGTTTGACGCCAACACAGGCACCTGGCTAAGCCTTAATGCCTCTGGCGGCAGTGCTGCAGATAAAGGAAAAGATGTTGATTGCGAGGATTATCCCGCCTTTGTGGCAAGTTTTGAAGAAACTGCTGCTTTTGGTTCTGTTAACTACCTCAGCAACGGAGAAAGCGATATTGCCCTGGGCTATGGTAATAATGTGATGCAGTTCACTACCGCAGGTGGCGAGGCCAGCGAAATCCCCACCGGAATAAAGATTCTTCCTAACGGCATGATTGCCATTTGCGGGTGGCATTTTGGTTTAGCACAAATTGGCAGTTTCAGCATTGATAGCGGAAACGTTGCCGATCAGAACGCATTTATTGCATGTTACAGCCCCCAAAGCAGCGTGAATGATGAGCACATTATACCCGTAAGCAACATGAAATGTAATCCAAACCCCTTCACAACCGACTTACGGATAAGCGTAAGCAAGGCAATTGTCACCCCATCCCCCATCGAAATTTATAACCTTAAGGGACAGATAGTCCACATTCTACAACCGGAATCCGAAAGCACAATTGAACTGCAATACCGATGGAACGGACAGGATACTTCCGGCAAGAACTGCAATGCCGGTGTATATCTGCTCAAAAACAGTTCTGGTACGATTAAAACCCTAAAGCTAAAGTAAGCACCTCCACCTAAGCAGAGGTGCTTTTTCTGTAATTATCCTTTCTTTATTGGTACCCAGATCTCGAACAGGGAGTTTTCCTCCCCCACTTTGAAACGCTCATCATAAACTTCCAATGCATCCGCCTCAGCCATCATATATCCATTCTCTTGCAGCCAAACCCCGTAGATGTACTCGTAGGTCTGGTGAAGTTTATCCAGCAATCCATGGTGCTCAAACACTGCATATTCGGCAACGGGTACGGTATGCCCCATCATGCCTTCAGGAACATCAGCAATTTGGCTTACCTGCATCCCTGCGATAAAGGTGTATTCTTCCGTATCCGGGTTTGCATCTTCAAACAAGCACACTTGATAAGCTCTGTTGTTATCCTCTACATGCTTGATCTCCGCCACCCTTTGCATGAACTCGCCCCACAGCTTGTGCAGCGTACCGCTGGGATTTGCCCTGCATGAAACGCCCACCACGTGGAAGGCATCTTTCTTCTCGGTTCTCATGTTCATCTTTTTGGCTCCTTTTTTCAAGTAATTGTGGCTGTTATCCAAACACACAGCCGGAAACCGAACCAGAGGGGCAATCTGTTTTCTGTATCTCCCCGGGGTAATGCCAGATACACTACAGAAAGAACGTGTAAATGCTTCCTGAGATTCGAACTGATACTCCAAAGCAATTTTTCTGATGGGCTTGGAGGTATAGAGCAACTCATGCGATGCCTCGCAAAGCCTCCTGCGGCGCAGATAGTCGTTTACGCAGTAACCGGTTAAAACTCTGAATAAACGATGGAAATACCACTGAGAATAATTTGCTGCATCGGCAATATCCTCCAGGCTAATCTTGCGCTTCAGGTTCTCTTCAATGAAGAGTAATGCCCGCTGAGTGCACGAAACATCTTTCATTTCTTTATCTCCGTTTCGGTTTTGATACTGCTTGCTCTACCTCAGGTAGAAATTTATGTCAAGCGAATTGCTCCTCTTTTTTTGCCCAGCCCCAATTCTCAATTAATTAAACCCCTCATAGTAGTGTGGGGGACAAATCCCAAAATTTGGGACAGATTTTCAATATTTCTTCGTAGGAGCAGATCCCCGTATCTGCCCATTCTTGCCATAAACCCCTTATAGTAAAGGGCAGACACGGGGATCTGCCTCTACAAAAATATTCTTCCGAACATCTGGAATCCTGTATTAAACAATTGAGGTGCCGTTTTGGCACCTCAAGATCTGTGATATAAACTTTTCCGGCTCTTACTTATGCAATGCCCGTGCTGCTGGCGGATGGTGTAGCCCGGATGCCTTCTTAGCCCAACACTACGCTTTGCTATTATTTTACAAGTGAAATCGATATACGGAATACCATATATCGATTTACCAGCTTCAAACCGATATATGGTATTCCGTATATCGATTTACTCGCTAAAAGTATCAATGTAGCGCTTGAACATAAATATCCTGTTCCGAGAATATCCTGTAGTCTCCCGGAGTATATTCATATCTACGAGGCTTGTTACCAATGAATTTGCCCGGGCATAATTCAGGTTTAGCAGCTCTTCCACTTGCTTGATATTAACCACGGGCGACCTATACAAGTGCATCATCAGCTTGCGGGCATTTTCTGCTCTTCTCCCGAGTTTTACCAGATCGTTTTCGATACTCCTATGCAGTATTAAGATGTTATCGAACGTTACCTTACCTTTTTCTGCTGTATCTACCACAGCCTGCAAAAAGAATCGAACCCAGTGCCCCAGGTCATTGGATTCTCTTACCCTTGTTAGTGCATCATAGTATTGCCCCCGGTGTTTCTCAAAGAAATCCGATAGATACAGGGTTGGCTTCAGTAACAGACCGTTACCAACTAGGTAAAGAGTTATCAAAAGCCTTCCTATGCGTCCATTACCATCCAGAAACGGGTGTATTGTTTCAAACTGGTAGTGTGCAATGGCACAGCGGATCAGATGCGGTACCATAACCTTGTCGTGATGAAGAAACTGCTCAAAATCATCCAGCAAGTCCTGCATATCATCAATATGAGGAGGTATGAAAGCAGCATCAGCCAAAGTTGAACCACCGATCCAGTTTTGGCTCTTCCTAAATTCACCAGGTGTTTTATACTTCCCTCGCACATTACACATTAGTGTTGCATGCGTATCTTTGATTAGCCTTAAAGACAAAGGAAGTTCATCAAGATGTTTAATAGCTCCATTCATAGCCTGAACGTAATTAGTTACTTCCTGCCAATCATCACGCTTCTCTGGAACGACGGAATCCACTTCCATCACTACTTCATCTATCTCTGTTTTTGTTCCCTCAATACGGCTGGAAGTGTTAGCCTCTTTCAGGATATGCATGCTGATAAACATATCCACATTGGGCACTATTCTGGAAAAAGCATTCAGTTCCCCTAAAGATTGGGTAGCTTTTTCCAGCAATACGTTAACACGTGGATCTTCCCAAGTCCATTCCCGGTTAATTGAACTGGGTAAGAAACTCTTGTATTGATACTGATTACGGTAAACACCGGATTTGAAATCCTCGAATTTCATCAATCCTTCCTATCGACTTTTCATATCAACGGTTCTCTTAAGCTCCATAATCACCACTCGAGTAGATTAACCTGCCTATTTGCTGCAGATTGAACTATTCGATATTTTCGAATAGTTGCCTCGGGGATAACTTCTTTATCCTTGAATATCTGCCACTTTCGCTTCATCGCTTCTTTGAGACATCAAATCTCTCATATCCACCATGGGCATAATGTATGCACCAAATGGGAAAAACGCAGATAGAGATTGTAAATATACCCTGGCTTCATTAATTAAACAAGCTACACCCGTGTTGCTTACATACATCTTGTAGTCATCACCATCTATTGCCAGATCCTCTGATAGTTTGTATTCACTACCCACTTTCAGGGTAAAGACATAACCTGGGACGGTTTTTTTTGCATTTCCCTTAATGGTCATTACGATCCGAAATGCATAGGGACCTATTTCGTCATTGAAGTAAATATCATATTCTATTTCGAGAGGAATTGCTGCCAAGCTTACTTGTTTGGTTTTCTTATTTACATTCAAAGCTATGGAGGATTGCAATACAGCGAATTGTGTCTGCTGAATAGGTGCATTTTGCGGTATCATTTTTTAGCCCCTCCCGTTGCTGCGTATGCACAGAACGATTCACCCGCAAAGTTTTGTGTACCGGGAAGGATGTTAAAGGGGTTTAAGCCAAAAACTTCATCCAAAAGCTCTCTGTCACTCTCAATAGCGTTGTTAAAACTGATTTCTATGCCTATGCCCAAAGCTTTCATTGTTTTAGCAAGGAAAAGCATGTTAATCCGCTTGTCTCCTCTTAGAACTTGGGTTATGTATGCCGCGGAAGTCCCCGTCATTTCAGCCAGTTCTTTTTTGGTTATGCCCTTGTCGTCCAGAAGCTTTTTAACTTCCAGCGCAATCTTCAGGCTTAGCATATCAGCTTCATGCTCTGTTCTCTCATTATCATCACTGAAAGCGAACAACTCTTCCCAGTTTTTGTTATCCTTGGAATTCATAATTGTATTCTCCCAATCTGTCCACTAACCTTCTAAGCTCATTGTTGAATGAGTTGATTTTCTTATTCACATGCTCTATCAGGACTATTCTCTTTATCCTTGGAGCAAAGAACTCCTTGCAGTATATCCGGTGGTTTCCCAGTACACATATCTTTATGGCGCATACGTCTTTGGACTTTTCCGAGTTCTTTTCGTGTCCATAGATATCATCGCTATATCTATCGGACATGGCAAACTCAGCTATCATCCGGAACTTCTTCATGATCTTCTTTTCCTGTAGAAAGCTGAACAACTCTGCTTCAAATCTTGTGTCCACATACAGGATAACTTCTCTGCCTGTTTGCGAAGTAAGCTGCTTGCTACTTTCAAATGTCGGTAACCGTTTCGCTATCCTCATAACCAAATTAACCCCTGGCTTAATTCTGTCAAGTGTTTTTTCTGCCTTTTTCTCGTTTTGCTTTCTCTTTAGCCACCTGAGCATCAAAGGCAGCAAGCGTATGGTGCATCACGCTCATTCAGTATCATTCTTCCACTCAAGCTTGCGTATAAGATGTGTAAATGCCTGCCATTTGCCTGTTAGATGATGATAACGTCCGACAACTATCCCAGGAGCTATGCCAAGCTCAGCAGCAATTGCTTCGATATCTTGTTGATTCTGGGCAATAACAATTCTATCATTGTATGATTCCGGAATTAGAAAATCGGCGGCATACTTATCTGCTTCGCGTTCTTCATCGTCTTTCGGAGAGGAGTCGGCTATATATAGCATTCTCTTACTATGTAAAAGAAGGTGGGATGCTTCGTGAAACAAGGAAAACCAAAATTTATCCTCCCCCTTACCTCGGATATTCATTATAATCATTGCTTTTGTGGGGGAAAGCCACTTCGAAACACCGTGTAAATGCACGCCCTTAATCTGAGGAACGTACACCAATGCTACCCCTGCCGAGGCAAACAAGCTTTGTATCCTTGTGCAGAAATCCTCAGGCAACTCGCTTGTCATTGCCTTTACCTGATGCAACACATTCTTCAGTTTAGTTCTATCATAGGGCTCAACCGCAACTCTCTCAGCATCTTTTAACCCCATGGCAATATAGGTAAATGCCGTAATAGGGTGTGTGTCGTATGTCGCGCTTCCCCTTGCCATTGCTGCCATTCTCGTGACTGCACTATCAAAGGTTTCGATGGAACTGATCCTGAATAAGCCCAGTACTTCTCTGACTTGCAAAACCACGTCCGAAACTTTATTGATATACTTCCTTTTTATCAACTCTTGTACGGGAAGCTGCTTAAGCCATCCAGAATATAACTCAGCTTTCTTATGTTCATCCACAAGTTGCTTTTGTTTATGATACTGTGCTTCCAGATTCATCCAAAATTCATTAGAAGTACCTGTAACCAGTTCCAGCTTTTGTGCTGTTTCCTGGGTTATCGGTTGCTCTCCCTTGATAATGCGCACCAAGCTTTGCTCTGTCATACCCATTCTTTTGGCAAATTCAGACTGGGTCATGTTAAGATACTCTATAGTCTCCTGAAGCGTTTCGCCGGGGATAACATAATAATCCGGCTTATATTCATATCGCTTTTTCTCACGCATCCCTTCTCCTTTTAGTGGTAGTCCTCTACGCTTATTATAATAATTTCTGTAACCTTGCTTAAATCCAAACCCCCATCTTCCTTAAGGGGTAATTCCTCACAATGCGGCTGAAAGATCAAGCGGTGGGGTTGTTTTAGATTCAACGCATAAAGTCCTTTCTTATCCCCCTTCAAAAGATGGCATCCTGCATGTGCGGGGATATCTGCCATCGAAGGGGCAGCAGCTAATTCCAATAGCCTCTGCTTGAACTTAGCTGCATTCTTTTCTCCCAGTTCTCTTACAGCCACCTTGCTATTGTTGGCTATCTTTTGCATCGCTCTTGTGGTAAAACTAATCTGCATTGCCCATCCTGTCAAGACAAAATATTAACATGGCGTGTTAATATAACCGCAACCTCTTCCGGTGTGAGACCGTATAATTGATATACAAGTTGATCTATCCTATCTTCCAGTGGTTGTGTATTATTTTCCACAGATGCTTTATTCTGGATGATTTGTTTTGCAAGTGCGCCAATCTCACTATATATGTCTTTATTAATCTCACATATCTCCGGCATCCTGATTGGTTCAATCGCTTGCACACTGGCAATAATATCTCCCGTTCCGGTTTTAGGTGCGTTTTCCAGCAGAATCCAGTTCCCAAGCTTGCTGTTTAGGATAGCGCAAATCTCATACAACATTTCGCCGGTCATTATACAAGTGCTATCCAGCGCATACATCTGGCTGCTATCATAGGCAAACCGCAGTATCGAGCCTATTCGCTTCCACACCAATTTGTCTTTGGCGAATTCACCGTGATAGGCTATTTGGTCTTGGGTCTCAAACCACTTGTTTCCTGTCTTTTTTCTCGATTTACTGCCATCTGCAAGAGTATTCCCTTCCTGTTCCAGCCTTTCCTTTCCGAATGACAATAAGTAATTCTGAATTACCGGATAATCGTCAATGTCTATATCCAGTGCAGGGAATGTAGAAATAACGTGCATTCCGCTCCATTCTGCATTAAACTTCTGTATATCCCTACACCTCAACAAGGGTTTGATAATCTCTGCTGACTTAGGGTCTTCACAACAAAGCCGATTCTTAGTAGCAGTATCAATGATAAATGCTTCATTTAAGCCTGTTTTAATACCGAAGAATATGCTTACACCCCATTCTGTTAATGGCTTGCCTATCGTAGCAGTCTTTTCTATCAAACCCTGCATCGCACTATCGCCAATGAACCAGATACCGGTATCCTGTTGGTTTTGAAGCTTTAGGCTTGTTTGTATTTGCGTTTCAATTTCTACCTCTGTTTTCATTACAGTAACATAGTCCTTGCTTATTTATGAGAGTCCATCTTCTTTTCCGTCACTCACTTGCAATAGAACAGAAATGCCTCAGGTATACAACATCCCTTAATGTACACGATTATTTCCACATTATTTGTTGTGGGATTAACTTTCCCATGTTTTTGTGTGCCAAATCTGGTTTAGAGTTATCAGAATTATCTTGTGCAGCATAATTGCTACCCTCATGAATGATCCTTCCAACATGGAAGGGGTATGCGCAGTAAAGCCATTTCAACAAATGGTAAGTTGTCACTGCATCACCTAGAGCGTCGTGTTGTTTGATTTTCATCTTATCATAAACATCCTTTAGAAAGGCAAGTGATGTGCTCAATTTATTATCAGAGAAACACTTGAATTGTCTGACTAGTTTTAGAGTGTCAATTATGCAACCTTTAATTGTAACCCCTTCATAGCTGAGAAATCTTAAATCGAAGGGGGCATTATGAAAAACAAAGATACACTTCTCCGACATAAACTCATTTAGCTTTTTACAAGCCACTGTATTTTTAAAGTCTACCTGGTTTTCGAGAAATTCATCCGACAATCCATGAACTTCATATGCGAATGGATTAACGGGTACATGGGGATTACAATAATCTACAAAAGATTCGTACCCTGATACAGTAACCTTGATTAGTGCTATTTGGCAGATCTTATCACTATTTGTCACTCCCGTTGTTTCAGTATCGATAATTACTAGAGCAGTTTCATTGAGAATGCCCTCGAGTCTTGTTCCAATGATAGTTTCTTTCTGTGCAGCCCACTCTAAATCTTTAATTGTGACAGAAGCTAGTTCTCTAATAACTTTGCTACGATCTATTTTTGAGATTATTTCCAAAAAAACCATATCTGAAAGATTGAACACCGCCGCTTGACGATAAATCATTTCAAAGTTTTCCAAGAACATTTTTTGCAAGAACATCTGATCTCGGATACCACGTATGGCGGCAAGTTTAGCTTTCAGGCTGTAATTCCCGAGTGCTATTGATTTGAACAAAGACTCAATTTCGTCTCTTTGATTACCACTAGGTTGAAGACTCTTGGGAAACACATTCCCTTTAATAAGTGCCACCAAGGTTATCAAATTTTGTTCAAACTTCTCCTGATTCTGTTTGGATAATATAGAAAGGACTAAATAGTGTATGTATCCAGAACCCTTAAAGAGATCAATATCGATCTTTGTTTCGTAGTTTATATACGCTGATTCAATGGCTTTGTACTTCTCTTTAAACTCATTAAACGCAACTCTATACTTGTTGCTTAACATCTTACACTCAATGGTAGTATGATCCGTCTTATGTTTGTTCTTTGCTTCTTCATTTTCTTGCTGATTATCTATCCTTGCTGTAACTTCGTAGATCTCATTTTGTTCCGTGGTCACCATAGTTTTAGCATTGTTAACCTTAGACAAGGCCATGTTTCTTGCATCTGAGTATCTCCCATCTGAAGCGACTCTCACTAATGTTTCTGGATCTTGAATCAATGTGACTGCCAAATGTCTTATCTCTTCGTCCATATCATTTATTGCCATTTGTTCAACTATTTTCGAGTCTTCAATCATTGGCAAAACCATAGCCCTAATCCTGGGACATCTATCATTGTTAGCTATCTTCAACAAAGTGCTTTGGTCGCTTATTTTAGTAATAGCAACTTTTCTGATGTCTGCAAAAATATTGTTGAGTGCCGCATCAGTAATAAATTCCTCATCTTTTATGAGCTCAAGAGCTAGACACTTTGCCTTACTTGATCGATGCTGTCTAACGATTAATTTCAACTTATCTTGAATTTGCAGGTCTAGGACTTCTTCAATTTTCTCGTACGACATACTTCTTAATCGATTAACTAGATCGTTACCAGAAATGTTCAATACATCAGAGAAAAGGATGTCATTAGATTGATCTGCAATAATTTGCTTTCGAATTACATGATACTCCATGCTATTGCCAATACAATTGTTTTGTTCATCGGTAACATCGTCTTGAGCGAGAACTATTTCATTTTCTGGCTTAATTACCTGTTGATCTTGCATAAACAAAACCATCTTCTTCTTTGAAGATTTTTCACTGAGAAAACGATCAAGCTTAGACTGTTTCAATGCAAAACTTGGATCATCAACTAAACTAATTATGACCTCTATAGCTTCTATGATCATTTCTCGGATTGACTTCTTTGCATTGGCTAAGAAGTCTTCAGAATAATCAGAAATCAACAACTTGGACTTGACAATGGTTATCCGTAACTCACAATCTGATACAACCACATTCTCGGCGGATAGAAGAAAATTGTGAATGTCAGGGTCTCGTTTTTTTAATATAGAAATGAATTCTTTCCAGTTTTGGACAACCCAATTGACTTCTAGTTGTACCGGAATATTCCTATCTGGTAAATCTAGCACTTTTGTCGTGTAATTTATCATTGTGGAAGGCATTTCAGATTCTGCTTGTAAATTCTGTAGAACCCATAGGACTATTCCCTTATCGATGTCCATATTGCCAACACAAGAAGGGCATCCATGTTTACAGGAACAGAATGCTACCATCTTGATTGCATCTCTGATAACCTCTTCTACCAATTCGAATATTTTTTGGGCAAACCCAAGCCCCCCCCTATACTTATCATAAATTATCAAAGCAGTTTTTTTTGAATCCGAAGCCATAAATAATGTGGCACCGATATCACCATATGTAGACATAGTCCTTATTTCTGCTGCATTCTTAAATGCGAAAACCACTCCATCAACATCATACTTATAATTCATGTTGTTTTTCGATTCATCACCTGAGCCAAGGCGTGTAGGAATATCTTGCAGATTATCAGGGAGGATTATCCAGATTCCCTCTGTATCCAATTCTTCACTTAAGGATTCTTCCAGCTCTTCAAATCCAATGTTCTGGTGTGTGAAGAAAGAGATTTTCTTATAACCTATTATTTCTGTTGAGACACTCACATCACCCCAAAATGCTGAACATCTCAATACTGGTTTCTGGTTTACGATAGATAGCACATCAACTGCTGATTCTATCCAGGGAACAGTGTAGTGATCACTGTTTATACATATAAGTTCTGCTGTTTTATCTTCAAGTTTTAGTTTTCTAACTTTATATTGTGCACCATCATGGATGTATATCGCACCTGGATAAAGCTCGAACTTAGCTGTGACAAGGTCAGTAGATGTGATTGTCTTGTCATTTTGCATATCAATTACATCAACACTCTCATTACTAATGTTCCTTAAACTAATATCATTAGCGGGATTTGTATTACTCGACCAGACGAAAACACCTTGATTATGGATAATATCCCCAGTCTCAACAAGTTTATTCACAATAATACCAAGATCTGGGAAATAATCAAAGTCTTTCTGGGATAACGGAACTTCATGTGCGGCAGCGCGAATGTGGGCTAGTTGAATGAATATATTGCTTATGTCCACAATGGCATTTTCAACGTTTGAATCTGTTAACCATTCAGGATGATTGGCGATGTAATGCTCTATTGGACTATTTGATAACAACAAGACAATATATGCCTTCTCTGCCCGTCTGCCAGCTCTTCCGGATTGCTGCCAAAAGCTGGCTTTGGTACTAGGAAATCCAGCCATGACCACCGCATCCAATGAGCCAATATCTATACCCAATTCCAAAGCATTAGTTGAAATAACACTCCTCAATGTGCCAGATCGTAAGTTTTTTTCGATAACCCTTCTTTCGTCTGGGTTGAGTCCAGAGCGATAAGCAGAAACCATGTTGTTTATTCCATGCCCACCGTATTCTTGTAACAATATATCTCTGATCTCTTTGGAAGCTACTTCTACACCCCTTCTACTTCTACAAAAGGTGATACTGCTGATATCATTCGCAATAAGATCTGGGATTAATTCAGTAACCTCTTTGATCAAATCATGCACATTTGGGTCTGGACTCTTCCAGAGCACTAATCTCTTCTCTGCGCAGTTGGAACCATCTTCATCAATCAATACAAATGGTTTACCACAGATATTCTCAGCTAGCTCAATAGGATTTGCAATAGTCGCGCTGCTACATAGAAATTTTGGGTGCGAGCCGTGATACAAACATACACGGATTAGCCTCCGCATAAGATTAGCCACATGTGTTCCAAAAGCACCACGATAAACATGCAGTTCATCTAATACTACGAATTGAAGGTTTTGAAATAACTGGGGAAATCCATACTTGTTGTGGTTGGAAAGAAAACCTACATTAATCATATCGGGATTGGTCAGGATTATATTCGCATACTCTCGAATCCGTTTTCGTTCAGATGGATGAGTATCACCATCATAAACCCCAATGGATATCTCTCTTTTGCATCCGATGGCTTTCAAGATTATTTCTAGGCTAGCTTTCTGATCTTGGGCAAGCGCTTTAGTTGGATAAAGAAAAAGTGCCTTTGCTAAAGGATTATTAAGGATACGCTGGAACACGGGAAGGTAGAAGGCAAGCGACTTACCGCTAGAAGTTCCAGTAGTAATTATTACATTTCTATTTTGCGATACTTCTGAAAACATCCTTCCTTGATGGCTGTACAGCTGCGTAATGCCCATTTTTTTCAGTCCGGTTTTAATACTTCCACACAATTCGTCAGGAACTTCAACCAATCTTGCTTTTCGCCCTGGAATTGATTTTATGGCTACTATTCTATTTTTATGTTTACTTAGTATCTCATCCATGTTCATATAAGCCATGCCAGCCTCCAAAATTCTATGATTAGATTAACAGATAATCCAAAACTTATCCCCGCTGGTGGTTATCCCTGAGAGATGATGCCAAACTGTACTTTTCCTTCATATTAGCTGCCTTTATCGGTTTTAATGCGACCTGCCTTTGTGATAAATTATACCGCTGCGGAGTTTTTTTATTGGCACATCTTCTGTCAAGCAAAACCGCACCTTTCGCAGGATTGGCATCCTGCGCTACCTTTAAGCCCACCCATACCCCCCCTATCGCGATATAAGGTGGTTATGGTGAGATACCGCTAAATTCCACGTCCAAAAGATTTATGCCATTTGTGTTGACATCCTTGCTGCAAGTACAAAAAGTGGCAGAAATAGTAAACGTAAAAAGAGATATCTTAAATGAAAAATATCCTCATGGTAGCCCTAAACAGCAGTTGGAGCCAATCCAACCTTGCCTTTTTTTACCTGCGCGAAGTTATCCGCCACCTGCCTTACGCGGTGGATATGCGGGATTTCACCTTAAAAGACCACCTTGGAGACGTATTGCAGAGCATTTATTCCACACAGGCGGATATTATCTGCTTTTCTGCCTACATCTGGAACTGCGAATACTTGCAGAAGCTTGTCCCGGAGCTAAAAAAGCTGATGCCGGAGGCAATCTTGGTACTGGGTGGTCCCGAGGCTGCTAACCGCGACTATTCTTTAGCTACGAGGGATTTTGTTGTGCAGGGCAGCGGCGAGGGGGTGTTTCTGGAATTGGCGGAAAATGCTTTCACCGTACCCGCAGGAAACAGCAGTATGGCTCTAAAAGATGTCCCCTTTCCCTACCGGGCAGAAGACATAAGCACCATACAAGGCAAGCTGGTGTATTACGAAAGCTATCGCGGCTGTCCTTACGCTTGCGTTTATTGCCTTTCTGCCTCAGACCAACGCCATGAACTGCGCTTTAATCCGGACTGCAGCAGCGATATGGCAAAGCTGGATGCGGAACTAAATGCGCTCATCGCCTTAAAACCCAAGACCCTGAAGTTTATAGACCGCAGCTTCAATATTTTCCCCAAGCTGGCGCATCACATCTGGCAGTTTTTTATCAAGCACGAAAGCCCCTGCGAAGTGCATTTTGAAATCTACCCGGATTTGCTTTGTGAAGCGGATTTTAGCATTCTAAAAACTGCTCCGCCCGGGGTTTTCCGCTTTGAAGTGGGCATCCAAACCACTAACGACGCTATAGCCAAAGTTAGCGGGCGTAACAGCAACTGGCAAAAGGCAAGGCAAGCACTGCTAATCCTGAAGCAGCGTACAGAAATACGCATACATGCAGACTTGCTGGCAGGGCTTCCGGGCGAGGACTACGCCTCCGTGCTAAACTCCATAAACGGGCTTTGTGCCACCCTCCCCGATGCGGTGCAGCTTGGCACTCTGAAGATTTTACCTGATACGCCCATGCAGGAAATAGCCACACAGCGCGGCTACCTGTGGCTGAACCATCCCCCTTATCAATGCCTGGCTTCAGATGCACTTAGCTTTGATGAAATGTGCATTCTGGAAAGCCTTGCTAAACTACTTAACCTGTACTGGAATAAGGAAGAATACCCCCACCGCTGGGCACAAATGCTGCAAAAGCATCAGGCTACGGATATCCTCTTTGCCTTGCTGGACATGCATAAACAATTGGGCTACGATCTCCATTCCCTTGCCAAAGGAAAGCGGGAAGCTGTGATGGAGAAGCTACTATTGTTAACAAACACACCGGCATGATGCCTGCAAATCCTACCTCGCAACTAAAACCTGACACCCGTCACCTGACACCTTCCTTGCATCAAATGTCATAGCATTACGCATGAAATACGCATCCCATCCGTAGTTCATGCGTAATGCATAAGTAATGCAAGCAAGGAAGAAGCGGATTTTACGACTGTGGAAGCAGGCAAACAGCAAACCATGATAAAAAGTAAACCTAATAGGGGTGTGGAAGAAATATAACAATCGTTAAATGCATACTCTGCATCGTATAAGAAGTTGTGATGCCAATATGTGAAAATTGCTATTGTGCTTGTATAGCTATAAAAATGTAAGCAATTGGCGGTTTTAGTGTATAGCTAAACCACAATACTGTGGACTTTTAGCTGCTTGACAAATCGAGGGAGAAGATTTTTCTGGCGAGGTTGGTTGTAGCACAAACCCCAAAAAAAGCTAACGCACAAAGAGAGAGAATTTTAACATTTCGGGGTTCAAAAATGTGGATAAGTTGTGGATAAGTTTTTAACTGAAAGCGGAAGTTAGCGATCCAATAAGGGGATAACTTCTTTGGTATCAGTTAGATAAAAGTAGCTTTGTGCCATTTGTGCTGCTCCCACCGAACTTGTGGATAAATAACGTTTTATAGGGATTGGACTTATGGATCAAGACATTTGGCAGAACATTCTGGATAAGCTGGAAGAGAACATCAATCCGCAGAGCTTTAAGACCTGGTTTTCGGACACTAAGCTGGTGGATATGACGGACAAGGCTTTAATGATCCGGGTGGCAACGCAGTTTTCGGCAAATTATCTTAACCAAAACTACAATGAGGCACTTAGCGAGATTTCGTACAGCCTGTATGGGCGCAAGTATGATATTCAGTTTATCACAAACCCGCACCGGGTTAGCGATAAAAGCGGTGAAGTTCCGGAATATAGCGGAAATAGAATAACCATGAATACCAAACTGAATGAACGCTATAATTTCGAAGACTTTGTGGTGGGTAGTAATAACAACTTCGCCTGCAGCGCTGCCAAAGCCGTGGCAGAATCACCCGGCTACACCTACAATCCGCTGTTCATCTATGGTGAAAGCGGCATGGGGAAAACACATTTGATGCAGGCAATAGGCAATTTTGTATCCCGTGAAGGACGGAATTGCAGCATCTATTACACTACCTCAGAAGCATTTACTAATGAGATGATAGACGGTATCCGGGCGAATAAGATGTCGGATTTCCGGGCTAAGTTCCGTAAGGTGGATTTACTGTTGGTGGATGACATCCATTTCCTTTCCCGCAAGGAAGGAACCCAGGAAGAGTTCTTCCACACTTTTAATGCCTTGTTTGAGAATAAGAAGCAGATAGTGCTGACCTCAGACCGTCCCCCGAAGGACATCCCGGATCTGGAGAAAAGGCTGGTTACGCGTTTTGAAAGCGGGCTTACCTGCGATCTTAAGAACCCGAATTTTGAAACCAGAGTAGCTATTCTACGCAAAAAAGCAGAGCCGGAGAATATCGTTTTGAGCGATGACGTATTCAATTTCATCGCAGACAGCATCACCAGCAGTGTACGCGCCCTGGAGGGTTCCCTTATCCGCATCCTGGCGTTTTCTTCCTATAACAAGCTGAATCCTGAAGAGATAGATGTGGCGGCTGCCTCAGATATCCTCTCGGACATGATCTCTGAGAAGCTGCGCAATATCTCTCTGGATGCCATTACGAAGCAGGTATGCCTGTCATACTCTCTAAGCCCGGCACAGATGATGGAGAAAACCCGCAAGCAGAATGTTGCCTTCCCCCGGCAAGTGGCGATGTATCTGGCAAATATGCTTATTCCTCAGCTTAGCCTGAAAGAAATTGCCGTTTATTATAACCGCAAAGATCACACCACCGTGCTGCATGCCAAAAAGCTGATAGAAAACCAATTTCGCGAAGATGAAGACTTCCGTTCGCATGTGGAACTGATGATAAAGAATATTAGGAATTAGTGGAAGAGTGAAAGAGTGGAAAAGTGAAACACAATCTTTGGATAGGTACCAGGGGTATAACCTCACACAGCAAAATAGGAATATATTCACGCTCA
Organism: Candidatus Cloacimonetes bacterium HGW-Cloacimonetes-3; assembly: GCA_002840645.1. GTDB lineage: Bacteria > Cloacimonadota > Cloacimonadia > Cloacimonadales > Cloacimonadaceae > Cloacimonas. The sequence continues at coordinate 78,439 of PHBO01000007.1, forward strand.
AAGTTATGCTAGGTTGCACCTTTCCACCCTTCCACTCTTCCGCCTTTCTATTACACTTAGCCACGTTAAGAAGAAAGTTATCCACACAAGTGCACAAGTATTTGTGTATAGCTGTGAATAACTTGTGTATAAAGGCATTAGGGAGTTTCTCTGTGCACAAAGACAGTTTTAGCTCTGTAGTTATCCACAAGTTATCCACAGTTGCCATGTATCTGCAAAGGCTTTCAGGGTATGGTGAAAAGAAAATACTTGACCGATTATCCCCATATCCACAAAGCCTACTTCTGTTACTAAATATCAAAATCTCTCTTTAATAGGATTATTATTATGGATTCGTTTAAAAAGTATGTCCTCTGGATGGTGGTCATTTCCGTGGGCTTGATAGCTGTCTCAGGATGCACCAAAAAGAATAACCTTACCGGTAACAATTGGAGCAATGCCAATGCCAAAACAATATATGATTCCAATGGGATTGTGAATGGCTTTAGCTTTCCCTCGGATACTTTAAGAGTAATCACCGGCAGCGAAGTGAAGCTATTGACAGGTGATTATCAGGGAGCGCAGGCAACTGCCTATATGCGGTTCACAGGTATGTTGCGGCAGTCTTTGATTGCCGAGGCGGATGTTGATAGCTGTTATGTGAAGCTATCACTGGTGAAACGCTCTCCCGTTACCGCCAATAAACTGAAGCTACAGTTGTTTAAAATAAACTCTGCCTGGAACGACACCCTTGCTCAGATGTCCAACATGGAGTACATCGTTGGTTCAGAAGTGGAAGTGGCGGATTCAGTTTCCATCTATGGGACGCTTGTAAAGCTTAAGCTGCCCCCGGAAATGGTGAAAACATGGGAAACCAACGCTGATAGCACGGGGCTGAATCTTGCCGTGAAAGTGGTTGATAATGGCTTTGTAGAGATAGAATCTGCTCAGGGTACCATAGTTCCTGTGCTAAACCTTAAGTATAAGAAGACATTAGAATCTGCGTTCGAGGTCTTTAGCACAAATGCATTGATAGATAACTACACTTTAAGCGAAACACAAGATGCATCCAGCCCCAATTGGATAATAAACAATAGTAAGGCTACCCGTATGTATCTTAAGTGGGTACCTACAAACAGTCTGTTCACCGATAATGACGGAAGCCCGCTCAGTTCGGTGGATATACAACGTTTAACCGTGAACCGCGCAGTTATTGTGTTGCACGCCAAGACCAATAACTATTACGCCGGGGTCAGCAGCTTCAGTATGTATCCCTTTAACCTTACCAGAAGTGATATTAGCATCACAAGCCCCCCTCTGATGGCAGATTATGAGATTATAAAATACACCCCAATCAGTTCCGGAACGATAGTGGGAGATAGCCTGGAGGTGGATGTAACTCCGCTGGTGCAAGCTTTTGTATCGGGTGAGAAATTGCCTCTGGGAATCAGCATCCAATCCACTCAGGAGAGGCAAAATATGGGTTTCATAGAGTTCTATGATTTCTCGGCTGCCACTCCTGCGAATAAGAAGCCTTACCTAAGAATCTCTTATACGCCCCCATATTTGAAGCAATGAGATATCGTTTCGCCCTGATTGTTCTGCTTATCATCAGCCTGGCTGCTTGTAATAAGAAAGAAGAAAAAGGCATAGCACTGGCTCAGGTTGGCGATGAAGTACTTTATCTGGAGAATTTTAAAGCCACCTTTGGCGTGGGAGAATGGGATGCCCTCTCCACCGAACAGCGTAAGAAATATATCGAGGATTGGGTAAACTTAAGCGTTTTGGCAAAGTATGCCGATGAGCACGATATTGCAAAAGATATAGCAGTGAAACAGCGTATTCTTTATGCAGCCAAGAAAGTGAAAGCCAATGCCCTTATCTCGAAACGCCTGGCAGAGGTTCAGGTATCGGAAGATCAGCTTTTCAATTACTTTCGCATTCATCAGGCAGAGTTTCAGAAAACCGCAAGTGAATTCAATATTCAGCGGATTGCCTTAGCGGACAAAATAAGTGCTGAAAAAGTGCTGGGACAGATAAGCAACGGGATGAGCTTTAATGATGCTGTGCAAAGGTATTCCACCGAGGAATTGAAAGTGAAAAACGGCATGATGGGCTTTGTATCCGCTGCCGGAGCGGACAGCACTTTTTGGTTAGCAGCACGAAATATTGCCGGAGATGGCTTGGGGATTGTAAGTAACAACCGGTTTTGGTTCGTTTTTCGCATAGCAGAGAAAAGAGATACTTCCCAGGAAGCTAATTTCGAGGATTATCGTGCCGATATAAAGCGTAAGATAATTCTGGAAAAGCAGGATCAGGTGTATCAGGACTTATTGAAAGAAATAAAATCCGGCATGGATAAAATTTATTATTACTAAGAAGGAAATAGCATGAAAAAAGCCCTTATTATGCTTCTGCTGATGCTTGCAGTGCTTGCTGCCGGCGCAGAAGTAATCGATAGAATAGTAGCTAAAGTTGGCACGGATGTAATCCTGCTTTCTGATCTGCAGAAACAGCTTTCCCAGATGCAAAGTGCCAAGGTATTGAAGCCGGACACCGATCCCCGCGAGGTTCTGGTGGAGATGATAGAGCAACGTCTGATGATCCAGAGAGCCAAGGACCTGAATATCAAGATAGACGAGGCACGCATCAAAGGTAATGCCGAGCGTTACCTGAAGCAGATTAAAGCCCGCTATCCCAGTGAACAGGCATTTGCTGCCGACCTCAGGAAAAGCAAGCTTACCGAATCGGACTTGCTGAAATACTATGTGGACATGCTAAGTGAAAGTGCCCTTACAGAACAACTTGTAAACAAGTATATCTCCTCAAAAGTGAAGATAAGCGACAAAGAAATGATGGCATTCTACACTGCTACCAAAGATACGCTGGCAGTGAAACCAGTATCCTGGAAACTGGGAATGATAATGCGGGAAGTGAACGCCGGTAATGAAGCCGACGCGCAAAAGCTTAGCGAGATTCAGGCAATCCTGGCACGGTTGAAGGCAGGAGAAGATTTTGCTACCCTTGCTGCTGCGGAAAGCGATTGCCCCAGCAAGGAAGTGGGAGGTGATCTTGGTTTCTTTACAGCCGGGATGATGGTGAAGCCCTTTGAACAAGCTGCCTTTGCCTTAAAAGAAGGAGATATCAGCGAGATAGTTAAAACTCAGTTTGGCTATCACATCATAAAAATGGAAGAAAAGCGGGATAAAGAAATCCGTGTGCGGCATATCCTTAAGATGGTTTCTGCCACTAATGCAGATTCATTAGCAGAACGCAACCTGATGGACAGTATCCGCCAGCGGTTTATTGCCGGAGAAAGCTTTGCTTCCCTTGCCCAAGCCTATTCCATGGATCCTGAAACCAAAAACGAAGGCGGGGTTATTGGCGAATTTGCAGAATCAGAATTACCGGAACTATTTGCCATTCCCATTATGCAGGTGCCGGTGGGAGATATTTCTGCCGTGATGGAAAACGAAGGTATGTTATACCTGTTTATCCGCCTGGAAGAGCTTCCTCCCCGGATATTCAGCTATGAAGAAGTGAAAGAGCAGATTCAACAATTCCTTTTCCAAAGAAAGCAGATGGAAGAATATAACAAGTGGATGAGCGAGTTAAAACGTGAATCATACGTGCAGATAGTATTGTAATGAAACATACAAATCCCGGTCTCTACAGCTTTCTTGCCTCATTCTTCGGAATTGGGTTCCTGCCCAAAATGCCGGGTACATGGGGAAGTGCGGCAGCCTTCGGGCTATACTTGCTTCTTCCTGCAACAGCATTCAGTGGAGCAGGATTGCTATACACTTTGCCAATATTTGCTATTTTCTGTCTTTTCGCGGTGTATGTTTCCGGTAAGGCAGAACTGAAGCTGGGGCATGATTCCGGTCATATAGTTATAGACGAAGTATGTGGCTATTTTGTAGCCGTGATGTTTTTACCTCAAACCCTGTTGGTGGGCTTATATGCCTTCCTGTTTTTTCGGGTATTTGATATAGCCAAGCCATTTCCCATCTCTCGTTCCCAGAAACTTCCCAAAGGTTGGGGGGTGGTGGTGGACGACCTGTTAGCAGGATTGTTTGCTAACGTCTTAACTCAGATTATAATAAGAATCTATCCAAAGTTTTTTGGATTATAGGAGAAAAAATGCAATATATACTATTACAAGCCACCGGTGCAGCACCAGCTGCTTCAGGCGGATTTGGCGGAAGCACCATGATTTTCATGGTTGCCATGTTTGCCATTCTGTATTTCCTGATGATACGTCCCCAGCAAAAGCGTGCCAAAGAGATGCAGAAAATGTTAGATTCCCTGCAAGTGAATGATAAAGTTATCACCTCTTCCGGCATCTACGGCAGAGTGGTATCTTTGAAGCCCGACAAAGGCATTGTTGTGGTGGAAATAGACGACACCAACAAGATCAGAGTGGAATTCCAGAAGAGTGCCATTGTTTCTATTCTAAACATCATGGAGACACCTGTTGTAAAATGAACCCTGTACTTTTACCTGTCCGCCTTTATGGTGATGAAATCCTGCGAACCAAGCTAAAGGAATGTGATGTGTTTGATCCTGCCCTGCAAGCGTTTATTCCAGATCTTGTACATACGATGTACGAGCGTGATGGAGTGGGTCTTGCTGCTAATCAGGTTGGCTCACACTTCCGGGTGTTTGTGATAGACCCCGCCTGGGCACGTGAGGATGCATCCCCAAACCCCATTGTGATGATAAACCCGATTATTGAAAGTCGTGAAGGCGAAGTGGATAATGAGGAAGGCTGCATCAGCCTTCCTGGTATCTTTGCCTATGTGCATCGTGCGGTTCGGATCAGCTATTCTTACAGCGATCCTCAGGGAAACAGATTACACGAAACAGCCGAGGGATTTAAGGCAGTGGTGATCCAACATGAATACGACCATCTGGAAGGCATTGTCTTCACAGACAGGATCGGCATCCTTGCCAAGCTGAAACTGAAGCGTAAGCTGAATGAACTTGTTGCCAGAGCTGTGAACGGGGTGAACATAATGGAAGGCTTCCCTGATGATTAGAAGCGTGTTTATCGGCTCTTCCGCTTACGGTTTGCCTGCCCTTGAGCTACTGTGTAAAAACGGCATGCAGCCCCAGTTAGTGGTAAGCCAGCCCGATAAACCCGCCGGACGTAACCTAACAACCTTGCCAACCCCCATTACAGCATATGCCATCCGGCATGAGATACCCTTTTTTACGCCGGATAGCATAAATAGCGAATCCAGCATCAGCTATATTGCCGCCACTACCCCGGATATCCTTATCACCGCTTCCTATGGGGGTATTATAGGTAAGGAACTCCGTTTCCTTGCTCCCCGTAAAGCTATAAATCTGCACCCCTCTCTACTGCCAAAATACCGCGGTGCCAGCCCGATACAAAGTGCGCTGCTGAAGGGCGAAAGCACCACAGGAACCACTATCTACCGCCTGATTGCCGAGCTGGATGCCGGACCCATTATAGCGCAACAAAGCCTGGAAATATTGCCCAACGAAAACTACAGCAGCTTGCACGACAGGCTTGCCGCACAAGCTGCCACTATGTTATTAAACTTTTTACAAAAGGATACTACCGCCATTCCCCCCGAAACACCCCAGGAGCATTGCCAAGCCAGTTGGTGTCCCAAGATAGACACCTCGCTGTGTATGATATCCTGGAATAATCCCGCCGAAGCAGTTTTACAAAAGATAAATGCCTTTTCTTACCATCCCGGAGCCTGGTGCTATTTTCGCACCGGTAAACTTAAACTCTTGAAAGCACAGCTTACTGATTTACCTTCAGAAGGCCTATGCGGAACTATAGCCAAAATCATCAAAAACACCGGTTTTACCGTTAACTGTCTGGATCAGCAACTGCTTATATCCGAGGTTCAGGCAGAAGGTAAAAAGCTAATGGACGCCGCCGCATTTGCTAATGGCGCAAGGCTTTGCACCGGTGAAAAACTATGGATGTAACTAATATGAAAGAACACTATCTTGCCGTGATTAAATTCCCCATGTTTGTAAGTCTGTCGCTGATTATACTCAGCATCATCTATTTTTCCCTGGCATTGGTTAGTTACCACAGCCTGGGGCTTTCTCCCATGGAGACTTTGCTGTTTACGCTGCTTTTTATCCTCCTGACGGTGTTGGTCAGTACCTGGATACTTATCCTGATGAGCACGCACCAAAAGATAAAGCCATCCGGTCTGCGTTTATACACCAAATGGATGTTGTTTAATATCTATTTTTACCTTGCCCAATGGCTTGGTAAGGTATTTATGCAGAAAAAAGGCATCATGCAGGAATCGTTTCTGAATTTTAACAACGAGATCATCCTCAGTAATTTCAGTGGTATTCACAGCAAAAACATACTACTGCTGCTTCCTCATTGCCTGCAGAAGTCCGAATGTAAGATTCGCATCACCAACGACATTATAGAGTGTGCGGAGTGTGGTGCATGCGACATCGCCAAAGTGAAGGGCATCATGAGCAAGTATGACGTGCGCGCAGCGGTTGCCACAGGTGGCTCACTGGCACGAAAGCTGATTCAGGACAGCCGTCCCGATGTAATTATTGCCGTTGCTTGCCACCGTGATCTCACCGATGGTTTGCGCGATAGCTGGCGTTTCCCCGTTTATGCCGTGCTAAACGACCGCCCCAATGGTCCTTGTTTCGAAACCAAGGTTAGCGTCTCCACCATAGAATTTGCTATTAAGAAGTTCATATAAAGAGGTGATATTGTGAAGATAGGCTGTTTTGGCATCATTGCCATTATCCTGCTAAATGCCGGGATAACAATTGCTTTGATCAATCACTTTGACGACAGACCTACCAATATCAAGGACATTTTCAGGGAAAGCCCTGCTCAGGCAAATAAAGCTGATATAGCGACTCGCGAAAACGCCATCACTAAAGCCGTACGCATGGTGGAACCTGCTGTGGTAAGCGTGAATGTGATGAAGACAGAGCTTGTTCGCTCCCGCAGTCCCTTTGGTTTTGGTTTCTTCGATTTCTTCGATGGTGCGCCCATGCAACGCCAGGTGCAATCCATTGGTAGCGGTGTTATTTATGATGCAGAGGGCTACATTATCACCAATGCTCACGTGGTTAGCGGTGCCTCCCAGATAAAAGTAGTGCTGCCGGATAAACGCGAGTTCGATGCCGGAATCATCGGTATAGACCAAATCCACGATATTGCCAAACTGAAGATCACCGGGCACAATCTGCCTTTCGCCAAACTGGGGGATTCCAAGAACCTTATCATCGGCGAGTGGTCTATTGCTCTGGGCAACCCTTACGGCTTTCTGATGAACGATTCCAAACCCAGCGTTTCCGTGGGAGTAATCTCCGCTTTGAACCGTTCTTTCGCTCCCCGTGCGGACAAACACGTGTATAAGGGTATGATCCAGACTGATGCAGCGGTTAATCCCGGTAACAGCGGCGGACCCCTGGCAAACATAAACGGCGAAGTGATAGGCATCAACACCTTTATTTTCTCCGAGAACGGTGGTAATGTCGGCATTGGTTTTGCCATTCCGGCTAATGCCGTGAAAGCCATTTTAGCGCAGATGTAAACGTATATTATTCATATAGCTTGCTTGCTATTCGCAGCAGAGCAGACCTTGAACTGACCATGATCTCGCCATGATATATCTCGGTGAGATCATGGTCAGTTCCCTCTCTAAACACCGGCGGATAGCAAGGATGATACAGGGAAGAGCATAGCGCTCACTCTAACCCGGAAAAGTAACTTGTAAGAAAAATGAGATATTATGAAAAAGCACCTGATACTAACTATATTAAGCCTGCTGGTAGCGCTAACTTTGTTTTCCCAGCCTGTTCTAAGCTGCTATGATGTTCAATACACTGCGCTCCCGCAAGGTGATTCACCATACCTAAATCAAAGCGTTATTGTTCAGGGCATCGTTACCGGAGTAAACTTCTTCAGTGGTTCAGGAGCCAGTAACTATGGCTTTTTTATTGCCGATGCAGGAGGCGGAGCTTTCAGCGGTTTATTCGTTTACAACCAGCAGTATTCTCCCAATGTGGGTGATATAGTGAAGGTAACGGGAACAGTTGCAGAATACTACGGCTTTACCGAGATTATTTCGGTCACCGCATATCAGGTTATAAGCCAAAACAATACACTCCCTGTTCCGAGTTTGATTACCACTGCTGTTTTGAGCTCTTCTGCCACGGCAGAGCAGTGGGAAAGCGTGCTGGTGAAGGTGCAAAATGCAAACGTGACCTCCTTGCCAACCAACTATCAGGAGTTTAACGTAAGTGATGGAAGCGGTAACTGTCAGGTAGATAACCAGTTCTTCCCATATGCGCATACCTGGCAGAATATTGCGATTGGAAATAGCTTCACCGAGATTACCGGCATTGTGGATTATGCCTTTTCTACCTATGGACTGCAACCACGTTCATTGGCAGATATGCAGACAGGCGGAAGCAATCTGGCGATTACTTTGCCAAACTTAACGGCAAACATTCAGAACACAGTAAACGTACCGGTGAATGCCTTAAGAATAGACGTAGCGGAGGGTTACCAAAGCTACAGTATGAACATCAGCTTTAATCCTAATGTGCTGGTGTATCAATCTGTGGATATCAGTGGCACTTTATCCGCAACAGGTAGCATTAATGTTATTCCCGGTGCCGCAGGACTTGCCATCACATATAGCGGATTGTCCATCCTCAGCGGGGAAGGTGCGCTGTTCAAACTGATCTTTATGGCGGCTAACACAGGTGTGTCTCAGCTCGCACTTAGTGAGGTATTCTTTGGGCAGGATGCGGTGCAAAACCTTCAGAATGGAAGCGTTACCGTAAACTCTAACTACAATGCTCCGGGTGACATTTTAACCGTTATCCAGAGACCAATAATGAACATCCCTGCCATCCAGATTCCCGGAGAAAACATGGGCATAACCTGCCTTGCTCCCCAAAGCACTACCGGCTTTAATGCCTGGATTCTGCACGGCAACAAGCGCATAAGCATGCCCCTTGTTTCTGCCACCTGGCAAACTACACCAAACCGCTGGGAGCTGTTGGTTACGGTTCCGCAAGTGAATGTGTTTGAGCTTTACGATCTGGAAGTGAATGCAAGCGAAGGGATTCATGATATCACCCGGAATGCTGTGCAGGTAATACCCTCACGCAAGAGCAGCTACTATTTTATTCATATCACCGATCTGCACATGCCCACGCGGATTAACTATCCTGATGCGGGCTATAATGCTGATTCCCTTGCTGTGGTAGATTTCAGGGCGGTGATGGATGATATTAACCTTGTCCGTCCGGAGTTTGTGCTGTTAACGGGAGATTTGATTAATGAAGGTGAGCTTGAGGGCTTCAACGGGCAATACTGGTATGGTTGGGTGCAGCGTGTGCTTGCCGAAATGAAGGTTCCCGTTTATGTAACTTCCGGTAATCACGATATTGGGGGCTGGTATTCCACACCACCTGTGGCGGGAAGTTCCCGGCGAAACTGGTGGAAATACTTCGGCTGGAGCTGGCTGGATAATACCGATGTGAACTGGCCATACCACACGCAGGACTATTTCTTTACCTATGGTAACACCATGTTTATCGGTTTGGAAAGCTATGATAATTACGATAACTGGCGTCCAACTATATATGGCAACGAAAGCTATACAAATCAGCAGATGGCATGGCTTAGTGATACCACAAGCATGTTCCCGGATTATAATAAGGTGCTTTTCCATCATTACGACTTTCAGTCTGAGCTGAACTTAAGCGCGTTAGGCATCGATATGGCACTTTGGGGACACACGCACTCCAATAGCGGCTCGCTTACCGGATATCCCCTGGATATCTCCACACGCAGCACCTGTGACGGCAATAGAGCTTACCGGGTGGTACGGGTGGCAAATGATCAGTTTACTCCCACCACTACTATTTATGCGGGTAACACCGGAGGCAACCTCAGTGTGAACTATTATCCCTCCAATTATGCCGTGGCAGATAGCGTGATGGCTGTTATTTACAACGGGCAGTCACAAGGTTTCGATAATACCCTTCTCTTGTTCAATATGCCCGCGGGAAATACCGGCTACACAGTAAGCGGCGGAATTCTGGAACAGGTTGACCGCAGCGGTGCCAACAACGTTTGTTATGTAAGAGTGAATCTGCTTGCTTATTCCAATAAATACGTAAGCATCAAAACAAGCGGAGTAGCGAATGAGGATGCCTTGAATGTGCCAAGCCCGCTGCAAATAGCATCTTGCTATCCCAATCCCATGATGAAAAGTGCGGAGCTGGAGATAGAAAGCGATAAAACCACCTACGAAAGCACACTGGAAGTATATAATCTGAAGGGTCAGAAAGTGCAGGAATTAATCCTTCCCGCACTGCACAAAGGCTCAAATCGTATTGCCTTTATCCCTGCTGCCGAACTTTCCAGCGGGATATATTATTTTAAGCTGAAGGGCGGTCTAGCCAAGCCATACCGCTTCACAATTGTTAAATAGCACGGAGGAATAATGAAGCTAAAGCCGCTGATCGGCAGAATGCAACACATCCCCTGGATGATGTCTCATCTAAACTACTATCTGTATCTTAATGCCCGTATTCTGGCACGTGGAGTGCCTTTGCGGGAATTGCTGATCCTGAAATACCCCTTCTTTATGTCCGATGCCAAAATACCACCTCTGTTATCGGTAGATATCACCGATGCCTGTGATTTGGCTTGCGTTTATTGCAACAATCCTCTGTTTCCGCATCCGCGCACCATGATGTCCGATGCCACTGTGGATTGCCTGCTGAAGCAACTTGAGCACAGCGGTATCAACAGGGTAAGGATAGGCGGCGGCGAGCCAACCCTGCACCCGAAGTTCGCTTCCATTATGAAGGATCTGGCAGATAGAACCAGATTTCTCTCCGTGGTTACCAATGGACAGTGGAAGGATCCGGCTTTTGCTGAACAGCTTATCCGCAGCGGACTTGGATTCATAGAAGTGTCTGTGGATGCCGGTGGTGCAGAAGTTTATGAAAAATCCCGTCCCAATGCCAGCTATGAAAGATTGTTAACCAACCTGCGCATGCTATGCGAAGCAAGAGACAAGCTGCACAGTAAGGCGATTATTAAAGTGCGGCTGATGCTGCGCCCATCCACCATGCATCTGGAAAGAGAAGAAAGCCGGATGCTGAAGCGATACTGTGATTGCGTGCATCCCCAATGGCTGATGAAGCATCCCGAGAGTGATTATGATGATGATGTGTTTATGCAGCATTCCATTGCCGCTAACCAGATTCCGGTATGCTCCGTGCCTTACAGGGATTTGCAGGTGCGTCCTGACGGACGCATTCCGTTGTGTCCCGCCAAAGGCTGTAGCATTTATCCCGAGAAACAGCAGTTTATTGGCGATGTAAGCTCAAAATCCCTCTTAGATATATGGAATGGCAAGGAAATGAAAGAGATACGCCTGGCGCACCGCACCCGCAAAGGGGAAGTGTTGCAGGAGTGCCTCGGCTGTCATTACGGATAATTTAGCCCGCTCAATAGTAAAGCTTCGCCGGTGCTTGTAAATTAACAGCCGACGAAGCTTTGACCTTTAAGTAGGGGTAGGTTTAGGGTCTATTTACCGGCTACGCTAACACCATCACACAGGATCGATGGAAGTTTGCGGCTGCCGGAGTTATGGCATTGGTTTTCAATTTCTGATACATGCATCAGGGTATCATAGGCGTTGCCGGACAGCATACAGTCCTTCACTCTGCCTTTGATAACACCATGTTCAATGTAGAATCCGCTGGACACACCCACGGAATACTCCCCGTTCAGGATGTTGCCGGAGTGTGCACCCATCAGACCTTGCACGATGATGCCTTTATCTATACCGGAGATCATCTCTTTCAGGCTTTTATCTCCCATTCCCATACAGATATTGAATGGCTGTGCCGAGGGGCTGGCTTCTATGGAACCGCGGAAACCGTTGCCGGTGGGGGCTAAACCCAGCTTGTGGGCATAGTTCAGGTCGGTGGGGATTGCTTTGAATATGCCATTCTCGATATAGGCAAGCTTCTGTGTAGGAGTGCCTTCGCAATCGAACGCAGCCTGGCTGCTAAGCTCCTTATCAAAAGGATCCTGCCACAGGTTTAGCTTGGCGGAGACAATTTGCTCCCCGATACGGTTCACCAAAGGCGATACCTTGTTGTAGAAGCTTGTTGGCGAGGCAGCAGCAAAAAAGCGGGATAACAGTGCCGAGTGGCTGGATTCCGCAAAAATAACCGGCATCTTGCCTGTTTCCGGAACTATCTGGTTCTGGCTGAGGATGAACAGCTCTATCATTTCATCCAGCTTCTCCCGGCTGAGTGGTACATGGCTCTTTGCCGTGGCTAACTTAAACAAGCCGGAGCCCGTTCCCGGGAATACCAGCATAGCATACACCCAGTAATCGCTGTCCTTCTGGCTAAGATTGGTACCGGCACTATTCATGATGCCTGCATGTGAAGTGGCATATCCAAACCCGGCATTCACTTGTCCGCCGGTCTTTTTGTTGATGTATTCTATCATCCGCTTGCCTTCATCCACCAAGTCCTTCTTGCTTATGGTCTCAATGGAGGGATTATAGCTGTCGATCTTCGGTACATTTGTGGTTAGGGGGAAGCTGAAGCCCACTTCCATGCCGTCTTTGGCACTAAGCAGAGCTTGTTTAACCAAGGCTTCTCTATCCAGTAGATTGCGTGTGTGCGCAAGGCCGATCTTACCGTCCTTTATCACCCGCAGGGCGATACCGGCACTCATCGAGGTATCGGCTTTATCCAGCTTACTATCGGTGAAGCTTACGTCGTCGCTGGTGTCGTTGGTGAAGAACACTTCCGCCTGATCAGCAGCCTGAGTAGCGAGTTTAAGCAGCTTCTCCATTATTTACCTCCCACGGTCAGGTTATTGAACAGCACATGCGGACCTCCCAGACAGGAGCGGATGTTGGTTTGTCCTTTTCCGCAACCGCCTGATTCGTCCAGCACGAAATCGTTGCCGATCATCGCTACGCTGTTCAGGGTAGTATAGAGGTTACCCACGATGTTGATGTCGCGAATCATTCCTTGCAGCTTGCCGTTTTTAACGATATAGCCATAGTTAGCACCAAAGGTGAAGTTCTCACCCGAGGTTTGTCCACCCATGGCATCGCAGATATAAAGCCCATCATCCAGTGCTGCCAAAAGCTCTTCGAAGCTGTGGCTGCCGGGCTGGATGAAGATGTTCCCCATACGCACGATAGGTCCATAACGGAAGTCTTCCGCAATGGCATGTCCGCTGATGGGTTCACCCATCTCACCGGCGGTAAAGCGGTCGTGCAGCCTGCCGGTAAGCACGCCGTTTGTCATCAGGTTCACCTTACGGACTGCCACGCCTTCGTCATCGTATTTGTAATAACCAAGCTGATCTGCCATCGTAGCATCGTCGATAATATTCAGGATGTCGGTTCCCATTTTGGTGCCGATCTGCATCTTTTCCCGCAGGGCAGGCAGGTCGCGCACGATATCCGCTTCGGAGAAATGCCCGAAAGCCTCATGGGTAAACACCCCTGCGATGCCGGGATTCAATATCATCTTGTAGGTTCCGGCAGTTACAGGCTCAGCTTGCAGTAATTCTGCGGCGATCCTGGCGCGTTCAATTGCCTCTTCCTCACGTCCACGTACTTTTTGGAAGCCGTTGCTGCCCCCAAAAGCCATGCGCACCGTCTGGGTTAAAGAACCTTCCTGACTTACCACGCCGGCACCAAGCTTGGTGGTGATAAGCTCTTCGTTTATCTCGCTGCCTTCGCTGTTCAGGAAGTATTTGTTGCGGTAAACGTCATAGTATTGAATATCCACATTAGCGATCTTGGGCTGCGCAAACAGCAGGTCAGAGTAATGCCGAACTATGGCAATCTTCTCGGGCAGGCTTATCTGGCGCGGGTCTTCGATCAGTTTTGCTTTGATATTGGCTTTCACAACCGGTGCTTTTGCCGGCACTTTAGGTTCGGTTCGGTTTGCAGCCAGCACTTCTGCATTTTCTACAGCGCGCTTGATAGCCATCTCGGCTTGCTCCGGTTTGGTGAAACTAACCGTGGCAAAACCGCCGTTTTTCAGCACGCGTAACACATAGCCATCGCCAAGATTAGATCCGCAACTGCGAATCTCTTTCTTGCTCATTACCACTTGCTCGACCCGCTTTGTCTCGTAGCGAATATCAAAATAGTCCGCGTCGATCTTGCCGGTCATTTGCTTTAACTTGTCGATCATAGCAACTCCTTTGCTTTATGTTTGTTTAGTTTACTTATGTTGTGTGTAGTTGTAAGGCTTACCACACGCATGATTCATCCTTGGGGGGCAGCGATACACCGCGTCCGTAAAATCCCCGCAGCAGGTAGTGAGCTTGCTCCGCATACAAATAAGGGTATCCGTCCCGCAAAGAAAGAAACGGGTTTTTGGGTGCCCGCAGGGAGTTCAGCAGGCTATTGCACAAATTCTGCTTGGTTGCTTCAGGCAGGGCTTTCAGGATGTTTTCGCCCCAATTGAGGTAAGCTCTGGCTCCCAGCTCGGTAAGCTTCACTGCGGTGTTTGGCTTGTTGCCGCGGAAACTCTTTATAACGCTTATATAGCCCATCTGGGCGAGTTTATTGAGGTGAGTGGTGATGTTGCCCGATGTTAGCTCTGTGTAGTTCATAAGCTGCGTATAATCCAGGCTCTTGTTTCGGGAGAGTAAATATACGATCATCAGACGGGCTGGATTGTGGATGCCAGCGTCAAACTCGGCGATAGTACTGATGGTATCTGTGTTTTTCATCTTGTCTGTTCCTTTCCCCCTTGATGAAGCGGGGTTAGTTGTTTTGCTATTCACAAAGTACTTTGAAATACAAAGTGGTTTTACTGTCAAGGTAAATCTGCCCAGCCTGCAAAATTTCCCCTGCTCTTCCCTGCTTCTTTCTCTTATATATCCATAATGATTCCCTAACAATTCCCTAACGCCGTTAGGGAATTGTTAGGGAATCATTATACCGGTATTAAAGATAACAGCAAGGAAGAAAAACGCCCCGACATCTGCCGGGGCGTTTGTTATGGTTGTTTTAGCAGTTTATCTTACTATTCCATCAGCATCATTTTGCGGGTGGAGGTGAAGCTGCCGGTGCTGAGACGGTATAAGTACACACCGGAGCTAAGGGCTTGTCCATTATCGTCCTTACCGTCAAATACAATGCGGTAATTACCGGAGTTCTGTCTGCCATGAACCAAGCTGCGGACTCTTTGACCCTTGAGGTTATAGATTTCCAGGCTTACATCGCCGGCATCCTTAATCGCATAGCTGATAGCGGTTTCCGGATTGAAGGGATTGGGGTAGTTGCCGTTCAGAGCGGTAGCGGTAACGGGAGTAAGATCATCCTCGTTGGAGGATACGATCATGTTAAAGTTCACCGTCACGCTTTGGTTGGCAATCACAGTTATATTGCTCATGGTATTTGTTTGGTAACCCACGGCACTACAAGAGACTGAGTAAGTTCCCACGGGAATGCTAAGGCTGTACAAGCCATTGGTGTTGGTGATGGCAGTGTTGCCACCCGCGGAAATCGTAGCACCTGCCAGAGGTTGGTTGTTAGGTTTGCGAACCACGCCCTGGATTGTTCCGGATACCACTTGTTTTACAAGGATGTTGGACATCACAGGAATGGAGAGCACACCGTTTGTATACACCGCTTTAACTGCCCAGCGGTATGAGCCGTTGGACAGAGAACTCCAGTTTGTATCATTTAATGTGAGCGGGGAGACTGGATTAGGGGTCATCGAAGTCCATACAGTCTGGTTGTTTTCTTGTCCGGCGAGCAAGCGCCACACTTTGTATCCGGTTAGAGAGCGGCTATCGGTGCTGATAGGAGCGGATATAGTCCTTTCCCCGCCTTCAACCGCGGTGCTTTTGGATTTATCACTGCGGATGCCGGTTGCGGATTGGGCAATCATCTCTTCCGGGCTGAAGCTGAGAGCAGTTACATCATTGGTAATTTTGATGTTATCGATATACCAATCGTACCATAATCCATCGTTTGAGGGCGGATCTTCGGCATGGAAGGCGAATTTAATCTGCTGTCCTCCATAGGCTGCCATGCTTACCTGAACACTCATAGGGGCAGTTGTATAGCCACCGGCAAGGTTGGTGGCATCCCATATCACTGTCCAATCCACGCCACCGTTGGTGGATACCTTCACGGCATAGTGGTCGTTATAAGTAGAACCGCGGAAAACCAGGGTGTTGAATGTGATGCGTGCTTCGGGAGGGCAATAGAATGGATGAGAAATCAGCCATTCATCCTGGTGCGCATATATGGAAGAGAAGCCGATACCGGCTTGCTTTGTTCCATTTGTGGGAACAGCGGTATATCCATAGTAATCTGTGGTTCCAAAGCTGCACCAGGTTGGTAATACGCCATTCTCATTAGCCGGACCGGTATTGTTTATCACCTGAGTCCAGTTAGTGGGAGGGAAGGTGGCAGCTTCGAAGCTTTCGAAAACATCCACCGCATTTGGATTGGGGGTGTTCCATGTAAGCGCTACTTCGGTTTGCGCCTGGTTAAGGGCTGCAACCACACCATAAGGTGCATATGCCAGCTCATTAAGAGTCATGGGAGGCATGGTTTGGTTGGTGGTGCCTACGGTCATTGTTCCGCTTAGGTTTCTGAAGCCGGTGCAGGATACGGTGTAAGTATAGCTCTGGCTGGCATAAATAGCGGGAACAGTGAATGTTCCATTGGCTGCTGTAGTGGCGGTATAATTCTGATAACCGCTGAATTGGATGGTGGCGTTTGCCAGCCCTGCTGCGGTGTCGCTGGCAAGGATGGTGCCTCCAAGGCTAACGGTTGCCATGGGAGTCATGGTTATGTTCACTGTTTCGGTTTCATCTTCTTCAAGAGTGAATGTTTGGGTACTGGTAAGATAACCATACTTACTAAAACCGACACTGTAGGTATTAGGCAGGATGTTTCTAATTTCATATTGACCAGTGGCATTGGTAACGGTTGCATAGGTGGTGTTGGCAATCTGCACTGCCACACCGGCTAAGGGCTGATTACCTGCTCCAAGCACTGTTCCGTTAAGATGACCTACTCCTCCGGGGATACCCAGGAAAGTCATTTTGGGGAATTGCGCTGTTGCGGTTACAACCGGTGGAGTGGCAGGATCGTATATGATGCTGTCGCTTTGAACTCTCTTGGCTCGTTGTGTGTTGATGGCATCTGTCTGGCATTTGAAGTAGTTTGTGGATTGCCAGTAAACGCCTTCAGAGGGACGGAAGAACATCACAACCAGGTTCTCTTCATTCAAGTACAAATAGTTTTCGATGAAGGGGATGGTTATAGTGTTTTCTCCCAAGGGGAAGTCCAGAACGCCATCGAACACTAATGTAAGAGCGGTTGAGGGAATCCATGCAGCAGAAAGGTTAGTTTCTGTAGTTGTGCCTATCCATACTTTTACTGGCTTCTGCAGCAGTTCCTGCGTGAAGTTAGCGTAAAGCTGAATACCGGTGATAGAACCCATAAAATTACCCATTTCAGCAGGATAATACAAGGTTTCATAGAGGCTGGACTGGTAGTACATATTAATGGGGATGTTGGCAGTTTGGTCGCCTGCGCCCACTGTTACGGCAAATATACCGGAAGGAAGCACCAGAACAGCCAGATTGTTGGATTGGTCGTTCAGGGCATTCTGATCTCCGGTTAAATGTACTTTTGCATACAGGGAAACGGAGCCTTCTGCTAATGGTGTCCAGCTTACGGGCACCTGTACAGATGCGCCGGGGGCTATTTGTAATCCGGGAGCAGTGGCAAGTTCTGTACCGGCAGCATTGTAAAGCTTCACGTTATAAGTGCTTTGAGCTGCGGTACCCCAGTTGAACACGTTAACGTTGTAAATGTTTGGGCTACCCACACTGGGAGTTGTATTGCCGGCAATAGTTAATGCGGCAAGGTCGTTGGTGGGGGTTACTTCAATCATCACATCGTCTATATAGATCAAACGGCTGGTTCCGCCAAGCCCGTGCTTGAAGGCAACGTGCTTACCTGTACCTGCGTAACCTGCGAAGGTTACCACGTATTCTGTCCAAGTTGTGGTAAGTGCAATGTTCATGGTTTCAGTATAACTAAGTGCATCGGTGGCGTTGCTCATAATACCAATGCTTAAGGGATAGTTAGCACCGCTTGATCTTGCCCAGAACTTCACTCTGGTGGTGTTTGTGGCAATGGCAGTGGCAAGCGGAGGAGCAATAAGGATTGCTGTGGCGTTGGCATCGGTGCTGTTTGTCATGCCGGCGCAATTAGGAGTGCTGTGAGGGGTTGTGGTGTATGTTTGCACCAATGCGGTTCCGGTGGCTTGCACTAACTTCAGCCAGTCTGGAGGCAGTGCAGGAACTGTTACAGCATCAAAAGCCTGCGCATAAGGCAGAGCGTTGATAGTGGTATCTATACAAGTACCGCTGAGGGCAACTGTACGTGCAATACGGCTGTCGGTACTACGGCTATCACGGGTAGCATTGGGGTTTACCCTGATCTCATAACTGCGGGCAAGGTTATCGGTAATGGTAATAGTAGCAGCATGAGTACCCGGCGCTGTGGGGCTATACCTGCCAGTAAATACCATTGTTTGTCCGGTATTAAGGCTTACAGGCAGGGTTGGTACGTTCTGAAGCGAGAACATGGGGCTGCCACTAATGGCTACACTGTTAATGGTAAGTGATCCGCCTCCAACATTCATCACAGTGAAGCTTTGGTTGTGGGTGCTGTTCATTATTACTGTGCCGAAGTTTTTGCTTGAGGGAGTTACCATGAAAGCGGGATCGCCACCCATGGGAGTCATAACAAAGGTGGTCTTAGCGAACTGTCCGGTAACAGTGCCATCGGTCATGTTTTCTGGATTATAAACAGTAGTATCGTTAAATATATTACGAGCCCGGTTCGTACCGATAGTTTGGCATTTGAAGAAATCGCTGGAACTGTAATAAACAGTATCCATAGGTCTGTTGAACATAACCAACAGATTTCCTCCGGTGTAGGCGAAGGGAGCGGTTAGCGGGAAGGTTATTGTGTTTTCGCCCCCCGGGAAGGATACGTTACCGTCGAACACTAATGTCATCTGGCTTGCGGGCACCCATCCGGCTGTAAGATCAGCCAATTGAGTGTTAGCCATCCAGATTTTAATCGGCTTTTCTCCGATGGTAGTGGTTAAGAAGTTGTTATATAGGCTCATTGTAAGAATGTTGCCGGGTATGGCAATTTCTGCAGCGTAATAAATGGTTTGATTCACGCTGTTGTGGTAATACATGTCAATAGGCATTCTGGCAGTCTGAGAACCATCGCCGATTGTTACAGAGATTATACCTGCAGGCATAACCATTACGTTGAGGTTTGCTGTTTGGTTGTTAGTGGCGTTCACATCTCCGGCAAGGATTACCTTGCCATAGATTGTTACAGCACCTTCGGCAGCCGGAGTCCAGCTTAGAGGAACAGCAACGGTTGCACCGGCAGCTACTGTAACACCGGCAGCAGTGGCAAGCTCCACGTTTAGGCTGTTGTACAGCTTCACGCTATATGCGCTTTGGCTGGCAGTACCGTTGTTGAAAATGCTAACGGTATAGGTAGTGGGGTTGCTCATACTGGGAGTGGTATTACCCACAATGCTTACTGCAGCAAGGTCATTGGGGGCGATTGTTTCGAATTGAATAGTATCCAGATATATTGTCTGGCTTGCGGCGTTATTAGCATGTTTGATAGCGATGAATCTGCCGGCTCCTGTGTAAGGAGTAAGAGGAACGGCATACTCCGCCCAGGCAGATGTGAAAGTAAGCGTTTGTACCGGTGTAAAGGTTGCCGGATCAGTGGGACTGGTCATCACACCTACGATTACAGAGTAGTTGGTTCCTTTACCCCACAATTTCACTCTGGTGGCACCAATCGGAAGAGTGGAATTCAGCTGAGGTGAAACAAGCATGGCAATAGTAGCAGTATCGGTTGGGTTATACATTGCCACGCAATTGGGGGTGCTTTGTGGGCTTGTGGTAACTGTTTTCACATAACCGGTGGTTACTGACGCCTGATATATACTGCTCCAACCTATAGGAAGAGCAGGCACAGTTACTTCATCAAAAGCCTGAGCATAAGGAAGGGTATAGATTGTAGCATCAAAGCTGGTACCGGTAATCTGCACAGTATGAACCATGCGGTTATCAGTAATGGTTACAGTGGCATTGTGTACACCTGCTACGGTGGGGTTATAGCGAACCGTGAAGGCTGCTGTTTGCCCGGTTGCAAGGTTAGCCGGCAAGGTAGGCATATTTTGCAGGGTGTAGTATGGGCTGCCACTGATGCTAATGGCTGAAACGTTCAGAGTTCCGCCACCGGCATTCATTATCGAGAAAGTCTTATCTGTGGTTGAATTCATCAGCACAGTGCCATAATTATGGCTGGCTGGGTTAACCACAAAAATGGGGTTAGGACTGAGCGGGGTCATGTGTAAAGTGGTTTTTGGGAACGTTCCCGAAAGCGTTCCTGCAGCAGAAGGTGCTGCGGGATCGTAAACAGTGGAATCTGATACAAGTTTCCTGGCACGGGTTGTTCCCACGGTTTGGGATTGGAAGTTATCGCTGCTGCTGTAATACACGGTGTCCATGGGGCGGTTGGCATACAGCACCAGATTACCGCCGGAATAGGCAAAGGGAACTTGCAACGGTACAGTAATGGTATTTTCTCCACTGGGGAAATCCAGAGTTCCGTCGTACACCAAGGTAAGCTGATCGGGCAGTATCCAGCCGGCGGATAAATCTGTCAGCTGAGTGCTTCCTAACCACAGTTTCACAGGCATGGCTGTAAGATTAGTAAAGAAGTTATTGTAGAATGACACAGCAGTTATATTGCCAAACATGCCTATTTCTGTGGGGTAGTAAAGGGTTTCAAACAGGCTGTTCTTATAGAAGAATTCCCACGGAATCCCTTCGGCTAATTCACCTGTACCGATGGTAACTACAGCCATTCCTGCGGGCATAACCGATAAATTCAGCGGTGCTGTTGCATCATTGGCAGTGTTTACATCACCGGTTAAAACAACCTCACCGAAAACACTTATAGGACCTTCAACAGTGGGTGTCCAGGTTATCTGCACACTGCCTGTAGCGCCGGCAGCAATAGCAGTTCCTGCAACACTGGCAAGCTGGGTGGTTCCGCTCATAAGTTTCACAGTATAGTTGCTTTGGGCTACGGTTCCCCAGTTCTGTATTCCCACAGTAAAGGTCGTAGGTGAGTTTACAGAAGGAGTGGTATTACCGGTAATAGTAGTGGCACCAAGATCATTGGGAGCGATAGGCTCAAAGCTGATACCATCCAGGGATATCGTTTGATATGTGGACGTACTTGCATGCTTGAATGCAATGTGTCTTCCCGTACCTGTATATGGTGTAAGATCCACCACATATTCGTTCCAGTTGGCAATGGCATTTATATCCTGAACCATCACAAATGTAGCGGGATCGGTGGGATTGCTCATCACACCTACAAGCACATGGTAAGAAGCACTGCCTTTAGCCCAGAATTTAACTCTGACGGTGTTCGCATTTATTGTCTGGGCTAATGGGGGTCCTACCAATATGGCGGTTGTGGCTGCATCAATACTGTTAGCCATACCCACACAGTTGGGAGCGGAGTGCGGGGTAGTGGTTACGGTTTTCACATAACCTGTGGTAGCGGTAGATTGATATATCGCCGTCCAGTCAAAAGGTAATGCCGGCGGGGTTACCGCATCCCAGTTTTGAGAATAGGGAAGCGCAGTGATAGTGGCATTACCGTGAGTCGTGAAGCTCCATACGGGGCAATTTGGTGCATTTCCGATGCTATTGTAGGGAGTAATTTTCCAATAGTATGTAGTGGAGACGTTAAGCTCTCCGGGGGGATCATAAGTTGTCACGAGACCCAAATCCACATTGTTTGAGATATTGGTGGGTGGATTGTTGGTGCCGAAGCTAAGCCTGTAGCCTGTGGGTAAACCTCCACCGGCTATCCAGTTCAGCGTGGTATATGGGCTTACCAGGGTTGCACTATCAGCGGGAGAAAGCAAAACTGCCGCATTAGGAGGATTGGTTACCACGAAAGCAGCCATGTTAAAGCGGATATTAGCACGGTTGGGGCTGAGAGCACCTGTTAACGAGGAAGCAGCATCAGCAGTATCGCTTTGAAAGCGTAGTGCGCTTTGGAAGGTGGTGGGAGTATAATATACCGAAGCATTCTGAGTGTAAGCAACCGGTATCAGTGTGGTAACAATATCCACGATAAGGTTTGAAGTACCATTCCAGTTGAAGGGAGTGGTGAAAGTATGCGTGTTCCAATCTGCTATCGGAAGGTATTCCGTAGAAGTAAACACTGTTGTGTAATCACCAACTTCAAAGGTTGTGGTTAGCTCAGTCTGTGTAGTTGCCTTCAGCTTAATGGTGAAGCCCGGCATTGCTACACAGGTGTTAACACTTTGCACGTTGAAGGCGATGGAGTTTATGTTACCTGCTCCGCCTCCGCTATTCTCCAGCTCGCTGGCACGCACCAGGTATTGCTGGTGAAAGTTCTTGTAATACGTTCCGTATGGGGTGGGAATACCGGTGGTAGTGTTTACGGCGGTTCCATTGCCAACGGTTACGGTTGCTTGTGCAATAAGGCTGTTCGTTATCCCTAACAAGAGGATTAAGAACACGGCTAAGAGCAAAGTTTTCTTCATTGCTGATCTCCTTGAGACTAATTATAACTTGATTAACTGAAGAGCATGTCTTGCAGGCTCTTGCTAAATACACACATGATCACACGACTATAAAGGGATACAAAATCCCTCGTCAGGACAAATACTTTTTGTCCCTGATTATTGTAAAGCTAAAATGAAGCCAATTGCAAAATTATCTTGATTTTAGCTTCATGCTACAGGTTGCGTTAATAGGGTATGGATGCAATTAAAGATTATTCTAAGTAAAAACTCAGCTCTATTCAGCCGGCTTTTTTCCCACGCTGGCGATATAAATCACGAATTCTTCCATGCCGTCCAAGCCAAGTGCTTCGTTCATGGCTTCATCCAGATAAGCACCTATCATGCAGGCACCTCCGCCGATCGCTTCGGCAGCCAGGTGCATGTTTTGTCCCACATGCCCAGCATCCAGATATAAATAACGGTATCCGCGCTGTCCGTAACGCCACACTGTTCTGTATGGAACTGCGCTGAGGATAAAGTTCACTGCTGCGGTTTTCAGCATTTCCTGGCGCATGCAGCCTTCGAATATCTGCTGTGCCTTGGCTTCTGATGCATCCAGCAGCACCAGGCAGTGTTTGATGGGGTGATAGTAATACAATCCTGCATTAATACCTTCCACATTGCGGACGTCCACATAAGTTTCCAGCGGATGTCTTGCTCCGGCAGAGGGCACGTTGCGCAGGGTTATCTCCATGCGCTCGTTGCTGCGGAAGTCCCTTGCCCAGGAAGATGCCCACAACAGGAAGGATAGTTCATCCATGCTAAGGGCTTGGGCGGAGTATTTCCGCAGGCTGCGCCTCTGTTCAATAGCTTTGTGCAGGCTCATTTCCGGCATTTCTATCTTACCAATGGCGGGCAGGGATACCAGTTCGCCGGCGCGTACTTTCACGGCATCGGGGCGGGCGACATTCTGTGCCTGATCGCTTTCTCGTTCATAGATATAACGAGTTAAACGGATGAAATCCGCACCGATTTTCTCAGCCTGAGGGCGGCTTTCTTCAATTTCGGCAAGTACGGAACTAAGGTTTTTTTCGAAGAAATAGTATTCTTCTTCGTTCAGTTCGGCTTCCCGCAGAATTGCTTCCTGCTCATAGCCACGCGCTTTGTAGTACAGGTATCCAAAAGTTTTCATATCCATTTTGGTTTCTCCTCAAGTTCGTAAATTATTACATCTTCCAATAATTTAAGTGTTTACCCGCCTGTTGCTAACTTTTTTCCTGCTTCAATTGCTATAGCATTACGCATGAAATACGCATCCCATCCGTAATGCATGCGTAATGCATAAGTAATTCAAGCAAGGAACAACAAAAAATATAGATGGAGTTCAAGCGGCTGAAATTACCTTCAAGCATATCAATATCTTTGTTAGACGTTTGGACCTTATCGCAAACATTGAACATAACCGATACGAGTTTCGCCACCGGCAATAAAAGCTGATTTCTTGAAGTCCATGTGGCTAACAGATTGGTAATAAATGTACAATAGGATAAGCCACATGAACTCCAAAAACCCGCATTTATTCAAACTCCATTTGTAGAAACGCTTTACTTGGTAAGTTTTATGGGATGAGCAATATAGCTGGTATGTAGTAACTTCTTGGCTTTGGGTGAGTTCGGTTTACCCAGGAAGTCCTTGTACAGCTTTTGGATAGATTGGTTGTTGTGCGATTCACGCCGGGTGCAATGTTCATCCTCTTTATATAGCCCCTTGGCGCGGGCAAGGCGAATGCGGTTTGTGCTGCGGTAGGGCTGTCCTCCGCCGCCTACACAGCCGCCACGGCATGCCATCACTTCCACGAAATGATAGGGTGGGTCTATGCCTTTGGTTTTGGCATCACGGATTTCGTTCATAAGCTTGGACACATTACCAAGGCCGGAGGCGACACCGATGCGGACTTCTTTGCCCAGTATGGTGATCTTGCCTTTTTTAATACCTTGAGTTCCCCGCACAAAATCTATCTTGGGATCCGGTAACTCGCTGCCGGTGGCAAAGCTGTAAGCGGTTCTGAGGGCAGCTTCCATCACTCCGCCGGTGGCACCGAAGATGGTTCCGGCACCGCTGTATTCACCCAGGGGGCTATCAGCTTCGCCATCTTCCAAATGCGGCAGGTCTATGCCACGGGTTTTCAGCATGCGGCCAAGCTCGCGGGTGGTGATGGTGAGATCCACATCCTTATAGCCGGATGCATACATATCTTCCATGCGTTCAATCTCATACTTCTTGGCGGTGCAAGGCATAACGGATACCAGGAATATCTTCTTGGGGTCTATCTTCATCTTCTCTGCCCAGTAGGTTTTTACGATAGTGCCCACCATCTGGTGGGGGGATTTGGAGGAAGAGAAATGAGGGATAAGGTCGCTGTGGAACTTCTCCAGATAATCTACCCAGGAAGGACAGCAGGTGGTGATAAGCGGGAATCTCTCCGGTTGCTGGGTGAAGATGTGCACAAACTCGCTGGCTTCTTCCATGATGGTGAGGTCTGCCCCAAAATTGGTGTCGAACACATACTGAAAGCCCAGTTCACGCAATGCAGTGTACATCTTCCCCTTCACATTGGTGCCGGGTCTCATGCCGAATTCTTCGCCCAAAGCCACACGCACAGCGGGAGCTTCCTGCGCCACCAATACCATGTCCTTGTTATCCAGCGCAGCCCACAGGGCATCGGAATCGTCGGCTTCATAAATGGCAGCAACGGGACAGTGAGAACTGCATTGCCCGCATTTAACACACTCGGTTTCGTCCAGAGGACGGTGGAAGGTGGGACCTACAAAGGTGTCGAACCCGCGCTCGGAGTTCTCCAGGGCGTGCACATCTTGTATCTCGTTGCAAACATAAACGCAGCGTCCGCATTGCACGCAGTAAGATTGATCGAGAGTAATAGCGGGAGAGGATTCGTCTCTGCCCTTGTAGGGGCGTTCCAGCTTAACAAGATTCATGTGGCGGATGGCGAGTTCCTGAGACAGATCTTGCAGTTCGCAACGTCCGTTCTTGATACATTCCGGGCAGTTATTTGGGTGGTTGGAAAGGATTAGTTCCAGAGCACCACGGCGCAAATCCAGCAGTTTCTTGCCTGTGGTAGTGATCTCCATGCCTTCTTCGCAGGGAGTGGTGCAGGAACGCAGCACTTTCCCATTGATTTCCACCACACAAACACCGCAATTGCCAAAAGCGGGTAAATCTTCATGGTAACAAAGGTGGGGGATGGGGTAACCTGCTTTGGTGCAGGCGTGCATCACCTTTGTGTCCTTGTGGACAGACGTGGCTTTGCCGTTTATAAACACTGTGATCATAGTTTCTCCTAAAACGTTATATTTCAATGAGAGCAGGTTGATTTATGCTGCAATATGTGTCAAGAACTTGTGTGAGAAAAGTGCGGTTCACATATTTTGCTTGACTGCTGTAAAAACACCAGAAAGAATGCCCGCATTATGAATTGGGAGTAAATATGCTAACGATTGAATACCTTATGCGACGTACAGCAGCAGCAAGTGTAGCAATTCTGTGCATTATAATGTTATGTGGCATCAGTGCACTTTTTGCTGTGGATAAGGAAACCAAGGCAGTAGAAGAATCGGTGGACAGCCAGGCGTATGAATCTCTCCCCTATAACCGCCAGGTACTGCTAAACAAGATTAACCGCCGCTTAGATAAGCTGCAGATGAGCTACATCAACCAGCTTTACAAATCGGAACGCTATGAAGCTCAAATCCTGCTGGATGAGATACGCAAAGTGGCAAATCTGCTTGCATATACCGCCCCGGTGCCGGCACAAATCATTACTATCACAGAATCACCAAACGTTACCGTAAATGTTGCTCCGCCCGAGCCACCTGCACCCAAGCTAAGAGCTATGAACAACGAAGAATTCCTGGGGCTAAAGCAAAGTATCCGCAAAAACAGTTTCGGCAATGCAGGGCTAAACACGCTTGAGAGCGCAGCCGAGGGCAACTATTTCAAATCTACACAGATTGTGGATATTATGGGCTTGTTTGTCTTTTCCGAAGATAAGCTTAAGGCATTGGAGATCGTCTATCCCAAATGCCTGGATACACAAAGCAAGTTCAAAATCCTGGATGCCTTCCTGTTTGACAGAGACAAAAAAGAGGCACAGGAGATAATGGATAAGACAAAGAAATAAGCTGCGTAAGTAAGCTTAGTGAGCCTTTTTCTTCAGCTCTTTATATAGAGCATCTATTCTTTCCTGAGATATAGCTTCGTCATCGCTTTCCTCTTCTTCCGGGGAAAGGGTTAGGGCGGTTTCCAGATTCTTAAGTGCTTCGGTATAGCGTCCCAATTCATTTAATGAGATTGCCATCCACACATAGGCATCGTAGTGTTCGGTATTGGTGGCAATGGCTTGCTGTAGGGAAATTACCGCTGCTTCATAGTTTTTCTGGTTGAAATAGGCTTCGCCTTTATGGCGCCAGGGGCAAGACCAATTGGGGTAATCACGGTTCAATGCATCATATAAGGGAATGGCGTTCATGTAATCATCCTTCCCAAGCAGCATATTCGCCAGAGTGAAACGCTCTCCCGCTGCCATAGAATCGGCATTGGCAATAAGCTCTTTCATCAGTCTGTCTGCTTCCAGTTCTGCGATATAGGCAAGGCTAAGCTTGCTCATATTGGGCTTTTCACCTTTGCTGATGGCGTCGGATAGCGAAGTAACCGCCAGGCTGAAGCTGGAGGAAGTAGGCTTGCTTAAATAAGTGTTCATTGGGCTGCTCTCCGCTTCTGCAAAAGCAAAAGCAGCAAGGCAGATAAGCAGGATTGTGATCATGGCTTGTTTCATGTAGTGCTCCTTGTATGCTATCATTATTATCAAGAGGTAAACTTTTAATATGCACATCCTGGCGTCAAGCCAAAAAGACAAGTGCTACTCTGTCATAGCTTTCCGGCTAACGCAGGTTCAGCAGCAGTAAGCTTAGCACTAACAAAGCCCACAGCAAGCCATCGCGCCACAGCACCTTTCTTTTCCACAGGGCGATATCGCTGACAATGCTAAGCAGAACAATGGAAACAGCCACAGTAGGATAAGCTATTGCTGCGGGAATGCTGTCCAGTGCCTTCAGGAAAAACACCGTGGAGAGCCTGTTCGGGAAGCCAAGCAGGAAACCGAAGAGCACGCTTTTGTATCCGAAGGGCAGCTTACTAAAGATAATGGCAATGAGGGTGAACACGAAGGCAGAGCTGAAAACAATGTAAATAAACATAGCTTCACTGCCGCTGCCCATCTCTTTATAAACCTTCAGGCTGGCATCTGTTAGTCCGGAGATAACAAACAAACCTATAATCCACAGCAGTTTATGCAGTTCCTTGGGGTTTGCCTTAAGGCTGAAAGCTGCCATACCAATAGCAATTCCCAGCAGATTAGCCGGTGAGATGCTCTCCCTGAACATGATAACCGCCAGCAGAATGGGCACGATCATGGCAATGCGCATCACTCCCACCGAAAGCGATAGCCCGTTATGCACAATGCTCTTCTGATATACCCAGAAGTTGGCGAGGAAGAAAGCACCGGTTACTATGCCGAAACCAAGATCAAATGCAGGGGGAAAAGCCGTTCCCTTTGGCAGGCTGACATAGCTGAACAGGCTGGCAACAAAGTAATTGCCCAGGAAGATAGGCAGCATGCTTATCTTGCCGCGGCGTCCCGCAACCATCAGCAGGTTGGCGATAAGAACAGAACAGAGGACGCTTAACAGCAGATACAACATACTAACTCCAGGGCATTTCTTCTTTGTGGGCATAGGTTTGTTAAAATGGCTGGGTGTCAAGCGAAAGCTGCCTGATAGCTTCAATAACACGGACAGATATACCGGGTCAGAGTACAAAAAAGAAATGCCCCGATATCGGGGCATTTCGACTTGTGGGGTGTTAGGGGGGGGGTATAGCTTATTTGGAGAGGATTGCTTTCCTTAGCTGAACATGCTTGCCTTGGGTGAAGCGGACTATGTATAATCCACTGCCAAGGTTTTCGGCATTCCAATTATAGGAGAAATTACCTGCTTTATCGTGAGGAATATCCTGTGTTTTAACGGATTGACCCTTGCTGTTGAAGATTTCCAAGCGCACGGAACCAGCTTCCTTCAGGCTGTAGGAAATCGTGGCAGTAGGGTTAAAGGGATTGGGGAAGATGTTCTTCAGTCGGGTCTCAAGAACTGTTACCGGAGGCGTGGGTTCATCAGCTTCAATAGTCACGGTTACAGGACCAAAGAACTGGTTGCTGCCATCCAATTCCACAGATTGCAGCCAATAATAATAGGTTCCCTCGCCCTCCAGTTCGTTATCGGTATAGCGATATGTGTTTGCGGCAGAGCTGTTTTCTGCCGGAATTAGCTGATTAATGCTAATCGCATCGCTAAGCTCATCAGAGGTGTTGCGATACACATAATATCCATTTAAACCAGTTTCGGATTGAGTAGTCCAGGTGAGGGTTACGGCATTGTTGGTGGCAGTTGGTTGCGCCATGAACGAGGTTAGCTCCACGGGGAGAGTTTCGTTTTCCTCAAAGCCTAAACCGAAATCGGAGAAACCGTTACTAAGCTGCCAGGTGGCGGTTCTGTTTGCGAAATCATACATTGAAGGTGCACCCATATTAGCCCAGGCACTATTTACGTGCTCGCGCTTCACCAGGTAGAATACAGTCTCTGCGTTTAGACTGGTGATGCCGGATAGGTTCAGAGTTAGGTTGTAATTGCCCAAACCGGATGTAGCAGTGGAGTTTATTGTCCAGTGGGTGTTGGCTAAGCTTAAGATACCTACCGGTAAGGCTCCGCCGGGATTAGTTTCCACTCTGATGGCGGTGAGGTTAGTAGCTGCTGTAGAGGTAGTGAATTGCACAGTAGCACCCGTAATGGGGAAATTTATAGTGGGGGTACCGGTGGCTGCAACGGGCAGATCGTTTTGGGCTGCGTTGTCGCTTAACATATAGGCGTTCTGCCCATACGCAACAGCAATCGGGCTATCTCCAAACAGGGGTCCTCCGGTTCCACCTTGATTGTAAAGATGATATGCTGTTATTGTTTGATTACCAATAGCTACAAAGCCATTGTTTAGGGAGGTAAGAGAACCTTTTTCCAGATACTGTAGCTTAATCTTACCGGTTGGATAAAGGATTATCTGACCTGTGAAATAATCCTGTGGATTAGCAACACTCGCGGATTGGCATTTCAGATAAGTGATGACCATCGTATCTCCCACTTTCTGATAGAGTACGGTCTTAGGATAGTTTGGGTTTGCGGGGTGGAAATCTGCACTGTATAGAGCAATGAAAGCTGGGTTGATTCCCATTGGAGGCGGAAAGGTAGGTCGTAGGAAGTATATTGCGCCATCTGCTCCGATCCAGAACTTGGTATATGTCTGGCCATAGTAGGGGAAGCTAAAGCCCAGGTCATAGCCAATGGTGTTGTTAGGCGCAGCACCACTATCACCGCTCATATCAGGATATGAGTTTGTGCCCGTTGAAGTGATGTCTATCCAGTTAAAGGTGGGCTTGCTGGGGGCTGTATCAGCAAGGGTATTGGCAAAGTAGTAACCACCCTGTGCTGCATAACCGGCACCAAAGTTCACGTTTTGAATAGTGTAATTGCCGCTTGGGTCTTGTTCTGTTGCGGGGTAAGTTATGCCTTTCACATTAATGGCATTGGCAGTAATTTTGGCATCTACCGTGTTCCCCACCGTAGCGTTTGCAGCGATGTTGTAATACACTAAAATGCTTGTTGATCCGATTGGCAGCTCATAATTCAAACCGGTGAAATTAGCAGTTCCTGCAGCCAATGTAAGTGCGGTTCCTAAAGGATTAGCGAATCCTGTACCCGTGTATAGCTTAACTGCGCTGATATCGCTGTTGTTTGTGTTTTTGCCGGTTACCAAGATGCTATTGAGGGGTAGGGACGAAAATGATTGTGCGTCTGAACCTTCAACAACATAGAAATCGATTTGAAGCACAGATACATTGTCTGTACCATTGGCAATGGTGCCACTCCCCATCTGATAGATATTTACGCTTGATACTTTTTTCCCGACTACCAATCTGTTACCCGCAGGGTTGGTTACAGAGGGAGTGTAATCCACATTGGCAACTCTAACGCTGGTGCACTGTGCATCCAAGGCGTTGCCAACAACAATGTCTGCTGCCAAGTCATAGGTTAGCCAGAAGTAGTTTGTGCCGGCAAGCAATGCCTGAGTTCCGCTAACTGTAAAAGCTCCCTTGGCACCTAAGTTGGTTATGGTGCTGCCGTACTGGCTGCTGGTGCCAAACACATTGGAATTACCTGTGGAGAACACTTTGGCATTTACAATATTGCTCACATTGGTAGTGCCGGTAGTATTGAAGCTGAGCGAATTAATACTCGTGGAGCTCAAAGTCCCTTCTGTTACTACCTGAACTCCAATAATCTGCTGATTTACAGCTCCACCCGAAACGGGTGTTTGATCGTTCTGCGTAGTGGTGGAAGATGCATATTGCATAGCAGTCTGGAAGTTTATCTTTACATTCGGTCTCCAGGTATTTGCAGTTAGAGAAAATGTGTCTGTAGGTATTGTAGTGTTTTGGCTGTTTCTGGTATACATGTTATTCGTTGTAACAGTATAAGCGAATTGTGGATATGATCCGGCTCCGGTGCCGCCGAAATTAGCTTCTACCAGTACCAGCAGGTTGTTACTATCATAGTTAAAAGGGCTACTAAAGGTAATTGTAGCCCAGCCTGAGCTGCTAAACCTCATGCTTCCATTATAAACCAGAGTGCTTCCCGTTGAGTAATAATTCCAGGGATAAGTTAATACCTGTGGATCTGTAGTCTTTTTCAAATACACTTTTACTGGGATAAAATCATAGCCTGCAGTACTTACAAACCAGGACATCGATACCAGATTGCCAAATGCGCCAATCTCGCTGCTGGTATAGATCGCAGCACTTCTGGCATAGCCATACTGGGCATTGAAAGGATAGGGCTGAGCGGAAGTCCCAGTGCCGATAGTAACGCTGCTGCTGCTGTTGATATCGTTTGAAACTCCATCAGCCAATGTCCCGCTGGCTTTGATTTTGAAAGTTCCTGTAGCATTGTACTTGATATTGTTCCAGGTATAAGTGCTGTTTACCAAAGCTTGGGTCAAACCCGTTACAGAGCTGATAGTACCGGAACCGGTATGCACAGCAAGGGTAACGCTACCGGTGAAATTGGTATCGATATTGCCTGTGGCATCCGTAGCGCTTACCGTAACTGGGAAATTGCTGTTTAACAACACACTTGCCGGAGCAGAAACTGTGAACTTACTTGCTACTACATCCAGGTTAAAGACATTAGATACGATATCTGCTCCAAAGTCATACAGGAAAAGAGTCCCGCTGGTATCAGAGGAGAAGCCATGAGCAGTTCTGCTGATCATAAACTGCATGTTTTTCCCATCTTGAACCCCTGTGTTCTTCAGAACCAGGGAAAGAGTAAGGTTCTTGCTACCTTCAGATGGGATTATCAGGCTCCCGGCTGGGAATAGGAAGTTAAGCCCATCATTTGCTATAGCAGGCAGATAATGATAGGCGTCTTCACCATCAGCTCTAATATAGGCAAGCAGGATATTGTCAGCCCATGAGGCAGAATTTGCTGGATTTGCGTTCTTTATCCTGATATTAGTTACCTTCGTAGCCAGCCCGTCATTCCCACTATCAGTGAGAGTAAACTTAAACACGGGTTTATCTATCATAGTAGTGTTGAAAACTGAGCCTGGAACCTGAGTAGCCGGTTCGCTGGCATAGGATGAACGAGCAGTAAGGTCATACTCGTCGGCACCAATATCCGCAGGTGAGTTTCTATACTCACCATCTATGTCATGAGTTATCCAGGGTTGGATCACAAAGCCTGCCACATCATTCATAGCCGCGCCAAAGGTGTGCAGGTCTGTATTGTTATTCACAAATTGCGGGTCTGCAGAGAATGATGTTTCGTCCAGAAGACCGGTAGTAAAAGCCTTCCACATCCACAGAGAAGACATATAATTCCCATTTAACACGTAGCCAACACTTCCGCTAATTATGTTATATAACGTAGCATAATTTTGGATGAAATAATCATTGTATTCCATAACTGTGCCAGCTGCTCCAATGTTTCCAGATGTAGCTCTTACGCAATTATGGTAGTAATTGTTGGGTTGGTCATTGGTGAAGTTTGCAAAGATGTTTCCACGAACTCTATAGACAGACTCTGCACTCGCATATTCTATGCAGGTGTTATTGTATAGGGGAGTTAAGCCGCTACCTATACTCACGCTGTTGTTATCAACATCGTAGGAATGGCTCGCGTACCCATACATGCCTCCCAAATGAATTCCCTTAACCGGGGTGATTCCGGTGTTAGTGGAATTGTAAGAGCTATATAAGTTTGATATGAAGTTATTGTAAATCCTTACATTATCGGTGCCTGAAGAATTGGAATTAGCTCTGATCCCGGTGGCAACATTGGTGAGGGTAGTGCTGCCATAAACAGAGACATTTGAAATCTTATTGTTGTATATCTCATTGCCGGTGCCAGACCCACTCTGATAGTAGATGCCAGTAGCATGGTTTAAATATCCAAAAACACCGCTTATGTCATTGTTAAATACTTTAACTCCATTCTGTCCGGAGAGGTATATACCATATACACTCTCAGAGTAATCAGAATTCCCTTCGATCGTGCCAATGTTTGTAAAAGTATTGCGAATGAGAGGGGAGGTGGTACCTATCTCATTGCCAAAATCACCACCGTGAATAATAACTCCCGCAGTAGCGTTTCTGATGCTGAAGTTATAGTATTTGTTGTAGTTGTTTTGATTTTCCTCGAAAGCACCCGCGCCGGCTTGAGTAATCCCCACATTAACAGTATACGGTACACGAAGCTCACGGCTTAGGTTGATATCCATGTTTTTGATTGTGTTGTACTTTGCCCCGATGTTGGTTGCACCTATGGTAACATAATAACCATAATTCAAATAGGGGGCGAGAGTCCCATCGATATCAATCCCATCGAAGGTATAATAGCTTACACCTACCAGTTTAATCCCGGAATTATATTGGATTGAAGAACCAGAGGGAAAGATTTTTGGATTTGCACCGGAGCCGGATTTTTGGAATGTTACCCGATTGCTGGCTGTTCCGGTAGCTGTGATTCCAGGTAAATTCTCATAATACTCAGATCCTGCTGCAACATTGAAAGTAACTCCTCCGGCACCGATTCCGCTCAAATTGAGGGCAAGTACTGCTTCGCTGAAAGTCTTGTAATTGTTCACTCCGCTACCTGAGGGGTCAATTGTTTTAACCCCTGATATTGCGGCTGGCATTGTGCTGGTGCTAAGTGAGATGTTATCCAGAGCTCCTGATCCGGTTTTAGTACTATAACTGTTTGACCAGGAGAACACCAACCTTTTTGTAGTACCGGCATTTGATGCAGGGATTACAATAGTTTCTCTAACCCAATAATATGCCCCATCGTAACCTTGGAAATAGGTTGGAGTTCCTATCAGGGTGGTGTAATTTGGGAGGCCAGTAGTGACCGGAGTATAAGAAGTATCAGTTAAAAAGGTCACAAATCTGTCATTGGCAGGTTCATGATTTCTAATTTTGTAGTAAAACGTGAGTAAGATAGCAGTCTCGCCAGCCGGGAAAGATACGTCTCTATAGATGTGGCGAAAAGAATCTTGGGTGTGGCCTTCCCATACAGTTGACCAACCTGAGGTGAAGGCACAATTACTGCCTGCATAAGCACCGGGAACAGCGCCTACAAAATAGTAGTTTCCGGATGTTCCGTTCACAGCAGTCCAGCCATTTTCGGCAAATGTGCTGCCGCTTTCAAATCCCCCACCACCGGCGGGGTCTATCAGTACAGTTCCATACAGTGAAGTTCCAATCAAAAAGATCAGAATCAGCTTAAAGATAATGAGTGTTTTCATGTTGTCTCCTTGTTTGTTGATTGTTTTGAGGTGATTACTCTGTTATTCAATTCCAAGCTCACAGGGTATCTCCTTGGTTTATCATAGATGCTAAGTCTCTTGCTTCTATCAGTTCCTTTCGTAGTTTATGCAGCTCTTCCATTACGCTTGTGCGGGTTTCTTTGTTAAACAGCCGAATATTATTGGCAAATGGCTTTCCTTGCTGATGCACGGTAAAACCGGCAAAGCCTCTCCCGCTGTCGCCGAGTATATGCTCAAATATGGGGCTGATATAGTCTTTTACTTTATTCATGATGAACCTCAATGCATTATATATACGCACATTGTGTGCCAATACATACCGATTATAGGCAAACCGTAAGATGCATAACAGCAATGGTTTAATAGAATCGCCATCCGGCATTTTGAAGTTATTTCATTTCGAAGGCGGTTTCAACCCTGTGTGAAATTTCATTAATGAAATAATGAGGACTTTTGTTATGCTGTTTTCACATACTGATACCCTGCTCGCATCTCTTATCTACCCCATAACCCTCCCGTATCCGATATGGGAGGGTTATGGGAGGGTTACCTGTGGCATAGAGGCTAAGTGTATGCAAATAGTAAGCATGCTTAATCGCTACTGCTTATCTGGATGCTAAGCCGAAGAGAGTGCTGTGGATTGCCGAAACGCCAAGTTAGAAATAAGGGCAAAGTTTCTGCTTGGCATGGATTACTAAATGTGTATATTGTTACTATGAACGTAATGTTAAATGGAGAATGTAATGACCAACAAAGCAATAATAAGTATGCTGACAGCCAACACCCGGGAAAAACAAGCAAAGCTGATAGAATCTGCATTTGGTTTGTTTCGGAAACACAGTTTTCAGAGGGTTACCATCGAAGAAATCTGCTCTGTTGCCCGGGTAAGCAAGGTTACATTTTACCGCTATTATTCCGGAAAAGAAGAGCTGATCCTGTTCATCCTGCGTCTGTTTGTGGACGACATTAGTGGCAGAATCGAGGGCATCCTGAAAAGTACAATTAGCATAAAAGACAAGCTGGACCGGATATCCATGTTAAAGCAGAAGTTGGTCACCGATCTGGGCGAAGAAATTACCGGGGGCATGATGAATATCCCTGCTGCCAGACAATATGCGGAGGGACTTAATGAACGGATTTGGGAGGAATTTCAGAACTTACTGCAAACGGAGCAGGCAAAGGGCAAGATAAACCCCAATCTGGACATCCATAAAAGCATCCAATTTATCAGGGCACTTGGTAACATGCTGGGCGACAATAGCTTTAAGGGTATTTACAATAGCACCGAAGAGATGATCAGCCAGGTGAACGAGCTTCTTGTGATGGGCTTGCTGGAGAGGGGGAAAACAGAATGAAGACTGTAATTGCTTTGCTCGGAATAGCACTAATTTGCAGCGGATTGGCTGCCTCGATCACGACAGACCCCACCAACCGGTTTAGCCTTAGCCATATCACTCCGCTAAACACAGATACTTCAGATCATTATAGCCATTTTAACTGGCAGCTTAGCCTTGATGCCGATATCTGGCAAAGCCGTTATTTCAGCTTGGATGGGGAAGCGGTGAACAGCTATAATATGGTGGCAGATTGGCATGCTGACGGCATGCAACCAAAGATGGATAGCAAGCTTTACCGTGGCTGGCTGCGTGCTTCTACGCCCAAATCGGAGCTGCGGATTGGGCTGCAAAGGCTGAACTTTGGCTCAGCGAGGATATTGCGTCCCTTGCAGTGGTTCGATTCGCTTGATCCAACTGATAAGCTGGAGCAGACAGAAGGCGTGCAGGCATTGCTGCTGCGCCACTACTTCCTAAACAACAGCAATATCTGGCTTTGGGGCATCCGGGGTGAGGGCAAGCAGCGCGGCTTGATCCCTGTGGTTAGCACAGAAGGCTCTGTGGAATTCGGTGGCAGACTGCAATATCCCCTGCCCGGGGGTGAATTGGGGCTTACCTTAAATCACAGAGGGGAAACAGAATACAAGGATATTGACACAGGCGCAGAAAGCAGAATAGGTGTGGATTTGCGTTTGGATTTCTTTATGGGTATGTGGCTGGAAGGCTTTGTCTCGAAGCAACAAGAAAGCCCGGTAATAGCCGGTTGGCAAGCACCGGTTACACTTGGTGCAGATTATACCATCGGTATCGGTAACGGTATCTATACCATGCTGGAAACGCAGCTTTGGGCGCATGCCGACAATACTCTTTCCGGCTTACAAAAAGAACGCCTTAGCTTCGCTTTTTCGGCTGATTATCCCCTTGGTTTGCTGGATTCTATCTCTTATTTTGGTTTGGCAACAGATGAACCGGAAGCGCACAGTCACACTTTTATCTGGCGCAGGACTTATGATAATTTTAGCTTGGAAGCTGCCTTAAGCTGGTATTTTGGCAAGCAATATAAGAATAATAACATGGGCAGCATGAAACTGCTGCTGACATACACAATCTAAAGAAGAGGAGAACTGTGATGAGCAAGATACTGATTGAAACGAAGCACATGACCAAATACTATCCCACCGGGGAAGGGAAATTCACCGCATTGCAGGATATTAACCTAAGTTTCGAAAAAGGTGAGTTTGCGGGTTTAGTGGGTCCCAGTGGTTCGGGTAAAACCACGCTGCTAAACATTATTGGTTCGCTGGACACCCAATCAGAAGGGGAGGTTATAGTGCTTGGTAAAGAAGTTTCCACGCTAAGTGCCAGGCAATCTGCTGCCCTGCGGAGCAAGCATATCGGCTTTATCTTTCAAACCTATAACCTGCTGCCGGTGTATAATGTGTATGAGAATGTGGAACTGCCGTTGCTGCTGCTGAAAATGAGCACAGAAGAGCGCAAGAAAGCCGTGATGGAAGCTCTGGAATGGGTGGGACTTACCGATAAGCTGAAATCACGCCCCAACCAGTTATCCGGCGGACAAGGGCAGCGTGTATCCATAGCCCGGGCGATGGTAAAGAAACCGCAAATCGTGCTGGCAGATGAGCCTACCGCTAACCTCGATACAGAAAACTCGCTGCATATCCTGGATACGATGCTGAAAATAAACCGGGAAACCGGTACCACCTTTGTTTTCTCTACCCACGATCAAAAGGTGGTGAATTATCTTAACCGGGTGATAACCCTGGTGGACGGAAAGAAGGCTAAAGATGATCTTAAAGTTAGCGTATAAAAACATCCTCGGCAATGGCTGGCGCAGCCTCATCAATGTAATTATCCTCTCTATCGTGCTAACCGGCATGATCTGGATGCAGGGCTTGTACGACGGCTGGGGACGCATTGCCAGACGCCAGATGATAGCCTGGCAGTTTGGCTCCGGGCATTATGAGCAGGTGAACTACGATAAATACGATAGTTTTACCCTGGATAAAAGCAATGCTGCCCTATCCCCTGAGATGGAAAAGCAGGTGGCTGACGGTAAGGCAGTGCCTATCCTGTATTCGGCAGGCGTAATCTACCCTCAGGGCAGGATGACGCCGGTTGTGATAAAAGGCATTCCCACGCAGCAAAGCATCCTTGCCATCCCTACCGAATATCTGAAGATTGCAGATAAATCTGCCCCTGTGATACCGGTTATCATCGGTAAGCAGATGGCAAAAAGCACTCGCCTGAGCGAGGGAGATCAGTTTACTATGCGCTGGAAAGATATTTATGGAGTTTTCAATGCTTATGATGTAGTGATAGCCAAGGTGATGAATACCCCCGTGCCCACCACGGATGTGGCGCAGGTGTGGATGGATTATGACAAGCTGAACGAAGTAAAAGCCCTCAACAATTCTGCCACCCTGATTGTGCTAAAAGACAAGCCTGTAAACAGCGATTTAGGAAGTGACTGGAGATACTTAAGCACAGATGACAGCATGGCCGGCACAGATGCCATGATAAGCGCAAAACGAGTTGGCGGATACGTGATATTTACTCTCTTGCTGTTTTTAGCCATGGTAGCCATCTTTGATACTCAGATTCTCTCTATCTTCAAACGCAGAAAAGAAATAGGAACGCTTATCGCTTTGGGGCTTACCAAACGGCAAATCATCCGGCTGTTTACCTTGGAAGGCACTCTGTATATGCTATTGGGAACTGTATTTACCGGCATATTCGGCATGCCACTCTTCCTGTATTTTGGGATCAAGGGCTATAGTATGCCTGTGGATGTGAGCAGCTATAACATAGCAGGTATGTCAGATTCCATTAAATGTTATTACTCACCTATCATGATCATCAGCACCTTTCTGATAGTGATGCTGGTAACAGTCTTTGCCAGTTGGCTGCCCACGGCAAGAATTGCCCGCATGAAAGCCACTGATGCCCTTTTGGGAAAGGTATAAGGGAGGGAAAGGTGTTTAAGTTTGTACTAAAAGGGCTATTCCGAGACCGCTCGCGCAGCTTCTTCCCTATCCTGATAGTGACAGCAGGTGTGATGGTAACT
Source organism: Candidatus Cloacimonetes bacterium HGW-Cloacimonetes-3 (assembly GCA_002840645.1). GTDB lineage: Bacteria > Cloacimonadota > Cloacimonadia > Cloacimonadales > Cloacimonadaceae > Cloacimonas. The sequence goes on from PHBO01000007.1 coordinate 117,544, forward strand.
GTGTTCCTCACTTCTTTTTTGGATGGTTATCTGCGCTCTATGATTCGCCAAAATGCCCGCTTTGCCACAGGTCACATGAAGATAGTAACCAATGCCTATGCCGAAAAGCTCTCCCAAAAACCCTATGATCTCGGCTTTATCAATTCTGAAAGCGAATTTGAGCAGTGGAAAAAGGAATTTCCAGACATCCGCTGGACACCCAGAATTTATTTCGGTGCTTTATTAGATGTACCAGATGCAAGCGGTAACACAAGTGAGCAGGGTGATATATTTGGCATGGCAATAGATATGCAGGATGAAACTGCAGTGAAAGATATACAGATCAAGGAAGCATTGCTTCAGGGCAGATTGCCGGAGCAGCCCGATGAAGTTCTGCTGAGTGAAGACCTGTTTAACAAGCTGGGGCTAAGCTTGGATTCCACCATAACTTTGCTGGGATCAAGTGTCTATGGAGCGATGGCATTTCGCAATTTTAGCGTATGCGGCACCATTAGCTTTGGGGTGGAGGCGATAGATAGAGGCGGACTAGTGGCAGACATTGAAGACATTAGAGCTTTTCTGGATATGCCGGGAGGAGCCACAGAGTACTTTGGCTACTTACCTACTGCGGATTATGACGATGCCAAGGCTAAGGAGATCAAAAAGCAGTTTAATGCCAAGTATAACTCCGAGGATGAATTTGCACCGGTGTTGCTAACTTTAACCGACCAAAATGACCTGGGGATATTACTGGAGTTTTACGGTGCTTACTTGGGTATGATCAGCTTCATATTTGTAATCATAATAGCTATCGTGCTGTGGAATGCCGGTTTGATGAATAGCATCCGCCGTTATGGGGAGTTTGGACTCCGGTTGGCAATGGGCGAGCAAAAGAAGCACCTCTACTGGTGGCTGATCATGGAGTCTCTCGCCATCGGCGTAGTAGGCTCTGTTATCGGGGCGGCAATTGGAATAATGGTGCTGCTGTATTTCCATACCCACGGCATCGATTTTGGCGTTTTCCTAAAGGATTCCTCCATCATGATGGAGAACATAATATATACCTCAGTGGAGCTTAAGAATGTGCTCCTGGGCATCCTACCCGGGATATTATCCACCCTGTTGGGAGCTATGCTTGCCGGCATCGGGATTTTCCGCCGTAAAACCTCACAACTTTTCAAGGAGCTGGAAACATGAAGAAACTAATAACCATACTTAGTCTGATAGCAAGCCTTACCTTGCTGAATGCAGCCTACCCCGATGGTAACGAATTGCTAAAAAAGATAGACGACAACATGCTTTCCAAAACAATGAAAGCAAAAACCACCATGGTAGTGCAAACTAAAAGAGCCACAAGAACCATGGTATCTATCAACTGGGCGCAAGGCAACAGCAAGTCGTTTTCGGAATACCTGTCTCCCGCCCGTGAAAAGGGCACTAAGATGCTGAAAGACGGAGATAACCTGTGGATATACGATCCCAATACAGACCGCATAATTCAAATCTCCGGCAACATGCTAAAGCAATCTGTGATGGGTTCCGATCTCTCCTACGAGGATTTCATGGAAGAAAGTACCATGCAAGAGAGCTATACCGCCACGGTAAGCGGAGCAAAGGTATATGAGAAGCGAGATTGCTGGGTGCTAAACCTAAGTGCTAAGAAAGCGGATGTAGCCTACCAAAAGATAACGATGTATGTGGATAAAGTGCGCTTTATACCGCTATATGAAGATCGCTACGCCAAAAGCGGTAAGCTGCTAAAAACCACTCGTGTGCAGGAAGTTATGCAGGTAAAAGACCGCTGGTATCCCAAAACTGTGCTTTACAAAGATGCACTCAAGAACAGCAAGGGTACCCTGTTTAACGTTGAGAGTATCGAATTTGATCTTAGCATCCCTGCCTATATCTTTTCCAAAGCCTCACTTAAGAAATAAGCCAGATTGCTTGCTTCGTACCGTGCTGTTTATCGGTAATTAGATTGCCTTATTTACCCTTGCGGGTGTAGATTTCCAAGTGGTGTTTTTCAATCCGGCGGGTGAGCGTACTTTCGGACATATTCAGGATGCGGGCAGCATCTTTTTGTTTGCCTTCTGCTTCTTGCAAAGCCTTGAGGATTGTATCTTTCTCAGCTTGCTGGGTAACATGGCTAAGGGCAGAAAGGGATGTAACCCTTGATTTTCCTTCCAGGGGTAGTAGCGACAGAGCATTTTCGTCCCATATATTGCCGGGGCACAAGATAAACAGCCTCTCTATCATATTCTTTAGTTCACGCACGTTTCCGGGAAAGGGGTGCAGCTTCAAGTGTTTTACAAAGCTGCTGTCCAGCACTGGTTTGGGGCGGTTGTTTTGCTCGGCTAACAATTCGGCATAGTGCTCCACCAGCGGAAGTATATCCTCAGGACGGCTTCTTAACGGAGGAATGTGTATCTCTAGGGTGTTCAAACGATGAAAGAGATCCAGACGGAACAGGTCTGCGCTTAACATTTCTTCCAGTTTGCGGTTTGTGGAGCAGATAATCCTGCAGTCAAAGGATATCTCTGCAGAAGCACCTACAGGTGTAACCTTGCGGGATTCAAGCACTCTCAGCAGTTTGGACTGTAGTTCCTTTGGCATGTCGCCTATTTCATCCAAGAACAAAGTGCCGTGGTTAGCCTGTAGGAAGAAGCCCTTATGGTCGTTTATAGCACCGGTGAATGAGCCCTTGCGATGCCCAAAGAACTCGCTTTCCATCAAGCTTGGGCTTATCGCAGAAACATTTACTGCTACAAAAGGTCCGCTGCTGCGGATGCTGTTCATGTGAATCAGGTTGGCAATCACATCTTTACCTGTACCGGATTCACCCGTAATCAGCACGCTGGCACTGGGGTGCTGAGCTGCCAACATGGCAGTTTCCAGCACTTTCTGATGTTGAGAGCTCTGCCCTACAAACTTTCCCAGCATGCGGTTTGTAAAGCGGGAAGCGAGCTTGGTGTAATCGTCCTGAACCCGATCCAGCTTTGACATCAGAGCTTTTAACTGTTTGTCGAACTCGTTTGTTTTATCATTCATTACGGTAGCCATGTATTCCCTGTAGATGGGGTCGATATCTTTAAGTGTTGTTATGGCTTTGGAGTAATCTTTCTTAATCTCATAATAATCCGAGAGGTTTAGGGTGGTAACCACAAGCTGAGGATACTGCTTATGTTTGGTGAAATACTTTTTAGCACCCAGCAGTGTTTTTTTTGCTTCTGCCAGTTCCCCGATATTAAGCAGTAAATTAGCCCGGTTAAGCTCTATCTCGTTGGCAAGCATGGTGCTGTTCATCTGTTTAGCATGCAGGGTAGCTTTGTGTAAATAGTCCACCGCCGTAGCGGAGTTATCCAAATAGCGGTAACAGCCGGCAAGGTTGCTGTACAACTCTATCAGGAAACGGGGATCCTCAAAACCGAGGGTATCGGCATAAGCTTTGCAATCCAGCAAATTGTCCAGTGCGGGCTGATACAATTTCTGCTGTAAATACAGCACTCCCAGATTAAACATCAGATGTAGCTTACGAACAGGGATAACGTTGTCACCGCTAATTTTGATTCCTTTGTTTAGAATGCTCTCGGCATCATCGAACCTGTTCAACATCGTGTATAGCGTGGAAAGGTTGTTTATTATCAGCAGCTGACGGTTCACATCCCCCATTTCCAAGGCAAGCTGAAACGCTTCCGCAAGATACGCCAAAGCTCTGTGATGCTCCGAAAAGCGGTAATAGGCATTACCCAAGGCGATTTTTAGCTGAAGAGTAAGCTCCATATCCTGCACTTCCTGGCATAGCTTCTCTGCTTTTGTGAAAAACTTAATAGCATTAACACGGTCATTCTGAGCAAGGTAATAGGTGCCGGTGTACATCATGCACTCCGTAATTATCCGTGTACCTTGAGATTTCTTGGCAGCAACAATAGCGATATCCATACAGCGTTTTTGTTTATCCGGGACGTCGCTATCTGTATAACAGCGGGATAGAATAATATTGCATCTGGCAATCATCAGGTAGTTTACTTGTTCCACTGCGGAAGACAGCAAGTTTAACACCAACTCCTCCGCTTCTTGCTTCTGGTTCATGGTTACCAAAGCGCGGGCATAAAGATACTGCAGTGTGTTGCGCTCGGTTTCAGAGCTAACGTTTGGAAAGAGAGCTTCATATTGAAGCATGAATTGCATGGGGTCTGCTTCGGTGAGGTGTTCCAGTTGGATAACTGCCTGTTCATCTATGCTTTGTTTCATTATATGCTCCCAATTGCTATTGGGCGCATTTTCGCCTTTAGCTTAATTAAAGTCAAGATAAATGTAAGATAATACTTGGATAGGTGTTGATTCGGCAGTTGTTACTTATGCTTTTTGGAAGCGTCCCGCTTTTGTGCTGCCTTTGTCTCACGGTCTTTGCGATGCCAGATAAGGTGAAGCTCGAAGCCCACAAAGGCAAGAAATAAGCCGAACAAGCCTTCCCAACCCAGGATGGGGAACAGCACAAACAACGCTGAGCCGATAAAGCTGAACTCTATTGCTGCTAATAAATATTGATTCATGATAACTCCTATATATGTGTATAAGTCTTTAATATGCCCGTGCGTTACGCACCAGACGAAAACCAATGTCTTTGGAGGAAGCATGGGGAGAGTTTCCTCCGCGGGAGGTACTGATGCACAGTTCTGCTGCACTCATCCAGCTACCGCCACGAATAATGCGGTACACCCCGCTTACTGCACCTGTAGGGTAATCCTCGTGCTCATTACCATAAACGCCCCACCAGTCCCAACACCACTCATATACATTGCCGCTCATATCGTAAAGCTCAAACTCATTGGCTTTCTTTTGCCCTACTTCGTGCGCTTTTTTCTCGCTGTTCAGGTCATACCACGCCACCTCATTAATCTTGTTACTGCCGGAATACTGCAAACGGTTGGCACTGTCTGCACATCGTGCCGTGTATTCCCATTCTGCTTCCGAGGGCAAGCGATAACCGGACGCACTCCAATTGCAGGTTACACTGTAGCGTAGGGAATCGTGTTCACTGATATTATTGGCATCGGGAAAGCTCTTATTGATCTTGTAGCAGGGCGTTAAGCCCTCTTTCAGGCTAAGGGCATTGCAGAATTCCAGTGCTTCATACCATGACACATTGGTCACGGGCTGGTTGGTAGCCGTGCGAACCGAGGGATTGCTGCCGGTAACTTCCTGCCAAAGTGCTTGTGTAACCTCGGTGCTGCCGATCAGGAAAGGATAGAGGCTAACCTCGTGGCGGGGGTGCTCATATTCACTGCGGTCAATAAACTGGCTGCCCATAAAGAAGCTTCCTTCGGGAATATAAACCATGTTATTGGCATAAGGCTTTGCTTCCTGACGGGTTAGCGTAATGATGGAGGCGCTACCGGAACTAAGTTCTATATCCCTGCGGATGCAATAATACTTGTTAAATAGTTCCAGACTGTATTCACCAGCCGGGATTTTCTTAAATTTCTTGCTCTTCTCTGCGGCAACGCTGCCAAGATATTCGCCTCCAAGGTACAAATCTCCATCCCATGCGCTGTTTATTTCCAGCGTGGAAAAGCCGAAAGTGTGGCTGTTAATAATAGGGGGCAGGGTGCTGGAAACGGTTAGCTCTGGCTTAACCTCAGACTTTACCTCGGCTGCCTTGACAGGGCTTGTGTAGGGCGGGGGAAGTGCGTCGAAATCCAATGTAAGTATCTCGTCCTCATTCAGGAAAAGCTGATGCTTATATTTCCCTTTAGGGTTTCTCAGCTCCACTTCGTGCATTCCCGCAGGCGTATCTCCCCAGGTGGCAGTGCCATTGGCAAACAGGCTTTGCACAAACACCCCGTCCAGATACAGATCACCGCCGAATCGGGACATGATCTTCAGCGTGCCGCAACTGCTTGGAGCGGTGGGGATAAGCTCTGCGTTCTGGGCGCAGAGAGCAATGCTGGTAAACATGATAAGCAAAAGCACAAGGATGTGTTTCATAGCATATTGACCCTATTTGATGATATCTATAGGTACGCTGGTTTTACCTTCGATGGCAGCTTTTAGGATCAGCAGTTCGTTATTATGCAGGCGGATGCAGCCTTCAGAAGCGTTAGTGCCGATGGAGGCAGGATTGTGGGTGCCGTGGATGCCTATTCCCCGCCATGTTTTACCGGAGAAAGAACCCTTAGCCCCGGTGTATAAGGCGATAAAGAAGGGACCGTATGCACCTTTGATATCTCCCTTACCGTCCTTGAAATCATGTGTCCAACTGCTGGAATCCTTGATGTAGTTTACTTCGTAATGTCCTTCGGGAGTGGCGTTGTCGCCCTCTTTGGTTTTATCCTCAGGGTTTTTACCCAGTGCCACGCTGTAGCTCGCCTTCAAAACGCCATCACGGTAGTAGTGCAGCAGGTGGCGGCTTTTTTCCACCAGCAGATAGTCACCTTTGCTAATCATGCGCGCCTGTTTGGTTCTGGCGGTGTCTGGTGCTTTGGGGGAAAGCGTATCCGCTGCAACCGTAACGGTCTGATTCACCAATTTTAGCGGATCCTTGGCTTCCTGTTTCTGCGGAGCTATTGGTTTCATGGCAGGAACCCTGTCTTTGCTAACAAGGCTCCAATAAAAAAGCAGCAAAGCCACGAGCACAAACAACAGTATAAGAATAAGGCAGGATGTGCCCCGATTCTTGCGATAGCGCAGGTTGTGTAATCCCAAGCGGTTCATATAATTCTACTCACTTCTTAGAGTGTATTTTGTATATTTTAGGGCGTGTAATGTGTTACCGGATATAAAGCTATGCGCCAATTAGTGCAGATGCAATACAAGCTGATATAGCTAAGCATTATGTCTCCAGTATTAACGATAAGCCACGATTTGAAGTATATGTGGAATGTCAAATAAAAAAAGGTGTTCACGAACAATCAGCATGCAATTTAAGCATAGCCTGGCTAATCTCCGGCACTCCCCAATTCGCATCTCACTTGCTGCAATTGGGGTAGCATTACGCATGAACTACGCATCCCATCCGTAATTCATGCGTAATGCATAAGTAATTGGAGCAAGGAAGAAGCAGGCGAAAATGCGGGAAAGCAGAAAGGTCTTGACATTTTAATCCATACGAACAACCTTGCAGGTTGCTATACAGTGAACAGACAACATAGAGGTGTTTCGCCCATGAAAATATGCATTATCACGAATTCGCACCCCACCAACGATGTGCGCTTGTACTACAAGCTTGGCATCAGTTTTGCCAAGCAGCACGAGGTTTACCTTATCAGCACAGAGGGTGTGGTGAACAACACTCACAATCCCTATCAGCTGGTGGTGGATGCCGATTCCAACTGGAACGCCATAGTACATTTGCAGCATAAAGTGCAGGAATTGAAGCCGGATGTGCTGATCTGCGTGGAGCCGCTTACTCTGCTTGTGGGAATGAGGCTGAAAAAGCGCATGCACCTGAAAGTTATCTTCGACGTGCACGAATTCTATGCCGATGCCTTTGGAGAAAGGTTTCCTTTCTTGTTGCGCTTACCTGTTAAGTATGCTTATCTGGCTGTCCTGAAGTTTATGCAGAAAAATGCGGATGCCCTGTTCTCAGTAAATTCTGAGATACATAAGCAGCTTCTGGGTAAGGATATCAACAAAAGAGGCACCGTGATTCCCAACTATCCTGTGAAACATGTGTGGGATTATGCTTGCGACACTCCGGGGCGATTGTTTCAGGTTTGCGAAATGAATTTCGATCTCATTTATATCGGTGGTTTAACCAAAAACCGCGGGATATTCAAGATTTTGAAGATAGCCTCGATATTAAAGCTGGAGTTCCCACGCCTCAAAATCCTAATTCTGGGCAAGTTCTTTAATCCCGCTCTGGAAGAACAGTTTCACAGCAGTATAAATGATTTTAACTTGAACGCCATCATCTTTTATCAGGAGTGGATACCTGCCGAGAAGATCGGTTTATTGCTGCGCCGTTCCCGCTTCGGGCTGTGGCTGTTCAATCCCCTCAGTAAACGCTTCCGGCTCTCTACTCCGCTAAAAGTGCTGGAATATATGGCAGCCGGATTACCGGTTGTAACCATTAAAACCCCGCTGATGAAGGCTTTGGTGGATTACAACGGCTTGGGCATCTGCTCCAGCTATAAGGCAAAGAGTCTGGCAGAAGCCACGGCAAAGCTGCTCCGCATGAAGCCTGCAGAATACAAAGAAATGAGTGACCGCTGCCTGAAAATAACGGAAAATCGCTTTAACTGGGAAGCTCTGGAACCGCAACTTTTCGGCGTGTTGGAGCGGATTACCAAGAAATGAAGATCTTATACCTCAGCTATTTCTATCCGCCTTTAGGGGGACCAGCCGCCCTGCGTAACGTTAAAACAGTTAAATACTTAAGTGAGCTTGGGTGTGTGGTGGATGTGATTAGCGTGGGCGATATTGAGTATAATTATCATGATGATAGCCTGCTGGCAGAAGCCGGAGAGCACAGTGTTACCCGCACCGCTTCCCTGGATCCCATGGCGGTGATGAAGAAGCTGTTTGCCGGGCATCAGGGCGCATCTCAAAACCTGTATCGCAAAACCCCGGAGCGGATCAAGCTGCTTATCCGCAGACTGTATCCGCTGGACGACAAGGTTGGCTGGTTGCCGCCACTGATTGCAGCGGGAGCACGGGCTTTGCAGCAACATAGTTATGATATTATTTACGTCTCCTGCGGGCCATTCTCCTCGTCCTTAGCGGCGTGGTGGCTGTCGAAACGCTACCAAACACCCTATGCGGTGGACATGCGGGATTACTGGACTCTGTTAAGCGACTATAACCTGCATGGAAGTGCTTTACAGCGCAGGTTTGCCCGCTATTGGGAAGGCAAGATACTGCACGGGGCAAAGTGGATCATTACCGCCACCAAGGGCATAGGAACAGACCTTGCTGCTGCCTTCGGGCAAGAACTGCTAAGTAAGCTGTTTACCCTTTACAACGGACACGATGAAGAGGATTATACAGAGCTGAAGCCGGTTCCCAAGCAGGAAGCAGGCTTTGTGCTAAGCTATTTCGGTGCGCTTTATGCCCGCCGCAGCCTGAAATGCTTCTATGCTGCGATAAAGCAATTGGCGGAGGAAAAGCTGCTTCCCCCAAGTACAGTGGTTAAACTCTACGGAAACTATAACATAGAGGCTGTTAAAGAGATAGATGATAGCGGTATAGCAAAGATGATCAGCATTGTCCCATCCCTCAGCCACAAGGAAGCCCTGCAACAAATGGCGGCATCGGATGTACTGCTTCTGGTGATAAACAGCAGCAGCCCACAGGGAACGCTTACCAGTAAAGTCTTCGAATACCTGCGCATCGGCAAACAGGTATTAGCAATGGTGCCGGCTGGCGGAGAGGCTGCCGAACTACTACAGGCAAGCGGGCAGAACTACATCTGCGCCATGGAATCCGTAAGCAGTATCAAGGATTGTATCATCCGCCTGCTTGCCGGGAAACCCACCGCCTTCAGCTACGATGCAGCAAAATACAACCGCAAAGCACAGGTGCAGGCTTTATACCGCTTCCTTTCAGCTAACTAACTGCCTCAGGGCAGCTTATCCCACAAGCCCTCGAACATTTGCCACTCCCCGTCTTTCTTGATAAGGGTAATACTGCGCAGGGAATTGCGGTTATTCTCCCTTACCATCTGTTGCCATGCGGGGTTAACCACATAGTTTGCAGCTTCTTTGCTGTTGTAATAGCCCACCCACAGGAAGCTTTTGTCTGCTGCTTTCAGCTTGTCTGCCAGGCGCATGCAGTTCTCCTGATCGATGCTGCCAATCAGGATGATGCTTTCTCTGTTCAGGGTTGCCTTATCGAACATGCTTAGGATTTCCGCTTCTGCCTTTCCCCAGGTGCGGGGATAGCCCTTGGCGGTAAGCCGGATGAACAACGAATCATCCACGGAAGCATCTATATGATTGTAATAAAAACGGGTAAGGCTGTCCGAAACCCTGTAGCCAAGCTGCAAATATGCATCTGCCACGGGGAAAACACCGCGGTGCATACCTTCACCCAGATACTCAAAACGGTTGTTAAGCGGATAGAACACCCCCTCCACATAACGGCAGAGGCTTATCTGCTCGTCGCTTACTTTTACGGGGATGCCATTCTCGTCGTTTATTTGCAGGTTCATGGTGTAGGTTTGCGGCACAGTTTCCGTGGTCATATCTTCCCATGCCGGCTTCATCACGTTCACATACTGCCAATCTTCATCTATATAAACAGAAATCAGGTTGGGTATGCGTGAGAACTCTGCGGGATAGCCATTGGCGCGCAGCACGCTGCATGCAAAGATGCGGTATTGCACCGGTGACAAATACTTCTGTCTCAAGGCTACATCAAAGGGTATTAGCCCGCTAAGTGCCTTCTTTGCATTTATCTTATACTGCTTCTTCAGCTTGCTAAGGATATTTATCACCTCATGGTTGTTGTGGCTTTGTGTATAGCGCACAGCATCGGGGTAAAACTGTGCCTTGCCCTTGCTGTCTGTAAAAGGCGTGGGTATTTCTTCATAGAATATGGTGGGCGAGAAAAGGCTAAGCTGTTCTTCTTCATTAATCCCGCCCTGAGAAAGAAAGTGCCAGTTATTGTACATGGCTTCGAATTGCTTGGTGCTTGCTTGCCACAGGAACTTGGGGTCGTTTATCAATAAAAACTCCAGATAAGCGGGAAGGATTGGCTCGGCAGCATGCTCCACGAACTCCCGGAAGGCAGGGCTGTTGCCCCTGCAAGCCTTTGCCACCTCGTAAGTAAGGCTGTCGGCAAGGCTGCTGTGAGTGTTTATTTCAGCTTCGAAGGCATCGGTTTTATCCTGCCACAGCTTTTTCTCTGCCTGCACCGCCGTTCTGTATTCTTCCGGCGGGTTGCCCCATTCCATAGGGTTGCCGGGGTATTCCATCTCTGCCCAACCGCCATAAAACTCCTTATCGCTAAGCTTTACAACCACTACTTTTGTTTCTTCCGTGCCCGAGGGGATATAGGCAATGCCTTTCTGCCCCTTAGCATACACGGAAATAAAGAAAGCCCCGCGCCCGGCAGTAAACTCCAGATCGCCCTTTGCATCCGTATTAAGCGATGCTAAAGCACGCAGTGCACCCCAATTAAACACCATGGGCATCACGCTTGCCGTGCTCACTGCGGTTCCAAGGGAATCCGTCACATGCACCTGAATATTCCTGCTGCGCTCTTTGGCATAATTGCGGGTGGAATTAATCTGCGTATCATACTTACCCGTGGCGAGGATTTCGTCCTTATCCGTTGCCAGGCTTCCATCTGCAAGGATCAGCACCGTCTTGTCTATCATCCCGCTGAACCATGTCTGATCCGGGAACCATGCCGCATCCATATCGCCTGTATAGTGCCAGGCACCGTTCAGAAACACTTCCGCCCACGCATGGTTATTATCCATGTGCGCCCACCAGGTTGTGGAAGCAGGACGCGAGGGCAATCCCACCACTCTGGCAGCAGCCACAAAGAGGATTTGCATTTCCTCACAGCGTCCGATTAGTGACCTTTGGGTAATATCCAGCGGGTTTTGATCCCTGCCGGAGGTTTGCTGAAACTTCAGGCGGGACACGCACCACAGCGTGGTGGCACGGTATCTGTCCAAATCTGTGTTTGTGTCGCTGATAACTTTTGCCAAACCGTCTTCCAGCATGGCTTTGCGGTAGGGAGTGATGGCTTCATCGGACACAGTTTGCTTGGCTACATAGGACAGGAAAAACTCCGGTGCATAGCGCAAGCCCTCTTTATCCAGCAAGGCAACGATAGTTTTGTAGTTACTTGTTATGCTGGCAGGGCGGGCAACAGATAGGTTGGCATTGCTTTCGTAGGCAAGCAGGTAAGCCATCAGGATATCGGGATTGCCTTTTAGCAGCGTTTTATAATCTGTGCGTGCAGATGAGGGAAGGCTTTTCACATTCTTTAAAGCCTTGCGGTAAAGCTGTTTGTACAGCGTAGGGTTTCCTTTTTTAGTAAGCTCTGTGGGAAGGGCAAACAGCAGGCTAAGTGCGGTAAACAGGCATAAAAGAACAGCTATCTTTCTCATCTCACCACTCAATTACTACTTCAGCCATTTCACCGGGTTCCATGTGACGTATTTGCTGTAATTCAAGCTCAAACAGGCAGAAATCCGGGTCGCTGGCTTCTTTCCAGAAGCTGTAGATAAACTCAGCCCAATCGGCTACGTCTTTGCGCACATCTTGTTCCACCACTTTGCGCATTTTACCTGTACCACGCATGTAACCGGTGCTTTCTCCGGTGGGGAATAGCAGGCAGAATTCGGCTTTGCAGTTGTTTTCCAGCTGTCTGGTTTTGCTGTCATTACTACCGGTGGCAAAGTAAAAATGCCCATCTTTCACGATTAAAGTCATGGGTCTGAGGCGGGGTTGATCCCCTTCGCAGGTGGCGAGTTCCACGGCTTGCAGCTTCTTCAGCTTTGCCAGTATTCTCTCTTTCATAACGGCTCCTTATAGGATAAAGCTTATAAAAACATCCTGTGCACAAGGGCATATTGCTGTCAACAGTTTCCTTGTTGCGATTCGGTTTTTCTTCCTTCTTCCTTGCTTGAATTGCTTATGCATTACGCATGCATTACGGATGAGATGCGTATTTCATGCGTATTGCTACCGTAAACAGGGCAAGGAAGAAGTTGGCGATAAACAGGATGAAAGCCCATAAACTACAATGTAAGTGCCAGCTTCACATAAGCGGTGGCAGAGGCTTTCCAGAAATGCCCCAGCGGATCGTTGTAAGTGGATTTGATATCCTGATACTGGCGGCTTTGGAAGCCTGCAAAAAGGAAGTATTCCGGCAGGAACTCGTAACGCAGATTGGCATTATATCCCAACGCGCTATAGACACCATAGCTATCATTTGTATCGTAGCTAATGGCACTGCTGAAGCGCAGTTTTTGGCTCTTAGTATAGCTAATGCTGCCGTTAACGATTATGTAATTATTATCTATGATCACGGTGCTGCCAAACACATTATTAACTTTGGGACAGTCGAACTGCTTCAAACTTCCAGTTAGATTATAGTTAAGTTTCGGGGTGGGAGAACCCCAGATGCTTATATCATAACGGTCTTGATTATAGGCTTTGTATAGGTCGTACACCAGCGAGTTTTGATGTTGGTAGAAAACAGACATGCTGAGAGCATCCCACTTATAATAGGATAGGAGGGCATTATAAGCGTAATTGTCGTGAGCTACATCGTTGTAATCAATCTCGCTACCCACGCTTGCTGTGGTATTAAAGGAGAAGTCCGGACGGAAGTTCAGGTAGATATTAGCCCCGAAATTGCGTTCATGCAGTTTAATTGTATCGGGATAATATTCGTATATCTCTGTCCAGGTGCTGAACCCGCCGTATTTCACGTAGCCGGGGTTTTGATCCATGTCCCAGCCGGCAGAACCTCCCCATTTGTGGAAGTCTTTTTGATATAGATAACCCATATCCAAATTGATGTCTTTACTGCAGCGGGTGTAATAGCCATCGCTATACCAGTTGCCGGGAGTAACACTAAGGCTTAAGCTGCCGATCATGCCTTCTTTGGCCTCTGTGTCTGTCTGGGTTTTCCTTGTACTAATGGTGGTGCGGGCATTCAGTTGTAAATCTTTGGCAAAGCGCCAATAGTAATTACCACTGTAAACGTGATTATAGTAATCATCGTTGATCCGGCTAAGAATAGCATTGGACAGTTTAACGGTGCGCCATGCGGGATTTAATGCCAGCACCTGATAATAATCATCCCGGTTTATCAGCATGTTTCCCACGCGGATTTCCTTGTCAAATGCGCCTAATGCACCCCAGTTAAAATACTTGCTGCTGCCGGTGATCTTGTATGCCAGGCGTGGCTGGGCAATACGGCGGGAATAGAATACCTCCATCCCCAACCCGAATACATCTATATCCTCTGTAAAGAAGAAGCGGTTCTCCATTAGATGAGGCGGGAATTTGCTGTTATAGTTATCGGCGGCATTATCGGGGGGAACATCGGAGAAATCGGGATTTACGCTTAGCTTAATGCGCGTCCGCTGAGCAGGATTGAAGGCAATATCCATTCCCAGATGGTCGGGATCGAAGCTGCTGGTTTTCTCTATCAGATCATAGCTTTTAACCATATAGGGACGCAAAGAGATATCCAGACTGCGCTTGATGGCTTTAGTTAATTCTATTTCCTGCGCCTTAAGGAAATAGTCTTTCTTCATATCAGTAGTTAGAAAAGGATAACTGTAAACTGCTGCTGCAGTCTTATGATTGCGGGTGATGATAATCTTCCATTGGTAGGGGAGCTTCTGCTGGAACCTTAGCTCTGCCAGGGGAATACGCATGGTGACACGCCAGGTCTTGTTGTCATATTTGCTTTCGTAGGTGTAATGGCTGTTCCAGTTTCTATCTATCATTAGCTCCGAATTGCGTACACAATCCAGTATATTGCCCGTGGGATAGGCGGCAAAATAGTACAGAAAGTAGGATTCCGGCATAGTAATCAACTGCACGCGGACATAATCCGCTGCCCCGGCATTATCCCGCGTGGCAACAGAGCCAACGTAAAAGCTGGAATCGATTTCACACTCGAAGTAGGCAAGCAGATCGTCCTCATCCTGCCACAGCCAGCATTTGGTGGAGAGCTGTTCGGAAGCTTTATCATCGGGATCCACACGCAGCAAACCGGTTATCAGATTGGCATCGGTGAGGACAGGAACATCGGACACGGGGATAACAAATCCGAAGGAAGTAACAATAAAACAGACAAAAATCAACAAACTAAGGATGGATTTCATATCAACCTCGCCATTAATTATGATATGGGCAACATTACACAGCAATGATTATGCTTGCAATAAGCATGCCAATTACATCGGAAACACAATCCAATAGTGTGCCTGAAATACAGAAGACAGATGGTGCATGCTTATATGTTTACACAAGAATGGGATATGTGTAGAAGGTGAACGCCATATCAAATTAGTTCTTGACAAAGAAGCGAGTTATCCGGCAATTGAAATCATCAAGAAGATGGAGGTGTCCCATGAAAAGGACGTTATTAATTTGTTTGTGTATTGTTTTACCGTTGCTTGCTTTTGCGGGCAACCATAGTATTTTAACGAAGCTTTTTGATGGTTCCTTGCCCGGCAATCCCGCCAGGGGTTTTCGGATCAGCGAACGGATCATTTCCCACATGGAGATGGATGCATGGCAGTTGGATACTAAATACAAGCACTGGTACCCCAATTCCCTTGCCAACAATCCTGATTCCTTAGTTATGTTTACTTATAATAGTGATACCTCTCAGTGGGATCAAAACATGGTTATTTATTACCACTACAATGCTGCGGGCAGGGTTGTATCCACAGAGGTATTTGTGACCTTTGCTCCCGGAGTCGTTTTCCCCATGATTAGCTCAAGTTCAATATATGACACGCAAAACCGCTTAACTCATTTCTATATGAGTATGTTAGATGGTGATACATTTACTTTGGTTCCCTATGCAAGGTTTCACTTTAACTATAGCGGACCTGGTTTAGCTTCTATTTATGGGTGGACGAGAGTGGATCTGGAGCGTGAAGACCCCTACTGGAAATCTACCTTCGAGAGTGATGCTCAGGGCAGAGTTGTTTTGGAATATGAGCAGACCTCGCCGGATTCTTCTGCCTGGGTAAATTCCAGCCGTACCCAAACAACCTATCATCCCAATGATACCAGTGATGCCAATACATTAGTAGAGTATATCTCTAAGGTGTACCCCAGCAGCTTTGGCGAAGGGATGTATGATTATCCAGGTATGCCCCTAAACTATACTGAATCGAACTGGGATGGAGCAGCTTGGGTTATTGATAACAGAAGAGTTCACAGTTGGCAGGATGGCACTAATCACCTCATCAGTATCCAGGATGATTCCTATCAGGCAACACAGTGGATTCCTCAGAATTTGACGGCATTCAGCTACAACAACAACGGCAACATCTCTTTGGTGATGAAATCTTATATGGACATCGATACATGGGTAGAGGAGGAGAAGGAAGAGATATTCTGGCAATCCAGTTCTTCTGTGGATGATCCCGGTGTGCCAATGGTATCCGAGCTTAAGCTATCTGCATACCCCATGCCTTTCAATGATGTGGTGAATATCAACCCGCAAAGCTCAAAGGCAGGTGTTATTGATGTTAACATCTATAATTTGAAGGGACAACAGATACAGGCTTATCAAACCCTTCCCGGGCAAAACATAGCTTGGAATGGTACCGATAAGAACGGAAAAACCTGCGCCAGCGGTATCTTCTTTGTAAAAGCCAAACAGAATGGAGCTGAAGCAGTCACCAGAATAATCAAGCTAAAATAATCCTTACCTATTAAAGCATAGCACTGCCGGATACCATTTCGGCAGTGCTTTTTGTTTGAAGAATTATATTGCCACTTTTCCCCTGCCTAAAAACCATGAACCCATGACAACGGATATGAATACAGACAAGGAACTTTATGCCTCCGAGCTGCGCACCATGCTGCGGGAAGCGCTTGCTATGGCGATAGAAGGGGAGTTTTCTGCGCATGTGGAAAGCCCATATTTCTATACCAAAAAGGCGTACCCGATGCAGACGGAGATAGATAACCTGCCCTTGTATCCACATCATCTCCCGGAAGTGCTGCTCACCTGGGCGGGGCTGGATACTCAGCTTGTCCGCAATAAGGAAGAAATCCTGGTGTTCGATCTGGAGACCACAGGTCTGGGGCGCGGGGAAACCCTTGCCTTCATGATTGGTTTGGGCTATTATGAGAACGACCAATTCGTGGTAGAACAGATATTCCTGCCTGATCCCGATGCGGAAGTAAGCTCCTTTGATCGCCTAATCACGCTGCTGCAAAGCAAATCCCTGCTTATCACCTTTAATGGTAAAACCTTCGATGTACCGGTGCTGGAATCCCGCTTGCTTTACCACCAGATTTGGCTGAACCTGCGCGCTATGGAGCATCTGGACTTGCTGCATATTGCCCGCCGCCTGTGGAAGAATAAGCTGCCGTCCTGTGCCTTGGAGACCATCGAGTTCTACATCCTTGGTCACATCCGGGATAAAGAGCTGGATATCGAGGGCAGCGAGATACCGCAAACCTACTTCCAGTATCTGGTTAATGGCGATCCCGAGCTGGTGCGGCGTATCTTTATCCACAACCATCATGACATCCTGCATACTGCCGCGCTTTTCACCCTTATCTGCGACAGTGTGGATTACCCGCCCCCGCATGGCATGGACATCAGGATAGACTATCACGCTCTGGCGATGCTGTATAAAAGCCAGAATCAGCCTGAAACCGCTAAGCGCATATTGGTGGACATGCTTTCCAACAGCATGATAAACAAGGATGTTACCCGTGATCTGGGGCTGTTCTACAAGAAGGAAGGCGATCTTGCTTCGGCAGTTGATTGCTTTCAGATTGCTTGTGACCTGAACTGTCCGCTGGCGATGCTGGAGCTGTGCAAGCTGCAAGAAAACCACTTGAAAGATTACATCGCGGCACTAAAGACCACAGAGAAACTTAGGAATTACTTACTAAGCAGATACATCGTGGAAACAAAGAAAGTGGCGGCTGTGGAACTGCGGATAGAGAGATTGCAAAAGAAGATAACTAACCTGAATACAGGAAAGACATTAACAAAGAGTAAAAGAGAAAAGAGAAAAGAGAAAAGAGAAAAGAGAAAAGAGAAAAGAGAGGTAACATAATGTACAACATAAGTTTCGGTTCGGATAACCATAGCGGCATGCATGCTAAGGTAATGGATGCCCTTGCACAGGCGAATACAGGCTATTGCCCTGCCTATGGGGATGATCCCTTAACCCTGAAAGTGCTGCAAGATATAGAAACGCTGTTCGGAGGGGATTGCGAAGCATGGTTCGTGATTACCGGCACAGGTGCCAATATCCTCTGCCTGCAATCGCTTATGCATTCCTTTCATGCGGTTATTTGTGCCGCAACTTCGCATATCAACGTGGACGAATGCGGTGCCGTGCAGAAATTTACCCAAGCACGCCTGAACCCCATCGAAACCCCGGACGGCAAGCTTACACCTGCCCTCATTGCCCCGCGTTTATTGGGCGACAGAGACCAGCATCATTCTCAATTCAAGATCATCTCCATCTCCCAAAGCACAGAATACGGCACGCTTTATACTTTGGCTGAGCTTAGCGATTTAGCGGATTTTGCCCACAAGCACAATATGTTGCTGCATATCGACGGTGCGCGCCTTGCCAACGCCGCAGTAGCGCTGAACTGCACCTTAAAGGAAATGACCAAGGATATTGGAGCAGATATCGTCAGCTTCGGTGGCACCAAGAACGGCATGCTGTTTGGCGAAGCCATCATCAGTTTTCGCCCCGAACTTACCGCAGACATGCGTTTCTACCGCAAACAGGCAAGCCAGCTCTTCAGTAAAATGCGCTTTATTGCCGCTCAGTTTGAAGCATATCTGGCAGGTGACCTGTGGAAAACCAATGCTCTGCAAGCCAATAACATGGCTGCCTTACTTGCCAAACGCCTGGGCGAATTACCTGCCATCACCATCACCCAGGAAGTATTCGTAAATGCCCTCTTTGCCATTTTGCCCGAACCGCTCATCGCTCCCCTACAGGAGAAATACCTTTTCTACACTTGGGATGAGGCACGCTATGAAGTGCGGCTGATGTGCAGTTTTAACACCCAGGAAGAGCACATAGACGATTTTATCGCCACGGTTAAACAGCTTCTGAAAGCTTAAGTACACCTTCAAACATGTTGTGTAGATTGTTAGCATCACAACAACTGCTTGGTTGACATTCTTCATATCCGCTTAGTCAGCTTTCATCAGCCTTGCTGCTGCCTTTAGTATTGCTATAACAATTCCCTAATGATTCCCTAACGCCGTTAGGGAATCATTAGGGAATTGTTATGGAATTGTTAGAGATAGAAGCAGGAGCAAACAAGGTGCCATGTGGGATCCTAAATAAGTTGACACCTCAACACTGATAGGAGATATAGAAATGCAAACAAAAGAAGTAGTCAAGAGGC
>PHBO01000021.1:0-6222 GCA_002840645.1 Candidatus Cloacimonetes bacterium HGW-Cloacimonetes-3
TTGCTTGACAGCTCCACTCACTTGCAGAATATATGATTTGTGTGTAAGTTTATAGGGTAAGAATGCAGATGAATGGTTTTGTAGCCATGCCTGCATATGCCAAACTGCCATTCTTTATACACAAGGGAGGTTATGGTGAAGAACAAACTTATGTTATTATTTTTGGCGTGCCTACTGCTAACATGGGCACAACTATTTGCGGTGAATCAAATGGAACTGATTCACACCCTATACGGTGAGTTTAATGGAGCTCGCTTCGGCAACAGGGTTGTAGCCATGGATTACAATGCCGATGGTTATGATGATCTAATAGTGTCTTCTATCTATTGGAACCCCACTGGGGAATATTCCAGCAATCAAGGTTGGGGCAAGCTATACTTCTATTGGGGTGGCCCTAACATGGATAATATACCTGACTTTGTGATGGAGGGAACCAGAAATTGGGAGTTATATCCGGCTAACCCCAAAAATGGAGGAGATATCAATGGAGATGGTATAGATGATTTGGTGATAACTTTGCCGGTTGGTTCAGTTTGTGTAATTGCTGTGTATTATGGAAAAGCCACCCCAACTGGAATACCGGATGAGACCATCACAATTCCATTTTCGGTGATGGATTATATATCTGCTACACCGCTCGGAGACATCAATGGTGATGGTCGTGCAGATATGGTGATCCACACAGAACCTTGGGAAACCTATGGAAGCAGGCTGATTATTTGGACAGGCAATGAAACTCCTTTCCATACACTAATAGACACAGATAATGGTTCAGTATCAAGATCAGCTATCGGGGTGGGAGACGTTAATGGCGACGAAGTTGATGATTATCTGCTGCAATATGGCCTTCCCGGGGGAACCAATATGGATAGCAGGATTGTGTTGTACTATGGAAGCACGAATTTCCCGGAAGTGGATAGCCTTGTAATCTCTGACAACACAAATGCAATAACGTTAAAATATTCAAGCCCTTTAGGAGATCTAAATAATGATGGATATGCGGATTTTGAGACCTACGTGGGAAAAGTGTGGCTTGGTGGTACTGATTTGACTCCGAATAACGACTTTGAATTAACATACAACTACCAATACCATGATTGGGGTAATCCTGGTTACAATGTTTTAACACCCTTTATCCATGGCGATCTCAATGGAGATGGCTATGACGAGGTTATCGGATCTTCATATTTAATGAACTACTATCGGGGAGAGGTTGGCATATGGATTGGCGGACCCAATATGGATGGGTTAATAGACTTGTATCTTTACCCACCCAGTGATTACGAAACAAGACACTTTGGATATGCCAAAGCCGCGGGAGATTTTAATGGCGATGGACTCTGTGATATTGCAGTATCAGCCCCAATGTATTATGGAGCCCCACAATGGGCTACCGGAAGAGTATTCATCTATTCCGGCAACACTGCCTTATCTGATCCTGTAGTGGCAAATGACGACCTTCTATCACCAAGTTTGTCTGATAGTTTGTGGGATATTGGTGTTTCACCAAACCCGATTGGACAAACAGATCAACTTAGGGTAGAGCTAATCGGGTCAGGCTACAAAACCACGCAAAAAATAGCTCTTACTGTGTATAACATCAAGGGACAACGCATATACAGCAGCATAGTAATTGGTAATTCACAAGCACCAGCTACACATACTATTACACTTACCGAACAGGCTGCCGGGATATACCTGATAAGTACCTCAGTAGGCGGGAAGCCTGTCATAACCAAGAAAATCAGCATTATTAAATAGGGGTCACAATGAAGAAATTGCTTATTGCCATTATTTATATCACAATTTTTGGCTTTGCCACGGCGAGATACTCTGATCAGTTCCCTTTGGGGACTTACTCGTACATTAGTGAAGCTCCATGGTTCATGGATAATCTCTCAACACTTATCTCTTATATGAATCAATTGGGTTACAATGCGACCGTGATGGAGACGTTCAATCCCAATGCAGACCTTACTCAAATATATTCCACGCTTAACACCGATAGCATAGACGTTATTGTTTCAGACCGTGCTTGGAGAAACTTGCCCGGGAATGCAAAGTATGCCACTACAGCTCTTTCTATGGGCAGCTATTATCGGTTTGAGGCAGAGTATTCAAACTCCAGTGGAGTGGCTGCTACCGATGCAACAAAAAGCGAATTCTGGTATGGGGCAAGGAGCGAGGCAAACTTTACAAGAATAGGTTCTCCTCACCTTGTAACCGACGATCAGGAAGCCTCCAATGATTACACTTGGCGGTGCATCCCAAGCACAGAGATAGAACCAACTGAGTGGGCATACACTGATTTACGATGGCGGTGGCTGACCACTGCGAATAAAAATATCAGAATTGGAAGTGAATTCAGTTTACACGTAGACAATGCAAAGCTGAGTGAACTAAGTGCTACCGCTCTACAAACTCAACTTGCTTTAATGGAGCAACAATATGTTTATATAAAATATCGCTTGAGATTTGTTATTCCAGAAGATGATGAAACATATGGAAGTACAATTCTATTGTCCTTCCATCCTACCGGGGTTCAAATGTTGTACAATGCGGCAGACGAGATAGTTGGTGAAGGTAGCCATGTACCATTGATACATACAAATGGTACGCAACAAGGCGAAGTATCTCAACTAACCTTAGGTGGCTATGTAAGTCGCTCATTGGAGGGTAAGCTTCCTGATATCCCTGACCATCCTTTTGTAGAAATAGAGTTAAAGATCAGCTATCGTGAGCTGTATGAAAAGGGATTGCTTATCACCGACGGAGCCACCCGTTTTCGGTTGTTGAACCTTAATCCACGTTTGCATTATAAAGGTCACTTTATTCTCGATATTGATTACGTTGATATTGAAGACAACATGCACAGGCAATTGATGAATAATTATAGCGAGTATGATTTGGGAGTTGATTCTCGTATAGCTGATATAATGGTTCCACTTTACCACGATATGATTAGGGGCATATATACCATGGATGAACCGCACCAACCTCAGTTCCATTCATTTAACAGGATTCAGGAAATGGTTGCTTCTCAGGGTATTAATACTATGACTGCAACTGAGGATTATAAGTACCAGGACTTTCTTATGGATGGTGAGAAGTTTTATGATCACCAAGAGGTATTTCGAAATGTGGCAGAGCCAAAGGTGATAATGCCTGATCCATATCCAATTAAGCCAATCAAGTTTGAGAGTACTTCGCAAAGAACGTTCGTAAATTGGAACGACCCATCTGCTTATGATGAACTTGGCGTCCGCCAAATATTCTTCCAAAACGTAATAACAGACAAGGTTACGAGTCAGTATCGTAACGCTAAGAACTACCTTCAACAGCGTTATCCAAACGATGGAAAACTATACCCCGTTATTCAGGCTTTTGGAAAGTGGCAAGGCAGTAGATGGGTTGATTTCACACTACCACCTGCTAAAACGCAAACAATGCTGAAATACCTTCCGCTATGTTATGGTGCCGACGGTATGTATGATTACCGACTATTCACCTACATACAACATCCCCCTGCCCTTGACGAGTATGGTGCCTTAACCACACAGGGACTGAGCGGTACTCCTGCTATTTGCCAATATCCGTTTACTTTTAACGCAATACTAGAGGCTAACAACAAGATTATCAAGTATGGGCCAATGCTATCACAACTTCATTGGGAGGGTGCGCTAACAATTACTGAAAACACCATAGAACCTGCAAATGCTAATCTTTCTGCTGCCTTGATTAGCACTATCGAAGATAGTGACATTGACCAACTTGGGCCATATGGGTGCTATGTGGAATGCGGGTATTATACTGATCCTGCAAGCAACGCGCCATATCTGATGTTAGTAAACCGCAGAGCAAACTACTTTGCACCAACCACTTCTATCACAGAACCTAGCTTTGTCCCAATATCTAACTATGAAGAACATTTTCCAGAGTTTGATTCACAATTCATTTCCATTTATCCCGACTCTACTGCCAATACGATGTTTGGTACTCATATCGCATTCATAGATGCCTATGATAACACATTGTTCAGCAGCGTATCGCAACAAATACCCGTAGAAATAGATGCTGGTGATGCTAAACTACTTCAGATGTGCGGGACACTACCGGTTTTGGTGGCTGACAATGCGTATCTGAAGTCCAAAGTGTATTTGAAATCAGTTACTATCCAGAATAATGCTGTAGTAACCATTGCACCTGGAACACAAACATATATAATGCCGAACAGCACGATAAGGGTAAGAGGTGGCTCCACGCTGAATATCTCTGGCAATGTTTCTATCGCTGATAGCGTAAGCATTTTTGTGGAGCAGGGAAGTAAGATAAGCTTTGATGGTGCCGTATGTGAGTGGGGTTATACTTCGGTGTTGACGATAGAGGATTCTGAGTTTTGGGCTGCGGATAGTGAGCTTAAGGGCACACCGGACGCAGGCACCTGGCTCGGATTTTCCGTAGTAAATTCAGATGCAGTGAATTTGTCGAATACTGTTATTAATAATGCCTCGTTTAATTCAACCTGCGATTCTAACCTTTTGATAGAGGATTGCACGTTTAATATCCCAACTAATGGTATTGGACTTTGGGTAAGCAACTCCACATCGGGCAGTACCCGCTTAACTTCCTCTGCTTTTAATGGGGGCGGAGATACTACTTATGGGCTGTTTATAGAAGATATGTCCAATGACATCTATGTAGCAAACACAGAATTCCAAAACAATGCAGTTGGCTTAACAATATGGAACAATTCTGCGCTTCAAGATACCATCGCAGTTTGCAGTTTTACCGATAATGATATAGGAGTGATGCTATTGGGTTCTCAATACTCTCCCTATGTATCAGCTTGCGAGTTCACTTCAAACGCTACTGGGGTAAAGCTTGATGCTGCAAGTCCAATAATGAGTGATTGTTATTTTGACAATTGCGAAACTGGTATCTATATGGAGCTCTCGTCTCTATCTTCCGGCATCATTGGAGATTGCCTTTTCATAAATGGGGACGTGGATATAGAAAGCCGGAGTTCAAACCTTCGCATTCAGGATAACGAATTTCAAGGGGTGATTGGCATATTAAACCGTTCGGGTTCAACACTTAGAATCCACAACGATGCAAGTAATGTATTTTTAAATACTAACTCGAGCATAAAGTTTCAAGATACAGAAAGCTACACCTCTCATGTCCAGTTACTTTGCGGACATAATGACTTCTATCATAATATAGACGACGATAATTTTGATTTCAATTTCGACAACAATTGGATTGTCGGCTCCCCAAGGGCTAATCCAATTGTTGTTAGCCGTAATTGGTTTGAAGATGGGACAGTACTAGTCCGTTGTCCTGGGATTGAAAGCAATTACATTGTTTATTATGGGATAGACCCCGAACCAAATGTCTTTCAGGAAAACAACGATAGGATGAGTAGTGCCTTTGTAGATGAGAACAGTGAGAACTATGCCTCTGCAAATTTGAAATACAAAGAGATACTGGACGATAATCTCGTGTCTGAAAGCGATATTCATATTGATGCGCTGGATGGGTATTACCGGACATCCTTAATCATGAATAATAGCCAGGAAACAATCGAATCCTATGTGTCCGGTTTAGTGGAGGATTACTCCGAAACCTCTCCAAGGGTTGCCCAGTTTATTTCCGATTATCTCGTAAAAGTGCCCTTGGCATTTGGTGACTTCCAAACTGCAATAGATAGGATAGAACTTAGGCTGGATAGCCCTGCTTGTGAGATAGATTCGCTATTGGCGGTTATGGATTTGGAGGTAGTCCTTCACCTTGCTGAGAGGAATCCTTCCAAGGCGATGCTCAATACCAACTACAAGCAATTCATCTATCCCAATATCCAAACATTTACGGCAAAACATGAAGACCACCGGAATCTGCTGAAGCAATTATACAGCACCACCTCTGAGGAAGTAATAGTACCAGTACCGCCTGTAGCAGTAATATCATCCAATTATCCGAATCCATTTAACCCGAGTACCACAATTAAGTTTGGGATTCCTGCTGATGGCAAGGTGAAGATAACCGTGTATAACATCAAAGGTCAAAAGGTTCGAGAACTTCTGAATACCGATATGGAGAAAGGCTATCATACCATAGTGTGGAAT
Source organism: Candidatus Cloacimonetes bacterium HGW-Cloacimonetes-3 (assembly GCA_002840645.1). Classification (GTDB taxonomy): domain Bacteria; phylum Cloacimonadota; class Cloacimonadia; order Cloacimonadales; family Cloacimonadaceae; genus Cloacimonas. The sequence goes on from PHBO01000021.1 coordinate 6,126, forward strand.
GGCAGAGATAAGAATTATCGCAGTGTAAGCTCCGGTATCTATTTCTTGCGTTTGGAATCCGGTGGGCAAGCTTCCGTGCGCAAAGCTATGTTGATGA
>PHBO01000021.1:6308-30326 GCA_002840645.1 Candidatus Cloacimonetes bacterium HGW-Cloacimonetes-3
AGAAAAGAGCCTCTTCGGAGGCTCTTTTTCCTCAATATCTTTTGATTGTTTTTTGGCTTCTTCCTTGCATGAATTACGGTAGCATTACGCATGAAATACGCATCTCATCCGTAATTCATGCGTAATGATACCGTAATTGGATTTTGCCTGGCTATAGAAATGCTTATGCAACCATGGCAAAAGCCGAAGAGATATTCTGCTGAAGCCCTAAACAAGCTGTAAAATGCTTGTAATGCTCACTTTTTGCTTGACAGAAACCCGCCCTCAAAATGATGTGACAAAACTTAACCGAAAATTGGTCCAGTAACTCAGAGGTAGAGTATCTGCCTTTTAAGCAGAGAGTCGGCAGTTCGAGCCTGCCCTGGATCACCAGTTTGCGACCCCTTCGTCTATCGGTCAGGACTCAAGATTTTCATTCTTGCAAGAGGGGTTCGATTCCCCTAGGGGTCGCCACATTTTTTCGGTGCAGCAATTATGAAAGCAACAGTATTCACGTCCCGTTCGTCTAGTGGCCTAGGACTCGTGATTCTCAGTCACGCAACAGGGGTTCGATTCCCCTACGGGATGCCATTTATTTGCCCCATTGGTTTGAAACTTGCACACCGCAGAACCATAAAGCAAAAAAGGATTGATAGATAGTGTCCCACGAATTCCTTCCCAAGCATAAACTGAAGATAAGTTACCAGCTTACTCCCGATGGAGAGCAGCGGTTCATCATGCTGCCTCGCTGGAGCTTTGCTGTGCTTATTATCTTTCTGCTATTGCTGATTGGATCAAGCGTATTCAGTTTGATCCGCTCAGGTGGCTTATCCGCCGGGGCGGCACGTCTGGAGCAATTGGAAGTAGAGAACAACAGCCTGCGAAACAAAGTGGATTTCTATGCAAGTACGGTGGATTCTATCTTTGTGATGTTGGATTCCTTGCGGGTTAAAACAGAACCCTCTAAGAGGGACTATCCTTCCTATGGTCTGGGTGCTAAAGCCAAACAGACGGACTTCGCTTACGATGCTGAGCTAAAGCATAAGATTACTGATCTGGAGCAAAAGTTAGTGAGTATTCTGGATTATGTAGCCCATCCGAGTGAAACTGCTCCTGTTGCATACGTATTTCCCGAAGGGGAGATACCTCCGGAAAGTATGCCTTCCATATACCCCAGTTTCGGGCGGATATCGGATGGCTGGGGCTTGAGAGTGCATCCCATTACAAACCAGATTGAGTTTCATTACGGCATAGATATTGCCAATCAAGCGGGGACGCCGGTGTATGCCACAGCAAGGGGCAGGGTAGGGAAGATCGATTTTGACAGCGGCTATGGCAAGCGGATATTGATAACACACGATGGTGGCTATGAAACAGTTTATGCACATCTATACAGTTATCTGGTGCGGGCTGGGGACGATGTAAGCAAGGGTCAGATAATAGGTCTGATGGGTAATACAGGGCTTACCACGGGACCGCACTTGCACTATGAAGTTCGCAAGGCTACAGAAAAGGTGAATCCCACCGCATATCTGAACCGCATAGATGAGCCCCGCTATGCCATGCGCTAAGCCTTCCAGACGGGCATACCTCTTTACAAACCACGCACCGGAGCAGATTGTTTCCGGCTACGAAAACATAGAAAACACTGATCACATTATTGCCGTGGATAACGGCTTACAGCGCATTCATGAACTGGGTTTAACTCCTACAATTATTATCGGTGATATGGATTCTGTAAAACCTGCTTTGCTAAAGCAATATTCTTGCGTTCCCATGCATAAACACCCTGCCGAAAAGAAAGAAACCGATACCGAACTGGCACTGCTGTGGTGCATTCAGCAAGGTGTGTATAGCGAGATTATCATCTGTAACGATATGCAGGGACGCTTCGACCATGCTTTGGCGATAGTGCAGAATCTGATGCTAATGTATGGAGAGGAAGCGATAGTGCGGGTGGAAACAGACAATCAGGTGATTTTCTTGTTGGAGGAAACAAACAGCTTTGATTTTGTGAAAGGGCATATACTATCCATCATACCGCTTTCCGAAACAGTGGAGTTCAGCAGTTCCGCTGGCTTGAAGTACCCGCTGGACGGCTTGCAGTTATTACCGCACCAGTCCCGCGGTATCAGTAACGAATTTACTGCTGACAAGGCAGAGCTTGTTATGTGTAACGGAGAAGCGCTGGCAATAATTACAATTTCTAATTGACAAAAAGTCGTAACTCCTGTAAACAGGCGTGAATTAGATTATGGGAGAGAATAAGCGTGAGTACGATTACAGAAAAGATCAAGCCCCTAAGCTTCGAATCTGCTTTAGAAGAGCTGGAGAGTATTGTGGAACGCCTTTCAGGGGGTGAACCCCAACTGGAAGAACTGCTTAAGCTATACGAAGAAGGCATCGCCTATCTGAACCATTGCCAAAGCCGCCTGGGCGAAGCCGAAGCAAAGATACGGCTACTTAGCACTCAAATCTCTACCCCCAAAGCAGCGGAGGATAACAATGGATAGAAAGATACTGCTGAAAAAAGACATGAAGGAAAAACAGGAACTGGTGAATATCATTCTGGATAGATTCCTTCCCCGCAAAGACGAATATCCCAAGGAAATACACAAAGCCATACGCTATAGTGTGTTTGCCGGCGGAAAACGCTTGCGCCCATATCTCACGATGCTTGCCTTCCAGCTCTACAACGAGGATGTGGAGATCATAACTCCCGTTGCTGCTGCCATAGAAATGATCCATACCTTTTCTTTGATTCACGACGACCTTCCCGATATAGATGACGATGAATACCGCAGAGGCAAGAAATCCTGCCATGCCGTGTTTGGAGAAGGAGTAGCCCTGCTTGCCGGAGACGCATTATTGATTAGCGCTTTCGAACTGGTTACTTTAGCAGAAATAGATGCTGCCTTACGGGTGCAGTTCATCCGTGAACTTGCCCGGGAAGTGGGGATTAAGGGCTTGATAGCCGGTCAGATGGTGGATATCGAATCCGAAGGCAAGAAAGTGGATAAAAAGACCCTTAACTATATCCATGAGAATAAAACGGCACGCTTGATAAACCTGTGTCTCCGCTTTGGTGCTATTGCAGGCGGTGCTCCCGAGGCGGAGCTGAAGCTGATAGAAGAATATGGCAAGCTTATCGGCTTTGTATTCCAGATTGTGGATGACCTGCTGGATATCGAGGGTTCACAAGAAGAACTTGGCAAAAGCATTGGCAAGGATGCCGGTGTGGAAAAAGCAACTTTCCCATCGGTGTATGGCATAGAGGAATCCCGCAATAAGGCTATGGAACTAACGGAGAAAGCCAGGCTGGTTTTAGCCCCTCTGGGCAAGAGAGCTTTGAAGCTGGATATTTTAGCCGAACACCTTTTAACCCGTAAATCATGAAACTTGCTTTTAAACGTTTAACAGCTACGGCTATGATGCCGGTGAGGATGACGCCTCATGCATCGGGCTTTGATCTGTTTGCGGATTTGGCAGAGCCATGTGCGCTTGCTTCGGGCGAAGTGAAAGCCATCTCCACCGGTATAGCATTAGAGATACCTGTGGGCTACGAAGGACAAGTACGCCCCCGCAGCGGTTTGGCATTAAAGCACAGCATTGGTGTTCTGAATAGCCCCGGAACCATAGATGCGGATTATCGCGGCGAAGTGAAGGTTATCCTGATAAACACAGGCAAAGAGACGGCTATTATTACTCCGCAGATGCGCATTGCCCAGTTAGTTTTCTGTCCCGTGCTAATCCCAGAGCTGGTGGAAACTGACAGCTTGGGAACAAGCGACAGGCAAGCCGGTGGATTTGGGCATACAGGGCACTAAGAGGCGTTTATGTACACAGAATTGATAAAGAAAATAGAGCAATTGAAAAAAGAGAAATCTGCCGTTATCTTAGCCCACAATTATCAGGCTGTAGAGATTCAGGATTTGGCAGATTACCGTGGTGATTCCCTACAGCTTTCCATCCTTGCCTCGGAACTTAAAGCACCATTAATAGTGTTTTGCGGGGTTAGGTTCATGGCGGAAACTGCTGCCCTGCTAAACCCCACATCGGATATTTTGCTTCCCGCGCTTGATGCCGGCTGCCCGATGGCGGATATGATAGATGCTGCCCAGCTGCGGGAGTTTCAAGGGCGTTACCCCGGCTCTCCGGTGGTGTGTTATGTAAATTCCAGTGTGCAGGTGAAGGCAGAAAGCGACATCTGCTGCACTTCTGCCAATGCTGTGAAGGTGTTGCAATCCTTCCCCGCAGACAAGCCTATCCTGTTTGTACCGGATAAAAACCTTGGCGCTTGGGCGGGTAAACAAGCAGGCAGGGAAGTGATAACCTGGAATGGCTACTGTCCTGTGCATCAATGGGGTTTCAGCGAGCAAGATGTGCTTGCCAAACGTGCCAAGTATCCTGATTATGTGCTTCTGGCTCACCCGGAGTGTGATACAGATATCCTTAAGCATGCCGATTTTATCTTGAGTACCGGAGGGATGATGAAGTGGATCAGCACGGGTGATAAAGCCATCATTGCTACTGAGAACGCATTTACAAAGTATTTGAAGCATATATACCCCAAAAAGCGTATAGAACCTTTATCTCCCCAAGCCAACTGTAAAAACATGAAGAAGACTACTCTGGAGCATGTTTATCAGGCTTTGCTAAATCACCAGCATGTAATAACGGTTGACCCGGCAATTGCCGATAAAGCAAGGCGGAGCATTACCCGGATGCTGGAGCTGTAAAAAAACTGATGATGGCAATACCCTTACAACGCATTTCCCTTCCTGAAACATCGCAACAATCCCCTGCAAGCATGTATCAGGATAAGCGTGCTTTGGGGGTTACATCCGCGACAGCAGCACTCTACGAGTATATCACCAACAGCTTTAGCCCAAGCCACTTACGCGTTATGGAAGCAGGTAGCGGTAGCGGGATATTATGTATCATGTTACAGCGTGCTTTCCCGGCTTGGGATATTACGGGGCTGGAGATTCAGGCTTCGCTGCACAGCATTTCTGAAGCCAACGCTGTCTCCCTCAGCCTTCCGCTAAGTTTTTTATGTGCTGATTTGCGCAGCTTTACGGATGACAACAAATACGATCTAATCATCTCAAATCCTCCCTGGCAGAAAGCCGGACATGGCTTGGTTAGCCCCAATCCTGAACGCGCAATCTGCCGCACTGAACTATGCTGCACAATGCCCGGCTTGCTTGCTTTTTGCGGACGTAATCTTGGCAGCAACAAACAAGCAGTGCTCCTATACCCATCAAAGCGCAAAGAAGAACTGCTGCACGAAGCCGCACAAGCAAAGCTAAGCCTGGTAAACTGCTTAGCGGTAGATAACTCCACAACAATCTTTCATTTACACAAAGGATAAAGTATATGACCACCCGATTCTTCCTGATTATCTTAATGCTGCTGATTCTATTTGGGGGCTGGCTGTATGTGGGTTATGAAAATGCCCTCAGCCACCAAGCAAAACTGGATGCAATCACTCGTCTGCCCATATATGCTTATGTGGCGGATACAACCAAGGTATCCCTTATTCTGGCAGAGCTGAAATCCATCCCTGCCATTAAGAGCGTGGTACACGAAACTGCGGAACAGGCATCCAGGGAATTGATTTCATCCTATGATTTACCCTTGACCGAGGACATGATAGCGGATTACACCTTTCCTGATATTATCACCGTCAATCTTCTGCCCGTTAGCCGGGCTTTACTAAGCAAACCTGTTATCCTGGACATCCTTCGCTCTCATATAAACGAGGCGGATATAGACAGCCAATCCAACTTGTATAACAACCTGAGCTACGAGCTAAAGGTTATCTCCAGACGCGGAGTGGCTTTCCATATTTTTGCCGCCATCCTGCTTTTATTGATCTTTGTTTTCAGCCGTCTTAGTTTCGAGCTGCACCTCCTGCTGATGTACAAAGGCAAACATCACAGCGTGGTGGATACCATCCGCCACAGGAAGCAAGGCATCCGGCACACATGGTCTATGTTGCTGATACCGCTACCTATAGGGATAATTGTTTACTTTGCCTATGTCCATTTTCATCCTCTGCCACAGTTGCTTCCGTATTGGGTTTTCTTAGTTCAGGCGGGTTCAGCTTTTGTCGGCACCTTGATAACCCATTTCACACTCCACACTTTCGAGCAGGAAGTCTCTTTCCTGGAGAAGCCTGTGCAAGTGCTAAATCCTAACGCAACACCCACCATAATTGAGGCAGAAGATGAAACGCAACCTTCCTAATGCCCTAACCATCCTCCGCTTTCTTATGGTGCCGGTGTTTCTGTACTTCCTGTTTGTTTCCACCCACGCACAGCGGAGTTGGTATGCTCTCGCCATATTTGTGGTGGCATCTTTCACGGATTATCTGGATGGTATGCTGGCGCGCAAGTTCAATGTTATCAGTGATTTTGGCAAGATTATGGATCCCCTGGCGGACAAGTTGTTAGTCCTATCTGCATTAGGCGGATTGTGCTGGTTACCTCCCTACAATTTAAGCACGCTTATCTTCATCATCATCTTTGCCCGCGAGCTGCTTGTAACCGTCCTGCGTGAAGTGTACCAACGCCGTGGTATTGTGGTGGCAGCCGACAAGCTTGGTAAGATCAAGACAGTGATGCAGATGCTGGGGATAATTGCTGCTTTCACTTTCTGGGCTATCAATCCCGTGATTACTCCCTCCGTACTGCTATCTGTTACTATCTGGTTCTGGCTGGTGGCAGTTATCACAGTAATCAGCGGGCTTAACTATTTAAGAGTTCTTATTCCCAAGGAGTCCTCTCATGCGTAAGCTCATTCTTTTTGCTCTCGCTTTATTAGTGTTGCAGGGATGTGGCAAAATAAAAGCCCCAAGCGACCGTTACACCGTGTTTGACAAGCTTATAGACCATGCAAAACCATTAGCTATGGGAGATGACAGAGATGTGCATGTATTCTGCGACCCTGCTAACTGGAAGGCACTGGAACCCTTTATCCGCAGCGGTATAGAGCGCGAAGTGCCCATTGTATATCCCGAGAAATATTTTAACCTCATCCTTACAAAGGTGAACGAAGCAGAAACGCTTGCCAAATACAAGAACATCCTGTACATAGGCGATCTGCAAAGCACTGCCCCTGTTTCTGTGTATATGAAGAGCGTATTGGCGCAGGATTTTGTTACCCGAGTGCAGGGCAGCGGCGGAGACTTGTTTGTAAGCAAAAACCACAATTCCCGCGATCAAATAATTATGTTCCTATTGGGCAAAGATGCCATGTCGCTAAGCAAAATAGGTGCCTTGCAGGCAGATCCCATCTTCAGTTTACTGCTTCGCCGCTTTGCGGAGAGACAGGGATACTATGCGTATCAGGGCAAGGTGTTGCCTGCCGCTTTCTTCGATCCATACCCGTTCACTCTGCAAATCCCTGATACCTACCGTGTTTATTCTAACGACAAGGTTGGCAATTTCATCAGCTTTCTCTATCGTGCCAAGATGCAGAATAAAGAAATTCCCGACAAATACGTATCGGTTTACCATGAACCCATGCCCGAAAACAAGCTGGATATAGATTGGCTGGTAAACAAGCGTAAGGAAATAGGTACAAGGTACTTTGAAGGGGACGAGTTTGATGCCGATCTCATCCGTAAAGAACCTTTCAGCTTCGGCAAATACGAGGGTTATCGCCTCTTAGGTGCGTGGAAAAACATGAAGCATGCCATCGGTGGAGGCTTTCAGAGCTTCGCCTTTTGGGATGCTAACAGCAAGACTGCATATGTCATCGACAATATCGTCTATTTCCCTGCCGGAGATAAACTTCCCATTCTCGTAGAGCTGTACACAATCTCCAATTCGTTTCAGGCTAAATGATACGCCGGATTATTATCCTTGCTTCGCTTCTGCTGATCCTGGCTGCGTGTGCAGGTCCGCAGGATAGGTTGCCCGGAACAGCGGATGATCCTTCCCGCCCCAATGTTATCTCTATCTATTACTATCTCTCCGCGTCACTACTGCACTACAGTGGCGATTTCCTATCTGCAGGAGAGCTGTACAAACGCGCCCTGGAGCAGGACACCGCCAGCCCTCAGATAGCAAAGCAAATCCTGATAAACAGCGCTTATGCCTACATCAACGGGCAGCAATCCGCCGAGATTACTTTGGCTGAATTCACCACTGCAAGGGCAAGCCGTAGCTTCGATACTGATTTGCTTAATGCCGCCTACAGCGTATATAACCAAGCCGGGGATCAGGCAGGTCTGGACTGGGTGATAGACGAAAGCATTGCCCGTTTCCCCACAAGCAGGGCTTACCTGCAAAAGTTTTATCTGGATTTCGACCGCAAAAGCATAAGCGACACCAAGCTTTTGGATAAGGCGTACAAACTGGCGGGCAAGAACACCACAGAGCTTGTTCTATGTGCCCGTATGTATGCTCTGGTGAACACCAAGCGTGCCATCGCCATACTTACTGAAGTTCGCGATATTGACCCCAGCCAGGAAGCCTATCAGCTTCTAAATGATCTTTACATCCGCAACAGCACTGCTGAGGAAGCAATTGCCTTCTTCAAGGGCTATTTGTACCCGCAGGATAAGGTGGCTATGCTACATTTCCTCCAGACTGCAAGCAAAACCATGAACTTCCAAATTGCGCTCAGCCTGCAAAATGACATTCTTGTCACCGGGGACGCAGCGTTGCTGGGAGAATTAGCTTTTACAGCTTACATGAAGGCAGACGAAGCTGTCCTGGTAAAAATACAGCATGCTTTATCCGGTAGGATTTCTAATCCGGAAGAAGATGCCGGAATTGCCATCTTTTTACTTGCCCAATCCCTGTTCTCCGATGCTATGGATGCGCCGCAAGTGTTTGGCGAGATGCTTTATGGTACACGGGATGTGGACGACATGATGCTATACAGAACTCTGCGCTTTACCATTGGGCTGCAAACCAAGACAGAGGAGAACAACAGCAATTTCTATAATGAGCTGATAGATGCCTGTAATTATCGTTTCCCCCACAGCCCTATTTCCCGCTACATCATTGTGTCTCAGGAAGAGCTGCTTACTCCTGCCGATTCGGTAAATGCAGCCCGCGTGGAGTTAAGCGAATATTTTGTCAGCAGGAACAGGGGTTACGAACAAGACTGGGCAAACGTTATCACCGATTACCAGCAAAAAGGTAAGTACAAAGAAAAAATCTCCATCCTGCGCCTTGCAGTGGAGAGATTTCACAATAACCCCCTCTTTTTGAACGACTTAGGCTACAGTCTGCTGGATTATCCCGAATCCCTGGAAGAAGCAGGTGCGCTTATCAGCAGCGCTATCGCCATAGAGCCTGAAAATGCATACTATCAGGACAGCATGGCATGGTACTACATGCTGCTGAACGATGCCGCTAAAGCCCTGGAACATATCAGCATACCCCTGCAAATGAAAGACATGCCCGGCGAGATTGCCTACCATATGGGTGTAATACTGCAAGCGAACAATGATGATAAAAAAGCTGCCGAATACTTTAGGAAAGCAAGCATTGATGTGAACTTTCCCACCTATCAGGAAAAAGCGAAAGCTGCCCTGATCAGTATGGGAATAGTGCCTTAATTTTGGCGGTTTAGCTCCTTAGTCCTTCCAGTAATGCCTTGGATTTGGAGTTATTTGTCCAGATAAAACTTCCCTTTTCACAAGGAAACTCCGCACATTCCGCACAGGTGGCATAGCCTTTTGCAAAAGCACAAACCCTTATCCCGCATACAGCGCAGAAGCCGATGTGCTTTCCTTGGGCACCACAACCGTCACAATCCAGCTCACTGAGGGGCTTATCCACCCCAAACTTCAGCTTAAAATCATCAGCAAGTTTCTGTTTTAACTCTATATCGTTATTTTGTGTGGCGATATAAGCATCGCAAACCCGGCAATCTATGCCACATGGAGCAATTAAGTCTATCATACTATCTCCTTATCATACATGTAGTTGAGAAGTTATCATTCGGCTATCTGTATATCTGCTTCTACAAATAATGTCAAGTGCAATCTTCACCGAAATCCATTAAATTCCCTCTTTTCTCCATCTCTGTTAGACACAAGAATGCTTATATCATACTGCCGCAACCCTGCCACGATCCTGCCGCATTGTGGCAGGGTTGCGGCAGAATCTCCTCTGTGTGATCTGCGAATTCTTGTGTCTAACAGAGATGGAGCTTAAAGGGGAAAGAGGTTGGATTTAGGATTTAGGTGAGAATTAATGTTGTCAATAAATATGTTATCGCTTAGTTTGTGATCTATTATGTGGGATTGTAAGAGTGTAAAATGCTTGCGTAGAAATGCGTAATGTATTGGTGTTAAAGGGGGCTGGATTCCCGCCTCCGCGGGAAAGACAAGGATTGAGCAGGGATTAAGCAAGGATTGAGCAAGGATTAAGCAGGGATTGAGCAAGGATTAAGCAGTGATTGAGCAAGGATTGAGCAAGGATTAAGCAGTGATTGAGCAAGGATTGAGCAAGGATTAAGCAGTGATTGAGCAGGGATTAAGCAGTGATTGAGCAAGGATTGAGCAGTGATTGAGAAAGGATTTAACAGGGATTAAGCAGGGATTAAGCAAGGATTGAGTATTGCAACGATGGAAACACCTATACATACATACAGGGCTAAAATTGATTTGACACAAATATAGACTATAGATAAGATGCTATGTCAATAGCCCTTTAGGGCATAATATGCAAAGCCCACCGTGAAGGCGGAGCCGGAACGGTGGGTAAGAAGCAAACACATAGATCAGCCCCCCGGGGGCGTGATAAGGAGAGAATTATGTCTCATTCCGTAAGCGTGGTGTACCTGCATTTGGTTTTCAGCACCAAGGACAGGCAACCGCATATCGTATCAACCTGGCAGAATGAACTTTACGCCTACATTGGAGGGATAATCAAAAACCTGCAAAGCCAACCTATCATTATCAACGGAACGACAGACCACATCCATATCCTGTGCACCCTGCCGCGGGAAATGGACATCGCCACCTTCATGCGGAATATGAAGGCAAGCAGCAGCAAATGGGTGCATCAGCACCATAATCCGCATTTTGCCTGGCAGGAAGGGTATGGGGCATTTTCCGTGGGTTTATCCAATTTAGAGCAGGTGAAAGGTTACATCCGCAATCAGGCAAAACATCATGATAAACAAGGGTTTGTGGAGGAGTATAACGCCATGTTGCGGGCGTTTGGTTTGGTGCCATACGGCGAAAAGGAATGATTGTTACGCCCCCGGGGGGCTGGCGGTATTTGGCGGGTTTTGTAGGTGTAGGAATTTGTGTCGCCCCCGAGGGGTTGGTGTTGTTTAGCAGGTATTGTGGGGGTGAGGGGTTGTGTCGCCCCCGGGGGGCTGGTGGGGGTGGGGTATCGCCTGTCCCACAGTTCCGGCTTCGCCTGCACTGTGGGCTTTGCATATTATGACCTAAAGGGCAGATTGGGTTATCCTAAAAGGCGGGAGGGATAGTCACATAAGGCAGATTGGGTTATCCTAAAGGGCGGGAAGGATAGTCATATAAGGCAGATTGGGTTATCCTAAAGGGCTGGAAGGATAGTCATATAAGGCAGATTGGGTTATCATAAAAGGCGGGAGGGATAGTCATATAAGGCAGATTGGGTAAGGTTCATCTATCAAAAGGAGTTCAAGCCGGTATTGAACCTGTGGAAGGCACAGGATATCCGTACCGGCTTGAACTCTAATGTTTTTATCTAAGGTTATACGATGTTTGCGTTAATCGCCTTTATTGTAATCTCTGTTTTCTTCCCTCTGCTGTATTTCGTGCAATTTAGCGGCAGTATCCAGAAGTTTCAGGAATTCACCACGATAGCCTTCGCTGTCTTTGCCGATATTGGCAGTGGCAAGTTCCTTCACTCTTTCCCAGGTTAAACCGGCTTTAAACTCACTATTTTGCAGCATCATGCCATAGCCCAGCACGGCAGTGGAGAACATGAAGGTTTCAGAGCAGCGGTCTTCCGGTTTTATCTCGTTTTTAACCGGCACTTCCATGGGGATGCTTACATCAGAATCAGGAAGTTTGTAGCGGAGCTTAACAGTCATCATTTCTGGGGATTTGCGGGCTTCGTCGGTTATCTGGATGGCTTGGTATTTCAGTGGGTCAACGCCGGGAATGCTCTCTTTGGAATTCATGGGGATAATCTCGTAGATAGCCGTAACGCTGTGTCCTGCGCCAAGTTCTCCTGCATCCTTGGTGTCGTCTTTAAAATCCTCAGTACGCAGCAGGCGGTTTTCGTAGCCCACCAAGCGGTATGCCTTAACATGGGCGGGGTTGAATTCCACCTGTATCTTCACGTCTTTGGCAATGGTGTAGAGCGTGGAAACCATTTCGTTTACCAGCACTTTCTTGGCTTCGTGAATAGTGTCTATATAAGCGTAGTTACCATTGCCTTTGTCGGCAAGCAATTCCATGCGGTTGTCCTTGTAATTGCCCATGCCAAAGCCCAGCACGGTAAGGTAAATGCCTTTATTGCGGTTCTTTTCCACCAGATCGGTCATGGCTGCGTCTGAAGATGCACCCACATTGAAATCGCCATCAGTGCAGATTACAATGCGGTTGTTGCCACCGGTGATCAGGTTCTCTGCGGCAATTTTGTAAGCAAGCTGGATGCCTGCTCCTCCGGCGGTGGAACCACCTGCACGCAGATTGTTTAGGGCTTGGGTGATGGCAAGCTTGTTATTTCCGCTGGTGGAGGGAAGCACCTCGCCCGCAGCACCGGCATACACCACGATGGCAACTTTGTCTTTACCACGCAGGTTTTCTATTAGCAGATTGAGGGATTCCTGCACCAAGGGAAGCTTGTTAGGAGAATCCATGGAACCGGAGACATCCAGCAAAAAGACCAGATTGCTGGGCGGAGCAGCATCAAGATTAAGCTTTCTGCCCTGAATGCCGATGTGCACATAGCTGCGTTTCTGGTTCCAGGGAATCACACCCGCTTCACTATAAACGGCAAAGGGGTGTTTGTCCGTGGGGGCAGGATAGTTATAGGTGAAATAGTTTAGCAATTCTTCCAGACGGATGCTGTTCGGCACCGGTAACTGACCCTGATTTAACATGCGGCGGATATTGCTGTAGTTGGCGGTGTCCACATCAATTGAGAAGGTGGAAAGCGGTTCCACCAGAGGGCTGTGGAAGATATTTGGCGTAATCGCATTGTAGTCCTCGGTGTTAAACTGCGGAGGTGGCGGTGGCATATAAACGTTTGGCGGGGGGTATCTTGAATCCATCATAGCTCCACCCATTGCTCCGGAACTACCACCCATGTCCTTCTCTATAATAACTGAGCCGGTCTGCTCTGCAATGGCTTGCAATGTCATTACTGATGTAGGTGCTACCTTTTTGGGACGTAAGGATACCCTCAGCTTGATATTCAGGATAATGGTTCTGTTTTTCCTGATCTTTACTTTTGCGACGAATCTCTCATATCCTGGGGATTTCACGCTGATGATGTATTTACCCACGGGCAGTTTATCTATCCTGTAGGCACCATTGTTATCCGTGAACACAAAGGAGTGCAGTACTTTGTTTTGGTAGCACTCTACTTCCACATTCGGGATAGTTATCTTTCGTCCCTGCCGGGTAACTACACCTTTGATGTTGCCAAAGTACTCTTTCTTGGCTGCGCTGACGCATAATAACAGCAAGATGGTTAATGTCACTATTAGCTGTTTTTTCATAATTCCTCCAGATCAGAAGATCATTGGGCAAGGCTGCTGTAAAAGGAAATATGGTCAAGCACTTTTATTGCATAATATTTAGCTTGACAGAAGAATATAGTTTAATTAGAAATGCCCCATGTAAGATTATCGGAGTTTGTATGCCCAGAGGCATGATCCTAATGTTTATCTGCTTGTTTGTACTTAGTGCCTGTAGAAACGGGCACAGGGTTGACACGCATGAATTTATGCCAGTAGATATAAACCGGCACGAAACTAATATCACAAACTGGCTATATGCTGATCTGAAGGGTGATGAGACGGATTATATGATTACCTGCGATACAACCCTTCCCAAGCTAAGTTCAATTTATGTGTCAGATACCAAGGGCAAGGTTGTTTCTCAGATTAATAGTATCTACCCCTACCGGTCTATGAAAGTGCTTGCTGATCCACGGGATAACGGTCGTTGGCTGTTCTATTCTTATAACGACAAGAAAACTGTGTTCCTCGATGCTGTAAAATACAACTGGCAAGTGCCTCTGCAACGGGAGACTAAGCACTTCCAAAGCATCCCCCGCGAGGACAGGGCAATAGATAATCTGAAGATAGAATATTTTGGGCAGATTAGTCCCCAGATTCTGGAAGATATTGATGGCGATGGGAGGATGGAGCTTGTTTGTGTGGGAGCGGATGGCTTCACCACCAACCCGCGCGGAGTGATTGTTTACGATTTTATCACCGGCAACATCAAGTGGCGTTATGACACACCGTGTAACATCAGCAACCTGATCTTGCGCGATTTTGATCTGGATGGCAGGAAAGAAATAGTCTTCAGCACTTCTGCTCTCAGGAATACAATGGCGGAGATAAACGGCTTGGACGACAACAGCGGATGGATTGTAATTCTATCCACTTCCGGGAAACTGCTGTATAAAGAACAGCAATTTAGCGGCTTCGGGCAGGTGAACGTGGACATAGCTGATCAGGAGAAGGATGGTAAGCTGGAGATATTCGTGGTGAACACCACATGGGGTAGCGAAAACAATCGCAATACAGCATCTGTGTATAGCTGGACGGGTGAAAAGCTTAAGCGAAAGATGAATTTGCAAATGGCTTCCTCGCTGGAGAGATTCCAGAATCCTGACTTTCTGAAGCGAATGGATGCTGCCGGCACTCCCAGGCTGCATCTTACGGATAAAGGCAAGGGACTAATAGTATTGGATGCTTTCCTGCATGTTTATCCGCAAAAATGCAGAGAGTATGCCAAAACTATATGGGCGGTAGAAGATATTAACCAGGATGGAAACAAGGAAATCCTGCTGCAAACAGATGATAATTATCTGCTGATACTGGATAAAAACTACCACTGCCATGCGAGGATGAAGAATCCCTTCCCCAATGAAAACGCTTTTAGCATGAATGTTGTGAGAACAGGTTTTGATAGCGACCCGCTGATAAGCATTGGCACTAACCGCGAAGTGCGTTACTACAAGTATAAACCTATACCGTTTTGGGTTTTGCTATACCAGCTATACAAAGTATATGCCATCTACCTCAATCTGGTGCTGGTAGCTCTACTTGTGTTCTTCATATACCGGTATCGGCAAAGACTGAAGATCATGGCAATGACCGCCAACCAACTTGGTGAAGGGATGATGGTGCTGGTAAGTGCCAGAAAGGTAATATTCCGCAACCATGTAGCAGTGAAAATGGCAGAAAAAAGTGCTGATCCTACTTGCAGGAATCTACAGCTTTGCTTTCCCAATCTCCACAAGGCTATGAGCGGGTTTATCACCAGTAAGGCAGATCATAGCAAATACACGGAAAAGCTGGGTATTGATGATCAGGATGATGTCTATCAGATTACCATATTCCGCACCCGAAACTTGAAGACGCTTTATATCATCACCATCTACCCGGATCAAAGCGAGAAAGAAATCCTGAAGGACAAATTGCTTTGGGCGGATATTGCCCGCCGGTTATCACATCATGTGCGCAGGCACGTCACCAATATTATCCTGACTCTGAATGCTTTGCAGCAGGATGAGGACAGCGGCAGAAATGAATACTACCAGATAATCAGCAGTGAGATTGAGAAAGTGCGGGTGTTTACCCACGCATTCCAACGCTTCACGGAATTTAAAAATTATGAGCTTCAGCTTCAGGATATTATCCCTTCTGTGGAGCATTGCATCGCCAGGAGAAACATTCCCGCTAACGTGAAACTGGTGAAAAACTGGAGTCTGCAATCTGTATGTGCTTACATCGAGCCAATACGCTTCGAAGAGGCGTTGGTTAATACTATAAGTAACGCCCTTGAAGCTATGCCTGAGGGCGGTAATCTGCATATTTTGATCAAGGAATTCCCCCTTGCAAGTTCACCTCAAGCACCTCATTCTATTCTGGTGGAGATTGAAGATAGCGGCTGTGGAATACCGCAGAAGTACATGGAAGATATCTGGAAACCATTCTTCACCACCAATCAATCCGGAACGGGAATAGGTATCCCGGAAACGAAGAAGATCATCGATTCCATAGGGGGCGTGATGTTTATACAGAGCGAGGTTGGGGTCGGTACAACGGTATCCTTCTGGCTGAAGGGAGAGAAATGAATAGAATAAGTGTATTGCTTGCAGATGATGATCTGGTCTTCTTACGCCTAACCTCAAGCTTGCTTAGCAATGCAGGCTATGATGTAACGTGTGTTTCTACCATGGAAGATTGTCAGCGCTACCTGGAGGGAAGCCAATTTGATATAATGATGCTCGATATGTGCTTTCCCGCTTTGCAGGACGGTTTTGGTATCCTTAGTGAAATCCATGAGCAACACCCTGATCTGCCAGTGTTGATGATCTCCGGCAGTGGGCATATACCCGATGCTGTGGCTGCGATTAAGAACGGAGCAATGGACTTTATCGAAAAGCCCCTTGATATAAATCATCTGTTGCTGAAACTAAAACGCATCAGCGAAGCATTCAGGCTATCCAGCCAAATGCAAGAGCTTCGGATTACAGCCATCGGGATGAGGGGTAGCTCTGCACCTATGCATAAGTTGTTCGAGGAGATTGTAAAGGCTTCGCAGTATGATTGCCCTGTGCTGATCAGCGGGGAAACCGGTGTCGGTAAAGAACTGGCAGCACACGCAGTACATCGCCTTAGCAAGTATGGCAGCAAAAGCCTCACCTGCATAAACTGCGCTTCTGTACCCAAAGACCTCTTTGAAGCAGAGTTGTTTGGTTTTGAGCGAGGTGCCTTCACCGGTGCAGATAAAGCGAAAAAAGGCTACTTCGAGTTTGCCAACAATAACAGCTTCTTTATGGATGAAATAAGTCAGCTTCCCATGGAGGTGCAAGCCAAGCTGTTGCGCGTTATCTCCGAAGGAGAAATCCAAAAGCTGGGTGGTAAGGTCAGCAAGATAAACACTCGCATCATTAGTGCATCTAATCAGGACTTGGAGATTCTATCCAATAATGGCGGTTTCCGTAAGGACCTTCTATACCGTTTGAACACCATGCATATTGTGATACCCCCTTTGCGACAGCGGATTGAGGATATACCTATGCTTGCAGATTACTTTACAAGTGAATTCTGCTCCCGTAATTACATTCCCCCAAAAACTCTTACTACTGCCGCCAAAGCCTGGCTTTGCGAGCAGAAATGGGAGGGCAATGTGCGCCAGCTGAAGAATATCGTGGAACGTGGGGTAATTAATGCGAAAAACGACCATATTGCTGTGGTAGATTTTACCACAGGCAAGGATACCGGATTCAAACAAGCAAAATCCGGTTCCCTTAGATCAGTTCTTAGCAGTTTTGAAAAAGCTTACATCGAGCATTCGCTGATGGAGAACGATTATAATGTCCGCAAAACAGCAGAGATGCTATGCATGGATAAATCCAACCTTTTCAAGAAGATATCGTCTCTTGGAATAGTACTGCGGGATAAGTAGAAGCGCAAATATATCGGCTAATAGGGCGGTTGCAACATAGCTTCAGTTAGTCCTTTTTACAGATGCTATTACCTCAAGATGGGATATGCTATTTATGTAACCTGCAAACAATTCTAACATTGATTTCACGTTTTGCAATTGTACCCGTGGTAAAATATACCACACAGCAATAATCATCGTACCCCTAAGGTGCTCCATGCCAAAGGCTTACGAATTGACAAACTATGGCACATTTCATGCTCTATATATTAGCAACTCCTCAAGCTCAGGGCAGTTGGATCTGTAGGTTAGGTCTGTAGGAAAGTTATGTGGGGTAGTGTACAGTTTTACTTTGGGTTATAGGTTAACTGTAGAAGGGTGGCTTCGTTAGATCGGGGTCACCCATTTTATTTACACTATCACAGCAGAGGGGAATGTGGTTTTACAGCAATCCCCAACGGCGACGCAGGTATAGCTCTGCGCAGAATGCCAAAATGAACAGAGACAGGATATACCATTTCTTATACAAGGCTATCTCGCGGCGGGAAATTAGCTCTTCTTCCACAGCGGGGAGGACAGGGAAAGCCTCTACATCGGCACCAAAGATCATTTTGCCACCGTTAAAAGAAGCCAGCCAAGCCAGTAAGGGTAGATTATAACCGAAATCCCTGTTTTCAAGGGAAGAATCACTAATCACAAACTTGCCTTTGCTGCTCTTACCGCTTTCCTTATCTGAGATTTCGAAGCTGTAAACTCCCGGCTCAGCCAAATCTGCCTTAACGCTATACTCATCATCCTGCCGTGTAAGGAAGTCGCTTAAGACTTCTTTGTTATCCTTATCCATGATGCGGATACGCGGGTTAACATCCAATTTTCGCTGCCGTATTTCGTCTTCCACTCTCAGCTTAATAATTATTTCTTCCCCCTGCATATAGCTGCTGTTATAGATGGCATCGTAACCGCTTGTACTCTTGTTGCTTAGCCAGGTGAGGCAATTGCCGATTAGCTTGTTGTATCCTTCATCCTTACTTTGCAATTGCCAACGCCAAAGGTTTAGGGTGGAAAAGGCAAGGCTCCGTGCTCCGCCAATGTTTTTTACGGCAATAGCCGGAGAAGATTGGGGGTTATTTATGCTTGCCAGCACCTCCGCTCCCGCTGTAGCCGTAACGTAATAATAATCTACGGGCGGGATATCGTCTGCACCTTCACTTAAGGGGCTAAGCATAGGATAATTAACCGCAGCGGACGAGGGATTGATAAAGCCCTGATACATGGTGATAATGTTGGATTTCTGCAAGGGCAGCAGAGAGCTAAGCTCTGTAACCGGCAGACCCTGATACATAATGCCAACGCCACGCGCATGAACTCCGCTGATGAAACTAAGGGTGTTGCTGTCCAGCTTGATCATGCCGTTGTTGATAATTACCACCGCAGCCAGATTGTCCCCCACGAGCTTGATAACCGGAGTTTCACCGCTATAAAGCTTGCCGGAGCGGCTAAGATAGGTATGCACTTCCCAGCGGGGGTTGGCTGAGATAGCGTCCAAAATAAACTTATTGTCCCAAGCGGGCTTATCGGAGATCAGGATGATGCGCTCTTTATCTGCAAGCACTTCTATGGCACCGGGGAAGCTGTTGTTACTAAGTCTGCTTTCGTTCTGTAAGGGGTTTAGCTCTACCCTCCAGTTAAAAAAGCCGGTTTGGGTGAAGCGATGGGTGAAATCCAGACTATGTGTTTTTCCTGCTTCAAGATTCAGGCTTTGCCTGGATATGATGCGATTACCGAGCATAAAGCGTGCTTCTGCGGCTCCGCTGTAGTTCTCTGAGATAAAGTCTGCCCTGATAGTATTGGGTTCATTACGGTAGGCATAGCGGTTGCTGTGGACATTGTTTACCGCCAAATCGGGAGAAGGACTGCGGCTGCTGTCTGCCAAAACATAAAAAGGCAGACCCAGCTGTTGAACGGCTGAGAGGTTTTCGTCACGCATCCAGCCATCGCTGGCGAGAATAATGCCGGCAAGGTTATCAAGGCTCTTATCCTGCTTAAGTTGTTCCAGAGATTTTCCCAGTAAGCTGCTGCCATCATCTCCCTCCAAGCCGTTGGCAAAGCGGTGTTCTATTACTTCATAGCCCGCTTTGCGGAAGAGCAAGCTTAGTTTGCCAATAGAAGGCTGTAAAATGGCGTTTTTTGTGCCGCTGCCATGTTTCAGACTCATGCTTTGGGAAACGTCTTCCAGCACTACAATCTGAGGCTTAAGGCTCTTTCTCTGAATATAATACAGTATCGGGCTGATAAGTAAAAGTAAGATTATGCCCAGCGAGATGCTACGTAAAAAGAACAGCAGCCACCTTCTGGAAACAGGTATTTCCGGGTGGCTGCTATAGTTGTAAAAGCCCGATATGGCAAGCGTAAACAGAGCAATGAGAATATATTTAAGCATCAAAACCAGATACGAATAAAGCTCCCAAAGGCTATTCCCTTGGATTTGTAACCGGGAACAATGGAATCATAGCTTTGCAACGCAATACCAAGCTCGCCGGTAACACTTCTCAGGCTGATTCCGTAGCTTGTGCGCCAGGGGTTTTTGCTGTTCCCCAATTCTATCCCAAAACTTACAGGCAGGAAGGATACAGGAATAAACTGAGCACCAAAAGACAGTTTGCCTACCTTACTGGTTAGCAGCGAGTTTTTGAATCCCTGAGTATAATCTGTGGAGAGATTCACGTACTGGCTTGTCCAAAGTGCTGCCATGCGCAATTCCATAGGTAACGTCGTGGTGTATGCCGGGATGTCCACTGTCTCGTTTGTCTGGGTGTAGAAATCTTCATCAATGTTGGCAATATAAATGCTGTCCGCCTCGAAGTTCAGCTTTTGGTTTTCCCTCAACATGCTCCAATAGATGCCTCCGAATATATTATCCAAAGTTAAGCCGACTTCCAGATTGGGAAGGGGATTGCTTGCAAAGCCAAGCATCCCTTTGAACCCCACACCACCGAGTGCAGTGTGCAAATCAACATCCTGATACAAGTACAGCCCGGAATCCAGAGACCGCCGAATGATGCCATTATACTCATCCAGATGCACATCTCCCACTCCTGCAAGCAAACTTGCGGAAAAGCCAAAACGGATAGGAGGGAAGTTTTCCGGCAGATAGGGTACAGGATATCCACCCATGCCAAGGGTGAAATCCGTGAAGCTTAGGGCAGCTATATCTGTTGCATGCTTATCAAAGATGTATTCCTTATCGGTGTTGCCATAAAGCATCAAATCCAGATACTGCTCGGACAACGCCATTTTCCCCACGTAAGTAAGCGAGCTGGAAACAGAGATTTTTTTCACAGCATAGCCAATAATACTGGAGTTACCGCTAAAAGAAGCGCGCAGGCTGCCGTCTAATTTACCAAGGATAAGCTCTTTATCTGCATCATCAAGCCTTTCTTTACCCATGATGTAGTTGTAAGTATCCAAATCAAGGGCGTTGTTGTTTACGTATATACCGGTATTAACGCCGGGAAGCCAGATTTCTTCATAAGTGCCCATATCTATGTTGGCAGGATTCCAATATGCAGCTTCCACTCCATGTGCACGCAGCATATAGCTATCGGCGTAGAAGATAGATTTGCCTGTTTTGATAGCAGCAAGAGGACTAAGGGCTATAGCCAGGACGCAGCAGAGTAACAATAGCTTTTTCATTATAAATCCTCCACCGATATCTTGGCGGTTAATCTGCCCTTAATTTTTATATAATCGCTTGTTCTGCCATAGATTGTAACTGCTCCGTCGCTGGGGTGGAAAACAAACATCCAGCGCAAGTAAACATGCGGATTGCCAAAGAGCTTAATCTCATTTTCGTTGAGGCTCAGCTCTACCAGGGGTTGCTCTCCGGCGTAAGTTTCGCTGCTGTAGATAACGGCAGGTTTGCTGAAATTGTAGGTGGCGGGGTCGTTCACGTCTATATTGGGGCTACTGCTGAAGAAAGCGGTAGCAGTGGCACCTACAGGGAGTTTGTTAGTGATATACAACTCCAGTTTTGCACCCAAAGCGTTTTTGTTTATGCGTTCTGCATTTTCGCTTGAGACGGGAATATCCACCTCATTTTTCACAACAATTGGATTGTCATACAGGGTGAAGGTGAAAGGTGCATTCAGAGTGTAGTTCAGGCTGATACTATCACCCGCACGTACACTGCCTGCTTCC
The DNA here is from genome assembly GCA_002840645.1 of Candidatus Cloacimonetes bacterium HGW-Cloacimonetes-3. GTDB lineage: Bacteria > Cloacimonadota > Cloacimonadia > Cloacimonadales > Cloacimonadaceae > Cloacimonas. Next base: position 28,090 of record PHBO01000021.1, read on the forward strand.
GTTCTGGAAAGCACGTTAAAAACTCCGTTTCTTATCTCGATATGAGTAGGCATAATAGATAATAACTCCGATAAGCTTCCGCTTACATCAAGCGAGTTTTGTCCGGGAAAAATAATGAAATTCTGTCCATTGTTATCTTTTATCTCCACAGAGGCGAAATCAGGAGGGGTTTTATCATTATAGGCATAGAACTCCCCCACAAACTCCGATTTGAACCCGATTTGATTCTCAAGTAACATTTTAATTGTTGCTGTTTCCAGAGTAACCGCCTCATTCATACCCTCGGGGTAATCTATATCTATGCTGGCAAGATCGTCCATAAGAGGCATGGATAAATCTGTCATCTTTCCCTGAACTTCGTCGAATTCCATTAGTGCATCTGCCTTCAAGCTGAGGTCGCCGGTATGTGTACCCATTGCGGCAGAGGAATTGGACGTGACGCTAAACGATATCTCCGCAATGGGATCAAAGGGAAGTGGTGCATCTATCACGCCAAAATGAGCTCCGCTTAAATCCCAGGTAACCCAATCACCAGTATCTTCGGCAATGATAACATAGTTCGTGTTATCTGCATTGAACAGATTGGCAAATACGATGGTAACGGAGGAACCTGCGACAAGGGCAGTGAACTTCGTTTGAATTATTCCTACGCCTACTTTCGCATAGGTAAATTGAATCTCCGGGTCTTCAAAATCCATGGATGTATCAGGTATGTTCGGAACATGATAAACAGGATTATCGAAGAAAGCTGCACTCGCAGGGGGTGCGAAATGAATATTGCCAAATTCATGCGTATTTACATTGCCTTCGATATTGATATACATGATGCTATCTTCGCCACAGATTATGCTGCCGTCGTCGTTTACAAGGTCGGAAACATAATAGTTTTCATTTATTAGCGGCACTGCCAGATCTATATCCCATTTCGGCATCACGGGTGATTTCACCTCGCAGGCACCAAGCAGGAGCAACATGGCAACTATAAGAAAAACATAATACTTCATAAACACTTCCTTTTATGCTATTCTTGCACAAATGATAGGGTTAAAATGCCGGTAAGCGTTAAAAAATAGGGACACCGACTACACACTATAAAATACAGTTCATTTCATAGGGAACTACTGAGCAATTTTTAAGCCTATTCTGCAAAATAGCCCAATACTTACCTCTATACCCCATTAACAGCAAGCGCTGTTTTTTGTCGAGCTTTATTTCTTTACCTTTGCAAATTTCCCGGATAATATGCCGAACCAGACGTTCTGCGAGCACAAATTCGCCAAAAGAGGGATGAAAAGGTCCTGCTAACACTTCCTGCGGATTCAAATTGGAGGGCAGCCCCTGTTTGATAATCGTGATGCCTTCCTGCTCGGCAAGCTCGGCATAATCGGCACATATCTGCACTGCTTCTTCCAGTTCCAGAGGAGCGTAAAGCCCCTGTGCATAAGTATCGGCGAGGGGAGTTCCCTTGATAACAACCAGCGGGTATAAACGCAGATATTCGGGCTTCAATGCCGTGAGCGCAAGCCTGTTATGCTCAATTGTAGCCGGAGTGCTTGCCGGTAAACCCGGCATAAGCTGAACTCCCAGCGTGAAGCCCTGATGTTTTACCAGCATGGCAGCCTGCATTGCCTGTTCACCCGTGTAACCGCGCTTAGTTGCCAGCAAAACCTCGTCACAAAAATCCTGAATTCCCAGCTCGATGCAAGCAATACCCATGGCTGCACAAGTGTGGAGTATTTCCTCATTAATGTAAAGTGGATGGGTTGAGATGCGAAAGCTGGTTTTTGCATCCACAACTTTGTGGAATTGTTGCAACAGTTCTGCCCGATAGCTTGCCGGAAGAGCGGTGAAACTACTGCCGTAGAATGCAACTTCCTTGTCCTCATCGGGATGATTGGCAATAAAACGGCTAACGTTTGCCAGTTCCTTTGCCAAATCCATTGTATTCTCTCCGCTTATCTTGTTCTGATCGCAGTAGATGCAGCGATGCTTACAGCCCTGCATGGGCAGGAAGAGGGGATAGATCAGGCTACGTTTTGGCATTTTGTCTCCAAGGTTTTTGTTGTTAAGACTTAGGTTACAAGGTTATTGCCGGCATGAATTACTATAGAATTACGGATGAAATACTAATCCCATCCGTAGTTCATGCGTATTGCATCCGTAATTCATGCAAGGAAGAAGCCAAAAAACAATCAAAAGATATTGAGGAAAAAGAGCCTCCGAAGAGGCTCTTTTCT
>PHBO01000022.1 GCA_002840645.1 Candidatus Cloacimonetes bacterium HGW-Cloacimonetes-3
TAAGAAGTGATACAGTTAACGAAACAGCCGTATTCACAGGCGGTTCAACTGCTACCACCCGTCCAAATGTGAAGTTCATATTTGCTCCTCTTGCTGCTGGCCCGCAGATTAGCGTAGCCCCCACAAGTATTGCTTTCGGCAGTGTGGCAGTGGGGAGTGGCAGCACCCAAAGCTTCACCATTACCAATGTAGGTGGAGGAACGCTGAGCGGAACAATTACCACACCTTCAAGCCAGTATGTGGTTGCCGTTGCAAGCAAAGGTGAACGCAATAGCTTAGGCTTCTCGATTGGTGCGGGATTATCCCAAACCTATAACCTGACGCTTACTCCCACCGCAGCCACTACTTACAATGGCAACGTGGTTATCACCAGCAACAGCGAAACCCAGGCAACTTATAACCTTGCAGTTACAGGTACGGGTTACATCCCGCCCACTATTGCAGTGGATGCAGAAATGATAGCAGCCGGGCTGATGGTTGGTGAAGAAGATACAGATACCTTCACAATCAGTAATACTGGCAGCTTGCCCCTGAACTACACTATCGGTCTGGTAGAAGTTCGCAATCGTGGTAGAATTATCCCCATAAACTTCCGTAAGGGTAAGGACGGCAAAAGCATCACCGGCTCTACCTGTCTGGTGAATGTGGAAGAGTTCACCCCCGGCATGACAGAAGACTGGACTTTCACAGTTACAAATACCAGCACTGATTCCGAATGGATACAGGATATTTACCTCAGCTTCCCTGCCGGAGTAACAGTAAACAGTGCTGCTAACTTCGTGGGTGGAGACGGTGGAGACATGACCCCGGATATTACCTCTGGAACAGGTGTAACCATCCAGTGGCACGGTGAAACCTCCAGCGGATATGGTGTTATTTATGGAAACAGCGACACTGCCACAGCAGTAGTAAATGTTACTGTAGGTGCCGGTATCAGCACTCCCATAGATATTGGTTATCAGCTTGATGGTGATATTTATGGTGAAGAACCACACACGCTAAGCGGCAGCATCACACTTCCTGCGGCTGTAGCACCCGTACAGTGGTTTAGTGCCAGCCCCTTAAGCGGAACAATTGCTGCCGGTGGAAACCAAACTATCACCGGTAGTTTCTCTGCCGTTGGTATGGAAGCGGGATTGTATGAAGCCCTTCTCTCCATTAGCTCCGACGACCCTGTGCATCCCATGGAAACAGTTCAGGTGCTGATGGAAGTTACCGCAGGTAACCGTGCTCCGGTAATCAATCTGCCGGCAAGCTTCACCTTCGAAAAGAACGGAAGCCTTATCCAGAGCTTTGCCTCTTACATCAGTGATCCGGATAGCGATCCGCTTACTCTTACTGTAACCGGCAATACCAATGTAACGGTTGATATCAGCGGTAGCTCCGTAACCTTTGGAGCTGTCCAGAATTGGGTTGGGACAGAGACAATTACCTTCTCGGTATTTGATGGTGAACTGTACGACCACGCTAACGTAGATGTAATTGTAAGCCCTGTGAATGTTCCTACATGGGAACCGGTAACCTATCCCACCAATCCTGCCACGCTGTATGCTGCGGTAACCATAGATTACATCCCCGCTCAGCTGAACGATTTGGTGGCAGCCTTTGTGGGCGAAGAATGCCGTGCAACCGGTGAGATAGTAATGATCGGCAAATCTGTTGCTTACACAACGCTGGTTGTTAACCTTGCCTCCTCCGGTGAAACTGTTAGCTTCAAAATCTATTCTCACTCCCAGGACACCATCTATCCCGTGCCGGAACAAATGCCAATGCTTACCGGCGCAGTATATGGCGAAACAGAGATTGTTCTTTTGAACGGTACCTTAAACATAGAAATTGCCACTCCTCAGCTTAGCATTCAAAGCACTGTTACCGGTGCCCAGCTATCCTGGAGTTCCGTGCAGTATGCCAATAACTATCAGATATGGGCAAGCAGCGAACCTTATGGAACATATCAATACATAGGCTCTACAAGCACATTAACTTGGGATATAAACCCCTCTGTAGATAAGATGTTCTATAAGATAGTGGCAGAACAAACCGCCCCTGCTAAAGGAACCAAATGAGAAAATACATCTTTATCGTCCTTCTTTTAGCACTGGCTTTCTGCTTAAGTGCAAAAGAATGGAACCAATACTACTTCCAGTTTGAGCTTACTAATAAGTCCGAGCTCAAGAATATAACTAAAATAGTCTCCATAGATAATGTCAAAGGCAATTGGGTGTATGCCTATGCCAATGATGAAGAGTGGAAAGCATTTCAGGAGCTGGGTTACAAAACCCAGCTCCTGCCTGCTCCCTCCAGCCTGATAGAGCCGGTTATGAGCCGCAGCGTAAGCCAGGCAAAGCTGTGGGACAGCTATCCCACCTATGAGACTTACGTGGCTACCATGAACGCCTTTGCCACTTCCTATCCAAACCTATGCCAGATAGTGGATACGGGAACAACCGTTAATGGTCGCAAAGTACTATTTGCTAAGATATCCGACAATGTAGCTACTGACGAAGCTGAGCCTGAAGTGATGTACACAGGCACTATGCACGGTGATGAAGTGGTCGGTTATATCCTGTTGCTTCGCCTGATAGACACGCTGCTCACTAACTATGGCACAGATTCCAGAATCACCAATATTGTGAACAATATGGAGCTTTGGATTAGCCCGAATACCAATCCTGATGGCACGTATTATGGCGGCAATTCCTCAGTATCCAGTGCCAGACGTTACAACTGGAATGGCTTTGATCCAAACCGCAACTATCCCACCATAAGCGGCAGTCAACCAAGCGGGCAGACCCTGCAGGTTGAAACCACTAATATGATGAACTTCATGAACAGCCATCACTTTGTGCATGGAGCTAACTTCCATGGTGGAGCAGAAGTAGTAAACTACCCTTGGGATTACACTTATACTCTGCATCCTGATGACACATGGTATAGCACCAGCAGTCTTGTTTATGCCAATAAAGCCAAGACTAACGGACCTTCAGGATATTTCACCGGTGTCGAATCAAGCGGTGTTACGAACGGCGCAGTATGGTATGTTATTGATGGTGGCAGACAGGATTGGGTGAACTATGCAGCTCACGGCAGAGAAGTTACCATAGAGCTAAGCAATACCAAAATGCCTGCTGCATCCACTCTACCAAACTACTGGACTTACAATTATGATGCCATGCTGTCCTATCTGGAACAAGCTCTATACGGTATTCACGGCATAGTACATGATCCTTATGGCAACCCACTATCTGCAACGATAACTGTGAACGGACACGACACGAGTTATTCCACCGTATTTACCGATCCTGCTAAAGGTGATTTCTACCGCTATCTAAGCCCGGGGACATACGAGCTAACCGTTTCAGTAAGCGGATACCCGGACAAGATTGTAAGCGGCGTGATTGTAAACGCGAATACCAAGACTCCTTTGGATATAACTATCGGAGAAGTTCTCCACGCTCAGAACATCAGCTTGCAGCCCGGCTGGAATATGCTTAGTTTCAATATCGATCTGGGCAGCAATGATTTCAGCAGCGTGTTTGGCAGTAACTTGCAGCAGATAAAGAACAACGTCCGAACTTATTCCCCCAATATGCAGAGCCACTTCAACACCCTCAGCTCTCTGGAACCTGCCAAAGGTTATTGGGTGAATAACACCAGCTCTGCCACGCTAAATATACAGGGACAGCTACTTAGCTGTGCTTCAAATCCGCAAGCCCTAAACGCCGGATGGAACCTTGTTTCCTACTTGCCTGATACCGCCTTGGCGGTTGCCACAGCTCTTGCCTCCATTTCCACCAAGGTATTGGAAGTGCAGAGCATGACAGGCACTTGGAACCCATCCACCGGCGGAACCCTTAGCCAATTGGTTCCCGGAATGGCTTACTGGGTAAAGGTATCTGAGGCATGTAGTTTGGTGTATCCCTAACAAAGTGTAATAGAAACACATCAACAGAAATAAGGGCAAGAATGATCTTGCCCTTTCTTTTTGCCTTGGTTTGTTTTCGGTGCTCTTTATAGAGTGTTGGCTGGTTCTCTTAGCTTCACGCTACATCATCCTTACAGTCAAGCATTTAGGATGAAGCGTGGCAGCTATCTGCGTTGATTTCGCTCTTAACCTGCCGGTAACTATCCCGTAACCCTCCCGTATCGCGATACGGGAGGGTTACGGGATGGATATGCGATTAAAGCAAGGAAAGTAAGCGTGAAATGCGTATGCAAGGCTGATTTGTGAAGACTGATAGAGGAAGATTATTACAATCTCTGCAACGGATATGAAAGTGAGCTGTTAGATACAAGCAGACAAAATGTCTGCTTTCCCAGTGCAGGCATGATGCCTGCAACTCCGGTACAAACGAGACGCCTATAGCTTCGAGTTATTTGAGAATTTCTATCTCTGTATATTTCAATCTGGTGTAATCCAGATAGCTGATTATTGCTGCCCAAGCCAGAAATCCCGCAGCAACCACGAATACCGCGGTTATGTTGAACAGTTTTAACAAAGTAAAGCCAAGGATAGGCGCAATCAAACCCCTGATTCCTGTCATAGTAACATGGACACTTTGGTAAATGCTGGCATCTTCTTTACCGGCAAAGAAGATGGAACTCATATTCCAGCTTACGTTTACCGCTGTCATCGCCACCCCGAAGATGAAATAGGCAACAAATACTATAATTACCGGGATAATGCTGCTCCCAGCCCAGAGAGAGGAGACCACAAACAACAGCGGGAATACCATCAGCAAGGCAAAGCTGCGGCTGATAAACTTAAAGGGGTGCATGCGATCGTGAATCTTACCTATCATGGGTGAAAGCAATAACAAGCCCACCTGTGAGAGTACGCCTTTGGCAAGGAAGTTATTGGTATAGCTTAGGTTGAGCTTATCCACCAAATAGATGGGAATAATAGGTTGCATCATGATGAAGCCCATGCCATAGATGGAGAAACTACGCTCGAAAGCGGCAAAAGGCTTGTTTTCTTTTAAAAGTGTCAAAGTGCGTCTGATGGGTTCAAAAAGCTGGTGACGCATAGATTTCCTGGTGATATCTCTTTGTATTAATGGCTCCTGTATGCGCACCATTGATAACACTGCACAACTGATAAAGCCGCAAAACCCTGTGACAACAAGAATCCAGCGGAAACTTTGCTCGTTTATATCCAGCAGCCTGCCAGCTATGAAAGTGAAGGCAATGGAAACAATCATACCCAAACTGATGGTGTATCCAAATACTTTGGCGCGACGGCTGGAGTTTATATTCTTTTGGTAAATTCTGTTTTGGGCGGGGATAAGAAGGGAATTGGCAGAAAAAACCAACGCCAGAAGTATCATGTATTCGTTCATTGTTACCAGCCAGATGGCGTAAACCAGACTAAGGCGTCCTACAATACCTGCAAGCAGGAAGTAACGGGACTTATGGCTGGAATTCTCGAATATTCTGCCCCACCAGATGCTTAGAAAGTTGGAGACAGGCCAGATCATTGTCATCAACATAAGCTGCCAATCCTGAGCATGCAGAGCCTTACGGGCAATAATGTCCTGTGTTTGGCCGAGGCTTTGCACCACACCGTTGAACAGTGCTGCAATCAGCAGCAGATAGGTGCTTTGCTTCTCCGTGGGGCTTAGGTTCTTTAATCGCAATGAAGTTTCTCCTTTGGCAGGGCATGTTTCTGACACAGGATTATCCTGTCAATAGAGAACTAAAGATGCCAGACCCGAATTCACTTGACTTGCATGCTGCTTTTATTGACATGGTAAGCATATGGAAAATGAAATTACTATCATTGGCGGTGGCTTGGCAGGTTGCGAAGCTGCGCTCTATCTGGCAAGTGCCGGATGGAAGGTGAAGCTTTACGAGATGCGTCCGGGCACCAATACTCCCGCACACGAAACCCCTTATCTGGCAGAACTGGTATGCAGCAATTCACTCAAATCCACCCGACTGGATACTGCTTCGGGGCTGTTGAAGGCTGAAATAAATGCTCTGGGTGCGAATCTGCTTAAGATAGCAGAAACTTGTTCTGTCCCTGCAGGGCATGCTTTGGCGGTGGATCGGGAGCTTTTTGCACAGAAGGTGGAAGCGGCAATTGCAGAGCAGGCAAACATTAGTGTTATTCGTAAGGAGATTACCGAAATCCCGACAGGCAAAGCGATTCTTGCCACGGGACCCCTGACATCGGATGGCATGATGAGCACTTTAAGCAGTGCATTGGGGCTGGAACACCTGTACTTCTTTGATGCAATTGCCCCTATAATTGATGTCGCAAGTATAGATTACACTAAGATTTACAAGAAAGACCGCTACGACAAAGGCGATGCTGATTACCTGAATTGCGCCTTTGATAAAGAAGAATACTATCGCTTTGTGGATGCCCTGATCGCAGGTGATAAACATGAAGCACACGAGTTTGAAAACGAGTTCTTTGCGGGAATAAAGTTCAGTTATTACGAGAATTGCATGCCGATCGAAGAGCTTGCCAGACGCGGAAAGGATACATTGCGGCATGGAGTGATGCGTCCCATGGGACTGGAAAACCCGGAAGGAAGAAAGCCTTTTGGAGTGTTGCAACTAAGAGCCGAAAACGCCGATTGCACCGCTTACAACCTGGTGGGTTGCCAAACTATGCTGCGTTATGGAGCGCAGAAAGATATCTTCCGCCTGATCCCGGGCTTGGAGCAGGCAGAATTCCTGCGCTATGGTTCTATTCACCGTAATGCTTATCTTAATTCGCCTGCACTGCTGAATCCGGACTTTAGTTTTGTGAATCTGCCACAGCTTTACCTGGCAGGTCAGCTTGCCGGAGTGGAAGGATATGTGGAATGCATCGCCAGCGGGCTGTTGGTGGCAAAATGTGTTGCTGAGGGTTTGGATATATTACCGGAAGAGACGATATCGGGACAGCTTTGGCGTCATCTTTGCTACCCCAAAGATACTAAGTTCCAGCCCATGAATGCTAACTTCGGAATACTGCCACGCCTGATAAACGAACCAAGAGACAAGAAAGAGAAGAAAGTGATGTATTCGACAAGAGCGATGGCGAAGCTTGGGGTGGATGTCCAGATTCCTGTTAACACAGAGGAAAAGCAGAGAATCTTAAACAAAGAGTAAAAGAGAAAAGAGAGAAAAGATAATGAAGTGTGTGGATGGAATGGTGGATAGCGAAGTGCATGCAGTAAATGATTTGCAAGCACCTCATCACTTCATCACTTCATCACCTCATCACCCCATCACTTCATCACCAAAAAAGGAGACAACATGACAAAGATACTTTCCGCATGTGGGTTAGACTGCCCAACCTGTGAATGTTACGAAGCGCACAAAGCCGGTGACGACGAACGTAAAAATGATATTGCCATACGCTGGAGCAAGAACTACGATGCAAACCTATCCGCAGAAGATATTGCCTGCGATGGCTGTATGAGCGATGGAACGCATTTCAGTTGGTGCGACAAATGCCCTATCCGTGCCTGTGTAGTAGGAAAGGGATATGAAAGCTGTGCTGAATGCGCAGATTTCCCATGTGAGACGAATGCCTTTTTGTATAACGCTGTACCCCTGGCGAAAGAGACTATCGAGAAGCTGAGAGTTTAACCTCCGCTGATCAGGTGTATTACAAGCACCTCTGCATTTTGAGGAATGGGGGTGCTGTCGTAGTCGTCCTTTTTTATTAGATTGCCATTTACTTTTATTACCAGCATCTTGAATGTGTAGTTCATCATTGTGAGTGCATCCCGCACCACTAAGCCTTCCCTCCATGGGAGTTTATTGGCGTTTACGGTGAAGATTGGTTCTACCACTTGTCTATCCTTTTGTGTCTTGCTTTGCTAAAAGTTCCAGAGCGAGGTCAGCCTGCAGGTTTGCCACTATTGCCACACGTGGAGCAATAGGGCTGATGCCTTCTTCCAGCATGCTTTGCGTATCACCTACAATGTACAGGTTGTCAAGCCGGTGGATGCGAATACTTTCGCTGTTGCCATAACCGGCAATCCCGGAAGCACCGATAACAGGTTTCTGCGGATACTTCTCTAACCAGTTCTGGATCAGCATTTCCTTTTGGGAAGCATCATCAAAGGCTTCAATCAGGATGTCACAGTTGCCAAACAGCGTTATCAAGTTATCCGGGGTTACTTTCATGCAGTATGCTTCCAGGGAGATAAAAGGATTAAAGCTATTGATATTGGCTGCCAAGGCATGGACTTTGGGCTGATCTACCTGAGAGATTGTGAATTGCTGTCGGTTCAGGTTTTCCAGGCTTACACTATCAAAATCGGCAATGATCAGCTTGCCAATTCCCGCCCTTGCAAGCGAAATGGCAATATTAGAGCCTAAGCCACCTGCACCGGCTATACCCACAACTGCTTTCTGCCAGATGGGGAAAGCAACGGGATGCCGCTTGGTAAAGTACTCTTCAGGGGTGATCATCGCTTGATCTCTATATTTATCTTGCCCTGTGGGTTTATGCCTTTCAGGTTATCAACCAGAGAGATTATTACATCCTTCAGCACTTTCTGCACGAAGGGAACTATAATAACTTGCTCCTCACCAATCATTAGCTTCAGGTCTGGAGCATTGTCCAGAACACAATCGCTGCGTTTAGATTTTCCCGTAACTATTCTGATCGCCATTTGACTACAGGTGAACCCACATGCAGAACAGCATTCAGGCTCACTCATAGGCAGCATTTCGAAGCTATGCTTTAGCACCGTGTCCATCAAAGCATCAAAGTCTTTCTGAAGGCAAAACACCGGTAAGCCGGAATAAGTGCTTAGCTCATCGGCTATTAATCCTGATATACCAATGCAGGTGCCGTCAACCAGTTCATCCAGTTGGGTAGTATCTTTAGCACATACCAGCTTGGGAACGGGAGCATCTTTCATGCCTTCGATCACCAGATAGTCCGCTTTCAGGTAGCTTATCATTTCTTTAAGCTCAAGGATGCGCGGGAAAAGCAGAGCACTGTCATACAGACCTTTGGCAAAAACAGCCTCACTACCGGCTTTGGCATGCAGGGCGGTATTCTTGCCATCCGTATCGGCATGATAAGCTTCGCTGTGGATATCTTTGATGGATACCACGCTAAAACCACGCTTTTTAAGTTCTGCTACAATTGCAGTAACCAGAGTAGTCTTGCCGGTATGGTGATAGCCAATTACTCCGATTGCCTTCATTTGGGTAGTTCCTGCAACAACAACTGGCAATAAGCACTGATGCCCTCGCCCTTGCCGGATACGCCCAAGCCTTCTTCGGTAGTGGCTTTTACGGACACTTGCGAGTGTTCACAACCCAGATCTTCGGCAATGTTGCTGCGCATGGCATCAATATAGGTACGCAGCTTCGGTGCCTGAGCACAGATGGTGGCATCCAGATTCACCAGTTGCCAGCCCTTGGCTGTTATCATTGTATACACCGTGCGTAACAGCTTGCGGGAGTCTATACCACGGTACTGCGCATCACTATCGGGAAAGTGAGAGCCGATGTCACCCAGAGCTAATGCCCCAAGCAAAGCATCGATAATAGCATGTATAAGCACATCGGCATCAGAATGCCCAAGCAAACCAAGCTCGAAGGGGATATGAACTCCCCCCAGAACAAGCGCTCTGCCTTCCACCAGACGGTGAACGTCATATCCGCTGCCAATGCGCATCATAGTTATCAATCCACCGTTATAGATTTGGAAACATTCTTAGGCACGTCTGGATGCACGCCGTGATCAACCACACCAAGCTTATCCAGCTTGTTTAGCTTGCGGATGCTCATGCGGAGTGCCAATAGCTGAAGCACAATAGTGGCAGAGAAGCAGGTCATCAGGCTGTCGCCGGTCTTAGGTAGCATGATGTATGCCCAGCCGTAATACCCGCCCTCATTGGGGTTAATGGAGGCATTCTTAAACAGCTGGTCGTTCTCTTCTGCTATTACATAGGTGTTTGAGCCCCGTATCTTATGCGTGTTTATCTGCGATATTGTAAGGTTCACATCCCGTTCTTCGGGGCCTGTTACATAGATGAGGGGATAGTTTCGGTATAGCGGCTTAAAGAAATCACGACCTTCCACTACCTCATGAAAGAGCTTAGAGCCTTCCTGCGAGAGGTTAAAAGGCAAGTTGTGGGTGAACATATAATCACCCATTGCCTTATATATTTCCTTAGTTTCGCTGTGGGCAATACCACGTTCACGTCCCAGATCATCCACCATGTCAATAAGCTCGCTGAAAGAACGTGCGAAGCTGCGTACATGCTTTACGCCAAACACGGTGTTCTTACCCAGAATTGTGTTTGGTCCATGCTTAAATTCGGAGGCTTCACGTCCCTCTGCATGATTCAGCACGGTTTCGCGAATCTTTAAAGCACCTTCCATAGCCACTCCGCTGATCTTGGTGGCGAGGATGTGCATCGACGGCTCCATATATATCTTAGCAGCCATGGAATCGATCAGATCATCTGTACTTTCCACGGTTTCTTTAAGAAGTGAAGGGATGTAGGCAAGGGATTGATAACGTTTGGCTATCTCGGCTTCTCGCTCTTTACGAACTTCGGGGCTAAGGTGCGTATCCAGATCTTTTAGCTTCATCTCTGCGGTGCGGATTGCCAGGTAATAGAACAGGGTTATCTGGTTCATGAAGCTCTTGGTGGCGGGAACAGCAATCTCAGGACCGCACTGGATAGGAATAGCTACATCACTCTTCTCTTGCCCCAGAGTGGAGTTCATGTTGTTAACCAAAACTACCTTGCTCACCTTTAAGTCCTGTGAATCTATATCGTTAAAGATGTCTATCAGGTCTTTGGTTTCACCGGATTGGGACACCCCGATGATAAGATCATTATCCTTTATACAATTGGAGTATTCCCCTCTGAAATCACCGGGAAGGATGGGAATGATCTCCATGCGGGCAATATGATTGAAGAACAGAGCAGCTATTTTAGTGGCATGGAAAGATGTTCCACAAGCAATGGAATAAGCATTACGATTGTGGCTGATGTTATTCTTCACAAGCGCAAGGAAGCCCTGAACGCTATGCTCAAATTCTGCCACACTGATCTCTTCGGAGAGGGCATCAAGTGCCTTTGACAAGCTTAGCTTCTTTAGGTCAAAATCACCATTCATCAGCTCGATAAAGATGTTCTTCTCGTTGGAAAAGAAGTATTTCTTGTCGAAATCCTCTTTCACGGCCACGTCAAAGATAGCTGTGTATGCGCTCTGCGCGCTGGTAAAGAGCTTGGTCATGGTATCCGAAGCATAAAGTGCATCGAACAGTTTACGTTTATCATCGATGCTATGGGCAGCAAGAATAGCATGCATCTGCATCAGCATCTGCTCTTTCAAGCCATCCTTAGCCATCAGATCAAGCATGCTTTTACCCGAGTTTGAACCGCCCTGGAACAGCTTAATCAGCTTCCCGGTAGATTCACTTTGTGCGTATATTTCCTGCTCCATGAAGTAATCGAACTCCGGCAATAACTCCACATCCTCGGCACGCAGCTTCGAAAACACAGGATGAGTGGGGATAGTTGCGCCCTTGCTCCAGGTTTCATCGGGTTGGTTGAGGCGCTTGAACTTCAGATCTTTCTGGGCATAAATCTGGTAGAAATCAGCAGTGTATTCTATAAACTCACCTTCACGCAGATTAATTAGCTGCTTGGTGAAGCGCAATACGGCAGTAAGATCAGAAGAAGCAAGCCCAAAGGGCATATCCTCAATCTCACCAATGCCAAAATACAGGCTGCTTCCTGCTTTTATAGCCCAGGATGTTTGGGTAACGGGATCCACTATCACCGCAGCATAGCTGCCGACAATCTTATCCCCTGCCTCGATTATAGCCTGCCGCATGCAAGCTTTACGTGCTTCCGGATCGGCGGGGTTACCGGCTTTATCCATCTCAATATCAAAATAGTGTTCCACACTGTGTACCAGCATCTCGCCGTCGTTATCGCTTTGCGGGAAGTGACCTTCTCTAGTGAGGAATGTCTTCAGCTCACGTGTGTTGGTAATATTGCCATTGTGTGCACCGTAAATGTGACGCTTGCAAGCAACTTCATGTGGCTGGGCGTTTACCTTGTTCACATAGCCGAAAGTAGCCCAACGCACCTGTCCGCAGAAAATCTTACCTGCTTGCTTCTCGATGCCAAGTGTCTTTACCAGAGTGCTGGGAGCACCCACATCTTTTAGTAGGGTAATGCTTTGGGTATCACCTTGAAAGGCAGCACCCGTGCTGTCGTAGCCACGGTATTCCAGTGCTCTCAGCAGCTTTGATGCATACTGCCCCATGTTCACAGACACCCTTGGCAATGCCATTCCCAGAACACCACAGCCAAGCCCAAAGATTGGAATTCTTAGCTGAAGATTAGGAAGCTTTTTTGCTGCCAGTGATAGAGATTTAACAAGAGTAGCTCTCAAATAACGGTTATTGCCGTTGTCCATAATAGTTCCTTATATCATATTCTTTTCAATTAGTTGAGTGGCAAAGAAGAGGTCTGTCTCATCGGTTATCTTCAAGTTAAAATCGCTGCACAACACATAGCGTATCTTCTCCCCCATCTGTTCCAACAGCGAAGCATCATCAGTACCCATAAAGCTTTCCGAATATGCATGCAGATAAGCTTCCATGATTAACGCATAGGCAAACACCTGAGGTGTGAATACCTGAATCAATTGCTTGCGGGGGATAGTCTCAATTGCGTAGGCACCTTCAATCTGTTTTACAGTGTGCTTCATCGGGGAAGCCGGAATAGCTGCCCCTTCTTGTTGGGCAACCAGCATCAATTCTTCCAGCAAATCCATGCTGACAAAGGGGCGAACTCCATCATGTATGAACACAAAATCCGTCATATCCGGACAGCTTTGCAGTGCGCCAAAAACGCTATCCTGCCTTTCTCCGCCTCCGGCAATCACCAGATATGGCTTCTCACAATCTTCATAATACTGCTCGATAAGGGCTTCGCAATAAGCTATGTCTTCCTCAGGAACAGTTATAATGATGTTATTGATAATGGGAGAAGTAACAAATGGTGCTAAACTACGAATCAGAATTGGGATTCCCCCCAATTCTCTAAATTGTTTCTTTGCTGTTCCGGGAAGGCGTAAACCGCTCCCGGCTGCGGTTATTATAGCAGTGGTAGATATCACTCTTTCCATGTGTAGAAAACTCCACGTTTCTCTCTTTTAACCTGCACCCTGCCCTCTAAATGAAGCTGCCTTAACACCTTACCCACTTCGTTGATGTGGATATCCAGCATGGCAGAAAGGTCTTCTGCGGTGGAGGGTCTGCGCTTTAGCGTGTTATGCAGCAGGTTTATCACTTCCTCATCCATGCGATTAGCCTGGGTATTATATTTCACTTTGGCTATCACTTCCACAGGCATTGGCAGGGAAGAGCTGAAAAAGCGTCTTACTTGCTTTATCGCACTCAATGAAAGTGGTTTCACCCAAGCTTCAGTGCCGGGTCGATCAAGGCTGTTTAGCTGTACCAAATCAGGATTAATCTGCCTGATCGCATCCCGCATGGCACAAAGCTCTGTTTCGCCATCATTTATCCCGGGAATCAGGAACACTTCCAGCCAAATCTTACCCATGTATTCACGCCTGAACTTAACCAAACCTTCTATAATCACATCTAAGTTCAAAGCGGAGTGAGGACGGTTTATCTTTTGGAACACTGCTTGGCTGGCAGCATCAAGGGATGGCAACACAATATCACAGCCCATAACCTCTTTGCGAACCCGGGGATCGTTAAACAGCACTCCATTGGTCAGTAATGCCAGTTTATACGCAGGATAATTCTCTTTTATATAGCTAACTATTTGCCCTAACCCACTATTCAGAGTTGGCTCGCCGGCTCCTGAGAAAGTTATGTAATCCAGCTGTGGTTTATTCTGTAAAAAGCTATCAAGCTCGTCTATAATCTCTTTCGTTACAAAGAATTCTTCCCTTTGAACGCTTAGATTTGTAGTACTCTGTACTTCGCAGTAAACGCAATTTAATGGGCAATACTTATAGGGTACCAAGTCCACCCCGAGAGACACACCCAGACGGCGGGACATCACGGGACCAAAGAGATGCTTATACTTCATTTAGAAGGTTGTTCCAAACTGCAAATGCGGTTCCCAACCGCCATCATTGAGGTTATAAGCATAGTCGAACCCAATCAATCCAAAGGGACTGCGAATCCTTAACCCTGCACCCACACCTTTCTTGAAATCGATGAAATTGAAATCCCGCAGCTTATTATAGCTGTTCCCGGCATCAAAGAAACCAACTCCGATAATCTGATCACTGCCAATAGGGTAACCAAGTTCTGTGGAAAAGAGAATGGCACGTGTTCCACCTCCGGCAGGACCAACTGAGCGATCTGCAAAGCCACGAATACCATCCGGTCCGGTACCGCCGAGATAGAATTTCTCATCAGGTGGAGCGTCGTCCGAACTTCCATAAGGGGTTACATAGCAAAAGCGCCACTTGGTACGTAGCACTATCTTTTTCCAAGTATCCGTGTACCAGTTTACCTGCGCAATCTGTTTGTAATAGTCAAAGTTACCCCCTAAAGGCCCACCCGCCACTTCGGAAAACAGGGTAAACTGGCTGCCGTTAGTTGGAAAAAACACATTGTCTCTGGTATCCCTGCTTAGGGTGAAATTAAGTGCGCTGGTATAGCGCCACTCAAGTGAATCCAATTCTATCAATGTGGCATTAGCTGTCTCATTCTCCAATATGGATGCCATGTCGGTTATCCGGTACTTTTTGGAATAAAGCGAATAGCCTGCCACCACACGTGTTCTATCTATCCAGGGCAGAGCCTGACCCAGGCGCAAACCTGCTCCGCGGGTGAATATCTCGTAGTAAAAAGAGCTCCAATTCTTCTTGGTATAATAGATATTGGTACCCAGCAGCAAATCGGAATCGTATAAGTTTGGATTTGTGAAATTAAATTCAAAGTTTTGCGTGCTACCGCCAAACTCCCATTTTAACCCACTTGACCAGTTGTTGCCAAACAAGTTATTCTGCGAGAAGGAAAGCTGCCCCACAAAATTATCCTGAGAGTTGTAGCCCACCCCTCCATTGGCTATACCGCTTGATTTATCCTGCACGTCCAGCTGCAAATCTATATCGCCTTCGCTGTTGATGCGTTCATAATCCAGCTTGATATCTTGCTCGAAAAAGCCAAGATTATAGATGTTTTGCTGGGTACGCAACACCTGAGTTTGACGGAAATAATCTCCGGGCGCTATTTCCAATTGCCTGCGGATCACCTTTTCTTTGGTTCGTCTGTTGCCCGTGATGTGGATTTGTCTAATCCGCGCACGAGTGTTTTCCGTGATTGCAAGCAGCACATTCACCAGGTTATCATCCTTCTGATAATCCGGCTTAATCTCGGAATAGATAAAGCCCTCATCAAAGTAGATGGAATACAGCTTGCCCATTTGGGAATCAAACTTCTCCTGATCAAATGGCTCTCCGCTCTTCAAGGTAAATACTGCCTGAAGTATCTCAGCACTGAAATGATCGTTACCTTCTATAATTACTGAGCCGAAATTATACTGTATTCCTTCGTCTATGTTTATCACTAACTCCATGGATTTCTCGTTAAGCGATAACAGCTCATAAGGACCTACGTGCACGTCTATATACCCGTTTTTCTTGTAATACGATGCCAGATTCATCAGGTCTTTATCAAACTTCTCTTGCTCGAATCTGCCTGAACGGATAAAGCTTGCGGGCTTGGTTTTCATACGTTTGATAAGCATTTTATCTGTAAACGCAGTATTCCCCACAAAGGTTATCTGCTTCACAGACACCCGTTTGCCTTCCTCTGCCTGAATTTTTAAGCCAATCTTGTTTTTGTCGCCTTTAGCTTCAAATATATCTATATTTGCATTCGTGAAGCCCTTGGTGGCATATTCTGCTTTCAGTTTGCTTAGTAGCTGGGTTTTTACCGCTTCACTCCAGTAGCTGCCCACCCTTAAGGTTACCAATTCATCTATCCGTTCCCGCTTCACAGCCTTAAAGCCTATATATTCGATACTGGATACAACAGGGTTTTCCACCACCTTCACGATGATGTTTATCCCTGTACGGTAAGCCTCAGAACTAAACTGTATATCGGCAAACACACCCATTTTGTATAGGTTACGGATAGATTTTGCCACGTCCTCGGGATCAAGCGTATCTCCCACCCGAAAACTAAGCGCTGAAGTAACCAATTCAGCGTCTATATTAACTGCCCCTTCCACTTTTATATCGTAGATGGTTTCATCCGCGGCAAACAAGGAGCCGACTATGCATGTCAGCAGCATTATTAGCATGCTGCACAAAAATATTCTTCGCATTTTTCCTCCACTTAAGAGTAAAGTACATGTTTGAAAACAGCCTGTTTTCGTAAAGACTTTTTTTAGGAGTGCTGAGTGCTCCTTTTTGTTTGACTATCAGAAGCTGTGGATTCACTGTATTTGCATATAAACAAGCTCACTTTTAAACTATGCGGATCGTTGATATATGCCATTGTGGCATGCACTATACCTGATTCCCATCCATATCCTTCCCATAACCCTCCCGTATCGGATATGGGAGGGTTACGGGAATGTCCCCACCTAAATGTGGGATTGGTTTACCGGCGAGGCACAATGTGTCAGTGTAATGCTTCTGCGCAAATTAGTGATAGAAAAGCAACATAGAGTGTGAAATATATGATTTGCAAAGATTCTAAACCTGACTATCTTATGCAAATGAGTATGTCCACAGGGGTAGATTACACATTTAATTGTGGATAATGTCTGCTTATCTGCCATGAGTAATTGTACTGTTTTGTTTATTTCGCACATGTATTTTCTTTAGCCCGAGGAGTTTATTTGATGCAGTTTATACACAATGCTTCCCATGATTCAGCCAAGCCTCCCCCGCGGGCGAAGGATAAGCATGCCTACGATATCATCAAACAGCTTATCCTGGAAGAAACCAGCTATGGCTACTGGGAATGGAAAGAATACCAACCCTTCAATTTCCTCAGCCCAACTCTCATCCAAGCCCTCGGTTATACAGAAGCAGAACTTACCCGGGATTCAATAGACTGGAGAAAGCTGGTTCATCCCGATGATTTACCCGCAGTGGAAGAGCTGAATCAAACCTTGCTTACCACTACCGATATGGATTCCTTCCGTATGGAATTGCGCTATCTGGGCAAGAACAATGCCACCGTCTGGATGCTTAGCAAAGCGGTGGTGCTAAAAAGAAATGTACATGGTTTCCCGATCAGCATTATCGGCTGCAACATAGATATCACAGAAGGCAAACAAATGCAGCTTTACAGTGCCCGCCAAGCAGAATTAGCGCAGATTAGCCTGGCTGTGAATCAACCCTTCGAGCTCCAGCATTTGCTGCTGCAAATCGCACAGGTTACAGAGACATTTCTCCCCTCTACGGGTGGCGCAAGCATCGTGCTGTGGAACAAACAAACCCTGCAATATGCCGTTAGTGCCTCCACTGTGCCCGGACAAGGGCTTTCCACCACCAAGGATAGAGTCCGCACGGAACATGGTGCCACCCGCTGGATAATCGACAACAAACAGCCGATAATCATGAACAACATTGCCGAAGATCCCTTCACCGCAAACCCGATGCTTCCCGAATTCGGCTTGCATGCCTATGCCGGAATCCCTTTGCTGTATGAAGATGAGATTCTGGGAGTGCTTTATGCCCTGGATAACAGCATTCATTACTACACGCCTCAGGATCTTGATTTCCTGCAGGAACTTGCTTCCCGCGCTTCTCTGGCGATCATTAAAGTGCGGATGTATGAAGAGCTTAACACCTCGTATCAGGAATTACAGACCTTCACTCAATCTGTATCGCATGATTTACGCGCCCCCATGCGCATTATTGACGGCTTCAGTGCCATTTTGCAGGAAGACCATGCCGCAGCCCTGAACGATGATGCTCAGTCCTGCATAAGAAGAATACGCACTGCTTCTAAACGTATGGATGATCTTATCAAAGATATCATGAGCCTGTCGAAGGTTTCCCGTCAGAGTATGCACTTCGAGGATGTGGATTTAACAGACATCGCATCCGGCATTTTTAACGATTTAGCCGCCACCTGTCCCAACCGGAATACGCAAGTTACGATAGAGACTGATCTTAGGCTGAACGGCGATAGCAAACTAATTACCATCTTGATGGAAAACCTGCTTAGCAATGCCTGGAAATTTACTTCACATAAGGAGTTGGCGCAGATTTATGTGGGTAAAACAATCATAGACGAGCAACCGTATTTCTATGTGAAAGATAACGGCGTAGGCTTTGATATGAATCAAGATGGAGAATTGTTCAAAGAATTCTCCCGTTTATCTAATGCTGCCGATTTTGAGGGCACAGGAATCGGTTTATCCATCGTTAAACGCATCATCTCGCGTCACAACGGCGAAGTCTTTGCAAAAAGCATGCCAAATGAAGGCACCACCTTCTATTTCAGGACATCAGCCTGATTCATCCATGTTACTAAACAACCCACAAGCTGCTAAACACAGCTCCTTCTGATAGTAGCTCCTTTGCATCGCTTCTTGTTGCATACCTGGTAAACTCTATAACAAAATCTATTGACAGATATTATCTGTTTGTTAACCAGTACCTATCTGTTTGCTACTGTCAATTGTAACGTTTTAAACAGGCCATTCCGAACAGGAAGCAAACAGGGATGAAAGCTACACGAAACAGGAGAGAATATGATAGAGTTTTGCAAGAATTGTAGTTGTGAAATAACCGATTCATACTGTGCTCATTGCGGGCAAACCACTTCCACCAAGAGGATAGATTGGTCTTTCTGCACCAAGGAATTCCTCTTCCATAGCCTCACCCTCCACAAGGGTATGCTGTTCACTGTAACATCCCTGATTACGCACCCCAAGAAAATGATAACTAACTACCTTGAGGGCAAAAGGATATGCTATACCGGAGCTGTGCAATTCTTCCTCTTCATCGTTATTTTCTATGGTTTGTTAGCCCTCATTCGCGGAAACGCCGCGGTTGTACCCCCAAGTAGTGTCATGATCAACGGTGTAGAGACCGTTTTAGACCTCCAGAAATACATGAAGCCCATACTAATTATTTACACCATCATCTCTTCGCTTGGCAACTACCTGGTTTACAGACGCCGGAAATACAATCTGGCAGAGCATTTCGTGATAAACTTCTATATCATTGGCATGGTATTTTTACTTACCGCGCTATTCAATTTAGTCACTTTCTATAAGGTGTCGGATTACGACTATATACCTACCATGCTGGTCGGCATTAGCTATTACATGCGCATCTTTTATGATGAGAAGATCAGGATTGTCGATTTCTTCAAAGCGATATGGTGCATCACCTTGAATCTGATATTCGCCTTGATTTTGTTGATTATTGGCGGCTTTCTCTATGCGTATCACCTGGACTTGATGTAAAACGCGATTAACCCAACCCAACGCTTCCGCTAAGCCGATATCTTCCTTTCTTAGCTGGCAAACCTGCTTTGCCATTTGTTGCAGATTATTGTCTTTCCCGCTCTCCCCTATTGTCTTTCCCGCGGAGGCGGGAATCCAGCCCTTTTATCCTTTACTAAGAAACGAAAAACAACTGCTCATAAACCTCTGCCATCCCTCTGGGATTCCCCTATCTGGATTCCCGCCTCCGCGGGAAAGACAGAAGAGGTGGAGGGACACAACAGCATTTAGCCGTATGTGCCGCCCATAAAGGGCTTATCCTGCTATCCTATGTTCCGAGGGGTTCCGCTATCGCTGCACACCCTCGCTATGATCTGTCGCGCTTTCAGTGCTTAACCCACCCATCCTGTAGCATGGTAATGCTTCGCTACGCCCCTGCCGACCACAAGATAACTTAACCGGGGTTAATAACCAGTTAAGTTTCTCATCCCCCTACGTGCTCCAATGTAACGCCCGTGTGATTCCCGTGTGACTCCTGTGTCGCGACACGGGAAGTATATGGAAAATATACCGTTTACGCATGGGATCACATAAGTGGCTGAGAGAGAGGCAATAAGGCGTAAAAGAGGGGTAGGTGCGCAGACTCTATGTGGAAAAGAATCTACAGGGAGAAGGAAGATAATCGGCGTTACAACAGCAAAAGGGGGTGAAAAAACAGCCCATATATAGTATGGGGAGTAAATGATAGACGTTAAGGGCTGGATTATTGCCTCCGCGGTAATGACAAGCGGAGATAGCGGTAATGACAAGTAAACAAAGTAGTTAGGAGATAAAGGAGACAACATGAAGGTCGGTTACAATGATGGCATGGGCATACTTAGCGGGAAGTTTAAGGAAATTGTGTATTGTTACAGCCGCAAATACGGCTACAAGTATGCGCGGATGCGGGTTTACCCTACTTTAACCAGTGTGAATGAGGCGATTGGCAGCAAGTCCCAGGGAATTTGGCGGTTGCAGCCTTCGGAGGCTTACAAGCAGGATTTGCGGGACTACGTGCAGGCGTTTGACGGGATGCGAAACAACTACCGCATGCCGCTTAGATCGTGGAGTTGCCTATACACGAAGCTGATGTATCTGGTGGAAAGAAAGTATCCCGGGGTGGATTTGCGCAGCATAACGCGGCAGTATATCTATGATAACGAGCTGCCCTGCATCAGCATCAGGAAAGCTGTTGAGGCAGGGCTGCTCACAAAAGTGAAGGGTTGGGAAGCGCTCGATAATCCGCTTTAGGCAAAGAGCTTAGCGCTAAGCCTGGCTTTGCAGTATCTCCAGCACACGCTCGAAGATATAGCCAACGTGGATGCGGTTGGTTAAATCCAGCTTTTCTACGTCTATCTCCAGGACAGGGCCATGATGAAAACCGAGCTTAACCACATTAGAGCCATAGTCTTTATACCAGTGGTTCAGGTTGTTAATTTCTGTATATTTCCAGCCGCCTTCAATCTCCATTTCCCTTCCGCGTTGCTGAATGCGTTCCCATGCCAAAGAGGGGCTTCCATGCAGCAGAATTATCAGGTCTGAGGAGGGGAGCTGTCTGTTCACGGTTTGGAATTGGGTGATGAGGTTGTCCAGCTCGTCGTCGGTTAGCAAGCCGTCGGCATGGAACTGATTGCAAAAAACAAGCAGGTCTTCCGGCAGCGAACGGTCTTTCACATAGCTTCCGTTGCCGCTTTTACCGAGTTTGCGCTGTTCGGCTCTCATCTGCAAAAAGTGCAATTGAAGATCGTAGCAATAGGTTTTTTTATCGCCTAAGAACTTCTCCAAAAGGGGGTTCTCTTCCGGTCTTTCATATAAGGTATTTATCTTAAGGCTGCGTCCCATAATGGCGGTAAGGGTGGATTTACCCAATCCTACATTGCCGGCAATGGTAATCAGTTTGGGGTTTTCGCTTAAATATTGCTCCAGGTTGCGCTCCACGTCTATAGCTTTAAGCGTGGCTTCGGTTTGCGGCAAGGTTACCCATTCGCTGATGCCCGGGCTGGAAACGCGAAGTTCCAGGGTCTTCACCTGTTCTGCTACAAGATTTATGGTGCGACGCTGCCACTCTGCCTTATCCACAGCTTTGTCCGCATCGATCACCAGCACAGGGCAGCCAACATGATGCGCAATGAAATCCTCATAGAGGTTATTTAGCAACTCCAGGTATTCCGGGGGAATAGCCAGCTCGCTTTCCCGGCCTCGCTCACGGATTCTTTCGCGAAGGGTGGGAACATCTGCCTTGAAATACACCACGAGGTCCGGCTCTTTTATTTGTTCGGTCATCAGCCTGTAGGTGCGCTGGTAGGCGATGAATTCGGGCTCTGTCATGTTTTGCAGGATGCGTTGAGCCTTACCGAAGATGTGATAATCTTCTGCCAGAGTCCTGTCCTCCAGCACGATGCCACGGCAGGTTTGAATCAGCTTTTGGCGATCCAATCTGCCATTGAAGAACTCTATCTGCGCCATGAAGGCATTGGCAACGGGATCTTTGTAAAACGCATCAAGTACCAGAGGGTTGAACTTTTCCGGAAAGGCAAAAACGCCTTCGCTGCCATTTGGTTTGGGGTATACAGAGGTTAAAATCTTGTTAAGGGGTGCAGTACTTGCTGCTTCGATAAAGGTGGATTTACCCACGCCGATGTTGCCCACTATGCCAATGCGTATGTTCTCCATTATTGTTCCTCACTGCTAATCTTTCTTCCAGAAAACCGGCAAAGGCTTAAAAGTCAAGAGATACTTTTCGCCTACTTGAGATTGCGTGTCCAACCCTGAATGCAGAATATGCAGAATAAAGCGCGGTGAATACTTGCATACTTGCATATTATCTTGTCAAGTCCTGAAATAGTTGTCACGCTACTGCCGCAAAAGCTCCGACGTGCACAATCAAGGTGCTCGTCGCTTT
>PHBO01000023.1 GCA_002840645.1 Candidatus Cloacimonetes bacterium HGW-Cloacimonetes-3
GCAAAAGCGACGAGCACCTTGATTGTGCACGTCGGAGCTTTTGCGGCAGTAGCGTGACAACTATTTCAGGACTTGACAGCAATGTGGGATACCATTTAGTTTGAAAGAGAGATGTATTCTTGCGGGAAGATAGGTCTTGCCACAGCCTAAACCCTGATTAGTATGTGTGTTATGATACAAGGTATTAGTAAATAAGGAGAAATAGAGTTTTGTCAGCTATCAGATTCAACGCCACATTATACAGCATCCGCTCGTGGCAGATACTCAGCTTGCCAGCGGAGGCAAGTAACAAGTTGTCATCGAGAGCTATAGTCATGGTAACGGGCACCATTCAGGGATTCTCCTTTCAGGCTCCACTCGAGCCAGATGGAAAGGGGAGTCACTGGCTTAGGGTAAGCAAGGCAATGCTGAGTGGAGCGAATACTTCCGTGGGGGAAACCCTAAACATGGTGATTGAGCAATCAAGAGATTGGCCGGAGCCGGATGTACCTCCAGATTTCCGGGCAGAGCTTGCTAAAGATCCCGCTGCATTCAAACAATGGCTGGAAGTTACTGTAAAAGCGCATTGGGACTGGGTTCGCTGGATAAACTCGGCAAAACAACCGGAAACGCGTAAGCGGAGAATCGGAATAGCTTTGGATAAGCTGAGGAAAGGCATCAAAAGACCCTGCTGCTTCAATCGCAACATGTGTACAGAGCTATATGTGTCGCACAATGGAGTGCTCTCGAATCCCAGCTAACATCATGATCTATCCTGGATGAGGGTAAGTGTTCAGTGAAGGTTTTTTCCTCCCCCCAGCATTACTTTAGCCAGGTGTTTTGCAGATTTATCAAAATATTCCTTGACTGATTAGGACGAAGTTTCATATTATGAATTTGTAAGTTTACATCCTTAAAGTGTGTGGAGGTAATATGTTGAACTTAGTAACAGTGCAGTTGAAATGTGTTCACTGCGGACAATCGCTCATGGATCACGAGCACAAGGTTGATAACGTGGCATCCATAAAGCTCTATCTAAAGATAGGTGAAAACGAAGGCTATATATGGCTTTCCTCAATTTATGGCAGCTACAATCTGGAATCCACTATCGATATCAAAGATGGGGAAATTGCTGATTTCAAATGTCCCCAATGCTTTCATGAATTAAAATCAGTAGAAACATGTGGCGAATGCCACGCACCTATGGTGGATTTTCATCTTGAAGAAGGGGGTAAAGTATCGCTATGCTCGCGTGCAGGATGCAAAAAGCACTCAGTAGAATTCGAGGATTTGGCAACGGCGATGAATCACTTCTACAACGATTTTGAGCTGCAGAAGTACACCTATCCCGAAACCGGCATTCCAAATCAAAAGAAAAAACCGGGAAAGCCGGAACCAAAAGAATTGCTGGAAAGCGGCAGCTTCCTGAATTCTTACTGCCCACATTGTAAGATGAGCCTAATAAACGATAATCTGCTTATCCTGAAAGTGGAAAAAATGGATGGGGAAATGGGCATCTTGTATATGAGCCCTTATCTGAATGTGTTTACGCATACTACCACGGTGAAGATACCGGAGAAAACTCATGCCAAGGATGTAAAATGCATCTATTGCGACCACAGCCTTGTGCATCCGGACAAAAAATGCCCGAAGTGCAATTCTGATCTCGTCCGTATCAACGTTAGCGCAATGCGTAAGCTGATAGACTTTTACTTCTGCTCCCGCAAAGGCTGCACCTGGCACGGTCTTAGCGATGAAGATTTAAATTACATCATGCTGGAAGATAGCCAGGAGTGGTAAATGTATGAGATACTTAGTAAAGAGGAGATGGCGGATAGTTCCATAATTCGGCTTGATATTTACTGCCCGCTGATAGCGAATAAAGCTAAACCGGGGCAATTTGTAATAATCCGTGTGAACGAGACAGGAGAACGGATCCCCTTAACAATAGCAGATTGTAATGCCTTTTCCGGTGTGATCACCATTATCTTTCAGATCGTGGGTAAAACAACTGCACTGCTGCGCGGCTATAAAGCCGGAGATTATATCAAAGACGTGGTTGGGCCTCTTGGCAAGGCAGCGGAGATAGAAAAGGTCGGCACGGCTATTGTGGTTGGAGGCGGAACCGGTATTGCCATTTTGCACCACATCACAAAAGCTATAAAGGAAGCAGACAACTACGTTATAGGCATTCTTGGTGCCCGCACAAAAGACCTGATAATCATGGAAGAGCAAATGGCAAACCTCTGCGATGAAATGATGATCACCACCGATGACGGCTCCTATGGCACTCAGGGCTTTGTAACCGATGCTTTGAAGAAGTATCTGGACGAACGCCCGGATATCAAGCTGGTGTATGCCATAGGTCCCATTGTCATGATGAAAAACGTATGCAAGCTAACCAAGCAATATGGGGTGGAAACCAAGGTAAGCCTAAACCCCGTGATGATAGACGGCACCGGTATGTGTGGCGGATGCAGGGTTTCTGTGGGTGGAAAAACCAAGTTCTGCTGTGTGGATGGACCTGATTTCGACGGGCACAAAGTGGATTTCGACGAACTGGAAAAACGAAACAGCATGTATCTGAAGAAAGAGAAAGATGCATTGCTATTCTCTATCAGGTAGGGGGATGGGATGCTGGATTATGATGTAAAATATCTGAAGTTTAAAACCTATCTTAGCACCTACTGCCCTCATTGTAACAAATCATTCAATGTAAAGAACAAGGAAGCTGATCATCTGCTGTTTAATGGGGTGTTCAAAGGCAATGATATGGAACTGAAACTAAGCCCTTATCTGGATGTTTTTGAAACGGAAAGCTCTGCCGAGATGTCCAAAGACGAGGTGTTGGATGATCTGATCTGCCCCGGTTGCAAGCAAAGCCTTGTGGATCCTGATACACAATGTGCTGAGTGTGGCTCGCATGTAGCCAAAATCACTATCTCTGCTTATGCCAAGCTGTTACCATTCTATGTTTGCTTAAAGCATGGCTGCGAATGGCATGGCTTAACGAAAGCCGATGAACGTACCATAAAGCTGAAAATCCCTCGTCAGGAGATGCCGGAGCAGGATCAGAAACTGCGGGCAAAGAACTTTCTGGAAGTGCCATACGGTCTAACCACAGAGCTTACTCAGCTGGAGGCGGGACGCTGCTTGCAATGCACCAATCCCAAGTGTGTTAATGGTTGCCCCGTTAATGTGGACATCCCTGAATTCATCAGGCAGATCAGGGCTGGGGACTTCGTCGAAGCCGCCAAAGTAATCAAACTGCGTAATATACTGCCGGCAGTTTGTGGGCGGGTTTGCCCCCAGGAAGAGCAATGCGAAGCGCATTGTGTATTGGGAATACGAGATAAACCCGTGGCGATTGGGCATTTGGAACGCTTTGTGGCAGATTGGGCAATGAAAACGGATAGTATCAAAGTACCGGTTATCCACACTCAGCTAAATAAAAAAGTGGCAGTAGTGGGTTCCGGACCCGGCGGTATAACAGTTGCTGCCGACCTGTTGCAGCTTGGTTACACAGTTACCGTTTATGAAGCCCTGCACGAGCCCGGCGGAGTTTTGGTATATGGAATACCGGAGTTTCGCTTGCCCAAATCTATTGTACATAACGAAATTGATTACCTCCGACGGCTGGGCTGCAAGATCGAGCTGAACACCGTTATTGGCACAGCTATCACTATCGAAGAGCTTATTGCCGAATATGATGCTGTGTATATTGGGGTTGGCGCAGGACTGCCGGTCTTTATGAATATCGAGGGTGAGAACCTTTGCAATATCTTCTCCTCCAACGAATATCTCACCCGCATAAACCTGATGAAGGCATACCGCTTCCCGGAGTATGACACTCCCAAGCCGGAAGGTAACCACGTAGTGGTAGTGGGTGGAGGTAATGTAGCGATGGATAGTGCACGTAACGCCCTGCGCTGTGGTGCTACAGACGTTACCATTGTGTACCGTCGCTCCCGCAAAGAGCTTCCCGCCCGTGAAGAAGAAGTCCGCCACGCTATGGAAGAAGGTATCAAGTTTAAGCTGCTTACAAACCCTGTTCGCTTTATTGGCAACGACATCTCGTGGGTGAAAGGGGTTGAATGCATCCGCATGGAGCTTGGTGAACCGGATGCAGACGGCAGGCGCAAACCTGTGCCTATCAAGGATTCTAACTTTATCATCGAAACCGATATGGCAATTATCGCCATCGGCACAGGACCCAGCCCGCTCATATTTGCCACCACACCGAACCTGAAACGCAACCGCTGGGGTTATGTGGAAGTAAATCCCGAAACGATGGAAACATCCATCCCCGGTGTGTATGCGGGTGGCGACATAGTAACGGGTTCCGCAACAGTGATATCCGCCATGGGGGCGGGCAGAATAGCTGCTAATGCGATACACAAGAAACTGAGCAGCGAACAATAATCGCAATGCATTATCTAAAAACAGGAGGTGAAAAACCTCCTGTTTCTGTTACATCGGAAAGCTATCTTGGAATTCTGAGATGATTTACTTGACACATAGCTTGATATTAATAGCTTTGAGAACTTGTATATTTACACCTGTGTATGAAGTCCTGATATGCACTATTTTGTGGACATTAAGATTATTACACTCATTATAGCAAGGGTAAGGAGAGAAATTGCCTGATCAGACTATGTGTAAACACGATCCCAATGCAACGGTTGATGGCTTATCCACAGATGCCAAGGCTCGTTTCCCCGAGAATAACTGGGAAGACATCTTCCAAGCGATCAGCAACCCCACCTTAATCCTTGATCCGCAATATAATATTTTGCATGCTAACCAAGCGGCTGTTAATGCTACCGGTAAATCTGAGCCTGAGCTCCTGGGAAAGAAGTGCTATCAGGTGTTCCATACCGCCAGCCTCCAAAGCTCTGTACTTGGATGCCCTATGGCAAAAGCAGTTGCATCTGGTAATGCCGAAAGCTCCCGAATTGAGATGGAAGCTGTTGGGGGCACATACATGGTTTCTTGCACCCCCGTTTTTGATGCGGAGAAAAAGCTGAAGCAGGTTATTCATATAGCAAATCCAGTAACAGACCAACATCGGTTCAGCAAAGAACTGGAGCTGCAAAACGGCTATCTCGCCAAGCTTAACGATTTCGCGATTAGGCTGAACAAGCTTAGCAATTTGCAAAACGTGGAAGATCTTATCACCAAGGAGTTACTTGAGTTATCGGGAGCTACTGCATTAACTTTGGCTTCCTATGATGCAAAGCAGAAGTGTTTGTTTGTCCACAAGATAGAAGCTGAATCCTGGATTGTAAACCGAATCAACGATTTATTTGGTAAGAGAGCGGAGACCATTGCTTCCCCTATAAGCGATGAAGTGTATAGCGAAATTGTAAAAGAACTCGTGGGGAGGAAGAAAACTCTGCATGAAGCCTCATATGGGGAAATCTCACCTTTGGTCAGCATGGCAATTAGTAAGCTATTACAAGCCGACAGATATATTGGGGTAGCGTATTTAAGTGACGATCAGCTATTCGGAACCTCTTTGTTAGCAATGCGGAAAGACACCCCTGATCCCCCTTTTGAAATTCTGCGGACTTTTGCTCATATGGCAGCACTGGCTATGCGACGCAGAGAAGCAACAGATGAACTTCAGGAAAGTGAACAGAAATATCGCCAACTGATGGACACGATGAACGAAGGTGTTATTCTGGTAGATAATGAAGACACCATCCAGTTTATAAATCCTGCCGCTTGCCGGATTTATGGCTACAAAGAAAGCGACATGATCGGCCAAACCGGATATAAAAAGCTTGTTTGCGAAGATGACTGGCATATAATAGTTAAGAAAAACGCCTCCCGCCTCAATGGAGTAACAGATTCATATCAGGTTCGGGGAAAGAAGCTTACCGGTGAGATCATCTGGGTGCGCATTAGCGGTGCCCCTGTAAGAGATAAGCATGGCAAGGTGCAGGGATCTGTTGGGATATTAACAGATGTAACGGATATTATCGAAAAAGAAAACGCCCTGCAGTTACAGAACGCTTATCTGGATGAGCTGATCGAAGGTGCAGCAGAGGCTATAGTGGTACTTGACAATGATGATATAGTCCAACGGATAAATAAAGAGTTTACCCATATATTCGAGTACACATCCGAGGAAGCTGTCGGCAGGAAAATAAACGACCTTCTTGTGCCTCCTGAGTTTAAAAAAGAAGGTTTAAAAGCAACCAGAGATGTAACACGTGGCAAATCAATAAGCCTGGAATCTATAAGAGTAAGTAAAAGCGGCAAGCGGATTAACGTATCTATCCTTGGTAACCCCATTAAACTGGAAGAGAAGCAATTGGGCGTATATGCCATCTACCGCGATATCACTAACAGTGTGAAAATAGAGGCGCAATTACAACAAAGCCAGAGAATGGATTCTATTGGCAGACTTGCAGGTGGAGTTGCACACGATTTTAACAATATGCTAACCGTTATTCTGGGATATAGTGACGAATTGCTGGTAGCTTTGGGAACAAACCATACTCTGAAGAATGACGTGGAAGAGATAATTAAAGCCGGAAACCGTGCTAAGAACCTTACAAACCAGCTACTGGCATTCAGCAGGAAGCAAATCATAAGCCCTAAGGTAATCAATCTGAATTCTGTCATCACAGACATGCAGGGCTTGCTGCAACGCCTGATATCAGAGAATATATATTTCAAAACTGAACTCGATCCCGAACTGGCTTCGATCAAGGCAGATATCAGCCAAATGGAGCAAGTGATTATGAACCTGGTTGTAAATGCTTGCGATGCCATGCCGAACGGCGGGAAACTAAGCATCGAAACTTCTAATTATAT
The DNA here is from genome assembly GCA_002840645.1 of Candidatus Cloacimonetes bacterium HGW-Cloacimonetes-3. Lineage (GTDB taxonomy): Bacteria > Cloacimonadota > Cloacimonadia > Cloacimonadales > Cloacimonadaceae > Cloacimonas. The sequence goes on from PHBO01000023.1 coordinate 6,805, forward strand.
TGTTTATGCGGGAGATACACTCAGTTTTGAACAAGCTAAGCCAGGGGAATATATCTTACTTAACCTAAGCGATACTGGCAAAGGGATGGATAAAGAGACGCTGAGCCGTGTATTTGAGCCATTCTTCACCACCAAAGAATTCAGTACAGGTGGCGGTTTAGGTTTGGCAACAGTATATGGTATTATCAAGCAATCTGATGGCTACATTTCTGTTTACAGCGAATTAGGCTTAGGCACCACAATCAAAATTCTTCTGCCTGCCGAAGCAAAGAATGCTAATGATTCCACCAAAGAGCAGTCCGCGCAAAGCCCCAGGGGAAAGGGGCAGCAAATACTTGTGGTGGAAGATGAAGAAATACTGCGAACCCTCATAACTAAAATAATCTCGAAGCTCGGTTATTCCGTTACCGCAGTTGAAAATGGTGATGAAGCTCTGAAAACAGTAAGAGAAAAGGGGCTGAACCCGGATTTGGTTATTACGGACGTAGTGATGCCCGGAATGAATGGCAAAGAACTTGCCGATATCCTGCGCCAAGACAAGCCAGATTGCAAGATACTCTTCATGTCCGGCTATACAGAATCTGTGATTACCCAGCAGGGAATTCTGGAAGATGGCATCCAATTTATCCAGAAGCCTTTTGCCCGTACAGAGATGGCTGATAAGATAGAAGGCATGCTGAATACGGATCAACAATAAGCCTATCCTGAAGAGACATACGCTATTCTAAATTGCCCTACTTCATCATTAGCATTTTACGCATCTGGACGCTACCTTCGGTCTGTAAACGGTAGAAATACACTCCCGAACTCACCAGCTTACCATTATCATTGCGACCATCCCATATCACATCGTGGCTTCCAGAGCTAAACCCCTTCCAGCTTCTGATGATCTGCCCTTTAACATTGTATATCTTCAGGCTAACCTGTTCGCCGGATTTTGCATTGAAACTTATAGTAGTGTTTTGGGTAAAGGGATTAGGCCAGTTGTGCAGTAACACAGTGATTTGCAGTTCATCTTCGTTTGCCGTGGTAGTGATAATAAGTTCAGCGGGTATTGATTCTCCGGCAATGTACTCTGCCGTAACTAAAACAGTATAGGAAGTACCCGGGGCAAGATTTGTCAAATTCCACAAAGTATCTGTTGTAGAGCCTATAAGTACTTCATTCAGATATACGTTATAATGTTCAAAAGGTGAAGTGCTTCCTGCAATTGGTTCATCCCAGGTTAACAGCAAATCCTGCGCGATCTCGGCTGCCAGATTGATAGGTGGATTCAACACACTGCCGGAATACATTAGATTGCGGAAGTAGCTAAATGTGCCGTCATAAGCACCAAGAACTATGTCCAAATCCCCGTCTGCATCAAGATCTACAAGCGCAGGAGCAGCATTTTGGTTTACAGATATACCGCCAACCAAAGTGGGACTAGCCACCCAACCAGACCCCTGCCAAGTGTAACATGCCACGCTTCCGCTCAGATTACCTGCTACGAAATCCCAATCACCATCGTTGTCGATATCTCCAAAGCTCGGCACGCAGTCGGAACCTACGTCTATTCCCCCGAAGTACCCCAGTGTCTCCACCCAGTTTGGGATTGCGAGTGTTCCCCGGTTCCGGTAATAGCGCATTACACCTGCGTCGTTTCCTGTTGCCAGATCCAGGTCGCCATCTCCATCCATGTCCCAAAGCCTTGGAACAGACCAACTGCCCAGAGATATTGGGGGCAACACGCCTGTTTCTTCCACAAAGCCCGTGCCTGTATTGCGGTGAAAGTACAGGTTTCCGCTAAGGTCTCCGATTATCGCATCGGGGAGGTTGTCCCCATTAACGTCGCTTATCGCAACTGCAGCATAAATGGAGTGATCGATGCTGCTGAAATAGCTGCTGTTTTCCAGCCAGGCAGGTGCATGTATGGTTCCGGTGTTTTCGAAGTATTTAATATCTCCCATTTGGCTGCCGCTGATCATATCCAGATCGCCGTCGCCATCAAAATCGTAGAAAACCGGTGAGCTGGCACCCCCAACATCCAAAACTCCGCCAAAGAGACTGTTGTTGGCTGTCCAAACAGGACTAAGAGCTGTGCCAATATTCACATAGTATTGCAAAGGACCGGATACTGTTCCAAACACTAAGTCAAGCAAACCATCGTTGTTAAGATCGACAAGATCAGGTGAATTCCAATAGCTGGCATTGCCTAAACCGCTAAAAATAGTAGAGTTTACTTCCCAGTTTGCAACAGTAGGACTACCGGTGTTTTGATAATAAACAAAACCGTGCCCATCGCGTCCTACCAGAATGTCCTGATCGCCATCGCCATCAAGATCACAAAACACGGGGTACGCATACAGACCTACATCGCCCAATACCTGCATAGCTGTTTGGATGAATTGACCATTCGCGGATGTGCCAGTGTTTATATATAGCTGAACAGCACCATTTTCGCTAAGGCCAACCACCATATCCATGTCGCCATCATTATCCACATCTGCCATATCCGGTATGGGATTAGGGCCTACTGATAATCCTGAGAAGTACCCAAGTAACTCGTTAAAAATAGGTTCAGTTGTTGTCCCGGCATTGATATACAAATGCAGTCCCGTATAACCTCCGGTAACCAAATCCAGATCACCATCAGCATCCATATCGGCACAAACACCCACTTCTGCTGCAAGCGATGATATACCAGCCAAAAGGTTTTGTCCAATAGTAAAAGCAGGAGCATTTATGCTGCCGGTGTTCTTCACGAATAGAGGTGCTGTATTGGTGTTGCCCAACAGGAAATCCTGATCACCATCGCCGTCAAGATCGGCAAAGCGGGGCTGAGAAAAAGTTAAACTTGGTATCCCGCTGGGATTAAAAACCGTGTTATCCGCTTCCCATGGCTGAGCAAGCAGTATCTTGCCACAGGCTATCATTATAACAATTGTAAACCATCTGTTCATTGTTCAATCTCCTCTTATACAGCGCTCGCAGCTTGTAGCACGGCTGCTTGGTGCGAGGCTTATGTCTCTTAAACCAGATATACATCGTCGCCTAATTGTGTCAACGAATAATCACTCTTGTTTGGTACAGATTTAGCAAATTAAAGTATTTTGTGGTATATATCTTGCTACATTAGAAAACTAACAAGGGAGGATTTATGCCAAAGCTGTTTACTCTGTTTGTTCTGGTATTTTTACTGCTAACAGCTGCCTTGTGCGCACAAGTTAGCCAAAATATTACCCTGCAAGAGCAGGTGATGTACACTCTGGGCAACGCCTGCGACACCAAAGTGCAAGGCAACCTTGCCTTTGTAAGCGGTTCGGAGCATGTATTGATGTGCTTTGACGTAAGCAACCCTGCCCAGCCACAGCTTCTAAGCTTTGCCCGGCATGAGGATGATGTAGAGTTTGGCATGGTTTATATAGACTATGGTAAGCTGCTGCTAATGAATAACTATGCTTACTTTTATGTGGAGAACAACACCGTAGCCGTTTTTGATATCAGCAATCCCAACGCCATTAGTTTTGTGGCAGATATCACTACCCTGCTTGGTTTTGATCACCGCAGCACGCTGGTTGGCAACTTGCTTTACATTGCCGGAAATGTAAACGATTTGGCAATATGGGATGTAAGCACGCCCTTGTCGCCGCAGTTGCTGGGTTCATACGTATTCACCGATTATGTTTTTGATGTTGAGGTTGTGGGTAACTACGCCTATGTGGCTCATTGGGGTGGACAAAGCCCGAATTGGCTTAAACTTAGCGTTTTGGACATCAGCAATCCCCAAAGCCCCGTTCTGGTCACCACAATTAATGGCGGTGGTGACCAAATTCACTATTACAATGGCTATCTCTATGTTTTCTGGACAGCTGGTAGCCAAATATCAGTTTACAATTGTAATAATCCCATTGCTCCTGTTTATGAGACAGTTGTGGAAATTCCTTATCAATCCACGAATATAGAAGGGCTTATCGAGGGTGGCTTTCTCTATCTGAATTGCGATGAAATCATCGTTGAAAGCAGAGGCTCATCCGCCGTTATCCGTTTTGATATTAGCAATCCGGCTCTGCCTGTGGCCATAAATAACGTATCAGGATCTATCAATAGAGGCTGTTTCGATGTGGAAAACAACCAATTATTCCTGGCTGAGACTTTTTATCAGCTTGGCATCTATAGCCCCGCCAATTCCAACACCATAGCCAAAGTAGGCAAGATACTGCGCGGTAGCGTTACCAACGCCGATTACGTTCTGGGTAGGCTGTACCTGAATAACGGCAACATCATCAATTGCAGCGATACCAGCGGCACACCCGGCACCTTTCATCAGAACTATTGGCTGGATTCCGATGGCAGCAACCTATACTCCAGCGTGAATTCCTCTATTCACAAGTGGGCTCTTTGCCAACCCAGCAGTCCGGCTTTGGTCACCAGCGTGCAATTGTGGTACGACGAATATGGCGATGCCTCCAGACCTGTAAATGTGGTTGGCGAATACCTGTATGCCGGGGGCTATATCACTGACAACAATCTCAGCATTCCCAGCATTATCTATAATGCAACCATCGGCTCTCCCAGCAAGGTTCTTACCCGGGAAAGCTATGCTTATGCCCTATATTACAACAGCATGAAGATCTTTAACATTGCCGATCCGCTTAACCCGATCCTGGAATACACTATGGATGTAAACAATGGAGTAGGAGATATTTGCCTGGATGGGAATCTGCTTATTATGGCTCGTGGACCGGGGCTGGCGATTTACTTACTGCAAAACCCTGCCTTCCCGGAGTTACTCTGTTATAAGCCCAATGTACCAGGCATTGTTAGTTTGCGGGTAAGCGGGCATTATCTGCTTACATCCGGCTCGGGTGGCATTGTGGTTTATAGCATATATAATCCTGCCGAACCTGTGCAAACGGGATATTACTATAACGAAGGCGAGCAGTATTATGATCTGGAGCTGGAGGATAACCTTGCCTACGTTTGCCATGGCAGCCACATTGGTATCTATGATTTCTCGGTAGCGGTTTCCAATCCAGATACTCCCGAACTTCCCTCTGCAGCGCTTACCCTTACCAACCATCCCAATCCCTTTGCTGCTTCCACCACCATCACCATAAAGGGTAAGGCCGATCCCATGCCCATTAACCTTAGCATCTACAATCTGAAAGGCCAGCATGTTAAATGCTTGCATCAGGGCACTATCAGCGGTGACGAAGCCTCTTTTATGTGGGATGGCAGTGACAGCGCAAACAACAGCGTGGCTTCGGGCGTATATTTTTATCGCTACAAGCAAGGTAACACCCTGATAAGCAAACGCTTGCTGCTGATAAGATAAGGCTGATTTTCAGTTAGCAGCCGATCCCAGCCCGATGCTTTCGGCATAGGCAAGGTTCTTAGCACCACGGAACTTTCTGCCTCTGTCCAAGCCTGAAGAAACTCTCGACGATCTTAAGTTTGATAGCACTTTTACCGAAACGACATTGCTTGACACTTTATATGCATTATACTGTCCATGAAATAGAACAATGTCAGAATAGGAGTGTTCTTTATGAACAAGCGTATATGTTATCTGTTAATCATGTTATTAATGTGTGGAATTATCTCTTCTTTACCTGCCCAAGCACTTTCTAAACCCGGCTTTTTTAGCCAGGTAAACGCAGACAGCACTCTTATCAGGGCACCGGTTGTGTTTAAGGACAAAGTGATTTTCTATGTCTATACTGATTATGGTCCATTTTCTCAGCTTGAACGATCAGTTATTGTTAATAGCCGTTTGGCTGATCTTAGCAACTACAAACACCTTGATCCGGATAGTTTACGTATCGTTGAGGGCAATAAAGAACTTACCATCGAGTATAACCACAAACCTATATTCGCAGTTACTTCGGCAGATTCGCTGATTTTCCAAAAGCCGGTAAGTGAGATAGCTGCTGCGTATTATAATATTTTAGCTACCGAATTCATCCCCCTGGCTACTCATCTCAGTATGCAACACAGAATTCTTCTCATTGGGCGGACTATTCTTTTCATCATGGGAATTCTGATAATTACCCTCTTTGCTTTCAAACTACTGGGTAAATTTCTAAAATCTATCACTTCCCTTTTTGAGCACCTCCGCAGAAAGCATCACGAAGGTATGGTTGTTCGTGGTTTGAGAGTTGCGTCCGCAGAGCAGTTAAGCACATCTGCCAGAATGATAATAAACTTCATTAGGTTCGTCGCCGTGATCTTGATCTCATATTTTTCTTTGTACATGGTGCTCTTAGCGATTCCAGCTACCAGAACTATCGCGCGTCAGTTGCAGGCTTACATTGCCAATCCCATTGAATCTGTGGGTAATGGAATCCTGCGATATCTGCCGAACCTCTTCTTCATACTCGTGATCATTTTCATCGCCAAGTACGTTATTCAATTTCTGCGCTTTCTATTCAAGGAAATCGGGAACGGCAACATCCACTTGGGTAATTTCTATTCTGAATGGGCAGACACCACCTATCAAATTATCAAATTCCTTATATTCTTCTTCGTGATTATCATTGTTTTTCCTTATCTGCCGGGTTCAAACTCCCCCGCCTTCATAGGTGTTTCCATATTCGTGGGTGTTCTTTTTTCATTGGGATCCACCTCCGCCATTGCCAATATCATTGCAGGGATAATACTTACCTATATGCGTGCATACAGAGTGGGGAGCATGATTAAGGTTGGCGACCAAACAGGTGAACTGATTGAGACCACCTTACTGGTGATTCGCATCAGAACTCCCAAAAACGAGGTGATTACAATTCCAAATTCCATTGTTCTGAGTGGACACATCACAAACTATTCTGTGCACGCTGAAGATAGCAATCTTGTCCTGCACACGAAAGTTACTATTGGTTATGATGTCCCCTGGCAAAAGGTTACTAATTTGCTTTTAGATGCAGCAATGCGCAGCGACGGCGTTAACAAAGACAAATCACCATTTGTGAATCTTACCTCCCTGGGTAACTATTATGTGGAGTATGAACTGAATGCTTACACCAAAAGTGCTAATGCCATGCCAGCTATATATGCAGAACTGCACCGCCATATCCTGGATACTTTCTTGGAAGCAAACGTGGAAATCATGAGCCCCACGTATAACGCTATACGAGATGGTAATGCTGCCACAGTTCCTTCTTCCACTTCAAGAAGCAGAGTGTTCGATAGTGAAACAACCTCAGATAAAGTGAAGAGGTTCAGCAAAAACTATCACACTGACAGCGAAGATGAAAGCAAAATAACCCAAACCCCGGAATCAGACTCTTGATTTTCAGCAGTTTTCTTGCTACACTGGGAATAGTTATAGACGTGTCACCCCAAATAGCATTGCCGGGTCTGGATTACCGCCTCCGCGGGAATGACAGGAGTGTTTTGCCGTATAAATATCTTGACATAACACTAAAGCCCTTATTGGTTCAAGTGAGCATATTAATAATAACAAGATTAGGATAGGATAACCATGGATATCATAAAAATTATTGCCGTGTACTTTGAGCGACCCATAATCCAAAAAATAGCGCTTTCCGGGCTGTTATTCCTGGTGCTTCTAATTAGTAAAAGGTTGCTGGTGGGATTCATTGACAAACGTGTAAGCTCTCCCCGTAGCCTTTATAGCTGGAAAAAGACAACATCCACAGTTATCCTGATTTTGGGCATACTGGGAATTATACGTATCTGGTTAGGGGGCTTAGCCTCGCTCACCACTTATGCGGGGCTTGTTTCTGCCGGTATCGCTATCGCTTTGAAGGATATGCTGGCAAATCTGGCGGGATGGATATTCATCATGTGGAGAAAGCCTTTTGAAGTAGGCAACCGAATTCAAATTGGAGAGACTGCCGGAGATGTGATAGACATGCGCCCCTTTCAATTCACAATGCTGGAAATCGGTAACTGGGTAAAAGCAGACCAAAGTACCGGACGCATGATTCATATTCCCAATAGTTTTGTTTTTACACAACCTCTGGCTAATTATGACAGTGGATTTCGCTATATCTGGAACGAAATTCCGGTGCTTGTAACCTTTGACAGCAACTGGGAAACCGCTAAAAGCATCCTGCTTGATATTGCCAATAACAAAGCCTTAGCTTTAACCGGCGATGTAAAAAAGGAAATTGAAACCGCTGCTAAAAAGTATATGATCATCTACAACAAGATTACTCCGGTGGTTTTTACTTCGGTGGAAGACAGCGGCATATTGTTAACAATACGCTATCTTACCGAAATCCGCCAGAGACGCGGTACCGCAGAACTCATCTGGGAAGAGATTCTTAGGCAGTTTGCAATTCATGACGACATAGAACTGGCTTACAACACTTTCAAGATATATCAAACTAATCAATAATTTATTGTGATCTAAGCTCTCGACGATCTATGTATTTGTAGTGCCTTAAGAACCGAGCGCACAAGTGGATTTTGCGCACATGATTCACTATCGCTTAGGTCGTTTTCTACTTGTTCCCTTTGCTTGCAATTATAGGATCCCACATTGCCCTTGCTTGTTTCTCTAATACTTCCATAACAATTCCCTAACAATTCCCTAACGCCGTTAGGGAATTGTTAGGGAATTGTTATGGCGACATTAAAGGCAGCAGCAGGGCAGAAGAAAGTAGTTTAAGTGGATCAGAATAGCTGTTGCGGTGATGGTAACTGTGTATCCTCCGGCTTTGAAAGAGAAACAAATCAGAATTAGGATAACACATAGTAACAGGGTGGAAGATATCTTCCACCCTGTTTTACATCATGTTATCTGAATTATTGTGCTATATTAGTGCTTTCTGCTTTGCCCAATTTCCTTTGTTGGAACGCTTTGGGCTGCTACGATTTTATAGAACATCCTTGGCTGATTCGGATTAATATCCCAGGAAAGGGTATTGGTTGTGCCTACCAAGGTGTATTCACCGTAAGGCTCTGTGCAAGACCAAACCTGGTAAGTTCCGGCAAATTGCACGGCATTCCAGCTAATCTTTGTGCCAAGCGTGGTTTGCTGGATGCTTGCTATGGGAGCAACCAAAACAACGTTTGTGGTGCCATTCAGAACTACCGGCTCGGTTTCATCACCGTAGGTATTTCCGGGATCCATAGGCATTACTTCCGGTACCATATACACAGTATCCTCGGTGTAGCAGTAGATTTTGAAGGTTACCACTTCACCGGGGCTGGCAAGATTCACATCCAGTGAGGTGGTTGCTGTGCTGCGCTCTACCATTGTGATATAGCCGGTTCCACGGCATTCATCACCCACAAAGGCGGCTACCCAATCGTTTACCTGAGCCGGAATGTAGTCTATTGTCACAACTGCATAAACAACGGCAGGAGCGCTGCCATAAACCACAGGTTCCCATACAGGAGTGTTTATGGGATTCACGGTTATTACTACGGTGTCATTAGCTGTGAGACTGCCATCACTAACGGTGAAGGTTAGAGTTTCGGATCCTATCCAGTTTGTGGTAGCAGTGAAGGTAACGCTATTACCCGTAATCTGCACGTTCACGTTTGTGTTTCCGCTTACAGACAGGCTTAGGGGATCGCTATTCACGTCGCCGATATAGGAGCTAAAGCTCTGCACAAGGCTTCCGTTCTTATTGAAGCTGAAGCTGTCCGGCAGAACGATGGTGGGTGCTTGGTTAGCGGCGGGAAGATTTACCAGCACACTGTATGGATCGCTTGAACCACAAAGCGGAGTGGTGTAGGTGCGGGCTGTATTATCCGTGGCAAGCACGTAGTAGTATATGGTTTGTCCCTGTGCGGGGGTGGGTACATTTGCTGTCCAGGTGTTACCTGAGGAGTTTGCCAGGGTAGCATACTGCCAGGTTCCGCTTGTGCCGTATTTGTAAGCAACATAGGTTCCGGCGGAAGCAAGAGCATTATAGTGAGTAATCACTGCATTTATTGCCAGAGTGCCTAAGGCTTGGGCGGAGGTAGGTGGCGTATGCCATACGTGGATCATCTGCTTGTCGAAGATGGTGTTTACACGGCAGTGGACTGCATCATCGGACAGGAAAGTACTATTGTAATAACCCTGCACCGTATAGCCCGGCATGGCTGCCTGATAGGCTGCGACTGCTGCAATGTCTGAGGCAGATGCAGTGCTGTTCCACTGTGGCACGTAGATTTTCTTGTTATAGATGAATGAATTGGAATAAGGCTCGTTGTTGCTGGTTTGATCCACACGGTATATCTTATAAGGAGTTCCGTAGCTTGAGGTCTTTGTCTGCCATTGAGCCACCACAGCTTCGATAGCTGCGTAGTTTGTGTGAGAGCTTGGTACGCGGGCGATTATCACCTTGTCCACATCAAGCAGCTTAGCAAAGCAATCTATATGGTCTATAGTAGAGTTGGCAAGCGGATCCGTGTAGAACTGGTATTCGTTCACGCCCAGATAATTCTGCACCAGAGTGTTAATCTGGGACTGAGTGTAGCTGTATTCGGTAACCTGAGCGGTCTGAACACCATCGTTCTCGGTTAAGATAAGGCTGGTGGACATCATTTTGCCATTGCCGTCGGTCATTACATTTCCACCTGTGGCAACCAGAGGCAGGTTATAGTAATTTATCCCGAAGTAATCATCCAGCGTGCTGTTTAAAGCATCGTCATAGGGGCGTACGCGGTTGTATTTGAAATCTACAACACCCATGTTACCGGAACTATCGAATATCGTCCATGGACCATAATCACGCGTCCAATAGCTGTTTACACCTGACGGATTGATGTAACGGACATTTGCCATGGTTACGCCGTTACTGGAAAGCGCACTTGTCGCAGTGCTCTGGCTGGCGGAGGTTACCACCACATAAAGCAGACCACGGGTAGATAAATCGGCAATCATGGTATAGGGAAGCCCGAAACCGCTGGCATAGGCTATAATTGCACCGGTAGCAGGTTCCCACTCTGCCACGTAACGTGGACCAACAGGATAGGGGCTAACATTCACAGTGAAGTTAACCGGTACATTGAGACTGGGATTATTAGTTGCGTCAGAGGTTATAACCAAAGCGGAGTTATAAGCTCCAGTGGCTAATCCTGCGGTGTTCATGCTCAGGGTAACAACCCTGTAGCCACCCGCAACGATAGTTCCTGATGTGGGGGAAACAGTACCCCAGGTGGAAAGCGCAGCATTTGCACTCCAAGTAAGGGTAGAGGTACCGGTATTGCTTATGGTAACCGTAGTGGAGGTGCTTTCTCCCTGGTAAGCGCTGGCTGTAACTGAGGTAGGATTAGCGGATACTACCGGACCGGTAGCAAGAGGAGCAAACATGAACTTCACATTTGGACGGGTGGTAGCAGTTGAACCGCCTGTGAATACGGCTGTTTCGTTAACTGTATCACTTCTTA
>PHBO01000024.1 GCA_002840645.1 Candidatus Cloacimonetes bacterium HGW-Cloacimonetes-3
CCACCCATCATTTGCGATGCCTTTAGAAACGACTATTATAATAACAACGACACTGTATACTTGAAAGGGTTACCACTCAGCCTATTTATTTACCTCAATCTCCTCTTTCCCATTTCTCATCCCTCACTCTACAAACTAACTATTGTAACACGATACAGCCGAGACCACGCCGCAAATCCGCCACATTGCGGCGTGATCGGGGCGTAACTGTGGCATGGTTGCCACACATTATTTACTTGACAGAGAGAGGGAACTTAAAGAAATGGTAATGTGCAGAGGGTGGGGAGTGCTGCTTGTTTAGCAGATTCTATGCGGGTCTCTTCGCTGTCTCAATGTGTTGAATATCATAGACATAAGGAGGAAAATATGAAAGCCAGAATGCAATTTGGTATGACGCCCATAAGCGGTAAAGCGGGCGAGCTGGTGTTTTGTTACAATCGGCGGACGGGCGGTATGTATGCCAGGGAATATAAGTACCCCACGTTAACGGAGAATCATCACAAGATGGGCGGGGTGGCAAGGAATCTGTTTGCAGTAAAGCCTGCGGACGATTTTAAGTATGATTGCCGCACCTATGCTTATCTTTATGCCAATTCCCGCAAGAACCGCGGCGTGAAGATATGGACATGGAGCAATTGCTATCTGCATTTGATGTATGCCCTGGCAAAGGCACAGCCGGAGATAGACCTCAGTACCTTAACGCGGGAAGAGATTTATGCGCAGGATTTGCCGTGCATCAGCATCAAACGTGCGGTGGAGGCGGGTTTGCTGGAGCAGGTGGATAACTACAATAGGTTGGATAGCCAGATATAGGGTGAGGCTGATGATTATTCCCTAACAACCTCTTATGTCTTACCCGCGGAGGCGGGTATCCAGGCTGTTTAAAGAGTTGGTTTATGTGTAGGTTATGGAGCTGTGGTTTATCTGGGCTGGTTTCCCGCCTCCGCGGGAAAGACAAAAGGGATAAGCGGAGACAACAGGGGGCTGGATTCCCGCCTCCGCGGGAAAGACAAAGAGAAAAAGCAGGAAAGACAAAGAGAAAAAGCAGGAAAGACAAAGAGAAAAAGCAGGAAAGACAAAGAGAAAAAGCGGGAAAGACAGAGAGAGAAAGCGGGAAAGACAGAGAGAAGGAGCGGAGATTGGATTGTTTAGCGGTATAGTACAATCTCAGCTATCGGTTTGCGGCTATCGCTGCCGGCAAAACTGCTTACCAGCTTGGTGTAAGTGCTTTTCTTTTCTGCGGGATAGCCGAATGGGGACATGGCAACTACGCGCCAGGTGTCCGGGATTTTAAGGTAGCTGCGGAGTTTCTTTTCGGAAAAGGCAGCCAGCCAGCAGCTTCCAATGCCGTGGCTGCGTGCCATCAGCATCATTTGGTGGAAGGATATGGCGGTGTCCACCAGGTAATAATCCTGTCCGTTCATCTTTAGGTTTGCCTTCGTATCCGCACAGGCGATGATAACGCAGGGGGCTTTGCGGATGAAGAAGATGGATAAGCCTACCAAGCCACAGTTCTGCACCAGCTTCTGGATGCTGTCGTTACCCTGGAACACCAGATAGCGCCAAGGCTGCTTGTTCTGGGCGGAGGGGGCTAAGCGTCCGGCTTCCAGGATGTCATCCAGTATTTCCTGCGGGACGGGGTCTGGCAGGAAGTTGCGCACGCTGTGGCGTCCGAAGATCAGTTCTTTTGTGTCCATGCGGCTAAGTCCTCCGGTGTGTTTATATTGCTGATAACCCCTTTATCGGTTACAGGCACATCGATATGAGCCAGGTTGTTTTTGCTCAGCACTTCCCGCAGTCCCTTGCCTTCATCATCCACCAGCAAATTAGTAGCAGCAGGAATGATGACAGGATGCCCTCTGCGGGCTTCAAACAAAGGATGGATAACGGCGTTCTGGTTCTCCTGATGTTTAGTGATAAGATTGCGGATAGTATCAGGTGTTACAAAAGGAAAATCCACGGGAAAGATAAGATATCCACCTGCGTCACCACCTTCGCTAAGCATAATGTCCGATACCGCCAGCCTTAGCGTGGCAAGCATATCGGGACTGTTATAGCTGTCTGCCACCACGATGCGGGAAAGCTCTGCTTTGTGCAGGGTGTCTTTGATAAGCTGAGTAAAGCTCTTGCCGTCAAAACCCGCTTCCGCCTTAGGCATGCCGAAGCGGGTTCCCTTGCCGGAAGCAAGGATGATGGCAATAATGGTGTTACATGGCATTGAAATCTTCGATGGCTTTGTCCAGCTCATCCAGATTGTTTTCGAAGGTTTCCACCCAATACTGTGGTTCCCACTGGGCGTTTATCTCTTCGTAGGTCTTGCCTTGCTGCTCCACCCAGGTGTAATACTTCAGGTTATGAATGCGTTTTTTATCCTGATAGCTAAGCTCCAGGAAGTTATCCGCATATTGCGCTTTTAGGGCTGCTTCTCTGTCCAGAGCTGCCTGAAGGTCGTTATATGCGCCTTTCTCGGCATTCTGTTCGTCGATGCGGGATAGATACATCTCGGCAGAATCGGTGAACATGGTGAAGATAACGTCGTTTTCATCATACTCGAAATACTTCGCCATCTTGATGGACGCCAATAGATTAGCAATGGAAGAAATGCCGAGCAGGGAGAGGTCTTGCACACTCCTGGCATCCACGCCTTCCTTGGCTAAGAAAGCCAAACCAGCAGGGTCGTTAAACAAGCGCAGCAGACGCATGCAATCTTCATCACGAATGGCTGCCACAGCATCTGTTTGGCGCACATTGTGCACCCAAGGGATGTGTTTATCGCCAATGCCTTCGATGCGGTGTCCGCCAAAGCCGTTGTTCAGCAAGGTAGGGCACTCAAAGGCTTCACTGGCGGTGGTCTTCATCAGAGGGTGGATGTTTTTTAGGAAGTCGCCCGCAGCAATAGTTCCGGCGCTGCCTGTGGCACTAACGTATCCGCTTAAACGGTTGCCGGGCTTGCCGATAAGTTCGTAAACTTCCTGCACGGCATTGCCGGTAACGTGATAGTGCCAAAAGGGATTGCCAAGCTCATCAAACTGGTTCAGGATAATGTTGTGCGGATCAAGGCGGAGCTCATCACACTTGTCATAAATCTCTTTCACGTTGGATTCGCAACCGGGAGTGGCAAACACTTCTGCCCCGATCTCTTTCAGCCAGGTAAAGCGTTCCTGACTCATTTCTTCCGGCAGGATGGCAATGGCGGGACAGTTCAGCAGGGCGCAATCGAAAGCACCACCGCGGCAATAGTTACCCGTGGAAGGCCATACGGCTTTGTCAAAATCGGGATCGAAGGTTCCGCTTACCAGGCGCGGGGCAAGGCATCCATAAGCAGCACCAACCTTGTGTGCACCTGTGGGGAAATACTTTCCTACAAGGCCTATGATGCGGGCTTTTACGCCGCTTACGCTGGAGGGAATCTCGAAGTAATTCGGGGCTCCGAACAAGCCTGTGTTTATATCGTTCTTCCAGGTGATGCGGAACAGGTTAAGCGGGTTTACATCCCATAGACCAATGGGTTTCAGCCTTGCCTGGATGTCGGCAGGAATGGTCTCCGGGAACATTTGCTGACGGATGGTGGGGAGGATTATCCCCTGTTTCTTGCAGCGTGCGGCGTTCTTGGCGGCAACACTGAGGTTCTTTGATGTAATTAGCTTTGGCATTTATGTCTCCTTATTTAATAACACAGAGGTGGTATTGATGTTTTCGTTTTGTCTCGGGGTTGGGGGGTTAATGTGAAGATTCTTTTCAACACAGAGAAAAGCAGAGGGGGGCAGAGAAAAGCAGAGACCTTGAATGATGGGCAGGGGTGAGAAGATGATTGTATCATATTTGGTTTTCATTGCTTACTTGCTGCCTTCAATTATGAGATTGTCAAGATCATGGTTAGAGAGTTTTCCATAGTTTAAGCGGATGCGGTGGATGCCGTCTCTAAGCAGAGGGACGTTAAAATTGATTAGTAAGCCCAAAGACAGATTACTCAAGGTTAAATATGTCATAACCTGTGCTTCATAAACAGGAAGCATTTCTTTAACAGCCTTCAATTCAACAATGACGGTGTTTTCGACCACCAAATCTGCTCTAAAGACTGATTTGCATTCTGAGCCCTTGTAGATTATAGGGATAGCCAACTCGCGTTGATAACCTATCCCCCTAAACTGCAATTCCTTGCATAGGCACTCCATATAAACCGACTCGAGTAATCCCGGTCCAAGACATCGGTGCACTTCAATGCAAGCTCCAATAATCTTCCCGCTAAGCTGATTCAATGCAACATCATCCATTTGAAATCCTTGTTACTTTTAAACACTTTCTCTTAACCAATCCTCTTTTCCCTCATCTCTCTCTGCTTTTCTCTGCAGAACTCTGCTTTTCTCTGTGTTGAAAAGAATCTCCACAGCTATCTCCCAGTTCCACATCAAAACAGCATTAAATAAAGCTCTTCAGTTTATATGCAACAGCCTGTATCTTGCTGTTAAATATCATGGATGCTATAACAAAGGGTTTATATCCTGCTTCCTGGTAGGTATGCAGGCGATAGCGCTCGAATACGCTTTTTGCCACTTCGCCTTGTTTACAGCTTATCCCGCTGATGTCCGCAGGTAAGCAGTGTTCGTACAATGCGTTTCCGTCTTTGGTTAGCTTCATCATTTCTTCTGTGCATTCCCAGTCCATGTGTTTGGCGTTTTCTGCCAGGCAGTGCTGTTCCAGATCTTTTAGTCCCTGTTTATCTCCACCCTGCAGCAGCTTAGTGCGCTGTTGCATCACTGCCATAGGTGCCCAGGATTTGGGATAAACTACATCGGCATCTTTGAAGGCATCTGCCATGGAGTGGGTCTTACGGAACGAGCCACCGCTTTCTTTGGCAAACTTATCTGCGCTTACCAGCGTATCCGGTTGCAGGTCATATCCTTCGGGATGAGCAAGCACCACATCCATGCCAAAGCGGGTCATCAGGTTTATCACGCCTTGCGGCACGGATAAGGGCTTGCCGTATGAAGGTGAATATGCCCAACTCATGGCAATCTTCTTGCCTTTAAGCTGGTCCCAGCCGCCAAAGTAATCTTTTAGTTTCAGCAGGTCAGAAAGGCTCTGGGTGGGATGGTCAAGATCGCATTGCAGGTTAACCAGTGTAGGACGCTGTGCCAGTAAGCCGTTCTGGAAGCCTTCTTCCACGGCATCAGCCACTTCCTGCATATAGGTGTGACCCTCACCGGGATACATATCGTCTCGAATACCGATAACTTCTGTTAAGAAAGAGATCATATTGGCAGTCTCGCGCACGGTTTCGCCATGGGCGATCTGGCTTTTCACTTCGTCCAGTTCGGATAAGCCCAGCCCCAGCCCATTAACTGCCGAAGCAAAGCTAAAACGGGTGCGGGTGCTGTTATCGCGGAAGATGGATATTGCCAAACCATAGTCGAAGATGCGCCAGGGCTGCTTTTCCTTGTGCAGAAGCTGAAGGATTTCTGCCACCAGCATCACGGCTTTCAGGTTATCTACACTGTTTTCCCAGGTTAGCAGGAAGTCTTTACCGTAGATATTGGGCTTAAGGGTCTCAAGCTCTTTAATCAGAGCGACTGCTTTTTCCATGTTATTCATGTTTACCTCTATATTTCGTAATTAGCTTATTTCTTGATACAATAGCTCTAACATTCCCCACTCATTCCCCTCTTTGTGGGCAATGGGTGGGCAATGATAGGGCAATGCATGCAGGGAAGGACTTAACAAAGAGTAAAAGAGTTAAAGAGGAAAAAGAGAGAAAAGAGAAAGATAAGAATTGAGAGGGATTGTTGTGAGATAAGAGACATTTCTTTATTGCAGGATTCTTTGCACCGTTAAAAAGAGGTTTGATGCCTTCTTTCATGTTGCCAACATTAAAATCTACCATAAGGTCAGTGGGTTTTCCGTAAACAACACCAGCTTTATTCATTGAATCTCTCTTTTTCCTCTTTTGCTCTTTTACTCTTTGTTTAAAACACCACGCCGAGTTCTATGCACCGTTGAAAAGACGTTTGATGCCATCTTTCATTAGCGGAACATTAAAATTCACCAAAAGACCTGCCGGCTTTTCTGCCAGTTTCAGATAGCTGATCAATTGAGCTTCAAAAAGGGCATTCCATTCATTAACAGCCTTAATCTCTACCAGAACCATATCCTCAACTAGCAAATCTGCACGCAGAGTTACATCAAGCTGAACACCTTTGTAGTTCAGACTCACCGGAACCTCTGATTTATACTGCAAACCCTGTAGAGTAAGCTCTCTGCATAAGCATTGCTGATATACTTTTTCCATCAGTCCAGGGCCTAATGCCTTGTGAACTTCTATGCATGCCCTAATGATCTTTCCGCATACAACATCAGCTTCTGTCAAATGATCCTCTCTTTTTCCTCTTTAACTCTTTTACTCTTTGTTAATTGTCTTTTCCGAAAGTCTCATAGTCTCGGCTGCGCTCATGATGGCGTCAATTATCTGTTGATATCCCGTGCAGCGGCAGAGATTGCCTTTTATCGCCTGTCTTGCTTCTGCGCGGGTAGGATTGGGCTTTTCCAATAGTAAGGCATAAGTGGAAAGCACCATGCCGGGTGTGCAGAAACCGCACTGTATCGCGCCGCAATCTACAAAAGCCTGCTGGATGGGGTGCAAAGAGCCGTCCGCCTGTGTCATACCCTCTATTGTAATAATGTTCTTGCCGATGGCATCTTTAACCTTCAGCTTGCAGGAACGCAGGGCTTTATTATCCACCAGCACGGTGCAACTGCCGCAAACGCCGATGTCGCAGCCGATCTTGGTGCCGGTTAGCAGCAGGTCTTCACGCAGCCACAAGGCAAGGCTTTTATCCATCAAAGCGGAAGGGACTTCGTATGCTTTGCCGTTTACATTTATACTCATTTCTGTTGTCCTTTCGCAAAATCCTGCACATTGGGGGCAAGTGGCAGGCTGGTAAAGCGTTTGCCTGTTGCCCGGTACAGTGCATTGGCGATTGCGGGTGCCATCAGCTCCAGGGTTGGCTCGCCAATACCTTTTGCACCACTGGGGGAATTAGGATCGCTGTTTTCAATAAATATAGCCGTCATTTCCGGCATATCCGTACTGCGCAACACGCGGTAGTTGTGGTAATTAGTGGGCTTGGGTGTGCCTGATTCCAGGGGCATGTCTTCGTATAAGCCATAGCCTGCGCCCATGGTCATGCCTCCGTAGTACTGTCCGGCAAGCATGGCAGGGTTAACTGCCTTCCCCATATCGTGGGCGGCAATCATATTCAGCAGAGTTATCTGTCCGCTTTTGGGATTCACTTTCAATTCCACTGCCTGACAGCCGTAAACCCATGTGAAATAAGCATTCCCATGCCCGGTATGTTCATCCCAGCTAACCCGGGGTGCCTGAAACACCCCAAAAGCATAGGGGTATATCTGGTTGGCATAGCAAAGCTTGATGGCAGTGAAGTAATCCGCCACTTCGTGCCCTACCACGTCTATCACTTTGCCGTCTATATACTGGCAATTCTTGATACCCAAGGATGCTTCCACACCTTCGCAGATGCGCTCTTTAACTATTTCCGCTGCCTTAACCGTTGCTCCGCCGCCAAGTATCGTTCCCCGGGAAGCAACAGTTGTGCCGCCATCGGGGATGTTGGAAGTGGAAGGAAAGCGGTAGCGGATAAGCTCTTTGGGGATGCCAAGCGACTCCGCTAAAATAAGAATCATAGCGCTTTCAGAGCCTTGTCCGTTCTCGTGAATGCCTGTCTCCAGCAGCACACTGCCATCGGGCTGGATATTGATGATGGCACTGTTAAAATCTGTTCCCTCAGCACCTAAGCTCATCCCGCGATAGGAAATAGCATAGCCGATGCCATACCATTCGTCGCTGTCGGGTTTGCCAAAGCTGCAATTGGGGAGCTTGGCTTCATAATCTGCTTTTTTCAGGACGGTATCCATAGCTTGCTTAAGAGAAACGGTGTGGGTGTTAAGCTTTTGTCCCGTGATGGTTACGCTATCCTGATGCACCATGTTGATGCGGCGGAATTCGCTTTCGGTAATGCCAAGTTTGGCAGCGGCGATTTCTACAAGCTGTTCAATGCTAAAGTTAACCTGTGGAGAACCAAAACCACGGAAAGCACCGGAGAATACGTTATTGGTATAGACACCATACACGTCGCAGTGGACATTCGGCACTTCGTAACAGCCACAGCATTGCACGGTGGAACGCCATGTTACCCATGGGGTTACGCTACAATAGGCACCGCCGTCGGCTACCATGCGGACTTTAACAAACTGTATCTTACCGCTGTTTTTTAGTCCCATGCGGTACTGAATGGTGTAAGGATGGCGTTTATAGCTCTCGCGCATGCTCCATTCCCGGGTGTAGGTTAGTTTAACCGGCTTTTTAAGCAGGTAGGCGCAGAGGGCAGCCCGGGCACAAACCAGCGCAGCGGTATCATCCTTGCCGCCAAAGCCACCACCCATAGGCACGGTCTTTACTTCCACATCATTTAGCTGCAAGCCAAGTGTGGAGCTTACAAAACGCCGGGTGCTGAAAGGGTGCTGCATACTGCCAAGCACTTCCATAACGCCATCCGGTCTTAAGTGGCACAGGGCAGATTCCGGTTCCAGATAGGCGTGTTCAACTCTGCTGGTCTGGAAATTCTGTTCGATAACAAGGTCGGATTCCTTCTCCCCTGTTTCCACATCCCCGGTGCGGACGCAATGGTAATTGCATACATTACTGCCGTGTTCCGGGTGCAGCAGCGGAGTTTCCGGCAACATGGCAATTTCGGGATCAAAGACAGCCGGTAACTCCTCAATTTCGATATGCACAAAGGGAAGGGCGGCAATAGCCTGCTCTCTGTTTTCTGCTACGATCAAAGCCAGTACGTCGCCGGTGGATTTGATTCTGTCTAAAACCAGGGTGGGATAGTCTTTAATAATCTGCCCAAACTTCACGTTACCGGGGATATCTTTCGCCGAGAATACAGCGATAACACCGGGTTGTTGTAGGGCTTTGCTGGCATCGATAGCTATTAGATTAGCCGAGGCAACCGGGGCATGAACCGGCACTGCATGCAGCATTTGAGGCATAGCATAGTCGTCCGTGTATTTGGCTATGCCGGTTACTTTGGCATAGGCATCGTTGCGAAAAGCTTTAATCTTTTCCATTCTTTTCCCATTTCTTAGGTGATAATTCCCAACTCATACCAAACACCGGAGTGCACATCAAGCCATACGGAGTGTTTGTAAGCTCAAAGCCTACATCAAAGTACTTTCTTTGCTTACCTTGATCTAAGTGATAGGTATAAATAAACGCATACTTTTCTATGGTCTGATTTGGTTGATCAGGATAGAAAACCTGTTCCCATGGCCAGTGATCTTCAACCCAGATACTGCCGTTAACTTTCAATTCTGAATATCTCAGCGTAAAGCTCTTACCTCGGCTTTCATCTTTGTGAGTACCTAAAACACTAAAGGTTAGCGGTACTTCCCAACCAGTAATGTCATACGTATATAGAACATGTCTGTTAGTGAGAATCGTGCCTTGGTTAGTGATAGCTGTGGGAGCAATTGAAAGTCTCTTGTTTTTGATAGTTGGTGAACTCAACTTTATATATGCTTTGCCTGCAATGCCGAGTTTGGTATTATCCCACTCCTCGAGACCTGGATGCTTTTCCTTAGGAGTTGGATAAGCAAACATCTGACCACCAATTTCTAAGCCTCTACCTAGTCCAATAGACAATCTGCATGGATAAGCCAGAGCCATGGCATAAGCTCTATGGAGGGGATAATTTGCAGAACTTAAACTTAGGCTGTCCGGATTTAAGGGCAAGGCAGGAATAAAGTTATAACTCGTAGAAGCTAGTAACTGCAGTTTAGCTTTACCTGCAGGCAAGGATTCAGCAGACTGAAGATGTGCATTATCCATGTAAGCGCATGCAGAAAATAAAAGCATAAGGGTCGATAAGGATAAATTTATGGTTTTACCCATTATTTTCTCCGCAACTCGTAATGAGACCAGAAATCCTGCCAGGGATTGGGTGTATCAGCCAAAGAGGCAATCACCGGATTAGGCGCGCCAAGGCGCTCCCAGTAATATCTGTGCTTGGGGCTAAAGCCCATCAGCTTAGCAGGATTGAAGCTGATAAGATCGAATAGTTGCTCCATGCTAATCTTGCCCTTATTCACTAAATGCTCTGCCAGCAAGGTAAACAGCGTACCGCTGCCGGCAATACCCATGGGGGTGGAATCAGGATGCATAATGCCGTGATCTTTATCCGCAGTTGTGAAGGCACAATGATCGCTGGCAACAATATCAAAGATCCCGTCCTGCAGCAGCTCTACCATCGCTCCGCGGCTGCTTTCACTACGCAGCGGAGGTGAGCAAAGCCAGCGGTGACCTTGCGGATCGGCAAGTTGCTCCTCGTTTAGAAGCAGGTAATGAGGAGCTGTTTCACAGGTGATATAATCGGCTTCCTTCTTGGCTTCCTGAATTAGCAGTGCCGCCTTGGGACAGGACACATGGACGATATGAATGGGGTAATGGTGCTTTATAGAAAGGTCAAGGAGCTTCTCCACGGCAGTTATCTCTGCCTTTTCGGGGCGGCGCAGGCAGTGGTCGCTGGCACGCATGAAGGGAGTACGTTCGCTGTGTTCGGCTACAATTGCATCGTCTTCACAGTGCACTAAGAGGCGGGTTTTGTGGCTTGCCAGGTCCTTCATCAAGCGCTCTATGGCTTTGTAACTTCGGAATAATCCTGCATCTCTGTAGGTGGAGTATAGCTTAATGTCTGTGTCTTTATCCAGAAGGCTAATGATCGCCCCGGGTTCTAAACTCAGCGGAGTGAGGTGCCAGAATACTTTGCCGGGGTAGTCTTTTGCTGCTTCGCGCATTTCGACCAGCTTATCAGCTATGCTCATATCCTTCGTTTCGGTTACAAATAAACCAATTCCTTCCAGCCCACAATGCTCTTTCAGGCGGTCAAAGCTCTGCCAGTTATCGGCAAGCTCGTGCCCGCCAATGGTTTCGCCAATATGTACATGGAAGTCATAGATCCCTGGGAGGGTTAAATCCGGGTGCGGAGGTGCGGGTGTTCCGGTTTTCATCAGTCAAAACTCCTCACCGAGGCGGTGTCTTTTAAGCCATGCCCGGTTATCAATAATATTATTGCATTATCGCTTGTCATTCCTGCAGAGGCAGGAATCAAGCCCATTTTAACAGCTTTCTTCAAGCCTGCCAGAGTTGCGGAAGACGATGGCTCTGCAAACACACCTGCAAGCTGTGCCAGATCAAGCTGCGCCTGCTGAATTTCAGCATCGCTTACCCGGATGGCTTTGCCGCTGCTTTCGGTGATCGCCTGCACAGCCCAATGAGCCAAAGCAGGTGTTTTTACGCTGATGGAATCGGCAATTGTAGCAGGTTTGGCAGCGTCATTATATGTACCCGTTTCCCAGTAGCTGGTAATAGCATCGCTGCTATCGGCCTGCACGGCAAGTAAACGTGGGAGCTTATCTGTGATACCGCTGTGCATCAGGTCCATAAAGGCTTTATGGATGCCGGTTAAGATAACCCCATCGCCCACAGGGATAACTATCCAATCCGGTACTTTGCCGCTTTGCAGGAATATTTCCAGCCCAGCACTCTTCTTTCCATCCACGGTTAAGGGGTGATAGCCGGTGTTGCGGCAGATGCATTCATGGGTGGCGGAATAATCGAGGGCAGCCTTGAAGGCATCGTCGTAAGTGCCCTTAACCTTGTTTAGCTTAGCACCGTGTACCTGGATCTGAATGAGCTTGGCAGGGGGTGCGCTTTCGGGAGCGAAGATCACAGCTTTTTTGCCAACCGAGGCTGCAATACAGGCTAGAGACGAGGCTGCATTACCGGTACTGGCGGCAACGATCTCCTCTACACCCTTTTGCACGGCATCGGCAACCACGATCTGAGAAGCACGGTCTTTGTAACTACCGCTGGGGTTCAGGGCATCGTTCTTTATCCAAAGCTGCGGCAACCCAATGCTTTCAGCAAGGCGGGGAGCCATGAACAAAGGTGTGTCTCCCACAGGTATAGGCGGGTAAAACTGCGGATTTACCGCACTGAACAGACGGATATCAGGCTGTTGCAGCCAGGCTTCGCGAATGGCAGGATAGTTAAATATGGCTTCCAGTACACCCAATAAAGGCATTCCGGGCTTGTAATCACGGCTACACACATCGCACAGGTAGTGTAAGCCTGTAGGCTCGAACTCTTTGCCACACTGAGTGCAGCGGTAGTGTGTAAAGAAGTTATCCATTTAATCCCAATTCATAAACCAGAGCGGCATAGAAAGCTGCGGCTGAGGTAAGGTGTTCCACAGGACAGGCTTCGTTGGGAGCATGAGCATATATTTCGTTGCCCGGTCCCATGCCGATGCAGGGAATGCCGTGCATACCGGCAATAGCCACGCCGTTGGTGGAGAAAGTCCATTTATCTATCTTGGGAGCATTGCCGAGGGTTGCTTCATAAGCTTTGGCAGCACCCTGAACATAAGGCGAATCCAGCGGAGTTACCCAGGTGGGGAAATACTTCTGCGTGGGGTAAACTAATCCGGTGAAAGCAGCTTCGTTATAGGTTAACACCTCTATTTCGGCATCCGGCTGTCCTGCTAAGCGGCAAGCTTCCTTCACTTCCGCTACGGCGGATTCCAGGTTTTCGCCCCAGGTAAGCCTTCTATCCAGATGTATCCTTGCGCTATCGGGCACCGCACACTGGCTGGGACCGGTAAAATACACTTCCGTTACGCAGACACTGCCCTTGCCGAGGAACTCATCGGTATGCAGCCGTTCATGCAGTTTCTCTATTTCCAGAGATATACGGCTGATCTTGTATATGGCGTTGTCGCCGCGTTCGGGAGCGGAGCCGTGGCAGGATAAACCCTTCACGTGCACCTGCATTTCCATGCGTCCGCGGTGTCCTCTATAAATATTCAGGTTGGTAGGCTCGGTAATCACTACCATTTCGGGCTTTATCTCGCCTTCTTTGAGGATATATTGCCAGCACAAGCCGTCGCAATCTTCTTCCATCACAGTACCAGTAAAATAGATGCTGAACTTCTCGCCCAAGCCAAGGTCTTTTATAATACGAGCAGCGGTAAGCATGGATGCCATGCCGCCTTCCTGATCCACAGTGCCTCTGCCCCAAACCTTGCCATCTTTGACATGGGCATCGAAGGGATCGAAATCCCACAGGCTGAGGTCACCGGGATAAACCGTATCAATATGGGCATCAAAGGCGATTACGCGCGGTCCATGCCCGATCCTGCCGATCACGTTACCGATGGGGTCTATATAGGCTTCGTCCAGCCCGATTGCTTCCATTTCCTTCTTAATGCACTCCACCACTTCCTTTTCCTTGGTGGAAAAGGCGGGAATGCGGATCATGTCCATCAAAAAGCGGGTACTGGTCTCTTCGTAATGTTTGGCTTTCGCCATAATTTCTTTATACATGTTCGTCTCCTATAGTTTGTTTAAACACAGAGGCGGGGTTATTCAACAAAGAGTAAAAGAGTAAAGAGAAAAGATGTGAAGCCTATACATTGCAACTCTATCTTCAGCTCTTGTTTCACTTTTCCACTCTTCCACTTTTCCACCAAGTCACATCATCACTTCATCACCCCGTTACTTCATCACCTTTTAAAATCTCTTCCACAGCGCATCAGCAAGCTCACGGGAACGTGCCTTGATAGCTTCTTCATCAATATCCAGCAGCAGTTCGCCATCCCACATCAGCACCTTCCCGGCACAAATGGTGGCATCCACTTTGGCTTGTGACAGCCCATAGATCAGATGACCCAGCCAAGTGGTCTCATCCAGCGGAGTGTGCGGATCGTAATCCACCACAATTATATCCGCAGGGCTGCCTTCCGCAATGGTTCCGTGCTTTGCGCCCCAGTACTTTTGAGCTATGATGGGATTATTCTGCACCAGCGCATTGGCAAGCTCCATAAAGCCCTTGGAGGGGTCGTTCTGTTTCCAGTGCTGAGCCCAAAGGCCAACCCGCAGTTCTTCCAGCATATTCACGGTCATGGCGTCCGTCCCCAGACCCACGGTAATGCCAAGCTCCGTCATTTTGCATACATCGGCGATGCCGACTGCGTTATTGAGGTTGCTTTGGGGGTTGGTAACAATCGCTGCGCCTTTTTCTGCCACCAGCATCATTTCCTTGGGGTTCAGATGCACCCCGTGTGCCAGAATGCTATTGGCGTTAATCAACCCGAAGTCATTCAGCCTTTCCACCACGCGTTTGCCATAGTGGTCTATGTTAAAGCGCTGGTCTGATTCAGCTTCGGCGGCGTGAATGTGTACTCCACAGTTCAGGTTTTTTACCTGTGTGGCAATCTGCTCCAGGCTTTTATCATTTAATGTGAAGGCGGCATGCATGCCAAACAGTGCTTTCAGGTGCTCATCCGGCGTTGCTTGACAAGCTTTAATCCAGGCTGCGTTCTCTTCAATGCCTTCCTGACAGATAGCTTCGCCATCTCTGTCCGACACTTCGTAACACAGATTGGCACGGATTCCCGTGAGCTTAACTGCCTTGGCAATATCCGCCAGTGAACCCTGCACCGCAAAAGGTGAAGCGTGATGATCTATGATCGTGGTTGTGCCTTTGCGAATGGCAGTAAGCGAGGAAACCAGAGCGCTCATATAATTCTCTTCGTCCAGCAGCTTTTTATCCAGCCGCCACCAAAGGTTGGTTAGCACTTCATTGAAGTCTTTGGAGGGGGCTGCTTTACCGAGCCCGGTAACCAGAGTGGAATAGAAGTGGTGATGTGCGTTTATCAAGCCGGGCATGATTATCTTACCCTGCACGTCGATGCGTTCGCATTCTTCAGACGCAAACTCCGCCAGAGGGGCTATTTTCTTTACCCTGCCATCTTCAATCAGGATAGCTTTGTCGCGTAAAACGGGCTGCTCAGAATCAAAGCTGAGAATAAGTCCGCCATGTAGTATATATCGGTTCATGTTTTCTCCTTATCTTTCACATAGGGGTTTCAAGTAAAAGGAAGATGCGGATATTTGTCAATGAGAAAGTGAACTTTTGTCTGCGTGTTTTACTTCCCCTCATAATAGTGTGGGGGACAGATCTGAGTTTTTGGGACAGAATTGGGATTTATTTTCAGGGATGGCAAAAAAGATAACGCCGGCTTCAGAGGCTGTGAAAGAATCCCGGAGGGATATAAGATTATAGCCCAGGGTGAAGCGTTAGCGTAACCCTGGGTATCGAGGTAAAGAATAAACAAAACCCCTTTAGGGGTGATACAATAGTGTTTATCGCATGTCCGGCAGTAAATTGTGCCGCCCTTCCATGGCTAAAATATCTCGCTATAGTTACCTGGGGCTCACGCCCCTGGCTATGATCTTTTGCCATTCCATGGATATTTTCACAGTCTCTGATACCAGAGTTACTACGCTCTACTGCAAATGTAGCAGCTTCAATACCTCTGCTTCAGGCATCCCCTGTACCAAGCCAAGAGTTCCAAAATCAAACACCCCTCTCCCGTAGTACTTGTAGGCTATCACTTTATAGAACATCATCGGTTGGAACGCCCCAACCATAAACTGGGTGTATTGCAACCCGCTGGTAGCACCATTGAAGGCAAATTCCCCATGCGGAGAGGATGAATTGAACACGAAATAATAGTCCGGTGCTATGGGTGTATCAAATATGGTGAGTGCAACCGCATCCCAACTCAGCACGGCATTAGTGCCATTCATAACAATGTGCACATTATCCGGTGGCTTTGGGGGTACAATTTCACCCCTGCCATTTACCTTAACTTTAATTACCGGAGTGTTTTCCGCATTGGTTTCTATGAACAGACTGTCGGTAAATGCACCCTGCACGGTTGGCTGGAACCAGATGTTCACTGTAGTGGAACTTCCGGGTAAGATAGGGATATGATATGCGTCAGACGAATAATGGAATCCCGGTCTGCTATACTTCCAGCGGATATTGTTTACATATAGCGTATCTGTGCCAGTGCTATGGATAGTAAGGGTAATAACATCAGATGTTTCACCCAGATAAAGATCACCGAGATCAACTATTAGTGAGTCATTACAAACAACAATGGGGTGCGCTATCACATTTATGTTATGAGTGACAGCATCGAAATGAATACCATCGCTAACCGTCAGCACAACTGGATAAACTCCTTCAATCTGGAACAAATGTGTGGGATTAGGTTGGGTGGAAGTATTCCCATCTGCAAAGTCCCAATTCCATTGGATGATATCTTCCGTAGAAGCGTCTGTAAATGCTACTGTCAACGGCACATCGCCGCTTAATGGTATAGCAGTGAAAGCCGCATACAGCTTATAACCTCTTCCGCTAAAGGGTATCATCAGCAGCGGATGGTTCTCAGAGTTATTCACCACGCAAAGTGTATCAGCAAAGATACCTTCGGTTAAGGGTGTAAACTGAACTTGTATATTTGTGGCAGCCCCCGGTATGATAACTTCGTTTAGATGACTAAATGTATATTCAAAATAGCTATCCCGCTGCTGGGATTTCCAATACAGGTTAGATACAAATAGCGTATCAGTACCCGAACTCTGGATGTCTACATCAAATATTGTTGAGTGCTCATTCAGATAGGTCTTGGCAAATACGTTTCCTGTAAGCTGGGCAGTATCAAGCATAGGATGGGCTATCACTCTTACCTGGTGTGTTATGTTTGTGTTGAAGTATTCATCCCAGACCGTCAGTTTAACGTTGTAAACCCCTTCCAGAGTAAAAGTGTGGTTGGGGTTTAACAATGTGGAAGTTGTACCATCCCCGAATTCCCAAAGGCAACTGCTAATAACTGTCACAGATTGGTTGATAAAGTTAACCTCCAAAGGCACATCCCCGATCGCAGGATTTTGGAGAGTCACCCTTTTAAGTATACAGCCTAAACCATTGAAAGTAGTAACAAGGAGAACAATGGATAAGATGCTTAGTA
>PHBO01000025.1 GCA_002840645.1 Candidatus Cloacimonetes bacterium HGW-Cloacimonetes-3
GCTTCAAAGATGATGCCATAATCATCATCGGTATATTCCACAGTTCTGCCGTCCAGCCTTTTTGTATAGGGTAGCAGGCATTTTGCCTGCGTAACGTGGAATGAGAGTATTTACGGAACAGATGTAGGGTGATAGCAGTTTTAAAAAAACGTAGTTGTGACGACTACTTAGCCGGTGCATGCGGGACGCATGCAATTCCGGGGAGGGTGTGGGGCTTCAGGTGGCAGGTTTTAAGGCGTTAACGATACTGGTATATGGCATAAAGAAAGGGAATTGCAGACTTGGCATCGGCAACTCCCTTCTCTTGGGTAAGAGTTTATCAATAAGGTTTATATGTTATTGCAGTTTAAGCAGCTTGCTGGTTTCCTTCATGGTGGGAGTGGAAATCCTCAGCAGGTAAACTCCTGAGCCTGCAGCCTTGCCACTGACATCCCTGCCATCCCAAACGATGCTGTTCTTGCCGGATTGGTGAGTACCCTGCCAATTCCTTACGAGCTGCCCTTTCAGGTTGTAAATCTGTATTTCTACAGGGCTGCTTTGTTTCAGGTTATACTCTATATTCACGCTTTGGGTAAAGGGATTGGGGTAAAGCTGCAACACCTGCAGAGCAGGGCTTTGGGCGTTATCGTCAACGGCACTGGGGTTGATATGAATATATATTGGCCCGAAGTAATAACTCTCACCATCCAAAGTCAGTGCTTGCAGCCAGTAATACAGATCGCTTTCCTGAGTGGGGATTTCCCAGTCGTTATAGCTATAATTCATTTGAATATTAGAGTTTGTGGCTGGCATCAAGTCCGATATCACTTCTGCTCCATTGATGTCGCTGGTTGTGTTCCTAAGCATGTAGAATCCCGCTAGATTAGTTTCGTATTGCGTTATCCAATGCAAATAAACAGTGGGTAGCTCGGTATAGGTAGCGGTGAAATATATCACATTCAAAGGTGGTGGTGAACTGCAATCAACGGTTACAACATTGGAGTATGGGCTGTAACCACTGCCCAAGAATGCACGTACACGATAATAAACAATATAATAATCAGCGATAGCGATTTGTTGGCTAGTATTGTTTCCGGTGTCCAAGTTCTCGTACAACAAATTGGTAAATTCAGGGTCGGTGCTAACATCAATCCGATAACTTTGGGCATTCAAACTTGAATGCCATTGTGCAATAAAACCGGCGGGATATATTATCTCTGCATCCACAGCATGGGGAACCCAGAGCTTGGTAACATACTCAGGATGGTCTATAAAGGGGTTGCGATTGCCCTGACGCTCCTGAATGCGGTCGTTACGGCGGCGTTCCCAGGAATCAGGCGGGTCATCATAATGCCACTGCAGCAGGGTGGAAAGCTTGCCATAAAAAGCTCCCGTGGTTGGGGCGGTATCCTGCAATTCCAAATCGTAAGTGGTGTCTGTTCCCTCATAGCGCAATGCCATGTAGAATAGCATCCGGGCAACGTCTCCCTTTTCCACCGGACGCGGCTCCCAGGTGTTCGAATTGGAAGTGCTGCCGGTGATGGCATCGTAACCGGGGTAGGGTGAAGCATCCACGTAAGGGGTTCCGCCATTATCAAAATCTCGGTTGCTCTTGGCAGAGTTCACGGTTACATCGCAGGGACGCAGATGGTGTAAATCAGTGCCGGCGGGACGGTTGGTTTCGAATCCGCCATGGCTTACGCTCCAGGTGTGCTCCCGGTTCCATTGGGTGGTACCGGTGCCATAGAAGTTTTTGGGGACAGACCAACCCGTGTAAGTTTCGATCACGTTATTTGTATTCAGGCTGTCCTCGTCAGTGTATTGCAACTGTTGCCATACAGCAGAATAGGAGAACTGAGTAAGATGCGTGGTGAGCAGAATGTTGTGAAGATTGCTTTTAAGAGTGTAACCGTAACCGGTGGCGTTGTTGTAATATCCTTCGATGCTGGCGTTCAGGGTGGTTGTGGAAGCGGGATTAAGCAACGCAGGCGTAGTTAAGTATAAAGAGGTGGCACCGCTGCCATTCATCTCGTAGGCACGGAACCAGTAGGTGGTATTGCGCTGTAAACCGGTAACAGGAATGGCGTTAATCTGCTCACCTTCCACAATCTGAGTAGTTCCACAGTACACTACCTGTTCACCGCTACCGTTATATATGGGATTGGGGCTATATTCTATGCCGTTTTGGGGAGGTGTGAAGTCTGCGCTGGTGTTAATTTTAACCAGTCTGCGGGAACCATTTCCCGGGGTCCAGCTTGCCTGAATGGATGTGTTGCCGGGGTAGAAAACAAAATTGCTTGTTTGTGTATTTGGCTCGCCAATATCAAGGGTTAGAAAAGATGTTTGCGGGCTGTAGGATATGCCGCTGGCATTGATGGCATAAGCTCTTAAGTAGTAGGTAGTATTGGGTGATAAGCCCGTAATATTCCCGCTGATGGGGCTTATCCCGCTGCCAAAAACTGCATATGCGGAGGTGGTGTCAGGGTTTGCAGATGTGCTCCAGCAAAAGCCTCTGCTGAGGATATTTGAAGTACCTGCCGAACTCACGATGGCACTTGCTACCGCCGAACTGTATGTAAGTCCGCTTATTATCGGAGTATTGATAATCGGCAGGGGATCACTCTGATAATCCGTGATAAAGATGTCGTGAACATACACGGCAAAGTTGGGGTAGAAAAGCCTCAGCTTAGTTGGGGTTTGGATGCCTACCCGAGCAAAGAACCTACTACCGGTGCTGGTGATGTTGTTAAATGTTATCACGTCCATCCATGACGTACCATCCAACCTTTGAAGTCTAACCGTGCGCCCTGCAGAACCGGCGGATAAAGTGAATTCCACCTCGCCCACGCTGGAAAATATTGGGAACTCCACTGATCCGCTTGAGGCGGACATCTGGATTCTGCCCGGGCTTCCCTGCCCATTGGCAGCAGCTCCCGGTGATACCAGACATTGGGTAAGATTTATAGTTCCCGCAGGGATATCCTGAGTGTATATTCCATAGGACGAATGCGCAGTCCAGTTACTGATATTCTCATTCACAATCATCGTGGCAAAAAGGTTTATCCAGGTAATGCAGATCAATGTGACCAGCATCAGTGTCTTAGCCAGATTGAGGGCTGTCAGCTTCATGGCACACCTCCATTTTCTTTATCACGGCATTCTCTACCTGCAAGCCTTTCCTGTCAAGCAGATTGTGAGTTATTTTTATTCACTGAGGTTCCCTACTTTAAACCTTTTACTTCTGCAACCACGGTCAATCTGTGGAAATAAGCATTTCTTATCTACAACACAAAAAAATAGGCGAGACTTTGTCCCGCCTATTACAATCAACTTACAACAGTTTAGTTATTTTACATGAAAGTTATCCAGGAACTGCTGCAAAATGGCAGCACGGCTTGGATGCCTTAGTTTTTTTAGTGCTTTATCCTCTATCTGGCGGATTCGTTCACGGGTAACCTGGAAGATGTTTCCCACTTCTTCAAGGGTGCGGTGATAGCCGTCATCGATGCCGAAGCGGAGGCGGATAACCCGTTCTTCACGCGTGGTGAGGGTTTTCAGCACTTCGTCCACCTGCTTCTTCAGCAGGCTGCGTTCCGCAAGGCGTTCCGGGGAGATAATGGTGCGGTCTTCAATAAAGTCACCCAGGATGCTATCTTCGCTATCGTGTCCAATCGGTTTATCCAGCGACACCGGCTCTTTGGATATGGAGAGGATGTTCTTAATCTTC
Organism: Candidatus Cloacimonetes bacterium HGW-Cloacimonetes-3; assembly: GCA_002840645.1. GTDB lineage: Bacteria > Cloacimonadota > Cloacimonadia > Cloacimonadales > Cloacimonadaceae > Cloacimonas. The sequence goes on from PHBO01000025.1 coordinate 3,707, forward strand.
TCCACAGGGATGTCCAGAACCTCGGAAATCTCTTCCGGGTAGGGGTCTCTGCCCAGTTTCTGCATCAAGCGGCGCGAGGTGCGGTTTATCTTGTTGATAGATTCTATCATGTGCACCGGGATGCGGATGGTACGCGCCTGATCGGCGATTGCGCGTGTAATTGCCTGACGTATCCACCAAGTGGCATAAGTACTGAACTTATAGCCCTTGCGGTAGTCATATTTTTCCACAGCGCGCATCAAGCCGGTATTACCTTCCTGAATGAGGTCTAAAAACTCCAGCCCGCGATTATTATAGCGTTTGGCGATGCTGATCACCAGCCGCACGTTTGCTTCTATCATCTCGTTCTGGGCTTTTTCCTTATTACGTTCAGCGCGGTCTATTTCGCGCAGCAGGAACACCAGTTCGCTGCCGGTCATCTTGGTTTCCAGTTCCACACGGCGAATCTTACGGCGGGCATTTTTTATCTTACGCAGGGTTTCCACGAAGACGTTCGGGTCCATGCCGGTTTCCACCTTCACTTCTTCGAAATCTTCATCGCTCTTTTTGGCACGGCGTCCGTAGGTGCATATCTCGTCTATAGTATAGCGTTTGATGCGGGTAAGCTCTGTGATACTGTCATAGCTTTCCTCGATACGTTCCACCAGGCTGCGGATGCGGTACACCATGCGTTTGATCAGCTTGTCGTTATAGGCAAGGATCATGAAGGTGTTAATAATCAGGTTACGGATATCGTCGATCTCTTCCTGGCGGTTTGCGGTGCCGGTTTCGTCGAAATCGCAATTATCCAGTATCGCACCCACTTTATCCAGGTTTACTTCGTTATCCTTAAGGATTTCCTTGAACTTATCGATGATCTTCACATCCTGGTTTTTGTCTATCCAGGTGCCGATATCCACTTTGAAGATTTGATCAAGGCGCACACGCCGTTCACGATAGCGGTGCAGAAAGTTATACATTTCGCGCAGAGTGCTGCCGGATTGAAACACGTTCTGATTAATCATCTTCTGGTATGTTTCTATCTTCTTGGCAACGCGCACTTCGCCTTCTCTGTCCAGCAGAGGCACACGCCCCATCTCGCGCAGATACATCCGCACGGGGTCGTCGTAAAAGCGTTTGGTTTTGAACTTCTTGGGTGCAGCGGGTTTCCGGATAGCTGCTCCGCCCTTGGTTATCCTTTTCTCGGTTTCGTCTATAATCTCGATTCCATCCTGCGAGAGGTCGAAGATAATATCATCCACCTTATCCAGGAAAAAGGGACTGCTGGGCAGTATGTCGTTGATTTGTTTGAAGGTGATATAGCCGGTTTCTTTACCGAGTTCCACCAGTTTCTTCAAATACTCATTGTAAGTAATCATCAATGCTCCTTGCAAGGCGCTTCAAAAAAGGACTTTGTTGACCACCTTTCGGGTCATGCGTCGGTAAACGAGAGTCAGTTTTTCTTTCTGTTTGAGCAGTTCCAGGTTATTTGGGTCTTTGATTATGTCGCGATCCATCTCATCCAGGTCTCTCTGGATCTTGCGGATGCGTAGCCCGGTAAGGCAATCTTCAAAGCGCATTTGCTGTAAATCCTCGAACAGAAGGTCAGCCAGACTTTCCTTTATTTCTTTATTTTCAATATTATCCAGCAGCGCAGCGGGTTCCCAAGTTCCTGCGCTAAGGCTTAGTGATACCAAATATGAGAAGAGTTCACGATAGAGCCTATTACTAAAATAACTCGTATTAAGCTCACTTGCAAGAAGTTTATACGAATCATAATCTTTTAGTGCCAAGATAAGCACGTGTCGTTCTTCGAAACTCTCACCCTGGGTGTTTGCAGTGGGGGTCTGAATGCTTTGTACAGGCTGGATTGGGCTGCTGCGGTGCAGCTTGCTGTGCAGGGCAGCTTCCGATATTCCAAAAGCCTCGGAAACTTCCTTAACCAGTAGTTCGCGTTTAATCTGGTCTCTCAGGTTGCGCAGGGCATCCAGGATCAGCTCGATACGTTCCGCAGTGGGTGATTCAAAGCGTGTGTCGGTTGCCAGAAAGCTAATCAGCCCCGGTGCACTATCTATCAATCCCTGTAATGCTGGCTTTCCCTGCTTAAGGATTAGTGAATCCGGGTCTTCACCCAAGGGCAAAATAGCGACGCGGATATCCATCCCACGTGCCAGGCAAAGCAAGCCTCCGCGTACGGCAGCTTTTATCCCCGCAGCGTCGCCGTCATACAGCATCGTGGCTTTGTTGCCAAAGCGGCTCAGCAGGCTTATCTGATCTTCGGTTAAGGCAGTGCCAAGGCTGGCAACGGCGTTATTAAAGCCGCTTTCATACAAGCGCAGGAAATCAAAATAACCTTCGCAAACAAGCGCATTGCCCGCTTTGCTGAGGTTGTATTTGGTCTTGAACAAGCCGTAAAGTTCTTTACCTTTGGTATAAAGCTCGGTGCCGGGGGAATTGAAATACTTTCCCACCCCAGGTTTTTCCTCCAGCAGCCTGCCCCCGAAGGCGATAACATCGCCAAAACTATTGTGAATAGGAAAGATAAGCCTATCGCGAAAGAGGTCGGAAAGTCCGCCGGAATAGTTGCCAAACAAGCCGGAATCCTTTAGCAGCGATACTCCTAACCCTTCTTTCAGCAGGTGGTTCAGCAATGCTTTTTCGCTGTTCAGGGCATAACCAAGCTGCAGTTCTTTGGCTGTTTCGGCAGAGAAAGAGCGTTTTTGCAGGTATTCCAGCACATGCTGACCATGTGCAAAGAGGTTGGCAGCAAAGAACTCAGCAGCGGATTTATACACGTGTAAAAGCTGTTCGCGCTTGGTGGAAACGGTTTTGGTGCGTTCCTGATCCGGGATGGCAATTCCTGCACGCATTGCGAGCTTCTTAACGGCTTCGATGAAGCTAAGCTTCTCATAATCCGCCACGAAACCGATTACATTGCCTGCCTTGCCACAAGCGAAGCATTTGTATATCTGCTTGGGTTGGCTTACATATAGTGAAGGCTTGGTGTCGTTATGGAAGGGGCAAATTCCGCGCCAATTCGTACCTACGTGCTTCAGAGGGAGGTAGCTTTGCACTACATCCACGATGTCGCTTGCTTGACGGATTTGGTCTATTAAGCTTGGTTCCATAACTGTTTACGATAGAACTCTGATAACCTGATTACATGATCAACCTTATCCCAAGTTCTTTTCTCTCTTTTTCCTCTTTATCTCTTTTACTCTTTGTTAAGCCATTTTTTATCTTGGCACTTCGGGCGTTTAGGCAAACGCCTCTACCTTCTGCTTCCTGCTTGCTATCCGAAGCTGTTCTGAAGTGGGGTTCAACGGGCACTGATCGGGCAAAAGCCCGATGAACCCCCGATGATCTCCCGTTCAGTCCCCATTCGGATGAGCAAGGAACAAGCAAGCAAGGCAAAATCTGTAAATTATAAAAAGGCACCGAAATGCCCAATGTCATACTAAAAGCTATATCTTCACCAGAGTTACGCCACTACCGCCTTCGTTCATAGGCGGAGTGTCTATCCCCAGGATTCCTTTTCTGCGACGCAGGTAATCCCGCACTTTGCTGCGCAGTGCACCCGTGCCTTTACCATGTACGATGCGCAAAGTGTGCAAACCTGCAAACGCAGCGTCATCAATAAATTCCTCTATCAATGGCTTGGCTTCGTCGAAGGTTAAGCCCAGCAGCTTAAGCTCAAACTTGGCTTTGGGACTAACGGATGTTCTGAATAACACCTCAGCTTTCTTATCCGGATTAGCGGATTTGGCAGCGTATAGGCTGTTCAGCGGAGTTTTGAAACTGATGCCGTTCATATCCACCGTGGCACTTTCGCCGGAGATGGACGTGATAACCGCTTCCGCATCGAAGTTGGAAAGCCATACTTTATCACCCGGTTTGGGATTCACCAAGGGATTGTGACTGTCGCAACCGCTACTTATCAGCTCTCGTTGAAGCTCCGAACTCCTGACATTCACTTCATGCAATTTTCTTTCCGAAAGTGACTTGCGTTCGCTTTTATCCAGTAGTTTAAGCTCGCTCAGTTCCGCCATGTATATCTTCTGTTGGGAAATCAGCTCTTTTTGTAGCTCTTTCAGGTGTTTTTGCCGCCGCTCTTTAAGTTCCATTTCCCATGCAGCTTCCTTGTTTTCCAGTTCCTGTATCTTAGCGCTGAGGTTGCGGGTTTTCAGCTCGAACTGATAGCTTTCCACGCTAAGCTTTTTCTTCTCTTCCTGCATCTTCTTCAGCAATCCGGTGAAATCCTGATTCTGGCTGCCGGAAAGCTCCTTAGCGCGCTCGATAAGCAAGGCGTCTATACCCAGAGAAGCGGCTACTTCAATAGCAAAGCTATCACCCGGAAAGCCGGGAACAAACTTATAGGTGGGGTGCAGGGACTTGAGGTCGAACTGCATGCTGGCATTCACACAATTGGAGTGCTGCTCGCCGAATATCTTAAGCGAAGTGTAGTGGGTGGTAACGATACCCGCACAGCCCAAATCTGCAAAGCGTTCCAGGATTGCCTGCGCCAGTGCGGAACCCTGTTGGGGGTCTGTGGCGGCACCAATCTCGTCTATCAGGATAAGGCTGTTCTCTCTTGCGCCATGCAGCATTTTACTGATTTTATCCAGGTGCGATGAGAAAGTGGATAGGGCGTTTTCGATGGATTGATCATCGCCGATATCGGCAAAAACGTCGTTGAATACACCTATCTTACTGCTTTCATCCGCGGGAACAGGCAGCCCGGACATCGCCATCAGAGTGATAAGTCCCACTGCCTTCATCAGGACAGTCTTACCGCCTGTATTGGGTCCGCTTAAGATCACAATCTTGTGCTCTCTGCCCAATTCCAGATTGAAGGGGATTACTTTGGCGGGCATGCCTAAGCGCAGGATTAATAATGGATGGCGGGCAGTGGTGAGGTTTATGAACGGTTCATTCACGATCTGTGGAACCTTGGCTGCCATAGCGTTGCAGAGGCGTCCGCAGGCAAAGCGGAAATCAAGCTGCGCCAACAAGGTCTGGTTCCTCAGTATCAGGTTCTGCACGGTTTTTACCTGTGCGGTATATTGGGAAAAGATGCGGTAAATCTCCTGCTTTTCCTGCTGTTTCACCATTTGCAGTTCGTTATTCATCGGCACCACAGCGATTGGCTCTACAAATACCGTGGCTTTGCTGCCGGAGTGGCTCTGCACGATGCCATCCACAAAGGGTACGGAGCTTTCTTTGATGGGCAGCACATAACGGTCGTCACGCTGGGTTACAAACTTATCCTGCAGGAACCTCTCGAAGCGGTTATCCCCCAGCAAGGCTTGCATGGTCTTCTGGATTCTTGCCCGCAAAGCTCCGCTACGTTTACGGATGCTTGCCAGTTCCGGGGATGCCGTATCCAGGATGTTGCCTTCGTAATCGAAAATCTCTATGTAGCGGCGATTAAGCTCCGGGAAGGCGGTTAAGCCCGTTAACATGGCTTTTAATAAAGGAAACTCACGGATATAATCATGGCGGGAGAGCACTTCATCCGAGATGCGGTTATTGCGGAATACGGCAGTGAATTCATCATAGCCGAAAAGGCTGTAAGCACTATCCTCAAACAGGGCAGTAAGGTCGCTTAGCGGTTCAAAATCAAAATCCAACCCCTGGGCAAGTAGTTCCTGCACCTCAGCCACCAATTGCATGGATTTGCGCATAGAGGCTATTTCTGCCAAGGGTTGAAGCCCGGTAGCAAGCGCAACTCCCAAGGGACTATGGCAGCGCGAGCTAAGCTGGTGAATCAGGACATCATACTCCAGATCGGGATTAATATAGCTCATTTATTGCCTGAAAGTCCCGGGGGTATAGTACTGCGCATGGGGAGCTTCGGCATTTTTATCAGCTTCATCCGCTCGGTAAGCTTCAATTTGGCAAACACTTCTTCCTTCAACACATCCACACCGGCATAAACGCGGTGCTTTTCTCCATCTTTAAGTGGAGTGGATACATTGGGTATAAAATCCAGCATCACCATGAGGATAATTAATACCAGTAAGCCATTGCCAAAGCCCAGTATAGCCCCAACGCCTTTGTTCAGGGTAGATAGCTTGGTGGCAACAAGCAAACGGCTGATGATGTAAATAATAAGCTTGCTTACCACAAAAATCAGGACGATAATAAGCAGAATGGATATTATGGTGGCCAAAGCGCGTGCCATATTGTATTTAAGCAGTAAGCTACGCTGCACAAGTGGGTAGTAATGCCCTACTAAAAAGAAGGTAAGGATGTAGCCGCAAAACTGTATTACAGCTGTGGCAAACCCCTTGCGCCAACCCAAATATGTGAATAACAACAACAAGCCCAAGATGATCCAATCAATAATTCCCATGGTTTCTCCCGACTTAAAAAAAGCATACAGGGACGAATCCCTGTAGCTAAGTTCTGTGTAATACTGGCTTTCCCGGGGTGGGAAAGTTATTTCATGTAACGTTGCATGCGACGCTGTATTTTCAGCATCTTACGGCGTGCAGCGTTAGCTTCGCGTTTTTTCTTTACGCTGGGTTTCTCATAAGCTTGATTTTTCTTTATCTCGGAAAGGATAGCAGCTTTTTCGCATTTCTTCTTGAAGCGTTTCAGCAAAAAATCGAAGGACTCATTATCTTTAGCTACGACTGTCGGCAAACAAATCACCACCTTTGGTCTTATATTTAAGTTCAGAGTGCCATATTTTAGAATGCCTTCTGCTTGTCAAGCTGCAATTTATGTTTACGTGCACCAAATAAGAGAATGCCTTATCAGAGAAATCAGGGTTAACATCCGTTTTGGTGGCTTGGCATCTGTAGAACTTGACAAAAAGCATGCTTGAGAGAAACATGGACATCTGTAAATATGCCCTAAGGATTTAAGTATGCTTGAAGCTCTCACCGGTAAGGTGTTTGCCACGGTTGCCTCAATATCCATGTTTTTATTTTCTTCGTACAGTGGCAACGATCCCTCTTTCCGTGCCCTCAGCAGCAGGGTGGGGGGCAACTATCTCCAATTGCGCACAAACTTAGTGGGTGCTTTTGATAACGATTTTCCAGATGTATTTAACAGCGGGACGGTGATACCGGTGAATTTCTCACTCAGCATCAGATCCGGCAACCGGGTTCTCGCAGAGCGGCATTTCCAGAACCGCGTTCGTTACGATCCGGGCAAGGGCACCTATGAAGTGTATACCGCAGGCATGAACCGCACCATAGAAACAGAATCCTATGCCCATATGCTTGCCGAAATCTCGGGTTTTGAGTGTTCCATCCCATACAATCCGGACTGGGGAGTAGTAAGCTTGCGTCTTGAATCCTCCCTCCCCACGCTTAAGTTTGCCCAGATAAGAAAGCCGGTGGATTTGATGGTGCTTTGGAAGTACAAGAAACCACGTATCAGCATTAACCTCGATTTGCATAAAACCTCATAAGGGAGCAAGCTATGAATTTTACCCGCCCCGGAATAAGAACTTGGCTTCTGGCAGTTTACCTCATTTTTTCCATTGGTGGTCTGATGGTTTTGAACCGTGTATTCCAGACTAATCAGCAGCAATTGCAGGAAGCAATGAATAACATGGAACTGAATGAAGAGCTCCGGCAAATAAAGCTGCACAGCAGTGAGGATTCCCTTAAAGCTGCGAAGATTATGGAGAATTTCGGTGCCGCGAAAGGCGTGGTGAAGCTTAGCCTCAGCGAATCCCGCTTCTATGCCGCACTTACGCTGCTGATTATTATCGTGGTATCCAGCTCGGTGTTTTTCATCGTGCTAACCCGCATCAGCAAACCTCTGCGGGAGCTTAAGGACGCCACGGAGCAAATCCGCCACGGGAACTTCAGCGTGCATCTGCCGGAGACGGGGATTCACGAGATGAAGATGCTGAAGAATTCCTTCAACGTGATGTCCCGCGAACTGGAAGCCACCCAAAAACGTCTCTTAATAGCCGAAAAGGAAATGATCTGGAAGGATTTATCCCGCATTCTTGCCCACGAGATTAAGAACCCTTTAACTCCCATTCAGCTTGCCGTGCAGCGTTTGGAAGAGCGGATTGTTACCGATCCCGACAGCGTAACTAAGATACTAAACGAATCTCTGGAAATTATAAAGCAGGAGATAGAGAATCTGCGTCTTCTGGCTCAGGATTTCTCCAGCTTCGCCAAAGTTAGCAAAGCCCAGCGGGAGAATTTTAACCCCGAAACCAGTATCCGTGAAATATGCAGGTCTTATGCTGCGGATTACAATCTGGAGCTGGATTTGCAGGAGGATTTGTTTGTCCTCTTCGATAGAACCCATTTTTACCAGGTGATCACCAATATCCTTCAGAATGCAATCGATGCTTCCGAACCCGGAAAGCCGATCAAAATCACCCTTAACAAGGATAAAAACTACGTGATTATCAGCATCAAAGATCAAGGCACAGGCATCGAGACCGAATACCTCAGCCGTGTGTTCGAGCCCTATTTTACCCGCAAGAGCAAGGGTACCGGGCTTGGTTTAGCGCTGGTTAAGAAGCTGTGCGAAACCAATTCTGCCATCGTGCGGGTGAAAAGCAAACCCGGCGAAGGCAGCGAATTTACATTGATCATCGAAGGCAACAAAGCATGAAAGTCCTGATTATAGACGACGAAAAGAACATCTGCCTCACCGTAAGCAATATCCTGAACGATGAAGGCTACGAGGTGGATAGCTGCTACACGGCAAAATGCGGGCTTAGCATGGCGGAAGACGGCGATCCTGATGTGATCCTGCTGGATGTGAAGCTGCCGGATATGAACGGCATCGATGTGCTTGCCAAGCTAAAAAAGAGCCAGCCCGGCACTCCCGTGCTGATGATCTCCGGTAACAGCGGTATTGCCGATGCGGTGAAAGCCATCAAACTGGGTGCTTTCGACTTCCTGGAAAAGCCTCTCAGCCTGCCCAAGGTAAAGCTTGCCATCTCCAAGGCACTGGAATTTTCCCAGCTTGCCAAAGAGCTGCAGCGTATTCGCAGCGAGAACGAGCTTAATTGGGAAATGATAGGCAACAGCAGCGCAATTCAGGATTTGAATGCTATTATCGACCGCATCGCCCCCTCCAACGCCAAAGTGCTGATTCAGGGCGAAAGCGGCACCGGTAAAGAGCTGGTGGCACGCCTTATCCATGCGCGCAGCCCCAGACTGGGAAAACCCTTCATCAAATTCAATTCCGCCGCCATCCCGCGTGAACTGGTGGAAAGCGAGCTATTCGGCTACGAACGCGGAGCCTTTACCGGAGCGCAAAACCGCAAACGCGGTAAGCTGGAAGAAGCCGATGGGGGTAGCCTGTTTCTGGATGAGATAGGCGATATGGAGCCCGCTGCACAGGCAAAGATTCTGCGCGTGATTCAGGAAGGCGAGTTTGAGCGCGTGGGCGGCAACCTTACCCACCATATTGACGTGCGCATCATTGCCGCTACCAACAAAGACCTTGCCACCATGGTGAACAACGGCAGTTTCCGCGAAGATTTGTTTTACCGGCTTAATGTGGTGCCGGTGTTCACACCCCCGCTGCGTAAACGCAAAGAGGATATTCCGCTGCTGGTGCGTCACTTTTCTGTGATGGTGGCTGCGGAGCTTAGTATGCGCCCCAAGGAATTCAGCCCCAAAGCTTTGGAGTTTTTGGCAAAACCGGATTACCCCGGCAATGTGCGCGAACTGAAGAACATCATCGAGCGTATTTACCTGCTGTGCGACAAGCAGTTGCCGGAACCCTTCGACCTCGCCAATATGCTCCCCAATGCAGAGATAAATGCCGATATGGCAGAATTTTGGAAAGCTACCGCTGCCTATGCAGATAAAAAGCGTGATTTTGAGATACGCTACCTAAGCACCCAGCTTCAGCTTTTTGGCGGGAGTGTAAGCCGCACGGCAGAAGCACTTGGCTTGCAACAAAGTAACCTCTCCCGCAAACTCCAGGAACTGGGGATTAAATAGCTCCTTGTCGGCATGATTTACCATAGAATTACGCATGAAATACGCATCTCATCCGTAGTTCATGCGTAATGCATAAGTAATTCAAGCAAGAAGCAACATCGTAGGCGGACACCGATCCGTTCGAACAGTGAGAACATAGTATGTTGCTGTGGCTAACAACTCTCCCGGCGAAAAGTGTTAACAAAGAGGAAAGGAGCTAAAGAGAAAAAAGAGGGAGAAATAGCTTGTAAGAACCTGTTTGCGCACAGATGCTTGCCCGCCTGATTCCAAACGCAAGAAATAGATGCCGGAGCTTACACTGCGGTTGTTCTTCTCCCTTAATATATTGCTATACGCTTGGTTTGGACTGTTCGTCCTTGCTGCCGGATTGCTATTAGATAGATCCCGGATGATAGGTCTGCGGTATTAACCGGTATTTTTTTATGATCAAAATCGGTAGTCGTGATGGATTTGCTTTGCAGCTTTTGCCCCTTTATGTTGTACAATTCATAACTGATTTCAGCATGTTTTTGGTATGCGTCGCCTTTCAGTTCTATGTTATAAGTGGTATTTGCTTTCGGGCACGGGTTGGGATACAAGTTTATCTGCCATAAATCATCTCCTATTGCAGGTGCCAGTTCGTCCTCATTCGCCACGGTTGTATCTGCCAATTCTGTATTGCCGGAGAAAATAAACACTTTGCCACTGAATAAAGCAGATCCTCCCGACCCCCAATATGGCGCAGAGATAGCCACGTCACAAAGCCCATCACCATTAAAATCTCCTGCTGCTTTGGCAAAACCGAAGTTCATGTTGTAACTGTTGCTGGGTTCATAGATACGCAGATCCATGGTTCCATTTACATTTGCACCCCCCAGCCACAGCCCTGCCTGCCCATGGGCACCACCATCAACATCATGGCTGGAACAAATTATATCATCAAAACCATCAATATTAAAATCGCCATAGACTGCCATGACAAACGCACCATAATTTATTCCATACCATTCCCAATATGGCGTATTATACACAAGCTGGCAAAACGGCAGTGGATTCGGTATGATTGCTCCTATCCATAAATTGGCATGAAATCCGATATAATCTGCGTAACCATCGTTATTCACATCTCCAACTGGACGCGAGTCAGATTCAAACTCAGTTACATAATCCATGATAACCAGACTGTCTGCCATAGGATATAGCTCATCTCCGTAATATATCACTATTCTTCTTTCCCAAAAATCTAAACCATTAATTGCGAAACTCATGTAACTGTCCTCATAACTGTCATTATTTATGTCACCTATTCCGGTTAGATTAGATATTGAATTGTTAGATGAACGAAAGATATGCGGTGCTCCATATACATCGTCCCATACCTCTGTATAGTCTATGTGTGAGTTAACTCCATTATACATGATGGATAGATCAGCTAAACCATCCCCATTGATATCCCCTAATGGTCGTAATGCGAATTCCTGTTTACCCTGATACAAAACCTCAATATCGGGTGTTGACTGAGGAACAGCCCTACCAAAGAATACCACAACTTTATCATCATTACTTTCATTAACTCCCGCCGGAATAGCCAAATCATCAATTCCATCACCATTCATGTCACCGGCATTGCACAACTGCCCTCCACCATAGTTTGAACCATAATGATAATGATACTGACCCTCGATTGTAAAATCTGCCACATTGTCAAAACCGGGGCCTCCCCAGTAAAAGTAAATCTTCCCATACCAAAGATTATCGTTATACACACCTGTAGGATTCCATTTGTGAGACTTCACAATCAAGTCTTGGTAGCCATCTCCATTGAAATCCATGCTGACCATCGAAGCTCCAAACTCAGCACCGTTAAAATCATCAGTTAAAGCAGATATGATATCCATGTGATTAACTGCGGATAGTGGTGTTGCTATCAGCAAACACAATGCCGCACAAAGCATGTAAAATAATCGGTTCATGTTAACATCCTTCAGTATAAAGCTATTCGTTTGGCATTTACGATTGTTCCTTTGTTACTAATTGCAATGATATAGACTCCCGATGACAGGTCTGCAGTATCAACCAGAATTGTTTTATGTTCAAAATTGGCAGTCGTGATGGATTTGCTTTGCAGCTTCTGACCCTTTATGTTGTATAATTCATAACTGATGTCAGCATGTTTTTGGTATGAATCACCGATTAGCTCTATGTTAACTGTGCTGTTTACTTTGGCACAGGGATTGGGATATACACCTATCTGCCAATC
>PHBO01000026.1 GCA_002840645.1 Candidatus Cloacimonetes bacterium HGW-Cloacimonetes-3
GCCAGGATCAAACTCTCCATCATAATTAAATGACTGAAGTGACAAGAGCTTCATTCTCACATTCACACTCTATAAACTGATTAAAAGATCTAAGGTGACCTGCTCCAAATTTGCTTTGTCGCGATCACGTTATATCAGAGAATCTAAACCTCGCTTTTTTGTCAATACATATTTTGCTTTGAATCTACGCTGTTAGGACAGTTGTAGTGCCTAACTACATGATATACTTTGCTGTGCGCTATGTGAAGATATTTTAAGATAGCTCTGTTTTAGGGTTACTTTGGAGCATGTTGCGGAGCTGCATCAGTCGTTATCAGGCATTCTCCGGCTTGGAAATCCCAGATTCTCCATCATAATTCCCACCCTTGTAATCCATAAATATTGCTTTGCCTACCTATACAGCACAAAGATATTGACGCAATACTCAGATATTTTTACTTGGGAAACATAAGATATATTGAGGTGTTAGTGCTGAACAGAATTATAGTAACCTTGGCAATTGCTATTGTAATAGCTACCGCAGTGTTTGTTTACAACACAATGAACGAACCAGTGTACACCATTCCCGATGAAGAAGACAGAATAGATATTTCACTTGATCCTATCCAAATAGCCAAGCCTGACACCATTATCCCTATAACAAATATCTCTGGAAGCAGATATACAATTCATCCGGAAGCAAGTTATAGTATGTCTGCGATGATTGTAAGCACCAGACGTTATCGTAAGGGCTTTATGAGTAAGCTTTCCCCTTTTGATTATGCAACTATCTGGGGGCGGACTCCAGACTATCTACCATATTTGAAGTTTGATCAGATAGTTCGCTTTTGTCTGTTCAAAACAAAGCATCCGGAGCTTGTTGATATCCCATATATATCATCGCATATGACAAACAATCATCTGATTCCGGCTACCAATAATATAAGAAAAGCTCTATCTATTGCTGATGCACATGATTTAGTAAAGATCGAAGGATATTTGGTTAACGTCATAGGGCAGGATAAAAAGAACAATTTTAGTTACTGGAACACCAGCTTAACGCGTGAAGACAGGGGCAATGGTGCATGTGAGATAATCTATGTGTGCAAGCTAAGAATTAATGACAAAATATACGAGTAGAAACACAGAATTCGTCCTGCTGATAACTGCCAACGATCTGCAAGCCAAAAGGTAACCCGCCCGCATCAAAGCTATCCGGGATAGTAAGTGAAGGCATGCCCGCATTTGTCCACGGCAAACTCATCAACGGAGAACCAGTGGAGTTAAGCCCAAAGGGTGCAGTTGTAGTGGTCGAGGGTGTTATCCACAAGTTAATCCCCTCATCCGACATTAGCACTTGAATCCTATCCCTCAGCAGTATCTGAGCCTGTTTTAATTCCTGAAGCTCCGCCCTACTCACCTTCAATCCCTCTGAAAAGAGTTGCTTTGAATGCTCTGAATAAAGGTAAGAGTACTTTTCAAATAGTGCTTTATGGTTAATCGTGAATTCTGCGGCAATCAGTTTCCGGTGCTTCGCATTGATAATCTCTATATCTCCAAAGGGATCGCACTCCACAACTTCATGCCCTTTATGTCTGTAATTATCTACTGTCCTTTTATAGTTCTCTCTTACTGATTCACTTGCCTGCATCAGGTAAGTCCCTTTAACACATCCCAAACGAGGCTTGGGTTGTTCATCACAGGCTTTCCATTTATCCAGCAGATACTTAGAGAGGAAGGAGATATCATCCATGGAACGGCATATGATGCCTACATGATCTGCACTTTGTGAAAAAGGGAAAGCTCCTTCGGTAGATATGCGTCCCCAGCTTGGTTTGAAACCATATACACCGCAGTAGGAAGCCGGACGGATAATGGACGCTATCGTCTGGGTACCAAGCGCAGCATGACAGTATCCGGCAGCCACAGCAGCAGCAGAACCGCTGGAAGAACCTCCGGGAGTATGTAAGGGATTTACAGGGTTACTTGTCTCACCCGGGCTGAAATAGGCAAATTCTGTAGAAACGGTTTTCCCTAACACGATGGCACCAAGCTGTTTAAGCTTTGTAACTACTTCTGCTTCATTGCCGACAAATGCCTCAGCGGGTAATTTTGAACCTGCTCTGGTAGGCATTCCATCCACATTTAACAGATCTTTAACCCCTACTAACAAGCCAAATAGTGGCGGACGATTGCACGCATCCTGGTATATCTCCAATAATCTGGCAGCTTCTTCAAGCAATCTCTCTTTTCTGTTTCTTTCCGGAAGGAAGGCATGAATGGATGAATCCGAGGCATCAATGTGCGTCATTGTAGCAACTATATAATCACTCAGTTTTATATTACTATTTCTCAAGCCATTGCAAAGCTGCTCTATACTTAAATTGCTAAATTTGTTTTCCATAAATCTTCCTTCTTCCTTGCTGGAATTACGGAAGCATTACGCATGAAATACGCATGCGATCCGTAATTCATGCGTAATGCTAAGGTAATTGATGCAAGAGAAAAGCATGAAGTGAAGAGCAGATCACACTACGCCCTGAGTCTTAAGATCAATCAAATCTGCATCGCTGATGCCTAACCATCCGCAGTAGATCTCGCTGTTATGCTCGCCAATTTCAGGTACTTTATCGCGATTGGGGCTTTCCGGTACATTGGTCATTTTAATAGGATTACCTGCAATCTTAACTGTTCCTGCAAGATCATCTTCAACCTCTACAATCATGTTGCGGAAAAGCACCTGGGGATCATTCATTACGGCTTCAATGTCGTTTATGGGAGCACAGGGTATGCCTGCTTTTTCCATTATTTGCATCCATTCCGATGCTGTCTTAGCAGCAAATGCAGGCTCAAGAATGCTGTTCAAAGGACCAATATTTTCCGTGCGCAGCCTGTTGGAACTAAAGCTGAGGTCATCAAACAACTCCGGATTACCCAGTGCAGTGCAAAAGCTCTTCCACAGAGCATCATTGCCCACGGCTATCACGAAATACTTATCACTTGCCTTGTAAGCCTGAAAGGGTGCAATGGTAGGATGTCTGTTCCCAAGTGGTTGCGGAGATTCTCCATCAGATTGATAGCGAACCAGAGCGTTCTCGAGGATTGCCACCTGAGAATCCAGCATAGATACATCAACCTTCTGTCCAAAACCTGTATGCTCACGCTGGTAGAGGGCTGCATTGATACCTATAGCGGTAAACAGCGAAGCAGTAATATCTCCCAGCGACATGCCAACCCTAGTGGGTGGCGCATCAGGATAACCGGTGATGCTCATTATTCCGCCACGCGCTTGTGCCAGAATATCATAGGCAGGCTTTAGGGAATCTGGACCTGTGTGCCCAAAGCCTGTAGAGGCAGCATAGATAAGGCGGGGATTAACTTCTTTTAAGGTTTCATAGCCCAAGCCCAGCTTTTCCATCGTCCCCGGACGGTAGTTCTCTACCAAAATATCGCAACGCTTTACTAACTTTAAAAGTATCTCTTTTCCTTTGTCAGTTTTGAGGTTTAGAGACACGCTCTTCTTGGCGCGATTAATGCTGAGGAAATACAGAGAACGGCTATTGATAAAGGGACCAAAAGCGCGGGAGTCGTCACCGGTTACGGGTATTTCCACCTTTATTACCTCTGCTCCCAGATCACTAAGCATCATGGTGCAGTAGGGACCTGCCAGTACACGTGTGAGGTCCAGAACCTTTATTCCATTAAGTGGTTTGGTCATGATACATCCTTTGTTAAATCAAGGTTTAGTATTTATCAGTTAGTTTAGCTTACTTATGCTATGTGTTTTTGTATCAATGCAATAAGCTCCTGTTTTTGGCTATCGGAAATAGTCCATTTATCAAACTCATCCGCATGTCTCCAGGGATCATATTGATGATCCGCTTCTGTCTCATAGCGGGGAATGATATGCCAATGAATATGCTGATCTCTATTCCCCAAACAGGCATGGTTTATCTTCCAGGGCTCGAATGCCTTTACAACAGCTTGAGTAGCAAGCATCAACTCGTGATTAAGAGCAGTCTGCATATTACAATCCAGCTCGTGTAACTCACGCACATGCCTTTTGTATAGCAGGACGCAATATCCCCTGAAATACTGATGGTTACCCAAAAGCAGATAGGAGTTTTCAAACTCATGCACCAATGCTGTATCTGTGGCGATGTTATCCAGCCTGTGGCATAAACCGCAGTTATTCATTGGTAGTCTATTGCTTCTTGCTTGCAAGATATGCCATAGCAACCTTTTCGGCTGTTATGGGCATGGATTTGATCCGCAAACCTAAGGCGTCTTCCACAGCATTGGCAACCATAGGAGCAGCAGGCAGCATGGTATGTTCACCAATGCCGCGTGCGCCAAAAGGTCCATCAGGCTGTGGCACTTCCACGATAATGGGGATTATCTCATCCGGAACGTCCATAGCTGTAGGTATCTTGTAATCAGTGAAATTGGGATTAAGCAGCTTACCTTTACTGTCATAACGCATATCTTCGTATAGCACGGTCGCAAGCCCTTGCAGCATCCCACCGGTTATCTGTCCACGGACAAGATCGGGATTAAGCGCTTTTCCAGCGTCTATAGCTAAGGCAGTTTTCAGCACTCTCATCTTGCCTGTGTCTTTGTCTATTTCCAAAGTTAAGGCGGCTGCACCAACTGTGTAATGTACATTAGGATGCCCACCCTGGCTGGTTTCGGGATCGCCATTAGCGCTGGAGAACTCAGGCATGAACATACCACGGGCGTTGATGGGACCTCCCTTAAAAGTGCCATCCTTGGTCATGATGCCATCCACCACAAAGCTCTTCAAAGGTAAATTGAAAGAAGGGTCTTGAGTACATTTCACGGCTTCATCTTCCAGATACAACTCTTCCAGGGGTAGGTTAAACACCCTCTGAACGAGGCTTAGTATCTGTTCTCTGGCATCAATGGCTGCTTTCTTAACGGCATTGCCACTGCTCCAGGTTATGTGCGATGCAACTGTCTGCCACTCATACGGATTACGGTCTGTGTCAGGGGTTTCTACACGTATCTTGGAAGGCGGAACAGAGAGTATCTCAGCCGCTATTTGTGCCATAACGGTCTGATAACCCTGCCCAATATCCATGCCGGAGATAATTAAATTGATACTGGCATCTTCGTTAAACTTTAAAAAAGCTGAAGATGATGCATTAGGGGGCATGGCAGGAGCTTTCCAGAACAGCGAAAACCCATTACCAATAACAGTGTTGGGGTTCGTAGGAGCAGGCTTGTTACCCCAGTCTATCGCTTTTACAACTTTATCTATGCATTCCAGCAGACCGTTGGGGTTCATCTTAGCCCCATAAGCTGTGGTATCCCCAACTTTTATGGCGTTCTTACGTCTGAATTCTATCTGATCAATACCCAGTTCATTTGCCACGCGGGTAACATGGCTTTCCAGCCCAAAAAGCATTTCGGAATAGCCAAAACCACGGTAAGCACCACCAGGCGGGAGATTGGTATAAACGCAAACCGAATCGATAGAAATATTATCTATTCTGTACGGACCAATGGCGGATAAACCTACGGCATTTACCACGTTAGCTCCGTACTCCACATAAGCACCCGCATCCCAATAAATCTTGTGATCAAGAGCGGTTATCCTGCCCTCCTTGGTAACGCCCATCTTAAGCTTGGCAACCACACCAAGGCGTTGATAAGTGTTAATAAACTCCTGTTCGCGGCTGTAGCGCAGCTTAACGGCATAGCCTTTCAGTTTGGTAGCTAAGGCTGCGGGAATAATTTCCATGGTAACGCCCGCTTTCCCGCCAAATCCGCCTCCAACATGAGGAGCTATAACACGCACGTCCTTATGCCCCAGCCCCAAGGCTTCGGCAAACAGATGCCTTTGTGTATGAGGTGATTGCGAACTGCTCCACACTGTTAGACGTCCCGAATAATCAAACTTGCCAATTGCCACATGCGTTTCTATAGCACAATGAGCATAACGCGGAACCGTGTAAGTGTCCTCAAGAATAAAATCTGCCTCGTTAAAGCCACCTTTCATATCGCCCTTACGAGTTTTACGCCAATGGGCAATGTTCGTTCCGGGCTTGGGGAAAAACCAGGGTACGTGGGGATAGTTCTCCAAATCAGGATGAAGCAAAGTAGCACCATCTGCCAAAGCCTGCATTTGATCCAATACTGCCGGAAGCGGTTCGTATTCCACCTTAATTAAGGCAGCAGCACGCTTTGCAGCACCGGGGTTTCTGGCAACCACGGCAGCAATTTGCTCTCCCACAAAACGCACTTTATCCTGAGCAAAGATAAAGCGGTCTTTCATGTAAAGCCCGAACTTATAAGGAAAGTCCTTACCTGTGAAGATTTTGTAAACGCCTTTTACTTTCAAAGCTTCGCTTATGTCTATGCTCTTGATAATGGCATGTGCTTCAGTACTGGAAACAAGCTCTGCATGCAGCAGATTAGCTCCGAAATCTATGTCGTCACCATAAATAGCTGCACCGCTTATCTTTTCCAAGCCATCGATACGGACTACATCCTTGCCGATATAGGTATATTCCTTCATTTCCCCTCCACATTAGGTAGCGCAGGATGCTGATCCTGCGAGGTAACATTCTCAGCAGCATCGGCGTGCTGCTCTACCTTGGTGAGTGCCATGATAGCATCGAAGATGGGGCTATAACCCGTGCAGCGGCACAGATTACCTGCCATGGATTCCTTTATTTGTTCTAGGCTTGGGTGCGGATGTTGCAACAGCAATTCCGTTACTGCCAGTATTATCCCGGGAGCACAGTAGCCGCATTGGAAAGCATTGAACTGGATAAAGGCTTCTTGTAAGGCACTAAGCTTTTCAGCAGATATGCCTTCAACCGTAGTTATTCTGTGGTTTTCTACCTCTATCGCAAGCACTAAGCAGCTACGTACGGCTTTCCCATCCAACAGCACTGTACAAGCACCGCAGTCACCACGTTCACAACCGCATTTGGGGCTTTTAACTCCCAGCTTCTCACGTAATACATCAAGCAGAACTTCATTTGCTTCCACAGAAACGCTGCGCTCTTCGTTGTTTAGAACAAAGCTAATCTCTTTCATGCGATACCTCCCAATAGCTTTGCAGGCTCAATTTCTTTTCCTTCAAGCCTATCTTTTGCCGCAAGCAATCCACGTTTAAGCATCACACCGCTTACGTGCAGCCGGTATTCCTTACTGGAGCGTATATCAGTGATGGGGTTTATCTCATTGGGAATAAGGGCAACAGCCGCTTCAATAAGCTCTTGCGAAAGCTCTTTGCCATTTAGTAAGGCTTCTATCAAAGCTGCTCTGGATGGAATTGGAGCAAGCGCGCAATGAGCAATGCGGTATTGATTGGCTGTATTCATCCAAATACCCCATCCTGCTTGTGCTAAATCCTCTCCCCCATAGCGTCCCAGTTTCAGATACACGCTTGTGCTTGTTTCCTTGGGGATTTTTAGGCTGATTCCGGTTACCATTTCGTTATCTTTAATTGCAGTTTTCCTGGGAGCCAGAAACCACTCTGAAATCGGGATATTACGAACCCCTTCCGTATTTGCACAGTGCACCACAGCTTGATAACATAACAGGGGTGTGGCAGAATCCAAAGACGGAACGGCAGAACAGATGTTTCCCGCCAGAGTTGCACGAGACCTCACTCCAGTGGAGGCTACAGTTTTACATGCATCATGCAGCATAGGGCACGCCTGCTTTACAAACTCTGTATCAATAAGCTCTGTAAAGGTAACAGAAGCTCCGATATACAGGGTGCCGTTATCCAGACACAGCTTGTGTAGTTCCGCCAAATCCTTTATATCAATCAACAATTCAGGCTTCACCAAACCTTCCTTGATGTTCACCACCAAATCTGTACCACCAGCATAGATAAATGCTTTGTTACGATAGCTGTCCTTCAGCTCCAGCACTGAATGCAAGTTCTGTGGTCTCTCATAGTTAAATTCATGGGCTATAGACATTTATTCACCTCCTGAGGAGTGATTGTTTATTTAGGGTTCAAAAGCAATAATCCGGCACATTGAAGATTCCAACTCTATACCACGCAAGGGGAACAGCCCTATCCAAGCCCGTTTGTTTGATAGCTTATCAATTTCTCCACCCAGATTTTCAGCATGTACCAGCTTCTTGGGGAATAGCTTAAGATGCATAACCTGGTAATACTCATCGGGGGGATACAGCTCATCCCAAGCCTTTCCGTATTTGTCTATCAGCTTCTTTTCGGCTTTGGCAAAATCCTTCGGATGCCAATTCCTGATAATGGTATTCATGGGATGATCCGCTGAACCGCAATCCACACCAATCCACTTTATCTGCATCTCCAAAGCCCATTTATGGAAGCTTGGGTCTGGACCGGGATGCTTCACGAAATAACGCAATTCATCACTTTCAGGCTGATCCCATGCATACTTATGGTAGCCGGTATTGATGATCAGGATATCACCTTTTTTAATCTCTGCCTTGCTCATCAGTAGCTCCGGACTATAAAGGTCATAATCCCCCACACTATCCGAGATATCCACTACCACACCGGGTCCCACCCATTCTTCCATCGGGACTTCACCTATGGTGCGTCCGCTGGCATGGAAATGGATCTCTCCGTCAATATGGGTACCTACGTGGTTACTGGTGGTGATTATCTGACCATTGGCACCTTGTCCCATATGAGCTCCGGCAATGCGTTTGAAATACTGAATCCCCAGCGGCATATAGCTTGGCCAAGGTGGAGTGTGAATGCTTAGTCTTTGCGTAAGATCATACATCTTAAGGTTCTGCATGAAATTGAAGAATGTGTTGTTATCCATGGTTGGACTCCTTTATCTCTTTTCTCTTTAATTCTTTGTATAATTATGTCTCCGCCATTCTCTGCCTTTAAACGAAAGTCTTAGCCAAAGCTTCGTAAGCTTTTATGAACGGCTCTACTGGTGCTTTCACAACACCGGCACCAACTTGTCCCACTCCCGGATTCTTATGTGCTACCCCGGTATCTATTATGGGTACAAGGTTGTTATCAATCACTTTAACCACATCTATCCCCAGGGGTGTACCTCTGAAATCCAGCGCAGGAATCTGATACTTTACGCTTTCGCTAAAGCAAATCTCGTACATGGACTCTGTATAAGATAACGCATCGGAGGCATTCCCGCCAACAAACTGCACAATCGCCGGTGCTGCTGCAATGGCAAAACCACCCAGTCCGCCCGTTTCAGTAATAGCACTATCACCAATATCCGGGTTAGCATCCGCCTTAGAATATCCCGGAAAATACAAGGCATCAGGCACTAAAGCTTCTCCAGTAAACCATTTATTCCCTGTTCCGCTTAGCTGCACTCCAAATTCTGTCCCGTTACGCGCCATCACCACTGCTATGCTGGAATTGGGGATATTCCGCGCTGCATCCAGTACGGCTTTACATGCCGGCATAGACAGGTTTAGAAAGAAATGATCATTCCCGTTGATGAAATCCAGAACCGCTGTGG
Organism: Candidatus Cloacimonetes bacterium HGW-Cloacimonetes-3; assembly: GCA_002840645.1. Lineage (GTDB taxonomy): Bacteria > Cloacimonadota > Cloacimonadia > Cloacimonadales > Cloacimonadaceae > Cloacimonas. The sequence continues at coordinate 9,462 of PHBO01000026.1, forward strand.
TATCCTCCACATTCTCCATGGTCTTAAGCAGTGCAGGTGCAAGCTGTCTGATGAGTAGGGATGTTCCTGCCCGATTGCGATTGTGCACTTCATCACCCATATGCAGTGCCTGAGCAATAAGGCTTTGCAGGTCTATCTGTCCCAAGTGCTTTATGGTTCGGCTCATCACCGGATACAAAACATCATCCATCCAGCGTAAACGCGTTATCACTTCCGGGCTATATGCCCCATATCGCAACACTTTACCTAAGCCTTCATTCTGTGTTGCATATGATAGGTTGCCATAAGTCTCATTTTTTATTATAAATACAGGCATAGATGCGCTTATTATTCCCGCCATTGGTCCCACGGCACCATGCTCATGACACGGTTCAAATTTTATCTCATCCGAAGCTGCCAATACTTCCGCTTCCTCTGGGGTAGAAGCACGTCTCTCATAAATCAAAGCTCCTATCACAGCTCCCCGCATCGGACCACACATCTTGTCCCAGGTTATAGGCGGTCCCGCATGCAGGATAAGGTCTTTATGCATGCCCGGAATGGTATCTATCGCCAAACCCATGCCAATCAACACCGGCTTCCCGGCATTTATTATCTTCAAAGCCTCTGTATTCGCTTTCTCAATCAGAGTTGCATAGTGTTTGTTAATTATATCTACAGCCTTTTTATCCACATCCAAAGGTGGCTTCCAGGCAACCTGAGCTACTGCCACACCTTGCGTTTCAAGATCAGCAGTGAACGCTTCCAGCCCTACATTCACCACCCCAAGGCTTCCTTCATTTAATATCAGCTTATCCATTCTCTCTCCTATGTGCCTTCAACAGCGTAAATGCGTCATTCACCGCTTTTAGATGCGAGGTGAAAACCCTTGCTCCGCAAGCCGCCAGTTTGCTTAACTGCTCTTCAATATGCTGCGGATCTCCGGCAGTCCCCAAAACATGGCAAACCACCGCTACATTTGTGGGCAAAGCGCAAAGCACAGGTGCCAGCTCACTTGCGGGATCGGCATTGGCACCAAAACCAAGCACCACATCAAGCAGAATTACCGCCACCGTCCCATCCGCAGCTTCTTCAGCTATCTTCTTCAAGCGTAAACTGTAATCTATCATGGGATGCGGTCTGCCCACCGTGAAATCATCGGCACCCATATCTATGAAGCAATCGCCTTCGCTGTGCCATACATTGCTTAGCATATCTTTGCTTTCCGCAGCGATATTACTCTTTGGATATGCTCCAAACTCGCGTTTATAAAGCTGCAAAGCCTCATAGCACAGGGTTCCCCCGCTATACAAACCGCGGATAAACTTCCTGTCCTTAGCTATATTCGGCTTAGCAAAATCAAACTTAAAACATTTAACTTCAACAGGTAAACTATCATTTAGTGCCTTACACGCCAGATCAGCCGTATCTTCCAGCGAAGCAGCATAGCTAAGATTCTTTATTTCCGGCACCTGCATATCCTTAAGGAAATTTACTATCACCGGCTTTGTGCTACTGCCAATCAGCTTCCACAGCTTATGCTGCACTGCATCCACGGGAGTCTTCCCTATCAGCACGATCACATCGGTTTTGTTATCTTCCATAAGGTATTCCAGGCAGGCGCACAGCATAATTCCGCCAATCTCAGCTTTTCCGTCTCTACCGCCTGTACCAAATGCCTGAGATATACCTCTGCTCCTGTTGGCTATCCCGCAGCTAACTTCCTGCAAGCCTGTTCCCGAAGCGGAAACAATCCCGATTCTGCCCTTTGGCACAGCATTGGAAAAAGCAAGCGGAACTCCATTGATAATCGCAGTCCCACAATCCGGTCCCATCATCAGCAAGCCTTGGGAGATAGCCTTTTGCTTTAGTTTCAATTCATCGCTAACACTCACATTATCCGAAAAAAGCATAACGTGCATTCCCATGTCCAAAGCTTTCTCCGCTTCCGCCGCAGCATATTTACCCGCCACAGAGATAAGGCACAGGTCTGCCTTTTCCATGCTTGCGGAAGCACTCTTGATGCTGTTCAAAGTCTTGCTTTTACCGGCTCTTTTCCCCACTTTCGCATGCAACAGGGTGTCCGCACTTGCCAAAGCCGCATCCGCCTCAGCCATGCTATTTGCCTTCACCACCACCACTATTTCGGTCTCTTTGGCGTCTTTTATGGCATCTATCAGCATATCGGTAGCCGCCAGGATTTCTCTATTCTCTTTCGTAGCCAATATCGCCACTGCATCCTGAACGCCCTTACAAGCCCGCAACTCCTTCGAGATAAGCATCAGCTTCACCGAATCCAGATACATGCCCTGTATAATAGTTGCCTTTGCGATCATAATACTTCCTTTTATCATAAACTCTTTATGGGCAAATCCATGCCTGTGCCAAACAAATCACAAGCCAGATAAAACCCGCTTAACTGGTCTGCACCACTGCTTGCTCCATGGCTTAGAATCTTATGCAGCCATGGTTTATAGCTGCTTCCATGGTCACAAAAGCTGTTTAGCAATCCAGCCCAATCTGCATCAAGCTCCAGCCTAAACGCTTGCAATATAAATGTTCTGATTAACGGGTCTATCACATCGGATTCATGTAATATCAAGTCCATGATTCTTGACAACTCTTTTTTTTGCACCCGCATCAGCCATGCCATGCCCAGCAGCATCCCAATCAGGAAATCGTCTCCTGCAGGAGTAAGCCCCAAGCCTCTATGCCTGAAGCACTGCACCGCATCTGCGTAGTTACCTTGCTTAAAATGCTCTATCCCCCGGCTGTACCATGAAGCCAGCAAACGGTTCACCCGGCTATCCTCCATGGGGTTATGCAAAACAAGCCCCAGCACGCTCTCCGGTATTGCCTTATCCCTAAACTCTGCATAGCTGCTTTTCAGCCTCTGCTGCAAGAGTGCACTATCGCTGATATAACTAAACTCTGCACATGTATATAGCATCTCCGCTAATACAGACAGCTTATTATCCCCATTCAGTATCAGCATCTCCGGCAAAAGCTCCATACTATGAACCCCCTCCACACTATCCGCATCCAGGATTATTCTATACTTCCCCGGGCAAACACTTCCGGCACACAGCGAGATAGCTAAATCCTTATAAAGAAAGTTAATCACTTCCTTGTGAGCACTGTACAGCTTGTCCAGCCTGCCCAGCGGAACAGCGGAGCCAATGAAGAGGAGCTTACTTATATTATTACACATCATGTGGACAATGTGCCTGCGATTATCTATCTGTCAAGCTTGATGAAGCAAATACACCTATTCTGTATTGCCCCCTAAAAACGCAGCCCCACTCCAAAACCAAGCCCCGGAAGAAATGTGCTATTCCCCTTTACAACCGGCACATACTCACCGCCCAGCTCCAAAATCAGAAACAGAGGTTTTACACTTATCATCATATTGCCTCTCATTCCGTAGTGAAATATAGTATATGTTCCATACTTCACACCGTGGTAATCCTCACTATAGAAGTCCACATTAGCTCTTACAACGCCGGTAAAGGTTAAGTATTTGCTTACTACTTCCGAATACAGTGTCTGCAATTCAAACCCATAGGCATCATACAGGTTTTTCCATAACAAATCCCCGTTTTCTATATCCCAATGTTCAGATACACCTTGTACGATATTAATGGCTGGTGCAAGGGAGATATAGGTGTTTTCTTTCTTTCTGCACTGGATTTTTAACCCGGCTTTATAGCCGGTGGAATTTCTTTCCCATCGTTCTGTGTTGTTATTACCGTTGCCGTCGGATTCATAAGCCCTTAACATCAGTTCTGTACCGGGAAACAAGCCAATATTAGCTTTTAAGCCCCCTAATAATTGCCCGCTTGCAGACAGCTTTTCATCATGAGATTGTTCATATGAACCCTGAACTTGCTCTATAACCACAGCAGAGCTTAAATCTAACCCATCAGCGAGATAAACCGCTGCTTCCACATGCCCCGGTTTAAGCGGTACCGCAGTATCAAGAGAACTAAGATCAAGCACTGCACAACCGGATAGATAAAACAAACTTGCCGCTGCAAACAGCATCACAAAGCTCTTCATAATTTATCCTTATAACTTCACAGCCAACATTAGGTGCAAAGCTGTTTCCTGTATTATCACTCCTGATAACAGTTTACAAATGCAATCCCAGCCCCATGCTGATTGCCGGAAGCCAAGTATTCTTCCCATGAGGCACCGGCACATACTCCATCCCAAGCTCCGGAACCCAAAACCAATGCTTACCGCTAATAATCATATTAGCCCTGAGGCCGCGGTGAGTTATATCACACTTACCGCCCAAATCCGTTCTATAATCTTCTGTGTAGTAATTTATGCTTGTTTTTCCGATTGTCGTGAAGGTGACGTGTTTGTTCAGCACGATAGAATATAGCAACTGCAGCTCAAACCCATAGGCATCATACTGCGAAAACCAATGGAACACATGATAATCATAGTAGTATTCATTTCCATTATGATTCCAATCACCCGTCCACACTTCCTCTTCCGCACTAACGATATTTACCGAAGGCGCAAGGGATAGATACTGATTCCCCTTTTGCTGCAAAAGATACTTCACCCCCAGCCGACAACCCCTTGATTTCCAAGTGATATCCTCTCCCAAAAAGCCCCCACTCCAACTATTCTGGTAATATCTTGCCATCAGTTCGCATTTGGGAGACAAACCTATATTGATCTTCAAGCCATTAATCATGCTTGCCCCCGCAGACAGATTATCAGTTTGGTAAGATGGGTTATTCGGATGATAAACCTCGGTATCGCCCACAGTATCCAAAGGAAAAGAATTAGCTGTATAAAATGCGACATCCACCTTCTTAGGCTTCAGCGGCACCGCGGTCTCCATGGAGCTGAGATCAAGCCCTGCACAGCCGGATAGATACAACATGCATATTATTGCCGCAACCAAGCCAAGACAATTCTTCATTTAGTACCCCTATAGTTTTCAATACACAATTACATGCATAAATTATTCCATAGTTCACATGGACTCCCCTCCTGAGGATTAAAAGGAAAGATTTGTGTTTGATTTTGGCAAAATTGCGTTATAATGGGTTGTATAGGGGTTTGCGATGATGGCAAAAACCAAGTATGCTTTCAGCAAAGGAGTATGTTATTTCTATGATCATGACATCAGCAAGAGGATATTGCCGGGGAAGAATCAGTGATTCGCAAAGTTATAACGATAACACCTTGCGATGCTGCCTTTAGATATTTTGGGGAGGGGATGAGCATTATTAAACCTGTTTCCTTGCCTTCTATGCCGGGGTTGAGAGCCAATCCTGAGCATACTGTAAGCATATCCGGCTTTGGTGCATTAATAACCCTGCCAAATCTGAAATCTATTGATACTACCTACCTGCCTTATTTACTTTTTGCCTTTGCGATATATATATGTCTTAGCTGGTTTCTGATATTGAGTTTACCAAGGAAACGAAAACCCATTATACTTACCGGTTTACCACCTTCTTATGAACGAAAAAGAAGGAGATTGGGAAGACGAAGGAAAAGATGTTCGCGGTCCAAAGGGCACAGTTCCAGCCATAATAACCATAAAAACCAGCATACTAATCCGTCAGAAACCCCGTCCGAGGGAAATACCATGCCCCGCACACCCTATTACATCTAACGCTTTATATCTAACCCTAAATCTCCCGCATCAATGTACAAAGTTAGCGAAACCGCTTTAAGCCTGACAAGGCGACATCCCATAGCGAGGGTGTGAAGCGATAGCCTAACCCCTCGTAACTGGACACCATACCACCCAGCCCGGTAGGGCGACATCCCATAGCGAGGGTGTGAAGCGATAGCGAAACCCCTCGTAACAGGACACACCCCAATTAGCCCTTTACGGGCGACACCCCTTCCATCCCCGGCATCCAATGTTTCTTTAACAATGCATCCCATTCTTCTGTTGCGGTGGTATGATGATGATGTTCTTCCTGATTGTCGAT
>PHBO01000008.1 GCA_002840645.1 Candidatus Cloacimonetes bacterium HGW-Cloacimonetes-3
GCTTCAAAGATGATGCCATAATCATCATCGGTATATTCCACAGTTCTGCCGTCCAGCCTTTTTGTATAGGGTAGCAGGCTTTTGCCTGCGTAACGTGGGATGAGAGTATTTACGGAACAGATGTAGGGTGATAGCAGTTAAAAAAAACGTAGTTGTGACGACTACTTAGCCGGTGCATGCGGGACGCATGCAATTCCGGTGCGGGTGTGTTCAAAAAAAGGATTGACATCATATCTTGCATTGTAGATGTTGGTTACGAGTTTATAAGTGTCCTTGCTGTAGCCTGGAGAAGGGTATTTAAGCCATGTTTTGCTTTTTGCCTTGGTTACAGTATATAGGGCAGATTAGTTTATGCCCACCTTTTTTAATGAAAATGGAGGATATAATGAACAAGAAGCTTAAGCTCCTGGTTTTAGTTTTATTATGTGCCACCGCATTAGCGGCTATTTCAGAGGAAATTGGCACTCCCCAAGCGTCCCTTACAAGAAACACTACCGAACATCTGGTAGTTTACTATCCATTTAATGGGAATGCTTTGGATGAAAGCGGAAACGAGCTGCATCTCAGCATATCAGGATCTCCGCAGCTTTGCCCGGATCGCTTTGGCAATCCCAATTCAGCTTATTCGTTCAGCGGTACATATGATTTTATGTCCGTGGCGGATAATGAGTTGCTTCGTCCGGAACATATCACAATTTCTGCATGGTTCAATACCAATGGTCGGAACGCTAACCCCCGCATTCTGGAAAAGAGATATGTTATTCCCAGTTACCCATGGACTTCATACTTGTTGGAATACAACAACTTATCGCATTTTCCGCAAACCCAGTTCTCTACAGACGGAAACAGAACCGTGCTTGTATCCACTGTTACGTCTAATTTGAACCATTGGCATTTCCTGGCTGCCACATATGATGGCAATGATCTGAAGCTTTATCTTGATGGAGTTCTGGTAAACTCTACTCCCAAAACCGGTGCGATCACTTATTCAAGCTTGCCTTTGTACATCGGAACCTGCCACGAAGGAGCTTCTCATACTTATGTTTTCTGTGGGGAATTGGATGATATCAGGATTTATGACACAGCCTTAAGCGCAGCAGAAATCTATTCACTCTATGATTTTGTAGAACCTCCGAGAGCTATGCAAATCACGGAATCTGAGACAGAAAATGCACTGATAGTTTCATGGGATGCTGCCCCGGGAGCCACTTCTTATACCGTATATACTTCTTCCGATCCCAATGCTCAGTTTCCGGGTGGCTGGAGTGTTGCCGCAAGCGGGGTTACCACTGAAAGTTGGTCTGATTTCAGTTACTCGGCAGCAGAAAGGAAGTTTTACAAGGTAGTGTCCATAAAATCAGATTAGTATTTCTGATGCTTTTGGCAGTGGGGATAACATACGTTATGTTAGTACGCTGCTTCATTCTTTGATTGAGGGTTGAATAGATCAGACGGGGCGTCTGATGTTACGGGTGCACGGGGTCAGAATGGGGCTTCTGATGCTCCGAATTTGTAGGAAAACCGTAAAATATCTCTTGTTATGGAACGCAATTTGAATAAACTATCAGCAGAGGTGAACTTGTTTGAATGAATATAACGATAAGTGAATCAGCCCGTAGATACATAAAACGTAAACAGGAATTCTACCGTTACCAAAGCCGGAAGCCACACATTATTTTAGTGGCGAAGAGCTGTAAGGGAGCGGAGTTTCGCCTTGTTTACGGGCTGCCTGCTGCCGATGATATTGTCCAGAGCCAGGGAGATTGTGAGATATATGTTAGCAAATCCCTGTTGGATGAATACGGTGGCTTCAGTTTGGATACCGAGCTGTTTTTCTTTGCTCAACGGCTGTTGGTGCAACCTTTGGAGCAAACCTACGCATGTGATTGTAAACAGAAATGTAAAATAAAAGAGGACCGATGAAACCCAGATATATCCTTGTGCTAATAATGCTGCTTGTGGGGCTGCTGTATGCCGCACCTCACATAATGCTCCCCCTTAGCTTTGTTCAACCGGATGGAAGCACTGTGAATGTGTTTGCCAGCGGAGATGAATTCCATAATTGGTTGCACGATGCCAACAACTATAGCATTGTGAAAGATGATGCCGGCTGGTATGTTTATGCCCGTGCAGAAGGCGAAGGTGTTGCCCCCACAGATTTGATTGTGGGCAGAGATACCCCCAATCAACGCAATCTTGCTCCCGGGATAAACCTCAGCGAAGCGCGTATAGCCCAAAAATATGCCCGCTATGAAAACACCATGCGTGATTATAGCAACAGCAAATCGCCGCATACAGGGCAGTTTAACAACCTTGCTGTATTCATTCGCTTTGCCGATGATCCCGATTTTGTAAGACCAATCTCTTATTACAACGGCATCTTTAATACCACAGAGAACTTTGCAAACTCCATGAAAAACTACTTTACTGCCGCATCATACGGTCAGTTGAACGTGGACACTACCTTTTATCCCGAACCCAATGGCACAACTGTGGTGTCTTATGTGGATATCCAACCGCGAAACTACTTCCGTATCTACAGCAGTTCCAACCCTCTCGGCTATCCCGCCGATGATGATGCAGAACGTGCCGAGCGTGAAATGCAACTGCTTACCCGCGCCGTTGCAGCAGTGGAAAGCCAGGTGCCTATGGACTTGGTGATAGATGGCGATAACGATGGCTACGTGGATAACACTTGCTTCATTATCCAGGGCTCGCCGGATGGATGGGCAGAACTGCTTTGGCCTCACCGTTGGGTGCTTTATGGTGCTACAGCCACTATTCACGGTGCTCGGGTGTGGGATTTTAATTTCCAGTTAGATCAATCTCTGGCTTCATCAGGAGCAAGCGTGCTTTCACACGAGATGTTCCATTCCCTTGGTGCTCCAGATCTTTATCGCTACGTAAACACCGGCATCACCCCCATCGGAAGCTGGGATTTGATGGCAAATAATGCCAATCCGCCCCAGCACATGAGCGCATGGATGAAATACCGTTATGGGCAGTGGCTTCCTGAACCTCCTATGATAACGGAATCAGGAACTTACACGCTTTCACCGGTGGCTTCATCCGCCACTAACAATATCTATAGGGTGGCATCATGGCGGGTTAATGAATCCTATGTGCTGGAATACCGTAAACCGGGTGTTTATTACGATGATAACCTGCCCGGAACCGGGTTGCTGGTGTACCGTCTGGATACACGGGAAAACGGAAATGCTTCCGGTCCTCCCGATGAGCTTTACATCTACCGTCCCGGCGCAAACAACAGCAGCACCGGCGGTTCGATTGGCAGCGCTGCATTCAGCGCACAATCCGGCAGAACAACTATAAGCGAGAGAACCATTCCCAGCGGGTTTCTGGGCAATAATACTGCTGGTGGCTTGAATATCTACGATATAGGTTTTGCAGGTGAAACAATCAGCTTTAGCATCAAGCTATCCGATATCCAACTCATCTCCCCCGCAGGTGGAGAAGCTTGGTTCCACGGCTCTACCAAGGAAATACGCTGGAAGGCGAAATCCACTACCGGAAACGTAGTGATAGAGTTCTCGTCCGATCTTGGCGCAACCTGGGTGCCTATTACCGGCAGCACACCCAATGACGGAAGTTACATCTGGAATAGCATACCTTTTATCAATTCGCAGCAATGCCTGATGCGCATCACGGTGCTAAGCAATAATCACTCCGATGTAAGCTTTGCACCCTTTACCGTGCTAAGCTATCTGGATGCTCCTGTGGTGGGAAATCCACCCAATATGGCGGTAAATGTGCCCACAAACCCGGTTATATCATGGGCAAGTGTTCTGGGAGCTACTTCCTACCACCTCCAGCTTTCCGCTGAACCCAGCTTTAATGGTGACGTTCTGGAGATAGTTGGTCATGTGGGTGAAGTGTATCATGCTACATACCTGTCCCCATTCACTACCTATTATTGGCGGGTTGCCAGCATTGCCGACATAGGCATCAGCCCATTTAGCGAAACTCAGAGCTTTACTACCGGAGCGATTACAGAAGTACCTGTTATCCCGCTATTAGTTAGCCCGGCGAATTACGCAGCTAACTTAAGCCTGCAACCAACTTTCGAGTGGTCACCTGCACTGCTTGCCCTCAGCTACCGTTTGCAAATTGCCAGAGATCCGTACTATTCTGATCTCGTGCGTGATGTTTCGGACATCAGCCAAATCCGTTATACTCCCGAATTGCTGCCTGCAAATACTGTGTTTCACTGGCGGGTGGCATCCCAGAACTTGTTTGGTAGCAGCAATTTCTCGCTTTCCAGGCGTTTCTCTACCGGATTGGCTACTGCCTCGGAAGATGATCTAAGCCCCGTAGCGCAGAACGAACTGAAGGCAAATTATCCTAATCCTTTTAACCCCAGCACAACTATAAGCTTCAGTTTGAAGAACATCAGCCTACCTGTGAATCTTGTTGTCTATAACACCCGCGGACAGACAGTGCGCAGGCTGTTTAGCGGTATTCCACCAAGCAACAGGCTTAGCGTAGTCTGGGATGGATTTGATGAATTGAGGCAACCGGTAAGCAGCGGAGTGTACCTGTACAGGCTGGAGAGTGCAGATTACACAGAAACCCGCAAGATGCTTATGGCAAAGTAACAACCAGCAGTTAACGAAACATTGTAACAAATGATAAGAGCCTCGTTTTGAGGCTCTTATCTTATTCTACTCGCAAACAGCGATTACTTTGTAAAACTTCTTGTTTTCTGAAGCGCAAGTGTAGCTGGTATCATACACGATAACAGGCGTCACTCCCGACCAGTCATCTGGCTTTTCGCTGGCATAAACATGGTAATAGTCTGCATTTTCTATAGCGCTCCAGCTTACATGAATGCTGTCTTCAAGGGTAGTAATGATAAGTATGGGTGCTTCCAGTTCGCCAATAAAGCTATCGGTTTCGAAGAAATCCATAATCTCACTTACCAGGTTTGCCTTTGTGCTGGGGAAAGTTCCATCTACCAGCTCTCGCAGAGCATAACTGAATACAAGCGTACGCTGACCCAAAGCACCGGTGTTTGCAACAGCCACACAGCCGTAGTCACTTTCTGTGAATGCTGCCCTGGCGTTAGAGCTTAGGGGTGTGAAAGTATCTATAGAGCTTGATACAGTTTGAAGAGAAGAGCTAAAATTAATCCCCTCCGTGGGAGTGAATGTTGCTCCTTCCAAAAGGTCTATCACGTTGGTTGCTCCGTCATCAGCACTCTGAATGCCTAACAGGGGCCAAAGAACTTCATATGCATCCAGTTCGCCATCCACATCCGGCAACAGCATTGCCATATCGTAGCCCACCACGTCTCCACCTTCAATATACACCTTCCCACCTGCTTCCAGATACTCCCGTAGAGCTGTGAACATATACGGCTGGTCGAAACGGGACATATAATATCCCGGAGTGCCAAAGCAGAGGAATACGGCATCGAAGTTGTAAAACGAAAAGGGAAAAGTTGTGCCATAAGCACAGGTGTATCCTAAAGTCTGTAATTGTGTTTTCAAGTAGCTACCGCTCATGTTTCTGCTCCCGGCTACAGCTTCCCAAACCAAAACTCCACCTGCATTTATTGGAATTGAGAAAGTTAGAGTGCCCCCCACAGCCACAGGGATGCTGGCAAGGGTAGTAATGGTGAAGGTTACATATTGCGACACAGCAGTGGGAAGCACATATATGCTGAAAGCATCTGTGAAGCTAAAGTAATCATCCTCAGGAATGTCTGCAATAACGGTATTGTCCAGAATTGTAACGTCTGTACTGGTTGTGGAAAGTACAAACGAGGCTGCACTGGCGGAAAAGCCGTAATTACGTAAGCGGAAGTTAGTGGAGAAAGTTTCGCCCGGTTCAATCGCCCGGTTGCCGTTGGGTTCAGTAACAGCATAGTTGTCCTGTAGGTAAAGGCGTATCTCGTTATCCGGAACAGGAGCAACATCCGCCAACGCTCTGCGGGCGTTCAGTTTGCCCTCGCCGAGTTGCTCTACATAGCTGGGATTTAAGGAATCAATATCATCGCAGCTGCCCTTCAAGCGGGTGATAAGCTCTGTATTTGTAAGAGAAGGATAGTAGGATTTTGTTAATCCCATCAGGGCTGATGCAACCGGGCTGGCATAAGAAGTGGCGTTGTTAACGCCTGTATTAACGGTAGCATAACCTCCTGAAACAAGTGTTGTGCGGATCATGCTATTGGTGGCTCCAAAATCCACATAAGCACCATAATTGGAAGCAGTGGACTTAAGCCCTGAATTCTGCAAGGCAGCCGTAGCAAGCACATTCCGGTATGCTGCCGGATATATCGGTAATGTTCTGTTGCTGTTTCCCGCTGCGGCTACAATGATACTGCCAAGCCCGAAGGTGTAGTTTATTACTTCCTGATTTGCTTGCGAAAAGCTGGTTCCTCCCCAGCTGCAGTTTATCACATCTGCACCTTTTTCCGCAGCATATATTATTCCTTCATAGCCGGTGTAGATGTAGCTATCGTTGTAACTGCAGGAAAGGGGCATGAGGGTTAAGTTCCAGGGGAGGCTGCTGGTTCCTTCGGTGTTATTTGTGCGGGCTGCCATTATCCCCGAAACGGCTGTACCATGCGACCCCGGGGGTTGTGGATCATTAGATTCTCCTCCACTCTCGCTAACGGTGAAATCCCAGCCTATCAGATCATCTATCTTGCCATTATTATCATCGTCTATACCGTTGATATCTCCTGCATCCATCACCCAGGTGCTGCCGTTGTGGTATAGCGTATAGCCGTTAGCATTGGCATCCTCGCCCAGGTTGTTCCAAATGTTTTCTGCCAAGTCCACATGGCTCCACTTTACTCCTGTATCTGCAATAGCGAGGATAACAGGGTTCGAGCCCGATTCGCCTTTATGGATATCCCAGGCAGCCTCTGCTTCCAGGGCAGCGAAATACTGTGATAAACTGTAGTCCGCATCATTAGGAACAGCAAAAACCTCATCCGGGTAGATAACCTCTGCATATTGCACATGCGGGTCTGTGGCAAGCACATTTACTACTGCCTGCGCCGGGTATGGAGAGGATACGCTAAAAATCAAAGAGATATCATGGCTAACATTCTTGGGCGTTAAAAAGCGTTGTTTCAAGCCTGACACATTCAGTCTCTTCAGCTTATCATCCAAGCTTGTCACCCCGGTTCGGGTACCGGAAAGCTGCATTTCTCTGCGGAATTCCGGCTTCAGTTTAAACACCGCCGTGCCGGTATTGGGCTGCATCTCATTGGCAAAAGCCACCGCAACAGTAAATAGCAAAACAAACATTAGTATGCATTTCATAATATCTCCTAAAACAGGCTTTCCCTCAGGCGGGAAAAGGCGTTTACCTTATCCTTAGCATAACGTGGAATTACGTGCATATGGAAATGTAACACAGTTTGTCCGGCGGCATGCCCGCAATTCATAGCTAAATTGAAGCCCACCGGCTCATGTTTCTTGGAAATAATGCCTTTTATCCTCACACACAGCTCTTGCAGGGCGATTGCTTCATCTTTACTCAGATCAAAATAATCCCCGGCATGTCGCTTGGAGATTATCAAGGCGTGTCCTTTGGATACCGGGTGCTTATCCCAGATGGCAAAGAAGGATTCATTCTCGGTAATATATACCGCACAATCAAGGTTACAAAACACACAAGACATAATCTACCTCATGCTGATACTATAATGCTGAACAACAGTTCTGCCAGATAAATATCCGTTTGTTATTTGCGGAGATGCAGTGGATTGTGAGCTTAATGCAGTGGTACGTTTAGAGGGCTGGCACCAAGGATGCTGCCAATGTAATCGGTGGTATCGGCTGGAACGGATTTGTTTTTGCCCGCCAAGCTTGAGCTTTTTTCATTACGGGGGATAGCTTCGCTCATAGCCCGCATTCTGGTGCGAAGAGTATCGGGTTTATCTTCCACTTTCGGTTGGATGGGTGCCGTGGAGGTGCTGTCTGCAGGATGTGCACCAAAGAAATTGGGTGCTTTCAGCCATCCCTGACGGCTTGCATGAATCAGAATAGAGCCCAGAATTATGGCAAAGATAATTATGCCCACCATCCAAAGAAAGTTTGTGGACAGCATGATTTTCTTATCTTTCAGGGCTGCACGCGGGTGGAATTTATCCTGCACCTTTTCCGGCATCATTACCTTGAACTCTTTCATCACGGCTTCCAGATCTGCTTCCAGATAATTGGCGTAATTATATACTATTGCCTTGGCAACGCCATAATCACCCAGCTCAAAAAAACGGTTTTCTTCTATCTTGCGAATCATCTCTTCGCGGATTAGGATATCCCGGCTGATTTTACTGTAGCTAATGTCCTGCTTCAGTCTTAGCTCCAGAAAGTACTTTCCTAAGCTTTCCAATGGTACTCTCCGCTAAAAGCAATAGTTACTTCCCCGCTTAGAACGTAAGCAGCCTGATCCAGAATAATCTCCACGCTGCCACCGGGCATATTTACCTTCACCGGCGATAGCAGGATTCCATTATTAACACCGCTGAATACGCAGGACGCGGCACCGGTTCCGCAAGCAAGGGTGGCTCCGCATGCATGTTCCCAGATTTTTATCTCTATTTCGTGCGGGCTTATCACTTTGGCAAAATGTGCGTTAACAGGCCGGGGAAAGCCACTATACAGCTCTAAAGCACTGCCGTACAGCAAATGGGGATTATCTGCCAATTCATCCTTCCACACCACATAATGCAGGTTACCCACATCAATCAGGTCACCGACAAAGCCAAGTGCGGGGTAGTTCTTCCGCAGCATATGGGGAACGCCCAAATTCACTGCTATCAAGGCATCCTGAGAGCTTATGTTTACGCTTTTAACACCGGAGTCGGTAAGCACCGTCAGCTTGTCAGTTTGTAGTTTTTTGTGCATTAGCTCCGATATGCAGCGCAGCGCAGAACCGCACATCTCGGCGCGGGAACCATCGGCATTGTAAATCACCATTCTGGCATCAGCTTCTGTGCAGGGAGATATTATAACCAAACCATCCGCCCCGATTCCTGTGTGCAGCCGACAAATTCGGCGGGCAAGAGTGGGGTAATCCAGCTCCGGCAAGGGAAAGAAAAAAGCATCCAGGATAACAAAATCGTTACCCTGAGCGTGCATTTTAATAAAAGGAATCAGCATAGAATGGCAGAAATCACTTCGGCAAAGCTGTGAAATCCGGGCTTATCTTTCACCCACTTCGCTGCTTGTAGTGCGCCGTATGCAAAACCGCTGCGGGAACGCGCACGGTGAGTAAGCTCTATAGTGTCGGCTTCGGAATCGAACCCGACGGTATGTGTACCGGGGATACTGCCACAGCGCACGCTGGAGAAATGGAGTTCATGCTCTTCAATCCTGCGTTTGCATGTGTCGTAGAGTGCCTCGGTTTTGCGGGTGCTGTTGTTTATAATCTGCTTTGCCAGCTCGATAGCCGTGCCGGAGGGGCTGTCCGCCTTTTGCTTGTGGTGCAATTCCACACCATACACATCATAAGCATCGAAGTAATCGAAGTATTTCACGGCATCAGCAACAATCCTGCTGAACAAATTCATGCCCACTGAGAAGTTAGCACCGTAAACCATGCCTGTTCCTGCTTCCAGCACCAGATTGCGGATTTCATCAAATTCATTGTTCCAGCCGGTGGTGCCAATCACCATCGGTTTCCCCAGGGCAAGCACTTTACGGATATTATCCGTTGCAGCAGAGGGGTGGCTAAAATCTATGCACACATCTGCATCTATCAGGCTCTGTGCGCTAACGCCGCTATAACAATCTGGGCAATTCGGGTCTATCCGGCTTACAATTTCACAGTCTTTTTCGGCAGCAAGCGATTCTATCATCCTGCCCATCTTGCCATAACCGATTAATGCTATCTTGGTACTCATTAAACATCCGAATACTGGCGGATCATTTCCTCTACAAACTCCACGCCTCTGTGAAGCTGATCTATCTGAATGTCCTCTGCCACAGTATGCACGCGGTTCATCCCTGTCCCCACGATAATCATGGGGACACCGGCGGCATTAAGAATATTTGCATCGCTGCCACCTCCGCCTTTGCCGGTAGTGAAGGGAATATCCAACTGGCGCAGAGCGGATTGAGCAAGCTTAACAGCCGGGGCATCTTCCGAAACGCTGAACGCATCATATTCGGTTTCCATTATAAAACTGAATTCTGCTTTGCCTATTTCGTTGTTATGTTTGGCAACTGTGCGTTCCACCGCGTGGCGGATATCGGCACAAACCTGAGCCAGTTTTTGTGCATTGTGGCTACGGGCTTCGCCTTTAAGAATTACTTGGTTGGGCACAATATTCGTTGCGGAACCGCCGGCTATTTTACCGATATTGCAGGTTGTTTCAAAATCTATTCTGCCCATGGGCATGGCTATGATTGCTTCGGAAGCTATTCTAATGGCATTCAAGCCTTTTTCTGGTTCCACTCCGGCATGGGCTTCCTTGCCGTAAATGGTGATAACAAAAGAGTTCTGCGAAGGTGCGCCAACGGTTAGCTCTCCAACCTGATGTGCGTCTAAGGCATAGCCAAAAGCTGATTTCAGCTTACCTTTGTTGAAGCATTTAGCTCCTATCAGCCCGATTTCTTCCGCGATGGTAAACAGCACTTCAATGGGGGCGTGATCTATCCCGGAATCCACAATAGCCTTAATGGCAATCATAATCTCTGCGATGCCGGATTTATCGTCTCCACCAAGGATAGTGGTGCCATCGCTAAATATCCTGCCATTCTCTACCTTGGCTTTTATCCCGTTACCCGGGGTTACGGTGTCCATATGGGCACAGAAAAGAATCGGCTTTTTATCTATTTTTCCGGGGATGTAGGCATAAAGGTTTCCGGCATTACCATCGCTATGCTTGTGGCAATTGTCTTCCTCCACTTGTGCACCCAATTCTTCCAAATCCAGTTTTAGGACATCTGCCATAGAGCGTTCGTTTTTAGACTCGCTGTCAATAGCCACCAAACGCAGGAAATAGCTTACTACGTCGTTTTGCATATCAGTTCCCCTTTTTTTAGTGATCTCGATGGGTAACAATATATCTATAGGGCATAAATCTGTCAATTTATTCTCGCAGAGCTGGCGTCTCGTTGATTTCACAATAACTATGTCTTTCCCGCGGAGGCGGGAATCCAGCCAATAAGCAACTATGTCATTCCGACAGATGTCTTTTGATTTTCAACATATATACCGTGCCGTCTCTAAAGTTTTTTTTCAGGGCTGGATTCCCGCCTCCGCGGGAAAGACAGAAAGGCTGCGACTCCAGACTCACGGTTCTCGACACACAGTTCCTTGCCCCTTGCTTTCCGATAGTGCACTGCCCATGATCTGACCATGATCTCACCATGATTAATCATGGGGAAACCATGGTTAGATGCTTATTGCATCAGCAGCGGATAAGCAGGGAAGCTGGAAGCAAGACAAATTCATTGACAGGAATTGGGCTTATTATCAGAGTTGTAAAAAGCTATAATATTGGAGTTAGAATGGCGCAAGAGCCTAAACGCTTTCACGAGTTTATGCCGGATGAAGTGTGGAAATGGAAGATACTGGAAGAGAAAATGGACAAAGTACTTGCTCTGCACGATTATCAGGAAATCCGCTTATCCGTATTGCAGGATTACCAGGTATTGCACACCGGGATTACCGCCCTTATGCAGGGTGCGGAAGCGGATTATGCGGTGCAAGCCGTGCTGTCACTTTCGTCCCCTGAAAGTAACCTCAGTTTGCTTAGCCTGCGCCCGGAAGGAACAATCAGCGTACTGCATCACACCGCCAGGATTATAAACCCCGGTGAAGTTCACCGCTTTTACTATTCCGGTCCTATGTTCCGCAAAGCAGATACGCAGCAACAGATGGAGTTCTATCAGCTTGGAGTGGAATTGCTTGGCAGCGAGAGCATTCTTTCTGAAAATGAGGTGATTAGCCTGGGCATGAAAGTATGCCACGGTCTGGGTTTGAAAGATGTGCGGCTGGACATGAATTCCTACGGTTGTTCTCAATGCAGAGTTGCCTTTTTTGCAGATTTGCGCAGCTATCTGGAGCAGCACAAGGATGATTATTGTAAAGATTGTTTCCGAGAATTATATGCCAATCCCTTTAGTGATACCAGATGCCAGGATGCGGAGTGCAAGCATTCCTTTACCAGCGGTCCGCAGATAAGTGATTACCTATGCAACACATGCAAAGCTAACTTCTCCAAGGTAAAAAAGATTCAGGCAAATCTTGGTAACAGCTATAAAGTAAACTCGCACCTATACAAGAACTTTGCCTATTATAACGAGACTGTTTTCGATTTTGTGGTTAACCATAAGGGGCGGGAAATCATCGTGGGAGGGGGTGGACGCTATGATTACCTCTCTGCTCAGATTACCGGAAAAAAGATACCTGCCGTTGGCTTTTACCTTAATCTGGACATTCTGTTCGAAATTATGGAATCCCGTGGCTTATTCCGAGCCCCGGAGCAGGATTTTAAGGTGTATCTGTGTTCCGAAAGTGAAAATCTGGAGATGATGACCCTGCAGATAGCACAAGAACTTCATGCCCAAGGGATTAAAACTATTCTGTCCCCGGAGATCAGCACTACCGCCGAAGAGATAAAACATGCCATTCACAAGGCTTGCTCCGTGATGCTAATTATCCGCGATGATAATATCCGGGAGGGTAAGATCTTGTTGCGTAATCTTGTGAAGGAGCATCAGGATTATGTCTCGCTGAAGGATACCCTGCCCGCTATACTCTTGGCACGAAAAGCCTTGAAGCATGATTAATTTTTAATCTATTTACAAAATGTGAAGGAGTAAACATGCAATCCGTTATGACACATCGCGCCCCGGCAGCAATTGGTCCCTATTCGCAGGCAATTCTAAAGAACAATACGCTGTTTATCAGCGGGCAATTGGGGATCGATCCTAATACTTCAGCCATGCCGGAGAGCTTTGAAGCGCAGGCAAACCTGGTGTTCAGCAATATCAAAGCAATCCTGGATGCAGCAGGCATGGGCATGACCCACATCGTGAAAGTGACCGTATTCCTGAAAGATATGAACGACTTTGCACAATTAAACGAGATTTATACCCGTAATTTCAGCGCACCATACCCCGCCCGTGAAGCCGTGCAGGTGGCAAAATTGCCCAAGGACGGTCTGGTGGAAATATCCATTATCGCCATGAGATAAACAGCTATGAGCATCACTACCAAAGGCGGAGACAAGGGAAAGACCTCGCTTTACACCGGTGAACGGGTGTGGAAAGACGATTTGCGCGTGGACGCATACGGCAGTCTGGACGAGCTTGATGCCCTGATCGGAGAAAGCAAGCACCATATCCACAACCAAAGCATTGTGGAACAGCTGATAAGCATCCAGAACGGGCTGTACCGGGTGATGGGGCAGCTCGCCAGCAAAGGCAGCGCATATCCCTATCCGGTCTGCGCAAAGGATGTGGAAGTGCTAACAGAACTCATCCACAGCTATGAAACTAAGGTACCGCTGAAAGGATTTGTGGTTCCGGGTTCCAGCCTTCCTTCCGCCAAACTGGATGTATGCAGAACCGTTGCCCGCAGAGCGGAGCGGCGGATCATAGCCCTATCTCACGCGGAAGAGCTTGCTCCCGAGCTGCTTGGCTATGTGAACCGGCTGTCGGATTTGTTCTTTATTCTTGCCCGCTTCATAGAGCACGAACTGGGAGTTCTTACCTACAAAAGCAAGCCCGAGGGTGGCTGCTAAACCGAAAATAAGGAGTTAACAATGTATAAAATAGTGCTGATCCGTCACGGCGAAAGCATCTGGAACAAAGAGAACCTGTTCACTGGCTGGACAGATGTTGACCTCTCCGAAAAAGGCTTAGTGGAAGCGCATACAGCAGGTAAACGCCTGAAAGAAGA
Organism: Candidatus Cloacimonetes bacterium HGW-Cloacimonetes-3; assembly: GCA_002840645.1. Taxonomy (GTDB): domain Bacteria; phylum Cloacimonadota; class Cloacimonadia; order Cloacimonadales; family Cloacimonadaceae; genus Cloacimonas. The sequence goes on from PHBO01000008.1 coordinate 13,894, forward strand.
AGGCTTTGTATTCGATGAAGCATGGACTTCGGTGCTGAAAAGAGCCATCCGCACCCTGTGGATTTCACTGGATGAGATGGATTTGATGTACACCCCGGTTCATCATGACTGGAGGCTTAATGAGCGTCATTACGGTGCTTTGCAGGGGCTGAACAAAGCCGAAACAGCAGCCAAGTACGGCGAAGATCAGGTGAAAATCTGGCGACGCAGCTTCGATGTTCCCCCGCCTGCATTGGAAACCACAGACCCACGCTTTCCTGGTTTTGATCCCCGCTATGCGCACCTAACTAAGCAGCAGCTTCCTTTGTGCGAATCACTTAAGGACACTTGTGCCCGCACCATGCCTTTTTGGAATGAGGTGATTATTCCCCGCCTGGCAGCAGGACGAAGGATGATAGTGTCTGCTCATGGTAATAGTCTGCGTGCCATTGTTAAGAACCTGAATGGCATTAGCGATACTGAAATTGTTAGCCTTAATATCCCCACGGGCATTCCTTTGGTTTACGAGTTTGATGCTTCGCTTCAACCTGTAAAACACTATTATCTTGCTGATGCCGATGAAGTTGCAGCTGCCGAAGCTGCCGTGGCAAACCAAGCTAAAGCAAAGGCTTAAACATAGGCTAAGATTTTTCGCTTGACTAATACTAAGTGGAAAACATATTAGCGCAAAACACTAAGGAGATACACCATGGCAGTAAAGATTGATAAAGATACCTGCATCGGCTGCGGCGCATGCGTTGATGTGTGCCCCGTTAATGCCCTCGAAATGGCAGATGATAAGGCCGTATGTGATGAAAGTGCTTGCATTGATTGCGGAGCCTGCATCGCAACTTGCCCCGTGCAAGCTATTTCCGAATAAGCCTTTAAACATCCTGATTTATGATGGAAGGGGAGTATTGTGCTTCCGCTTCCATCTTTTTTTGTTTGAACATATAAACACTGATACGAGGTGAATCATGAAACACTTTTTTATAGCTTTTATTCTTACTGTCTGCTTTGGCAGTATGCTCTCAATTCAAGTAAGTGGCAATCAATCCGGCACCTGGTCTCCTGCCAACAATCCTTATCAGGTTATTGGCGCAATCACAGTACCAGTTGGGGAAGTGCTAACCATTCAGAGCGGAGTATTAGTACAAATTATGGGTGCATACCAGATTACGATTGCCGGAAACATGCATGCCGAAGGCACGGAAAGTGATAGTGTACGCTTTGTAAACATGCAGATACCGGCTACAACTTTATGGCCAGGTTTACGCTTTGAGAATGACAACTTCTCCAGCACTCTTAACCATGTATATATAGAGTACGCTACCTATGGTATTCGCTGCATGAATTCCCCGCTAACAGTCACCAATTCCCGCATATTCCGCTGCCAGAAGGGCATGGAACTGTTTGGAATTGGTGCTGCCAATCCTGCCTCGGTGCTGGTAGAGGGATGCCTGATTGAAAGGTGTATCCAAAATGGCATTATGATTAGCCAATATAGCAACGCAAATATCAATAACAACGAGATTCGTGGCAACGGCACCGGCACCCAATTTTACGCTGCAATCCAGCTTAGCAATCAATCCCCGGGTGGCAGCAATAACCCATATATCACCAACAACCATATCCATCACAATCTTAAACAGGGGATCTCGGCATGGGACACGGTGGGAGCAAGCGCTATTAACCCCCAGATATTGAACAATAATATCCACCACAACTACACCGGCGTTTACCTGCTGAACGCATCCGGCTACATAGCCGACAACCAGATTGTCAATAACTTCATACCCGGAGACATGAATTCCGGTGCTGGGGTAATGGTCTCGGGGATTACTTCAGAGCCCTATTTTGAACGCAACCTTATCACTGGCAATTACACCGGTTTTTACATTACCAACAACGCCAGACCCGTATTGGGAGACCTTTCAATCTATCATGCCTGGGCGCAGGGTGAGAATATAATCAGGGACAATATCGATGCCAATAGTGCGCTGAATTCCGTGTATTGCGATCAATACGCCAATTCTGCCTACGTGATCAAAGCCGAAAATAACAACTGGGGTGTTTCCACGTCACAGGAGATAGCCATTGGCATCCGTGATCACAACGATCTGTCCACACTTCCCACGGTAGATTTCGAACCCTTTATCACGGGGATACTGCCCACTTCGGTAATCGGCAGCTACACTTATGTAGGGCAGACCGGTACTGCTAATGCCAGGCTGGAACTTATCTCCACCGGGGATGGGCGTATTATCCAAACTTATTCCCTTCCCTCGGCGGCTTTTGAGGTTAGTGCCCTGGTGGATGAACCTTTTTATGCCATGGTTGTGGCACAACGGCTCCCCGAAAACACACTTGTATATGGCTGTGCCGGTGGATTTCTTAGCCCGGCAGTCTTCTACCCCGGAGATTTTATCCCGGTGGATGTAGGCAATATAACGGTTACGGACGTTCCCCCGCCCCGCTACGAGCTGATGGGCGAGCCAATTGTGGAAAACGAGCTTACGCTTCACCCCCTGATGAGCGGTTATGCTCTGTATGGCTGGCAGCAGATAAACTGGCTGTATGAACAGGGCGACTTCCACTACATTAAGAAGCACACTCGCAGAGTTGGCACCCAGGAGGTGGATTTCGATCTCCCGGCAGGAACCGTGTGGAACAAGTTTCAGAATGTTAGTGCTGGCGATACCTGGCTACGAACCGAGGTTATTAACGATACCGGCACTTTAAGTGTATCCACCGTGAAAGTGGACGCATGCAGCAGCTTTCTGGGCTCAATTTCATACCTGCTTTACACCCGCAGTGATAATCTTGGCAATGTGATAGAAAAGACCATTATCGCTCCTAACCAAACAATCCTTTTCCGCTATAATAATAATTACCTCATCGCCAAAGATGATGTGCTCCGCTCCGGTTCTGACGATCCCTTGGCTCCCGGTGCAATATGGCTTTATGTTCCCATGACCATGGACACCATGCCAAATTACCTCGGCTATGATCCCCAGATATATAACCCTGAAAGCCATGACTTTCAGGTTCGCCTTTTCTGGCAGGCACCTGCTTTCAGCAACTTTAGCTGGACGCATTACCGCATCTACCGCAACCTGCAGCAGATCGCCGAGATACCCTTCAGCCAAAGCGAATTCATCGACACCACCTTCCTGGCACTTGAAACCACTTATTACGAAGTCCGCGCCACAGACGGCACCAACACCAGCGAGCCTTCCAACTGGATTGTGGTGCTACACGTGAGTGTGGAAGATCAGCTTATGCCGCCGGTGAGCATCAGTATATCTCCCAATCCAGTTGCCTTCTCTCATGCCCAAAACCTGGAGCTTACGTTCAACAACCTTAAGAACCGCAGTGCGGAGCTTGCCATCTATAACGTAAAAGGGCAATTGGTACACGCTAACACCCTGCAAGGCAGCCAAAGTTACCTGTGGAACGGTAAGGATAACAGCGGAACACGCTGCGCTTCCGGTATCTACTTCCTGAAAGCACAGGTGAAGGGCGATAAACCCGTAACCCGCAAGCTGGTGGTGTATTAGACAACACTGAGACCATAATTTTAGGCGTAGAATAACTACCCCTCATAGTAGTGTGGGGGACAGATTTGAGATTTTGGGACAGATTTTGCATTTATTTTTGAATCCGGAGAGAAAAGTATGGATTTCTTCTTTAACACAGAGGGAAAGCAGAGAAAAGCGGAGAATAGCAGAGGACTTTTTTAGAAATAGGGTAAGAAGCTGTACATATTAACACCCTATTACTTTATTCCCGCATCCCTCCGTCATTCCATTGTAGAATGGAATCCAGCCCTATTGAGCGTCCCCCTACCTGTCTTACCTGCGGAGGCAGGTATCCAGCCCCAATATCTTTGTTCTAACACGTTATTTTTATTGACAGTAAAACACTAAGTGAAATCCTGCGTATATGAAACAATAAAGCAAGGTAGGCAATGTGTATTTGTATGATGCTAACCTGTCTGAAGCAAAGTGATGCTTAACAAAAAGAGCCTAACAGAAAGGGTAACTGCAAATGAGTTATCCACCTTGTCCTGATTCTGCTATATTTCGTATCAGCTATATGTATTCTGAGTGTTCAGACTTAGCATATAGCAACAGATAATGAACAATACCATCACTTATAAAGCACTTATAGTGTTTGAGGATAAAGCCTTAATGAGGTTTAAAGGCCATAATTTGAAGCACCATTATGATCACTGAACTTCCAAACAGGTCCAGTTTCGGTATTCAAAAGTTGAAAATCAATTTCCCGGCTGAATAAAGTGCCACTTTTTGCAGCATATTGATAGGTTACAGTTACCTTACTTTTTTCCACTTCTTTCCATCCCAAAAACTCCACTGGTGGATAGAAGTATTCAGCATGCATACCATTATTAGTAATAAACTCTTTTGCCTTTTCATATGGAAACACAGAATTTGATTCACTTTCTTTCGCTTCAACCTGTTCAACTACAGGTGTTTCTTCTTTTTGCTTATTGCATGAAAAAACTCCAACCGCAACAGCAAGAATCAATAGTAAACTAACCACTTTCATTTTATCTCCTTTTACCTTCGCTTAACATCAAATGTTAAGTGATATGATATGATTCAAATATTATGCATAATGCCTTGAAACGCTAAGTACACTATCTAACCTCATATATCAATATATATTTTCACTTGATCAACATACTCATTTATTGTCAAGTATTTTATTATAAAAGCGGAATGCATTTGAAATATGACACACTTAGGGTCTTGCATCCTGTATCACCGAAGTTAATTTCCCCTTCAAATCTCTTCCCTCGCTATCTTTCTTGAAAGCCATCAGGAATAGTCCTCTTCCACCGCTCAGCTTAGCCCAGAGGTTTCCTATGAAGGTCTTTTCTTTGGTGTCTTTGGTATCTTCTCGTTCCTGTCCTTTATATTCCACTACCAGCACTCTGCCATCTGTTAGTTCTGCCACAAAGTCCGGATAGAACTTATCTGTAGATGTAGGCAGCCAAAAAGAGGATAGAGGTTTACGCTCCAGGTTTCTTACCCAGGTCTTAACCAAAGGATGTCTATCAAGCTCTTGGGCACAAAGCACTTCTTCATCATTCATATGCCCGGTAATCTCATAGAGGTGTTTCTTAAATTGGTAAGAGCCCTTGTAGTAAGGTGCAGATACAGGATAAGCAGCAAGACCCGGTTCAAAGGGAAAAGTGTATTTGAAATCTACCAGTAGCCTTTCCTGTTGCTCCATTATTATACTCTGAAATCCCTTTTCTTTAGCTTCCAAGATGTTGGTTTTTATCAAGTCCTTAAGTGCTAATGCTACCTGGAATTTCGCCATGAAAAGCTGTTCCAAGCTAAGTCCCTTATTTTCTCTTAGGTATGTAACAGCCTTATGGATAAAGAAGTAATTCTCCTGTTGAGGTATATCCGGTCTGTGAATTTCCTTATCCAGCCAATTGATCAAATCAATCTCATTTAGTTCCGGAAGTTTGATTAACAGTTCATTCTTCCGTTCTGCATATTCCTCACTGCTCCAAATTATCTTGTTGTTCTCACTGATATCAATCTCAAAAATATTCCCCGAACTGCCAATCCTAAAGTGGGGCAATTCATGAGAGTAATGTAAAATACTCCATTCTGCAGCCTCAATAAAGGCATCCTCATCGAGAAAGTCTATTCTCTCGTTCTCATCAACAAAGACCAATCTGGGGATTTTAAATCCTGTTGTCTTTATCGGAGCAGCCGTGGTATCAATAGACCGGGCAATCCTTTCTCTATTCAATATCTGCCGGACTTCTGCCTTCTGTTCGTGCGGAACGGCACTAACTATGATATCCAGTTCTGCATCGTCTATGTATTTTGTAAGCTGGAAATCTACCTTTCCATCCTGTTCACTTATAGTCAATTTGTCTCTGGTGATAAAATCTATGGCATCTATATCCAAGCTGTTAACAGTTATTGTCTCTGGTTGCTTGCTGAATATATCTAACTGAGCGACATTCTCAATTTCACCATTTTGCTTTACATAGGCATCTGCTTCCAGCTTCTCAAAGCCCATCTTGTTCACCAAGGCATCCTTCAGGTCTTGCGCTGCAGCGGCAAAAGAGGGAGAGATAACATGTGCATAAGCCATGTTCAACTCTCTGCTCTTTCGTTTTCGGGCATAAGGCATTCTTAGCACCCGTCCCAGCAATTGTTCAACCGCTGTACTGGAGTGGACATTTGCCACCGAGCAGAATACATACGCAAAGGAGCAATCCCATCCTTCTTTTAGTGCCTCCACCGTTATAATATGCTCAATTCGGCAGTCTTTGGCAAAGAGATCAATATCCTGCAAGCCTTTCACCTCACCTGTGGCAATGGCGATCCTATCTTCCGGGATAGATTCATTCTCCACCAGGTATTGTTTCAAGACTGCAACTGTTACTTCCTTATCCTTGTTTTCTGCCTGATACAGCACAATTGGTCTTATATAGTCATCTTCATTATCTGCCAAAGCCTGTAAGCGTTTCCGGGTAAGTATCGCTTCTGCGATAGTTTGTTGCCAGGAATTGTGCTCGGTTAATACTATCGGCAGCTTTATCATCTCTTCGTGCTTCAGCTCCAATGCAGATACGCTGTGCAACACATTACTGCCGTTAACAGCAGACACATTGGGAGTCGCAGTTAATTCTAATATGCAGGAGGGATTAAGCCTTTTCAAGGTTTCAAAGGATAGGTTTGTTCTGGCATTATGTGCTTCATCCAGAATAACCAACGGCTTATGAATATGGCAGAGATTCACGAAAGAGAACTTTGGCTTTCCCCTATCCGGACCATCTTCAATTTTATCTAATCCAGGTGCATTAGGGTTAATTCTCTCAAAGTGCGGCTGATAGCTCTCGTTATGGTCATAAATTCTTCTGCCTGTTTTGTCTTGCACTCGCAGCGATGCCAAGGTTCCAATAACAATGCATACTCTGTTCTCAAAATCCTGAGGTCTTATGGTATTCACATCCGCAATCGCAAACACCGATACCCTTCCGCCAAAATACTCATCAATCGCCTGGCGGTATGGATGCCGGGGCTGAACCAAACATGCCAGAGTTTGTTCGGCAATGGTAATAGTAGGAACCAGCCACAGCACCAAAGGGTTATCTTTGTCCATGAATAGGTGCGCTGCTTCCCTTATCCCATAAGAGGCAAGCACGGTCTTTCCTCCACCCGTAGGAAGCCTTAAACATACATAGGGAATATCTCCCAGGTCATAAGTATTATATTGGACACCCATTAGCCCTTTGTCCTTCATGTATTCGCTGTAAGCTTCTGAAGCACCCTTTTCATGTGCCATACGCAGATATTCTGCTAAAGCTCGGATTGTATCGTTCTGATATCTCTTAAGTTCAAACATCTTAACCCACTTTTATATCATAAGGTATCTGTTTAAAGATGATGTTTAGCTCCATTAGCCTGTCTTTGCTAAGCCTGCTTGCCTCTCCATAGATCACTTTCCTGCCTGTGTGTAAGGGAAGCTTGTCCAGCAGCTTAAGGGTTAGCACATTGCCGCCATTCACGGTTTTATCCCCCAGGATGCCATTGTAGAGCAAATAGTATGCTTTGTCGCCAATCTTGCCTAATAGTGGGCTTGGGTTTTCTTGATGAAGCGGACTGCCCGTCTCGAGATACCAGATATGCGAAGCAAGAGTGGGAAACTTAACTTCGGGGTTAACCTTACCGGAAGGTGTGAAGATTGCCTCTCCCAAAGTATAGAACCCAAAACCGCCGCCACCCTGCCAGTTAATCGCTTTGGAAATCCCGCCCTGTTCGCCATCAATCACCTTTTGCATTCGGGGAACACAGTGCGTAATGGCATGATTTCCCATCTCTATCCCAATCCAGCGTCTGCCCATTTTATGCGCCACGGCTGCTGAGGTGCCAGAACCAAGGAAGGAATCCATTACCAGATCACCGGAGTTGGAACCAAGAGTGAATACCCTTTTGATAAGCCTTTCTGGTTTAGGGGTACTGAAAACATCATCATTGTTGAACTGCTTGATTTCCTTTTTTGCTTCTTGGTTATCCCCCACTTCTGCTCTATACCAAATAGTTTTTGAAACTGAACCGTCTTGAACATCTACTAGAAACCTTTTAATTCTTGGTACATTATTACCACTAGCTCCAAACCATATTCTTTTATCATCAATCAGCTCTTGTAATCTAGTTGTCGAGACCCGCCAACAATATCCTGAGGGTGGGGATACTATTCTACCCGTTGGTGTTGTTATCGGATAATCTGTATCAGGTGAATATGTCTTTACCGACAAATCTCCAGATGTCCATACACCTCTAGGGTCATTATCTGGATTAGTGTACCTATTATCCATCTCCTCTGTTCTTGGGAGTAGGTTTGGTCTCCAAATATCCTTGTTTCTGGCATAAGCGAGTATATGATCATGACTATCTGAAAGCCATTTTGCATCATTTTGGGGTGAGAATTTCTTTTCCCAAATCACATTAGCTATAAACTCCTTTCTACCGAATACCTCATCACATATCACTTTCAGATAGTGTCCTTCGTCATCATCTATGGAAATCCAGATACTGCCTTCCGGCATCAGGAATTCCCTCAGCAGTTCTAAGCGCGGGTACATCAGCGAAAGCCATTGGCTGTGTTCCAGATTATCGTCGTAATGGCTAAAGGCATGGCGGGTATTGTAGGGCGGGTCTATGTAAATGCACTTAACCTGACCGGCATAGAAGGGCAAAAGGGCTTTCAAGGCTTCCAGATTATCACCCTGGATCAGGAGGTTCTCATTCTGCTGTGCACCATACGAAAGCTGCGGTTTATGTTTCAAAATCCTGTATGGTATCTTTGCTGCTGCGCTAATCGCTTCTGCTTTACCCAACCAATTTAGTGTAGGCATTTAATCCCCTTCTTATACGTGCATTCCTTTGATGCGCTAAAGATTTGTATTAGGCATATATTTGTCAAGCGCAATTCGTATTTTCAGGTATTTTGGATTTAATCAGGTTATTTATTTAGAACAGACTACCTCGTGTCGCCCATAAAGGGCTGGCACGCTTGGATTCCTTTCCCTGGGGTTCACACCCCAGGCTATAATCTGTCGCCATAAAATGGCTTGGCTATGGCTTGGCTATGGCTTGGCTATGGCTTGACTATGGCTTGGTATGGCTTTGGTATGGCTTTGATAAACTTCATAGACATTAATCTTTGCTCCCTGTCTTTAACGCCACGTGATTCCCTTGTAAACCCCTGGTGATTCCGAGGTGGGACGAGGGATTCACGAGGGAATCGCCTCTGCATGGCTATGGCTTGGTTTAGGAGAGGTAGAAGTGTGGGTGTGATGGGCTTAGATGCCTTATTCTTGTTTCCTCATGTAAGCATGACCGTTGTTGTCACATAGCTGGCTCCTTCCTTGCTTGAATTACGGATGCATTACGCATGAACTACGCATGCGATCCGTAATTCATGCGTAATACTAATGTGATTCCTGCAAGCGGGTTGAAAGTGCTAACCCTGTGCATGTTTTTGTTGACAGCTACTGCAGTTATGAATCATTGTTTGATAATTCGGCAAGTAACTCGATATTGAGAGGTTCAGGTGAAAGAAATCATTACCACGGATAATTTGACCAAGCACTTTGGCAGTGTTCATGCTGTGGAAGGGGTTTCTCTTAGCGTTCGCAAAGGTGAGATATACGGTTTTCTGGGCTTGAACGGGGCGGGAAAAACCACCACTATCCGCATGTTGCTTGGTATGATAAGCCCATCTGCAGGGAAGGCATATATAGATGGAAAGCTTGTATCTGCAGGCAATTACCGTCTGTGGTCGGAGGTGGGTTACATCGTGGAAACGCCGTATTCATATCCGGACCTAAACGTGCGGGAGAATCTGGAGCTTATCCGGGTTCTGCGCAAGCTTCCAGACCGCAGCTGTGTGGATAAAGTGATGAAAACCCTGCATCTTACTGAGTATGCGGATAGAAAAGCCAGGCATCTCTCCCTTGGCAACGTTCAGAGGCTGGGGCTGGCAAAAGCCTTACTGCATAATCCAAACATTCTTATCCTGGATGAGCCGACCAACGGTCTCGACCCTGTGGGCATTGTGGAAACACGCGAAATGCTGTTGGACATCTCTGCCAATCATGGTGTAACTGTCTTTATTTCCAGCCATATTCTGGGAGAGATATCCCGTATTGCTTCGCGCATTGGCATTATCCACGAAGGCAAACTGGTGCAGGAAATGAACCACGAGCATCTGGAAAAGCTTAGCCGGAAGCGTCTGCTTGTTAATACTCTTGATCACCATGCCCTAAAACAGTATTTACAGAAACAAGCTTTCTCCTATAAAATCACCATGGAAGGTCAATTTGCCATAGCGGATAAAACTGCCGTTGCTCATCCTGAAATTGTGGCACAGCAACTGGTAGAGGCGGGGATACCCCCAACTTTGCTTAAGGTGGATGAGGAAGATCTGGAATCCTATTTCCTTAGGATTATAGACACTAACGGAGATGTATTATGAATAAGATTTCCACGTCTTTTGCCAACCGAATTGGTACTCAATTAGGCTTCATAATCGCAGTCACCCGGACAGAAACCAAGAAAGCAATAAGATCAAAACTGTTCTGGATTACATTGATTGGTATGGTGCTTGTGCCTTTGATGCTGAGTGTTCTGATGTACATCAAGAAGTACCCGGAGCTAACCAATAACAGTATCTTAACTACCAAAGCCTCTATGATACCGGGTAATGCGGATTGGCCTACCTATATCTCCCTTTGCGCGCAAATATTAGTTGGTACCGGTATGTTCGCATTTGCCTTCGTAGTAAGCTGGCTCTTTGGCAGAGAGCATACAGACCGCACCCTGAAAGATCTTTTAGCTCTGCCTCTGCCGAGGTGGTCTTTCGTTACAGGCAAATTTGTGGTCATGGTGATCTGGTGTATCTTGTTATTCTTTGTGTCTGCTACTGCCGCCTTGGTTGCTGGCGCATTGTTACATCTGGATAACTGGTCATCTGCATTTGCTGTGCGCAGCCTGCAGGATTTTACCGCCGGTATTGCCATGGCAATCTGGCTGAATATGCTTATCGCCCTGGTTGCAGCCTGGTCAGGGGGTTATCTGGCGGCTATCGGTGCTGCTGTAGTTGCTCTTCTCTTGGGTAATTTCATCGAAATGCTGGGATTGGGTTATTATTATCCTTGGTACATAACGATGGCATATGCCTCGGATGGCTTACAAGGAATATACCCGGGAGCAGTAAGCATAATAATAGTGATTGTATCCGGCTTGGCAGGTTTTGCAGGAACGATCTTCTGCTGGCGCTATGCAGACCAAACATAATGCCCTTTTATAGGCATCGGTGGCTTATGTATCAACTCATTAATTGCTGCCATTCCAGCTTTTTTCCCTGTCTTTCCCGCGGAGGCGGGAATCCAGTCCATTGTAAGTAATGCGAGGACAATAACATGCAGAAAGCTATCATTAGAACCGCTGTACTAACCGACAGCGAAGGCATAGCCGCAGTGCACATCCAAAGCTGGCGGGAAACCTATACAGGAATCATGCCTCAACAGCGGCTGGATAGCATGAACATGGAGCGTAGCGCTAAGCACTGGCAGGCAAATATATCCGGTGCTTTCACAGTTCTGGTGGCGGAAGTGGAAGGCAGGGTCGTGGGCTTTGCCAGTGGCGGCGATAACAGAGAACAACCTGATTGTGAAACGGGCATCGGCAACGCCTGTGACTGCGAGCTGGGGGCGTTATATTTGCTGCAGGAGTTTCATGGCAGGGGAATCGGTAAAGCCCTGTTCAACAGGTTTGTGGAGCTGATGAAGCAGGAAAAGCGCCAGACGATGGTCGTGTGGGTGGCGGAGAAGAACAAGTCCACCGGCTTCTATGCAGCCATGGGCGGAGAACTGGTGGACAGGAAGATACTAATGGTATGCGAGGAACCAATTCCGGTGCTGGGCTACAGATATGCAATTGAGAATCAGCACCATTCGCAATAAGCATCAAAATGCAGCACTTTCCGCGTGACAGCTTCGATGTAGTACACTTGGGTGTAATTGCATCCCACTTGGTAAACCAGGACATACCTGTCGTATATGTTATACTTCCAGTCCTCGTACAGTGGGAACATCTCCAACTTTAGCGAGGAGTATCAGTTACTAAATGAATCTGCCAGTTCATCTTCTGTCGGTTCGTCTTCCGTTAGTGCAGCCGACAGGGTTGAAGAGATGGCGGATTTGGTATATTTCAGAATCGCCCTTACTGTAATGGTGTTATGCTTTGCACCCGAGCTTGCTTGAAGGGGAGCAATAAACTAATGAAGTCGCTTAGCGATACGGTAGTTATGCAGCACTACCAAGGTAAACAGCAGGTTTGCAATCAGCATGGCGATATTGATGGTGAAAGGATCCCAGGCAGCATAATAAGCAATGGCAACAATAAGGATACTCATGAGAATAACCTTGAAAATCACAATCCCGCGGGGAATCTGCAGTTTGCGAAACACCCATCTGGCGATAGGATTCTTTTCCCGCTCGTAATGGTTGGGTTTCAGAACTAAATAGGTGGAATGCCCGTCCAGGATGTTTAACAGCAGGAAAACACATGTTAGCACCAGAGTGAAAGCTGCGCTGTGGAATATGCCGGTTATTATAACCTCTAAGGGATCCATTATCTGTGTACTCGTACAAACTTACTTAACAAGCGCCAGTTTACCGCGTTTCAGTTTGCCATCCATCTCGATAACATAGAAATAAACACCGGATGATACAGGTCTGCCATCGTTGTTCTTCAGATTCCATCTCCAGGTAACATTGTTATTGATGTAGGAGAAAGGTCCTATGTCGCTTCTGTACACCAAATCTCCCGCACTGTTATAGATGGCTATTTTCCCCGGTTTATCCACTGGGAACTTCACAAAAATTGCGGTTTGTGCATGATGAGAAGTGACAGGGTTTGGGTAAACCGTTACATCATCCAAGTCTTGAATTTCGTTTACACCAAATCTTGCCAGTTTATTCTGAGGGGATATTACATTGCCGGCAAGGTCTTTCAGGTTGTTTGTCTCGATATAGTAAGATTGATTGGAGGGCAGAATAGCATGGGCAAAAGTAATGGTGATGGTGTTATCTGCCAGGCTGGCGGAAACAATACTATTGTCAGGATCTGCCAATGGGCAAGACAGCACGAAATTGGGAAGGTAGTTCACCTGAGCCAGTGCTATAGCTTCGCTGTAGATTATGTTTATAGCTTCTTTTGATTGATGCACCACTGTGGATACTATCTTTGGTGAAGTTGTATCCGGCACATAGGGGAAAGTATAGCTGGTTTGAACAGTTTGCACTCCGGAAACACCCCTGATATCACGCAGCTCAAGGACAAACTGGGTTTCTGTTGCAGGGAATGGATTGCGAAAACGCAGTTGCACGCCATAATGGTTATATACAGTGTTCGCCGAAAGAGGAGTGCCTAAACCACCGCTCAAGGAATAGTATCCCGGATTAAGGATATCTGAGGGCATAGGTTGATTGAAGGTCAGGCGAAGTTCGCTGATCCCCACGATCTGGATTTCATCGATAACGGGGGGGGCTAATGGCGTTCCTGCTGACCACATGCTCCGCACACTTTCACTTGGGCTGTACGATGGATTTATGGCTGCGATAGCATACTGGTAAGCGCTGCCGGTAACCAATCCCGTATCTATAAAAGAGCTTATTCCGTTGAGGTCATTGTATGTGATTTGCTCATTTGGGTCTTTGCGGTAAAGACGATAAGTGGGTGCTCCTGTGGGTATCCAGGTGATTTCTATAGTATCATCGCTTATTGGCTTAACTAATAGGTTTGCCGGAGTGGAAGGTCCGGTGAACGGCACTTGGGGGCTCCACTGAACCGCCACTGTGCTATCTGCCGAAACGCTGGCATTTGCCATGATGCGTGTAATAGCATCGTTATCAGTCCATGTGCTTACCTGATAATTGCGGAAGCTGTCTCCATGAAACTTGGGGACAAACTTGCCGTTTTCATATTTCAGCACATACAGATTTGGCGACAAGGCAAGGATAAGCTCAGCTTTGCCATCACCATCAATATCCTTGGCAGTAATGGAATTCTGGGATTGTACTTCATTAAACATGATGTTTCCCATGCTGGTGTAGGCATTATTGCCGGTGCGTTTGAAGCCCTCGAAATACCAGAAGTTCATGTTGGGATTGGTTACGCTTGTGCTGTAACCGCCGGCAAAGAAGTCTTTTGAGCCGTCACCATCAAAATCTCCTATGGCAAGTGAGTATGTGTTGGCAACCGGTAGCCGCTTCGTCCATCGCATTTCCTGTACATTGGCATTCACAATTTCGTATATCATTATGTTACCATATGTATCGGCGCACAGGATATCGGGAGTAGTGTCCCCATCCAGATTATCCACAAGCACAGTGGGGACAAATGTTTTCCTAAGCTTTTGCAGACCTGCGGGGATATTGCTGATAAGATTAGTAGCAACCAAGGCTTTACCATTGCTACTGGTTTTATAAGCCTGAATCACACGCTCGAGGGGAAGGTTTTTTACCACCAGAAGTTCGTCGCGAGCATCGCTATCGTAGCTGGCGATAATTCCACCGGATATACCTGTCCCTGTCCATTTCAGGCTATCGGGGTGTGGGTAAGCTTCACCGGGGGATGTCTCAATAAGATAAGCTGTATCACCCTTTAAGTATAACAGCTCATTACCCGTTCCCAGGGTGTTGCCAACATCCAGAGGCCAGAATGCGTCGTTGAACGAATGTACTTGTGCATGCCCACCGGGCTGCGGCTCGTAAACTTTAACAGTCCCATAACCGCTTACGGGCATATCCATAGCAATGTATTCCTGGCTGCCGTTGCCATTAAAATCTTTCATGCGGGTAAGTGGTCTGCGAGTGGTGCCAATCTCCTGCTTTTCAAAGCCATAGGATGATACTAACTCATAAGCGATATTCATAAAGTTCTCGTAAGTACCGGATTCAAAAGCCACCTCAGCAATGTTGGAAGCCTTTATCTTCACATTTATCTGCCCCGGGGGTAGTGTGCTGGGAATTGCCCAGATTTGCAGGCTATCCGGATTGGAAGAAAACACGCTGTAAGTGTTGCCATCTGAGGCAGTGATAATTAGTTCACTGCGGACAGGCTCGTCGAACATTGCCGATACATAATAGCGAAGGTTCTGTTTCTCATAGCGTTTGAACCCTCCAAGGCTAAGTGGGTTTAGAACGGGGGGAGTTCTATCTACTATAACAGTGCGGTAAAAGTTATACTTCTGTTGGCTGTTTCTGTTCTTTTCATATTGCAAGCGAATGAGGTAAGTACCCTCGGGAAAATACGATGGCAATGCAAACTCGCCCAAAACACCATTATGAACCTGTGTAGTGTAGAATGTGGGGTAAGGATTATGAGAGGCGGTGTCGTACCAACCAACCATAGTGGGATCGCTAAGACTGCTGTAACAGAGCGAATACCTCATAAAATCATCACCATAAACAGAGCCGATAAATTGCACCGTGCTGCTAACCCCAAGCTGATCAACGGGGCTTGTTATCTCCACAAAAGGAGGGTTGAGATTATCCAGCAATTTCTTTGTATTTAGCAGCCCATGTCCGGTTCTTACGTCAAAACCAATGGGAGCAAGATCCTCGGTGGAGTTAAGAAGTCTGGAACGGACTTCCTGCGGGCTTAAACCCGGCTGCAAACTTAGTAGCAGGGCTACGCTTCCCGTTACAAAAGGTGCGCTCATGGAAGTGCCGTCCTGATAGAAGTATTGCTCAGTTCCCTCAAGCTTATAGGTGGAAAGTACACGTTCACCTACGGCTACAAGATCGAGATCTACTCCATAGCTGGAAAAACCGGAAAGCTGTTTTGCTGCATTCACGGAACCCACAGAAATCACGCAGGATAGTTTTGCAGGATAGCTAAGCACGGGACCGGGATCATTTCCGGCGGAGGCAATTAGGGTTACGCCCTTAGCATAGGCATATTCGCAGGCATCGGAGATGATGGGAGAGTAATTCGGATCACCCCAGCTCATATTTATCACATGACAGCCGTTATCCGCGGCGTATATTATGGCAGCAGCAGCATCATCATCCTGTAGAAAGCCCTGACCGGAAGTGGTTCTGAAACCTGCACGCAAGGGCATGATAGAAACATTCCAGCAGGTTCCGGCAATACCTATACCGTTGTTGCCCGAAGCTCCTATGATACCGGAAACGTGGGTACCATGAAAGTTTTCATCCTCAACGTCATTATCTTCTCCTATGTAATCACCCAGGGCGGTGTCGGACATTTCCGGTGCATCCACAAAGTCCCAGCCGCTCCAGTCGTCAATATAGCCGTTGTTGTCATCATCCACACCGGGCAGCCCATTCATCTCCACAAGGTTGATGTAAACATTATCATGCAAATCCGGATGATTTACCAGTAAGCCGGAATCTACCACCCCAACAATAATATGCTTACTGCCGGTAGTGTAATTCCAGGCATCGGGGATATTGCTGACGGAAGTAGTCTGCAAGCCATAATACAGGTCATTGGGAGTGTTGTGCAGCTTGCGCAGGTAATTTGGCTGCACATACTCTATACCCGGAAAGTTTAAGCTCTGCAGGGTGGCTTTACCGGGCTGATTGCTAACATTGGCAATGTAATAGCGGGAGTCCGGCATACCCTTTATGGGTTGGATAGATTTTAATCCCTGCACGGTTAAGAAGCTGTCGAAGCCACTAAGCCCGGTTTTGCCATTGCGCACTTGTATCGGGGCGGAAGTTTTAAATATCAGTTGCCCCGGAGTTTCCAAAGCCCAGGTAGCTGCACATATAGTTGTAAAGACGATTGCCAGGATGCAGGATAGATTTCTACGCATTGATATCACCCATTAGAACTGGTATGCCACTCCCAGGCTGTGAACATCGTTTAAGCCACTTGTAAAGGCAGCATATCCGTAATCGATACTTATGCGCCGGTACGCTAATCCGAAGCCGGCACTGATGTTTTCGGCAGCATAGTTCAGCTTGTAACCACCTCTCAGGCTGAGAAGCTTAAACAGTTGCAGCTCTGCACTCACGCTGCCTTTCAAATCTTCCCCGGCTACTTGTAACCCGCTGGCACCAAGCAGAAGATCATTCTCTCCAAGTTTTAGCTGCTTGGTGAAATCTACTTCTGTGGAGGTTGGGAAGCGCACTTTTTCTTCATTGGTATTAGTAGCCTGCCCAACATTTCGGAATGTGGCGGATAGCTTAGTTCCGGCAATGGGAGGAATAAGGCTGAACCCAAAATCCCCATGTGCTCCAAGGCTGGTGGCAGTGTTCAGCTTTTGGTAAAGCCCGCCCACATTGAAGCCGAAGTACAGACTGGGGCTTATCCGGTAAGAATAGTTTAACAGCAAATCAATATCCAGGGGAGTATATTTACCGATCAAAAAAGCAGTATCATCCCGGTTTTCTATTTCACCATAATCCAGATTACGCAGTGCAATACCAAAGTGGCTAAGCCTCTTAGCATAAGAATAAGCGATACAATTTGCCTGAGTATCTGCAAGCCAGGGGCTGGATGCGATAGTGAGGATGCGATGGTCAGCTTCGCATGAGGCAGCAGGCTGAAGGATGAAGGCAGTGGCATTATTGGCGTTATGGACTCCTCGGCTTGCCATGGCAAGGCTGATAGGTCCGCTTGGCACATTCAGGAACTTGTAACCATATAGGCTGGTATCGCCCTGCATTTCCGCATCAAGGATGCCAAATGCCAGTAGCAGGCAGAGAATCAGGTAGATGTATTTCATGTAAACTCCCATCATTTTTCCACGCTAAACTTGAAACGTTTGCTGTCATCGGCGGATTTTACCACCGCAATATACACTCCGCTGCTAAGTTTATCGGCAGGGATGTTGAAGATATCCAGGTTTTTTAAGTAAGCTTTCGCAAGGGCATTTTGCCTGAACAGCAGGCTTCCGCTGATATCATAAATGCTTAGCTCCAGGGGCACATCGCGGGTTGGCATTACGCTGACGGTTAGCTTTTGGTTGTAAATAGATTTTAAGGGGTTGGGGTATATGTACAGCTCACCGGGCACGAATAAATCGGAGCTTCTAAACTGGTTTGGCAGATTTACAGGATCAATGGAGGCACTGCGTTTCAAATCTGCGTATTCCGTGTTCCAGGTTAGTGCCGGATTGCTAAGCGGGGCATTTGCCAAGCCTGTACGAAACACTTTCCCATTGTCTGTGGCACTGTACAAATACCATGCATTGCCAGAATCTTTGGATACGAATGGCAAGCTTCGGCTTCGTTCTGCGAAAGCAATGGGGAAGCCACTTTTCAGGCGGTAGTCATGTTCCCAAACGCAGAGCCGGTTGCGGGAAAAGTTGCCCACAAATTCTGCTTTGCCATCGGCATCGATATCCATGGCATAAACTCCGGAAGCAATGCCGTCACCGGCATCGGAAAGGCTTAAGATTTCCGGGCTCATGCGATCGCCATGATAGTCTATCACCGCAAAGCTGAGGTCTCCCCCTACCAGAATATCCAGAATTCCGTTGCCATCAACATCGGCGATGGAGAGTGGAGCATAGTGGCTGCTATCCGTCTCAGCAACGAGGTTGTGGATGAAGGGGAAGCCATTTATAAGTTGCATGGTAGAACTAAAAGCATAAACGCTGTTTCGGCACTGGACTATTAGTTCCCCGGTTTCACTTCCCGGGATTAAGGGAGCTTTAAAGATACCTACAATCACGGAGTCCCCAGGTATGGGAAGGCTTAGAGTGGATATATCCCAATCTGCATTGTTTACATCGGACACCCAGTATTGATTGTTGAAATCCTTATAAACCAATGACAGATGATCCCGGAAGTTTATCAGATTAGCCTGGATTACTCCTTGAAAGTTTAAGCCATTTTGCACTGTCCGAGTATCTTTGTCCCAGATAAACACGGTTGAAGAAGAGTATGTATCAGGCACAGAAGTACTTATTCTATTAAGTGGCAAAGCCACCTGCTCGCCCATATCTACAGGATGGCTTGCCCAATGAGCCTGACTTTGCGTAAAGACATAGCTTCTAAGGTCTTTGTTCATCATGTAAAGCCTGGATAGGGTATCTGTCTGCATGGGGACATAGAGGCTGTGCTCATCCCACATATAGTTTTGCGACACAGGCATCCGGGGCAAAGGGTAGTCATCTACGATAGCACCATTATCCCACATATACAGTTGTCCGTTCGGCATCGCATAGAATAGCACGTTACTTCCGTTGCCGTTAAAATCTATGGATATGGCACTTATGGGGTTTTCACCCTGGTATGCTGTTTCAATGCTCCAGCGGAAATTTACCGAGAAGCTCATAACATTAGCGCTGGCGGAGATATCGTATATTTCCAGCGGGATACCACCGTAGTTGCTGTCAGAGACAGGCAGGGAAAGCAGACCTTCATGATATGAGTTGCCGAAATAGGTGTTATTACCGCCACGAAAGCTATCGTATGGTCCCCCATATCTAAAACTATCCTGCGATGAAGTATCCAGTTGCTGAATGCCATCTGCCTCTTCCAAATCCACCCCTTTGCGGCTGGCATCGGCATTTATTCTGTTTCTGTCAAAGTTAGCGGTGAAGTTCTCTGCTATCACGTTTTCATCCACATGCCAGATCAAAAGACCGGAGCCATCCTGGAGTACAGCACTGTTGGGCGGGAATGGACCCCCTAAGCCGGGAAGGAAGAAATCCCATTCGCTGCCGGCATAGCTGTTGGCCATGAAGTTAAAGAAGGGAATCAGCGATTCATCGCCGGGAGTGGCGGGATTATCCTCATAATACTCCTGTTCTCCTTCCGGTAATAGTTTAAAGCTGTAGCTTGCCTGGCTGGATAAGGGATCAACGCTGCCATCTGGGTTTTGCTGGCGGTTTTCTATCAGGAAATACTCGTTTGCAGAGATTGGTATTTTGTACACCCTTACAGCTTCGGGATAGTGGTTTAGAAAGTGATCTACCTGGTGATTAACGCTGCTTTGGGCAACCACAACGGGTATATCCCATCCCAGCAGACAACGCGAATATGCAGAAAGCTGTGCAGGTACATAGCCGTTGCCATTCCACACACCTGTACCCATCAAGCCCCAATTGCCAATTCCCTGGCTGTATCCGTTGCTGCTGTCGTTATCGAAAAGAGTAGGAAGCCCGATAAGATGTCCGAATTGATGTGCCAAAACGCCGTAGATGCTGAATAAGTAGCCGTCGGCATTGCTATCAGGCGGCAGGGGGAAGTAATCGTGAAACTCATCTTCCGGCACAATAACTACGTTTGTTAACACTGCGCCATCATTGGTGGAAACTCCCGGATAGTTGTCGTTATTCGGGTCGAAAGCATTCTGTAAATGTCTGCGGGTGAGAAAGGTACTCCAGATAGAGTTAGTGCTGATACCCGAGAGATCGGCTTCCTGTCCTGCGCCTGCATGAAAGATAATTACACCGCCATATTCGCTGAAATCTACTTCTGCATCTATTTGCGCCAGAAAATCAGGAATTATGTTTGGCAATCCCTGATCTATCTTGGCGGTAGTATCCCCTCCGTAATAGCTTATCGGATTGGGCATGGTTAACACCAGGGGATATATAGTGTAATCCAGATCATAGGCACCGTGGCTGGCATCGATAAAGAAATCCTTCAGATGCACCATCCAACGATTGAAGAAAGCCTCATCATGGGGCAGGTAATCCGGGTGGGCAGCGGTTGATTTGAAAGATAAATCGCTAAACTGTATTCTTAGCACCAGTATGTTATTGGGGATATCTCGCTGGGTTTTGCCCTCATTCATTGTAGTGAGGGTAAAGCCTTCAATTTTGGTTGCATCCCATGTTTTAGGCGGGAATTTGTAAGCCGGAACGGGAGGTACCAACGCAAGAAACCTGCTGGTTAATGTCACCAGGATCATCACGAGGAACAGCTTGGTTATCATCCGGAAGCAGGGCATCAAAACCACCTTTATTACCTTATCAGGTATTTTTCTGGTAAAAACAAAAAGCATCCGATACAGCAGGCTTATGACCGCATATTGGTTTCATGCTCCAATAAAATACACCCTGCCACAGCCGTCAATGAAAAACCCGCTCGAGCAGCATTTATACACTTCTCAAGCGAGTCTTAATTTTGTTTTCTTATCCTTATGTTATAGGTAAGGTTTATAAATTTTTACCTGCCAGAATATCAGCTTCATTGCATTTGCAAATCTTGGCGTAATCTTTCTGGGGTCTCCAACCACCGGTCTTTTTCTGGTTAGTGATCAGTTTAACTCTTTTAATCTCCGTATTGCATACGGGACACATAACTTTTCCCTCATTGGAGGTTTCGTGTGCAAGTTTTGCTGTGAAGCTCTTTACTTTTCCCATTTTATCCTCTTGTTTTCTTATGCTCTTTCTATGTATTCAGCGGTACGGGTGTCGATTTTTATCTTTTCCCCGGCTTCCACAAAAAACGGCACCATCAGGCGCAGACCGGTATCGGTAAATGCTACTTTGCCGCTGCCGGAAGCAGTGTTGCCTTTTACGTTTGGTTCACATTCGGCGATAACCTGAATCACGGTTGTGGGCAGGTCTATACCCAGAATTTCTCCGCTGGGAGTGCTAAGCACCATCACTTCCATGTTCTCGCAGATAAGCTTTTCCTTATCACCCAGGATACTGGCATCTACGTGCATCTGTTCGTAGTTTTCACTATCCATAAGTACTAAGAATTCACCTTCGCGATAAAGGTATTCTTTCTTGGTGCGTTCCAGACGGACTTCCACGAAGTTATCGCTGTCGCGGAAGGTGTTGTCCAGCACTCTGCCGGTTTTCACGTTCTTTAGCTTGGTTCGCATGAAGGCGGGACCCTTGCCTGGTTTTACATGCAGGAAATCCACTATCTCGTAGAGACCTTCTTTGAACTCGATTATCATACCGTTACGGACATCAGATATTGAAGACATTCTTTAGTTCCTTGTAATTAGACTGAGTGAGCCATGTTTTTGCAAGGGGGGATTTTGGCAAGCTAAATTATAGCGAATAGTGCTTGGTTTATCTAAACAAAGAGTAAAAGAGCTAAAGAGCAAAAAGAGTGGATTTAATAAATGATGGGACTTACAGGTGTTTCAATCCTATGCTGTAGGATCTGTCATTTTTCTTCCACTTTTCCACCCTTCCGCTTCTGTCAAAGAAGCCAAAGACTCCAGTTCCAAACCTATTCCATTTAGAATTACCTTTAGTCCAAAGAGAAAATCCGCATTCTCATCGTATCCCTGTGCCATTACGAATGAGGTAGCTTCGTTCAAAAATGGATAATCGGCAGCATCGAAGCCGGTTGAAAAATCCTCTGCCAGTTCTTCTGCGGATTTCTCACTGTCCGAAACATGAGTCAATTGCCTGCAATAACCGTAGATGTAACTGTCTATCACCGAAGTAACCCTTAAAGCCAGTTCGATAGGCAATCCCGCATTACGTAGCGTGCCAATGTAATTATTCAGGTATTCCAGACGCTTTACGCCACTTTGAACATGTGAATCTATCAACAAGGGCAACCATGCATGTTCCCGGAATAAAGCCATTGCCGATGTTGCCCTGCATAGCATAATTGTCCGCCAATCCGAAGCAGCATCCTCTCCGAAATCAATATTGGCAACCAATGTATCCGCCATATGAGCGATTAGTTCATCTTTTGTGCAAAAATGATGATACAGAGACATTGCCTGAATATTCAGTTCACCGGCCAATTTCCTCATGGAGAGGGCAGTTATGCCTCCCTTGTCTGCAATTTCTATTGCTTTGATCAGGATTTTTTCCTTTGTGAGTACCGGGCGTTTGTCCATATACAAACCTCCTGTTCATCGGGTAAAGATCAGTAGTTAAAGTTAAGCCCCAAGTATAGATTGGGTTCAAAGAGGAAGTAGTTATTCCATTCATCATCCTTATCCTTAAAGGCTTTGGGTGCATTTGAATCGACAGGCCAATATTGGCAATGAATTTGTGGTTCTAAATAAACCCGCTCTTTAAAAAGAGACACATGATACCCGAGGTGGTACGAAGTATATAGCTTAAAGCCATTACTCAGCTTCTTGTTATCTTTATCCACGTAGGTCTTCAATTGAGGTAAAATTTCGGTAGAGACAAACAAGCCCTTCCAGAGCATTCGCTGATATGTAACGCCTATACCGGTTTCTCTTAGCCTTCCGGGGTAGAAATTGCTTTCATCGAATTTAAATTGCTCTTCCATGGGCATGCCCATAGGAGCAAACATCTTCCATGTAGCAAGCTTGATCCCGATTTTGTCTTTGGAGCTAAGTTTGTATCCAAGGTGAAGCTCATAATGGTGGGTATTTGTCTTTTCCTCTTCAAAATTGACAAGTGATAAGTAGGTGGTGCTGACCGAGTATTTGTAGTTTTGTGCGGATTCTTCCGCTGAATTCCGTGTCGTTTTGCCGAAGGCAAATGTAAGCACAGTAAGGCTTAGGGCGGTGAACAACAGTGTTTTTTTCATGGGTAGCTCCTTATTTTTGAACCACACAACCTTACACTGTAAGTCTGTCAAGTGCTTTTTATGGAAGCGATGAGAATAAGCTTAGTTAAACTGTTGTGTTACATGCTTGTTAACATATATAGCCATTTCCTTGTGCTGATAAGCAAGGCCTCCTTCATTGCTACCTCATCACTTAATCACTCCATTACCTCATCACTTCATCACCGCCGACCCTCCATCAACTGCAAGACAATTACGCATGAACTGCGCATCGCATCCGTAATTCATGCGTAATGCATAAGTAATTGGAGCAAGGAAGAAGCATGGGAATAGTAAGGTACTCTATACCAGAACGACCCACTACCAAGGCAGCATTTAACCCGACAGATAGATTTAAATTGACAGATAAGCTTAACTTTTTTAGTTGAAAACATAAGAAAGTATCGAGGTGGTAGATAAAGTATGGCAACCCAATCTCATTCTCAAATAGCAAGCTTCATCTGGAGCATCTGTAACCTGTTAAGGGGTCCCTATAAACGCAACGAATACCGCAAAGTGATTCTCCCCTTCACGGTGCTTAGGCGTTTTGATTGCATTCTGGCACCCACCAAGGAAAAGGTTCTGGCAGAACTGCCGTTGCTGTATGGCAAATCCGACAATATCGTGTCTGAAAGCCTTACCCAAATTAGCGGAGTTCCCTTCTATAATAAATCCAAACTTGATATGACCAAGCTGCTGGACGATCCCAACCAGATTGCCGTTAACCTGCAGAGCTATATCAACGATTTCTCGCCCAATGTGGCTAAGATTATAGAATACTTCGCCTTTCCGGAGCAGATAGCCAAACTTGCGGATAGCAACCTGCTGTATATGGTTATCCAGCGCTTTATCTCCGATGAGCTTGATCTATCCCCCGCTGCGGTGGATAATATGCAGATGGGGCTGGTGTTTGAAGAGCTTATCCGCATAGGCGCAGAGCAAGCCAACGAAGAAGCGGGAGAGCATTTCACCCCCCGCGAGGTGATAAAACTGATGGTGAACCTGCTGCTAAGCCCTGAACAAGACCTTGCTAAAAGCCATGTGGTGAAGACTATTTATGATCCTGCCTGCGGCACGGGTGGCATGCTTACCGCTGCGGAAACATACATTAAAGAGCTAAACCGCGATGCCCAACCCCATTTGTATGGGCAGGACTGGAACAAAGAATCCTACGCCGTGTGTTGCAGCGATATGCTGATAAAAGGTGAGAATGCGGATATCCACTATGGCTGCTCTTTTGAACAGGATGGCTTGCCCTCGCACAAGTTCGATTATATGCTGGCAAATCCCCCCTTTGGGGTGGAATGGAAAAAGCAGGAAAAGAGCATCAAGAACGAGGCTGAAAGCCTTGGCTATAACGGCAGATTCGGTGCCGGACTGCCCCGCATTAACGACGGCTCGCTGCTCTTTTTGCAGCACATGATCTCCAAAATGCGCAGCCCAGCAGAAGGGGGCAGCCGCATTGCGATTGTCTTCAACGGCTCTCCGCTCTTTACGGGAGATGCCGGCAGCGGGGAAAGCAACATCCGCAGGTGGATAATTGAAAGCGACTGGCTGGAAGCCATTATCGCTATGCCGGATCAGCTTTTTTATAACACCGGTATCAGCACCTATATCTGGATAATCACCAATAAAAAGGAAGCCCACCGTAAAGGCAAAATACAGCTTATCGATGCCCGGCAGTTTTACCACAAAATGCGCAAAAGCTTAGGGAATAAACGCAATGTGATTGGCGATGGTGAGGATAACAGATTTGACCACATAGACCTCATCACCCGCATCCATGGGGATTTTATTCATAACCAGCAAATGGAGTTCATTAGCAATACGGAAGCAAGCACAGCCACGGTAAGCAAGATATTTAACAATGCGGATTTCGGCTATAGCAAGATTGTGGTGGAGCGCCCCCTGCGCCTGAACTTCCAAGCCATTCCTGCGCGCATAGACCGGCTGGACAGCATAAGCGCTTTTGCCAAGCTTGCCGAAAGTAAGAAGAAGGATCCCGCAGAGAAGCAGTGGGAGATTGAGTTAGGTAAAGTTTTGCAAGAGCTGTACAAAGCTAACCTGAGCTGCATGGATTACACCGTATATAAGAACCGGGATCAATTCTTAAAAGCACTCAATCAGATGCTAAAGCAACAACACATTGCATTACCGGCTCCTATAATAAAAGCCGTATTGGAAGCCCTGTCCGAGCGGGATGAAAGCGCAGATATCTGCAAGGATGCCAAAGGCAAACCAGAAGCGGATACCGACCTGCGCGATACCGAGAATGTGCCACTTACCGAGGATATAGATGCCTATTTTAAACGGGAAGTGATCCCCCATGTGCCCGATGCCTGGATAGACCGCAGCAAGACCAAGGTTGGCTACGAGATTCCGCTGAACCGCTATTTCTATGTGTATCAGCCACCCCGTCCGCTGGATGAGATAGAAGCGGAGATGAAAGCTTTGGAGCAGGAGATAGCAGAGCTGCTGGAGGGAATATGAAGAATAAAGAAATTACTGAACGCACCAAAGCCAACAAAAGCAAGGTGGGACGAGATGAACAGAAGCCGGAAATGCGCAAGCTTAGTATTGAAATTGCAAGTTTTGGGGATCTGGTTTCAGAAATCAGGGATATTCATAGCAGATTGCAGTGTGCCGCAGCGAAATCAATAAATCTGATGCTGACCATGCGCAACTGGATGATAGGTTTATACATTGCAGAATACGAGCTAAAAGGTTCCGACAGAGCCGAATATGGAGACAGGGCAATTGACTGTCTTGCAAAGGAGCTAAAAAAACTTCAGGTTTCTAGAACCGATTCAAGGGAATTGTATAGATACCTAAAGTTTTATCGAGTCTATGCGGATATTCTGGACTCATTGAGACCGGAATTACAATCTCATACCAATCAAACACTTACTCATAATAACCTGCATCAGAGTTCAAATGAGCTTGTAGCCAAGATTCTGGATTCGGTGAGTCCACAATTGTATTTGCCTGCCGGACATCTTTTTAACCTTCTTTCCTTTACTCATCTAAAGCAACTGATCGAGATAGAGCCTGTAGATAAACGGAGCTTCTACCAAGATGAGTGTATTAGGGGCAACTGGTCTGTTAGAGAGCTTTCCCGCCAAATACATTCCCTTCTCTTCGAACGCAGCATGCTGTCATCAAACAAACACAAGCTACTTGAGATCACTGATAAGCAAGTGGAAACATACAATCCTAAACAAGTAATCCGCGACCCCTATGTATTTGAATTCCTGGAACTCAAAGCTAAAGAAGTGCTAAGCGAATCCGAGCTTGAAGACCAGCTTCTGGACAAACTTCAGGATTTTCTGCTGGAACTTGGGCATGGCTTTTGTTTTGAAGCGAGGCAAAAACGAATTCTGATCGGAAACAGCCAGTTTTACATTGATCTGGTCTTTTACCATCGCATCCTCAAATGCCATATTTTAGTAGAGCTGAAAGTGGAAGAATTTAACCATGAAAACATCGGGCAGTTGAACACATACGTAAGTTGGTACCGCACAAACGAGATGCAGCATGGCGATAACCCGCCCATAGGCATACTGCTGTGCACAGGTAGAGACAGTACACTTGTAGAATATGCTTTAGCAGGTATGGACAATAAACTCTTCGTTTCAAAATACCTCCTGGAACTACCATCCCAACAAGATATGCAATCATTTATCAAGACAAGCCTGAAGCAGGAACTGGCAGAAGAAGCCTACCGGGGTTTTACTCGTAAGCACCACCGGGAAAAAGATGCTGAAACTAAGTATCCGGAAGAACTACAGAGCAAAGTAAAACAGGTGAAAGCCCGCAGGAAAAAGAAATGAAGAACGATAGCAGTTATTCGAATAATTCGAATAAGTCAAGCCTCTCTGTGGCAAAGCATAAGCCCTATCCTGCTTATAAAGAAAGCGGAATTGAGTGGTTGGGGGAGGTGCCGGAGCATTGGGATATCCAAAAAGTTAAACATGCGGTAACTTATGCGGTTAGTAATGTAGATAAAAAAACACAGGAAGGAGAAGCTTCAATCCGGCTGTTTAACTACACCGATGTATACAATAATGAATTTCTGACTAATGAAATGGATCTCATGGTTGCATCAGCCTCACAGGGACAGATAGGTAACTTCATAGCAAATGTTGATGATGTTCTTGTAACTAAGGATTCTGAAGATTGGAGGGACATCGCAAAGCCAGCACTAGTAATATCAAGTGCACCGGATATTGTCTGTGGATATCATTTGGCTTTGATAAGACCTTATAAAAACAGAACCGAAGGAAAGTTCATCTTTCGGTTATTGCAATCTGCATTGATAAACCAACAATTTCAAATAACCTCAAACGGTGTAACCAGATATGGATTGCCTAAATCTGCCATAGGCGAAGCTTTAATAACAATACCACCTATACAAGAACAAAAAGCCATTGCCGCTTTCCTTGACCGAGAGACAGCCAGAATTGATGCACTTATCCAAAAGAAAGAGAGATTGATTGAACTGCTGAAAGAAAAGCGGATTGCCCTTATTACATATGCAGTTACCAAAGGGCTTGACCCCAAGGTAAAGATGAAGGATTCCGGAATTGAATGGCTTGGTGATGTGCCGGAACATTGGGAAGTTTATAGATTAAGATATAATATAAGGTTAAACCCAAGTAAGAATGCAATATCACACTTAGATAGGGATACTGAGCTTTCGTTCATCCCTATGGATAATGTAGGAGTTGACGGATCGTTAAATTTAGATACAGTCAGGACAATTTCTGAAGTTGAGTGCGGATATACATTCTTTGCCGAAAATGATGTGGCGATAGCAAAAATCACTCCTTGTTTTGAAAATGGGAAAGGATGTGTATTTCATAGCTTGGTTGGTGGTTATGGATTTGGCACAACCGAGCTAACTGTTATGAGGCCACGTGATATGGAATCTAAATACCTGTTTTATATCACAATATCGGATTTGTTTAGAAAGATAGGTGAAGGATGGATGCAAGGCTCTGCTGGCCAAAAGAGAGTGCCAGACGAATTCATTAAAGAGTTTAGGGTTCCTGTTCCGAGTATTAAGGAACAGCAAGCTATTGTGGAAAAATTACATAAATTAGAAACAAAAACAGACCTACTACTTGATAAAGCAAAGAATTCTATCACCCTCCTCCGCGAATACCGTGCTTCTCTCATCAATGCCGCGGTTACGGGCAAAATTGACCTTCGGGATGAAATATGAAAAACTACAGTGAACAGACCTTTGAAGCTTTTATAGAAGAGACCATGGGGGTGTCCGGATGGATTACCGCCCCTGCCAACGAGTTTGATGCCGAACAGTCTATCCTGCCGGGTTATGCTTTGCAGTTCATCCAAAGCAGTCAGCCATGCCTGTGGGCAGAGCTTAGTAAGCTCAATGGTGCGCTGCTGCCTGAGATGCTAATAAAAGCAATTATACAGGAGCGCTGCAGCAAAGGCACGCTGCACATCCTGCGGCATGGCTTTAAGTTTCAGGGTAAGACGCTGCATTTGGCATATTTCAAGCCGGCGCATGCCATGAGCAGCGAAGCACAGCGCTTGTATGGCTGCAACAGCTTTCAGGTTTGCCGTCAGGTGTTTTACCATCCCGATAAGCAGCAGAGTATAGATATGGTGCTGTTCTTAAACGGCATTCCGGTTGCCACGCTGGAGCTGAAGAATCCCGGCACGGGGCAAAGCTATCACCACGCCATAAAGCAATACCGGGCAGACCGCGACCCCGGCACTGCGCTGCTAAGCTTTAAAAGCGGGGCTTTGGTGCATTTTGCGCTTGATCCTGATGAAGTGTATATGACCACGCATTTGCGCAAGGATAAAACCTTCTTTCTTCCCTTTAACCGGGGCAGCAATCCTCAGGAAGTAAGCTGTGGCAAGGGCAATCCGCAGCACCCTTCGGGGCACAGAACCGCTTACCTTTGGGAAGAGGTGTTACAGCCGGATAGCCTTCTGGAGATTATCGGTAGCTTTATCTTTATAGAAAACGAAGGCAAGAAAAACGAAACCATTATCTTCCCGCGCTATCATCAGCTTGATGCGGTGCGGGCTTTGATTGCAGAAGCGCGCAAAGACAAAGCGGGCAAGAACTACCTTATCCAGCACAGTGCGGGCAGCGGTAAGACGAATAGCATCAGTTGGCTGGCGCACCGTTTGGCAAATCTGCATACGGAAGATGATAAGCTGATCTTCGATTGCGTGATTGTGATTACAGACCGTGTAGTTTTGGACAGACAATTGCAGGATGCCATATACCAGATAGAGCATGCCACGGGGGTGGTGAAGCCCATTAAAGAAGGCAGTAAACAGCTTGCAGAAGCACTTGTGGACGGCACCAAGATCGTGATCAGCACCTTGCAGAAGTTCCCCTTTATCCTGGGCGGCTTGCTGCGTGTAGCAGGAGCTAAAAACATTGAAGCACCGGATGCGGACGCGCTTATAAAATCCAAAACCTGGCAAAAGAAGATTGCGGGCAGACGCTATGCGATAATAGTGGATGAAGCGCACAGCAGCCAGACGGGTGAAGCAGCCCGGGGCTTGAAACAGGTGTTGGGAGCAAAAGTAACAAAAGCCAATGTAGAGCAGCATGCCGATGCTGCTGATCAACAAACTTCAGTAGGATCGGCATCCTACTATACGGATAGTGTTGAGGATTGGCAGGATGAGCTGAATGCCATCATGGAATCCCGCGGGCAGCAGCCCAACCTAAGCTTTTTTGCCTTTACCGCTACTCCCAAGGGTAAGACGCTGGAGCTGTTTGGCAGAAATGGCAGAGCGTTTCACAATTACAGTATGCGTCAGGCTATCGAAGAGGGTTTTATCCTGGATGTGCTGAAACGCTATACCACCTATAGCACCTATTTTAAGCTGATTAAAAAAGTGGAAAACGATCCCAGCATGCCCGCCAAGAAAGCGGCTAAGAAGCTGTGTAAGTTTATGCGTTTGCATCCGCGCAACGTTAGCCAGAAAACGGAGATTATCATTGAGCACTTCCGAAGCTGCATCATGCCCCTTGTAAACGGCAGAGCCAAAGCGATGGTGGTTACGGACAGCCGTTTGCAGGCAGTGCGCTACATGCTGTCTTTCAATAAATACTTAGGCGAGCACCACTACAGCGATATACATCCGCTGGTAGCTTTCAGCGGGACGGTGATAGATCCTGAAACGGAGCTGGAATACACCGAGCCGGGAATGAATCTGGACTATAAAAACGGCAGGCATATCAGTGAGACGCAGCTAAAAGACCGCTTTGGCAGCGAGGATTATCAGATTTTGTTGGTGGCGAATAAATACCAGACGGGTTACGACCAGCCTTTGCTGTGCGCCATGTATGTGGATAAGCGCTTGGATGGGGTGCAGGCGGTGCAGACCTTATCGCGCCTGAACAGGATTTATGCGGGAAAGGAAGAGCCTTTTGTGCTGGATTTTGTAAATAAAGCAGAGGATATTCTGGCAGCCTTTAAGCCCTATTATACGATAACGGAACTGGAAGCGGAAACAGACCCCGGGCATCTGGAAGACCTGAAACACGAGCTGAACCAGATGCGGGTGTATAACTGGAAGGATGTGGAGAGCTTTGCAGGAGTGTTTTACAAACCTGTGGGCAAGCAAAAGAAAAGCGATCATGCTGAACTGCAGAAGTATTTGCAGACTACGGTAGATACCTTCAAAGCTATGGAAAAGGATGAGGACAAAGAGAAGTTTTACGATAAGCTGAAGGCTTTTGTGCGGCTGTATGCCTTTGTAACGCAACTAATCAGCTATAACGATAAAGAGCAGGAAATGCTCTACAGTTATGGACGTTTTCTGTTGCCGCATCTGCATTTGGACAGAGGCGACGATGCCTTCCCGGAAAAGGATGTGTTGTTGCATTATTACCGTTTGCAGAAGGTGATGGAAGGCAGGATAGACCTTGCTGATGGCGAAGAAGTGAAGGTAGGCTCACCCAACGATGTGGGTACCCGTAAAGCCACGGAAGAGAATAAGCCACTTTCGGAGATCATCGAAACACTAAATGACCGCTTTGGCACGGACTTCAGCGAAGAGGACAGGCTGTTCTTTGAGCAGATTAAAGAGAAGGCGATAAAAAACGAAAAGGTGATCAAAACCGCTGCTGCCAACCCCCTGGATAAGTTTGAATTGGGGATTCAGCAGATAATAAAAGACCTGATGATGAAACGCCTGAAAGAGAATGATAAAATAGTAAGCAGATACATGGATGATGAGAAGTTTCAGAAGGTGATATCTGGCTTACTGGCGAAGGAAATATATCTGGGCGTTAAAGCTGAGAACTAATGGGTAGCAGCTTCAATATCAGATGCAAGCATTGCGGTTATTACAAAGAGTTTTCCATTGGAATCGGGATGATGTATAGTCCTGAAAGCATCATCGACATCAATTCGAAAGATTGTCTGCTTCCAAAGCTGATCCGCTCAAAAAAAGCTGTTCAGCAAATCAGACTCTTCTTTGGGGAGAAGAAAGCCGTGCTCGCAGATGGATATGGGCATTGGATATACCATTGCACAAAATGCGGAGAGTTTTATGGAAGATTCTTCCTTCATTTGGATTACAAGGGGGGTAGCTATGAAGTGGAATATAAATGCCCTGCCTGCCATATTGAATTATCACCTGTAGCTCATGAATCAGACGATATTCTTCAAAGAGGAGAAGTTAACGCTGACATGGAGGAGTATCACTGTCCCAAGTGTGGAATGCATGATTTGGTTGAAGACCACAGTAATCTGGTAATGTGGGATTGATAGTGCGTGAAATATTTGGATGGTTTTTAGCGCTGAAATGACAGGGGGAAAGAACTGGATTCCCGATAGGGTCGGGAATGACGATGGGTTTGATGAATGGATTCCGTTCAAGTCCGATATGACATAAGCCTCTTTTTCTCTTTTCCTCTTTTTTGAAAGCCCTTTGCTTTTCTCTGCCGAACTCTGCTTTTTTCTGTGTTAAAAAGAAATCTTAGAGGGCGTTCAACCGAACGCCCCTACAGGCTATGCTACGCTCCTCCTCTGCTTTTCTCTGGGGTTAAAAAAAAGAAATCTTCACTTTTCTCCCCCGTTTCGAAAGAAAACCTGAAAATCTGTCCCAAAATTCCAATTCTGTCCCCCACACTACTATGAAGGCAAGAATTTCCACCCAAACAGGAGATAGCCATGATAGTAAGAACAAGGTACGGAACCAATACCTGCACGCGTTCCGGGGGCGTTAACCAGGGTCTTGCGGAGCAATACCCTCCTGTACGAAGGGGAGATGGGACTTCCAACGCAAGAGCTTTGCCACAATTTCTTTACAAATGGATACAAAGTAACGAGAAAGTTCTTTACATCTTTTCCCCTTTGATAACTTTAGTATTCATGAGGTGGAATGGGTGAAATGCCTGTTTCTCCGGCTCTGTGGAAGTGGTGCTTGGCAAGTGGGAGCTTTGCAGGTGAGAACTTTGTAAGTGAGAGCTTCGCAGTGAGAACTTTGTAAGTGAGAGCTTTGCAAGTGAGAGCTTCGCAGGTGAGAACAAGGTGAGTGAGAACGTAGTAAGTGAGGATGTTATACAAATGCCGGTACTCACTTATGCGCAGCATTCTCACTTTGGAATCTCACTTATGCGTAGCATTCTCACGTATCAGAAGCACTCTCACTTGAACAGAGCTTTGAAATGATTATTAAATTAGATAAATAAAGGTATGGAAAACATGGACAAAAGGTGGCTAATCCCAGACCCACCGGATGAAGAATCGCAAAAGATTACAGAAGAACTCTGTGCGAAATTAAAACTGCCGAAGCTGGTAGCGGACTTATTGTATCACAAAGGTTTGCGGACAGCAGAGGAAGTGCAGGATTTCTTTAATCCGGAGTTGGAAGGGATGTTCGATCCCTTCCTGTTCCCGGATATGGAGAAGGCGGTGCTGCGCATCCTGGCAGCTATAACAAATGGCGAACGCATTACAATTTATGGCGATTATGATGTAGATGGCACCACAGCAACAGCTCTTGTGTATTTGGGCTTGAAACGCATCGGTGCGCTGATAGATTTCTATATTCCGCACAGGATGATTGATGGCTACGGGCTGTCTCTGGGGAGTTTGGATGCGCTGCGGGAAACCGGGTCTTCGCTAATAATCAGCGTGGATTGCGGTGTTAACGCACTGGAGGAGATTAATGCCATTAATGCCATGGGGATGGAGATTATCATCACAGATCACCATAACCCCAAGGACGAGTTACCCCCTGCTTATGCTATTATTAACCCCAAATTGCCCGGTTGTCCCTATCCCTATAAGCATCTTGCCGGAGTGGGAGTAGCCTTCAAACTGCTGATGGCGGTTTACCAGAAGATGGGCATGGCTACGCGTGAAAACATCTTGAAATATATGGATTTAGTAGCGGTGGGTACGATTGCGGATATCGTGCCTTTAACCTCAGAAAACCGCACTTTTGCCTACATTGGCTTGCAGCACCTGATAGAGAAGAAGAACCTCGGGCTAAATGCCCTGATTCAGATTTCCGGCATGAACCAGAAAAACCTGGATACTACAGACATAGTGTTCGGGATTGCCCCGCGTATAAATGCTGCCGGCAGAATGGGCAGTGCAGCCCTATCCGTGGAGCTGCTTATCTCTACGGACGAAGAGCGCAGTGCGGAGTTTGCGGAGATTATCGAGCGGCAAAACTCGCTTCGGCAGCAGGAAGATCAGAAGACCTTCCACGAGGCTTGCGAGATTATAGATAAGAAATATAAGGACTTACAGCACACATCCTGCATGATTATCTCCTCTGATGATTGGCATCAGGGGGTTATCGGGATCGTGGCATCCAAGCTGGTGGAAAAGTACTACCGCCCGGTGATCATGATTTCCTTCAAAGATGGCTTTGGCAGCGGCTCGGGACGGAGTGTGGCAGATTTTGATCTGTTTGAAGCTCTGAAGCACACCGAGCATAACCTGCACAGCTTTGGCGGGCACAAGTACGCGGTGGGTTTAACGATTTATCAGGAATACATAGATCGCTTTGAGAACGAACTGACCCGCTACGTATCCGAGAACCTGCGTCTGGAGCAGATTCAGCCGCCCTTGCAGATAGATTACGAGATAGAACTATATGATATAAACAACAGTTTATTGGATGCCATGGAGCGCTTTGCACCGTTTGGACCGGGGAATAACCGCCCTATCTTTGTAACCAGGCAGGTGTCTGTGGCAAATTACCCTTACAACGTTGGTCGCAATCACCTGAAAATGAAGGTTGTTAAGGACGGTATAAATCTGGATTTGATTGGTTATAACCTGGGAGATTACCTCCCCACGCTGAAGAAAAACAGCGTGCTGGACATAGCTTACACACTGGAATACAACCGTTTCGGCAACAAGACATCCATTCAGGGCAAGCTTCGCGATCTGCAAATTACGGGAGGTTAGCATGTTTAGAATATGTGAAAGGAAATTCAAATGCCATAATTTGGCATCGGCAGGTGTTGTTCTGCTGCTGCTGTTGGGCATGTTTGCCTGTGGTGGCAATCAGCGCACTGCTCCCATGGATATCGATTCTTTTAGCCTAATATCTTCGATCTCAGCAGGAATGCCGGTGCAAAAGGCTGTTTATCACCCCCAGAGCCAGACAGTATATGCCATGAGCCTAAGAACGCAGGAAATAGGCTTGTTTAAAGACACTAAGCGCTTAAACGTGATAGGCGGCTTGGGAACCGGCTCCGGTAACTTCCAGGGCTTAAGTGATATAGCCGTTAGTGCGGATGGGAATCTGCTTGCGCTGGATTCGGTGGCACGCAAGATAAAGATGTTTAACAACAACGGCAAAGCAATAGGCACTATGGAGCTAAAGGGCAGCATGCAGCCAACACTGGTGGCAGTGAACTCTAACCAAAGCTTCTTTATCTACGATTCTGCATCTGCCGAGATAATACTGTATTCCGCACTGGATGGTGCAGAGCAGTTCCGCTTCGGGAAGTTTGAATTAGGGCAGGTGAAGCAGCTAAGCTGTAATCGAGACTTTGTGATAGCTTATGATGAAGTGGAAAACAAGAGCCATGTGTTTTCCGCCCTGGGACAGTTTATAAAAAGCGAAGAAGGACAAAGCCTTTTTGACGATTATAACAATGGCGTAAACCTCTCCAACGGCATGCTGATAAGCCAGATGAGCCCTGCGTCACTTTCCATAGCAAAAGGAAGCGGACTGATGAATATCAGCCGGGACATGCTGATATTGGTGTTTGGTGAAGAGATTCGCATGCTAAAAATAGGGTATCGGCAGGTTAGATAGTAATGCCGCTTGTTTGGATAGCCCTTAGCGCAGTATTGATAAGCCTTTCCCGCTTGCCCTTGCACTTGGGTTGGCTGGTGTTTGTGGGCTGGATACCGTTGTTGCACTTCATGGATGTTAGCAAATGCAAGCTATGGAAGGCAGCGGCACTTTTTGCCGTCATCTATGTAGGAAGTATCTTCTATTGGATAGCGGATGTTACCCCCGGAGGTCTGGTAGGGGTTGTTGTGCTGTACTTCCTTCACTATCTGCTGGTGTTTTACCTGATAAAGCGGATTGGTGATGTGCTTCCTAAGTATCGGTTTATGGGCTTTGTGGCGGTGCTGCTAAGCTTTGAATACCTGCAAAACTTTGGAGAGATGCGCTTTCCGTGGTTTAATAACGCATATTCTTTGGCGGATTATACTGCGCTGATCCAGATTGCAGATGTGGGCGGCGTTATCCTTATTTCGGGGCTTATCCTGGTGATTAATGTGCTGCTATACAGAGTTATCAAAGGACATAGAAAGCTGCTTGTTCTTGTCTTTATCCTACTGCTTGCGTGGCTTGCGTATGGATATTATTGCCTTGCAAGGTTACCGCTCTGCACCCGTAAGGCAGATATAGCCGTGATGCAGCCGTCTATTCCGCAGGACGAGAAGTGGGATCAGGCTTTTTATGACTTTATTATGAAGCGTTATGACGAGCTTTGCGCGCGAGCAGCCAAGGACTCCACCCGTTTGCTTATCTTCCCGGAAGCTGCCGTGCCGGATTACCTGATGCACAGCCAAACCTCCATGCAGCAAATACAAGAATTAACCCGCAAGTACAATCTGGAGATATTCACCGGATTTCCGCACTTTATTCCTGCTCCCGCCAGCCATGTGGATAATGTGTATTATTACAACGCCGCAGCCTTATTTAAGCCGGACGGATATATTACCTCGCTGTACTACAAGAATATCCTGGTTCCTATCGGAGAGCGCATGCTGTGGCTGGATTACTTTCCTATTCTGTGGAAACTGCAATTCGGGCAGGCAAACTGGGAGTTTGGCAAAGAACTATCATGGATGCAAAGCGGGGAGAGCACATTTTCCCCTTCGATATGCTACGAGATTGCCTTCGCGGGTATAAATCAGCGCATGGCGATTCCCAAAGATAAGCAAACAGGCAGCTATAAGAAAAGCGATTATCTGATTAATATAACCAACGACGCCTGGTTTGGCACCTCCTTCGGTCCCTGGCTGCATGGGGTGATGACCAAGTTCCGTGCCGTGGAAAACCGCATCCAGATTTACCGCAGTGCCAATACAGGTATATCCATGATTGTTGATCCTCTGGGGCGAGTGCAGAGCAAGGGAGAGATGTTTGCCATCACTAACATCACTGCACCGCTATATGTAAGCCCCCGCATCCCCCTCTACCGCAAGATAGCCGCATACCCAATTGCTATAGTTTTCTTGGCTTTTGTATTATCTGTCATTAGTATATTAGGCAAAAAGAGGCGTAAGGAACCATGAAGAAGTATTACTACACAATCGGTGAAGTTAGCAACCTGTTGGGCGTTAAGCCTCATGTAATCCGCTATTGGGAAGGCGAATTCCCGGTACTGCGCCCCAAGAAGGCAGCAGGACGCATCCGTAAATACAGTGAAGACCATATCCTGTTACTGCGTAAAATAGACGATATGCTGCATAAGCAGCGCTTTACTATCGAGGGTGCACGCCTGAAGCTGAAGCAGGAACGCAATATCATCCGCGCTATTGCCGAAGATGCAGAACCGGAACAGCTTTCTTTGAAGCTGGACGAACCCACCGCCGGTGGAGAAGTTTACACGGTTCTAAACGAAGTACGCAACGAGCTTAACAGAATGAAAACACTATGCAAACAATATCTTAGGAATAGTAAATGAACTTTCAAAGCATTATCCTCACTCTGCAAAACTACTGGGCAGAAAAAGGCTGTAACCTGGTTCAGCCTTATGACATTGAAATGGGGGCAGGTACATTTCATCCTGCCACTTTCTTCGGAGCACTTGGCAGCAAGCCTTGTGCCATTGCCTACCCGCAACCATGCCGCCGTCCTAAAGATGGGCGCTATGGTGAAAACCCAAACCGTCTGCAACACTATTATCAGTTTCAGGTTATCATCAAACCTTGCCCGGATGATATCCAAAACCTTTACCTGAAAAGCCTGATCGCTATTGGTATCGAGATAGAGAAACATGACATCCGCTTTGTGGAAGACGATTGGGAATCCCCCACGCTTGGCGCATGGGGCTTGGGCTGGGAAGTGTGGCTGGATGGCATGGAGATCAGCCAGTTTACTTACTTTCAGCAAGTAGGCAGTGTGGATGTATTTCCCGTAAGCGTGGAGCTAACCTACGGCTTGGAACGTCTGGCAATGTACATCCAGAATGTGGAGGACTACCGTCAGCTAAAGTGGAATGACACCACTTCTTATGGTGAGTTATTCTTCACGCGGGAGCAGGAGTATTCCGCCTATAACTTTGAACATGCGGACACCGCTCTTCTCTTCAAGCTGTTTCAGGATTACGAAAGCGAGTGTAAATCCCTGCTGGATAAAAAGCTGGTGTATCCTGCTTATGACATGCTGCTTCGCTGCTCACACAGTTTTAACCTGCTGGATGCAAGAGGCGTGATAAGCGTTACCGAACGGGCTGCCTACATCGGCAGAATCCGTAATTTATCAAGGGCTTGTGCTAATGTTTACTTAAGTAAGCATGCCCATGTACAGGAGGTACAATGAAACACGATTATAGTTCCGTGATGAAATCCCTGCAAGGGCTTAGTGCCGATTTACTTCAGGTGGCAACCTACGAAAACCCGGCACCGCGCTGTGTAATAATACTGGAAAAAGACCCTCCCTATCTATTGGAAAGTCTGGAAACATTGCGAGATTACTGTCATAAACACCACCTGCCTTTTCCTTTGCTGATAAACCGGCAGTTTGTGCTAAGTTCTCTGGATTCTTATCCTCTGGAGTTCCTGGATATCGTAAGCAGTGGTTATCAAAACCTGCTTGCCAAAGAAGACCTGTTGTCCGACCTGAAGTTCGCCACTGCCGACCTGCGTTTACAGATGGAGCGTGAGCTAAAAAGCAAATGGCTGTACACCCGCTTGGCAGTGCTGGAACAAAAGCAGAAACCCCGTGCTTTGGCAGAGACGCTAACCATGTCCATCAATGCCATCGTACCTGTGCTAAAGGGCTTCTGCTATCTTGGTGAGCGTGTTATCCCGAATAATCTGTCTGATCTTAGCGCCCAAGTAGCAGAGGTTACCAAGCTGAACTTAAGCCTGCTGAATTCCTGGGTGCAGCTTGATAAAGCAGACATCTATATCATCAAGAACTATCTGGAGATACTGCATAGCCTAACTGTGGCACTGGATAAGATATAGCATGATAGATGGCGCATACGTTTTCAGTGACGGCAAAGCCCCCATTCTTGCCTTATCCATCCACGACGGTCACTGCATGCCGGAAGAGCTGCTGTCAAGCTGTGGCATATCCGACAGCACCCGCCTGAGGGAAGAGGATCCATTCACCAGCGGCTTTGCAGGGCTTTTTCCCAATTACATCATTCCCCACACCAGCCGTTTTGCTATAGATCTAAATCGCCCCCCTGAAAAAGCAGTGTATCTGAAACCGGAGGACGCATGGGGCTTACCTGTGCGCAAATCAGAAGTCCCGCCGGACTTGCTGCTTAAACTAAGAACTGCGCATGACAACTGGTATAAAATAGCAGAGTATCAGATCAAACGCATGCTAAGCACTCATTCCCAACTGCTTGTTTTAGACCTTCATAGCTACAATCACCGCAGAGGGGGCATAGATGCTGCTCCTGATCCCCAAATAGACAACCCAGACATCATTATCGGGCGCAACAATATCTGCAAAGAGCAGTATCCTCTGGTGGACAAGCTGCAAGAAATGCTGAACGGAGCGCTCTTTCAGGGAACAACCATAGACTGCCGCTGCGATGTGAAATTCACCGGAGGTTATTTCCCCCGCTGGGTAAATTCCACCTTCCCCGGTAGCTGCTTATGCCTGGCGATAGAATTTAAAAAAATATTTATGAACGAGTGGACAGGAGAGCTTGATCTGGAAGCATATGATGAGCTTCGGCACCTGTTTCACAGTATTGTAACCAAGTGGGCGAAATTGTAGGGTTTGCCCCTCTCCTTCCTGATACTTTTACTTCAGAACCATCTTCGCATTCCGCAAGTTGCCATCCTGCGTTTTGCCCTTTATCAGATATATCCCGCGGGGCATGGTGTCCCACGCACCGGGAAGCGTAACGTTTCCGGTTTTACCTTCCGGTACATAGCTAATCACCTTCTGCCCTTTCAGATTATACACATCTATCTGCAGCAAAGCCTCGCTGCTATATAGTTTCACCCCGCTTCCCTTTACACTGGGATTGGGATAAACGCTTAGTTTGGGCACCATCGGTGGGGAAAGCAAATCATCAGTACTAACGGGATTAATGAACAGATAATCGGTAGACAGGGTTATTCCCGGACGCAGATAAGCGGGTTCCGTAAGTGTGGCAGAAGCCCAGATTATTTCGCCGGTGGAAGGGGTGAACTGCATGGCAAGCAAGCATGTTTCCAATCCTGCTGCGCCGGACAGCACCTGCCACTGGCGTTTTGCAGTCATGTGCGTGTTTGTGTACAGCGAATCCTGGATGTTGGCATAGCGTGTGCAGCAAACTCCACTGGTTAATAATCTAAAGTGATTTGTGGCAGCCAGATGGTGTGTAGGCAGACTGCCGGACTGATTGTACAGACGGTTAGCTATTGCCCCGTTCATACGTTCAATCACGCTGCTATAAATGGTGCTCCCCGTTTCTGAAAGAGTGTGCGTAATTGTGGCAGACTGATTATTCTGAGCCGCGATGCTGGCGTAGATATCCAGGGGGTGGCTGCTGCCGTTCTGATCGTAGTCAACGCGCTCAATTCCCCGTCTGAGGTCAAACAGTATGGGGCTGAGGTTGTTTGCCACCGAGGTGTCATTATCAGCACCAGTATTTAGGCTGGCGTACACCTTTGCTTCCGATATGGCGGTTAAGGCACCGATAAATCCCGGGATAGTGAAGTTAATCCATTTCTGTTCATCTGTTTCTGTGGGACGGTGCACCACTATGAGGGGGTTGTTAATAAAAGCGGAGTTCTGGCTTACATCCAGAAAGCGGGTAATCACGGAGCCGCCCGCAAGCAGGCTGTCTGCTGCCGTGGCATTACCCCAGCTTGAAAGCGAGGCACAGCCAAGCTCCAGATCATTCTTGCCGCTTGTTGCCCCGCGTACATTAACCATGTCGTAAGCAGAGTTTAGCAGCAGAATATCTTCATATGCGAGATCGCGTCCTATGCCTGCATGGAACATGCTCTGTCCGGAGGCTATCATCCCTGCCACCAGACCTGTAGCTTCCGAAACCATACGGGGATCGGGATTGAAGTGCTCCATGTAATATCCCCACAGCATATTGTAGTATGGCAGATTGGAAAAGCAGAACATCGTCCAGTAAAAATCCTGAAACACATCCTTTATCTGCGGAGCAAGGTAATATCCCTGCGCGTATCCGCGTTGATAATGATCTCCCCACACGGTTAGTATCTTCTTTTCTCCGAACTGGGTAAGGCTGCCATTCGCCTGTGCGAAAAGCGTAAATGCTATGGTAAGCAGCAGTATCGTCAATATTATCTTTTGTTTCATCATAATCCTCTACTGGGCATCGTTATATAGTATAGTATAAGCCATTATCATGCCAATACGAAAGCTGATTAATCTGTTACAAGTTGTACTGCTATCCTCTGGCAGATAAACTGGTATTCTAACGGTAAACTGTCTTTGTGAATAGACCAATATCATCTTCTTTATCTGGTGGATTTGTCATGCACCTGGCACATGGGGGACAGGTTTCGGGTGTTAGGCGGTGGAAATTCTCTGCTATAAATAGCGTAGCAGTTCGCGGTCTATCACTCCGGCGTATAGCTCGATGTATTGCTTCACGGGGCTGATGTTTATCTTGGGGAAGAACACTTCTTCTATCTGGAAAAAGCCAACCGAGGCGTTCATTTCCACCGTGATGCAGATGGGCTTTTCCTCGCCTTTGGTGATCTTCACTTTCTGGATAGCAGATGCCGAAGTGCGGTGAATATCGCCGATCCTGGTTTTCATGGAGAGCATACTGGGGATGCGCGCTCTGCCTTTTTCCATGTCGCTGCCGTCACCGATAAGCACCAGTCCTGCTTCCAGGGAGTGTATCTTGCGGGTAGCCATGTGTCCGAAGATGCCTTCTATGGCTATAGAGCGGATGGCGGTTTTGGTCATCAGGTCGTTATCTGTGTGCAGAACATCCAGAATGCGATCTATGTATGGCAATGCCAATTGGATCGACAGCAGTTCGTGCGTGTCTCTGGCAATGGTCATACCCACATCGTGCAGCAGGGAAGCCATAATCACGGCGGTAAGGGAGTCGTCGGCAGTACCAACCTCTTCCTTTTCCAGATTCATCTGGATGCCGGCTTCGTTCAGCAGCTTGAACATCTTGATGGTATTAAGGGTGGCGGTGCGCATGTGCACGGGACCGTGGTCGTTATAGCCCAAACGCTTGATGGATACTATGTTTGCATATTCCTGCACAGCCTGAATTTCGGGATCGGCAAAGATAAGCTCTGCGGTTTTAAGTGCCTTCCCTGTAAGCAGCTTCAGGATGCGGGTTTCGAGGCTTTGTTGTTTTACTGATTTATACATTTTGTCTTTTCTCCTAAAATCTATTCAGCATCTTGTGCAGCAGGTTTGTAGCCGACGATACCACGGCAATAGCTATGGATATTGTTCCGGCAATCAACAGGGTTTGCATGATGCTCTGTGATGCCTCTATATTGTTTCCGGCGATGTATAACTGCATGGACTGAAACAAGCCGCGTCCCGGCACCAAAGGAATGATGGCGCAGGTTACAAAAACCGACACCGGTGTCCGCAATCTGGGTGCTACAATCTCTGAATAGATACATACTAAGATAATCGAAACGAACACCGAAAACAACACCGAGTTGCTGTAGTAAAGCGCAATGAGGTAAAATACCCAGCACAATCCTCCGCTGAGGGCTGTGTAAACAATCTTCACTCCTTTCAGATTCACGCGAATGGAAAAGCCCAGGATTGCCAGAAACGCCCACAGGAATTGCATCAGGGTTAAAGTATCAAACGGACGCATCAAAACCCCCACAAAGCCCATATCTTGAGCATGGAACCGCTTCCTGCCACCACTCCAACTGTGATGAACAATGCCTCCATCCCGCGGGCTGTGCCGGAAACGAGATCACCGCTCATGGTGTCCCGGATGGCGTTGGTGATCGATAGCCCCGGCACCAGCAGCATAATGCCGCCGATGATAATGTTATCCAGACGAACATATGGTATGTAAAGGTCTAAAAGCTTGGCAATAAAGACGATCAAGGCAGCTGCCAGAGCGTTCAGCAGGAAGTTATTAATAGAAAGCCGGGAAAGAAACTTCATCCCATAACTAACTACGATACCGATAAACACAGCGATAGCAAACTCCATCCATGCCCCGCCAAACAGCAGACAAAAGAAGCCGCTGGTAGCACCTCCGCATAGGCTTAGCAGCCATGTAGGCCATGTCTTTTCCACGTCTATCTGGTTCAGTTCTTCGCGAAACTTGCGGGCATCCATATTGGTTCTGCCTTCGGGGCAATCCTGCTCTTCCAGACAGTTTACCAGCCGGCTTACACGGGTTATTTTCCCCAGATCGATGCGGCGGTTTTCTATGCGCTTGATGCTGGTGCTGATGTCGCCTTCTGTATCGTTCAGGCTGATGAAGATGCCCGTTGGGGTAACGAAGGACTCCGTATTGGGGTAGCCAAAGCCCGCACACACCTTCAGCATCATCTTTTCTACGCGGTTGGTAGCGCTGCCGCTTTGCAGCAGGATGCGTCCTACCTCGAGGGCAAGTTCGGTGGCTTGTTTAGCATTAAGCTTTTGCAATTATCATCTCTCCATTGTCTATTATTTCTAATATTTCTTTGGGCAAGCCAAGGATGGTGGCGATCTTTACCGCACATTGAGGTGGATTGGA
Organism: Candidatus Cloacimonetes bacterium HGW-Cloacimonetes-3; assembly: GCA_002840645.1. Lineage (GTDB taxonomy): Bacteria > Cloacimonadota > Cloacimonadia > Cloacimonadales > Cloacimonadaceae > Cloacimonas. The sequence goes on from PHBO01000008.1 coordinate 57,834, forward strand.
AGTTCCCGGAAGGGAGATAAGGGCATAATCCATAGCCTCGGAAAGCAGCTTCAGCCGGCTCTTCATGTCTCCTTCGGGGAGCATTTGCAGATGGGAGAAGTCCTTTTCACCAATACCTTTGATGCTGAAGTGGGCAATGCCTTCCAGTTTGGCAGGGGCGGTGAAATGCGTGGCTGCCACCAGCGTATGAGCTGTAGCACTAAGGTACTTGATCACAGCCAGACAGATAGCTTCACCCTCTGCGGGATTTGTGCCTTTGGCAAATTCATCCAGCAGCATTAAGGTACGCCCCTTCTTTTGTAACGCAGCGTTGAAGGCTACCACTTCTCTGCCGAAAGAGCTTAAATTCTCGCTGTTGTCATTGCTGTTATGGTTGTAGTAAACATGATCATAGATAGGGAGTGTGGCTTGCTTTGCGGGTAAGGGGATGCCAAGCGCAGCCAGAGAGCAAAGCTGACCAAGCGTGATTAGCGCTGTGGTTTTACCACCCATATTGGGTCCGGTTATCAGGTTGGCATCATTGCTAAAACTGAAATCCAAAGCCTGGTAGCTACGGTTGTGTGTTTCAAGATACAGCTTTAAAGGCAGATTTGCCGCTGCTGTGATGCTTATTCCGGGAAACCGGTCATCATACCAGGGCAGCAGTTCCGGGATGCAACAGCCATACTGTATGGAAAATTCTGCCAGACAATGATCCCAGCTAAGCTCGCCGGTGCTGTGGTAGGCAATCTCCAGATCAGATATACAGGCTTGCACTTTATTGCTCAGGTTCTGCAGAATGCATGTTTCTTCCTCTGCTATAGCATTGCGAAGGCTTTCTATTTCCTGTTTTATCTTAAGTGCGATAGGCGAATCGGCAAGTTTAAAGCTGTAGTTGGCAAGGTTTTCGTTTATCACCACAAAATGCCGGGTGGCAAGCAGACGGGAAACAAGCTCCTGTCTGTGGCGGGAAAGCACAAACTCTTCTTTCAGACTTGGCATATCCAGTGCTTGTCTTGCCTCTGCCAAATCCTGATGCCGGGCTTGTTTGAGGCTTTGGCTAAGCGTTAACTGTTTATCCCACAGTTTGGTTAACTGCGTGGAATACAGCGGGGATATGCGGAACGAGGGAAGCTTGTTGCCATCAGGATCAAGCAGTTCAAATAGCTCTGCCAGATCGGGCAGGGGGTGCAAGCTTGCCAAGCCGGCGTTGCTCAGCACATCGCAAAGCTGCATATACTGCCACAGGAAGCTTTTCAGCTCGAAGAACTCGTGCAGAAGCAAGCAATCCACCTGCTTGACATGGCTGATGCTAAGCTCTTGCATGTGAACAAATATATCTTCCAGTTTGGCTTTCAGGGCTTTACTGCTGCTTATCTGCTTCATAAACTGCTGTTGGTGGCGGTATTCTGCCTGCAGCTCTGTTTGCTTTACGTGCTGCCGTGCCAGTTTATGCCGCTTAACGGAGGTAGCAAGCTCTCCCTTGGCATCGATCAAGGCAAAGAGTTTATCCAAGCCCAGGCTCTCGCGGGTCTGTTTCATAGTGTTTATCCTTTAAAAAAGCAAAGTCTTTATCACACAGGGGGTTTGTCAATCTTTTTGTAAAAGACGCGTCCTGATGCTGCCTTCCATGGTGCTGCGGACGGGGATTTGGGCATACCTGTAACGCTGCACAGTTTCCGGGTGCGGGAAGCCAAAACGGTTGCGAAAAGAAGTGCTTAGCCATGCCTCCCCGGGCTTTGCAAGGCGCAGAAATGCATCTGTACTGCTACCTCTGCTGCCGTGATGTGGTATCTTAAGATAATCGCAAGCCAATTCCTGAGGGTATTTGCGCGCCAGATACTCCTCGCTTATCACGCCTATATCGCCCGTGAAGAGAATTTTTTGCCCCCCACTATCCAGACGGCAGACTAGGGAGCGTTCATTCTCGTTGTTGCTGAAGAAGTCCTTATCCGGGTGCAGGAACTTCAGCCTTCCCTTTTCAAGCGGGATGCTGATGGTATCCGTGATAGTGTGCACATAGCGTGGCTTGAAATAGGGACGGGAAGCGAAGAATTGCCACAAAGGCTGCCTTGCGGTGTCATCCGAGATTATCAGGTGCTCCACCTTCATTCCCTGTAGCAGGGAGAGTAAGCCACCGAAGTGATCGGCATGCAGGTGAGTTAGCACCAGATAATCCAGTTTTCTGATGCCATTTCTCCCCAGCCAGGGCAGCAGTGTGTTTTGCAGCCAGCTATCATGCAGTAAAGCTTCTTCAGATGGTGCAGTATCGGACATGGTGAAGCCTCTGCCTCCTCCGGTGTCAATCATGATGGTCTCGCCGCTTGCTAAGCGCACTAAACTGCAATCCGCTACTCCACAGGAAAAGACATGCACATCGGCTGTATTAGCCTTGTTTAAGGGTAAGAAATACAGGCTGCCTGCCAACATCAGACTTGGCAGAGCCAGAACCAACCCCAGCTTGTATTTGCCCCGGATGAACAGAAAAGCCATCAGGATTAACAGTGCCAAGGCAAGGGCATGGTTGCGGTTGAAGTAGGCACCATTGAAGCTGAAGGGCATCTGCGCACCTTGCACCACCAGCTTTTGCCATAGCTGAACTAAGGCATTGTAGCTCAAAACAAAGATGTGGCTGAGATACAAGCCCGGTGGCAACAGCAGAATCAGCAACGAAAGAGGCAGCAGAATGCCTATTAACGGAATCCCGAGGATATTGGCTATCACGCCGTTAAAAGAAGCCCTGCCAAAGTAATACAGGGTTAAGGGAGTTATTGCCAGGCTTACCAGCAAGGACAGTATAAGCCCGTCAAACAGATGCTGCAGAAAGCGGCGCAAGTGATGCTGCATAAGGGTATCGGGATTAAACAGGTACAGTCTTGGCACTCCAAAGAGGACAACCGCCATGCAGATAAAGGATAGCTGCAAGCCGATATTGAAAAGCTGTGCCGGATTGATGAGCGTAATAATGAACAGGCTTAATGAGAGGCTCTGCGCACCGGAAAGGGGACGCTGCAACCAGCGGGCGATTAAGCCCACGGCGATCATAATTATAGAACGCGTTATCGGCGGTGCCCAATTGTTAAGCGCAGCAAACAGCAGGATAAGGGGCAGAAAGATCATTTCGGCTATGTGCCGGCGCACAAAGATGCGCAGTAAGCTAACCAGCACCAGATAAATAAACCACACATGCAAACCGCTTACCACGATAAGGTGCATGATGCCGGATTGGCTTAGCTCGGTGTTAAACGCCTTTTTGGAGGTGGGATCGCTTAGCAGTAACCCTTTTGCCCAGCCTGCATCAGCACCCAGTTTGGCATCAAGGTTTTGCAGCATATTGTTACGCAGGCGCGCGGGCAGATAGCGCATCAGGCTTGGTTGCAGCCGCTTAGCTCCCCCAAGCTGGTAGGCAATTGCACTATAACGGCTGGGGTATATCTGCAGAATGGGATCACTGGTTAAGGGGCTGATATCTGCCATGCTGCGATAGCGTTCTCCCGGAATCATGGGCTTGATGCTACTAAATATCAGCACATCACGGAGCGGTTGTCCGGCAAGGTTTTCCATGCGGACTGCATAATTATTATTGCTGCTGGAGAGGGTTTGCAACACCCTGAAACTTAGTTCTTGGCGGATGCCTGTTTTACTCTTCAGCAAAGCTGCTAAAGGAGATTCCTGCAAGGACATACTATCAAAGCGAAGCCCACCCAGAACCAGAAACAGGGCAAACAGCAGCCATATCCGCACTTTAGAGAGCGCTGCTGCGCAGATAAGCAAAACCCCTGCCGCGATCAACAGGGGTAAAATTGGAACTGATAAGTGGCGCACCAAAACCATTCCCGCTGTCCATGCCAAAACGGGTAAGAGCAATGGAGCAGGGGCAGTTTTGGAGATTGCCATTCAGAGGATACTATTTACGATTAAAGAATCCCAGGATAAGCCCCAATACAAGGCTCCACAAGGCTGCCAGCCCAATCCGGTAAATATCCGGGAGCATAAATGTGACGGTATGTGCAGGAATCCAGAACCAGATCAGGGAAAAGATACCTTTATGCAGGTTTTTCCAGTTCTTGTGCTTCTCCGGGATATTGTCCATTGCCCGGTGGGCAAGCACCAAAGTGATGCCAAACTGCAGGTTCATAAAGGCAGAAATGGCAAAGGCTTTGCCAAATTTGCTAAGGTTTGGCAGCAAACCATGTTCTTCCAGATAGCCAACATAGCCGATAAAACCCTTGAAGGCATACTTTATCCCGATGGCAAGAATTGCCCAAACCATCATCTTCCACAGGGTTATGGCAAAGCTGAAAGGATATTTGAAGTTCTTATTTACCACCCATTTGGAGATAACTTCCCCAAAAGTACCCAGGATGGCAAACTGCACCATCGCCGAATAGATCGGCATGCTGTGCACCCAGGCTACGTATGCTGTCATTAATGTACTCATTCTTATACACCTTATATCTTTTATTCTGTTCTTATTGCTATTGCTTTCTGCTTGCTGCCCGAAAATGAACCAACCGGGAGCTGACAATGATCTCACCATGATTTGTCTTGGTGAGATCATGGTCAGCTCTCCCCCGGATAATCTGTGGCAAGCAGGGGGATTTTATGTAAGGCTGTTTCGGGCTGCGCTAAGAGACAATATAATGTGCAGGCAAGTTACGGAACCCGCTTTTCGTAGAGCGAGATCTCTGCTTTATAGGGTCTTTCTCCCTCTTTAAGGCTGCGATTCAGCTTGTCTATCATCTTAGTGCGCTGAGACAGGTTGTTTGGCTGTAAAGTGATATCAAACAAAGCACTGGCAATTTCCTCGCCCTGCGCATCCCAAACCCTGGCTAAAAGCCGGATATTCTGTTCCTTTGGGCTTTTATTGGCGATATTGTAATCCAGCTCGATAAACCCGCTGCCAAACCTGCTGATACTAACCGAGGATATCTCTATTTGCTTACTAACTTTCTTTATGCTGCTGCGCTGAATCCAGATACCCACAAAGGCAGCCACAATCACGAGGATAAGCACGGTTTCCTTCAATTTGTAACGGCGGGGGAATTCCATACGGTCGACTATCGGCATTGCATATACCTCACTTAGTAATTTAGCTGCCATCCGGCATACATTTTGCCTTTCCATTCATCCACGTATTCAGCACTGTAACCAAGCAGCAGCCGGTGATGGGCAAACACATCTATCAACAGGGCATTATCTACAGCAGTACGCTTCATTATATCTCCCTGAAACCATTTAGCAGTAGCGGTCTGAGTTTGTCCTGCAAACAAATCATTGTAATTCTGTTTCCAATCGCTGCCAAAACTACCCTGTTTACTGTAGGAAGCCCTGCTCTGAAGGCTTGTGGACAGCGGAAGAGGCAGGAATAATCCACAGGTGATATCCACAATGTTCGAGCCTTGGGGATATCCCAAACTTCGCCCATCGTGAGAATACATGGTGTGATTCATATAGTGGGTGTAGGTGAAGGGGCGCACCGCGGTAAGCTCCAGCGTAACAGATGGCGAGGCAGCTTGCGTGAGATATGCGGGAATTATGTAATTTATCCCACCCTGTACAGCGAACTTATTCCCCCACCAGGAGGTGAAAACCTTGTTGTAGCTGAATTCATCCAAAGCAGTTTGAGCATAAAGCAGAAGGCTTGGGTGCACACGGAACTTAGCTCCCGCAAAAATCAACACATTGTCTCTATCCCCGATATTATGCTCGCTGGCACGCCAGAAAGCGTTTGGCAGCAGGTAGTTAATATCCACCCCACGGTTTCCGTATATCACACTTTCGCCGATAAACATGCTCAGGCTTTCCGTGGGAAAATATGTTAACTGGTGCAGGGCAACAAACTTATCGGGAAAGTTCTTGTTGTTTACCGCAGCACTGGGATATATGGCATAGCTGCTGTCTGCCCGCAGCGAACCGTGAAGCATGGCAAGACCAAAATCTCCCGCGCGACCTTCTGCCAGAAGATACGCATAGTCGTTCACGCGGTCGTTAAGAATAATGCTGCCGCTGATGGAATTCCCGATGGGGAATTTGCCTCTGCCAATTGCCAGGCTGTAGTTTTCTGCATGGTAGCTTAGGTCTGCGGCGATGTTATCCACGCGGATTTTGTCGCTGCTATCTTTGGAGTATCCATCCATCAGTTCGGAGAGTCTGGCTTCGCCTTTATCCCCCATAAACATGCCGTTCCACCAGTAAGTATTTATGTCTGTGTGCTTGCCAAGAGCTGCCTTGATGATATAGCCTTTATACAGGAATCCGCAGTCCTTTTCACCGCTTGCCTGTTCGAATCCTGCAAGAATGTTAAACTCTGCTTCAAGCAGCGAATCCGGGCTTTGGTAACCGAGCAGACTATGTCTTGCCTTGCCTGTCCGGAACGCATCCACGAAGGCATCTTTAAAGCGGGGTAAACTGGCAAAAGGATGGTAAACTCCCTTGCCGTAGATAGATAAATCGGCTTCGCGGGGGTTTTCGGGATAGTTCAGCAGGCTGTAAAACAGCTCATCCCGAACCTCAGGATTGAAGGCTGAGCCGGAGATGTGACGCACACTCCACAGCGAGCCCATGGAAAGCAGGATTATAAACAGGATTGTTGTTTTAGTCTTGATCGTCATAACCGCCACTATGGCACATCTGAACCAGTTGTTCCACTTCTTTCTGGCTGATTTTCAGCTCTTTGGATATTTCACGCATAGACCAGCCGTCGGAAAGCAGTTTGCTTACCATGCGGCACATGGTTTTGTTATCCAGAGATATATTGCTTTCGGTAAACGGGCTGGGCTCGTGCTTTACAGCAGGTTTCATCCTGAGGGCAAAGATAAAGATTACGCATGCCACAGCAACAAGGATTCCCAATACTAACAACATTGGGATTAAGCTCATGATCCTGCCGGTTTTCTTCGCGGTTGCCGGTTTAGCTACTGGCTGTACCGGAGGTTTGGGAGCTTGGTCCGGCGTTGTTGGTGCAATAGGTGATGCTGAGAGTGTATCCTGCTGCCCCTCCTCTATTACCGGCGGTGGGGCTAATGGCTCGTCTTCTCCGTGGATAACTGACATCAAGCGCTTTGCTTGTTCGAAATACGGCGCTCCTGTAGGAATCAAAAACAGTTTCTCCGAAGCACGACAACTGCCTTTTTTGTAAAGTAATTCAGCCCATTTATATAGTATTTTTGTGTCTTGCCGATAATCAATGTGCAGATCATTGTAGGTTTTATCTGCACTATTCAGCTTCCCGGTTTCGGCGTAGAAATCTGCAATGGAGAGTCTTTCCGCTTTACTTGGGTTGCTTTTAAAGATATCTATCACCACACTGCGGGGATATGTAAGTTCAAGCTTCTCATAACGATATGGATGTTGCACCGTTACGAGTAGCAAATCTCCATTTTGTTCAATGGTAGAAACAAGATTACTGTCTTTGGTGGCAATGCGAGCTTTGCTATTGCTGATGAAGTTTTCCAGCTTGAAATCCAGACGGTTGGGGTTAGCATTTATCTGGTAATCTCCCTCCGCACTTAATCCTACTACAACTCTAACCACTGCTCCATCATAATCTTCCATTCTAACAGTGGTGATTCCTACCGATGCACTAAGCAAGGAAAGCAAACAAACAAACATTAGCACAAGTGCTCTTCTTTTCATCTTTATACTCCTTTAGGTATATACTTCAATTTCCTTTATTGCTCCACGCTCTCCGCAAAGTCTGACAAAACTCCGCCGGTGATAAGCTCATAGGTATCTGTGGCTATTTGCAATTCTTCGTTAGTGGGAATTACCAGGATGCTGATGGGAGAATAGTCTTGGGAGATAATCCCTGCATTTGCCCCAACCGAATTGTTCAGCTCGCGGTTTATGTGAATACCGATGTTTTCCAGACGACCGCACACTCTTTTCCGCATGTTAACGCCAAATTGCCCGATCCCCCCGGTAAACACAAGGATGTCCACTTTTATCAGGTTTGCCACATAGGCACCGATATAGCGCCTGATCCTGTACGCATAGGTATCAAGGGTTTCTATGGCATCCTGATTCCCTTCTTTCGCTGCTTCTTCAATATCACGCAAATCGCTGGAGATGCCGGATAGTCCAAGCAGACCGCTTTTCTTATTCAGGATGTTCTGAATGTCATGAAAATCAAAGCCCCGCTCTTCCAGATAAAATATGATAGAGGGGTCTATATCTCCGCTGCGGGTGCCCATCATCAAGCCTTCCAGCGGAGTGAAACCCATGGAGGTATCTATGGAGCGTCCCGCCTGGATTGCCGTAATGGATGCGCCACTGCCCAGATGGCAAGTGATGAGATTGGTATTTTCGGGGCTGCGCTTCATCATCTGCATGGCAATGCCGGCTACATATCTATGGCTGGTACCATGAAAACCATAGCGGCGGATGCGGTATTTATCGTAAAACTCCCGCGGAATACCATATAAATAGGCACTGGGGGGCAAAGTCTGATGAAAGGCTGTATCAAACACCGCTACCTGAGGAATACCCTTAAAAATGGCTTCTGCTTCCATGATACCGGTGAGATTAGCAGGATTGTGCAGAGGGGCAAGCTCGCCGTTTATCTGGATGGCTTGCTTTACATCTGCATCGATCACAATGGAAGAGGAATACTGCTCTCCGCCATGAACCACGCGATGACCAATACCCTCAATATCCTTGATGCTTTCCAGGATACCTTTATCCCTGTCCAACAGTGCCAGCATCATTTGCTCGAAGGCAATGCGGTGATTGGGGATAGGCATAACCTTTTCGTATTTGGTGGAGTTATATTCCTGGCATATTCTGCCGTCAGAAAGCCCGATACGCTCCACTAAACCCTTGCCCAGGCTCTGCTTAGCAGGCATCTGGTATATCTCATATTTTAGTGAGGAACTGCCACAATTGATAACGAGTATCTTCATCCGTTAGCTTCCCTATTACCTATTTCATTGTGTAAGCGAGATAAAGCATGAGTATGCTGATTCATCCCGCACAGCATGTATATCATCTTTTTTGGCATCGTAAATAATGGCAAGGAATTTCTTTGGAAAAGGGTGATGGAGTGAGGTGTAATGAGGTGATGGGGTGATAGTGGATACCTTTTCGCCTCTTTCCTCTTTATCTCTTTGTTACCTTATCACTTCATCACTAAAAAATGACTACAGTCTCAAAAAACTGTTGCCGCTGCTTTTAGCAACCATGCCCTTCAGTTCCAGATTTAGTAGCACGATGGATAGCTTGCCGAAACTAAAACCGGTTAGAATCAGAAATTCATCGAAGCTGATCTCGCGGTTCTCGGCACCTAATATGTCATATATTTGCTGCTCTTCGGGGCTAAGATCGGGCAGGAATTCAAGCTGATCATTAATTTCCGGGCTGTAACCAAGCAGATCGAGCACATCTTCCGGGCAGGTGATGATCTTCGCTCCGTCCTTGATAAGCTGGTTTGGTCCCTGAGCATTGAGGTGGTTCACATTGCCCGGTAATGCAAAGATGCTCCGGGATTGCTCTGTACCAAACCTTGCAGTTAGCAAGGCACCGCTATCTAAGGGTGCTTCCACAACGAATACTGCTTGTGCCAATGCACTGATAATGCGGTTACGGGCGGGAAAGTTCCAGCGTTCCAGCTTGGTGCCGGGCTCATAATCGCTAATTAGTGCCCCATTTGCTTCAATTTTCTCGGATAGACTCTTGTTTGCAGGCGGGTAGATGCTATCCAAACCATGTGCCAGCACGGCAACTGTCTTACTTTTTGCCTGCAAAGCAGCATGATGGGCAATAGTATCTATCCCCATCGCTAAGCCGCTGATAATGGTGGTTCCCCGCGCACAAACGGGAGCAAGGATGCGGCGGCACATTTCCATGCCATAGGTGCTCGGTTTTCTGGTACCTACAACTGCCAGGCATACGTTGCGTAAAGCCGCCAATAAGTCTCCGCGGTAATACAACACCAAGGGCGGTACCAAGATGCCCCGCAAGCTGGTAGGATAATCCGCATCAGTGATGCAGAGAAAGCTTATATGATGGCTTTCACATAGCTCAAGGGTTCTGTTGGAATAATCCGGCAGCTTGGCTTGGCTTAGGTAATCTGCGCTTGCCCGGCTAAGGCTTTGGTCATTATACACCTCATGGGCGGGATTGCCCACGAAGCTTTGTGGATCAGGAAACCGCTTCAGCAGTTCCAGAGTGCTCTTTAAGTTTAACTCCGGTGTGTTTTTCAGGCAAAGCCAGGCTTTTAGTTTGGCAGAGTTCATTTATCTTGTTGCAGGATGCGGAATACTAAGTGTTTAAGCTCCTCAAGCTTGCTTTGGCTTACGGACGAAACAGCAATGATATCCTCGCCAAATTGCTTCTTGAAGCCTTTGTTAATCTCTTTCAAGCGAGGTTTCAGTTCTTCCTCGGAAAGGGTATCTGTTTTACTGATCACGATCAGATGAGGTTTCTTATCCATGAACGAATCATACAAATAAAGCTCTGCCCGTAAAGTGCGGTATGCTTCCACAGGATCCGGAGCAGCAATGTCGATCAAAAACAGCAGGATACTTGTGCGTTGGATGTGCCGCAGGAACTGGTGTCCCAAGCCTTTACCCATGTGCGCACCTTCGATTATGCCGGGAATATCCGCCATCACAAAGCTCTTGTACTCACCTACCCGCACCACGCCAAGCATCGGCTCCAGAGTGGTGAATTCGTAATCGGCGATCTTGGGTCTGGCAGCGGAAAGCACGCTCAGCAAAGTGGATTTACCTGCATTGGGAAAACCTACCAAGCCCACATCCGCCATCAATTTCAACACAAACTCCAGTTCCATATCATGAGCCGGACCACCCGGAGTGGCATGCCTGGGTGCCTGATTGGTAGGGGTAGCGAAGTTACTGTTACCCTTGCCACCATGACCGCCATTGGCAAGCACAACCGGCTCGCCCGCTACCGTGATATCAGCCAGCTTCACCCGCTTATCATCTTCCAGCAGGTACACTTCCGTACCCAGGGGTAAGCGTAATATGCAATCTTCCCCGGAGGCACCTGTTTTCTTGCCCCCGGAACCGCCTTTACCGTTTTCTGCTTTGAAGCTTTTACTATAGCGATAGTCTAGCAGGGTATTCATGTTGAAATCCCCTATGGCAACGATATCACCGCCTCTGCCGCCGTCTCCCCCATCGGGACCGCCCTTGGGGATAAACTTCTCGCGGCGGAAGCTTACGCTGCCGTCTCCGCCATGACCCGCTTTGATACGTACTCTTGCATAATCTATGAACATATGTTTGTTTCTCTTCCTATTTCGTGAACACGAATTTATGGTTATAGCTTCGGCTTCCTTGCTCTATTCTTAGGAAATAGATGCCGGATGCCAGATTGCCGTTTATGCTTACATTATATTCAGCTGAGTTTGGGATTCCGCTATATACATCTTCTACTTTCTGACCTCGTACATTGAACACGCTTACTTTCAAGAGGCTATGGCCTAAACCCTTTAAGGTTATAGCGTGGTTCGCTTTATATGGATTGGGCATTTGGCAACTAATAGCGGCAGGCAGTAACACGTCATCCTCTGCAGCACTGGGGTTATATTGCCCGGTTACCATTGTATATCCGTTATCGCTGAAATTCCAGGTAAGAGTGCCTTGTGTCCCTACTGGCAATTGTGCAAACCAGGTGGAATGGATATTAAGAGGGTCAACCATTTGGGCTTGTACCACCGTGCCGTTAGAGTTCTGCACTTCGGCGATCAAGGGAAAGTCTCCATCCTCATCAAAGTAGGTAAGGTACAAGGTTCCTGTTTCCGGAAGGTAATTCATCCAGTCCACCAGAGGGGGATGGTTAACTGCTACATCATAAACATTATCAAGGAACAACACAGCAGCAGGGTTGCTATAGTCCCCTGTCTCTATCGCCAGAGTGGGGCTAATAGTAGCAGATAGGGTAGAGGCAGATAAAACCAAGCCATAGTAAGCATTAGGCCAGCCTCCGAAATCAGGATCGGCGGCAAGATCACTGTAGTTGCATGCCAGATGAAGCGCACCACCGCTGATCTGAGCCTGAATGTTGCCCAACCTGGTAAATACCGGCAACTGGTTCACTGCATCATAACCTACCTTATACAAGCCATTCGACAGTAATATGGGAATGTTGGCATACACCATGGCATAGGTAATGGAATCCGTCAGCACAGATTCGGCATTGATTATGTTGCACATATAGGCGTTAAAACTGGTGAAGGAATTCATGGTGGGGTACTGTCCCGAAACGTTCTTCAGGGTGAAATACAGCTTATCTGTTGTAGCTCCCACATACGTTTCGCGGATATCCAGATTGGGGTTGTTGCCAACCACGAAATCACCTTCAGGATCGGTGATAATGTGTGCCATGTTGCTAAGGTTTAGCGGGAAAGCATCTGCATCAAAATAAGCCGCATGCATCATGCTGATTTCGCCTTCATCCGTAGTAGTGGTAAAACGCAGGCGATAGCGGAGTCTCTGCCCGAAAGTATAGGGTATCAGAGCTTCCAGCGTGCCTGGTTCAAGCATGTTGACTACGGCACTGCTCCATACGCCTGTTCCTGTTTTATAGAAGCACTCGGTAACGCCCACCGCTTGGCTGATATCTTCCCAGCGCAGATGCAGATTACCGGCAGAATCCACCGAACTATGGCGGAGAGTTCCGAAGGGGTTCATTTCTTGTGCGCAAAGCAGCACGGCAAGAATAGAGAAAACGAGGACAAGTGTTGTTTTCACTTTATCTCCTATTGGGGCATTACTTTATCAAGCCCTGGTCAAAGAGCTTGCGAAAGTATGTCCAGCTTGTTTCATTGGGTTCGCTCCACTCCTCTGGAGGGGCAGCATATTCGGGTTTATTTTTCATCACATAGTCTTTTATCTGCTTTGGCAAAGCATCAAAACCGCCCTCCAGCTTTCTCCCGCGGCATACAAACACCAGCGATCCGGCACGGTCACCCATGCGCATAAAGGGCATCCAGGGGCTTATTCTGTTCCAGGTGAGGGTTACGGGAACTGTCCTTAATGCGGGATTCAGCAGATCACTTTTGCGGCTGAAGAACTGGAAGAACTCGGCTGCCTGATAGGTGTCGCTTTGCGAGAACTCGGCATACTCCTTGCGTGGTAGCGGGCTGGCATAAAACGGGAATATCTCGAGATTAAACACCAGTTCATCCCCCAAATCCGTGGAAGGTAGGATTTGCCGAATGTAGGGAATCATATCCGATTCAAAATTCATGTCCTGATTTACGGGATCGTTCCATATATGAAGCACCGGCACTTCGATATTGGTTAGCGGATTGCGCCAGGTCTCCAATATCTCGCCACTGCGATAGTCTTTGAAAAAAGCTGCCTCACGGGTCAAAAGAGTAAATCCGCTTGCACCTGGAACTGTTTTGGCGATATTAAAGCCCTCAAAGCCAAACAGCTCTGTGCGCTTTTCCCCGGGGATCATGCTATACACGCTTCCTGTCCAGTGATATACGGTTACACCACCACCGGCATCACCACGAACCCGCATAAAGGCATTCAGGTAATCCGATGCTTTACTTAGATCAACCGTTTGGGCTATCATAGGAGACAAGCACAGCAGCCACAAGACAAGGACTAAAATCATATTTTGCATTGTTTTCCCACCTCCGGGATAAATATTATCTCTATGGCGGTATCATCTCGCATGCGCTGTATATGTCAAGTAAAATGCCAAACACCAGCTTTCATCAGCCTTGCTGCTTTCTTTAGTGTCGCCATAACAATTCCCTAACAATTCCCTAACGCCATTAGGGAATTGTTAGGGAATTGTTATAGAATCATTAGAGATACAAGCAAGAGCAAAGCAAGGCAGCTTGCCGGTCAGGATGAAGTATGTGGAACCGCTACGGTATCCGGGAGCTAAATGAAAAGCCCCGAACCGAAGTCCGGGGCTTTTGTACATGTTTATGTAACTTCTTAGTTTCCTAATCCGTTAACTATTTCATCATGATCATTTTCTTGGTGCTGCTGTATTTACCGGTATTCATCTTGTAATAGTAGATACCGCTGGATACGGCGCGACCGTTATTATCTTTACCATTCCAAACCACATTGTGGTTTCCGGCTTCTTGCACGTCGTTAATCAGGGTTTTCACCAACTGACCCTTAACGTTAAAGACTTCGATGCTTACAGGTGAAGCTTCCTTCACGCTGAAGGAAATCGTAGTTTCCGGGTTGAAGGGGTTAGGATAGTTAGATTTCAGCTCTGTGGCAATCACAGGAACTGTGATATCTTCATTAGCACTAGGACCGCCGATAATGGTTACGTCATCAACGAAGAAGACGAACGCATCATTGGAGACGCATTGGATACCAATGTACACAGGGACGTTACCATTAGTGATGTTGTAGGTATATTCAGTCCATGTGATAGGTGCTTCTATGTAGGTTGCACCGCTGATGATGGTGAAGTTCGCAGGGGCGGTTCCGGTTGTGGAAACACCAACCTTGAAGCGTTCAAGACCATAAGTGGCATTCATGGATTTTGCCCAGAACTTAATCTGAGTAGCATTGGTAACTTGCGGAGTGATTAACCAGTCGTTGTTTGGAGGAACAGTGGAATAGAAGCTTGCAGCTACTTTAGCTCCACCATGAGGAACAACACTGGTAACAGCAGGAGTGGTTGCACTTGGATTGAAGATAATGTACGCCATGGCAGCACCGGAATTCTGGAAAGTAACTCCGTTAATTCCGCCAGTGACAGCCAAATCAACATCCACCAGTGTCCATGGGGCAAAGGTGAGTGCGAAGTTGGTATAGGTCTCAAATCCATCCACTAACAAGTTCTGCGTGGGTGCAAGAATGAAGTTTGCGGTAGTTGTTTGTCCGGTTAGGACAATTATACCGGTTTGGGTTGCAGAAGCATAGCTTGCATGTGAAACAGTTACGCTGTGTGTTCCCGCGGGAACAATCATGCTGTATGCACCATTGGTTCCGGTAGTAGCGGTAACTGATCCGCTAACAACGGTTGCGCCGGCAATAGGCTGAGTTGCTTGGTTGCGGACGATACCGGCAATAGTACCGACATTGCTAATCTTGGTAAGCGGATTGGAGAGTGCGGGAATAGAGAGAGCACCACCGGTATAAACAGCTTTCACTGCCCATTTGTAGGTGCCGTCAGGAAGTGTTCCCCAACCTGTATCTTGATAAGCAGTAGCGGATATAGGATTGGTTGTAAGGCTTGTCCAGGCAGGTTCATTGGTTTCCTGTCCGGCAATCAAACGCCATACCTTGTATCCGGTGAGCGCACGGGAATTATCGACTGTAACCAGTTGGCTAAGGTCTATGCTCGGCTGAATTGAAACAACACCGGTAGAGGGATTGTATTGCTTTCTTTCAGAGGCATTCAGTTCCCCGATATTCTGGGTGTGGATGTTCATCTTGGTAAGGTTTTCCTGAGCGTCCGTCAAAGTAACATTATTATTGAGGGCGGGAGGAGTACCAATCGTGAAATCATCAACGAAGAAGATGAAGGCATCATTGGAAAGACACTGAATTCCAACATACACTTGCTGACCGGTATAGGCACTTAAGTCGTAGTTGTAGTTAGTCCAGGTAATCGGAGCAGAGATGTAGCTGGCACCACTGATAATGGTGAAGTTGGCAGGAGCGGTTCCTGTGGTGGATACACCAACCTTGAAGCGTTCCAAGCCATAATCTGCCACGTAGGTACGTGCCCAGAAGTTAACTGCATCACCAGGCATCACGGTAACCTGCGGGGAGATCATCCAGTCATTATTTGGAGGTGTTTCTGAAGCGAAACAGGCGGCAAACTTGTTGCCACTGTGAGGGGTTTCTTCCAGAGCGGGGACGCATGTTGTGGGATTGAAGATGATGTATGCCATGGCAACACCGGAATTCGGGAAAGTGATTCCACTGAAACCGTAGGTGGTGCTGAGGTCAACATCAACCAATGTCCAAGGAGCAAAGGTGATTGCGAAATCAGGATATGATTCGAAATCATCTGAGAATCCGGAAGGACCTGTGCCCGGGGCAGACCAGGTAATATTAACATTGTTACCGGCAATAGCAGCCTGCACAGCTGAAGCTGGCAGGGTAAGCTCTGTCATAACAAAGTTCTGAGTAGTTGTTTGTAAACCAACGACCACCACACCGGCTTGAGAAGCTGGTTGATAACCGGGCTTAGCTGCTATCACGTTATAAGTTCCGGCATAGGCACTGAAGCTGTAAACACCGGAAGTATTGGTAGTACCACTGTAGGTTCCGGCTGTTACTGTTGCGCCGGCTACTGGGAGATTGGTTCCGAATTCGGTGACTGCACCGGTAAGAACACCCATCATACCTTTGTGGATTTCATTGGAGAAGGTAGGAGCAGAAAGCACGCCATTGGTATATGCTGCTTTCACTGCGAATTTGTAAACACCGGAAGGCAGAGGCTGCCAGGTGTTATCAATGTATGTTGTAGGAGTTATATTGGCTGGTGTTAAAGTGGTCCATGCTGTCTCATTAGCTTGGTCTGAGGCAAGCAAACGATACACTTTATAACCTAACATAGTACGGTCATTATCGGTGATCTGACTAATGTCAATCGCAGGTGTGCTATTAATCCGAACCGGATTAGGAGTTACTATGCTGCGAGGAACACCAACATGGTTGACTGCAACTTCTTTATTGGAGGACATCGAGACAGGTGTACCAATATGGAAGTCATCAACGAAGAAGATGAAGGCGTCATTTGAAAGGCACTGAATACCAACATATACTTGCTGACCTGCGTAAGCAGACAGGCTATAGCTATAGTTCGTCCATGCTACTGGAGCTGAGATGTAACTCGCTCCGCTGATAATGGTGAAGTTTGCAGGAGCGGTTCCGGTGGTGGATACACCAACCTTGAAGCGTTCCAAACCATAATCTGCCACGTATGTACGTGCCCAGAAGCTAACAACATCACTTCCACCAACAGTAACCTGCGGGGAGATCATCCAGTCATTATTTGGAGGTGTTTCTGAAGCGAAACAGGCTGCCATCTTGTTGCCACTATGAGGAGCTTCTTCCAGAGCGGGTACGCATGTTGTGGGATTGAAGATGATGTATGCCATGGCAACACCGGAATTAGGGAAGGTGATTCCGCTGAATCCGTAGGTGGTGCTGAGGTCAACATCAACCATTGTCCAAGGTGCAAAGGTGATAGCGAAGTCCGAGTAGGATTCGAAATCGTCATTGAAACCTGTAGGACCTGCTCCCGGGGCATTCCAGCTCAAGGATACGTTAGTGAAATCAACAGCTTCACTTGCAACTAAGCCCGAGGCGGGATTAGCAATTTCATTCACTGTGACATCATTCATATTAACGTTTGCTGTGCCAACAACAACCTGACCGGTATATGTTTGATAACCGGTTACAGTGGCTGTGATGTTATAAGTTTGGCTTGCAAATACTGCGGGGAAGGTGAAGATACCGCTTGCATTGGTTACGGTGCTATAAGGTTCGTAACCACTAAGTGCTACTGTAGCACCTGCAATACCAACTGTCGGATTATCACTACCAACGACTCTGCCGGTAACGATAACCTGGGGAAGCAAGGCAATGGCAAAATCCTGAGTAGAATTCTGATCATCGATAATGGTTACACTGTGGGTAACAACATTGTAGCCATGTTTTGTGGCGGAAACTTGCTGTAATCCAATAGGAACGAAAGGTAAACTGTAAGTACCATTAGCTCCTGTAGTAGTAGCAAATACTGAGTTCAGGACTCTCACACTTGCCCCTGCTACTGGCGTGCCAGCAGCTGTGACCGTGCCACTAAGGGAACCCATATCAGAAATAGTCATGTAGAAGCGGACGTTGCTACGATTTAAACCGGTGGTGCCGGTGGTAGCAGCGCTTGCTGCATCGGTGTCACTCTGAAATCTGAGAGCCGAGTTAAATGTTGTTGCGGAGTATGGTGTGGATGCATTCTGAGTATAGTCACCTGTGATCAGGTCGGTAAGAATATCTACCAATACATTAGAGGATCCATCCCATATAAATGGTGTAGTGAGATCATGGATATTCCATCCCACCACAGGCAAGAAAGATGCGTTTGTCCACACCGTGGTGTAGTCGCCTGTTTCGAAGGTGGTTGTTAAAGCTGTCTGGGTTGTGCTTTTCATGCGGATACGGTAGTTCGGCATGGCAACACAGGTGTTAACATTGGTAACTTCATAAGCCAAAGAACTTATCAGCCCAGGAGCTCCACCAGCTGCATTTATCTCCGCAGCAGTGTATAAGTACTGTTGTCTGAAGTTTTTATAAAAAGTACCATAAGGAGCAGGAACACTGCTAGTAGTGTTTACTGTAGTGCCTGTTCCAATTTGAACAACCGTAACACCGGAATCCATCACAGAAACAACTAAACCGGAAGTTTGGTCGTTCTGGGGATTAAGATCACCGGCAAGCGTTGCTTTTCCGTAGATTGTTACTGTACCAAGTGCTTGAGGAGTCCAGTTGATAATAAAAGGAAGGGTTTCACCTGGTTGAATTGCCGTTCCGGCAACGGAACCAAGTTCCACGTTTGCACTGGTGAATAGTTTAACTGTGTAGGTAGTCTGAGCGGCAGTTCCACGGTTACGAACACTAATGGTGTAAGGTGTGGACTGGCCAATGGAAGGAGTAGCACTACCTGTAATTGTAGTCGCGGCTAAATCGTTTGGTCCGACAACTACGGGAGTGAAGTCATAAGTAGTACCTTGTGCGGGGAAAGTAGCAATTGTGGTGTTTTCAGCTGTTGTTGAAGCCGATGCTGCAGCACCCGGGGTTACACTATAATACCAACCTGATCCACCGGGAGCCATATTGATACCAATGGAAGCGGAAGGACTGGTAGGTGCACCCGTGGATGAACCATACACAAATGAGATTTTACCGGATTCAAATATCTTTGCCTGGAAGTTGAACAGTGTTGTGCTCTGGTAGTTCCACTGAGCATCTGTGTATTGCACTGTGAATACACGGTTCGGAGCAGTTCCAGAGACAAGATAAGATACATTTCCAAGTCCCATATCAGTATCGTCCCAAAGCGGGGCAATAACCGGTTTAATGGTTGTTGAAGCTAAGCTGTTGGTCAAATTGTAGGCTGTCTGGCTTGTGCCCAGACCTATCCAGCCATTTGAGGATATTTTAACTTCAGTGAATGATGTTTCACCGTACATTAAGCTAAAACCGAGAGGAATAGCCGCTGAGAGTACGTCATCTTGACCCGTAACCTCGGTAACGACTGTGCCTGTGATAGGCGTGTAGGTTCCTGTTGTCGCACTAAACGTGTAGAAATCGTTGATTGCGGCAAAGGACATACATACTGTGAATATCATCACAATGAGTAATGATAATCTTCTCATAAGAGTCTCCTTTTACGTTTTAATTGTTTGTTTAGTTTTCTAATTTTTACGGCACCTTACATAAGCTTCCTGTGGAGCCACAAGTCTTGCAAATTGTGCTCAACCTATGAACCACATTGCTTCTTAGGCTATTATTCCAAACTTCACACTATGACTCTAAGTATAACATTTACTTACATACGGCATACTATAATATGTCCACATTTCTGTCAAGCAAGATTTTTACCAGTTTGCAACAAATAAGTTATTCGCAGCCGATAAACCGAATTTATTTAGATTCTGACAAGCGTTTACAAATCTGGCAGTAGAAGCATCCGTTTCCTCTTGCAGCACCCCTGTTTCACCTATTGTTGTCACCTGTTTGTTGGCGGTAACTATCCCATAACCCTCCCGTATCGCGATATGGGAGGGTTATGGGAGGCATACCCGCTGCAAGCAGGGCTAAAGCTTGTTCAGACACGGCATGAATACAGTATTTCGGAACTGCTGATACTACAATACCGATTAGCAGCCAAACAAGTTTGACATTAGTGTGGAAGCAGGAACAAACGAAGAAAGTTCTTGACAGAAAGCATTTGCAGAATATCTTGTAATCATAATCAACGTGATAAAGCAATCCCTATCTCCAATAGCTCTCTTTAGGGTTTAATATGGAAAACAGACTTTGACAGCAACCTAAATAACTTAGCCCCTCTGGGCTATAACGCTATCTACAAAAGTGGTTTGGGAAATTTATTGCCAATCACCACAAAGCAGGATGAATGATAAAAG
Source organism: Candidatus Cloacimonetes bacterium HGW-Cloacimonetes-3 (assembly GCA_002840645.1). Lineage (GTDB taxonomy): Bacteria > Cloacimonadota > Cloacimonadia > Cloacimonadales > Cloacimonadaceae > Cloacimonas. The sequence goes on from PHBO01000008.1 coordinate 77,929, forward strand.
AAATGGGACGTCTGAATATAGACGACTTCAAGTTTCTGGACGCAGCGGTGGAAAAAATCTTCCGCAACGTAGAAAAAGGCAAAAGTGCCTTGGCAGAAAAACAAATAACAGAAATTGGCAACACGGCAAACTACTTTGTGCGTGAAGAACTTGGTAAAAGGCTGGCACAATACTCCGGCAACGGCGAAATGGACGAAATTTGCGGGGGTTTGCTGGAACACTTCATATACGGTGTACGGGCTACCGGTCTGTTCTATTTCTATCACAAACACCAAAACCGCCCGGAAGTGATTGTAAAAACCATAGAAAAGACCTTCGAGAGCGTGCCCTGGGAATCCGAGACGATATGCTTCGAAATGTGGAAAAGATTTCCCGAAACGATGAAAGACCATATGCCGCGTTGGGCTGAATCCCCCAACGAAAAGAAACGCGCCATCAGCATGCACGGTATGGAAAACATCGCCAGCCGTCACCCGCAATACATCCTCACCTTCGTATCCAACCTCTTGGATGACGAAAGCGAAGAAGTGCAAAAAAAGATCAGCCATATCCTTACCCAAGTGGGACGCCAGCGCCCTCTGCAATGCTATAACAATGTTCGCAGATGGCTAATCGACGGCGACGACAAACGCATCCGCACTATCTGGCAAACGATGAAGAAACTGGCGAATATCTTCACCCAGAAGAGCAAGCGCGATAAATCTGCAGACTTTATGAATATCACCCAACGTACCGTGCAGGAATGGAGAAACGACCCCAATCACAACGTCTCCAGCATGGGCAATAAACTCGCCGGCATTATTAACGTTAAAAACAAGAAGTAAGGGCATTACCGGCATGCAGGACAATGGGCTTTCCCGCATTGCCATAATCCTGGTGGAACCAATCTACAGCGGCAATGTAGGTGCTATTGCCAGAATCATGAACAACTTTACTATTAGCGACCTTCGCATCGTGGGCACTATCCCGGAAAAGAACGATTTTTATCTCGCCATGCACTCCGAACACATCCTGGAGCAAGCCAAGATATTTGATACCCTCGAAGATGCTATCGCCGATCTGGACAGGGTTATCGCCTTTTCCAGACGCGTGGGTAAAACTAAGCCCGTGGATATGAACCCACGCCAGATGGCACGCTATGTACACAAGCTACCCAACATGCAAATTGGCTTGGTGTTTGGACGGGAAACCTCCGGACTTACAGACAGAGAAGCTGATTTATGTGCTTTTAGGTGTCACTTCCCTGCCAATCCGGAATTCCCTTCTATAAATCTTGCACAGGCAGTTGCACTGGCAATATGGGAAGTTTACAATCTCCCTCTGGACGAAGCTACCAAGCAGAACACCTTTGCTGTGGACGGGCGTGAACTGGAAAAGATACAGAACTACATGCTTGAAGTTTTGCAGGCTATCGGCTTTTTCCGCAGTTATGAGAAAACTAACTGGGAAACCTTCCTAAAGAAGATGATGGCTCAGCTGAACCCCAATAAGACCATGCTGTACCGCTTCAGGCAGATGTTCAATCGCTTTCATGTGCTGGTAACCGGAAAAGGTCTTGGCTATGGTTCAGAAATTGCTAAGACTAATAGAACAGAAGAAATAGATTAAGGGAAGCTTGCTATCCTGAACAGATGATTCTAACGGGCTTCCTGAATCTTAGGAGCTTGATTATGGCGCAAAGACCTGACTCCCGCTATCAGCAGATCCAGTCCGAAATCTACGACTACTGCACGGCTAACAATAACCCTGCTCTGGTTACCAAGTACTCCCGTTATTTCAGCGAAGGTTACGATGCCTTTGGTTTAAATGACGAGCAGGTTCACTTCCTCTGCGACAAGATTGCCTCCGAATACACCCTTAATCTGGAAGATATCGCGGAGCTTGGGCTACAATTGTTTTCCACCGGAAAATACGAGTTCGCTACCGTGGCAATTCTCCTCCTTATGAAGCATATTTCTCAATACAAAAAATCCACTTTAGCCTTAGTAAAAAGCTGGTTTGATGCCGGAGTAAGCAACTGGGCACATTCGGATATCCTCTGTTCACGTGTTACACCGGTTTTTCTGGACCAAAGCATCGTTTCTCTTCGGGACTTCGCAACCTGGCGTAAGGCCGAAAGCAAATGGACAAGGCGCGCCGTGCCGGTAACCTTGCTTTGCCTGCGAAAAACAGCTAACCCGCAAGAACTGCTGGATTTTATCGCTTGCATGATGGCTGATGAAGCACGCGTTGTGCATCAGGGATTGGGCTGGTTCCTGCGGGAACTGTGGAAGCTGCACCCCGTCCCCGTGGAAGAATTCCTTTTTCTGCATAAAGAGCACTGTGCTCGTTTGATTGTACAATATGCGACAGAGAAAATGACCCCTGAACAAAAGCTCCGCTTCCGCAGAGTAAAAGCCAAGAAGGTGAAATTATGAAACACATCGTGATTCTACTGCTTATCCTGCTCCCCATTATAGTTTTCGCATCTGATATCCGCGTAGATATCCCGCTGATTGCCCCCAATGGCGAAATAAACCAAAATAAACTCACTAAGCTTGGATACGGTGCTGTCTCCAGCCCCGGTAAGCTCCAGTTACCTGTGCAGAATGTGAACATCCTGTTACCACCTGAAGCCAAGATAGATAGCTGGAGCGTAAATATATCTGCTCCTCAATCCCTCAGCGGAAAAGCACCCGCACATAACGGTGGGTTCAGCAATGGCGATAAACTGCTTAGCATGCCAGAAAGCACCGGCAAACCTGCTTCATACACTTATCTGGGCTTACGCAAGTGGGGCGACCTGCGCTATGCAGCCTTTTCAGTGCTGCCTGCTTTCTGGGATGGAAATACCTGGCAGTGGAGCAACACCTGCTCCATAAGACTGCAATACAGCTCCAATGAAGAATCCGGTACTATCCCCTCCACCTTTACCGATAACACCTTCTTCGCCAATCCCCAAGACTTGCAAACATGGTACAGCCGTTCTACCCACCGTAATTATGACGTTTTAGTGATCGGCACTCCAGCGCTGTATGCTGCCATGGACAGCTGGGTAAGCTTCCGCCAGTCGCAGGGACTTGTGATCAGCTTCACCGATATTGCCACCGCTTTAGCCCAGGGAATGGGCACCTCCGACGCAGAGAAGCTACGCTCCTACCTGATAAGCCAATACCAAGCGAATAATTTCACCTATCTGCTTTTATTGGGCGATTACGACACAGTGCCCGTAGCTTACCTTACTCCCGAACCTGAGGGCTGGGATTCAGTACCTTCAGACTTCTTTTATAGCGACCTCAGCAGCAATTGGGACAGCGATAACGATGCTTTGTTGGGGGAATACTCCACCGGCTTTATGAACCAGGATTACGAAGTGGATTTCACTCCCGAAGTTTTCGTAGGCAGGATATCCACCAATATCGCCAGCCAAGTAACTGCAATCGCAAATCGCATAGTAAGTTATGAGCAGAGCACTGCCCCCTGGAAAGAAGCTAATCTGCTTCCGGCAGCCTTCCTGAACTATGGCAACGAACCTGAAATTGGCATGCTCCCCACAGATGGTGCTGATTTCATGCAGTACGCTTATGATACCGCCCTATCAGGTCAGCTGAACTTCAGAATGTACGAGCAAATGGGCGTGGTACCATCCTACTTATGTGAAATGCCTCTTTCTTCAGATAACTTCCGCACCTTGCTGGATAATTACAGCTGGGGCTTTATCAACTGGAGCGCACATGGCAGCTCTTCCTCCTCTTCACGCAAGGTTTGGATAGAAGACAGCAATGAAGATGGTATCCCCGATTCGAACGAGATGTCATGGATGGGCTTGGTGAACCGTGGTAGCTTCGATAACCTCGCCAACACAGACGGCGCTATGATCTTCGCAGCTTCCTGCTATAATGGCTTAGTTGACGGCGATGAACCAAGCTTGGCAGAATATGCCCTCATTAAAAAAGCCGTTGCAGTGCTTGCCGCCACCCGAACCGGCTGGTATAAAATTGGCTGGCAGAATCCCGGATGGGGCGGTCTTTCTTCCTTTAACTACCACTATCTGGAGAACTTCCGTCAAGCAGAAATGAGCGTTGGGGCTTCCTATGCCTATGCGAATCTGCTGCACACACGTTACTACCTCTTTGGCGATCCCATAGATTCCGACGGCATTATCTGGCCTGAGCTGCAAAATGTTTACACCTACATGCTATTCGGCGATCCCCTAATCGGCTACACTCCCACTGCACCAATGCCACAGGGCGAAATCTTAGTTTGGGAACCCAACGGTCAGCAAGGCTTAGCTGTAGTAAACAGCCTTAGAGAGATTGCTGATGTCAACGTCATATACACTGATAAACTAATTGATGATTACGATTACATAAACCAGTTCAAAGCCGTATTCTGCCTTTTTGGCTTCGGTGAAGCTAATTACAATCTGGAAACCACTTCCTTTGAGCATAACCTGCTGAATTCTTATCTGGAAACCGGCGGCAAGCTGTATATTGAAGGAGATTTGAACTGGAGCCCGCTGGATTCGCCCTTTTGGACAAAGCTTGGTGTGCACGCTCCCCTGGATAACTTTACTTTTATAGAAACTGTGCACCACCCCCTTAGTAACATCATTTGGCAGTATGCGGATTACACTTACCCTACGCAGATTCTGTTTCCTTTTACAGAAACGGCTAACGTACTGTTTACCACCCAGAATATGGACCCTCCTGATGCCAATATCGGTATCTGGAATAGCAATGGTAATTACCGCACGATTGCTTCTTCCTTCTCGCTTGCACAGATAACTCCGCTTCGCAGTAACTTAGCAGATATGCTGGGGATAATCTGCGATACATTGAATGTTTTTGTAAGCAGTCCTTCCGGTGCTGAGGATGAGAACCTGATCCCAAGTGCAATATCGCTTTCCAGCTTCCCCAACCCCAGCAGGAGCTTGGTTACATTCAGCTACTCCCTTCCCAAAGCGAATAAAGTGAGTATGGATATCTATAACCTTAAAGGGCAGAAGGTTAGAAGCTTGTCTGACGCTTATATGGATAAGGGAGAACACAGCTTAGTTTGGGATGGTAAAGATGCCTCAGGAAAGCAGTGTGCAAGCGGCATTTATCTTTATCATTTCCAGGCAGGGAAACACAAGCAAAGCGGTAAACAAGTCCTTATTCATAAATAGTGCGGTATTCTCTAACGCATTTTACATCGTTACAATATAGATAGCAAGCACAATTCGAGAGGCATGCATGTTTCTTAGATGTAAAAGTACATTGACAATTGATGTGGCTATATAATAGCTATATATGCAGGTAAGTCTTTTACGACCAGCCTGTATATTGCCTCTGCTCCCAGTTCTCCCCACGCATATGTTTCACATGAAACAATGGACTGAGCCATAAGAGCCGAGACTCCGCCCACACAAACCATATACACTGCATGATGAGAAAGGATGGACTGCTTTACGGTGCTACTTCTTTCGCCTTTTCCAATCATTACTCTTAGTCCATGATCTATAAGTAGTGGCGTGTATCTATCCATTCTCGTACTGGTGGTGGGGCCGATAGCTCCGCATACTTTACCTTCAGGCTTCGGGCTGGGTCCGCAATAGAACAAGCTTGTTTCAGATAAATCAAAAGGGAGAGGCTGTGCGGTTATCATTAATCTTTCCAGTCGCGCATGGGCTGCATCCCTGGCAGTGAAGATCTCTCCGCTAAGAAGCACCTTGTCGCCTACACGCAGTAGAGCCTTGTCCGATGGTTTTAAGGGAAGTTCTATTCTATGAATTTGCATCATCATTAAATGTCTATCGTTATATGCCGGTGAGAATGGCACTGAATGTTTACAGCCACCGGTAGAGATGCGATATGGCAGGGTGCTTCTTTGATGCTTACCTTAAGCGCTGTGATGCTGCCTCCCATGCCTTGTGCACCTATCATTGTCTCATTTACAGCCTTCAATATCTCTTTTTCCAGATTTGCATAGAGTTCATTAGGGTGTGTTTCGGTAAGCGGGGTGAAGAGAGCTTCCTTCGCTAACAAGGCACATTGCTCGAAGTTTCCCCCTATGCCCACGCCAATTATCAAGGGTGGGCAAGCCTTTGCACCCGCAAGCTGGACACTTTCTACCACAAATTCGGTTATATCCGCTGGACTGGCACCGGGATTAAACATCTTTAGCCGGCTCATGTTTTCAGCTCCGCCGCCTTTTTGGGCAATGCGGATACGCAGCCCGTTTCCCTCTACAATCCTGATGTGTACGATTGCAGGGGAGTTATTGCCGCTGTTATCCCGGTTAAATAAGGGATCAGTGACTATAGATGCCCGTAGATAGTACTTCTCTGTGCATATTTCAAGGGCATGGTTAATGATGCTCTCCAGCGGTTCTCCGTCTATTATTAGCTCATTGCCTGCTTCCGCAAAGACCACCAAGCTGCCCGTATCCTGGCATAAGGGAACAGAATTGCGCCCGGCAAGATCTACATTAGTAATAATGCTGTTCAATACGTCTTTGGTTAGAGGGCTGGTTTCCTGCACATAAGCATGCTGCAAAGCGGGAAGAATATCAGGATCAGGATTAAAGGTGATATGCCCGATGGCTTCAACAAGCTTGCTTTCCACCTCAGAAGCGGAGATAGTGCGTAGTTTCACGGTTTATCCACGTTTCCTTTTTATCAGGTACTTCAGCAACAGGTCTTCCAAAGGAGTGGCAGTGGATACAGGATTGTACTCTATCTGGTTCTTTTGGCACTCAGTTTTGAGGTATGCAGTGAAGCTCTGAATATTGGCGAGGTATTCCTTACGTATTTGCCAGGGAGAGACGGTAATCTTATCCCCTGTCTCACTATCCACAAATTCTGTTTCTCTTTTAAATTCAAAGCTTTCTTCCTGTGGATCCACAATGTGGAACACTAACACTTCATGATGTCTGGCACGGAAGTGTTTAAGCGCGGAAAGTATCTTATCGGGATCATCAAGCAGGTCGCTGATCAGCACTACCAGGCTTCTTTTGCGTATCAGTTCAGCAATCTGGTGTAAGGGAATCAATACATCTGTTTTATCTTCAGGCTGCAATTCCATCAGTCTGCCAAATATCTGTGAAGTATAGCTGCGAATGGCTTTGGGAGGGAGTGCGGAGGTAATTTTGGTGTTAAATGTATAGAGCCCGGCAGCATCCTTCTGGGAGATCATCAGCCAGGCAAGCGCACCTGTTAAACGTTTGGCATACTCTATCTTACTGCTTTTCCCTGAAGCGTAGAACATGGATTTGCTGTGATCCAGCAAAATATAGCTGCGTAGGTTGGTTTCTTCTTCATAGCGTTTCACGTAGTAACGTTGTGTTTTTGCTAATACCTTCCAGTCCATATCTTTAAGCGGCTCACCCGGGTTATACTGACGGTGATCTGAAAACTCTGCACTGAAGCCATGGTAAGGGGATTTGTGCAAGCCAACGAGGAAGCCTTCCACCACACTCTTGGCGGATAGCTGAAACTTGTTCAGCCGGATGAGTTCTTCTTCGCTTAAAAGGGGCATTATTCGTGCTTCTTAGGCTGATACAAGAGAGCAAAAGGAATAAGGAGTACGTAAACAGCTGCGAGTATCACGGGAGAGATTACAATCTCGTTCAGGGACATAATAAAGTATCCAATTACAAGCAATATAGCGGCAAGCAACAGCAAGAGAAAGTTTATCTTACCCATGTGCAAGCGATCTTTGTTTTTCTGGCTCATTAGTTCTCCTATTTATATACGAAGTATTTTCTACATTATTTTGCGGAGGTCAATCCTGTCAAACAGAACCTGGGGAACTCCTCTGATGATAACAATCGCAGATTTGCGTATAAACGTCATTTGATAGCGTCTGGCGCGTTTTCCCTTCAAGTTCATATATCGGGTCTAAAAAATCTATTTCCGCGCTTAGAGAGTGCCCTAAGAGCTTCATAAAATGTGGAGCAAAAGTCATGTCTCCATACCAATAAACCAGATCACGGTTGAACTCGTCTATCGGCTTACCATCCAATGCTTTATAGCGAATGCAAATTGGCAGAACCGGGCAATCGGCTAACAAAGCAACCTTAAACAAGGACTTGCGGAACTCTTTTACCGTCTCTCCGTTGGTACTGGTACCTTCGGGAAAGAGCATAACTTTAAAACCTGCTTTGATGGTATTGGCAAACTTCTCAATTTCATCGGGGAGGGACACAAATTTCTTCCGGTCTGTAAAAAGGCAGCCGCCCAATCTGGTGATGCTGCCGAGAAATACATTTTTACCCATTTCCACAGAAGTGATAAACACGAAGTTTTCCAGCGATGCAAGGATAATGATATCGGTGTAGGAAACATGATTAGCCACGGCAAGATAGTTTTTGTCTGCCAGCTCTGCAAGTCTTTCCGGGTGCTTCATGCTTATTTTTATATTAAAAGCCTTCAGAAACCTGCGCCCAATGCGCGTAGTATTTTTTGCCAAACGGTGCCTCAGGGTTACCGGATTGCGGCTAAACAGCCGGATAAGATTGGCACTAAGAAAGAAATCGCCCATCAGCATCAAGTGCCAAATGAAGAGTTTGATTCTTAGCATTATGTTTACCGGTTCACTCAGCTTTGTCTTTACGTATGTAAGCCCGGTTCATATCCTCCACCTTCATCAGCGTAAGAAAATCTATGCATTTGAAGCTTTTATCCATAGCAGGTACGCCGCAAACTTTGGCACCCACCCGCAAATATGAGGCGAGCAACGAAGGTATCTTATCCTTCATCTCTCCGGGTTCTATATATATCTGGCTGTGGAGGGGATGCAAGCGGGAAAAGCGTTTGAACCCCGGTACTTTAAATTTATTTTTGGGGCGGACGCGATGGTATTCTGAAATATGCCCGTTTTGTTTCAGATACGCATATATCTGCCGGATTTCATCCTTGTCCATCGTCTTAATACTGGAGCATCCAAAGAGATAACTGCTTCCACTGGCGGCGATATACTCGCTGATCCCTTCCCAAAGCAAGGTAATGGTCACTCCGTTGCGGTGTTCCGGATGCACACAGGCACGCCCCAACTCCAGCTTGGTGCCGGGTAGTTTTTTTATATGCTTCATGTGAAATTCGGTGGCTGTGTACCATTTTGTGGTATGCTCTGAGGATTGCAGCCGGTAGGTACCGATGATTTTATTGATGCGTTTATCTATGATAATCAGATGGTCGCAGTGTTTGTCGAACTTGTCTTTATCCAGCCCGGAGCGTTTCTTACGTTTCAGAAGTTCCAGCAGGAAGATGTCGTGACGCAGTTTCAGTGCTTCCCGCAATTCCTCGGTAGAATTGGCAGTTTTTACGATGAAGTTCTTTTTTTCTATGTAAATAGCTATATTAGCCTTAAAGTCTTTCATTCGGCTTTTTGTCCCTTTTTTAAAGGGGTTCCTGATCATCATCATCTGCTTTATCTCAGGCATTTATACTCCATTATCACGAGCTTTGCTTCTTTTTATCAAGCCTGTAGGAGGGTAATCATTTTGTCAAGCACAATGTGGGGTTTACCCTATATAGCATCCAGCGTATATTTTTCCATCATGCTATCTCCTGTAAGTATAAATAATTATAGCGCGATGCTCCGAATTACAATTTAGGTATTTTTGTCAGCTTGTCTTCCACTTTCAGGGTTGTCTTGAAATGTAGCTTTGCCACTTCGCCCAGGCGGGGAAGCCCGTATTGCCGCGCAAACTCCACCGCTCTTGTTATCACAACGGAGGTAGCACCCAATGGAAAATCTATCTTGTAAAAACTACTCATGGCAGAAAAAGCTTCCAGGAATTGATAACGAGCGATTATGGATGCAGCCGCAACCGCCGGATCTGCCTCCGCCTGGGTGCGCTCCACGCAAGGAACGGGGCACTTCTTTTCCTGCAACATCCGCCGCACTTTCTGCGAAAGGCTGAACTGATCTACCAGAATCCCCTGCGCTAAGGGTTGTGTTTTTAGCAGGTTTTGGATGTTTGTACCGTGCAGCCAGGCAAGCAGGTCGTTCAGATTGCGGTTATCGCGCTTAAATGAGGCGATCAGATCATTATACTTGGCGGGCTTAAGCACAATGCAGGAGATGCGGCTTGGATAGCTTGAATAGAGTATTTTGGCGGTTTTAACGATATCCCCATCTTTAAGCTGCTTACTGTCCCTTATCCCCAGCCGGGTAAAATGCTCTTTCAGGGTTTCATCATAGGCAAAGGCACAAACCACCGGGGCACCAAAATAATCCCCTTTGCCACATTCATCCGCACCAATCCAGTTTGTCCATTGGTGAAAGCCCTTTGCTTCTGCTTTGGGGCTATAAATGCTATTGGTTAGCTCCGCCAACAGCCCCTTCAGAGGGTTTGGCTCAGAGCCGCCGATAACCACGCTTATCCCCTTCTTATCGGAGTGATACAGGTTAAGCACTGCCCTATATTTGTCCTTGGTGAGCTTCATCTGCACCCCGTATGATATTTCCCGCTGGTCGGCGCAGATTATCCCGGCGCGCTGCAGTAAGGGATACAGATTAGCCAGATAGTGTTCCAGCTCTCTATGCATGGTTTTTATAGGCTTGCAGAACTTCGCCCACGGTGTAAAGTGAGCCACCTGCCACTAAGACATCTTCCGGCCCGCATTCCGATAACGCAAGCTGCAAAGCATCTGCCACGCTGCCAGCCGTTTTGTACGGAACACCATACTTCGCCACCGCTTTCACTTGTGCTTCCACGGTTGCGGCACGGTCGGACTGATTCTGAGCAATGTATATTGTATCTGCATTAGAGCAGAATAAGTGGATCATTTCGCTATAGTCCTTATCCCCAAGAATGGAGATCAGAAACCTTAGTTTGCGCCCCGGAAACATCTTGTGAAGTGTTCCGGTTAGGGCTGTAACGCCATGCACGTTATGTGCGCCATCCACAATAATTACGGGAGCGGTGGACAGCACCTGCATGCGTCCCTGCCAGTTTATCTGCTGCAAAGCTTTGCGTATAGAGGTCTCGGAAGGGGCAATCCCCTGCTTTTGGGCATACAGGATGAAGGCGGTTAAGGCAGTGCTGAGGTTTATTGCCTGATGCTCGCCGATCAGATTGGCGCGCAAATCTTTATAGTTATACTCACCGAAGCTGTAGTCAAAGCTCATACCGGCAACCTCATCGCTGTTAACAGAGGCAAACCAATCACGATTATGGCGGTAAACAGGGACTTTCTTGGCATAAGCCACAGCCTCTATAACACTCCGGGGGGATTCTTCCATATCCCCAAGCACCAAAGGCACACCAGCCTTGATAATACCGGCTTTTTCCCCGGCTATTATCTCTAGGGTAGGCCCCAGGGTCTTCACATGATCCAGCCCAATGTTGGTAATCACCGCTACATCCGGAGTAAACAGGTTTGTAGCATCCAGCCTGCCCCCCAGCCCCACTTCTATCACCGCTGTCTGCACGCGTCTTTCCACGAAGGAGCTAAACGCTATGGCAGTAGTGATTTCGAAGAAGGAAGCATCCCATTTCTCAAACAGCTCTTCATAGTGATGGAAAGCCTTCAGTATGGTTTCAAAGGGTAATTCTTCCCCCATGATGCGGAAGCGTTCCGTGTAGTTTATCAGGTGCGGAGAAGTGTTCATAGCCGTGCTAAGCCCATGCGCCAAACAGAGGGCTTCCAGGGTGGCGCATACGCTGCCCTTGCCGTTGGTTCCGCCCACATGAAAGCCGGATAATACCTGCTCGGGATTACCCATGTCGGCTAACAATCCCGTCATGCGGGACAGCTCCAGCTTCACATTGCCGGAGTACTTTTTGTATATATGTTCGAGAAATTCCTGATACTGCATAAATCCTGCTTATTTGGTTAATAGTTTAACGGGTTAACTGGTTAATGCCCCAGTATCCAATCGGTGATTCCCGAGTTTCGCTTCCAGCAATGAAAACCCGGCTTGAAGTCCATGAACTCCAAACCGGCTTATAAGCTAAAGTCCAAACAACGTCCGGATTGATAGGTTAACAGGTTAATGGGTTAATCCCCATACTAATCCCCTGCAACCAATCTCCCAGACTAACCTGCTAACTTGTTAACCTGCTAATTATAACGCTGTTTGATCTGGTATGTAAATATTACTCCGCTACGGGTGCTTCCACCACGCCGAACTTATCAGGGAACAGCATAGCGCGCAGGGAAGTGCTGTTTTCTTTGCGTTTTTGGAAGGCATTGGCATCTGTTTTCCAGATTTCCATATACTTCTTCAGCAGTTCATCCTTGCGGGCACCGTTGGAGCCTGTTTCTTTGTCGATATAATCCATATCTTCTATCATATAGTTCTGGAGCTGGGTGGGATCCATGTTTTCATAGAAGGCTTTGGGGATAAAGTGTTTGTGGAATTTAGACACATTCGGGCAAAGGATGATAACGCCAAAGTTCTGCTTCACCTCTGTGCCTATCTGCTCTGCCACGTATTTTCCAAATACAATGTACTCGCTTTTCTGGCGCGAGGTTTCCGGACAGTAAGTCATTCCGGGCAGGTATTTGTTCCTGGGATCTTGTTTTTTGGGTGTCTTGGTAAGCAGTGTGAGATCGCCATTAAAATCCTGACTGGTATCACGCATATAATCCGTGGTTGCCACCCAGATTTGTTTCATGTTATTAATGCAATCATCTACGTTCTTTTCTTTATCCAGATTGTAGAAATTCGGCACTGCCAAGATGAACACCAAGGCAACGAAAAGGATGATACTGAGAACAGTATAAACCGAGATTCCGCTTTGGTTACGCAGCATAAGTTACTCCTGATATGAATTCTGCTTTAATGAAATTAGGGTGGGGATTCTCGTCAAGCCTTATTTTTGGGGGGAAGAATTTTGTTGATGTAACTGTAGGTCTCCGGGATGTCCCGAAAACGGCTGCGATAGTCCCTGTCCGCTTCTATCTTTGTGCCTGCCATGCGGGCGGAAACCTTGGTTTCACCCCAGTTGTAAGCCGCCAGCATCAGGCTCCAATTACCTTTGTAGCGTTCACGCAGATACAGTATGTATTTAGCAGATAAGCGTAAGTTATAAAAGGGAACAAACAGCAATCCGCGTTTGTGTTTTTTATGGATGTAGAAGGCGGTTGGCTCTAATATCTGCCCCAGCCCGATAGCCTGCGAAGGTGATACGGCAAATGTGCGAAAAGAACTCTCTGCCCTTATCAAACGGTAAAATATCGCCGGATCAATGCCATAATACACCGCCACGCCGATAGTCATTATCCGCACTGAGATGGGATTGTAAATAAGGATCAGAATAATCAGCAGGGTTAAAACAACCAAGCTGATTATTCCGGTCCTACCTTGTTTTTTTGTTCTTTTCTTCACTATTGTGTTAAAGTTATGCTTTGCTTAGCCCAAACGTTTCTTGAAATCGTTCAGTTTTAACACGTGTGACACTTCTTCGTTGATAATCTTCCGCAGCACATCCTTGGTTTTGGGGTTACTAATGCTGTCTGCGATAGCGTGAAAGTATAGCAAAGTATCCTTTTCGAAGGTGATAGCATTATCCACCACGCCGTGAATGCCTTTCGCATTGGCAGCCAGCTGGATGGCAGAGTAATCACTGTTAAATATCCTTCCATCCACAATGGTTTTCAGGTATGCGGAAACCAGTTCCCAATCTGTGGACTGCTCCAGCACTTCCAGATCAAGCTCGTCGCGCAGGTTCAAAAATAGCTTCTCGTGGTTCAATTCCTGATCTCTTAAGAACTCTATGAATTCCACCGCTTCGGTGCTCAGGTCTTTACGCTTGGATGCCTCATGGTAGAATGCAAACCCGTTTTTCTCGATTTGCACCGCCATTTCAATTACTTCATTAACAGAGTAAACTGCCATTATTCCTCCCTGGGACTATTATTTTTTGCTCTGTTTCAAATGATACATGGTGTGGTAAATAAGTCAAGCGAAATCGAAAGCAATATGCTACGGATTTGTCACACCCATGCTTCCCCCCTGCTTTCCGAAGAGGAAAAGAAGCGGGGTTCACCGGGAGATAAACGGGCAAAAGCCCGATCAACCCCCGATCAACCCCACAGCGAAACTGCTCTGGCAAGCAAGGGCAATGAAAGCCATGGAAAGGCGACAGATTATAGCCTGGGGTGTGAACCCCAGGGACAGCATTGGCAACGGTTTAGCCCTTTATAGGCGACATAAAAAATAGCCTCCCACTGTCACCCCCGATGGGGTTGGTTGCATGCTTCCCCGGGGTTCCCGCTATCGCTCCACCCCGGGCTAATATTTGCCATCCCTGTGTGATTATCTCGCGTAACTACAAAGCTAATATTGTAGCCTGCGGGATTAGTTGTTTGGCTTAAAATATGTCGCACAATTACTTCGCATGTCCATTAAACTTAGCGCGACATATTTTGAGTTAAACAACGAAATATCACAATGGCTTCAGGTGAAAGTCAAACAAACCGTTCACCCCCGCCTTAATCTGCACTATAGAAGATATATCAAGCTGGTCATCCACGGTTTACAATTTTTATCCGCATAACTATCAAGATGTTACAGAGATACTGGTTAACACTTTTGTAAAAACGTAACTAATCTATAAAGAGATGAAGTGATGAGTAAGCATAAAAAGATATTCCTTAACGGATATTTATGGTTAGAATTATTATCATATTGGTTGGTTATAGTAGGAGCAATATTCATAAAGTATAGATTGTGTAAGGCGAAAACCTGTTGGCAGGTCTTCAATTGTTTAATAAACAATGTGTTGGAAAATATACCAACATTTGGGACTCAACGAGTTTAGGGAAAATGAAAAAAACATGTCAAAGGAGAAAAAGATGCGTAAGTACATTATCATGACTGTAATTTTATTTTCGTCTGTGTGGTTGTTTGCCACTGCAGATGACATCCGGACTGGAATTCTCAGCAATATGGCTGAGTTTAGCCCCAGTAGAACATATTCTACCCATGGTAATCTCTATGGAATGGATGACACAACGATTATTCGTGCCTCGTATAATATGCCAACGAGTCTATTATCGACTGAACCTGAGCATATACAGGTTACTTATTATACTAAAATCACCTTCGCATTTGCTGATTACCCTTTAGATAATAAGATTGTTGTTAACTGGGGAGATGCTTCTGGATCAACAACCACAGTTTATTCGCCTGTTACTCATGTAGCACATCAATATGATATGCAGGATGATACTTACATCGTGACCATTAAGACCTACCGCCTCTCAGGTAATACTTATGCAATTGAGCCAGATCACGAAATTAAGTATGAAATAGGTTTTTTCCCTTATGACGGGGTAGAAGAAGTAGCCACAGAAGGAGGGCAAACAGTTGGTAACCTAACTCTGTACCGTAGCGAAACTGCTGAGAGAATTAGAAGACCAGTATTAATCGTGGAAGGTTTTGACCTGCATAGCAATAACACTGTATCCAATATTATTGGTTTGAATCCTGAATTGTACAGACAATTACTATTTATGGGATACGATTTGTATATATTAACCTTTGCCGATTCAAATAATAGTCTGTATGTTAATGCAGGTCTTGTTCTATCTGCCTTGGAAAGAATCAGGGCTCATTATTCGGAGGGGGGGGATTTCGCAGGATACGGATGTGCACCCATAAAAGTGGTGGGCTATTCCATGGGGGGTGTTTTGGCAAGAATTGCCCTTGCGAGTGCAGAAGATGAAAATGGTTTTGCACATGGAAGCAATTTACTTTTAACGGTGGATTCACCACATCGAGGCTTTGTCGTAAATCAAGATCTACAAGAAGAAATCCAAGACTTGATAAATCTCATCCCCGACAATATAGACTTATTCCCCAGCAGTTCTGATATTCTATCAGAACTTACCGAGCTCACAAATACACCTGTGGCTCGCCAGTTAATGCGTAATAACATCCATGCAGAGAATGGCAACATTATGAACGGATCTAATGAGTATAGGAACGTATTTGATTTCCTGAACCCTTGTGAAGCACCAAATGTTGATCATATAAATCAGGATACGGAAGGCTATAATTCTTCAAGCTATAATCCACAGTTGGATTATAAATCCGGCTTTCCTTGGAAACAGAACCAAATTAAAAAGTATGCAGTTACCTTTGGTAAACGTGGGGCAATTGGCAATATCGGCAATGAAAATTCCTTCGCAAATATGCAGGTGACTTGGAAAATATTCGGGTTCCCAGGCGGGTTTACATGGGACCTGATAGATTCTGCATGGCATGATAAGTGTCCAGGCTCATACTTTCCAACAGAATTTCACTACCAGCAGAAAATAATTCCCGATTCTTTCGGAAATTCAGCATTAGAACAAGTGATTGGATGGATCATCGGAGCAGATGACTTTAAGATGAAGTTTAACGTGAATTATGACCTGCCCGTGATACCGGTTATTTCAAGCTTGTGTATAACAAATCGTTCCTTTTCTGGTTCTAATGAACCTTCGCTTCCGGATTACTCTCAAGCCATTGCAGATCCAGTCCAAACTCCATTTGATCAATACTATATACCTACAGAATCTAGCCCTCACCAAGTGCTAAGTCCCATGTCCGCATGGTGGATAAAATCACGTTTCTGGGAATTCCGGTATCACATGGAAAATGATAAAATTGGACAGATTTCCGGTACAATGCGCTTAGGTACTCAATTATTGGCGAACCAACCTTTTGTGATTACCAACCAAAATACTAGAGTAGCTGTTAATGTATCTACGAATGAGGCAGGTTTGTTACAGTTCGATAATTACTTCATTAATAACTGCACTTACGAGATCAAGCATGCAGGTGGGATGTATTACCCCCAATTGGTTACGGTGAATGTAAATATGTTTGGAAGTGCTGATATGGGATTCGTCAATTTTACAGCACCGGTTAATGTGGTCTATGTCGATCGTTCTCCCACATCAAATGCATGCCATACAATTCAAAATGCCTTCGAAGTATGTAAGGGACTTGGTATCTCCCATATCATTCTGACTGGTGATACTTATCCTGAGAGTGTCAATGTTTGGGATATTGGGTTTGACACACAAAATTTCGTGTTAGAAGGGAATGGTACTGTTATCATACATTCCCCAACTTGGAATAGGGCATTGACGATAAATCAGACCATCAATCGCAACATCGATGAACTTACCATTCGGAATATTATTTTTGAAGATTCAGATGAACAAGGGGGAAATGGAGTTGCTCTAACGAGCTATATGCCGGGTTACATTAAGCATGTCACAATGGAAAATTGTACCATACGCAATTGCGGGGATAATGCGAGTCCTTCGCCAGATGATCCTGTTGGCTTGTACTCCAACATCCCCATTCACATCAATAATTGCGATTTCTACAATAACCAGGGAGGTTATGGCAATTCATATAGTGGATCAAGGGGTGCGATATATTTGAAGATCGATCCAGAAACTATCCCTTCCATCATTGAAAATTGTAGCATCCATGATAACTATGCAAGAAATGCTTCTGCTATCACTGTATCAGGTAGCGGTAGTTTTGTTATCAGGAATAATGATATATATAACAACCACCAAACATACGAATACGAGAATTATTGCGTTGAAGGTAAAGATGCAAAAATTGTCGATATCAGTAATAATCTGATTTATAACAACTTCGATAACAGTTCATCTGCTGTGGGTCGTGCAGAATATGCGATTGGTCTGCTCCGTACAAGTAGTAATAACTCAACTTCCAATGTGACCGTTAAAAATAACACCCTTGCAGGTCATCGACGTGCTTTACTAGTGCGAAATGTCAATACAGACGTGAAGAATAATCTGATTGATGTCTGGAACACCGGAGTATATTTTGCCCCTGGTTATAATCAATCCATGCTCAGGTACTCTTATAATTTCATGAAAACCTATACAAATACACAAATCTCTGAGAATTACGATATCAATGTGCCTTCCAATCCCGGTAATCTGTTTGGTGATCCACAAGTAGATGCGAACTACGTTCCAATCTGGAATTCCACCACCATGTCACCCTGCATAGACGCTGGTTCAGGTTATAAGGATGCAGATGGTACCCCAGCAGATATTGGTGCTAGAAAAGCAATCAACCATGCTTACTGGGCTTATCGTTTCCGTGATGGGCTGGCGGAAGATCCCCAACTGCCAAATCCTAAAGATACTTGGCAATGGGTTAGTTATCCCGTGGTTAACACCCTTACACAAGGGAAAAAGGTTGCCCGTACTTTCTTTAGTGAGTTGTTAGGGAAGCATTATGTATTCGAGAATAGTGAGTGGGTATCATATCCCGATGTTCTGCAGGAGATACAATGGCTTGATGGGGGTACCTTTGGAAACATCAGTTTTGAGTCAAGTGATTGGGGCAATCTGGTTGATCATCACAGTGTTGCCAGCCCTCAGGGATATAAGATTAAGATGCTACCCGGAGAACCCAACCAAACTGTTCTACCAACAGTTACTCTTCATCACAGCGGATTCCGAACTCCTGCTACTACCCCATTTGACATTGTGGGGAGTCCCAACCCTCAGCAGTTAGTAATCGAAAATTGGATTGGTTACTTTGATAAGGATAGTGCCATGCCAAATACTGCCTTTGCCTCTATATGGAATGATATCATCTTTGTTAGAGGAAAGAACTGGAATCTTTACCGTGATGAGACAGGGAATCTTGTAGGTACAATGGGAGCCTTGAACGACGGTGATATGGTGATTATTGCCACATACAACCACCACCAAAGTTTCAGATGGGAGAATACAGTTCCCATTCCACCTCATAAGAAGTCTGTCGCCGAAGCCTTCGAATATAATGAACTGCCGGATTACAAACCTGTGTACATTGATCTATCCGGTATAAATACCACAGATATGAAAGAGATTGGCTTATACCTGAATGATGTTTGTAAGGGTGCTGTAGTGGTGGAAGATAGTCTGGAAATGATCTGTGCCTATCTTGAAGATGGTGAAAGCCTGGATGCGGGCGATGTGTATGAAAGCAAGAGTGCTCCCCAATGTGTGCAATCTATAAAAGTTAAAGATGCAGACTTGATAAAAGCGTATCCCAGTAATTTGACAGATTATCCGGTTTACAACTTAAAGGTTAAATCTCCCGATGCGAGTGACCTTACTCCCCCGCCTTTGGCACTTGAACACAACTACCCCAACCCCTTTAATCCAGAAACTACCATCAGGTATTCCATTGATGAGCCGGGTATGGTGGCATTGGATATCTACAACTTGAAAGGACAACTGGTTAAAACGCTCTCCAATGGAAATGCTAATTCGGGTAGATATTCTGTTATCTGGAATGGTACGGATAACTCTGGCAATGCATGCTCCAGCGGAGTATATTTCTACAGATTAAGCACAAAGAACAAAACCTTGGTTCAAAAAATGCTTATGCTTAAGTAATGAAGCTCTTAGGGGGATGGTCGCAACCCTCCCCCTCTTCCCTTGATAAGGAGAAGGAATGACTAAGTTTCGTATTATGATGTTCATCCTGCTTGGGGCAGGTATTGTGAGCTTGGGTGCTGTAACCCGCACTGTGGATATTACTGGTAGTGGACAGTATACCAGTATCCAAACGGCCATAACTGCCTGCTCTGTAGGTGATACTGTATTAGTTTACCCAGGAAGGTATTCTGAGAGAGTATTTATACAAACAAATGGAATCAGTTTGGTTAGTTTAGAGCTCGTGACCAATGACCCCTCGTTTATTGAATCAACAATCCTCGACGGGAATTATGTAAACGCTGGCATATCAGTTCTTGCTGGAACGACAAATATCTTAATAAGAGGCTTTAGCATAACACAGATTAAAGGGCAAGGTATCGCCTTGCTTGAAGGATCTAGTTCGAGAATTATCAATTGTAATATTTCGAAGAACAAGTCAAGTAATGGTGCTGGTATGTATGTTGCAGAATGCTCAACAAATCTTAGCGGGGTAAAGATATATGACAATTATGCCTATAATATGGGCGGGGGGGTTTACATTTATGGCTATATGGGAATGGTTAATGTAACATTTGATCCTGTTAACAGGTGTTCCATATATAACAACAGGGCAGGTGCCGGACAAGATATTGCGGCACACTCTATAAATAATAACTTGAGTATTCCACTGGATATGTTTTCAGTTCCCAATCCTACCAGCTACTATGCTGCACCATACCGTGCCTGGGGTAATGAGTTTCAACTGCTGATAGATGTCCAAACTGCGCACCATCAAGAGATAAACAGCGACCTTTATGTATCCCCTGATGGAGATGATGCCAGTGATGGCTTAAGTCCAACAACGGCACTCAAAACCATAAAAACGGCAGTTTACCGGATTGCTTCGGATAGCCTGAACCCCAAAACGGT
>PHBO01000027.1 GCA_002840645.1 Candidatus Cloacimonetes bacterium HGW-Cloacimonetes-3
GTGTAGTTAACTGCTTTCCTCGCTTTGCGTTTCATTATTCATCCTCACTTTAGCTGTCAACTAAAATCAGGAAAGACCACTCTTCCCTCATAAAGCTCCATCTCTGTTACACGCAGAAAACCAAATACCACCCTGCCACAATCCTGCCACGACCCTGCCGCAATGTGGCAGGGTTGCGGCAGGATCACCTATGTGTGATATGCGAATTTCTGCGTGTAACAGAGATGGAGCTTCAATGGATCAGGGGTCAGATTAAGGTGATTTTAGCGGTAATATCAGCGGTAATATAAACGGTAGTTACCAAACTCATCTGAAATCCTTACGGGACATGCCAGCTTGACAATAATGCCACTCTGCGGTTATTTGCATCATAATGTACAGTATAAGCTGGATTATGATTTAGGGAGACATAATGCCCCATTACAGACTTTTGGCAATTGATCTTATCTTTGTAGTTACCGGAGGTGCATTAGGCAGTGCGCTTCGGTATTTGGTAAGCGTGTTTACTAATTACGACACCAACAGTCCCTTCCCCTATAAGACGCTGTTGGTGAATGTTGTGGGCTGTTTTCTTGCCGGGTTTATCCTCATGTATTTTGAGCACCATGCACGTCAGGATCATATCCGCTTGTTTTTCCTTATTGGCTTTTTGGGTGCCTTCACCACGTTTTCTGCCTTTAGCTTGGAGACACTGATGCTGTATAAAGCGGGACATCTGAAGACAGCTTTGCTCAATATTGTTCTATCCACCGTGGCGTGTCTGATTTCGGTAGCAGCAGGCTTATGGGCAGGTTTTGCAACTCGCTGAAGTGATAAATAGTGCATGCTGTAATTTACGCTATTTTAGCGAGTTATGCAATCCGTCCAAGAGCATGCTTTACTTTCTGCTTGACAGTTTTATCCACATCAATGGAAGTGCACCATACCAATGTGATCCTATTGGGGCATTAGCTCAGCTGGGAGAGCGCTTGACTGGCAGTCAAGAGGTCAGCGGTTCGATCCCGCTATGCTCCACCAATAAATACCCCTTCACCATGTGTTAAAGCTGGTGAAGGGGATAGTCTTTTAAGCTTATAAAAATTATGAGGTACCCCCCATGAAAGCTGCTACACAGGAGCTTGTTGTTAGCATCAGTGCCCAGGCAAAGCTTGCCAGGCAAGCAATACTTACTATGACTACTATATCTGCCTCCGGACACCCGGGCGGCTCGATGTCCACCATAGATATTCTACTTAGCCTGTATCATGTAATTAATCATGACCCCACAAACCCCCAAAAGCCCGATCGCGACAGGGTTATCGTCAGTAATGGGCACATCTCCCCCGCCGTATATTCTACTTTAGGTTTGATGGGCTATTTTGAACTGAGCAAAGCAATTGCGCAATTCAGGTTAGCCGGCTCTATCTTCGAAGGGCATATCGAGCGTGAAGTTCCGGGGGTGGAATGGAGCACAGGAAACTTAGGACAGGGCTTATCCGCTGCTACGGGCATGGCTCTGGCATCCAGGCTTAACAATATCCCTTATAATGTGTATGTGATCATGGGCGATGGCGAGCAGCAGAAAGGACAGCTTAGCGAAGCACGCCGTTTTGCAGCAAAGTACAAACTGAATAACATTACGGCTATTGTGGACTATAACCAGCTTCAGATCAGCGGTTCCATTCATGACGTTATGCCCCAAAATATCTGCAAGACCTGGGAAGCTGACGGCTGGCAAGTGATAGAAATGAACGGACATGATATTCCTCATATTTTGTCCTCTCTGGAAGATGCACATAGCTTTGAGCAGCCTACGATGATTTTGGCTCATACCATTATGGGTAAGGGCGTGGATTTCATGGAAAACCAAGCCAAATATCACGGCTCTACTCTGGATGATAAGCAGTTGGATGAAGCACTTAAGCAGCTTGGTGGAGTGAACGAACTGAAGAAATATCGTAAACTTAGAGCTGAGTTTAAGCCGGAAATTACGCATCATAACTTTGCTTTAGAGCCGGATTTCACCTGTGGCAAACCTGTTCTTTACGAAACAGAAAACGATTGCCGCAGTGCCTGGGGAAAGGCTATTGCCGATCTTGCCAGGATTAACGGTAATGCTAAGACGCCGTTGGTAGTGGTGGATTGCGATCTTGCTGCCAGCGTGAAAACAGGCGAGTTTGCCACAATCAGCCCGGATAACTTTATCCAGGTGGGGATAATGGAGCAGCATGCAGCCGTGATGAGCGGTGCGCTCTCCACCTGCGGAATACAGACCTTTTGGAGCGACTTTGGTGTGTTTGGCATTGGCGAAGTGTATAATGCCCAACGCCTTAACGATATTAACCATACTCATCTTAAAACCGTGCTAACTCACGTAGGTCTGGATGTGGGCGAAGATGGGAAGACCCACCAGTGCATAGACTATATCTCGCTGGCACGCAATCTCTTCGGCTTCCGTGTTCTCAGCCCTGCCGATGCTAACCATACCGACCGCATTATCCGCTGGCTGGCAAATAAGCCGGGGAATTACCTTGTTACCATGGGACGTTCCAAGCTCCCGATTATCAGAAATGTTGATAGAACACCTTATTATGCATTGGATTTTAATTTCCAGTATGGCAATGCAGACCTTCTGCGGGACGGAAACCATGGCAGCCTGTGGGTAACCGGCACACCTGCTCCCAGAGCACTGAAAGCAGTGGACAGCCTGCGTGAAGAAGGCATCTTTATAGAGCTGGTATATGTGTCTGCACCCCTTGAACCGGATATGAAGCTGCTTCGCTCTGCCGCACAAAAGGGCATTATCTTCAGTCTGGAAGATCATACCATATATGGCGGGTTGGGAAGCAGTATCGCAGACAGCCTGATAGGAATGAAACTATGCCCCAAGCTGGTGAAAATGGGCGTGAAAGATTACGCCATGTCCGGTGCTGTAGATGATGTTTACAAATGGGCAGGGCTGGATACCGCCTCTATTATCAAGACAATAAAAGCCAATCTGTAAGCCTGTATATGCTTGTTTTTCTGTAGCTAACCTACCTGTCCTTATTAGGGAGGAAATTATGAAGAGAACTTTAGCTGTTTTTCTGCTTGTATTGCTTGCTGTTACAGCTTATGCAACAAACCTGCAAGAGTTTGTTAACATCGATAACGATAATGCTGCCAGCCAAAGCCCGGACGCCTCAAACTCCGGCTACTGCTATTATGTGAACGACACTCCCCCTACGGGCAAGCAATCCGGCATTGTGGAAGAACGTCTTAGCAAGAATAAAGACAAAGACAAGTATTATGACCCCCCTCTAAGCAAGTTCTTGAACCTGATGTCTGCAAACGAATACCTGGTTTTTGAGATGCAAAACTCCGACTACTATTACAGCCAGTTCATAACCCATAATTCTGTGGGGGTTAAGTTCTCCTACGCAGGTGTAGAAGCCTATTACAAGCAAATACAAAAAGAATACCATACGGGCAATTTCTCCGGCTTTTCGAGGGTAACACAAACCGGCGTAGGTGCCGGATTACCAAACCCGGAGCTGCTAAGGGCGGTGATCTATGCGGTACAGAACGATTACACGGATAGCTATGCAGGACAAATCTATGGAGTGGAAGACCCAGACGCAATATACTCCGGGATAAAGGCTGTGGTGGCAAAACGCTTTCACAGTGATAACCAGTTCACCGAAATTGGCGGGGAATATGAAATGTATGACATCCCTACGGACTACAAACCACCATCAGGCTTGTATCCCACTGCTCACTTTGCAGATTACACTCTGGATTGGTCTCCCAAAACCCGCATAAACGTATATATAGTTGCATCCAGTATCAGCAACCGCTATCGGGAGCCAAACAACTTCTTGGGAGTTGGATCGGCAGTTAGTCCTTTATTGTTGACTTCCGGTATGGCACACACCTTCATTGTCCGCGCTACGGTGGAAGATAGGGAAACGAGCCGACAGCAGCTTCGGACTACTAAGCTTGATTTCAGCTTACCACTGAACTTCAGCGATTATTTCGGGATTGATCTGGGCTATCGCTTCATCAGCGATGAAAATACCTTGATATCCACAAGCACATCCGGGGTGGTAACAAAAGTTACGGATACCACGGAAAACTCTCTCTTCCGTGGGGGATTCCGCCTTCCCTTGCTTAGCTCGAAGCAGGTGAAATTGATTTCCGGGCTTGAATACAATCGCTATAAGAATGATGAACTGTTAGAGTGCATGATATTCTCCGGTAATTTGGTGCTTAGCCTTTCTCATCATCTCTCGATAATTGGCAATTTTAAGCATCAGAACATATGGCATCCTGATAAAGGAGCTTTCGAGCTTGAACCCGGAGGCTTCTATTACGGCTCGTCCCTAACTGTAAGATTGTAGTTGACTTTTAAGCTCTCAATTTTAATCTTGCTCCATAAGAAAAATAACCACGTGGAGAAGATAGCAAGATGAAAGTGTTAAAAACCTACCCCGAAAAGTGCATCGCATGTCATAGCTGCGAAAGTGCTTGCTCCAACCTTTACTTCAAAGAGGACAATGCTGCCAAATCCTGTATTCTTATCTCAGAGGGCACTCCTCCCGGTATGAACGTTTGCAACCAGTGCCAAACCTGCGTTGCTGCATGCCCCACTCAGGCATTAACTGTAAACTCCCAAGGCGTAGTAATGCTAAACAAATCCCTCTGCATCGGCTGCCTGATGTGTGTTGCAGTGTGCCCCACCGATTCCATGCGTACTGTGCAAGGTATGCATAGTCCTTTCAAGTGCATTGCCTGTGGCGTTTGCACCAAGAATTGCCCCACTGATGCCATTAAAATTGTAACCGAATGAACTGGAGAACAACATGAACCGCAAGTTATTAGCTGAATTCAAATATGACCTTGCCCCAATAGTGCGCGGCTACAACCGCCGAACTTTGTACCTAAACCTTACTGATCGCGAGATAAAATCCAAGCCCGTGTCCGACATGATGATAGATAAATTTGTGGGTGGAAAAGGCTTCGACCTTTACCTGATGTGGCACGGCGTGAAAGACAGCACCAAATGGAACAGCCCCGAAAACGAGATATGCATCTCTTTCGGTCCCCTCTGCGGCAACACCAGCTACCCCGGCAGCGGCAAGTCCATTGTTACCACCATCTCCCCCTTAACGGGTATCCCGGTGGATTGCAACGTGGGCGGGCACTTCGGTCCCTATGCCAAGTTTGCCGGCTGGGATGCCATCGAGCTACAGGGCAAGAGTGAAGAGGAAGTGATAATCTACATCGATGGGGATACCGGCTTGGTGCAGATATTCACCGCCCCGGATGAAGAGATTAACAGCCATATCCTGGCAGAAGAGCTGGTTAAGGAATTTGCCGATAGCCCCGATAAACTCCAGTTTGTGTCTGTGGTCTCTACAGGCAGCGCTGCCGACCATGTAAACATCACCTGTCTGAACTTCTCTTTTTGGGATAAACGCCGCAAGGTTGCCCGCCTCAAACAAGCAGGACGCGGCGGCACAGGCACAGTTTTCCGTGACAAACGCATCAAAGCCATGGTGGTGAAGTATTCCGGCTTGAAAGTGGATACTAACAACCCCGTGGATTTACCCACCCTGCAAAAGACCGGCTTGAAGCTCCATAAGGAGATAGAAGTGGGAGACGCCACCCAATGCCGCATGCATGAGGTTGGCACCGCACATCTTATGGAAGTTATGAACGATTATGACCTGCTCCCCATCCGAAACTTCAAATATGGTCAGATGCCCGAAGCTATCGGCTTGCACTCCCGTGAGTTCACCGCACTTTTCACCCAGGGTATGGCAGACGGCTGCTGGTATGGTTGCTCGCTTTCCTGCTGCAAAGCGGTGGATAACTTCAAACCCCGCACCGGACCCTACAAAGGACAGCCCGTGTGTGTGGACGGACCTGAGTACGAAACCGCAGCCGGTTGTGGCAGCAACATCGGCGTATTCGTCCCCAAGGATATCGTGGAGATAAACTTTTACTGCGACACCTATGGTGTAGATACCATTTCCTTCGGCACCAGCACCGCTTTCGTGATGGAATGCTACGAAAACGGCATTCTGGACAAGACCAAAACCGGCGGCTTGGAGCTTACCTGGGGTAATGCCGATGCAGCCCTGGAGCTATTGCACCAGATGGCACGCGGCGAAGGCTTTGGCTTAATCGTGGGCAAAGGCGTGCGCGTGATGAAAGATATCTTTGCCAAAGAATACGGCGCAGATCCTGCCTTCCTGCAAGATATCGGCATGGAAGCCAAAGGCTTGGAGTATTCCCAGTATATGAGCAAGGAATCTTTGGCGCAGCAAGGCGGTTACACGCTTGCCCTCAAGGGTCCTCAGCACGACGAAGCCTGGCTGATTTTTATGGACATGGTGAACAACCACATCCCAACATTTAAGGATAAAGCCGAAGCTCTGCATTATTTTCCCATGTTCCGCACCTGGTTTGGCTTACAAGGCTTGTGCAAGCTGCCCTGGAACGATATTGAGCCTGCCAACAACGCCGAGACCGATGAACCGGCAAAAGTGCCGGAACATGTGGCGAACTATATCGATATCTACAAAGCCATCACCGGCAAACCGATGGATAAGGTGGAAATGATCCGCCAGTCCGAGCGCGTTTACAACTTCCAGAAGGTATTCTGCATGCGCATGGGCAAAGGCAGACGCATAGACGATGTGCCGCCATACCGCGCGGTTGGTCCTGTTACCGAGGAAGAATACCTCTCCCGCGCAGAACGCTATGACACTCAAATGCGCGATAAGATAGGCATAGACCCCACCGGTAAAACTACTGCCGAAAAGATGAAGATCACCCGTGATTTCCGCGAAGATCAATACCAGCAGCTTATTGACGCGGTTTACTTCCGCAAGGGCTGGACTCCTGCCGGCGTACCAACCGTGGAACACCTGCAAGAGATAGGCATGGATTTGCCGGAAGTTCTGGAAGTGGTGAAACAGTACTTAGATTAACAAGTTAATGGGTTAACAGGTTAAATTGATAGCTGGTTGACCGCTCTATAATAAGGAACACTCATTTGCTTGGGTGTTCCTTTTTTATCGTTTAAATTGTTTGTACTTGGGTTTCGCATGCAGGAATTGCAGTAGCATTACGCATGAATTACGCATCGCATCCGTATTTCATGCGTAATGCATAAGTAATTCAAGCAAGAAAGAAGCAGTTATATATACGGTTTAAGCTTCCAAAGCGGCAAACAAAGCACGGATGTCTTTCAGTTTGGTAACCTTGGGATTGGCTTTCAGCTTGCTGTAACCGGAGACAAAGATTCTTTCGTAGCCAAGCTTGATAGATTCCTTGATGCGGTTTTCAAGCTGGGATACAGGACGCACTTCCCCATTTAGCCCCACTTCGCCGATAAACACCGAGCCTTCCGGCAAAGGTCTGTCCTTAAGGCTGGAGATTAATGCTGCTACGATGGCAAGATCAAGGCTGGGATCGCTGCTGCGGATGCCACCCGCCAGATTGATAAAAACATCGCTACTGCGCAGGAAAAGCGCAAGATTTTTCTCTAAGATTGCCAGCAGCATGGCAAGTTTCTTCTGCTCCAAACCCACCACCACCCGCTGTGGGGTGCCATAGTTCGAGCCGGTAGCCAGGGATTGAACTTCCACGATAAAACTGCGGCTGCCTTCCATAATGCAACCCAACGAAGTGCCGATCTGGCTGTGTTCGTGGCTGAGGAATATATTATTGGGGTTGCTTACCTGCACCAATCCTTGTGAGGTCATCTCGAAAAGCCCTATCTCGTTGGTAGAGCCGAAACGGTTTTTCACGGCGCGCAGTATCTTGTACTGGTTGCGGAGTTCGCCCTCGAAATACAGCACGGTATCCACCATGTGCTCCAGTATCTTGGGTCCTGCCACAAAGCCCTCTTTGGTTACATGTCCCACGATGAAAAGCGGGATTCCTAGCGTCTTGGCACTGCGGAGTAAACGGTTTGCACTTTCCCTTATTTGGGTAATGCTGCCCGGCAGGGAATCCAGGGCGGTGATGCTGATGCTCTGGATGGAATCCACAATCACCAGGTCTGGTTTGGTATCGTTAATCGCATCCACAATCTGGGTGGTATCATTGGTGCAAAGCAGGAATATGTTTTCGCTGTTCACGCCCAGTCTTTTGCTACGCAGGCGAATCTGCTCCTGGCTTTCTTCCCCGGAGCAATACAGGGTCTTCTTGTCTTGCGTGCCCATCCACTGTGAAAGCTGGAGCATAAGGGTAGATTTGCCTATCCCCGGCTCGCCGCCAATCAGGCTTACCATACCGGAAACAATCCCCCCGCCAATCACCAGGTCAAATTCGCTCACCTGAGTTGTGATGCGGGATACTTCATCATACTTGAGATCAATAATGCGCTCCGGTTTTACCAGTATGGACGCTTCTTTATTCTTACCGACCTTGCCGGTGACCTTTGTGGATTCCTTTAATGTGCTCCAACTTCCGCATGCAGGGCATTTGCCGCTCCACTTAGTAGTCTCATAACCGCAATCGGTACAAAAGAATATCGTTGCCATGATTGCTCCCTTGTTGCTTTTTTTCCACAATATTAAAGGGCTATATTATGGCAAGAAATTTGTTAAACAATGGCGAAGTGTTTCTACGCTTGCATTTACTTGCTCTCTAAAACCAATGTCTGCAGTTTGTCCTATTTTTCTGAGAGGAAAAAAAGGTTTTGCCTCATGGTATATTTGCGCTATAATATAGTGAGAGGTTGTTGCGATGAAAGCGAACGTTATTGTTTTTTCTACTCCTGCTTGTGCCTGGTGCAGAAAAGTGAAGGAGTATTTAAGAGCGAATGGTCAAAACTTCAAAGATATAGATGTGTCTAAAGACCTTGCGGCGCAGAGGGATATGATCCGTAAATCGGGTCAGCAAAGCGTTCCGCAATTATGGGTAAACAATGTCGTAGTAGTAGGCTTCGATCGGGATAAAATCGATCGGTTACTAAGTTTGAAACACTAATATACAAATACAAGGAGAACAACATGTCAGATTACTCAGTGAAATTTCACGACCTCATTACCCGCCTTCAGGTGGTGTTGAGCGAAATTGACTACGCACAAAAAGCATGCCTGCAAGCAGGTAGAATGGAATGCATGCTGCTGAACTACTTATACCAAACCAAAGCTCCGGCAAACATGAACGAGCTTGCAAAGGTTTTAAATGTTTCTCACAGCCGTGTTACAAGAATCATGGATAACCTTGTAGCAAAGCAGATGGTAACACGTAAACCTTCCGACGATGACCGCCGTTGCTGGTTTGCCCTTATCACCGAAAAGGGAACCAAGATAGCCGAAAACAGCTTGCAGACCGTTGTAGATCAGCAGTCACGCATCCTGAAGAAGATCCCTGATAAGGATATCGAAGTACTCTTTAAGCATTTAAAGGTGTATGTTGAAAAGTACGAAGAGATACTTAAAGAAACATACGTGGAACTTTAATGGCTACTAAAGTCGTAACTAAATGGACAGGTGACATGGTGTTCGACGCCGAAGTGAACGGACATCATATCTTGATGGATGCCGATGAGCAGTGGGGAGGACAAGACAAGGGTGCACGTCCCAAACCTTTGTTGCTTGCCGCACTCTCGGGTTGCTCCGGCTTGGATATCGTCTCGGTGTTAGCTAAAATGCATGTTACTGGCTACACTTTCGAGATGGAGACCGAGGCAGAATCAACCTCCGAGCATCCAATAACCTATCATACCATAACTATTAAATTCATGTTTAGCGGTGATGAACTGCCCCAGGATAAGATCGTGAAAGCTGTGATGCTCTCTACAGAACGCTATTGCGGAGTGAATTCGATGCTAAAAAAAGCCGCTAATGTAATCGTAAAAATCTACATCAATAACACCGAGGTACAATTATGAAGTGGATTCTAATACTAATACTTGTTTCATCCGTAGCATTATTGGGGTGCAGCCCTAATAACAAAAACGAGCAAGATCCCGAACAGAAAACTGCTGAGGGTGTTAGCTTTGATGATGCCATGGGTTCCGATTTCGACACCAGCAAATGGATTACCAACTATGATGAATCCCTAAAACTTGCTAAGAGCCTGAACCGCCCCGTACTTGTGAATTTCACAGGCTCGGATTGGTGCAGTTGGTGTATTAAGCTCTCCAAAGAAGTATTCACGGAAGAAGTGTTTCTGAAGTACGCCAAGGAAAACCTTGTGCTGCTGAAACTGGACTTCCCCAAAAGTATAGCCCAAACTCCGGAAGAAAAAGCAGCTAATGATAAGCTATCCAAGCAGTTTAAAATTACGGGATTCCCTACCATTATTCTGCTTAGCCCGGAAGGCACTGAACTTGCCAGAACAGGTTACCAACCAGGCGGCGCAAATGCTTATGTAGCACATCTAAAAAGCTTACTTGCAGCCAAAGAGTAGTTCTGGATGAAATAGCATACAGCCTGCCTGTACGGGTAGGCTGTATTATTTTAAGGCTTACAAATGGATAACTTTGTGCAAGCACAAATCCTGCTCCACTTTACCTCTATATAGGAAAATAATTATGTTTAAACAGCTTAGCGTCTTCTTAATTGTATGCACCATGTTGCTTTCTCTGAACGCTGAACCCATCCCCCTTGCGCTTGCAAATCCGGATACTCTCAGGCATTTGGAATCCGTAAGCATCGACAGTTGGGCATGGATGAAAGACAGAGATAACCCCATGCTGTACAAGCACCTGAAAGCAGAGAACAAATACGCTTCTGCCTTGCTGAAACCCTCCCGAAAGCTCTCCAAGCAGATCATGCGGGAATTCGTAAGCCACATCCCGAAAAGCGTTACCAGCAACCCCTACGAGCAGGACGGCTATCTGTATTTCAGCAAAGACGAAAAAAGCAGATCCTACCCGATGCACTACCGGAAAAAGAACAGCCCCAACGCACCCAATGAGCTATTGATGGATGAAAACAAGCTTGCAAAGGGTAAGAGCTTCTTCGCCCTGGGAGTATTCTCCATTAGCCCAGACACCAAAACCCTTGCCTACAGCGCAGATTATCTTGGCAACGAGGTTTACGAATTGTATCTGAAGGATATCAAGACCGGCAAAACCCGCTCCCTGGGCATGAAAGGGATAAGTGACTTCATCTGGCAATCAGACAACAGAAATGCCCTTATCACCATGCAAAACAAGCGTTTAGGCGTGGACACCTGCCTAAGGCTGGACACCGCTACATCGGAAACTACACGGATTTACAAAGAGTATGATCCCGCTTATGACGTGGGGCTATACCTCACCTGCAACCGAGACTATATAATACTATCCTCTTCCAGCAAAGATACTGTGGAGAACAGCTATATTTCCCGGGCTGATATCAGCTCTGAACCTGAGCTATTAGTGCCGCGTGCAAAGGGGCATCAGTATTACCCGGACATTCTGGATGGCAAGCTGTATCTGCAGACGAACTTTTGGAATCCCGATTTTGCCTTTGCCGTAACCGACTTAAAAAGCCTGGATATCGCTAACTGGCAGCAGCTTATCCCCCCGGAAGAAGGCGTCCCGCTAAGCAGTGTGCTAATCTTTCGGGATTATTTGGTTGCCATTCGCAGGATAAACGGCTTTGAACGCATCCAGATTTACAGCAAACAGGATAGCTCTCTATGGGCTGAAATTACCCCGCAAAGCCCTTCCGACCTCTCTTTTTGGCACAATCCCGATCCTTATTCCGATAACTTTACTTACAGTATCGAAAACGAGCTGACTCCATATAGCATCTTCCAATACTCATTTTCTGAACGGAAAGCTGTTCTGGTGCATCAAAGCCCCGATGCGGCAACTTTCAAGCCCGATAATTACCAGTCCCGGTTGATCTATGTATCTGCCAAAGACGGCACCAAAATACCCCTGCACCTTGTTTACCGCAAGGGATTGGACACATCTAAGCCCCAGGCTTTGTGGCTATCTGGTTACGGTGCATATGGAGATGTAAACGATCCTTATTTCTCCAGTGCTTTGCTGTCCTTACTTGATAGAGACGTTATATATGCCGTTGCCCACATCCGCGGAGGCGGCGAATATGGTCAGAGCTGGTATGACGCCGGACGGCTGTACCAGAAGCAAAATACTTTTACGGATTACATTGCCTGCCTGGATTACATTATTGATAATGGTATCAGCACTCCTTCCGGGATTGTTACCGAAGGCGGCAGTGCAGGCGGCTTACTGATGGGTGCGGTTACGAACCTTGCCCCCCATAAGATGCGTCTGGTGATAGCCGATGTACCCTTTGTGGATTTGCTTTCCACCATGCTGGATAGCAGCCTGCCCCTAACCATTCAGGAATATGAAGAATGGGGCGATCCTAATGACCCGCAAGCATTTAACTATATGAAACAATACAGTCCCTACGACAATGTGAAACCCGCTGTTTATCCCAACATGCTGATCAGCGCTGCCTGGTTTGATACCCGGGTGGGCTATTGGGAAGCTCTGAAATGGACGCAGAAGCTGCGTGTGAACAATTCCGGCACAAATCCTATAATCTTCCGCATGCTGTATAACGAAGGGCACACCGGCAGCACAGACCGCTTTAAAAGCCTGAAGAGCTATGCCGATACCTATGCCTATGCGCTGTCTTTGATCAGATAGATATTCCTTGCTCCAATTACTTATGCATTACGGATGAAATACGGATGGGATGCGTATTTCATCCGTAATGCTATGGCAATTCAAACATGAAAGAAGAGTTAGCCTTTGGAGTTCAAGCCGCCTACCCTAACTACAAAGATGTTAACCGGTTATGGGCGGATTGGACTTCAATAGGCGGACTTGGTTATGCATGATTCGCTTGAAGTCCAAAGCCCCCAAAGTTAGGTGTATAGGCAGGGTTTAGTTTGGGGCTTTGAACTCCAAGCTTGGTGACTTATACCTAAAAGTTTTTTGTTGACAGGATATAAGCAAGTAGCTTTTAATGCAATCAGATTGAAAGAGTGGACAATGTTAGGAGAAAACATGATGACCAAACTTGTTATTATCTGCGCTATCATAGTTCTAAGTAGCCCGGTTTTCTGCCAGACAACCCCAAATTGGCTGTGGGTACAGCATGCGGGAGAGACTGACGGAGTAGGTGGACAGGCAATAGCAACCGACAGTAGCGGTAACAGCTACGTTACAGGAGCTTTCCACGGGACTGCCCATATTGGCACAAATTCACTAACCAGCAATGGAGATGATGATGTTTTTATTGCAAAGCTGGACAACAATGGTAACTACGTATGGCTAAGGAATGTTGGGGGGACCGGCTATGATTACGGTTACAGCATCGCTATCGATGATAACAGGAATAGTTACGTGACTGGTAGGTTCGAAGGCACTGCCATATTTGGTACCACAACCCTAACCAGCTGTGGAGGTGATGATATCTTTGTAGCCAAACTGGACACAAACGGTAATTACATATGGGCAAAGAAAGCTGGTGGCCAAAGCGATGAAAGGTGCCAGAGTGTCACCACTGACAGTAGCGGTAATTGTTATATAACTGGGTGGTTTGATAACACTGTTACTTTTGGCACAATTTCACTTACATGTAGTGGAGCTGTAGATATCTATATAGCTAAGCTGGATTCTAATGGTAACTACTTATGGGCATGGAAAGCGGGTGGCATTTTCCAAGACTTAGGCAACGACATCGTAACGGACAGTATAGGGAATTGCTATATTACAGGGTGGTTTATCAACACTGTTACTTTTGGAACAATTACACTAACTAGTAATGATAGATATGCATCCCTCTTTATTGTCAAGCTGGATACAAACGGATATGTTCTATGGGCAAAGCAAGCCGGTGGGACAAACAACATCTTAGGAAAGAGGTTAGCCGTCGATACCACAGGGAATAGCTATGTGACTGGTAATTTCGAAGGCACAGCAATTGTTGGCTCTACAATCCTAAACAGCACCGGAAATGCAGATATTTTTATTACCAAACTAGATAGCTTTGGTAACTTCTTGTGGGCAAAGCAAGCAGGAGGAACAAGTACTGACAATGCGTGTGGTATAGCTATCGACGAGCACATGGAATGTAACGTGATGGGGAGTTTTACCAGCATAGCAACATTTGGTACAACACAGCTTATAAGTAGAGGATATTCTGACATTTTTGTAGAAAAGCTGGACACTAATGGTAACTTCAAATGGGTAAAGCAAGCCGGTGGGGCACATTCTGACTATGGGAATGGTATAGCTACAGATATCAGCGGTAACAGCTATGTTACGGGATATTGTTGTGAATCTGCAATGTTTGACTCTCTCTCTCTAACCGGAAATTTGTATGGCGCTTTCTATGTCGCCATGCTCCCTTCGGATGGGACAGCTGTTGATGATGAACTAATTCCCGAAACAGATAATTCTTCGCATCTGAGGAATGCATATCCCAATCCTTTCCATAAAGAATCAAATTGCCAGATTAAGGCAGAAATACCTATGCAGGAAAATGGGGTGCTTTCCATTTACAACCTGCGTGGGCAGGTGGTGGAAAGCCACCAGCTTACTTCCGGTGCGCATGAGATAAGCTTTTCCGGTAAAGACCTTGCCCCCGGCATATATTTTTACCGGCTAAAAACCCCCACCGTAAATGAGGTAAAGAAACTTATCCTACTTCGTTAAGCCTTTGGAGTTCATTGAGCCTTTGGAGTTCAAACCGCCTTTCCTAACTACAAAGATGTTAACCGGTTATGATTGGAAGATTGAGAGCGTTATTGTCGCTTGAAGTCCGAAGCCCCCGTAGTTGGGAGAATAGGCTTAGGTTAGCTTGGGGCTTCGAACTCCAAGCTTGGTTTGTCTTTGAACTCCAAGCTGGGCTGGTTGCTGACGTGGAGAAACATGAAAGGATTAGTATATGCGATTGAAGTCAGATAGCTTTTATCCAGGCAGTTATTACCATCTCTACAATCACGCGGCGCAAAACACATTACTATATCGGGATGACGAAGATTATGAGAAATGCCTTAGTTTAGTGAAACTTCATCTATCAAGCTCGGATTTTTCGGTTGTTTCCTTTTGTTTGATGCCTAATCATTATCATTTTCTGATACGACAGAATAGTGAGTGCCCGGTATTTTACCCGATGAATAGAATATGGTTCAGCTATTCCAAGTATTACAATAAGAGATATCAGGGTATGGGAAGCATATTTGCAGGCAGATTGCAACATATTCTTATTGATAAAGAAATATACCTGCACCGACTTATTGTTTACATTCACTTGAATCCTGTTTGTTTACATTCACTTGAATCCTGTTTTTGCAAACCTTGTAGCATCACCGGAGAAATGGAAGTGGTCTAATTATCCGGAGTGGATTAACGAGCGCAAGACAATGCAGTGCGACTACGCTATCAGGGATGCAATTCTTGAAAGTGTGGTGAATTATAAAGCCTTGGCAGAAGAGATTCTTGAAGAGAAACAGATGAAAAAGTACTTGATGGATCAGTGAGTTTGGAGTTCAAACCGCCTATCCTAACTGCATACTAATTAACCAATTGTGGGCGGATTGGACTTCAAACGGTCAGCTCTGTAGGTGATGGGTCGCTTGAAGTCCGAAGCCCCCAGAAGATACGAATAAATGCTAAGATATATTTGGGGCTTTGAACTCCAAGCTTGATTTAACAAGTTTTTTTAACATTGCTAACACATACGCAGGTAATGAGATAGACCACAAATACGGCGTGTCTTTCTCAAAATCCAAAAAATAAATCCCAAATCTGTCCCAAAAACCAATATCTGTCCCCCACACTACTATGAAGGCAGCAACGCAGCAAAAAGGCGAAACTGCTTGACATGGATTAAGGGTTGGGAAAACCATACCAAAAGGGATGATGAGTCCACTTTACCGTACAAAGAAATAGGAGCAAAACATGAAATACTTTCGTAAACTTGTAGGGGACAAATGCTATCTGTCTCCTATATCCATGGATGATGTGGAAAGATACACCGAATGGGTTAATGACATGGAAATAGGTCAGTTTATGCTGTTTACCTCCTCGGTGATAGACATGGATAAAGAAAAGCGCACTTTGCTGAACCTGATGGATAATGACGCGGTGTTTGCCATCATAGAAAAGGACACCAACAAGTGCATCGGTAACTGCGGTTTGCACCAGATAAACAATGTGCACCGTCACGCTACCTTTGGCATCTTTATCGGGGAAAAGACCTTCTGGAACCAGGGCGTGGGCACAGAAGCAGCTACCCTGATCCTTGATTTCGCTTTTAACATTCTAAACCTGAACAGCATAAATATGGACGTACTCTCCTACAACAAACGCGCTATCCGTAGCTATGAAAAGGTCGGCTTTAAGTACGCGGGCAAACGCAGGGAATATATGTTTATGTCCGGCGAGTACCACGATGTACTGATCTATGATATCCTTGCAAAAGATTTTACCAGCCCTTACGTGAAGGATGTTTTTGCGCGCAGCATCAGTGAAGAAGCCGGTAGAAGCAAAATCACCATTATATAGATGTTTCGCAAGATAAAGGGACAAGACCACACTATAGACCTGCTGCGTAAAGCAATAGAAAATCGGCGGGTTTCGCAGGCATACCTGTTTCATGGTTCAGATGGTGTGGGCAAGTTCATGACTGCCCTGTATTTCGGCATGGCGATAAATTGCTACGGACTAACGGAGCTTCGCCCCTGCGGAGTTTGTACCTCATGCCATAAGTTCCTTAGCCTGGAGCATCCGGACTTTGTGCATGTGTTCCCCACTCCCAAACTGGATTTGAACAGCGAGGGTGAGATAAAGAAAGAAGAAGTACGCAAGCAGTATCTTGCCTATATGCAAAACAAGCTCCATAGCCCTTGGGCAGACTTTTTCTTTAAAGAAAGCACCGAAATCCGCCGGGAAAACATAGCGATGCTGATGAAGCGTTTAGAGCTTTCTATCCACGAGGCTAAGTATCGCATTGTGATTGTAGAGGAAGCCGATCAGATGAATGTGCAAACGGCTAATGCTTTCCTGAAGACGCTGGAGGAACCGCCTGCCAACACGGTTATTATTATGATAACCGAACGCTTGCAAATGATCTTACCCACTATCTTATCCCGCACCCAGCCGGTGTATTTCAAACCTCTCTCACGCGGAGTTATCGAAAGCATTCTGGAAGATCAGTTCGACACACCTGCTTCTAATGCCAGAACCGCTGCCCGCATTAGTGCCGGAAACCTGAAAACTGCCATAAGAATAGCTTCGGAAACGGTATCAGTATCCAGAGACTGGGCTTTTAACATCGTGGATTTGGCAGCCAAGCAAGACGATCTGGGCTTTTACACTTTGATAGATAAGAACCGGGAACAGAAGAGCAAAGACCAGTTAGAGGATATCCTGAAGTACATGAGGATTATCGCGGGGGATTTGGCATTGCTTACCGTTGCAGACAGCAGCGAAATATCAAATGTGGATAAGCAGGAGTTCTTTGCGGAAATATGCCGCACTCATCCGGGCATTGATGATAGAATCCATGAATATCTGCTCTTTCTGGAAGACCTTAGCAGGAAGATAGATGGCAACGTGAACCCAAACCTGGTGATGATAAACCTGTACCTTAAAACAAAACGCTTCCTTACTGCATAGATATGAGCCAAAGCAAGCTGGCAAAAAACATCAGCATCATGTCCATCGCTATCTTCTTTAGCAGGATTCTGGGCTTGGTGCGCGATCAGGTGATGGCTTATTTCTTTGGCACCAGCTATCTTAATGACGCATTTAATGTAGCATATAACATCCCAAACCTGCTGCGCCGGCTGTTTGGAGAGGGTGCGCTATCCACAGCGTTTGTCCCCATCTACAACGAAATGGGCATAAAAAAAGGCAGAGAAGGGCAGATAGATTTTGCTATAAACGTGCTAAGCATTCTTACCATGTTTCTTGCGCTGCTAACCCTGATTGGTATGGCACTTGCACCCATTATTGTGCGCTTGCTGTATCCGGGATTGAACCCTGCAACTACTATTATTGCCATTAAGTTGACCCGGATAATCTTCCCTTATCTGTTCTTTATCGGGCTTTCTTCTACCTTTATTGCTGTGCTGAACTCGCATGACTATTTCTTTATGACGGGGCTTTCCTCTGCACTTCTGAATATCGGCATGATCCTCACTATCCTTATCCCGTACTATGTGTATGGCTTAAGTGGTGAAGCACTGGTAACCTGGGCAGCATGGGGCGTGATCCTGGGCGGATTCCTGCAAACAATTGTTAACCTGCCATATCTGAGGAAAGTTGGCTATCGCTGGAGAGTTTACCTGCGCTTTGGCTCTGAAGCATTGATACAAATGTGGAGACGATTTATCCCCTCTATGATTGGCATTGGGGTGAGAGAGATAAACCTGGTAGCAGATAGCCTCATGGCGTCATTTTTACCTATTGGTTCCATCACTGCCCTTGGTTTCGGAAACCGCCTTATGCAGCTTCCCCTGGGCATATTTGCCATTTCAGCTGGTACAGCAGTCCTGCCATTGTACTCCCGTCATGTTACCAACCGTGAGTTTGGCGAGCTTTCCGAAGGCATGCGCTTCACTGCCCTCAGCCTGGCGTACATCATGCTGCCGATCACAACTCTTATCATAGCCTTTGGTAACGATTTTGTAAGCATCCTCTTTCAAAGCGGTGCGTTTGATAGCAGAGCAGCACAAATGACCTCTCAGGCACTGGTGTTTTACTCACTGGGGCTTATCTTTTACAGCCTGAATCAGACAGTAACTCCTCTTTTCTATGCTAACAAGGACACCCGCACTCCCGTGAAGATAGCTGCCGTGATGGTGTGCATGAACATCAGCCTGAACTTTATTCTGATGCAGTTTATGCAGCACCGTGGTTTGGCGTTATCCACTTCCATTACTTCGATGGCAAACTACTTTGCTCTTGTTTACATGATCAAACGCAAGCTGCCCGATATCAGCTTCAAGGGTATGCTCCCTAATTTGCTGAAAACACTGCTAATCTGCATAGCCTTGTATGGCTTGATCGTGTTCAGCAAACAGTACTTCCCTGTTACGGGAAGAGTAGCGTTGTTGCTACGGGCAGGGCTGATATCAATAATTACCTTTGCTCTGTTCTACGGGCTTGGGCTTCTGTTTAAGCTGGAATACCTGGCATCCGCAGGGAAAAAGCTGTGCGCTCGCCTACTAAAGAAATAGAAGCCAAGCAGAAATTCCTGCCTGAGCAGCCGGGAGTTTATCTATGGAGGGATAAGAACGCCGAGATAATCTATGTAGGCAAAGCCCTTAATCTGAAGAACCGCATCAAGAGCTATCTAAACCTCACCCTAAAAGACCCTAAGACTGAACAGCTGGTAAAGAACATTGCCGATTTGGAATATATTATTACCAATAGCGAAGCTGATGCCTTCCTGCTGGAAGCCACTTTAATCAAGAAGCACCGCCCCAAGTATAACGTGATGCTAAAGGATGACAAACGTTACCCATTTGTTAAGGTAACTATTGCCGAGCCTTTCCCCCGCATCTTTGTAAGCCGTGAACCTATAAATGATGGCTCGCGGTACTTTGGTCCCTACACAGATGTACGGGCACTGCGCAGGACCCTCCGCAGCTTTGAATGGATATTCCCTATCCGCACCTGTAACCGCACTATCCCCCGCATTAAATACAAGCAGCCCTGCATAAATTACCAACTTGGCAAATGCCCTGCACCCTGTGTCGGCTATATCACACAGAGCGATTACGCTTTAATTGTGAACCGCTT
Organism: Candidatus Cloacimonetes bacterium HGW-Cloacimonetes-3; assembly: GCA_002840645.1. Lineage (GTDB taxonomy): Bacteria > Cloacimonadota > Cloacimonadia > Cloacimonadales > Cloacimonadaceae > Cloacimonas. Next base: position 19,715 of record PHBO01000027.1, read on the forward strand.
AGTACGCTTCTTTGGCGGTCGCTATCAGGAAATACTGGAGGAGTTTCGCACCGAAATGCAGCTTGCTTCCACTATGCTCCGTTTTGAGGACGCTGCCAAACTGCGCGACCGCATCATAGCTATAGAGCGTATCCAGAAACGGCAATCAGTGTTTTACAATGATGATCGCAATAAAGATATCGTAGGCTTTTATCAGGAAGACCGCCTGGCTATCTGTCTGATCCTGAAGATGAAAGAAGGCACAATTGTTAATCAGGAGAACTACCCCTTAACCAATCTGGAATACGAGAACCGGGAAAACATCTTAAGCTCCTTTCTCCAGCTGTATTATGCAGATAAGGATGAACTACCGGAGGAGATATTGCTGCCCTTCGAGCCAGCCGAATATGACAAGCTGAATGAGTGGCTGCATAACCGTTTACAGCTTCCGCAACGCGGTGAGAAAACTAAGCTTATCACCATGGCAAAACGCAATGCCTTCCACCTGGTGGAGGAAAGCAAGCTGGCACATCTGCGCAAAGCGAACCGCACCATCTTCCCCATACAGGAGCTGAAAGATGCGCTTGGTTTGCATAGTTTACCCCGCAAGATAGTCTGTATGGACATCTCTACTATACAGGGGACAGACACCGTCTCCTCTGCCGTATATTTCGAGAATGGCAAGCCCAAGAAGAAGTACTACCGACACTTTATCATCCGCAGCATCGACACTCAAAACGACTTCGCTGCCATGCAGGAGACTCTTTCCCGCTTTCTGCTGGAAGTGGATAAAGAACCTGAAATGAAGCCTGACCTAATTATCATCGATGGTGGCAAAGGGCAGCTTTCTGCCAGCGTGGAAGCTCTTGCGCAGTCAGCACATCCCGATATCCATCTTATCTCTTTAGCCAAGCGTGCCGAGGAAGTGTTTACACCCCTGTCCAGTGTATCTATCATATTGCCGCGCTCCTCATCAGCACTTCGGTTGCTTGTAACCGTAAGGGATGAAGCTCACCGCTTCGCCATAAACTTCCACCGGAAGCGTCGTTCCAAGCGCACATTGGAAAGCGCTCTGGAAGCAATTCCGGGAATAGGCGAACAAAGCAAATTCTTACTATTAAAAGAGCTTGGTAGTGTTGACGCAATCAGCCAAGCAAGCATTGAAAGCCTGATAGAGATCAAAGGCATTGGGCCAATAACCGCAGAACAGATCTATAACTACTTTCATCCGGGAGAATAACACTATGAAACACCGCAAAATGCCACTTTCTACTGATTCCATATCCGCCCTTAGCTTTGGCTGCATGAGGTTCCCAACCACGCCAGAGGGTAAAATAGACGAAGAACAAAGCTTCGCTATGCTGCATCACGCTTATGATAATGGAGTTAACTACTACGACACGGCCTGGGTATATCACAATGGCGAGAGTGAACCCTTCCTGGGGCGTTTCCTGCAACAAGTTGACCGCAGCAAGATTCTGGTAGCCACTAAGCTCCCCTGCTGGCTAATAAAAAACCGCGAAGATATGGATACATACCTCAATAAGCAATTGGAGCGGTTACAAACTGATTACATAGATTATTACTTACTGCATGCTCTTAACAGATCCACCTGGAAAGATATGAATGATCTTGGAATTCTGGATTTTCTGCAAGAAGCAAAGCTTCAAGGAAGGATAAGGCACATAGGGTTCTCTTTCCATGATACTTACCCGATCTTTCACAAGATTGTGATGGCATTCCAGTGGGATTTCTGCCAGATAATGTTGAACTATCTTGATACCCATAATCAGGCGGGTATGAAAGGCTACAACTTAGCTATATCACGTAGCATGGGAGTGATTGCCATGGAACCACTCAGAGGTGGGAAGCTGGTAAGCCCCATACCACACGAGATAAGCAGTATATGGTGTAACAGTAAACTTAATCGCAGTCCTCAGGAACACGCCATCCGTTGGGTGTGGAATCTATCTGGTTGCACAACACTGCTTAGCGGAATGAGTACATTAGAGCAAGTGAAAGAAAATCTTGCCCTTGCCGATATATGTAATGCTGAAGAGCTTTCCGAAACTGAACTAAAACTATATAGGAAAGTGAGAAGAGAGTACCTGAAACGCATTCCAATTCCTTGCACCGAGTGCCGATACTGCTTGCCGTGTCCCGCCAAGATTGCTATTCCTACTATCTTTGGTGTCTATAACGAATCTGTTATGTTTGAAGAGAAACCCAGACATGCTAACGAATACAAAGTATTCATCCCGAAGGAAAGCAGAGCTGATAAATGTACCAAATGCGGTGCTTGCATTCCTAAATGCCCGCATCATATAGACATCCCTTCCCAAATGGAGAAGATTGCTGCCTTCTTCGCAAGTGAATAACTGCGTTTAGTTACTTTATTACTTGCTTTTATCTTCCTATCATTGCCCACCCATTGTCCACTTTGTGGGCAATGGGTGGGCAATGATAGGGCAATGCTTTCATGAAGATACCAAAAAAGGCTCACCAATCATGGGTGAGCCTTTCTTGTATCTAAGCAGTTTATGTTATTTCAGGATAAGTACTTTGGCTGTGCCGTTATCTGAACCCTGCTGCCAGCGGAGAAGGTATACGCCCGCTGCAACTTTGTTACCATTTGCATCGTTTCCATTCCAGATCAGCTCTGCTGCTTTGCCTTCACTGGCAAACATCTGGCGGATCAACTGACCCTTCAAATTATAAACATTGAAAGATGCAGGAGCATTAGAACTGCTGCTAAACTTCAAAGCTGTAGAAGTGCTGAAGGGATTAGGATATATCTGCAGATTAGGAGCAGGAACAGACAACTCATCCTCAATACCCGTGTGAGCAGAAAGCCTGAAAGTGCAGCCAGATACTGCGGCAATCTGAGTAGTGTTGTAGGTAAAGCTGCTTGGCGTTACCTGGGTAATCGAAAGACTTGCAGTGTTCCCAATAGCTCGGAATTGCAGCTTCAATAATGCCCCTTCCCCTGTTAATCTTGTTGGGGATGTACATGTTACGGTAACGGATCCGGGAGAGTTAACAACTGCAACAGGTTCTGCACCTTGGGACATTGTGCCAGCTGTATCCAGACCTACAAACTCAAGTTTGGTGGGTACATAGGTGATGTTAAACTGGTATTGGGTGACATTCCAGGAAGGAAGCAGATAGGTGGTGCGGATATCTGTAGTACCTATGGAATTGTAAGCAAGATTCATTACATTGGTCATATTGATAGTACTCTGTGCCAGAGCAGCGACAGGTGCATTTACGTTTACCCAGATGTATTCTGTCTGATCCAAAGAAGTTGTGTTGTACTTCATATCAGCCATATCGAACAGGTATTCACCGGCATCAAGGGGAGTAAAATTGAAGTTAATCAGTGTGCCAAGACCAAGTAGCTTTGTAGCACCAGTCCAGCTTACGTTAATGTATCCGGGGGATACTTCCGTTACCACCACGGTACCATTTGCAGCCATGGTTCCGGCAATACTGCTACTGTTAAATACAATATTGGAATTATCGTAAGTCAACTGGAACTCATAATGAGTAACATTCCAGGAGCCAAGGATGGGGGGAGTGCTTACTTTAAGGGTGAAGTATGAGCCAACTGTGGAAGCAACAGGAACACTCATTTTTAGCTTGGCAGTTCCAATACTGTAATTTGCTGGTATTGTGTTAATGGTTGCGGATTGATAACTGTTAAAACTACCGTTTCCGGAATTTATCGCATTAAGAAGGAAATAGCCGTTACTGGAGCCACCCCAACCGAAATTCATGTGGAACATTTCTGCTGCATCGTAGCCATCCATTACCCACGCATGTCCACCTCCATCGCCTGAACCACCATAGTAAACGGGGCTGCCTTCATCAAGCTGTGCTTTCATCATTGTATTCCAGTTGGCTTCAGAAAAGCTTGATTTGGAACGGTGTAATGCGCTGGGATAGCGGAAATAATTTACCATCGCCGGAGCTACATCTTGACTATAAGCACCAGAACCGGCAGATCCATCATAGTTCATGTCCACGGAAACACCAGTATGCTTGAGAAGAGTGGCAACCGGGATGTTAGAGCTGCCGACACTGTTGGGCATCTGATCCCATAAATAGGTTGTTGCACCAAAGTTAGCGCTTTGAGTGCCATAAGAAGGTTCTTCTCCGGGACCTGAAGCATCTGTATAAGAATGGTAACCAACACCTGTAACAGGATGGCTCCAATACTTCATTACTTGACCCATAGCAGTAGCCACACACCCAGCCCAAACATGTCCACCGGGTCCGGATGCTGCTGCCGGGCAAAGCTCATTATATGGCCAGCCTTGATCCCATGTTGTTGCCAACAATGGAGTTATTACTCTATCGGTTCTATTAATAAAGCTAACATTGCCGGAAAGCATCTCGTTCCACTTAGCCTGGTTTTCTGGCAATACTATGCCATTATCCACAATATCTTTAATCTGTTCTGCATATCCGTTAATCAACCAGATAAACTCCGGAGACATGGTTTGAGGTCTGGGACGGATATCAGATGAATAACCAAGAATTGGGGTAGAATTGTCGTCCGCAGCTACCACAACAAATTGCCCATCAGTAGTGTATAACACATAAAGCCGAGGTAATTTATCCATTTCACTGCGATAATTATTGGCAGCAGGAATAAGCACGCCATCTTGTAAGATGTTTATCTCATTTATTAGGGGGATATTTCTAAGTGCGGCGGGTCCTTCACGCAACCAAGTTCTGGCAATGGTCTCTGCTTGTTGTGGTTGTACAAAGGCACCTATTAGGGGTAAACACAAGATTAGCAAGCTTACAATTAGCATCGCCACCTTGCCTGACGTATAACTCTTATACTGAAGCATCATTCCTCCACGATCTTTTCTTCTACTATAATATAATACAAAAAACGTTCCAACCTACATAAAAATACACCATAGCTCATGCTTAAGAACACATTCGTTGATTCAATATCGTATATGTAAAAAACGAACAGAGCCGTTGGCGATGGCGGCGACCTACTCTTCCACACAGTTGCCCATGCAGTACCATCGGCGCAGACG
>PHBO01000009.1 GCA_002840645.1 Candidatus Cloacimonetes bacterium HGW-Cloacimonetes-3
TTGCCCTTCAATCTCAAAATCAGGCACATTATCAAGCTCTGGTCCACCCCAATAGAAGTATAGCTTCCCAAAATTTGCATCTTGCACAAATACTCCGGAGGGGTGCCATTCAGGTGCTCTAACAATCAGATCATCATAGCCATCGCCATTGAAATCCATGCTTACTAAATATAAACCGAAACAACCACCATTGAAGTTATCCGTTAGAGTTTGGATAATAGATATCTGGTTTAACGAATAGAGTTGTGCCCATGTTAGCAAACACAATGCTAAGCAAAGTACGAAAAACAATCTGTTCATGTTAGCCTCCATACAGCTACAGGAAGGTGCGAAGGTGTAGATGTGCATCACAGAATATCAGCAACCAAGCACCCAAATGCAGTGAAAAGTAAGGTAATAATGTGTCAATAAATAATTCCTACTGCCTCAAAAAAAAGACTGTCCAATCTTACTCTATCATACTACACAATCCATAAGCAAAGTTTGAGGTTGGATCGGCTTAGATTATCTTTGGCAGGTTAGATAGCATAGCTGCCGTAAGGGCAACAACGTTCGTTTGTCCCCAGTCGGGGCGACTGGGTTTAATTAAACACACACGCCTCGTGTGTTGCGTTTCGCGGTTGTTCATGTTATACAAGCTACGAGAAGCCTCTCTTTATCATGAAGTTGTACGGCAGGATCAGACGCGACGTCCGATGCTACGGAACACAAGCACATCAGCACTCACACACTCAAAAACAAAAGAAATTAGCCATCCTCTAATCGCATAACATGCAAGCAGATAAGCTGCTTTCATAACTCAGTTTTTGGTGCCGCGTTAAAAATAAATCCAAAATCTGTCCCAAAAACAGGAATCTGTCCCCCACACTACTATGAAGGGAAGTTTTTATATATGCTTCCTTATGGTTCTTTCATAAGCGTATAGAGTGTTAGAAGCATTCCTGCTTTATGGAAAAGGCTTCTTTCTTACTTCTTCCCGAACTGCAGCAATAGCTGCTGGACTAAGGCATCCACAATCAGATCACCTGTTTCCTGCAGGTCCAGAGGTTGGAAACCAAGGTATTTATCCCATTGATCCACAATGTAATCGTGGCTAACCACGCGGTACAGTTTATCGGGCTGTAAAGCTAAACCGTTCACCTCATACACCTGTTTATTGTGTCCATGTCCGCCGGGGCAGGGCTGGCTAACCCAACCTTTGGCAGTGGTTTGCACGATGTCATAGGGTTTGTCTATAGCGTTTTGTTTGTTCAGGGCATCCATCTTCAGCAGGTCTTTGCCGTAACATGAAAACGTTACTACGTAATTGCTAAAGGGCAGCAGTTCGTGCATATCGCGCAGGGTTACATCCCCCGCAGGCAGGGTTTTACGGATACCGCCATTGTTAATAATCGCCAAATCAGGCTTGTACTGTTTATCGTATTGCGTCTTCAGGGCTTCGGCAACCCAGCGGGAAACGGCAGTCTCCTTAAACTTATCGGGCTTCCATTCCTGCGGGATGGTAGCAATGGGCTTTCCCATCTGGGCTTCGATACCTTTTGCCAGCGTGCTTACGAAGTTGTTCAGCTCGGTAGTAGGTATTTCTGAGGGCACCCACAGAGGTATCTGCTTGTATTTAATGCTGCGGATGCGGTCGCTCACCACATCGATATCCAGCTCTCCCAGCAAGGTAACGTGGCTGCCGGCGGAAGCGATATAAATGCCGTTCACCAGCCACGGTTCATCAATGCTTACGTGTGAATGCCCGCCCACAATGAGGTCAACCCGGTTGTCCAGAGTGGTGGCGAGAAGGCTATCCGCCTCGTAACCAAGATGAGTAAGCAGGATAATGAGGTCAGTTTGCTTGTCCAGGGCATCTATATACTTGTCAATCGCTTGCTTGTAAGGCAGGATGTTCAGGGCTGCGATGCTGGATTGCTTCACCTTTTCCGGCAGTTCCACCAGAGTTAAGCCCATAATGCCAACCTTGAGGGAATCCAGGTTTATTATCTTATAGGGAATGTTGCCGAAGGGTTTGCCGTCCTTGGTTTGCAGGTTTGTGGAGACAAAGGGGTAGTTGGCAAGTTTGATAAGCTTATTTGTGTGTTCGAAGCTCTGGTCAAACTCATGATTACCGAAGGTGGCGGCATCAGGTTTCAGGTAGTTAAAGGTCTTTATCACTGCTCCACCGCTGGTGCCTTCATAGGGCATAGAGGCAAAGATGCTGCCGGTTTGCTGGTCTCCGGCATCCAGATAGATGCTGCGGGCTGCGGTGCTGCGTTCCTGGTTCAGATAATACTCCAGAGCTGCATAACCGCCAATAAACTCACCTGATTTAGCCTTTTGGGGGAGGTAGGCACCGTGAGTGTCATTGGTATGCAGGATGCGGAGCGGGATTGCGCTAAGGACGCATGCTACTAATAGTAAGGGTATGATGCTTAGTAAACGTTTCATAATTAAAACCTCTTATCAATTTACGTATAGAATGCAGATGACTGGATCGACAGGATCAACCTGATCTCTTTTCTCTTTTAATCTTTGTTAAACAAAACTAACACCTAACACCTGAAACCAGTGCCAGGTCTTCGGGGGTGTCTATGCCAATGCCCTGGTAGTCTGTTACTATCATGCGGATGGGGATGCCGGCTTCCAGAGCTCTTAGCTGCTCCAGCTTCTCGGTTTGTTCCAGTTTGCTTGGGGGGAGAGCTACGAAGCGGAAAAGGGTTTTGGGACGGTAAGCATACACGCCGATGTGACGGTAATATGTGCAAGTGATGTCCTTATCGCGGTTGCAGGGTATGGCGGAGCGGGAAAAGTATAAAGCGTTGGATAGGCTGTCGGTAACAACCTTCACGATGTTGGGATTGTTTAGCATGTCCGGCTCAAGGATAGGGGTCATCAGGCTTGCCATTTGCACCTGCGGATCGGCAAAGGCGGAGATAAGATCGGATAGGGAAGCGGTATCTATGAACGGCTCGTCACCTTGCACGTTCAAAATAAGCTGCGCTTCGGGGTATGCCTGGGCGGCTTCGGCAATACGGTCACTGCCGCTTTGATGGTGGGCAGAGGTCATCACAGCCTGCCCCCCAAAGGCAAGCACCGCATCGATAATAGCCTGGTGATCAGTAGCAATTAGCACCCGGCTAAATAGCCCGCTGGCGGTTACCCGCTCGTAAACATGCTGGACAATGGGCTTCCCTGCCAGCAGGGCTAAAGCCTTGGCGGGAAAGCGGGTGGAGGCATAGCGGGCGGGGATGATGGCAATAGAGGTAAGCTTTTTATTCATGTTCTTTTCCTGTGGGGTTCTTGCGCAGCCAAATCATCAAAGCGGAGCTGTCGCTGTAGTTAATACCCGGGATGCGCATGGCTTGCCCGATGCTGCGGGGCTTTATTCTGGCAAGCTTTTCGCGGGCTTCCCAAGCTACACTGGGGATGGCGAAGTAGTCTGTTTCTTCCGGCAGGTTCATGTCCTCAGCTTGCCGGAAACGCTGCATTTCTTCTTCCATGCGTTTAAGGTAGCCTTCGTATTTTATCTCCAGTTCTATGCGTTGCTGAATGTCCTTGCTTAGGTCTTCCGGGATGTTGTAGCCGTAATCTGGTAGGTTGCAAAAGTTTATCTCAGGGCGTTTCAGCAGTTGGGCGAAGCGGACAGGCTCTTTTATCTCGCCTGCGATGGTGCAGTTTTGGGCTTTAAGCTTTTCAGTCTCCCTGGCTTTTACTTCCAGCATGGTAGTAAAGCGCTGCCAACGGGCTTCGGAAAGAAGCCCAAGCTTATGTGCTACAGGCATCAGGCGTTCGTCTGCGTTATCCTGACGCAGCAGCAGGCGGTATTCTGCCCGGGAGGTGAACATACGGTATGGCTCATTTGTGCCGCGGGTAACCAGATCATCTATCAATACCCCGATGTAGGCATCGCTGCGGGAAAGGATAAGTGGGTCTTTCCCTTCCAGAAACAGGCTGGCGTTAATGCCTGCCATGATCCCCTGAGCGGCGGCTTCTTCATAGCCGGAAGTGCCGTTTATTTGCCCTGCCAGATACAAGCCGGGAAGCTTTTTCACGGCAAGGGAAGCATCTATCTCTTCGGGGTTCACATAGTCATATTCAATAGCATAGGCATAGCGCAGCAGCACGGCTTTCTCCATTCCGGGGATGCTGTGGACTATCTGTTCCTGTATGTGTGGGGGCAGGCTGGTGGAAATGCCGTTCACGTAAGCTTCATGCGTGTTAATGCCTTCCGGTTCGATGAATACATGGTGGCTGTCGCGCTGGGGGAATTTCACTATCTTATCCTCAATCGAGGGGCAGTAACGCGGTCCGATACCGGTGATAATGCCGGAATACAAGGCAGATTCGGAGAGGTTATCCTGTATGATGCGTGATGTTTCCGGGGTTGTATGGGTCAGGTAGCATGATACCTGGTTGCGCAAAGCAATATCCCGGTAATATGAAAAGCCCTGGGGGTCTTCGTCTCCGGCTTGTGCTTCCAGACAGCTAAAATCCAGGCTTCGCATGTCAACCCGCGGGGGAGTTCCAGTCTTAAAACGCATAACCTGCAAGCCCAAAGCACCGAGGTTCAGGGATAGTTCATCCGCACTTGGCTCACCGCTGCGTCCACCCGGATAGCTGATCTTGCCCACGTGTATCTTTCCGCGCAGGAAAGTGCCTGTGGCAAGGATTACAGCCGGAGCATAGTACTTGTGCCCGATCTGGCTTATCACCCCGCATACTTTGCCATCACTGATGATTAGTTCATTGATGCTGGCTTCTATAATCTGTAATCCGGGCTGGTTTTCCAGTGCTTCCCGCATGATGCGGTGATAGGCTTCGCGGTCGTTCTGGGCGCGTGGTGCCCACACTGCGGGGCCTTTGCTGCGGTTCAGCATACGGTAGTGAATGCCGGAAAGGTCTGCTGCTCTGCCGATCTCCCCGCCTAAAGCGTCCACTTCGCGCGCAAGGTGTCCTTTGGCGGGACCGCCGATGGAGGGGTTACAGCTCATGCGTCCGATTGCTTCCAGCTTGATGGTGAATATGGCTACCTTCAAACCCCGGCGGGCAGCTACAAGTGCTGCTTCAATACCGGCATGTCCGGCACCTACAACGATTATGTCCCAGGCGGAGGTGAATTCCATGATGAGCTTTATGTCAGTTTGGTCTGAATCCAGCTCAGAAGTGCTTCAAAGCCTGTATTCTTCAGGGCAGAGACGGCGAAGATGGGTTCCTGCCGCAGCCCCAGCTCTTTTGCCAGATTTTGCACGGTCTTTACAATCTTGGTCTTGGGGATTTTATCTGATTTGGTAGCAACCACGCAGTGATCAATATTCCTCAGCCTCAGTATTTCCAGCAATTGAATATCCTTCTTGTCGGCACTGTGGCGGATATCAACCAGCACCACAATACTGCGAAGCTGAGTGCGCTGTTCAAAGTACTTGCCGATCATCTTGCGCCATTTTTCCTGCTCGTTCTGGCTTACTTCCGCAAAGCCGTAGCCTGGTAGGTCAGTAAGCTGCAGGAAGCCTTGTGTCTCGCTTTCATCGGTTTTATAGCGGATTAAAAAGAAGTTCAGCAGCCTGGTTTTACCCGGATGCCCGGAGGTCTTGGCTAAGCCATGGTGGTCTGTTATAAGGTTTATCAGGGTGGATTTGCCTACATTACTGCGTCCTGCAAAGGCAAATTCCGGGTAGGCAGAGGCGGGGTAATCAGCCGGTTCAACCGCACTTTTCACGAAGAAGGATTGCACAAACTTAAGCATGTCGATACACCACACTACTGCGGTCGGATTCGCATATTTCCACTTCGAATATCTGCGCCGGTTGATTTACAAGCTCTTTATCCATAAGTTCATAGATAAATTTGGCAAGGTTCTCGGAAGTAGGGTTCATGCCATTCAGGCAGGCTACTTCGTTCAGGTAAGCGTGATCGAACTTGTCCAATATTCCTTTCAGGATGGTTTTAATGATGCCGAAATCCATCGCCATCCCTATTCCATCCAGGGTGTCTGTTTTCAAGCCAACGCGCACCTTCCAATTGTGTCCGTGCAGGTTACTGCATGCGCCTTCATAACCGCATAGGCGGTGGGCTGCTGAGAATGTATCGCTAACGCTTAGGTAGTACATTTAGATGCTCCTAAAAGTATTTCTTACGGATGAAAACCACCACCAACAGAATGGACATGCAGATGGCAAAGCCCATCACCATGGCAAAAGCATAGCTGTTTTCCTGAAATGGCAGGTGTACATTCATGCCGTATATGCTGGCTATCAAAGTGGGTAGAGCCAGAGTAATAGTTATAGAGGTGAGAAACTTCATCACCACGTTGAGGTTGTTTGATATTATTGAAGCAAAAGCATCCATCATACCGCTTAGGATGCTGCTGTAAATGTTTGCCATTTCTATTGCTTGTTTGTTTTCGATAATCACGTCGTCTATCATATCCTCTGCTTCGGGATCATTATGCAGCCAGCGTGAACGCTGTAAACGCTCTAAAATAATCTCATTAGCTTTAAGAGAGGTATTGAAATACACCAGCGATTTCTCCATGCGAAGTAATCGAATCAGCTCTTTATTCCGCATGGATTGATGCAGTTCGTTTTCAATCTGAGTAGTACGCCTGTTAATTTCTTTTAGGAATTTCAGGTAATAAACTGCGGTGCGGAGGTTTATGTTTAGCAGAAAGCTTTGCTGGGTAATATCGAAAGGGCGGTGTTTCCCTTCCAGATATTGGGTGAGAACTTCGCTATCATAAAAGGAAACAGTGATTAGCCTGTCTTGCGTGGCGATAATCCCAAGCGGTGCTGTGGCAAAGGACACGCTGGCAGAGCGATGCTTGTAATACAAGGGCACGCGCAGGATTATCAGCATGGCACCATCTTCATATTCCAGACGCGAGTTTTCGTCGGAATCCTGAAGATCGGAAATGAAGTCTTCGGGCAAATTGTACTTTTTAAGTATCTTATTTGCTTCTTCGGGAGAGGGGCTTTCCAGATGTATCCAGAATGCTTCTTCTGTAGTTACTGCGGGGATAAACCGCTGATCTACTACTTTATAGGCTTGGATCATAAGAACCTCCTTTCCATATTTTGGTGTGTCGCCAATTTTCTGCAAGGGGCTTTTTGTGGCAAGAAAAATAAGACATTAGGCAGAAGTATGGATGTGCCGGGGTTCTAATGTGTTCAGTAGTTGCTATTCGTACGGCTCTTGCTTGAATTGCTTATGAAATACGGATGAAATACGGATCACATCCGTAATTCACCCGTAATACTATCGTAGTTGAAGCTGCTATCGTGCTATGCTGATTCTTCTTTCTTTCTGCGCTGCATCAGGAATCCGCCAAGCACCGCCAAAACAGTAATCAGCAGACCGGCAAGGCTAAGCTTCAGGCTGAGCGCATAAGACTTGGGGGCAAGCACCATTTCCAGCGTGTGTTTACCGGCGGGGACAAGCACTCCCCGCAGGGTGTGATTAGTTGGATAAATGGTAGTTTCCTTGCCATCCAGCATAGCTTTCCAACCTGCTGGATAGTAAACTTCAGAGAGCACCAGATAGGCGTCTTTATTCGTAAAAACTTCATATTTCATGCTTTGCATACCGCTTTCTATTAGCTTGGCATAGCTGCTGTCGGGAGCACTAACACTCTTTATCTCGCTTTCCACAATTGCCACCTTGCGGGGGTTAAAGCTTGCTTTGCTCATTGCAGCAAGCCTCTTATCAGCTTCCGGAATCACGCTAAGCGAATCCACAAACCAGGCACGGGGCATGGCTTTGAGGTTGCGGTAGATATACACTCCATCACCATTGTTGTACACGGGACGCATGGTGGAAAACATCTCGACATAAGGCAGTGAATCCGGCAGGATAAAGTATTTGGTGGAAAGCATATCCAGCACCGGCATGGGATTTTCGCTCATGCTACCCTGGGTGTCGTATAGACCCTTCAGGTAGCGAATCATCTCGCCATCACCGGAAGCACTGCCCTGGATCAGTTTCAGCACATCGTCGTAACGTTTAAGCTTTGCCGCGGAATAGCCATCCACGCTTTGGTGGTAGTAAGCCCATTCCCCGGCGGGGCGTTTGCGGTTCATGTTAAAAGGATAGATGCGGTAGTTATCATTATCCTGAAGCAAGAATTGGTCGTAATCCGTCATCTGAAAACGTGCTACACGGTTGCTGACAGGCTGCACGTCTTTTAAGTGCTTACCGGTGTAGATCCACAGATCCACAAAGCAGAGGAGGGTGATAAGCAGCACGAAGATAGGCGTTTTCAGTTTCTTACTGCTGTACAGATAACAAAGCCCGGTGCCGATGGTTAGGAATAGCAGGCTGATGATCCCGCTTTTTACCAGCAGGTCCAGACGCATGGATTTTAAGCCTTCAAGCTGGGATAAGGCATTGTTGTTGGTATAGTTCTGTATCTCGGCAGGAGTGGTGAAGGGTAAGCCCTTAAACATGCCTTTGGCAGCGATAACGTACAGTGCAAAGATGCCCCCGCAGATCCAGAAAGCACGGAATAGCAGCTTTTGCCATTTCACGTTGCCTTGCTTTTCCAGTAAGCCGTCTATGCCCAAAGCAGCGAGGATAACGGCGTTTATCTGCACCATGGTGAGGATCATGGAGGGCACACGGAACTTATTGAAATAGGGCAATAGTTTAAGGAAGAAATCGGATAAAGCTGGCGTGAAACTGCCGAAGCTCATGAGAGTGAAAATAAAGCTGCTCATCCATAGGAAGATTGCCATGCGGCGGTGCTTGCCGAACAGAGCCAGCACGCCAAGCATCAGGACAATGATGCCAAAGTAGTTATATATTTGGGTGAAGGGCATATAGCCCCAGTATGTTTGGTTGATGCCACCAAAGAAATCCGGGATAATCAGGCTTACGATCTCTTTGGGCGGGAAGCTCCAGGCTTGGGCATAGCTTTTTTCCAGACCGGCAGCACCTCCGCGCATGGTGTGGTGGCTGTATTCCATGGTGGAGAGATAAGGATTCATCACCGCCAAAGCAGTGAGACTGAAAGCGATGATAAGCAACAAAGTCCAGCCGCCAAAGCGTTTCCAGTCCTTGCTTTGAATGGCTTGGATGAGTTCAAACACCCAGTACATGCCGATGAAGAGATACATGTAATAGGTGATCTGAGGGTGGTTCTCGCGTAGTTGGGTGATGAGGAAAGTAGCCATTAAGCCCAGATTCAGCAGATTAGGCTTGTCCTTAGCGCGGAAAAGTGCCCAGAGTACCCAAGGGACGTACATAATGGCACGGAACTTGGTGTTGTGCCCGATCTCTAACAAGCCCACCCAGTGACAGGAAAACACGAATGCTACGGCGGCGAAGAAGGCAACCCAGGGGGACATCTTCAGGTGGCGGATAAGCAGAAAAATGCCCAAACCACCGATGAAAAGCAGAAAGATGCGCCAGGATATAACCTTGTTGGTTAGTTTGGTGATGCTTTCCAGGAAGGGGTATTGATTGGGGAAGGAGATCATATAAGAAGGCATGCCGGAGAACATGTAGGGTGTCCAGAGGGCATTATCCTTATGGTTGGCGTTGTAAGCCGATATTGCTGTGGATGCGCCTTGCCATTGGGTGATATCCGATGCCTGAGGCTCCATATTCTGGAAGGCAACAGGGAAATAGATCAGGCTTAGCGCAAAGAACAGGATCGCTACCAGCACCCAGGGAAGGTGTTTCCCAAAGGTGGCAGGCTTGCTTGGTACCGGTGCCGTTGGGGCAGCCGCTTTCATTTTGAGGTTGACATTTTTAGCCATTATACATTCCTCATCTTCTATAATAGTTATATTACAGGCACGGGAAATCATTTGGCATTATTGGTCAAGCAAAATCCCATCACCTGAAACAAGGATGAAAACATGATCTTCACTTACCAAAAGAGAATCTATGGATTCGAATGTGACATTTACGGGCACCTGAATAACGCCAATTACCTCCAGCTTTTGGAAGCGGCACGCAGCGAAGCGTTAATTGATATGAAGCTGCCTATTATGGAACTTAAAGAACGGGGAGTGCAGCTTTTTGTGTATCGCTTCGAGCTGGACTACCTGAAATCGGTGGATTTGGATGAAGTGGCTGTGGTAAAAAGCAGCTACTCCGAGATTAACCGGATTAAAGGTAAATGGCTTCAGGAAGTGTTTAACTCCAAAGGGGAAAAGTGCCTGAATGCGGTTCTGACAGTGGTATTTGCCGCGGAAGGTAAAGCCGCGCGCCTGCCTGTGGATGTGTTCGAGAAGTTTAAGCTGTATATGGAACCCCCGGTTTAGCTTAAAAAAAGCCACATCTCCAATCTATACAATACTCTCATTGCTACAATACTTGTTCGGGCTGTTGCCATAGCCCCCTGAGGGCGTTACATCATAGCGAGGGTGTGCAGCGAAGCGTAACCCCTCGTTATGCGATGATTGTTTAACAAGCCCCTTGTGGGCGACATAATTTGAAGCAAAACTGATTGTGCTGAATGTGCCGCCCATAAAGGGCTGATTGTTTTGTTCTCATCCACCGGAGGGGTTCCGCTTCGCTGCACACCCTCGCTATGATATTTCGCACTTTCAGTGCTATCCTGCAGACCGCTCTTTTAACTCTCAATTCCGGCATGCAAAAAATAGGACCTATGTGCTTGGGGAAAGCCGGAATTGAAAGTCAAAATTCAAAATAAAAGGTGGAACCGAAGTTCCACCTTTGTTGTTTATAGGTTTATTGTTTACTTATGGGAGAGCGATAACCCGATAGAACTTCTTTGCAGAAGAGGCTGCACCGCTCCATGTTAAATTACTTGTTGTGGTAACGAGTGAGAATCCGGTATAAGGATCATCACTGGATTCGATGCGATATCCGCCGGTTGCACCGGTAACAGCAGTCCAATCAAGCACTACATTGCCGGCAGTTTCGGTTATAGTTACAACGGGTGTATCCAGGATGCCACCTGTTCCGAAGGTATGTATGCCAAGGTTCGAATATGTGTTGATGTCATACATATCCCATTCAGTACTAAGGGTCACAAAGTCTGTTGTAACTGCTGGATCAGAGATGGTAGGGTTGACCGTTATGCCGCGGATAACTGTGGATTTACGGACAAGAGTCTTATCAATAGTTGTGTAGCCACCATCAGCAGTCCACTGAGTACCGGGATCCTGACCAATCACGCCAAAGATATCAACGATTGCATCGGTGCTTATCTTTCTAAGAACAAGAGCATCGTCACCATTGAAGGAGATGTTTCCGCTTGTGGCATCAGCCAAAGCCAATATCTCAGTAATAGAAGATGGGTTAGCAACAACATATGCTTCGCCATGTGCAAGTGTTCCACTGAAAGTGTAAGTACTTGGAGACGAACCACCATTATACCAGTTCTCATATCTGTAATCACTAAGATCAACTGGAGCACCGGTTCCATTGAATATCTCGATGGCTTTACTATTTCCGCTGCCTTCCAAATATTCGGAGAAGAACAGGTCATAAGCATAACCGGCAGCAGGAGTTGCATTACCGCTGATGTGGATAACATTGGGAGAAGCATCAGCAGTTGTATGGGTAATGTCAGCAGTGAAGTCGCCTGCGGAGGCAGAATTCATACGAACGTAGATTGTTGCATTGAAGGAATAGGGAAGCACAAGCTCGGTTGCCCAGCCGCCTGTTCCTGTGGTGCTAAGCTGGAAGGGAGCAGTAGTGGCGACAGTGATGTCACCGGTAGCTGTTGTGGTGCCGAGAGTGTATGACTGGTTAGCCGAAGGAGTTCCTGCTTGGCTGCTGAAAGCTGTTAAGCTTCCTGTGATGTTCCAAACCACGTCAGGCGGGAAGCATTCACCGCTAACACCTAC
The DNA here is from genome assembly GCA_002840645.1 of Candidatus Cloacimonetes bacterium HGW-Cloacimonetes-3. Lineage (GTDB taxonomy): Bacteria > Cloacimonadota > Cloacimonadia > Cloacimonadales > Cloacimonadaceae > Cloacimonas. Next base: position 11,802 of record PHBO01000009.1, read on the forward strand.
GTTCACCGGTACTGCGCTGCCACTGGTATGAACGATGTTGCCTTCGTAATCGCCAACTGCGGTTGCAAACATGCGAACATAGATAGTACCGTTGAAATCTGAAGCAAGGTTTAATACACTTTCCCATACGCCGGTCTCAGAAGTAGCAACCTGGAATCCGGTAGGAGCGGTTACAACGATTTGGCTGGAAGTATCTTGACCATACAGAGTATAGCTGCGGATTTCTTCGGAGGGAGTGTTAATGATACATGCAAGAGGATCAACAGACGGAGTGCCAACATGCAGAACTGGTACTACAGGAGTAGTCCAAAGCTGTGCCCAGCTATTGGTGATGCGGATACCGTCGTATTTGGCAACAGGTGTTGGATTGGAAGTATTGCCCTGACGCAAGGCGACCGCACCAATGTTTGCAGCATCGGTTGCAGCAGTATCGGTAGCAAGCACGTTGTAAGCAGGCTCTGTGGGTCCAATAGTTGGGTTCACCCAAAGGGCTACCTGGTCATTAGCTGCACCTGCGACGATGGTGTACTTCAACACTAATAGGTAAGTGCTGTCAAGGGAGTAATTGTATCCAGTCCAGATTGCTGTGGTTTTGTCTCCACCACGAGAAACACCAAAGCGGAGCATATCGCTGCCGTCAACCTGAGCAAACACTCTGCCTTTGTAATCGCTTCCAAGAGGGTTTGCGCCTAAATGGAAGAAATAGTCGCCTGCTAAGGCAGCAGCGGAGATGTTTACCAAAACTGAGGCATAAACAGAGCCTGAAGTTTGTGCCGTAAACAGTCTGTTGACGTCCTCACCGGATGTGCCTGTGGTTTCTGCGGCCAATCCACTGTTTGCCGGATAACCGGGGTGGGATAATCCAGCATTACTTACGAAGAAGGAATTGGTTCCTCCACCGCTGTGTGCTGTCCAGCCATTGGCGGTTAACAGTTCTGTGGCAGTATATTCAAAATTATCTTCAAAGAAGGTTTCTGCGCTCGGAGCAGCAGTAACAGAGCCTGTAACAGCTTTATCCTGTTGCGTTGCGCCGGTGCTGGTGTGAGCGATATTACCGTCGTAAGTGCCGATTGTGGCACCGGTCAAACGGACATAGATAGTGGTAGTGGCAACTGTTCCACCAGTATGAGGAAGTGAAAGAGTGCTGGTATATGTGCCACCGGAAGTAAGGCAATATTCATATCCGGCTACCGCAGCAATACTGATGTTTGCGGTTAAGAAAGTTCCGGCTACGGTGTAGCTTTGGTATGCAGAAGGCGTCCCAACGATAGTAGTGAATGCGACAAGGGTTCCGCCCAGCGTGATCGTGGGGGTGGGGTCTGACACTGTTCCGCTGGCAGCGAGGTTCACAGGGGTTGCGCCCGTGCTGCTGTGGACGATATCTCCACTGTATGTGCCAACGGCTGCTCCGGTTAAGCGCACATAAACCAAGCCGCTGAAAGAGCTGGCAAGGGATAATGTGCTTGACCAGTTGGTGTCATCAGTGGAATAAGCATAACCGGCAAGGGCTGCAACATTAATGTTGCCAGTTAAGCTGCTTCCGCTTAAAGTATAGCTTTGTGATGCGGAAGGGGTTCCGGTTGTGGTGCTAAAGGCGTTCAATGTGCCTGTTACATTGATAACAGGTGATGGCGCTCCGCCGGTAGCACTGACAGAAACATCATCAATTGCCAATTGATGATCATTGCCGGAATCGTTCAAATCTTCCCATCTTATCATAATCTCATCACCACTGGCTAAGGATAGCCCGGAGATGGTTGCCACTATACCGACAACTCTGTTTGCGGCAAGGTTGCCGTCCAAAGCTGTGGCTGTGGTAGCACCGAATATTGGGCTTGTGAAGACGGAACTGGCAGTTGTCCATGTTCCTGCGGTCATATCTGTAACGGTGGTGCCTGTTTGGTATGTAAGGCTTAATGTCTGAGCAGTGGCATTATTTTCCTTGCGCCACTCTTCACCTGTCCATGTAACTGTTAGGGTAGTAATAGTTCCGGGGGTATTGTTTTTTAATCTCCACCCCATGTACCCCTTTCCCGTTCCGGCTGCACCAAAATAAGTATTTGATGCCGCATATCCAAAAGCACGGTCAGTTGCGGAAGCAGTACCAAACGCATACAGTCCAGCAGTAGTGGTAGTACCGGTATTTGTTCCATAAGTTACGATTGATGCTGTAGCATCAGTTTTGGCATACCAACCTGATAGGGTGGTGCCGTCGCTCCAGGTAATCCCTGTGCCTGTATTGGCAAGGGTGTCAAAATTCTGCGTATATGTTGTTGAGGTAGCAGCAATGCTATATTGCCCCCACAACAATCCCATGCTGGCTAATATCAGCACAAATAAAAACAATGTCTTTCTCATATTTCCTCCTGAGAATTTAGTCATAATCCAATAAGTTAAAAGACTTACATCTAATGGTAAACTAATTGGAAGTGCGGTACACGTCAAGTAAAATAATCATTTTCAAGCTCTGTGTTTGTGGATTACATTCCGATAGCTTGCTAACTGCCAAGCTGCCAATTTTATATGAAAATAGAAACGTGCAATACGCAGATATCTTGTAAATTGAGGGGGTACCAGGAAACTCCCCATTAATCTGGAGTCGATATCTCCCCAACTGGAGACTACTTGTCCCATATTATCGCGGGGATTTGGACTGTAGCGTCCTAAGCTATATAAGGATGACGAAGCATTGTTAAAAGCCTGTGTGCACTCTGTAGTCCATCCAGCTACAGGGATAATTGCGGGTGTAAAGACTATTTAAACCGGATCAATTCCAGACTTACATGTTTAAGACTGAGTGTTTCTCTGTGGGCAAGATGCTATCTAATCTTCTGTTGTTGCCACCACTTTGAAGAACATGATGGAGCTATTGGGCAAGGTGTAGCTTAGCTCTGTCGTTACGGCAATGGGGATGTCGCGGAGAAGCAAAGGGCTGCTGGAGCCAAAGACCCGGTATTTCACTGCTCCGGGGATAGCATCCCAGCTTAGCACCAGGCTGGTGCCTTGTTGCTGAATGCTTACAACCGGGGTGGCAAGTACTGCGTTATCCACCACAAAGCTTGTAAGGGGGATGCTGCTGCTAAGGGTTCCCAATGCGGATGGTGCTGCGGGGTCGTAAACAATGCTGTCACTTAAAATATAGCGGCTTCGATTGGGGAAAGAGAGGGAGTCATTGTAAAAGAAATGGTTGTATGTATTGAAATACTCCGTGTCCATAGGGCGGTTAACGCGCACTGCCAGATTAGCTCCGGTGTATGCAAAGGGTGAGGTAAGAGTGATGTTTAATAGGTTAGTGCCAAGAGGTAGGTTGATAACGCCATCGAACACCAAAACATAATCCGTAAACCCGCTCCAGCCTGCGCTAAGATCAGTCTCGTTTGTGTTTTTAAGCCATATTTTTAACGGTTTGTTACTCAATTCCTGCACGAAGTGGCTTTTGTAAACCAAGCCAACCAGGTTTCCAGATGCCATTTTCAGTTCTTCGGCGAGGTAGATAGTTTCACTAAGGCTGTTCTTCCAGTAGAAGCTGATGGGAAGCATATTGGCAGTACTTTCGCTGGATGGATCACCGGAGAGGGGGAGGTAGGTATCGGCAGGGTACACAATTGCGGTGCTGGAAGAGGAAGTATTATTACTTAGGTTGCCGTCGCCTTCAAAGACCAGCAAGGCGTAAACGTTCAGGATGTCTGCAGTGCCTGGAATCCAGGAAAGGCTGTGTGTGGCAACGGCATCGGGCAACAAAGGCGAGTTAACCTGCAAGGATGCAAGCTCCATGCGCCTATCTTCCGCCATTAGCTTTACGGTGTAACTATTTTGGGCAGTTAAGCCGTTATTGGTTACACTCACCTGATAGTGCATTCCTTCTCCCACTACTCCAAGACCATAACCGCTAACCCCGCTGATGGCAAGATCGTTATTCAGCAATGCTTCCAGACGAAAATCATCTATATAAATACTGCGGTATGTGCCGCCTACGCCGTGTTTAATGGCTATATAGCGGTCTGTTCCTGTGTATTCTGCCATGGAAAAGGTGTATGCGGTGCTGACATTACTTAGGTCAAGTGATGCGAATTGGGAGAATACGCCGCTGCCATCTGCATTGGGTACCGTGCCAATGAGCAATTGATATCCTGCCGAACTTCCCCTTGCGTAAAGCGTGAGTTTTGTACTTCCAATCGGGAGCAGGATTTCAGGAGTTACCAATCTGATATCTGCTGAAGCATCAGAGCTGTTGCTAAAGGCAATGGAATTGGGATTGCTGGAGGGATAGGAAGTGCTGCTGCTCACATAAGCTGAAGTTGAAGAGGAGTTTACATAAGCTCTCCACCCCAGTGGCAGAGATGGTACAGTAACTGTGTCGAAGTTTTGTAAGTAGGGGAGGTTTAACACCCGAGGATCTACACCATTCCCGCTAAGATATATCGTTTGGTTACTGACGTTGCTTTGAACCACCAGTTGTGCGTTGTGGCTGCCGCTAAGCGTGGGATGGTATTGCAGGGTAAGTGTTGCAGACTGACCAAAGGTAAGGGAAATGGGGTATGAGGGAGAGCTAACAAGCGTAAATGCACTGCTGCCAGCTACAAAGGCATTATCAACAGAGAGTGTGCTTCCCCCACCATTGTATATTTTGATCTGCTTAATCTGGATGCTGTTAAGCTCTGCTGAGCCGGCGTTCCATTCTTCCGGAGAGCAGCTTATGGTGGCAGTGGCAGGCTTAGTTTGCACAACAAGGTTATCCACGAATAAGTCGTTATCGGCGTTAGAGGTCGTAGATGCCCCGTATAAAGCAATGTATTTATAGCCTGCGTAAGCGCTTAAATCCAGATACACCTTATCTCCGGTAGATGAGATATTGTTATAAACATAAGCGGAACCGGCATTGTCCCATTTACGGATTAGGTTTGCGCTTGCCCAGGTGATGCCATCACCGATCAGCACGGCAAACTGGTCGTCCGTTCCTGTCGTGCCGTTAGCATCACTGGTGATAGGGTTACTATTGGCATAGTCTGTTAAAGCAAGGTCAAATACCAGCATAGCATTAGCCGGCAGGTTGAGCAGCGGGCTTATAAGCCAGCCATAACGGTTGGTGCCGTATATGTTGGTGCGGGCAGAGTAGTTAACCGGAGCTGTTACGATGTTAGTCCAGTCATCCTGCCCCCAAATACTGGTATTTGTAGCAAGCACAGCAGGTTCCGCAAGCTGTCCAGACCAACGTGTCCAATTGGTGGGAGGGAAACTGGTACCGGTGCTGCCGAATGCTTCTGCCATTGGGAATATGGAAGTGTCTGCGATAGTACTGAATCTCCAGACCGGGCAGTTGCTTGCATCACCCCCGGAATTGGTGGGAACAATCTTCCAGTATATCGTGCTGCCGAGGGGCATTCCTCCAGGAGGGATGTAGTTAAGAACATTGCCAAGGTTCGTTCCATTTACTATGTTACTGGGGGGATTGTTGGTTCCCAGATACAATTTATATGCGCTTGGGTTTCCTCCACCGCTAGACCAACTGAGTGCCTGAGTGAAGTTCAGTTCCGTTGTCAGATCGGGAGGGCTGGGACTAATGGCAGCATTGGGGGGTATCACCGTACGAGTGAAGCTGAAGCTATCGATGAACATGTTATTCCCATAGGCACTGATTGCTTTTAGCACTACATAATAATAACCTGATGTAGGCAAAGTAAGGTTATAAGAATACTGATACCACCCCGCTGAACCAACAGCAGGTGCCATTCCTATGTAGCGATTGATAGTTCCCAGCAGGCTTGGTGTACCGCTCAGATTCTGAGTACTGTTATAGTAAACTTCAAATCTGTCTGCATTGCTGCTATATCCTGTGTCACGATACATCCGGAATGAAAAAGAATAGCTGTACACACCCACACTGCTACAATCTATGCGTGGGCTTGCAAGGTAGGCAGAGTTCCCATTGGCAGCACTAAAACTGTTGTAGCGAAGCATACCGGACCCGGATTGGGGTGAACATGTAGGGCTTCCGCCGGTGGTTACACGCTCAAACATCTGAGCGCCGGCGATGGGTTGGTTCTCCCAGCCTTCGGGCATATAGGACGAAACGTCAAAACCTTCTGTTTGGGGATTGGGAGAGAAGCTTATGGTTACAATGGGAGCAACGCCTTTGCTGAAACTCATGGTTGTTCCGGCTGAGGAGCCAATGCCATACAGGCTTAGGTTACCCGCACTGCCATCCTGAAGGAAGGGAGAGGGGTTGGTAGTACTATTAATCTTGGTTCTGCCTGTTTCCAGGCTGAAGTTAGCAGAACTTACTGTTCCATCTACAGTGGTTGTTCCACCGGGACGGTAGATGTACAGCTCGTCAGGAGGTCCGTCCGCATTGCCGTCTCCACAGCTTGTGTCTATGCGATATACTAAAAGTCCCGATGCGGGAATGCTGTTCTCGAAAGTTCCCGTCTTCTTGCGGAATTCCACCACATAGTATTGGTTGGCATTATTGGAGTTTATCCGGTAGGCATTACCGGTGGAGGAGGTTAGCGGGTTCAGGGTATATTGCTGATCAGTAGTAATAGTTGGGATGCTGGAAATCCAGTGCCCGTATTTCCATTTCATGAAGGCAGTCATGTGCTGAGGCGGATTCTGGTCGGATTGCATGATATCCCAGGAACCTGCAGGGCTTATATCATTGGATACGTAGTGATACAAGTCCGGAGCTCCCAGCGTATGAAAAAACTCGTGGCAGATTACGCCTACCCCGCGGCTGGCAAGAAAAGTCTGCAATTGAAAGTTGAAGTCATAAACCCGTTTACCGTTAATATACACATAACGATCGTATAATGACCAGCGATGAGGCCAGAGTAAGCTGCTCCATGCTCCTGCCGATCCCTTGACAACAAATACCACGTTGTCCACTCTCCCATCGCCGTCAGAGTCTATGTTTAGGCTTGAGGGGATAGAGGATGAAACACCGGTGCAAGCATTTTGTAGTAAGGTAAACTCACGTGATCTTCTTTCGGTATCACCATCGTAGCCCGTGGGATTGGTAGTTGCATCATAAGGCTGAAAATAAGCGCGCGGGTGGCTATCCTGCCATGAAACAACCAGATTGTTTACTGCTGCCGGATACATGGTGGTATTCACTGTAAGCTGGTTATAGCTTGCTTCCTGATAGTAGCTTTTTAACGAACTGGTGCCGGTGTTGAACCATCCAGTGTAGTTACTGATACTTTCTCCATACTCGGTTTCATCCGAGAAGCGGATAAAGATAACGATGTTGTTAATCGTTCCGGTTGTGGGTGCATCGCGCTCTGTAGGCATATAGAACTTAGTTTTGCGCATCTCTTTGTATGCAGCTTCGCTGATATTGACCCCGGGGTTTATCCCACGCATTTGAGGAAGGTCTTTGCCTGCAATCAGAGAACTTGCAACAACTTCGTTGCCACTTTTCTCAGCATAACAGTAATACCCGTTAACGGAATTGCGGATAATAGTGTAATTATCCTTATCATGCAGCCAGTTATGGTATTCGTCACCGCTGGCAAGGCAGTCGATCTTCGTACCATCGGGTTGTGTTATACTTACCGGTACATTGTTCAGGTATGCCCCATGCAGAGGCAAGCGGATAAGGACTGCAAAAACTGTTACCAGTAAAAGAGTATAGGCTTTGGCAGTTAACACTCAAACTCCTGTTATCCTAATTCCTGTATCCTGCCTGCTTATCCGGTGCTGAACCGGGCAGTGGTTGACCGGGGGTTCACCGAGATAAATCACGGTGATCTCATGGTCAGATCATGGTCGGCTCACCTTCGAGCAGCAAGAGTGAGGCAAGGAATCTATCTTATTATTTTAATACTTTATGGAAATTCCCTCTATCATGGTTAGCTACCACTCCAAGTTTATGGTAATAGGTCCGTCGTTCACAAGGCTTACCTGCATATCTGCGGCAAAGATACCCGTCTGCACATTTATGCCCTTCTGCCTTAACAGCAGGATGAAATCGTTATATAGTAGCTTTGCATGTTCCGGGGCTGCAGCTTGGGTAAAATCAGGGCGTCTGCCGCGGTTACAATTGGCATAAAGAGTAAATTGCGAGATAAGCAGAATGCTGCCTCCTGTATCCAGCAAGGAATGGTTCAATTTCCCGTTTGTATCCGCAAAGATGCGTAGTTCGGTGCATTTTGCGGCAGCAGCGGATAAGATAGGCACATCGTCTGTAGCGGCAAAGCCCACAAAGAGCAGCAAGCCGTTTCCTATCTCGCCGCTGATCTGTTCGTTCACACGGCAGCAAGCACTGCTAACGCGTTGCAGGGTGATGCGCATGATTTAATCTATATGGAAGCTGTGTACTTCATAGCAACCTGCTACATCAATCCAGATAGAGCCTTCTTTGAAGGGGGGAATCATGTAGGCAAGCCGACCGAATTTTGCTCCGGGTTTGATAAATCCCGCGCTAAGAGTTTGGCGTTCCCATTCGGAAGTGATTTGAAATCTTTTCTTGAAGCGGTTTACTATTTTGCCGTTGTCCATAAAAACAATCATCCGCATTTGAGCTTGGGGAGGGGAAGCGGTATTGGTCTTGAAAGAAGTGCGTACATAGTAGCCGCCATATCTGCGTACCGGAAAGGGATCACTTAACACCATTACAGATTTATCGGAAGCATCAATCCGCAGAGAGGTTCCCCCGTCCAAAGAAACGCCCGGGTCTATGTTTACCGGGCTGGATTCTCCACCGGGAGGGTCAAGGTGTACTACCCAGCTTTTTAAAGCATCGGCAGCTACATCAGAGTATGGATTAAAACTGGGGTTTGCGATTAAGTTAGGAGTGTTATCCACATCATTGTCTGTAAAGTTTAAGGTAGAGACAACCGTGCAGGAGCTAAACAGCAACAGCGCAGGCAGGATTAAGCATAGATAAGGACACTTCTTCATTTAATAAAACCTCGTTCATTCAGATACTTAAGGATTACTCCCATGGATATGGCATTGATCAACAGATTTGATCCCCCATAACTAATAAAGGGTAAAGGAATACCTGTTGCAGGAACTAAGCCAATGTTCATTCCAATATTGATAAAGGTCTGAAACATAAGATAAGCCATTATCCCCGCAGTGGCAACTTTTCTCTCTCTGACCTTCAGTTCGCCGGTATTTTTGATGATGCGCGAGAAAAAGGCAACAAAAACAATCAGGAGTAAAACACTACCGACAAAACCGAATTCTTCACCGATTACGGAGAAAATGAAATCGGTGTGATGCTCAGGCAGGAAGTTCATGTTCTTCTGCGTTCCCAACAGCCAGCCCTTGCCGAAAACGCTGCCACTTCCGATGGCTATTTTTGCCTGGATAATCTGATATCCGGCACCTAAGGGGTCACGAGTGGGATCCATGAAGGTAAGAATACGATTCTGCTGGTAGTCCTTCAATCCCATCCAAAAAACGGGGGTGATGAGTGAGATGAAGATATTAGCAATGCCTGCAACAGTAACCGCCACCCAAGAAAGATGCGCCCGTAACAACAGCAGCACTAAAATGATAATCCAAATGGGAATAAATGGTAGCCATACGGAGCACACCACACTAACCACCGGGCTTAAGATAAGCAAAACGTAGAAAATCGGCACATCAGCAGCAATAAGCATTGCCATCAGGCTTGCCCAAAAAACAAGGGTGGTGCCAAAATCAGGCTCGATAATAATAAGCATTACAGGCAGCATAACAATCAGGACGCCATACAAAATCTGACGATACTCGTTCAGATGCTCCCGCGAGATAATGCGCGCTACCATAAGAATTGTGAATAGTTTGGCACTTTCTGAGGGCTGGAGATTTATCCCCCCCAGGCTGAACCACCGGTGCGAACCGTTTACTGCGGGGGTAAACAGCACAACAACCAAAGCCAGCATGTTCAGCACGAACATAGGCAACACCAGGATGTCGAAGATAGGCATGGGCAGTTTCAAGAGAAGTGCGATGGCACCAAGTGATAGCACTGCAAAGATGATCTGCTTCCACCAGTTGTTTTCGATGCTTACATGCTGTCCGATAACCGTGGTGGATGCGCTGAAGATGGCGATGCAGCCCATGATGATAAGGCAGACAAGCAAGCCCAGGAGAGTGAAATCAAACTTCTTGCGGTTTATCATCGCTCTGCTTCCTGGGGTGTTTCTGTTTCCGCCGGAGGTGTTTCAGGTTCTTCAGGCTCTAAGGGGTGTACATCCTCCGCAGTTCTGAATTTGGGAGGTAGGGGTGTAACCTTCTTAATTTCCTCAAGGTTTCCGATGTAGTAGTCGAAGATTCGCTTGGTTATCGGTGCTGCCAGTGCTCCGCCGCCACCTGCATTCTCCAGAAATACAGTTACTGCTATTTCCGGTTTGGTGGTTACCAGATAACCGCAGAACCAAGCATGAGTGGTTTTACCCATAGAATTCTCGGCAGAGCCGGTTTTGCCATATACTGTGCCACTGCTTGCCTTGGCATTGGCACCTGTACCACCGGGTGCATTTACTACCGCCCACAAGCCCTCCCGGATAGTTTGGAGAGTGGATTGCTTCATGGGCAGAGGCTTTCTTACTAAGGGGATTAGCTGTTCACGGGTTAGCCTTCCCCTTCCCATCGTTTGCTTCAGCAGATGAGGTTGTGTCCATATCCCGTTATTGGCAATGGCAGCGTAGAAAGCATTCATCTGCAGGGGTGTGTTTAACACCTCTCCCTGCCCGATGGAAAGGTTTACCTTATGCCCGATGATCCCGATATTCTTGCCAAAGGTTTTCTTATACCAATCGGTGCTGGGGAAAAAGCCCTGTCTTTCGTTGGGCAGGTCTATACCTGTTCTGCCGAAGAGGTGGTTGCTGCCCGCATACTCGCGCATCTTTTCCAGATTAAGCTTAAGGGATAGATCGTAGAAGTAAACATCGCAAGAAACCCTAAGTGCATCAATAACGTTATTGCTGCCGTGACCTCCGCTGCTCCAGCAACGGAAAAAACGGTTGCCGATCTTCATCCCACCTACACATGAAGCAAGACGCGTGTATGGGGTAACGATACCGCTATCCAGCCCCAAGCCGGCGGTTAAGGGCTTGAACACGGAACCGGGAGGATAAGAACCATGGATAACCCTATCCATCATGGGTTTTTCGCTGCGGTTCAAGAATTCCCAGGTATCCGGGCTGATCTTTTGCATAAAGAGGTTGGGGTCATAATCAGGCTTACTGACGTATGCCAGAATTCCACCGCTGCGGATATCTGTTACAACCACTGCGCCTTTCATATTATCAGGGAAGGTGCCGGAAACAAATTCCTGAAGGTCATTATCGATGGTAAGAACCACAGAAAGCCCGTTTAGTGGTTCGATGTTACTGTTATCCGCAAAGAGTTCCAAGCTCCTGCCCTGTGCATCCACCTGTACAATTTCTCTGCCGTCTCTGCCACGAAGTAGTACTTCGTAAAAACTCTCTAATCCGGATTTGCCGATATAGCTGTTCAGGGAATAATCTTCTTTGCGATAGAGCTCGTATTCTTTCTCACTAATCCTGCCTACATAGCCCGAGAAGTGGTTGGGATAAAGGTATTCACGCGTAGAGCCGATCCTGAACGAAAGCTCAGGATAGTAGTTCATCTGCTCCGAGAGCATCAGCATCTTCTCATATTGGATATTATCTGCCAGCAGAATTTCCTCATAAGTCTTGAACCGCTGCTTCAGAACCAGATCGTGTAAATCTGTTTCATTCATGGCAAAATTGCGTTCCAGAAACCTTGCCAAAGCCGGGAAGTTGCGTATTTTACCGCTGGTTAGATACAGGTTGTGAGAGGGCACATTGCTTACGATGGGGCGGTATTTATGATCATATATCTCGCCTCGGGTGGCGGTGATTCTGCGTATCCTCACGAAGTTACTTTCTGCGATACGCTGGTAGGTTTTCCCTTTCACCACCTGTAATCTGAATAAGGAACCTATCAGCAGGGCGAACAGTACTGCCAGAGTGATACGATAAACAAGAGTGGCGTGGGATTTAGTCATGGGCTATGCTGAGGCGAACCTTGCTTAGCAATTGCATCGTCCAAAACACCACAAAACTGAAAGCCAGGTTGTAGATAAAACCTATAAGCGATAAGGTAAGCAGCTTTGTGCCAAAGCCATAAGCCAAGCCAAAAACTAACAATTGCAACAGGATAAAGATCAGGTTTGCCACCCCTATAGTTAGCATTTTGGCTACGGTGCTATCCACTTCGAAGGGCATGCGAAACTCGTTTATAATAATACCCAGCAGGCAAAACACAAAGGCATACATGCCAAAAGTGGCGGGATTAAGGGTGTCGTACATGGCTCCTATGAAGAATATCAGGATCAAGGCGTGGTTACGTGGTCTGGTCCAAACAGTATAAATTAGCCAGGGGATAAGGATATTGGGGATCACATTGGCAATCGTAAAAGCCGGCATTACCAGTATCTGGGTGTATAAAAACACCAAGCTTAAGAGAACCGTCCAAACGATGCTAACTATCATTTTTTAATCGTTTAGCCTTCGTACTATGCACAGGGGGGTAAGCTCATCACCCTGACCCTGGGGATTATCTTTCATAGCCAGCTCAATAAAGTGCTTGGATACGCCTTTGCTTCCACCAATCATCCAGCTTCCACCAATGTCGTTAATATCCATCACGGCAAAGCCATAACCGAATTCTTCCTTCAGGTCTTCGCATACCTGCCCGGGATTCAACGGTCCTTTGATTACAGTTTCGTTGTATGGTGGTACCGGAGAGGTAGTGGCTGCGTCCACTAAGGCTGCCTGCATTCCTGCGATACGATAGAAATCACCTTTGCGTCCCGTAAGCTTGCCGATTGCCCCGATAAAAGCAGCGAAAAGGATGCGGCATTTGCCTGTTTCATCGATGGCACACTGCATACTTGTGGGGGAGCCTAAACCGATACCGTACGGTACTTTGGCTACATAGTGGCTAAGCACCTTAGCCAGATGGCTTATCTCAATTTCTGATACAGGGATAGCTCTGCCCTGGGTGATAGCCAGAGGGCTTTCGCTGATAGTTAGCATATCGCCTGCTTGCATTTGTGGCAAGGCAAATTCTCGGATAATATCGTTGATGCTATCCTCAGGAGTAAGGATTCTGGTTTTAACCGGAATGCGTATAAAACGCTGTCCGTAAAGAGTTACAATCGGTTCAAGGTTTTTACTGTGGCTCACTACTTTCCTTCCTTTTTCAAAATAAACACGTGCTCCAGGTTTTCCACCAGTGTAAAGGGGCTAACATCGGCACTAATAAAGAGGTTATCTTGTGATTCCCGGATACGTTTGATAACGCCTACAGGGTAAGATTTGGGGTAGATGCGGGATAGATTGGAGGTAACGATAGTATCTCCAACCACTATTTCGGAACCAAGCTTCACCATGTTCATGCTGATAGTACCCGATAAATCTGCTTCCAGAATGCCCTGAACACTGGTGCGGGCATCCATCACAGGGATTAGAAACTTGGGGTTGGAAAAGGGCAGAATAACGGAGTGATCGGCATTCACCAGAATTATCTTACCCACGATACCGTTAGAGGAGATAACCGCAGAGCCAATCTGTATGCCATGTCCCATACCTTTATCCACGATTAGGTTTCGCTCCTGAAACTGCCCGGAGAAGCCTATTACTTCAGCCAGAACAAATTCCGTGAAACCTGTGTCAAAGCTGATGGTTTGGGCTTGAGTATATTGCTTCAGTTCGTTTTTCAGAGCAAGCTTATATAGCGTTTCTTCTGCCAGTTTCTTGCGCAGGGAGAACACTTCCTGTTTTAGTGCGGCTGTTGTTTCAATTGCTTTTAGTGAGCGCAGCATGGGGAAGAACAGAGTGTTGCCCAACCATCCTGCCTTGGAGGTGCGTGCCTCCTTACTGCCAATCAGCATCAATAACGATAGCAGGATCAGAATTGCCGGAACAAGATGCTTTTTCAGCAAAACACACTCCCATCACCATTCTCAATTCTCAATTCTCAATTCTCAATTAACAGGCTTTAGTCCTCGATTCTTTTAATAAGCACCTGGCGATAACGATCCAGATCATCCAATACTTTGCCGGCACCCTTCACCACGCATTCCAGCGGATCGGGAACCACATGCACAGGTAAATCCACTGTTCTGCGAATCCTTTCGTCCAAGCCCTTTAACAAAGCTCCGCCACCGGTGAGGAATATGCCCCGTTCGGCGATGTCTGCGGATAGCTCCGGTGCGGTTCGTTCGAACAAACGCTTAATCGCATCTATCATGGCGGTTACTGTTTCGGAGATTGCTTCGCGGATTTCTTCGGAGGATATCTTTATCGTCACCGGATATCCGGAGACAATATCACGTCCGCGCACATCCATGGTAAGCTCTTGTTTCAGGGGATATGCGCTGCCAATGGTTATCTTTATCTTTTCGGCGGTTTGCAAACCCACGTGCAGGTTGTTTTTCTTGCGCAGGTAACTGATGATATCCACATCAATTTTATCTCCACCTACCCGGATGGAATTGTGTACTACGATGTGGGAGAGGGAGATAACGGCAATTTCACTGGTTCCGCCCCCGATATCCATCACCATGTTACCAAATGCCTGGTCTATGGGCAAATCCGCCCCGATTGCTGCCGCAACAGGCTCTGAAATAAGGTAAACTTCGCGGGAGCCGGCATGCAGGGCACTGTCGCGCACGGCTCGCTTCTCTACTTCTGTGATGCCCGATGGCACGCACACAATAACTCTGGGACGCACTAACAAACGCTTCTTCTGCGCTCGCAGGATAAGGTTGCGCAGCATAAGCTCGGTTACCTGAAAATCTGCGATCACACCATCTTTCAGGGGCTTGATAACGCGAACTTCATCCGGGTTTTTACCCAGCATCACTTTCGCCTGCATCCCGATGGCAATTATTTTCTTGCTGTCCGTGGAAACAGCCACCACAGAGGGTTCGTCAATTACAATGCCGCCATTCTTTTTGTAAACAAGGGTGTTGGCGGTGCCAAGATCAATAGCGATGTCATTTGCCATCATGCCGAAAAAGTCAAATATGGACATTTAAAACCTCTTTATTATCTGCCGATGCAGGTTAAATCTATATTAGTTACAAAAATACCAGTTTAGCACATCCTTTTTTATTGCTCTCAAGATGTCAAGAAAAAAGGGACTTATCACTTTTGGAAACATGCCTACATAGTAGTGTGGGGGACAGATTTGGAATTTTGGGACAGATTTTGGATTTATTTTCGAAACTGGGAGTAAATATGCAGATTTCTGTTTAACACAGAGAAAAACAGAGCTTGCCCGTAGGGGCGTTCGGTTGAACGCCCCTAAAGGATTTCCTTTCAACACAGAGAAAGGCAGAGCTTGGCAGAGAAAAGCAGAGGGATTTTAACAAAGAGGAAAAGAGTAAAGAGCCACTCCTCCGTCAAGTTTGTTGGCAAGTTATGCAATTTTAAAGAATATTTATTGACACAATAATCGCTATAGTATCTGTTGTTTATAGCCATAGGGTCAAGATATAGAGTGTATTAGCGTTGGTTATCCCATAATCAACATAAGAGCTAAACCGCAATACAAGATTAGGAGAAAACATGAAAACAAGAGCAATCATCTTCCTCCTGATGATGTTGATGGCTTTTACCGCCATCTATGCAAGCGAGGATCCCACCGAAAATGAGGTGCATGTACGTAAAACAAGGGAGCTGAAAAACCTGTCCGAAAGGTTCAAAGCAGAAACAGGATTTACAGGTGAAATCCAGTATAACTATGAACAAATGTGCTTAGGGGTATTGGAGGGTAAGTTCTCTGGTATTACGATAACCAGCACAGCGGACACCACAGCTTACAGAACTGCGTTTAATATGATACTGGACAGAGTACTACCTTATTCAAAGGCTACAAAAAGTAAATTGTATATGAGTAAGATTACAAGTATCTGGGGAGATATAGATACTAAATACTACCAAATCGCAAATGGTTACAATATTGAAGGGGCGGGTTCAATAAAAATAGGATATGATTCCGGACGCAATAGATTTGTAGTTAGCGATAGCGCCGTGGAGATTCCGCAAATAAATGCGAATGAATTGATAACAAAAGATAGAGCAGAGGAAATAGCTCTTCTTGACAAGAACGATGCAAGATATCGCAAAGCAAAAGTGAAATCAACGTTCTACACAAACATGGGTTCGGAAACATATTATCTGGCATACCTTGTTTGCGTTAGTGACGATTCAAATCCAATATTCGGTGATTTTACATACTACATTGACGCACTAAATGGTACGATTGTTACTAAACATCGTGCTAATCATATTAATTCTAATCAACATAAGAGCTAAACCTCAATACAAGATTAGGAGAAAACATGAAAACAAGAGTAATCATCTTCCTCCTGATGATGTTGATGGCTCTTTCTGCCATCTATGCAAGCGAGGATCCCACCGAAAATGAGGTGTATGTACGTAAAACAAGGGAACTGAAAGCCCTTGAACAAAGATTCAAGGAAGAGACTGGATTTTCTGGAAACATCACTTATAGATATGAAGATACTAAGTTATCACAATTCCGGGGAAAGTTCTCAGATACTAATGTATCAGCACCACAAGATACTACATTCATGGGAAATGTGTTTGATGCAATACTGACAAAAATGATGCCCTATATTTATGCAAAAGGTGACCAGCTAACTAAAACAAGTATTAAAAGTAGCGCAAGGCAAATAACTCGGTTTTATGAACAAACGGTTAATGGCTATAGTATTTCAGGTGGATCACAGCTTTCTATTGCATATAATCCTGAATTAGATAAATTCACTATCACGGATTCGACAAAAGATATCTCTAATGATCCTATCCCGATAATTATCAGTAAGGAGATGGCTTCACATGTGTTAATCAAAGAATACCAACAATCTGCGGTTTACGATAAGGACAAGGCAAGATATAAACAGGGTCCATTTATATCTTATGCTTCTATGTCAGATGAGGGTCATGCACAGCCATATCGACTGTACTGGTCAATGTCCTTTTGGGATGTTAGCTTTTACGTAGATGTTCAAAATGGGGAGATTTATCATCGTGAGAATCCCGCATTTAGTGCGGAGTACCAGCGCAAGAGCAGAGAATTGAAAGCACTTTCCGAAAGGTTCAAAGCCGATACGGGATTTGTCGGAATAATCGACTACAACTATAATGAGATGCGCCTTCAATCATTTGATGGGGTTTTTTCCGATATCAAGATAGTAGCAGCAGAGGATACACTTGCCTTAAGACCGGCTTTTGATACTATACTCACTAAGTTGCTACCCTTCTCTATGGCACCAAGAGACCAGTTAGTGAAGAGTTCCATTGGAAGAAAAGGCTCTGCTTATGCAACTGATTATGTCCAAATCGCAAACGGTTATAAAGTTGAAGGTGCTGGCTTCATATCTATAAGATATTTTCCAGAAACCAAGAAATTCTCAATCGGTAATTCTGCCGTTGATATCCCTCAAGAACCTATAGGTATCATTATCTCCGAAGAAGCGGCATTTACTATTGCACGAACAGCATTCGAACAAACGGGATTATGCAACGAGTTTACACCTATACACAGAAGCAGAACAGTTTTACTCTATAAATCAAGACAGCTAAACGGACAATATTTACCGTATAAGTTGTATTGGAGAGTATCATTTCCCAGTATTAGCTATTATGTTGACGTGGAAACATCCGAATTCTTTAGTGAGCGATACGTCATAAATGATCAGCAAACTTATACTGTTAATAAGTCAATTGATTAGTATCGGCATAAGCCTCGAACTTAGTTCTGAGGCATTATTTAAAAGTATCTGGAAGTTTGCACACGGAAGAGTTCCACTAAGCTATTTTCTCTCTTCATCTCTTTAGCTCTTTTACTCTTTTACTCTTTGTTAGTATTCTTCTCTTAGACTTATAGTTACATCAACAACAAAATATGTTCGCGGCTTTTAAGCGGATATTTTGGGCGGATCGGCGTCCACCCCTCCTTGCTCCAATTGCTTATGCATTACGCAATTGAGACAAGAAAAATGGCATTTCAGTCTCAAAAACCTGAATGTGTCGCACGTATATATGTAGAGGGAGTGTTCACCAGTAAGTTGGAGTGCTTATCTATTACCGCAGCAGATACAGGTTGCATCAAGGCGTATTTTTTACATGTTTGTGTTTGCGCCTGAGAAATAAGCGTTTATCTTTTGATCTATACGTGTTTAGATAATTTGAAAATAGCGTGATACCGGGAGTCCTTAAAACTTGCGATTTGAAATTTCACTTGATACATCGTAAACAGAGAGACGATCTAAGCAGCTCTTTATCCTGCAAGTTTTCATGGGCATGTATTTTTTAAGTAAACTCAGTTGTTATTATATAGCTGGGTTGTTTGTCATTGTGTATAGGGCAGGGGAAAGCCATTCCAGCCCTTCTGGCTTTTTTGATATAGGTAGGAAGTTATTGATTCATGCTTAAAATATCCTATCCTCTACTATTGCATTTGTTAGCTTCGGGGCAACTCGTGCTCATTCAGCAAGCTATAAATCACCTATCTGCATCCGGGAACTATCCTACTTGGCAAAAACTGCATCATAAGCTTGAGCGTCGCACATTATCAGAACGCCACAATCTCTGCCTTTGTCTTGGGTCTTTGCCGCACGCGTCCAAACCGTCGATCCCCGACTTAAGCTATTCATCATTTAAGGAGAATCGCCTATAATCACAATCTAAACATTAGAAGAAAGCATCACAAGGAGATAATAACAGATATGAATTACTTGAAAATACTCTTGATTGCCCTCACGCTTCTTTTTAGCGTGATCACATTGACGGCTGAAGTGCGCTTCGGTGAACGTCCCTTTATTGACATCTATAAAGTGCCTGACAGTGCCATCCAGCCTGGTCACATCAGAATCAAACTCAACGAAAAGTATTCCGGGCAGACCGCTGCCATGCTTGGGAGCGATGGACTTGTGATGAGCTTTGGTATTGAAGATCTGGATGCCAAAAATGTGGAGTTTGGAGTAAGCAAAATCATTCCGGTATTCGGGGACCCTTCAAAAAATATCAAATACGTCTGGCGGCATATCCAATGGGGTCTAAACTTATGGTTTGATCTGGAGTTTGACAGCATGCGGGACATCCGGGACATCGTAATGGACTACCGCAGCCTGACAGAAACAGTCCAATGGGCTGAGCCGGAATATGTGAAAACCTTGCTCAGTTTTAACCAGGATGAGCTTGCCGGCAGCCTGGACAACCTAAGCCGCTGGACGCCAAATGATCCACGCTTTGGTGAACAGTGGCATTATCACAATACCGGTCAGAGAGGCGGAACAGTGGATGCGGACATCGACCTCCCTGAAGCCTGGGAGATAGAGAAAGGGCATCCGGATGTGATCGTGCAGGTAAACGACGGCGGTATCCAAACCAACCATCCTGACCTGAGCGGCAACCTCTGGATCAACACCGGAGAAATCGCTGGTAACGGCATTGACGATGATAACAATGGCTTCATAGATGATATCTATGGCTACAATTTTGTGATAGGTGTTGGTGACATCTACCCTCATTCCCACGGCACTCATGTTGCTGGAACCATAGCAGCCAGATCAAACAATTCCACAGGCGTAACCGGTATTGCAGGTGGCAGCGGCACTACCCCCGGAGTGAAATTGATGTCCACCCAAGTTTACACCACTTTCGATAGCGGGGGTTGGGAAAACGCTATCACTTACGCAGCCGACAATGGTGCAGCAATCTCCCAGAACAGTTGGGGCTGGGAAATTCCTGGAGCTTATGAGCAAGCCATTTTGGATGCCATAGATTATTTCAACACCAATGGTGGCGGTGCCGTAATGAACGGCGGGATAACCATCTGTGCCGCGAGCAATGAAAACTCCTCAGGACAATATTATCCTGGCTGTTATAGCGGCTGTTTTGCTGTGACTGCAAGCAACCAAGATGATATGAAAGCCTCGTATTCAAACTATGATACTTGGGTGGATGTGTCTGCTCCCGGTGGCGAAACAGGAAACACGGCATTAGAAGGAATTTTAAGCACGGATATTGAAGGTGAATACAGCTTCAAAGAAGGAACCTCAATGGCTTGCCCCCACGTTTCAGGCGTTGCAGCTCTGGTGCTTTCTTATGCCCATCGCCATGGCATAACGCTTACTAACACAGAACTGGCTAACATTATCCGCAATACCACAGACAACCATTATGGGGTGAATTCCACCTACCTGGGTATGTTGGGAACGGGACGTATCAATGCTTATTCCGCACTCATGGCAGCAGACCCCACCCGGCCAATTTGCACTATCACGAGTCCAAATGGCGGGCAAATCTTCGCTACCAATAGCAGCATAACAGTAAACGTAAATGCTACAGATTCCGGTGGCTATGTTAGCAGTGTGGCATTCTACCTTGATGGGGTCTTGAAATCCACCGATACTATTGCACCCTATTCCTGGCTCTGGGACAGCAGCGGCGAAATTCGTGGTAACCACATAATCAAAGTAATTGCCACAAATAATGCCGGGCACACTGCGGATCGCTCCGTTATGGTTACTTTGCTTGCCCCTGCGGACGAAGGATTTGAGGCTGGGCATTTTGCTATCTATCCTTGGGTAAATAACAGTTTGATCCCCTGGACAATTCAGACTGCTGAGCTTTATACTGGCAGCTATGCCGCCAAATCAGGAGCACCGGGTGCCAGCAGTTCTTCCATCCTCAGCTTGCCGCTTGAGATCAGCAGCTCCGGAAGCATCAGTTTCTATTATAAGGTATCCTCTGAATCAAACTACGACTATCTCAGGTTCTATATCGATGACGTTCAAATGGGCGAATGGTCAGGAGAAAGGGGTTGGTCTGCAGCGAGCTATCCTGTTAGTTCTGGCTCACACAACTTCAAATGGACATATATGAAGAACAGCCAGGGGAATAGCGGCAGCGACTGTGCCTGGTTGGATCACATCGTTTTTCCTCCCTTGGTAACGTATTTCGCTCCACCTCAGAATTTACTTGCGGTTGCCGGCAATGGCTTGGTGAATCTTACTTGGGAAGCTCCAGCTGTGGGAACTCCTACAGCATATAGTATCTACCGGGATGATGCTCCGTTAACAACAGTTATCGGTCTAAATCATTCCGATACCAGCGTGGTGAACAACAACACATACAGCTACTATGTGCGTGCGCAGTATGCAGGGGGACAGAGCGATCCTTCACAGACGGTCACAGCTTTCCCTACAAATATGTTTAGCACCGTGATCATGATTGGAGAGGGAACCCAGAGCCAGCAATATCCCATTTATAGAGGAAATACTTACTCCAACCACGAAGCCATCTATCTGGCTTCCCAGATAGGCACACCGTGTACGATCAAATCCATAGGCTATGAAAAAAGGTCTGGAACGGATCTTACTACCATCGGTGCAGTATCAATTTATCTGAAACATACCGAAGCATCTACGCTGGCCAATGGGGATTACAGTACAGAAGGATATACCCTCGTGTATAGCGGAACCTTCCCAAACACGGCTACATCAGGCTGGATGGAAGTGGAGCTGGATACCCTCTTTGAGTATAATGGCAGCTCAAACCTTGCTTTGCTACTAACCAAAGGCTCTCAAGAAGCTTTGGCATTCTACTATCCACTTTGGTCATACTCAACCACTGCCAGCCCCCAAGCCCGGCAGTATAATAATCACCGATCTCAGCCGGTGCTACTATATGCCAGCAATAATCTGCCGAATCTGAAACTGCAAGCCTATGTGGCTGAGGGAATCCTTTATCCGGCCTTGAACCTAAGTGCCGCTGCCGGAGATGGATTTGTTTCCCTCTCCTGGGAGGCTCCCTTCACGGGCACACCCACAGCCTATAAAATATATCGGGATGATTCGCTATTGACCACGGTCGCAGGCCTAAGTTATATTGATAATGCCGTAGTCAACGGAACGAGCTATGGCTACTATGTAGTAGCTTCCTATTCCGGAGATGATGCTGATCCCACAGACACAGTCTATGCTACGCCAAATGTAATCAGTACATTCATCATCGGTGAAGGGACATCGAGCAGCGGATCCGAAGAGGGCTGTCCGATCAACGTATATTACGGGAGCTTGCACGGACAAGCTGTTTACACTGCTGCCGAACTCAATGCCAGGGGTGTTTTTGGCCCCATAGACATTACCGAGCTGGGCTTTTACGTGACTGGCCTGCCCACGAAGGCAATGCCAAACTACCTTATCCGCATGAAACACACCACCGCCGAGAACGTAGCTAATTGGGTGGACGCTACAAACCTGCTTACGGTCTGGACTTCTTTATCATACCAGCCCACGCAAACAGGCTGGAATATGCTGAGCCTGCAAACTCCCTTCAATTGGAATGGGACAGATAACTTGTTGGTCGATACTGCTTTTAGCCTGATCGGATCATGGTCATCTACTGGCACAGTCCAATATACATCAGTTACAAATGGATACCGATATGTGCGCAGTGATTCGTATGACAAAACCGATGCCTTTACTGGAGGTGAGACTTCCTTTTCCCGTCCCAATATCAAATTGGGCATAAGTGTAGGGGGAGGAGAAGTGAACCCCGTTTCAGACCTCAGCATCACACAGGTGGGCGCAACTATTGTTTTGAGCTGGACTGCTGTTCCCGGAGCAGATTGGTATAATATCTACTCCAGTCAGGATCCCTATAGTGGATTTACCTTTCTGGGCATAGTAACTACCGCTGGGGCGAGCTTTCCTCTTTCCATACTGCCTGTAAACAAGGCATTCTTAAGAGTAACTACCGGCACAGGTCCTTTACCCAGAGGAACTATTCTTTCAGTAACACCGGCTAATTGACCTATCGTTGCAAAACCCCCGGGTTCCCGGGGGTTTTAGCTTCTCCGGCATATTTACAATAAATGTAACTCTTGATTCATGATAGGGTTCCACTAAGCTATTTTCTCTCTTCATCTCTTTAGCTCTTTTCCTCTTTGTTAGCATTCTTCTCTTAGACTTATAGTTACATCGCCAACAAAATATGTTCGCGGCTTTTAAGCGGATATTTTGGGCGGATCGGCGTCCACTCCAACAATGTCAACTCTCCTGCATGAATTACGGTATCATTACGCATGAAATACGCATCTCATCCGTAATTCATGCGTAATGATACCGTAATTGGATTTTGCTTGACTTTAGAAACACACACGCAACAATGCCGACATCAAGAAATTGGCAGGTTATATGAAGAAACCTAAAGTAGAGCAATTTCGGCAGACAACTCCTAACAAGCTGGAGCTGAAGAAGGGTGGCGGGTGTCTGGGCTGTTTCGGGCTTCCCTTTTTTCTGGCAGGATTGTTTTTACTGCTTACCGGGGTGCAGCTTATCCCGGTGTCCAATGCTGCGGAGATTCCGTGGTGGGGGTGGATATTGCTATCCTGCATGGGTTTGGTGTTCACTACCGTGGGTGGCAGCCTGGTTTTCGGGCGCAGATGGGTAACGATAGACAATGCAAGCGGGCGCATCTGGATAGCCTGGGGTTTGCTGATGCCGATGTGGGGCAAAGCACATGATTTGAATGATTATGGCAGAATAATTCTTAGCTTCGTGGCGGGTGATTCGGACACTGCGGATAGCTATTTAGTTATCCTGAAATCCCTAACCGATGCCGAGCTTCCCATGCTAAGCAGTCAGGATTATGGCGAGGCGTATGCCCAGGCTTTACTGCTGCGGGATTTCGTGCAATTGCCATTGGAAGACAGAAGCAGCGAACACGCCTTAACCACAAAGCCCGGGGATGTGAAACAGGAACTAAATGCGCCTGTTTTTAACCGTGAGATAAAGGTTGTAAGCCCTCCCGGCACACTAAAAAGCGATATTAAGTTAAATGACTCAGGGGTTACGATTAGTATTCCAAATGCAAAGTATTCGCCTTTCTATCTGTTGGAATTGCTCCTCCCGCTTTGCATGGCACTGGTTTTCGGGAGCAGGGTTTTGCCTTTCTTTGGGCATACAGGCACTCCCATCCAGGTGCAGATGGGTTTTGGGGGTTTTGTGGGGCTGTTCTTTGTGTTGATGCCACTGATTTCGGTGCTAAAGCGGTATAAGGCATCAAAAGGCTATGTTATGGTGGTGAATGTGGATAGCCGGGGCATCACAATTAAGCGGAGAAAACAGACTAAAACTATTGCGGCAGAAAGGATTATCGCCATTGATTACGGGACTACCGATACTGCCCTATACGGGGTAGTAAACACCCGCAACTCGTGGGGGACGGGAAGGTCATCGACGGCATACGCTTCCCCCTGGATGACAAGATTACAGCGTTTTGCCCGTGCCAAAGGGGTGATTATCAAAAGCAAGGATGGAATCTTCTATATCGGAACTGGTTTACCGGATGACGAGGTGGTGTATCTGTATGCCCTATTTAAACAGTCTCTTATTCCTTGTTAGTTTTCTTGTTATCAGCAAGCCCAATTCTTTCAGAATCTCCCTTTTGTATGCAGGATAGCTGATATTGTCTGCCATCAAGTCCAGGTGCAGTTTACCAAAGCGTTCCGAGTGCGGCAAGGCACGCAGGAACAGCTTTCTGCTTAGCTTAGAATAGATCAGCAGGCTTAGCTTTGCGGTAATCTTAAGCTTGCTAACAATACGCTTATACTCTTTTCGGTATGCTGCTTGTGCGGCTTTGGCATCTCCGAAGCTGGCAGTTATTGCCATTGCGGCAAGGTATCCGCTATGGATGGCGTAGGCGATGCCCTCTCCCGTGATGGGATCCACCAAGCCTGCTGCATCTCCGCAGAGCATTACATTCCCCTTGCCCGCGTGGCGTTTGAAATCGCAATATGGCAGCCAATGCCCTTGGGTCTTATTTTTTGGGATGTAACCAATATGGTTAAGTAGGAAATCATGGAAGCACTTGCGCAGGTCGCTGTTTTTGTGGGGAAGCGCAGCCATGCCGAGGCACAGTTTATCGCCCTTGGGGAATATCCAGCCGTAGCCCCAGTTTACTTTGCCAAAAAAGACCTGTGGATTGTCTGGGGAGTAGTTTGTATCGGTTAAGGGCACATCAAGCTCTAACCCCAGAGCAGCATGCTTCAGGTTAAGGGGCTGTCCCCATAAAGCGTGGGCAATGGTGCTGTGCACCCCATCGCAGCCGATCAGGTATTTGTACTGTATCTGTGTGCCATCGGATAAAACAAGCGTATTGGCTTTGGTATCCACGTGTTTAACCGCCACTCCGGTAATGGCATGAGCACCTGCCTGAACTGCTTGTTTTAATAAGAACTCATCAAACAGGATGCGGTCGGTAAAACAGATAGGAGCAGCGTGGCTGAGCTTTAGCACGGCAGAATCCCCTGATAAAAGCTCCGCACTGTGGCTTTCGTGCAGGATCACTTCTTCTAATTTACGTTCAAAAACCCTGTCATATATCTTCTTAGCGCGCAGGGTGAGAAGTCCGCCGCACAGCTTCTGGCGCGGGAAGTGGCTTTTGTCTATGATGCAGGTGCTAAAGCCCGCCAAAGCACATGTGCGCGCTGCCGCCGAACCTGCCGGTCCTGCTCCTACCACTGCCACGTCATAAACAGCCATTCACTTTCCTTAAGCATTGTTTTCCTCATCCCGTTCGGCTGCATAAAATGGTCAAGGAAAAACTCTTAGTAGCTGCCCTTTCAGCTTTTCGCTTGACGCTATTCCTATTTACCTGAGATGGTTCACTTTCAAGCAAGTTCGGCTTGTAAAACGCGGACAAACGACGACAAAAAAGAGGAAAACAAAATGGAAATCAACAAAACCTACGAGCCACAGCAGATTGAACGCAAGTGGTACGGTTTTTGGGAGCAAGGCGGCTATTTCAAGCCCAACGAAGCTTCCGATAAACCGGCTTTCACCATCCTGATCCCCCCGCCCAACGTAACCGGTATCCTCCATATGGGTCACGTGCTGAATAACACCCTCCAAGATGTCGTTGTCCGTTATCACCGCATGAAAGGAGAGCCCACGCTTTGGCTGCCGGGGGTTGATCATGCGGGTATCGCCACGCAAAACGTGGTGGAAAAAGAACTTGCCAAGAGCGGTAAAAGCCGCCACCAGATAGGCAGAGAGAAGCTTCTGGAGCTTATCTGGGCATGGAAGAACGAGAAAGGCGACATCATTATCGATCAGCTTAAGCTCCTTGGGGCAAGCTGCGACTGGGACCGCCAACGCTTCACGATGGACGAGGGGCTTTCCCGCGCCGTGAAAGAAGTGTTTGTGAGCCTGTATGAAGACGGCCTGATATATAAAGGTAAATACATCATAAACTGGTGCCCGCGCTGCGTAACCGCGCTTGCCAACGACGAAGTGGAGCATGCTGATGAGACAGGTAAACTGTGGCATATCCGCTATTCTATCGTAGCGCAAGATGCCGATCTTGCGAGTGAAAAAGGTTCTGCAGCATCGGCATGCTTCGCTACAACAGGCTTTGTAACCATAGCTACCACCCGACCGGAAACCATGCTGGGTGACGTGGCGGTAGCCGTGAACCCCAAGGATGCCCGCTATGCGCATTTGATCGGCAAAGAGTTGGTGCTGCCTTTAACCGGACGCACCATTCCTGTGATTGCTGATGATTACGTAGATAAAGACTTCGGTACAGGCTGCGTGAAGGTAACCCCTGCGCATGATCCTAACGACTTCGAGATTGGCGTGCGCCACAGTCTGCCCCAGCTTCTGGTGATGGACGAGCACGGCGTGATGAACGACGAAGCCGGTGCGGATTTTGCCGGTTTGGAGCGCTATGCCTGCCGCGAGAAGGTGCTTAGTATGCTAACCGCACAGGGTTTGCTGGAAAAGACGGAAGATCATGAACACGCCGTGGGGCATTGCTACCGCTGCGATACCGTGATAGAGCCCTACCTTTCCGACCAGTGGTTTGTGAAGATGAAACCCCTGGCAGAGCGCGCCATAGAAGTGGTGGAGAGCGGCGAGGTGAAGTTCCAGCCGGAGCGTTGGACAAAGGTGTATATGCACTGGATGAACAACATCCGCGATTGGTGCATTTCCCGCCAGATCTGGTGGGGACATCGCATCCCGGCTTATTACTGCTCGCAGTGCAACTACATGGCAGTGGCAAAGGAAATGCCGGAAGAATGCCCGGTGTGCGGTTGTAAGAACTTTACTCAGGACGAGGACGTGCTTGATACATGGTTCAGCAGTTGGTTGTGGCCTTTCAGTACCATGGGCTGGCCTGATGATACGCCTGATTTGCAGAAGTACCTGCCCACCAACGTGCTGATTACTGCCCCGGAGATCATATACCTGTGGGTGGCGCGGATGATTATGTCCACGCTGCACTTCAAAGATATGATCCCCTTCAATACCGTGCTGCTGCATGGTACGGTACGGGACGAGATTGGACGCAAGATGAGCAAGTCCCTGGGCAATTCACCCGATCCTATAGATATTATCGCCAGTGTGGGTGCCGATGCCCTGCGCTTTTCCATGATCTTCAACACACCAAAGGGTGCGGATGTAGCTTATGCGGATAGTATGCTGGAGCTGGGACGGAACTTCGCCAATAAGATGTGGAATGCCTACCGCTTCATTATGATGAATGTGAACGAGATAGAAGGCTTGCCCAAAGCGGCAGACTTACAGCTTGAGCTGGCGGATGAGTGGATTATCAGCCGCTTGCAGGAAGTGACTGCCGAGGTGCGGGGGCATTACGAAAACCTGCGCCTGAACGATGCTGCCAATACTATCTTCAAGTTCCTGTGGGACGAGTTTTGCAGCTGGTACATAGAGCTTGCCAAAGACCGTCTGCGTCCTGAAGCTGGGCTTGCCAGCCAGCAAACGGTGAAGTTCGTGCTGCTGGATGTGATGCAGAAAGGCATGCGCCTGTTACATCCTATTATGCCCTTTATTACCGAAGAGATATGGCAGGGCATCAAGGCTGTGTTCCCCATGCAGGAAGAGGCTTTGATCATTGCCGAGTTCCCCGAAGCTGATGCTGCTATGGTAGATCCAAGCATTAATGACGAGATGAGCTTTGTGCAGGAAAGTATCACCGCTATCCGTAACCTGCGCAAGCAAGTGAACCTGCCTCCCTCGCAGGAGATAGAGCTTACTATCCGCTATGCGGAGGCACGGCAACAAAGCCTGTTCGCCAATTATATGGCGTATTTCCGCAAGCTCGCCAAGGTAAGTGCTATAGAAGGTGGTATAGGCATAGATAAGCCTAAAGCTGCCATTGCTGCGGTGGTAAGGAACATCGAGATATTCCTGCCGCTATCCGGCTTGATCGATCTGGAAACAGAAAGGCAACGCCTTGGCAAACATATAGATAAGATGGAGAAAGAGCTAAGCAGTATTAATTCCAAGCTGAATAATACCAACTTCATGGCGAATGCCAAGGAAGAGGTTATCGCCAAGGAAAAAGAGAAATATACCGAGGTTAATACAAAACTCTGCTTGACAAAAGACCTGCTTGCAGATTTGCAGGAAAGATAATCGCAGCACGGGTTAAGGCCTATGCTGCGTAAAGATTGCGTGGGGCTATAGCTCAGTTGGTAGAGCGATTGGTTCGCAATCAATAGGCCAGGGGTTCGAATCCCCTTAGCTCCACCACCTTCAAACAAGAAAGCGCTTGACAAATATCCGCCCTTAGGTTTGAAGGGTTATTCCTAACAGGAGGATTAGTCCTAATTGGTAAGGCAGCGGTCTTGAAAACCGCCGGGTTATGCCCATGGGGGTTCGAATCCCTCATCCAGTCGCCAAGGGGTAAGGCAGCAGGTTTTGGTCCTGCCATCCGGGGGTTCAAATCCTCCCTGCCCAGCCAGTTTATCTACCAATTATGCACAGGGATGTCGTCTAATGGTAGGACAGCGGATTCTGGTTCCGTATGTGAGGGTTCAACTCCTTCCATCCCTGCCAACTATGCCTCGGGGTTCGCCCGGAGGCTTTTTTTTTATAGCTATACTTGAAGTAGTTAAGAATTAAGGGCTAGGATTACTTTTTAACTTGCGTTTTGAGGTGATTAGTATGGAAGAAAGAAGTTTGATAAGTTCCTCGCAATCTTTGTGAATGGATTCGAAATGAAGAGCTTCAATTATTCCCACTTGTTTTAACAAGCTTAGCCATTAGGATGTTTCCCAAGCTTCTCTATATGTATACTTACCCTTGAGATAAACTCCTTAGATGATTGTGCACCAAGAGCTTCTTCAAAGTCTGCTCCAATAGATTTGCCACTCTTACGTATCTGTCCTGCAAGTATAAACTCTTTCTTCTCATCCACAAAGTAACGGTTAAGTTTGTAAATTCCCTCAGCAAAACTAAATGCCTTTTCAGCAGTAACATTCTGCTTCATTTTGCCTTTTAACTCTTAATCTTTAATTCTTAACTCTCTAACCCATGCTCTTGCTTATATTTCTCTATCTCTGCGCGCTCTTCATCAAATCCCTCTTTTCCCATCAGGGCATAAGTAGCTATCTTGCCTGCTTCCACGCCGGGTTGGTCGAGGGGATTGATATGCAGCAGCTTGCCTGTGAATACGGTTTGGATCTCGTAGAGCATGATAAACTCGCCCAGGTGATATTCATCTATCTGGGGGAAGATAATGTTACAGTTGGGACGCATAGCGCTCGTGAGGGCGATCTCGGTGGCAAAGCGTTCGGCATTCAGCAGTTCGGATAGCTTTTTATCGCCCAGATAGCTTACTTCTTCGCGGTCTGGATGCAGATTGGGAATGGTATAGTCGTGTTTAAAACTCTCTACGCTAATGAAAGTGAACACTTTATCGTTGGGTCCTTCGGAATAGAGTTGTACCTGTGAATGCTGATCAGTTGTTCCAAGTGCTTTAACCGGAGTTTGCCCCACAAAGATATCTCTGCCTTTCAGGTCTTTACGTTTACCCAGGCTTTCTGCCCATAGCTGGCGGTACCAGTCGGCAAAGTCGTACAGGGAATTGGAGTATGGCATCATTACGCTGATGTTTTTGCCCTGGCGATAGTATAGAAAGTGGATCAAGCCGTTCAGGTAGGCGGGGTTATTCATGATATCCATAGAAGAGCAACGGTTGCGCATGGCTGCCGCACCTTCTAACAGCAAGGTTATATCCATGCCCGAGAAGGCGGAGGATACCAAGCCTACATCAGTGAGAATAGAGAATCTGCCGCCCACATTGTCCGGGACGGTGAAGGAAGCATAGCCTTCATCCTTGATCACCTGACGCAGGAAGCCTTTTTCCTTATCAGTGGTGATTACAATTCTGCTACGGTAGTCATTCGGGAATTTCTTCTTGATGATATCCACCAGAATCATGTATCCAGCCATGGTTTCGGCAGTAGTACCGCTTTTGGTGATGATGTTAAAAATGGTAGTATCCAGATTTATGGAGGCTAAAATCTCATGCAGGTAAACGGGATCAACGTTGTCATAAACAAATAGCTTGCGGGGAAGTTCACGCTCTGTTTTCAGCGCAGAATACAGTGCCTTGTTGCCAAGTGCAGAACCGCCGATACCAAGCACCACCATGGTATCAAAGCGAGGGTCAAGCTTAGCCATGAAGCCCTTGATGTGAGTGATATCAGTTTCCGGAAGATTGTAGAAACCCAGGATATCGGCACTACGATCGGCAAGAATCTCCTGGTGAGCGGTTTCGCAAGCGGGCTTCGCTTCTTCAAGCTTTTGCTTGGGTAGGGCTGATGGGAAGTGGGGGGATGCAAGCAGATTATGATAGGCATACTTTAGCATGGTTGCTCCTAAAGCTGGTAATAGTGTTTCAGGTCTTTGTAGATAAAATGCTCGATGTCTCGCACCGAACACGAAAAATTGAAGCGGGAGATAAGCTGAAACAGCTTGTTGTCGCAGTTTTGCACAATGGCTTTCACAGTGAAATAACTGCCGGGATTAACACTAAGTTCACGCAATCCCAAGCCTAAAAGAAGGGGAATGTACTGTGGAGTGGAAGCCATTTCTCCGCAAACAGAAAGCGGTGTTTTATACTTAGCTGCACTCAGTACGGTTTGCCGGATGAGGTTCAAAACCGCCGGATGGTGCTGGATGTAGTATCGGGAGACGTTTTCGTTGTTGCGGTCAACTGCCAGAGTGTATTGCACCAAGTCATTTGTCCCGATGCTAAGAAAATCGCAAGCCTGGGCAAGTGCATCTGCTTCCAGAGCGGCAGCAGGGATTTCTATCATAGCACCAAGCTCGATGGAGCTGTCGAAGGATATACCCTCGGAATATAGCTCTTCCTGACAGTGGTTAAAAATATGCTTGGCTTCAGAGAAATCCTCCACATCGATAATCATGGGGAACATAATGCGTATTTTACCGTGAGCGGAAGCACGCAGAATGGCACGTAACTGGGTGTGGAAAACATCATGATGAGCAAGGCTGAACCTGATGCCCCGTTTGCCCAGATATGGATTCTCTTCAGCAGCTATAAACCCCAAGGGGGCAAGTTTGTCACCTCCAAGATCGAAAGTGCGGATTGTTACGGGAGTAGGAGCCATGCGCTCCGCAATTTGGCGGTATATTTCATACTGCTCAGCTTCCGATGGCAAGCTCTGGCGAGCAAGAAAGATGAATTCAGTACGGAAAAGCCCGATACCATCACAGCTGAGGTTCACGATAGCATCTAACTCCTCGGGAAGCGCAATGTTGGCATAGAGAGAAATCCGCTTTCCATCAGCGGTTTGAGAGGCAGAAGCCTTCATTGCTTCCAGGCGTTGCCTAAGAATCTCTTCCACCTGCACCTTCTGGGCATAGTAATCCAGTGTTTCTTCATCCGGGTTCACAATCAGTTTGCCCTCGTCACCATCCACAACTAACATGTCGTTATCCTGCACCGTTTCCAGCAAGTCTTTCACATTGGCAATGGCGATCAAGCCCAAAGCTCTGGCTAAAATGGACGCATGGGAGTTATAGCTGCCTTTGGCAATGAGATATGCCCTGATATTGGCGTGAGCAAGCTTGCCAATCATGGAAGGATTCATTTCTGCGAAGATGGGGATATGATCGCTTTCCAGATTATCCGGCAAAGCACTTGACAGCCCTCCCAGTGTGTTTAACAGCCTGGTGCCAACATCACGGTAGTCCGCTGCTCGCAGGGCAAATGCTTCCACACTCATAGCCTGAAATTGCTCAACGATAGTATTAAAACTATCCTGAACAGCCAGGATCGCATGGTGTAATTGCTCTTCGATGGCTGTGGAAACCAGAGAATATATCTCCGGATCGTGCAAAATATCTCGATGGCTGGCGATAATATCCAGTTCACGGGGGTTTAATCTGGAGTTCTTAAGCTCATTGCCGATTTCGGCATCCACTGAAGCAATGGCATCCTGAAAGCGTTTAATTTCGCCTTTCACTTCTTCGGGACTAATATTACACCTTTCAATGGAGTGTTCCTGAGTTGCTACATGGATGGCTCTGCCGATGAATAAGCCATTATTTATGCTGTTGCCGCTTAATCTATTCATATTATTCTCCAAACCCACTTTGAATAAGATCAGATAGTTCGTTCAGCAGGAAATCCTCGTCCACTCCATCTGCAATCAGCTCTAAATGCGATCCACATTCTGCTGCAAGCATCATCACACCCATGATGCTCTTGCCATTCACTTTCGTACCGTCTTTTTCAATAAAGAAATCACTGCGGTACTTGGTGGCTGCCCGTACCAATAATGCTGAAGGACGGGCATGAAGACCCAGTTTATTGGATACTGTTACTGCTATCTGTTTCATTGGAGTTGCTTTCAAAACTCTTGTTCATGGTTTTCTTGCGAATTTCATCATTTACTCTGCGGTTAAAATCTTCCGCAGCATCATAGCCAACACCCTTAAGGATCATGTTCATTGCAGCAACCTCAACGATCACCGACACGTTTTTTCCGGGAGATACAGGGAGAAAAATAATGGGGATTTTAACGCCTAAATGCTCGGCATAGTTGTTAGCAAGACCAATGCGTTCATAATCCATATTTTCCTGCCATGGCATAAGCTCTATCTGGAGGTCTATGGATTTCTGCTTACGAGTGCGTTCGATGCCAAACATACGCTCCGCATTTACAAAGCCAACCCCGCGGATTTCCATGAAATGCCCAAAATCACGACCGGGTTTACCAAATAGCTGGTCATCCAGATAACGCAAAGTTATGAGGTCATCCCCGATTAGGCTGTGTCCTCGGTGTACAAGATCAAGTGCACATTCACTTTTACCGATACCGCTTTTTCCCGTAAGCAATATCCCCAGTCCAAACACGTCTATCAAAGTAGCATGCAGGGTTTTCTCCAGGGCAAAGACATCATGCAGGTAGCGGGATAGATGCTCAATTAGGTTAATTGTAGAAAGTCTGCTGGAAAGCAAAGCAATGTTTAGATCATTGGCGATGTATTCGGTAACCGGGGGCAAGGTTAAGCCCTTGGAAACGATGATGCATGGGATATCCGTCTTGAATACATCACGCATTCTGGCAATCAATTCGTCTTCCTGTAAGCTTTGCAAATAACGCACTTCAGTTTCACCAAAGACCTGAATACGATCGGCTGAAAACACCTCCAGAAAACCTGCCAAGGCAAGCCCCGGTCTGTTAACATGCGGCGAACTGAGCTTCTTATTCAGGGTTTCCGGCTCGGTGATAAGAGAAAGAGCAAGATCTTTCTTCTTGGCGTCAAAAAAGTCGCGTACGGTGATTTCTTTCATAATCTATTCCATTTTCTTATGCCCGTTTCACAGAGGCACAGGCAAGGTGCTTTATGCGAAGAGAGGGAAGGAGCTTCGGATGCAGCGAGTGCTTTAGTTCCTGATAAGGATATCTTCATCTTATTCCCTCTCTCGCACATCATTTATGGTTCGAATAATTTGAACATATCCTGGTCTTTCTTCACCAGTACATTAATACTGTCTGTTTCTACATTCTTGAAGATAAGAAAATCTTCCTTAGAGCCGTCTATCTTCTCAATGGCTTCTTCAATGGTCAGAATTTCCGTTACCACGCGCTTTGTTTTCACGGTTTTGTGGGCACGGCTATCAGAGTGAACATGAAACACGGTAGCACGGGAGAATTCATCGAACTGGTCTTTCAGGGCACGTTTCTGATGGTCTGTAATCCTGTCTTTGAGCTTTTTGATTTGTCCTTCCATCTTATCGATAGCAGTATCAATGGAAAGGTACATATCCATCTCTTCGCTCTGGCTTTGTAAACTGAATTTAGAGGCGTGCAGAGATAGTTCACAAATGTTGCGGTTGTTTTCCAGCGCAAGTGTAACATGCACAGTGATGATGTGGTCAAAATACTTCTTCAGCTTCAGGCAAGAAGTCTCCACGTAATCTCTAATCGCTTTGGTCAGTTCGAAGTGGCGGGCTGTAATCGTGATTTGCATGATGGAATCCTCCTTAAATTTTATGGATAGATAGGTTTTGCAGGTCTTCTATCGATTCCATGATAGCTTCCGACAAAGTCGGGTGGGCAAACACCATGGCTTCAACATCTGCTGCGGTGCATTTATTGGCGATTAAGATGGTTCCCTGAGCGATAAGTTCAGCAGCCCCATGCCCCATGATATGCATACCAACAAGCTCTTTGTTATCTGCACGGGCAATGGTTTTCACAAACCCGGCAGTTGCGTTCATAGACATGGCTTTGCCATTTGCTGCAAAGGGAAATTTGCCAACTATAATCTCACCAAAAATAGCACCAGCCTCTGCATGGGTATAACCCACAGAGGCAATTTCGGGATTCGTAAAAGTGCATCGGGGAATATTTATGTAATTCAGTTCGTTATAATGGTACTCTTGTTTGTTTTCCAGCATGGCGATATGCTGAGCTGCCATCAGCCCTTGTTTGCTGGCGGTGTGAGCAAGCTGTAGCTTTGCGGTAACGTCTCCTATAGCATACACCTTTTCCAGATTCGTGCGCATCATGGAATCGATGCATATTGCACCTTTGTTAGTATCAAGTTTCAAGCCTTGCCACTCCAGATTGTTTACCGGGTTACGCCCCACGCTCATCAACACTTTCTCCGCATATAAGCTGTTGCCGTCGCTAAGGTTTAGCAGTATCCCGGAAGGTGTTCCGTCGATGCTTTGCACCCCAACTCCTGTAATTACTTTTATACCTGTTTTCTTGAAGCTCATTGCCAAGCGCTTTGATATCTCTTCATCTTCCAAGGCGATAAGGCGGGGGAGGAACTCAATTATACTCACTTGCACGCCGAAGGTAGCGAAAATGGACGCAAACTCGCAGCCTATAACACCTCCACCGACAACAGCCAGGCTTTTCGGCAGTTCATCCATCTTTAGAATTCCGGTAGAGGAAAGGATGTTCATTTCATCAATGCTGATGCCGGGCAGGCTCTTGGCTTCACTTCCGCTGGCTATAACCAGATAGTTACAGCCATACTCAGTTCCCGCAGCAGTACTGACAATATAGACACCATCCTCTTTGCGAACTGAGGTGGCGGTGTCTTTAACCATCTCAATTTTGCGTTTTTTAAAAATGTGCTCAATCCCGCCAGCAAGCTGCTCCACAATGTTGTTCTTCCGTTCCCAAATCCTGCTGTAGTCAAGCTCAAGGGGTATCTGAGGTAAGCCGTAGCTGGGTGATTCGGTGATTTCGGATACTAATTCTGCGCTCTTCACCAGGGCTTTTGTGGGAATGCAACCCCAGTTCAGGCATACCCCGCCCAATCTGGCTTTCTCTATCACGAGGCAGGGAATGTCGTATTGGGCAAGGCGGATGGCTGTTTCATAGCCGCCGGGTCCGCCGCCGATGATTATTACGGTTGAGTGCTGCATTTATAATCTCCTGAGATGGCTGTTCAATATACCCAGTTCATCCCGGTATTTAGTAATGATACGGCGTGAGATATTCAATCCTTCTGTTTTCAGGTTGTCAACCAATTCCTGATCGCTGAGAGGTTTCTTTTTGTTCTCCAACTCTATCATACGGATTATTTTGGATTTCACACGCTGGCGTGAAATGCTTTGATAGTCATCATCCATACCGGCAGTGGATGTGAAGAAATCCTTGAAAGCAAATATCCCATAAGGGGTTTCTGCATACTTGTGTTTCACCACACGGCTGATGGTGGATTCGCTTACCCCCAGGTCCTGCGCAATGACAGAATAGGTAAGCGGCTGCATTTGCCCGCTGCCAAAATAAAAGAAATCGTGCTGGTACTTGATAATTGATAAAGACACTCTTTCCAGGGTGCGCATCCGCATAAAGATAGATTTTATCAGGAACTTGGCAGAGTTTATCCGCTCGCGTACAAACTGCATGGTTTCTTTATCGAAGTAGCCTCTGTTTATCATCTTGCGATAGCGGGGGCTAATGATGATGTTGGGGGTGATCTGGTCATTGATTATCACCACATATTCCCCGTCTATGAATTTAAGGGTTACATCAGGGAAAACGTATGAGGCACTGGAGGCAAGGATGCGTAGTCCCGGTTTGGGATCAAGCTTGGCTATCTGTTCCTTGGCAGCCAAAATAGTATCTTCGGATACACCCAAAGCTGAGGCAATTTTCTGATATCGGCGGTGGATAAGGTTATCAAACTGATCTTCCACCATACTACAGATTATTCTGTTTTGCTTTTGCTCATCGGTTAGCTGTGACATCAGGCATTCAGAGAGGTCTCTTGCACTAATTCCCTGCGGCGAAAGGTTCAGCACCAGTTGGTGTAGTTCTTCGGCACGCTCTGCGCGGATACGGTACTTTCTCCCCATGTTTAGCACGCTAAAACCCTTGGGAAGGAAACCATAAATATCACATGAATCTATCAAATCAGTTACAAAATCTATCTCATAATCGGGCAGGTTCAAAGGGTAAAGCTGTTCCAAGTATTTATCTTTGGCGTTTTCTTCATAGCGTACCAGGGATTCTGTGTGATCAGTTTCGCTATCGCCATGCCAGGTCTCATAGCCGGAGTGATAATCGTTCCAATTATCAAGGATTTCGGTCAATTCTCGTGCTTCGGATAAGGTTTCACAGTGATTTTCGGGTTCTACTGCTTCTTCCAGGGTAGTGTTGCTTTCGGGAGTGCTTTGCTCAAAGCTGCCTTCGTCTATGTCTTCTTCGTCTTTTTCTTCCCTCAATTCCAGCAGGGGATTGTTCACCAATTCCTGCTTGATATAGCTTTCCAGCTCCAAAATTGGCAATGCAAGCATCTTCAGCGATTGCAGCATCTTGGGCTTTAAAGCAAGCTCTTGCTTTTGTTTCAGGGATAGAAACTGGTCCATTGCGCTCATATATTCTGCTCGAAGGGGCTTGCCATAAACTTGTCTCCCAAGTAAAATTCCTTCACTTTCTCATCGTTAATCAATTCCAGCGAACTGCCGGAAAATATGATCTTACCTTCAAAGATAATATAAGCACGATTTACTATTTTCAAAGTCTCAGTTACGTTATGATCGGTTATCATAATCCCGATGTTCTTCTTGCGCAGTTTGCCGATGATATCCTGTATATCGGATACGGCAATGGGATCAACCCCGGCAAAAGGCTCGTCCATAAAGATAAATGTTGGGTTAGTAACCAGAGCGCGGGTGATTTCCAGCTTACGGCGTTCACCTCCAGAAAGGGTGTATGCCTTTTGTTTGGCAACATGAGTGAGATTTAGTTCCTCCAGGGAATCTTGCAGCCTGTTTTTTTGTTCTTTATGGGATAGCTTAAGCGTTTGGAGTATTGCCATGATGTTATCTTCCACGCTTAACTTTGCAAAGATGGATGGAGCTTGTGCCAAATATCCCAAGCCAAGCCTGGCGCGTTTGTACATCGGCTTGTGTGAGATATCGGTATCATCGAAATAAACCTTGCCCTTATTGGGTTTGGCTAATCCGATAATCATATAAAAGGTTGTGGTCTTCCCGGCTCCATTAGGACCGAGGATACCAACCACTTCACCCTGGCTCATTTCCATTGAGAGATCATTAACCACGGTGCGTTTACCGTATATCTTAACGAGGTTTTCCGCTCGAATCTTGTGCATATCCATATGGTTTTAAATCTATTCCACTCGCCTTTTTTGTCAAGAAATACTTCTATCTGGATTGAAATTTGCTAAAGGCGAAGAAATCCGAGGCTTTTAAGCTAATCCATAGCAGCATACTATGCGTGATGTTAGCCCTACGAAAGCACTTTTACCCAAGCTAAGAATTCGGATCGCAGCACACAGCAAATTAGTAATTATCAGCTGTCCTTTCCCGAGTTGTGTAGTAATCTGGCGACATAAACAAAGCCAAACGCTGTTTATTTAACAGTTATAACAGGTACAAACCTTAAAAGAATCAGTTATCATCTGTGCATACATCCTGAAAGCAAACAACCTTATTCTTCCCGCATCGTTTGCCCTGATACAATGCCTTGTCAGCTTCGTTAATCATGTCTTTGGTACCCATTTCGCCATGATGATAACTAAGCCCAATAGTACAAGTCACTTTTATATTCATGCCACCACACTTTAAATTCATCCGCTCCACCTTGCTACGAATACGATCAATAACGATCATAGCCCCCTGGCAGGAAGTTTCGGGGAATACAAACAGGAATTCCTCACCGCCCCAGCGCCCCATAGTATCAGTAGCACGAATGCCTTTCAGGAAGATGGCTGATAGCTCTTTCAATACGATGTCCCCGCAATCATGCCCATAAGTGTCGTTGATTTGCTTGAAGTTGTCAACATCGGCAATGGCAATGCCAAAACCGCGCTTGGTACGCATAGTACGGTTGTTTTCTTTTCCCAGCACCTCTTCCAGCACCCTGCGGTTGTATAATCCGGTAAGAGTATCGCGGCGTGCAAGGTGTTTCAGGGTGATGTTTGCTTCGTTAAGCTGGTGATTCAGCTGTTCCAGGTTATCCATCATCTCTTTTTGAGTTTGCTCGGCAATAATCTGCTTGTCTATGTCCACAAAAACGCCAAGTATGCCGATAATACTGTCATCTTCATCGAACAATGCAGATACGTACAGGTCTGCCCAGAAGATAGAACCATCCTTCCTTTGGTAACGTCGGGATTTCCTGATGGAGCGTCCCTGTTCTTGCTTAAGATATTCGAAACTGCTTATACTGTTGTGGCGGTCTTCCTCGGGTGTAACATCACTAACCTTAAGGGACAAAGCCTCTTCAGCACTATAGCCAAGCAATTCACTCCAGGTAGGGTTTGTGAGGATATAATTGCCTTCCGGATCGGTTACACCAATTGCTACCACGGCACTTTGGAAAATGCGGGAATGTAAATCATTCAAATGCATTGGTTTCATACACACCTCTGGGTTCAAAAAAAGGTATTGCGTTTTTTATGATAAAATCTGGCGAGAGAAGCATTGAAGCAATCTCTCGCCATACTTACATTTCTATGCAGGGGTTACAGGGGGAGCAAATACCCGCTGACCCAGTTCTGTATCTATCATGAAGAGGGCATGGGGATTGTCGCCGATCATCTTTAGGCGGTTTACGATCCGGTCGGCTGCGGCTTCTTCTTCCACTTGCTCGTCCACGAACCATTGCAGCATACCTCTGCTGGCGTGGTCTTTTTCTTTTATCGCAATGTCCATCAGGTCATTGATGCTTTTTGTTACAAACTGCTCATGCTTCAGTGCAGCATCAAAGGCTTTAAGCGGTGTTTTGAAATCCACAGTTGGCTGGGCGATGGCTTTCAGTTCCACCTTGCCACCGCGCTCGATTAAGTAGTTAAATAATTTCATGGCGTGGAAGCGTTCTTCCTTACCCTGGGCGTCCATCCAATTGGCGAAACCATCCAGATTCAGGTTTGCGAACCAGGCTTGCATGCTTATATACAGGTATTCGGAGTATAACTCCTTGTTAATCTGGGCGTTTATTGCGTCTTGTAGTTTTTTGCTGATCATTGTTCCTCCAGCTTTGTCTTTATTTG
The DNA here is from genome assembly GCA_002840645.1 of Candidatus Cloacimonetes bacterium HGW-Cloacimonetes-3. Lineage (GTDB taxonomy): Bacteria > Cloacimonadota > Cloacimonadia > Cloacimonadales > Cloacimonadaceae > Cloacimonas. The sequence continues at coordinate 51,661 of PHBO01000009.1, forward strand.
TTGTTCAAGGTTTTCCTTCATGGTTGCCAGGTCTTCTGCGGACGGGATGTACTGCAATTTTAGGGGTTCCAGCATATCGAATCCGCACTCTTTGGGATCCCCCATCAGTTGTTGCAGAATGGGAATGCTCTGCCCACCCCAGCCGTAACTACCGAAGGCAAGCCCAATTCTATCCTTGGGGGATAAACCCTTTAAGTAGTAGATAAAGGCAGCCACAGTAGGCAAAATAGAGCTGTTTAGCGTGGGTGAGCCAACCGCTATGAACTTGGCACTGATGATATCCGTCATAATATCCGAGATGTGGGTAGCTTGCAGATTAAGGAGCTTGGAGTGTATTCCAAGTTTCTCGAAAGTTTCGTGAATGGCATGCGCCATCATCTGAGTGGATTTCCACATAGTATCATATATCACCAGGGCACTATGCTTGTCCGAAACACTATATGCCCAGTTCTTATATTCGGCAAGAATTAGGGGGATGTTCTCCTCTGTCCAGATAAGCCCATGGCTGGGGCAGATCATTTTTATAGAGAGGGTGGCTGCTGCATCCAACACTTTCTGCACTTGTTTGGAATATGGCAGCACGATATTAGCATAGTATTTCTTTGCTTCCTCCAGCACGATGCCGATGGGAAGCTCACTTGCCAGACGTTCGGAGGAGGCGATATGCTGTCCGAAACCATCATTGGAGAAGAGTATCCCATCTTCGGGGCAATAGGTAAACTGGTTGTCCGGCCAATGCACCATGGGAGTAGTAAGGAAGCTCAAAGTCCGCTTGCCAATACTGATGCTGTCTCCGCTTTTTATCTCCTTAAAGTTCCAATCCTGCTTGTAGTGCAGTTTCAAGCCCTTTATCCCCGCAGCATTGGTATAAAGCTCGGTGTTGGGAATCAGCTTCAACAATTGCGGCAACCCGCCGGAGTGATCCATTTCCACATGGTTCTGGATTAATATATCTATCTTGCTTGGTTCGATGATGTCACTTATGCGGGCGATCATCTCATCGTAGAGATAGCTTTTAACGTTGTCGATTAGAGTTATCTTTTCGTCTATTATCAAATAGGCGTTATAGGTGCTGCCTCTTTGCGTGAGGTAGCCATGAAAGTTCCTTAAGTCCCAATCTATGGCGCCTACCCAATAGATGCCTTCGCTTAATTTGATTGCTTTCATAACACTTTATCTCCCTAATATGTAAATTAATGATATCCTACGTTACTCTACAATTACACACCTCATACATACAATCTATAGCATTAAGTGCGCCAAGTCAAGCTATTTATTATTTTTGGCAAACAGGACAGAAGAAAGTGCCTCTACCGGCGATTACAGAGCGTTCCACATTGTGTCCTTTGGGGCATTGCTCTTTCTGGTAAACCTGTAAGAAGTGCTGAAACTCACCGCTCTTGTCATCAATGCGCCGGAAGTCCGAGATACTGGTGCCGCCCATTTCTATGGCTGCGCTAAGCACTGCCACAGTCTCTTTCACAATCCTTGCCACTGCTTCAGACTTAAGTTTTCCGGCAGGTGTGGATGGCATTATTCCCGCCCGGTAAAGCACTTCACACACGTATATATTCCCCAACCCCGCCACTATCTTTTGGTCTAAAAGCACAGTCTTGATGGGAGCTTTTTTGCCCTTTATGGCATCCAGCAGGTTGGCAGGCGTGAAGCAGCTATCCAGCGGCTCCATCCCAAGAACCGGCATGTAGCTATGCAGGTTATCGGTTTTGCACAGGATAATTTTACCGAAGGTGCGGGGATCAATGAAATGCACCACTTCCCCCCCGGCAAGGGTGAATCTGGCTCTTTCGTGCGGCAATGGCTCTTCTGCGTTGGGTGCAAATACCAGTTTCCCCGTCATCCGCAGGTGGATAATCAGGCTGCACCCGCTATCCAGATGCACGTGCATGTACTTGCCAAGCCTTTTGTGGGTTGTCATTTTAGCAGGAAAGGCTGTATCAGGTAAATCTGCGTCAAATATAACCGTGCCGGGGTAGTAGCACTCCAAACCTTCGATGCTCGTACCCCCGATGGCTTTTACGAAGCCATCCAATACGGTCTGGACTTCAGGCAATTCCGGCATTATGCCTGCCTGTGTAAGAGGTAGCTGTTTATGGCATGTGCGGCATTTGCCCCATCACCCACGGCAGTAGCCACCTGACGCAGCTTTTTCTCCTGCACGTCACCCGCAACCCATACGCCTTCGATGGAGGTTGCATTATCGGGATAGCTTTTTATATAGCCGTTTTCCAGCTCCAGCTGTCCGTCAAACAGCCCGGTATTGGGTATCGAGCCGATAAAGATAAAGATGCCATCCACTGTTAGCTTGCTTTCCTTGTTGCTTACGATGTTCTTTATCATCAGATGCCGGGGGTTTTCGGCAAAGGCAAGGCTTTCCACCACGGTGTTGGGTATCAGTTCTATCTTCGGTTCTGCCTTCACTCTTTCCTGCAGAATGGAATCTGCAGTAAAGCTGTCGCTACGGTGGATAAGGTATAGCTTCCGCGCATATTTGGCAATAAAGAGCGCTTCCTCGAATGCGGAGTTTCCTCCCCCTACCACAGCCACCACCTTATCAGGGTAAAAGGGGCCGTCACAGGTAGCGCAGTAAGAAACCCCGTTTCCTGCGTATTTCGCTTCGTCGGCTAAGCCCAGTTTTCTGGGAGAAGAACCGGTGGCGATCAGAATGGTTTTTGCCTTCCAGGTGTTGTAAGGTGTTTTAACTTCTTTAATCTCGCCGCTCAGCTGCACCGATTCCACATCTTCCCGCATAATCTCCAGCCCGAATAACTTAGCTTGCTCTTCCATGTCCTTGGCAAGCTTCTGTCCCAAAACTGGTTCAGGAAAGCCGGGATAGTTTTCCACCCACTGCGTGGCGATCAACTGTCCGCCCGGCACCATCTCTTTTTCCATCATCAGGGTTTTCAGCTTGTAGCGTGCTGCATACAGTCCGGCAGTAAGGCCGGCAGGCCCTCCCCCAATGATTATTACATCATAGAGTTCGGAAGGATCTGCCGTTGCTGATAAATTCAGATTGAAATCCAGCATGTTACAGGGATTCCTTAATCTTGGCGATTAACATTGCTTCCGGTGCGGCACCTTCCACAAACCATTTTTCGTTAATGGTGGTACGTGGAACGCCCTGCACGGAATACTTCTGTGCCAGATGCGGGAATTCGCTTATCTCCACCATATCTGCCTTCACTTTCTCACTGTAGAAAGCCATTTGATGCGCCAGCATCACGGCAGGCGGACAGTAGGGACAGGTGGGGGTAACGAATATCTGCAAATGCACCGGCTTCTTCAGATTATCCAAAAAGGCTTTAGTTTCCGTGGTAAGCTTATAGATTCCCGTGGAAACCAACAGAATGGCGGAAAGCAGGGATGAGAATTCATAACCCGCGGGTATGCCATAGAAACGGATACCATAGTCTTTTTCTCCGATAACGGCGATAGCGGGTATTTTATCTATGCCAAACTGCTTCACGGCATCGGCATCGCTCTCAAACTGGTGCAGCTTCATGCTTAACAGCGGATTTGCTGCGCTTAGCTCCTCTAATAACTGGTGGGTCTCCTTGCAATATCCACACTCAAAGGACTGACTGAACAGCTCCAGAGTCACGGGTTTTTGCATCTTTTCCAGGGCTTTCTTTACTTCCTGCATCACTTTGTCATCTAAAATAGGCATTTTATCATCTCCTTATGCGCTTTTGTTGGACAAGATAATCACAAATTAGCAGTTGGCAAGGGGAGACTGCTAACTTCTTTGATCATGGAATGCTGTTCTGATGTTGATGTGCTTATTTAACAAAGAGTAAAAGAGGAAAATAGAGAGATTATATGAGTGATACTGATGTTGATTAAATAATCCAGTTGCCCCCCGAAGTTAGTTTCAATATTCCCGTCTTGAAAGAAGGCATCAAAAATCCCTTCAAATGAGTAACGAAACCCAAATCAAAGAATTATTCCTAACTCCCCTTTTTCCCTTTCACATCCTTTTCTTTGCTCTCTTTTCTCTTTGTTAAATCTTTTTATAATAGAACTCAGATGACTGGATCGACAGGATCAACCTGATCTTTTGTTCTTGGCTTTCTTTTCTCTTTTACTCTTTGTTAGTATCTTCTCTGCTTTAATTGTCTTAGCAATTCAAGTAAGGAAATAGCTACAGCAACCTGTGTGGATAGCCCCGCCATTAACGTTTAGCGTCTAACATCTTACCCTGCAAAATCGTAATTGCACACGCCTCGTGTGCCGACAGCCGAGGGCGGCTGTATATACAGAATTGTGCCTTTTCTATCTGGGAATTGGATTACTTATGTAACGGATGCCCTGCTTATATCTCGAGTTTAAGAAAACAACATGAGTTTTCATATTATACTTTGGCAGAGCAAAAACACAACATAGGAATCTATGTATTGATTTCATGCGCGCAAAACAACATATGGTTAACCATATTATGCTTTCATCACCACAAACTACAATATGGATTTCCATGTTATACTTTTGGGGGGCCATCTTCAATTGCTATTTTACATGATGATGTATTAGGTATACGGTAATTCCCTAGTTATAAACCTTAAATCTCTCTATCCATATACCGGTATCCGGGGATTGCGGGTAAGAGTCCATCTTCAACGGCGGCTTTCACTCAGTGGCAGGGGAGGTTGTACACCTGCACCGGCATCTTGGGAGCGCGGCGCATCAGAGTCCGTTTTAGGCGGGGATAATAGTAGTATATTGCCCCGTCCAGCTTGCCGGAAAAGCCTTTTATCCATTCTTTCACAGTTGCTTTCATCTTTTTATCCCAAAGAGCGTTGAATAAACATGTAGTGCAGACTTTCGAGGCTGTGAACAAAGCCATGGAATGGTGAAAGATTATAGCCTGGGGCGTTAGCGCCAGGGATGGAGTATAAACGTAGAAGCCCTTTATGGACGACACAATTAGTTGCAGGACAAGCTATTGTGTGTCATCCCCGAGGGGTTTGCTAAACTGGTGCAACTAACCCAGGGTTTCGCTATCGCTTCACCCTGGGCTATAATCTTACATCCATGCGGGATTTTTCACAGCCTCTGAAGCCAGTGTTACAGCTGGATTCCGGCCTCCGCCGGAAAGACAATGGGTAAAAGCAATTTTTATTTTGAGAGTTATCCTCAATTGCACAACTGTCCTAAATTGCGCAACTGTCTTCAATTGTGCAACAGTCCTAAATTACGCTGCTGTTCTAAATTGCACCACAGTCCTCAATTGTGTAACAGTCCTCAATTGTCCAACGGTCTTTTGAATTGCTTTAGCAATACGCATGAAATACGCATCCCATCCGTAATGCATGCGTAGTGCATAAGCAATTGGAGCAAGAGGGACGCAATGAAGAAACAACGGCAACCCATGTGGATACCCCCGCCATTAACGTCTAAGGTCTAACGTTTAACTTATCTTTTACCGGATAGCGGTTAAATGGGTAAGCCTGCTTAATAGCGAGCCTTTTTTGCTGCCTTTGCTTAAGTACAGGTCGCTTACCACGGTTCGGTTGATAACATACACTTCGTTCTCGCCGTTATCACCGGGTTTGCGGAAGCCCCAGGTATCGTGAAGAGCATAGGCTTTGCCGCCTGTTTCGCCGATATACAGCATTATGTGCCCATTCATACGCAGTAAGGAAATGGCGGGAATCCCCTTGTTTATAATGATGCTGTCGCGTTTGGCTTCTTTTTCTACCGCCCCAAAACTGTGCAGCAGCTTGGTGGCTTTTGCTTGTTGTAAGCCGTTGCGGGGAATACTGATACCGAAACTTGCAAAGATGCGCTGGATTAAGCTGCTGCAATCATAATCACCTTCGGTGTCACCCCAGCCGTAGGGCATGTTCAGCATCTTGAAGGCTTGTTTATACACATTGCGGGGCGTGTAGGGCAAAAAACCGATGCGGGCATCTTCTTTGGCGATGTAAGCTATGGAGAGGCTGTCTTTTACGGGAATTTGAATCCGGTAATATAACTCGGTTTCCCCAAGTAAAGGAAATGCAGTTCCCATGCGGCAGTAGGTAAGATACTTGGTTGCTTCGGCGTTAGTCCAGATATCCGCACGTGCCTTCAGGCTAACCACTTTCTGAGCTGCGCTTAGGTAATGCACAAATTCAGTCTGAGACAGGAAGCAGACTTCACTTTTCAGATACCAGCCGATAGACGTGGCGCAAGCTCCATAAACCCATTTTCCGTCTTTAGAAGTGTGATAAAACATGGTGGGTGTGCCGATATCGTAACCGCTGTTTTGCATCTCGTCAAACTCTATATCCAGCACTTCCTTGTTCAAATTCACGATGCCGGGGGCAAGACGCTGTCTGGCTAAGGTAATGGGAAAGCCGAAGCGTACTTTGCAACGTAAGGGAATGCCGTCTATATTGGCGTTCCTGCGCAGGGAATCCCTAAGAGCTTGGCTTACCTTTGCACCGGTGCTATCGTATTTGCCTGTACCCGAAAGAGTGCTCAGGAGGCTCTTGATCTGGCTTTTTACGGTGGACCCGGAAAACACCGTGGAGAAAGTGCTGGTGCTGCTGATATTGGCGTAGGGATTGGTGCGAGAGCTGTATTTGCTGATCTGTTTGGAAGTCATGATCAGCGAATCAGGGTAAGGATGGCGGGCAATCCAGTATCCGGCGGTGTTCATTTCGGGGCTAACCCCTGCCAGCCGGGGGGGAGCAGCGTAATAGGTTGGTTCCAAAGGGTTGCGGGCAAAGAGATTAAGGGACAAATAGAAAAGCAAAAAGAGGCTCAGATTCAGTTTCATATTTACTCCACAATAGTATCCAAAACGGGTAGCATTTCGGCTAAGAAGGCATCAAAGCGGTCTTCCAGAATGGCTTTGCGTACCATCTGCATCAGTTCCTGATAGAACCACAGGCTGTGTATGGTGGTAAGCCGCATGCCCAGTATCTCGTTCATGGTGATGAGGTGGCGGATGTAGGCACGGCTGAAATGAGTGCAGGTATAGCAGCCGCAGAGGGGGTCGATGGGACGGAAATCCTCTTTATAACGTGCGGCTTTGATAATCATCTTGCCATAACGGGTGAAGATACTGCCTTTACGTGCGTTGCGGGTAGGCATCACGCAATCGAACATATCCACACCGTTGGCAATATTGTTCAACAAGTCGCTGGGGGTGCCCACGCCCATCAGGTAGCGGGGTTTGTGCTTGGGCAGGATATCGTTTACAAAAGCAGTAATGCGGAACATATCGTCCTTGCCTTCGCCCACTGCCAAACCGCCGATGGAGTAGCCGGGGAAATCCATGTCCATCAGTTCCCGAGCGGATTTCTCCCGCAGGTCTTCGTACACCCCACCCTGCACAATGCCGAACAGGGCTTGGTGATCTGTATTGGTAAAGGCTTTCTTCCCACGTTCCGCCCATAGCAGGGTAGTGGTGAGGGATTTGGCTACATAGTCCTTAGAGGCGGCAAAAGGAGGGCATTCGTCGAAACTCATGATGATATCCGCACCCAGAGCTTCTTGTACTTCCATCACGGATTCCGGGGTAAAGTGATGCAAAGAGCCGTCTATGTGGCTGCGAAACTTAACGCCTTCCTTGGTAATTTTACGCAGCGCAGCCAGGCTCATCACCTGAAAGCCGCCGCTATCGGTAAGCATGGGGCGGTTCCAGCTGATAAACTTGTGCAGACCGCCTGCCTTGAGGATAAGCTCGTGCCCCGGACGCATATAAAGGTGGTAGGTATTGCCCAGGATGATCTGTGCCTGAATCTCTTCCAGTTCGTGCGGGCTCATGGCTTTCACCGTGCCCAGGGTACCCACGGGCATGAAAACGGGGGTGAGAATATCACCGTGATCTGTCTTGATAAGTCCGGCACGGGCTTTCCCGCAGGTTTGCTGCAAAGTGAAACTGAACAAAAAGCTCTCCTTTAGTGATTTAGGGAAAAAAGCCGCATCAACAGCTTGGTGATATCCGTGTAGAAGGCAAAAGCCATTAGTACTATCAGTAAGGCAAAACCGATGCGCTGTAACAGGGCTTGTACGCTAACAGGTACGGGACGCCCGAAAATGCCCTCAAGAAAGGCGAAAAGGATGTGCCCGCCATCCAGAATAGGGATGGGGAGCAGGTTCATAAAGGTGAGTGCAAGGCTGATACTGCCGAAAAAGATAATAAGGTAGCTAAAGCCGCGCTGCCCTGCCTGCTGGCTGATGGAGGCTATCATCACGGGTCCGCCCAGATTCTTTTGCAATTCTTTAGGCTGGCGGATAAGCTTGTATAGACCCACGTAGTTTATTATTACAAAGTTCACGGTGCTTCTGGAGCCGTAAGTAACAGCTTCTTTGGGTGTGTAGAGGGTAACGCTTTTCACCGGCATATCCTGGCTGATGCCGATCATGCGCTGTTCACCCATGGCGATATTCTTTTCCAGGGCAATCAGGCGGGTTAACACTTTTCCCTTGCGGCTGATAGTCAGTTCCACCTGTTTGTTAACAGAACCGATAATTCTTTCCCGCATGGAATACCAATCTGCCACCGCCACGCTATCCACAGCTATAACTATGTCTCCCTTTTTAAGCCCGGCTCGCCAGGCGGGAAGCCCTGTAAACACTTCGCCAATAGTGTTATCAACTTGCGGGGTAAGAGATTTGATAAGGGAATCTACATCCGTGGCTGCAACGCTAAACATCACGTTTTCACCCTTGCGGGAGAGAACGATGCTGTTGCTCTGCTCTTTGGAAAGCCCTATCAGGAACTCCTGAAAGCCCTTGATATTGGTGCCGTTCACGGCGATCAGGCTGTCCGAAGGCATAAACACAGTAGCCCATTTTCCCTTGGCGGACTGGATAACAGGGCGTAAATCTTCCTGCTTTTGGGGCAGCATGAAGGCAAAGATAAAAAGTGCAAAGCCCAGCACCAGATTGGCTAATGGACCGCTAAAAGCTATTATCGCCTTTTTCCACCACGCCTTATGCTGAAAGCTCTTGTCGTCGGCATCTGGATCGTCTGCTTCGTCAGGGTTTTCGCCCGTCATTTTCAGGTATCCGCCCAAAGGTAACCAGGCGATGCGGTAGTCCACGCCCTTGCGTGTCCATTGCACAATCGGCTTGCCAAAACCGATGGAAAACTTCTCGATGCCTACTCCGCACGCTCTGGCAGCAAGGAAATGCCCCAGTTCGTGGATAGTGACCATCAGCCCGAAGGCGATTATCATTAAAAGGAAGTTAAACATTAAGCGCTCCGGCGGAGCTAAGTGGAAGAGTGGAAGGGGTAAGTGGAAGAGTGAAAGAGTGGAAAGGTGAAACATGCTTTGGGGTAAGTGGAAGGGTGGAAGGGGTAAGTGTAAGGGTGGAAAAGTGGAAAGGTGAAACATGCTTTGGGGCAAGTGGAAGGGTGGAAGGGGTAAGTGGAAGGGTGGAAAAGTGGAAAGGTGAAACATGTTTTGGGGGAAGTGGAGAGGTGGAAGGGGTAAGTGTAAGGGTGAAAGAGTGGAAAGGTGAAACCCGATGCAGAGCTTTATCTGTTGTTAAAACAATGGGACTCTGGAGCTTAATGGCGTTAAAGATATGCATGAACATGCAAAACAAACTACAGCTGTGTTTCACTTTTCCACTCTTCCACTTTTCCACTACTACGCTATTCCCGAGTTTCACTCTTCCAATCTTCCACTTTTCCACTACTACGCTTTTCCCGAGTTTCACTTTTCCACAAATGAGTTTATCAATTCTTAGCCAAAGTAATGGCAATAAAGCTTGCCACATCGGTGGAATAGGTTCCGGTGCCAAAGCCAGCATCATAGCCAAGCTCTATGGCGAGTTCGTGCGAGATGCGCGGTCCGCCGCAGATGAACAGCATTTTATCCCGCAAGCCTTCCGCTTCGGCAAGTTCTATCAGCTTGGTTAAATTCTTAATGTGGATATTCTTCTGGGTAACCACCTGCGATACCAGAATTACATCCGCCTGTTCGGCTCTGGCGCGGGCAAGAAGTTCCTCGCAGGGTACTTGTGCACCCATATTAATGGCGTTGAAGCCATGATAGCGTTCCAGTCCGTAGCGGTGGTTAAAGCCCTTCATATTCATAATGGCATCGATGCCTACCGTGTGCGCATCGCTTTCTATGCATGCGCCTACCACGGTTATCTGGCGACTCAAATGCTCGCTGATATACTCGTCCGTGGCTTCCATATCCATCACGGGAGTTTCCACCACCTTCACTTTTATCTTGTCGGTATCAATCCCGGTGCTGGTAACCGCATAGGCGATAAAATGGGTAAAGCCTTCGCGCAGGTCGCGCATTCCGGTAATCTCGGCATCCTCAAAACCCATTTGCAGCAGCAGCATTCTGGCGGCTTCCTTGCCAAAGGCATCGGCACTTACGGGAAGCGAGAAGGAAAGCTGCATCTTGCCGTCGTTTAGGGTGTCCCCATAGGGGCGGATAATGTTCTTGTTCATAGTCCCAGCTCCTGTTTCATCTGCTGCATGAATGGGTTGTAATAGTCCTTATCGCACAGGAATACGCCGTCCAAGCCCTTACCTCCGTTCTCAGGACGCTTTATCTCCGCGAATTCACCCTTTGCCATGGCGGAGAATAAGCCATCCTCTGCCACGCGCTCCAGAAAGTCCACCGCCTGTTTCAGCACTTCATTGGCGCGCTGGTTCACGAAGCTGTCGGGAGCCAGGCACAGGCTTTGGTTCAGGTCTTTCACCGCTTTAAACAGGTATTGGGCGTTCTCGATAGCCAAAGAGCGGTCTGCCAGATGCGGGGTGTGGATAGCCTCGGTCATCATGCCCAGCAGTTGCACGCCCTGCCCGGTAAGCTGCCCCATGAAGTTAAACATGGCATCCATCAGGTGGGTCTTGAAGATGTTGCCGCTGGCGAACTTGGTGGGGGGCATATATTTAATGGGTGCATTGGGGAAAAGCTCTTTGGTAAGAAGCGCGTGGGCAAGCTCGTAAACAAAGCTGTTTTCCAGCTCGGGATCTATCTCGTAGGCGTGCCCCAAGCCCATTTTGTCGGGCTTTATGCCGCTGATGAGGGCAAAGCTCTCGTTGATAAGCTGGCTGGCAGTAACCGTGAAAGCCTTATCTATGGCGTCGGATGTGGTTAAATAGTTATCTTCTCCGGTCTGTATCTCTATACCGGCATAGGCGTTTATCATGCGGGCAAAGTATTGGTCTAAAAGCGTGCGTTTGGGGTTTATATCCCGGAACAGAATGCCGTACATGGCGTCATTCAGCATCAGGTCCAGGCGTTCTATGGCACCCATCACGGCTATTTCCGGCATGCACAAACCGCTGGCATAGTTGGTAAGGCTAATGTAGCGCTTTTCCTCTGCGGATACCTCGTCCAGCGCGGCACGCATAATACGGAAGTTCTCCTGCGTGGCGTAAGTTCCACCAAAGCCAACCGTTGTGGCTCCGTATGGCACATAATCCAGCAGGGATTGCGCGGTGCTGCGGATCACGGCGATGATGTCCGCACCTTCACGGGCGGCAGCACGCGCCTGAGTTACATCTTCGTGGATATTTCCCGTGGCTACGATTACATATATGGCGGGCTTGCGGCGTTCGCCATACTTGGCAAACATTGCTTCCCGTTTTTGTTTCTGTTTTCTTATGTGGCTAAGCATAGTTTTGGTGAGGGGATTAAGGATAGATAGCAACTGCTCTGCAGATGCCAGCGGTAAGTCTGTTAAGCATAGGCTGTGCCCAGCAACCTGCTCTGCCACTTCCTGAGCACTTAAGCCTTTGGCAAGCATGGCATTAGCCACCCATACGGCAGCACCTTTATTCAGGGCAGATTTTGCTTTCAGGTGGTCAACCACCACGTTTGGCAGGGGTTCGCCACCTTTGATGGCACCGTCTATCCCCATCAGACGCAGCACAGTACGCTCTATGGAAACCGAGCTGTAACCATCAAACAGCCAGCTAAAAGCACCGGTGATCTGTTGGGCGGCGATGCGGCTGCGGGAAACCAGTTCTTGATTTAGTTCGAGTTTAAGCATTATTTTACTCCAAGTTCTTGTATAAAGAAGTGTTGACGAGCTTTTTGGTTGTGGGGTTTTGGTCAAGGCTTTTCCTGCTATTGTGGGTTCCTGTGGTACGCGATGATAAATATGTAGTAGCACGTTGCATTTTCAGGGCAGGGAATGCTACCACCTAATATAGCAAAGCCCCGAACCATAAGTCCGGGGCTTGTATTATATTGGTAAACAGGCTATACGATTAACTCGCTAAGCCATTAACCGGTTAATTATTTGATAATTACAGCTTTACGAATACCGCTGTCTCTACCGGCTTGCATCTTGATAAAGTAGATGCCGGTGGGGCAGCTGTTACCTTTGCTATCTTTGCCGTTCCAGCCTGTGTTGTGATCGCCATCGCTCATGAAGCCATTATTGAAGCGGTTTACAAGCTGCCCGCGGGAGTTGTAAATTTTGAAACTTACATCGGTTGCCTTGGTCAGGTTGTAGCTAATAACGGAATAGGGTGTAATGGGATTGGGGAATATGGATTGAATTCCCGAAACCTGCACCACTCCGGGTGTTTCCTGCCCGGAACCGGTGCTGTAATTCACTGAAATAGGTCCATGGCTGATGGTGCTTCCATCCAAATCCTGAATTTGCAGCCAATAGTAATATGTGCCATCATCTTCAAGCTCATTATCTGTGTACTGGTAAACCTGCTGAATGGGAGAATTGGCAGAGGGAATCATACTGCTAATTGCCATGGCATTCATCCATTCATTATCTAATGAGCGGTAAACATAGTATCCACCAACCCCTGTTTCGGATTGAGTTACCCACTTAACAGTTACATAGTTTTCCACAGTAAGAACTGCAGTAAAGGATGAGAGTTCTACAGGAAGTGGGATGTCGAAAGTTTGTAAGCCACCCGCGGAGGAAGTTCCTGTTTTAAACCTGCTGGTTACAGATAAATCACTTGTCATGATGGCATTCACATATATGGTGTTACCTCCGATAGCAGTTGCCGAGACATCCGATGCAATCCAGAAATAACGTGTTGCTCCACTTGCAAGAGCTTGAGAAATCGCTGTAAAAGTATGGCTCCCTGCTCCTAAGGAGCTTGTGATGGTAGTGCCAATTTGCGCAGCAGTGGAGAAATTATCTGTGGTGTTGTAATACAGCTTGAAATTCTCTATATCCGAGGCAATATAGGTACCGGAGGTAGTGAAGGTAAGAGTATTCAAGGTAGAGGCATCTCCATTAGCAGCCAATGTTAAGCGAGTTAATGGCAGATCATCAGTGCCTTGAGCAACTGTGGTTGCAGCAACGGAAGGATTGGTGCTGGTAATGTTCACATAAGGCATCCCGGATGTCCATGCAGGATCATAGCCGGAAGCAACAGAACTCAAGATGCCGTTGTGTGGGGTTGAGGTAACTTGATCATAGGCAGTTGTGCCACTACCTTCGCTGAATGGCCAATAACCTATAAGGCCTGATTCATTACCAACAAGGTCATTATTCATACCATATATGATCTGAGCAGGAGTTAAAACAGAATTCCAAATCCTTACGTCGAGTATTTTTCCAAAAAACCCAAGAAGTCTCCCAGGTCTTAGCTCTCCAACGGTGAATATATTATTCCAATTGGTGCCTTGACCCAAATTAGTAAAACTCAATTTCTCCACTCCATCCACATATAGCTTAGTAGTGCCACCTTTAACTGTGGTGACGGCAACATGGTACCAGGTGTTAGTGGTTAAACCCAAACCAACAGTAGCATGTCCGCCAGTGTCTTGGTTAGTGGAATATGACCATACTTTAAGGTTAGTTCCAGTGGTACCTATCCAAATAGGATATGAGCCTGCAACCTGTGAAGAAGCCAGTATGGTGCGGGCGTAAGGTATATTTGGGTCCACCATAGCTGGAAGGGCAGTGGGGTATATCCAGCATTCTGCTGTATAGCTCGTTCCCGTAAACGCCAAATTACCCATAGAGACGGCATCATTACCATCGAAATCAAGTGCCCATGTTTGAGCAAAAAGCCCGGCACTGATTCCCAAAAGCAATAAGAATAAAAGTAACATTCTTGTGTGTTTCATGATTCCTCCATAAACACGTCTATCATTATTCAATATTTTTCACTTAGTGTTTCCTAAATTAGGACACACATGACAAGTTCACGATCGTCACAATCTTTCTATTTGTCAAGATTTATTTGATGCATAATTCCATTCCTAAATCTACTTCCCGGTAAGCGCATTTGAAGCAGCAATCGCTGAATACCTGTGTAACAAGGTTCCGGCTATCCTGAGAGAAAATATCGGCAGTCTAATTTGTGGAATTACTTCAACAAGCAGGGTGAATAATTAAAAAAAGTAGCCTCTGGTGTTTATCGGAATCTGCTAACAAAAGAAAAACCCCGAACTAAAGCTCGGGGTTCATATCACTTAAGGTACACAGACAGCAAGAATTACCCGCTATCTGCTAACCCAATAATTTAATTTACGATCATCGCTTTACGGATGCTGCTGTCTCTTCCGGCGTGCATCTTGATAAAGTAGATGCCGGTTGGGCAGCTGTTACCTTTGCTATCTTTACCGTTCCAGCCAGTGTTGTACTCGCCATCCATACGGTAACCATCATTGATGCTGTTTACAAGCTGCCCGCGGGAGTTGTAAATTTTGAAACTTACATCAGTCGCCTTGGTCAGGTTGTAGTTAATTACAGAATAAGGGGTAATGGGGTTGGGGAATATGGATTGAATTCCCGAAACCCTTACCACTCCGGGTGTTTCTTGTCCGGAACCGGTGCTGTAATTCACGGAAGTAGGTCCATGGCTGATGGTGCTTCCATCCAAATCCTGAACTTGCAGCCAATAGTAGTATATGCCATCATCTTCAAGCTCACTATCTGTGTACTGGTAAACCTGCTGAATAGGTGAATTGGCAGAGGGAATCATACTGCTAATTGCTATGGCATTCATCCATTCACTATCTAATGAGCGGTAAACATAGTATCCACCAACCCCTGTTTCGGATTGAGTTACCCATTTCACAGTTACATAATTTTCCACTGTGAGAACAGCAGTAAACGAGGAAAGCTCCACAGGAAGTATTTCTTCGGAATATTGTTCTCCGCCGTCATAAGCGCTGCCTGTCTTTGCACTTGCAGCATATACAAATGAGCTTAAATTCAATGCGGGGATAGTTAGGGATTTCGAGCCGGATAAAGTGCTCGAGACATCTATAGTAATCCACAAATAGCGGGGAGTACCGTTGGCTATGGTTTGGGTAAGAGAGGTAAAGGAATGAGTACCAATACCCAAGCCTGTGTTTATTGTACCAAGCAGAGAAGCAGTTGATAAATCATCGGCTGTATTCTGCCACAGCTTGAAATTATCCAGATCAGAGGCATCATATAAGCCGGTGGTGCTGAAATTAAGCTGGGTCAGAGTAGCTGCAAGCCCGGTGGTGGAAAGCGTGAACTTGTAAGCAGGTACTTTGGTATCATTGGCGGCAATAACTGCAGAAGCAACTGCGGGATTTGTGGATGAAAAAGTAACTTCGCTGAAAGGTGCTCCGCCGGTTGGGACATTCCAAGATGCGCCATTGGTAAGCACTCCTGTATGTGCAGGAGTAGCCAGATCAGGAGCATTGCCAACAGTTTCGTTTAGCTGCCAGTAACCCTTCAAGGATGCAGGAACAGTTGCAATTTCGCGATACATATCAGCTTGGATATCAGCCTGGGTTCTAACCACATTCCAAATTCTTACTTCATCAATCAGACCATGGAAGGGAATCAAGCTGTTAGTTCTGGAACTCCTCAAAACACCAATTGTGAAAACGTTATTCCAGGTTCCATAATTCTCATTAGCATATGTTAGCTTCACTGCACCATTAACATATACTGTTGTGGTGCCGCCCTTTACTGCCGTAACGGCAATGTGGTACCAGTTATTTATCGTAAGCCCGGCACCTGAGGTTGTATGTGCAACCGGGGCTGAACTTGTATAAGACCAGATGTTTAGTTCCGTTCCCTTGGCGGTAACCCACAAAGGATAACCACCCACTACCGTGGACGATGCAAATACAGAGTAACCATACTGAAGTTGGTCTGCGTTGCCGCCGGTTAACTGAGTTGGTCTGATCCAGGCTTCCGCTGTGTAGGTAGTAGTTACACCGGCTGTCAAATTACCAACAGCGATATGATCTTCGTTAGGAGCTCCGGTTAGTCCGTCGAACTTTACGCTGTTCGGTATAGCAAAGAATGTTGACACTGCGAATACGAGCAGTATGATAATTATTAAAACATTTTTGTGTTTCATGGTTCCTCCTATGAACACTTATGTAAATTCTGTCTATTTATCACTTCTATAAATCCCCGAAGGGTCTTACGAGCACAGTTACAAGTTACTCGTTTCGCTCAAAATGGCAAGCGAAAGTTTCCATTGTTTTCTTGTTTTTCCCGTAGTAACTAATGTGTGCTTCGAAGCACGTTTCGGCGAAGTGCATTTTTACTTGTATTAACCGCATTTTAAGAGCAGTAACACTTGCAAAGCGGTGTGGAAATAAATCCTCAAACGCAGATAATATATATATTCTGACTTTTAAAAAACTGAGTTTAGAGCTGAAATCAACTTTCGTAAATTAATGGGTAACAATATCATCGCAGTCATATGGAAGCTCTTCCTTGCAACAGACTAAGCATGTTACCTCGAGTTTGGGTTATCAGGCAAAGGGTGGATTCATAATCATCTTTGCTTTCTATGATGTTTTCAAACACTCCATTGCTATAGGTGATTGTGAATCCCATGGCAGGTTTATCACCCATCATAGCTGAATTTACCGTGTAGATATCGCTAATATCCTGTATATACACCGAGTTCTGATTATTTATCATCACTGTACCCTATCCAAGTAAGGAAAGTTGTTGTTCCACGCAAGAGTTTATCTGCGCATGGAAACAACAAGCTTCCTCACGGCGGAGCCAATTCAAACCGTTAAAGTTGAATTTAAGCACGGGGTTATTTCCTTTATTTGCTCAAGACGGTTTTTCTGGTAAACACATCTTTACCAACGAATAGCCTGATGGTGTACAAACCGGAAGAGCAGTTCTGTCCGTCATTGGATTTACCATCCCATTGGATTCTTTTTGTGCCGGGTTGCACTAATCCTTGGTTGATACTACGTACAACCTGCCCGCGAAGGTTGTATATTTCTAACCTCACGTCGCTTGCAGCTTTAATGCCGTATTCGATATGCAACACCGGATTAAAGGGATTCGGGTAGAGATTGCTTATTCCGTTCACAATGGGAACCGGTGGAGTTGTATGCCCGAGATTTGTATTATAGGATACTTGCACAGGTCCGTGATACTCAGTATTCCCATCCAGATTCAGGTTTGCCAACCAGTAATAATACACACCATCTTCTGAAAGCTCGGTGTCTTTATACAGATAGCTCTGAGATTGCGATGTGTTTGTGGCAGGGATAAAGAAATTCAGTAGTTCCGCATCCTGGAAATCATCGCTTAAACCGCGATAAATGTTAAATCCTGCGCAGTTGGTTTCAGATTGAGTAACCCACTGCAATTGCACATAATTATAGGAATTAATTGCTGCGGTAAAAGAAGATAGTTCCACAGGCAATGTCTCATCCTTGGGAGTAACGCCATATTGGCTTATAATATCAGCCTTTGTCCCAAAGGTAACATCAAAGCTCACCATCATTCTGGTAGCTCCGTCTGCTACGGGAACACCGGCTGTGGCTACTGTAACCCATTCCGAACCGTTAAATCTCCAAATCCTGGAACCGGCAGAGAAGTCTAAGTCCGTACCTTGTTCATTGTCCCAGTGGAGGTATATTTTTGTGGTTGTGTTAGCTGCACCGCTAAAAGTCCATTTACGTGCTACCGAATTCGGCAAAGCAGGAGCTTCTACGTATGTTTCGGGAGAGAAGGCTGTGATAGTAGAAGTACCGCCCACACTAACGTATTTGAAGGGGAAGAACATCCTGTATCCGGCAAGGTCTAACGAAGCACCAACCTGAGTTGTAAAGGTCTCATTAACGTCTATGTTACCACCCAGATCAAACTCTGTAGAGGCGGAGTTTAACACCAGATTCTGATAAACAAAGGGGCTGGGCAGGGTAACATCATTGGTATATTCGATGATGGCTCCCCAAGGTTGAGAAAATGTTCCTGTGGTAACCGGATCAGAAACAGTGGATACTACTTCTCCCGTATTGATAAATGTGCCGGAACCGGTAATGTAATATGTTCCGGAAACCAGAATGCCGTTGTTGTTGAAAGTGCCGGAATATCCGGTCTTATCCTCATCAACGACTACCCCAACGTTGTTGTTATTGGTGATGTCAATAGCAAGCGTGGAAGGCCATTCCGCACCTACTGTCTGGCTTGCAGTGCCGCTGTAGATAAGTGCTGCCTGCGAACCATAGCTAATGGTTGCTCCGGAGTTAAAGGCTAATACGCCACCGATGTTAAGAGTTCCATTCACGGCTAAATCTGTGCCTGCGCCATTATTCAGGGTAAGAGTGGAGCCACCTGCGATAAAAAGTGTTCCGCCTAAGTTCACCACAACTTCATCTGCGCTTACATTAGCAGCCACAGTAACGGTATGGCTTGTCCTGATGGTTGTAGTGAGGGCGAATACATCAGTGGGTGCAACAGTAGCACTGAACCAGGTAGAATTATTGTCAGAGCATTCCCATATTGCAGGATTAGCCCAATTGCCGCTTGCGATGGTGCGATAGTAGAAAGGACCTGCCGGTGTAACAGCATACTTACCGGTGCTGGAACCCAGGGTAATAGGGAAACTAACCATCATGCGCGTGCCGCCATCTGCGACAGGTGCACCTGTGATTGCTACCGCTACCCATGAACTGCCATTATACTGCCAGATCTTGGAGCCAAGCGGGAAACTAAGACCACTGCCCTGGGCATTATCCCAATGCAAGCTTACGCTGGAAGTTCCGCTGCCACTACCTGTAAATGTCCAGGTTCTGCCCACGGCATTTGTAAGCGAAGGTGTTTCCACATAGGTTGCAGGAGAAAACGCGGTAACATTGGAAGTTCCACCCACACTTACATACTTGGATGGGAAGAACATTCTGTAGCCGCTGGGGTTAAGCGATGCGCCGTTGGACGATGCAAAGGTTTCATTCACGTTTATAATCCCCGATTGAGGGAAAACAGAAGAGCTTGAGCTTAACAACAAGTTCTGATATGTATAGGGTGTGGGCAAGGTAACCAAGCTGCTATATTCTATTATCGAACCGGTTGCCTGGGTGAAGGTGGAAGTTGTTACAGGGTTTGCTACTCTGGATACCACCCGTTTGTTATTAATCACGGTGCCTGTTCCGGCGATAGAATAAGTAGCAACATTAAGTATCTGATTATTGGTAAGGATGCCGGAATAAGCAGTTTTATTACCATTAAGTGTTACTCCGCTTGCGCTGGTGTTGTTGTTGGTAATGTTCTTTGTCATGGTGGAAAGCCATTCGCCGCTAACTGTTTGAGCGGTTGTGCCGTTATACTCAAGGGTGGCACTGGTGCCATAAGCAAGAGTATATGCTCCCAGAGCAAGAGAACCGCTTGTCATGGTAAGCTTGGTATCAACAGCCAGGTTTGCGGAAAGGGTAAGGCCTGCAGGATTGTTGATTACCAGATTATACACGGTAGGAGCAAAGCCGCTGCCGGTAGTTTGTGCAGTGCTGCCATTGTAGGTAACCGTAGTTCCGGAGCTACAGGTCATGGAGGCTCCGGTATTGGTAAATGTGCCGGCTATATTCATATTGCCATTGAGTTTAAGGTCGATTCCGTCACCGTTAGTACCATTATTCAGCGTAAAGGTCACGCCACTGTTAATCGTAAGCGTGCCGCCGGTGTTTACCACTACTTCATCTGCGGTTGTATTGGCTGCCACGGTAACAGTGTGCCCGCTAAGTATAGTTGTGGTAAGTGCACCCGAAGCGGAAGGAGGTATGTTTGCAGCATACCAGGTGGTTCCATTGCGAGTGTATTCCCAGGTAGTGGGGTCATTCCAGTTGCCACTTTTTACAGTTCTGTAAGTGAATAGAAAATCCGTGGGAGTAATAGTAATATTGTCCATTTGAATATCTGTGCCTTGACCACCGCCAGGACCTCTGTATGATATTTTTAAAAATACATCAGTTAAGCCAACTGATACAGTTTGGGTCGTCCATCTGTCATTAGAAATATTTGTAAAGGTGTCCACTGTTGTCCAGGGTCCCGTAAGTGAATTAGACCAATAAAACAGAGGCGCACAAAGACCATTACCGATTTGAAATGATGATATGGTAAGAGTGTAGGGATTAGCCATCTTGGGAGCTATCAAACCCTGCGTATATTCTGTAAACAGCACAGAATAATTTCCATATAAATTTGCCGGTGATGGTGCCGGGCTGCCCACAAGAGGGGTAGCTCTTGTTACTGCACCTTCGATGTTCCAGCCTGCAGGGGGGAAGGTAGTACCTTCAAAACCCTCGTTGTTAATCATCTGGCTCCATAGTGATCCAAGTGCCATAAAGCACAAAACTGCGATTAATCCTAATCTGTTCTTCATTCTATTCTCCTTAAAAATAACGATATGAATTTGGTTTACTCTATTATAGGAAGCAATCTACGAGCCAAACAATCTATAATTTCAGTATTGCTGTAACTGTATGGCTATGATACAGATGCGAAACTTACCGATTTTGCATTTAGAGCAAAATAGCGATTGCATGCTGCAATCTTGCATATTTGCAATTGCATTTCTGCAATTCTGCCCTGTTTTGCATGAGTTTTACTTCCTGTTTACTCTCTCGGCACTTGCTGGTATCTTTAGTATTGCCATAACAATTCCCTAACAATTCCCTAACGCCATTAGGGAATTGTTAGGGAATTGTTATGGATGCATTAGAGAAATAAGCAAGAGCCATGGTCTTAACTTATCAGCGAGATTGACATTATCAGATTATAGTAAACAAACAGATGCACCTTTGCAAGTCTGGATTCGATAACGCCTCTGCAACTTTTACTTTATAAAACATCTCAGCGGCGTTATGGACTACAGCGTCTCCCGGCTAAACCCCCCTAAGTTATACGGCATCTATCCCGGTTGCTTGTGTCGCTGTAGTCCATCAGGCTAAGAAAGAAAACTCAGAAGCTAAGGATTATTTAAGCCTGATCGACTCCAGTGTTCCAATCGTAGGCATCAGACTTAGAATTTGGTGAAAAAAGCAGCCCGGCTAAGATTTTGTTTGACAATCCCACACAGCCTAAAATATGTAATCCGTGGCGTAAAAAGCATGTTGTGAAGAGGTATGCCACCAAATTTGAACAAGAGGAAGCTTTAATGGAACAGGACTACAGCAAAGTTGATGCCATCTTAGCCTCATATCGGGGAAAAAAGGGCATTCTCATTCCCATGTTACAAGAAGTTCAGAACGAAATGGGTTATCTATCACGGGACTGCATGAAATACGTGGCGAAAGCAATGCAAATCCCTGCTGCCGAGATATTTGGGGTTGCCACTTTTTACTCTATGTTCCGCTTAAAACAGCAAGGAAAGCACATCGTGCGAGTGTGTAAGGGAACTGCCTGCCACGTATCTGATGCGGATGGAATAAAATCCGCTTTGGTAGAAGCATTGAAGCTCCCTAAGGATGAGAATACCACCGAAGATATGATGTTCACCTTAATGGAAGTGGCGTGTTTGGGCTGTTGTAGCCTTGCTCCGGTTATTATGATAGACGATATGACCTTTGGGAAGCTTGTTCCTGAAGCGATACCGGCGATTCTGGATAAGTTCAGGTTTTAGGAGGGGATGATGAGCGAAATTACCGTTAAAGTTGGGCTTGCCAGTTGTGGCATAGCTGCCGGAGCAATGGATGTGTACCGCACTCTGGAAGAGCATCTTGCTACCTCCCCGAAGCCGGTGAAGTTACTGCGTACCGCCTGTATCGGCATGTGTTTCGAAGAACCCGTGGTGGAGTTCAACGGCTCCGCTTTGGGGCAGATGCACATCGGAAAGGCTGATTCTGAAAGTATTATAAAGATTTTGGACGATTACATAGCGGGCAACCCGCCGGAAACAAACATTATTCTGGCAGAAAAGATGCACGGCAGGCACAATGAATTGCTTGCCAACCAACAGCGTATCGTGCTGCGTAATTGCGGTGTGATAGACCCCAAGAGCCTGCTTGATTATGAGGCTTTGGGCGGCTACACGGCACTGCGCAAAGCCCTTGCCATGGAAAGAGATGAGATAATCGCCGTGGTGAAGAATTCCGGCTTGCGCGGACGCGGCGGAGCGGGCTTTTCCACCGGCTTGAAATGGAGCTTTGCCGCACAAGCCGTCTCGGATAAGAAGTTCGTGGTATGCAATGCGGACGAAGGCGATCCCGGTGCTTTCATGGACAGAAGTGCGCTGGAAGGTGATCCGCACAATGTGATAGAAGGCATGATAATCGGTGCCTATGCCATGGGAGCGGATGAAGGCTATATCTACTGCCGTGCGGAATACCCCATGGCAATTGAACACCTCAAAATAGCCATTGAAGCAGCCGAAGCTAAGGGCTATCTGGGCAAAAACATCATGGGCACTTCCTATAGCTTCGAGATGCACATCAAGGAAGGTGCCGGCGCATTTGTCTGCGGTGAAGAAACCGCTTTGATGCAGTCTATAGAAGGCAAACGCGGCATGCCCACCATACGCCCTCCCTTCCCTGCGGAAAGCGGGCTTTGGGGCAAGCCAACCAATATAAATAACGTGGAAACCTGGGCGAATATCGCCTGGATTATAATAAACGGTGCTGATGCCTTCAAAGCCTTTGGCACAGAGAAATCTCCCGGCACCAAGGTCTTTGCTCTGGCGGGGAAAATTGCCGGTAGCGGGCTGATAGAAGTCCCCATGGGCATTCCCATCCGGGATATTATCTACAAGGTTGGTGGCGGGATGAAGACCGAGAAGCCATTCAAAGCCGTGCAGATGGGCGGTCCATCCGGCGGGTGTATTCCTGCCTCGCTGCTGGATACCATTGTGGATTACGATTCCATCACGGCTACCGGCGCCATCATGGGCTCCGGCGGTATGGTGGTGATGGATACGGGTACTTGCATGGTGGATGTGGCACGCTTTTTCCTTAATTTCACTCAGAACGAATCCTGCGGGAAATGCACTTTCTGCCGGATTGGAACGAAGCGCATGCTGGAAATCCTTACCCGCATCACGGAAGGCAAGGGTAAACTGGAAGATATAGATACCCTGCAAGAACTGGCGGATAACATTATCAAAGGTTCACTGTGCGGCTTGGGACAAACTGCACCAAACCCGGTGCTTACTACCCTACGCTATTTCAAGGATGAATACCTCGCCCATATTGTGGACAAACGCTGCCCCGCGGGTGTATGTATTCCGCTGCTTACCTACAGTATAGATCCCGAGAAATGCATAGGCTGTACGGCTTGTGCCAGGAAGTGTCCTGTTTCCTGCATTTCAGGAACTGTGAAGCATGCTCACGAGATAGATCAAAGCCAGTGCATCAAGTGCGGTGCCTGCCAGAAAGCATGTAAATTCGATGCAGTAACCAAGGCATAGGAGGGATAAAATGATAGAAGTAATTTTAAACGGAAATATGATAGAGACCGAAGCCGGAATCACTATCCTCGAGCTTGCCAAACGCAATGGCATAAAGATACCCACCCTGTGTCATGATGAAGAACTGAAGCCTTATGGCTCTTGTTGGGTATGTGCCGTGGAAGTGGTGGGGCGTCGCGGCTTTGTAACCTCCTGCGGGACGATTATCAGCAGTGGTATGGAAATCCACACAGATTCTGAAGCCATACGCAAAGCTCGTAAGATGGCACTGGAACTGCTGATCTCAGATCACTATGCGGATTGCGTGGCACCTTGCACGGTGGCATGCCCGGATCATGTGGATATCCAGACTTATGTGTCCCTAATTGCCAATGGGCAGTACCACGAGGCAGTGAAAGTGATAAAAGAAACCTTGCCTCTGCCGCTATCAATCGGGCGTGTATGCCCTGCTTTCTGCGAGAAGGAATGCCGCCGCCAGATAGTGGAAGAGCCAATTGCTATCCGCCAGCTTAAGCGCTTTGCAGCGGATGAGGACTTGGGCGATGTGTGGAACTATGTCCCCGAAAAGCTGCCGGCAAAAGGCAAGAAAGTTGCTATCATCGGTGCCGGTCCAAGCGGACTTACCTGCGGTTATTATCTTTCCAACCAGGGTTATGAAGTAAAAGTGTTCGAAGCTGCTCCCGCTGCGGGTGGCTGGCTGCGCTATGGCATCCCGGAATACCGCCTGCCAAAAAATACCCTTGATGCAGAGATAGCACTTATGTGCAGCAACGGCATGCAGATAGAATATGGCGTGGAACTTGGCAAAGATATCTTTATGCAGGATTTGGCAAAAGAGTATGATGCCGTGTATCTTGCCATTGGTGCCCAGAAGGCAGTGCCCATGCCTGTTCCCGGCAGCGACCTTAAAGGTTGTTTGTTGGGAGTGGACTTCCTGAAAGCCCACGCTTTGGGTAATGCTCCCGAGCTGGGCGAACGCGTTGCCATAGTTGGGGGGGGAAACACAGCTATAGACTGTGCCCGCACCGCCATCCGCAAGGGTAGCAAAGTAAGCCTGATCTACCGCCGCACCAAAGAAGAAATGCCTGCTGAAGCCTTTGAAATTGAGGCTTCGGAACATGAGGGCGTGGAGTTCTTTTACCTCAGCAACCCTGTGGAATACATTGGCGAGAATGGCAGTTTGAAAAGCGTGAAGATAGAGAAGATGCACCTCGGCGAGCCGGATAACAGCGGACGCAGACGCCCCGAGCCTACCGGTGAATTCTTCGAGCTTTCCTTTAACAGTATTATTGCTGCCATCTCTCAAGTGCCCGAAGTGCAGCTTTTTGGCGAAGAGCCAAATCACATAGATGGCAAAGTACTGCCTCTTTCCCGCTGGCAGACAGCTATCGTGGACGAGGCGACTATGTACTCCGGGCTTTCAAACGTCTTTGCCGGGGGTGATTTCCGCCGTGGTGCCGCCACTGCTATCGAAGCTATAGCCGATGGACGCATGGCTGCCACTGCGATGGCGAAGTATCTGGAAACAGGAGTGATAAGTGCCGAGCTTGCTCCCTTTGATTCCAAGAAAGCCAAGAGCATCACAGAAGTAAGCCCGGAAGAATACTCTATCTTTGCCGAAGCCAAAAGACTTATTATGCCGGAATTGCCCATTGCAGAAGCAAAGAGCAGCTTTAAAGAAGTGGAGCTTGGCTACAGCGAAGCAGACGCCATTGCAGAGGCAACGCGCTGTCTGGAATGCGGTTGTCAGGTGAACGAAACCTGTTCCCTGCGTGAGTATTGCACAGATTATCAGGTGAATGCCGCCCACTTTATCGGTGGTATAAACAAGCACCCTATAGATTACAGCCATCCCTTCATCGTGCGCGATGCCAACAAGTGCATCAATTGCGGACGCTGTATCCGTACCTGCACGGAAGTGCAAGGCGCAGCAGTACTTGGCTTTATCTACCGGGGTTTCTCGGCTATCGTGGGACCGGAATTTGGCGAATCCCTCACCCAAACCACCTGCCTATCCTGCGGTAAGTGCATAGACGTTTGCCCTGTGGGGGCTTTGGTGGAGCGTACTGCCTATTACAAACAAAACCCGCACCTAAAAGATATATCCGTGCAGAACTGCGGCATCTGCGGAGTTGGCTGTGTGATTCAGACCGAAACCCAAGCCGGCATGGTAACCGCAGTTACCTCCGCACAGGAAGAGCCGGGTTTCAACGGCAAAAACCTGTGTTTCAAGGGACGCTTCGGCTGGCAATGCTACTATGGGAATGACTGGCTGGACAGCCCTAAGCTTAAGACAGCTAACGGGTTCAAGAGCATTAGCTGGCAGGAAGCCGCCACCCTGATGGCAGAAAAAATGAAAGAAACCGGCAGCAAGCGTTTTGAGATAAGCCCCAATATAAGCCTGGAAGAGATGCTTATGCTGCAAAAAGCCGCCGAAAGCTGTTCTCAAACCTTGTATGCCAATCCTGATTACTGCCACTTCAGCGATGCTTATAGCGCAAATATACCGGCTGAAAACCCCTATGATATACTGGACAAATACGAAGAATACGTGGTGTATGGTGAACTGGCGCAGACACTTGCCACAATGCTACGCCTGAAGCAGAGGGAAGGCAAAAAGCTAATCCTGGTGAATTACCCAGATGGTGCATACCGCCATTTCGCAGACGAGGTTCACAGCAACCTGTGGGATGTGAAAACAAGCGAGAATACCCTGTTTATCTACAACCAGAACAGGATCACGGAAACCAGGGCATTCGAGCTGTGGAAGCTTGCAGCAAGCGCGGGCAAGGATAACATCTTGCTAAGCACGGATTTCCGAAATCATAAGGGCATGCTGGCGATGCAGCCAAAGCTTAGTACCTGTGCAGCGGCAGATTTCGTGCTGGGCTATGGTGTTTACCCCCAAAAAGCTGATCAGGCGAAGTTCAGCGTAGCGCTAATGAGTTTCTACGACGAGCATGCACCGGTGGATTTACTGCTGCCTGCTCCCGGATACATGGAGCTGGATGGCACTGCCCTGGCGGATTTGGGGCAGACGACACATAGCAAGAATCCTGCTGCATCCGTAACCATGAACGAGCTGATGCGCTTGTTCTACACCCTTGGCTGGATTCACCCCAATAGTGCCGAGATCCCATATTGGAATGCCAAAGCAGCCGATTTCCTGGATACCCTAAGCAGCACTGTACTGCCAAACTTCAATAGCGAAGCAGTGGATACTGCCAAGCTGAAACAGGCGATACCCGCCTTACAAACACAATTGGAGCTTAGGATTGCCAAGCTGTTCGAGACAAGAACAGATGTACATAAGTTCGAAGCCTAAGAGATAAGCTATATGTTGTCAGCCGGCGGTGCTGCACGTGCATTACCGCCGGCATGATAAAGCATTGCCGTCGAGGACGTCTGTTATGCCTTTCCCACGAGGACGCAGGAATTCCAGAGCATTCTCAATTCATGCGTTGCTTTCCTTTTCACCCCCCTCATTTTGCTGATATTTTTATATACTTCCCAACTCATACACCTGTAACGCGATAGGTGGTGTATATGGCTGGGAATTTGGGGTGATGTAAAAATATATAGCAAATCTGTCCCAAAAACAGGAATTTGTCCCCCACACTACTATGAAGGGCTGTTTCAATTAAGAATGGAGAATGGAGAATTGAGAAGACCATTGCACAAAGAACGGAACGTTTGCTTAAGAGGCTACGAAAAAACCACAGAATAGCGAAAGATTATAGCCTGGGCGTGAGCCCCAGGGACAGTGTGCAGTCCTAAAAGCTCTTTATGGGTGGCACAATTAGTTGCGGGACAAGAAATTATGTGTCACCCCCAAGAGATTTGCTGAACTGCTGCATGCTAACCCAGGGATTCGCTTATGCTTCACCCTATGCTATAATCTTTCATCCTTGTGGGATTTTCCCAGCCTCTATGCCAGCGGTCCAGATTATTTAACTGTCTTTGGGGGTTTCCTGATTTATGTTGACTAAAAAAGAGCTTTCACTTAGATTGGCTAAAAGTTGTATTTATTAACTACAAAGATAGATAACTGGAGGTTATTATGCTGCAAGGAACATACGTAGCTTTGGTTACGCCCTTCAAAGACGGAAGTATAGATTGGACTGCTTTGGAAGGCTTGATTCAGTATCATATCGATAATGGCACCACCGGTATTGTGCTGTTGGGAACTACCGCAGAGACAGCCGGATTGGCTTCAGACGAAAAGGATGCGCTGTTGCGTTTTGCCATAAACAAGATTGGCGGAAGGCTGCCGGTAATGATAGGCACAGGCACAAATAACCTGCATCAGACCCTTGCTGCCACTGCCAAGGCAAAGGAACTGGGAGCGGATTATGTCCTGGTGATCACGCCTTATTATATTAAGCCCACCCAAAACGGGATGATTGAATACTTCGGTACCATCGCCAAAAAAGTAGATATCCCGATTGTGTTGTATAACGTTCCGGGACGCACCGGTATAAATATGACAGCTGCCACCACGGTGCAGCTTGCAAGGGAGCACATGAACATAATTGGCATCAAAGAAGCCAGTGCAAATCTGGTGCAAGCTACGCAGATTATTCGTGATGCTCCTGCTGGTTTTGCCCTGATGAGCGGCGAGGATGCCCTGAACCTTCCCTTGATGGCGTTAGGGGCGAGGGGAACCGTGTCTGTTACTGCAAATGTTGCGCCCAAGCTGGTGAGCGACCTGATTGCCACCTGTCTGACAGGGGACTATGCCGCCGCCGCAAAACAGCATTTGGCACTGGCAAAACTGAATGACCTGATGTTTATAGAAACCAATCCCATCCCTGCCAAAGAAGCCCTGCACATGATGGGCATGCTGAATCTGGAATTCCGCAGTCCGATGTGCAAATTGCAGGATGCAAACCGCGAGATATTAAAAAAGGGACTAAAAGAATACAGCTTTATTTAAGAGGAACTAATGAAAAAGCATGAGACAAAGCACGGATTCGAACTGATAGAAAGCCGTGAGATTAAAGAGATTAAGACCATAGCCCACCGTTACAAACATCTGAAAAGCGGTGCTGAGCTAATTCACTATGCCTGCGAAGACAATAACAAGGCGTTTATGGTAGCCTTCAAAACCATTCCTGAAGATGACACGGGATGCCCGCATATTCTGGAGCACTCGGTATTGAACGGCTCTAAAAACTTCCCCTCCAAGAACACATTTATGGAGCTTATTAAGGGGAGCATGAACACCTTTATCAATGCTATGACCTCTTCTGACACCACTATGTATCCTATCGCAAGCACCAATAGCAAGGACTTTGTAAATCTGATGCGGGTGTATATGGACGCCGTGTTCTTTCCTAAGATTTACACCGAACCAAATATACTAAATCAGGAAGGCTGGCATTACGAGCTTACTTCTGAAGATGCAGAGCTAAACTACCGCGGTGTGGTTTACAACGAAATGAAGGGTGCATTCTCATCCCCTGAGAGCATAATTAGCCGCAAATGTATGCATGCGCAATTCCCGGATAGCCCATATGGCTTTGAAAGCGGCGGCGATCCCGAAGCAATACCGGAACTTAGCTACGGGAAGTTTTTAGACTTTCATACAAAATATTACCATCCCTCCAACAGCAAGATTTCCCTATATGGTGATCTGGATGCAGACGAGGCTATGGCTCTATTGGATGATGAATACCTGAAGCATTTCAGCGATCCCGGGCAAAGCATCAGCTTTCCACTGCAAAAGCCCTTTGGCAAGCCAAAGCATCTGGAGATAGACTATCCCATAGACGAGCAAAAAGATGCTGCGGGGCAGTATTATCTGGCATTAAACTGGACTTATGGCAGTGTTACAGATACTTATCTGCCACTTGCACTGGATCTTTTAGTAGAGATTCTGATGCGCACTCCCGCCTCCCCGCTTAAGAAAGCCATCCGAGAATCCGGTTTGGCGCAGGATTCTTATGCCACTGCAGATAATGAAATCTTGCAGCCTACCATCAGTCTGGTGTGTAAGCAGGTTAAGCAAGAGGACATTGAGCCATTGGCAAAGCTGATTAAGTCAGAACTGAAACACCTCGCCAAAGAAGGACTGGACAAGAAGCTGGTGGAAGCAGTGCTGAACAGCCGCGAGTTCTTCCTGCGGGAAGCACAGATACAGCGTTTCCCCAAAGGTTTGTATTATATTATGTCCACCACCGGCGCATGGCAGCATGGTGGCGACCCCCTGGCGACACTTGCATTTGAACCATTACTGGCAGAAATGCGTAAAGGCTTAACAGAGCCATATTTTGAGAAGCTGATAGAGGATGTGCTGCTGAACAACAAACATGCCAGCCAGATACTGTTTAAGCCGGTTCCGGGGCTTATTGCGGTGCAGGATGCTAAGACAACTGCCAAGCTGAAAACCATGAAAGCAGGCATGAGCAAAGCAGAAATATCTGAGCTGGTAAAATTCAATAAAGATCTTACCGCCTGGCAGGAAGAGATTCCTACCGAAGAAGAGCTGGAAAAGATACCGCTATTGAGTTTGGAGGATATGAACCCCAACGCATCACTTTATCCTGTGGATGTAGAGAAAGCTGTGGATTATACTCTGCTAAAGCATGAAGTGGTTGCAAATGGCATTGTTTATTTGAAGGCTTACTTCGATCTGGCGCATGCTGAAGAAGTGGATTTACCGTGGCTACGGATATACACCTATCTGGTGGGTTGGATGAACAGCCAGAACTATGGCTTTGGAGAGCGTTCCAATGAAATAGACACACATACCGGCGGGATATCATTGATGCTGGATATGTTTAACAGCTATCAGGACCCGGATTATATTATGCCGAAGTTTGTGATTAAGGCTAAAGCGGTTAAGGATAAAGTGGGCAAGATGATGGAACTGGCTGCCGAATTTGCGATGAAACCGATGTTTGATGATCACGAACGAATAAAGACACTGATTCGTGAACTGAAAGCCAAGGTTGAAGCATCTATGATGCACGGTGGATTCCAGGTAGCGGTTACACGGATGCTTAGCCCTATGTCTCAGCTTCACCATTGGAAAGACATTACAGGTGGGCTGGGTTTCTACCACTTTTTGGTGGATTTGGCAGCAAAGCTGGATACAGGCATTGATCACGTAATTGAGCAGCTTGAAGCTGTGAAGAGAACCTGTTTCACAAAGCAGAACCTTATCATTAGCATTACTTCCGACAAGGAAGCAATTGCAGTTACCTTGCCTCAACTGGGAATATTGCTTCAGCCAGTTGCAAATGAAGTGTATGAACCGGTGGAGAACCATTATGCCCTCCGTAACTTTAACGAAGGAATCTATGCCCCTGTGCAAGTGCAATTCTGCGCCAAGGGCGGGAACTTCTTCCGCAAGGGCTACTCCTATTCAGGAAAGCTGCTGGTGCTAAACAGCATCATAAGTAATAACTATCTGTATCAGGAGTTGCGCGTGAAAGGCGGAGCTTATGGAGCTATGAGCAGCTTCACTCCCAGCGGGTATCAGTATTTTGCCTCCTATCGCGATCCCAACCTGCCGGAGACGCTGGAGACCTATAACACAGTGGCGGATTTCCTGCGCAGTTTCAGCTGTAGTAAGCGTGAAATGGATAAGTATATAATTGGTGAGATATCTAATCTGGATTATCCCAATACTCCCGAGATGTTAGGAACGAAAGCTGATGAGGATTATATTACCGGCTTTTTGGCGCAAGACCGCCAGCAAATTCGCGATGAAGTGCTATCTACTAAAGTGGAAGATATCCGTGCTTATGCAGATATGGTGGAAGCAATTATGAGTAAGAATCACTTCGCAGTGTTCGGTTCGGAAGCCAAAGTGAAGGATAATGCTACATTGTTTAACGGCATAACCCCCTTATTCAAAACCGAAGGCGTCTAACTTCTAACGTCTAACGCTTAACTTCTAACGTATAAAGTATGAAACAAAGAGATAAAAAACAGGTTAAACGCCATACCGGCAGGCTGCGAAATATCAGCCTGCCGGATATTGATATTCTGGACGATATAAAAGACCAGGCACTATACAAAACTGCCCGCACTCACGATAAAAGCAAAATCTCTTACAAGGGCAAAATGAGCCTGGTGGAAGGGCGGATAACCGAGATAAAAAGCAATTACCTGTATCTGGTGGAAGTGAATGGAATTATGCACGCCTCCAGTATGAGCGGCAGATTGAAGCAATTTCTGTATAAAAGCCAGGCCTTGGCTGCCGTGGGAGATACGGTCTCTCTGGATATGTCTGCAGAGCCTGATAGCCGCATCGAGCATGTTTTACCGCGTAAAAATGCGCTGATCCGTTACGGTGACGGCAGCTTTCAAAAAGAGATAGTACTGGCAGCAAATATAGACCAGGTGATTATAACTTCCTCTTGGCGAATGCCGATATTCAAGCCGGGGCTCATAGACCGGTATCTGTGCATCGCCGCGATTCAGGGGATTAATGCCATCATATTGATAAACAAGATAGACCTGCTGGAGTTTCCGGATGAACTGGAAGAAGAAACCGCCTACTACCGGCAGCTTGGCATCCCGCTGATCTGCACCTCAACTGTGGATGGCACGGGAATGGAAGAGCTGAAGGAAGAACTGAAAGACAAGGATTCTGTATTCACAGGGCACTCCGGAACCGGCAAAAGCACACTGATAAACTATCTGGAGCCGGGGCTGAACCTCGCCACTGCCGAAGTTAGTGAATCGAATGAAAAGGGTAAGCACACCACAACTCAGGCAGTGCTTTTACCATGGAGCTTTGGCGGACACCTTCTGGATACCCCGGGGATCAAAACCATCTCCCTGCATGCAGATCATAAGGTTCTTATTCCCAAGGTGTTTCCCGGTTTTGACCTGTATTATCCCCATTGCCGGTTTAGAGATTGCAGCCATACCCACGAAGCAGAATGTGCAGTGTTGCAAGCTGTGGAGGACGACAAGATACCCATAGACCGCTATGACAGCTATATTAGCATTTATGAGGGCTTATCATGAAGAATTTTGCTATTTGCATAAATCCGGATATCAGCGATAAACAAAGCATCTTTTCTCTACTGGAGTCCTTGCGCGAGGGCGGGGAGATTAACTTTTACAGTGCCATTGCCGGGCAAGCGCTTATACCGGGGATAATAAAACCCTTGCCCCAAAGGAACGGCAGGCATCCAGTCTGCCCAAATATAGACTGCATTTTGGTGTTTGGCGGAGATGGCACCATTTTAAGAGCTAAGCAACTCGCACTGGATACCGGGGCACCAATTTTGGGAATAAACCTTGGTTATCTTGGCTTTCTGTCCGAAAGCGTGCTACCGGAAATTGCCTCATCCATGCAAAACCTGAAGCTTGGCAAATATAAATTGCTGCACCGCATGCTGATAAACTGTCAGCTTAAGCGCAATGGGCAGGTTATATTTAAAGGCTTGGCACTAAATGATGCGGTTATCTACAAAGCAAACAGCCCCGGCTTGATTCATGTGCGGATCAAGGCTTCGGGTCGCTATGTGTTCGACACCCGTTGTGATGGGGTGGTTGCCTGTACTCCCACCGGTTCCACGGCTTATTCGCTTTCTGCGGGAGGACCTATCCTTGCTCCCCAAATGAAAGCAATCGTGCTTAGCCCGCTTAATCCCCACATTCTTTCCATCCGTCCGATGGTTTTTCCCTCTTCCGAGCGTCTTATGATGAAAATACATGGCTTGCAGCAAACTGCTATGTTGCAGATTGATGGCGAAAATTCCTGCCCCATCATGGAAGGGGATGAGATTCATGTAACCGCCTCAGAACGCAGTGTTCCCTTCATAAAGCTGTCTAACCGCACCTTCTATCAGATTCTTAGAAACAAGCTTCATCTGGGTAAATAATGCTAACTGAAATATACATCAAGAACTACCTGATGCTGCCTGAAATCAGGCTTTCTTTCGAAGCCGGTTTAACCGTGCTTAGCGGAGAAACGGGTGCAGGAAAATCTATTCTGGTAGGCTCTATATCTCTGATATTTGGGGATAGTCAGCCAGGTTTGGAAGCTTACGACAAATCACAGCCTATCTATCTGGAAGCAAGCTTCAGGCAGAATGGCGATCCCATGCTGCAAAGCTTGTTGTCTGCCAGCGGAGTGCAACCCGACGAGGAAGTGATCCTTGCCAGGGAAATTAGCCCTGCCGGGAAATCTACATATTATCTGGGTGGGCGTAAAGTAAGCTCCGGGGTTTTGAAAGAACTGAAGCCATTTATGATAGACTTTCACCACCAGCGAGACCAACAGCGCTTACTTAGCCAGAGCTACCAGCTTGAATTGCTGGATGCTTTTGCCGAAGCTGATGCCCTGCGGGAAGAATTCTCCATCCTCTACCATAGAACAAAAGAGAATATGAAGAGCTTACAGGGCATGAAAGCAGAAGCAGAAAAGCAAAAGCAACTTCAGGAACTATATCAGTTTCAGTTTGAAGAGCTGGAAGCCGCCAAGCTGAGTAGCGGAGAAGATACAGCTTTGATGCAAGAGTATGATTTGCTTTCGCATGTGCAGGAGATAAATGAGATATCCCAAAGCATAAATATCAGCTTGTTTGAGCAAGAAAACAGTGTTTATGATCAAGTGAATTCTTCCCTTTCGCAAATAAGCCGTTTCGAGAACCTGAATCCTCATCTGCAAGAAGCCTCCAAGAGCTTAACACAATCTCTGGAAGCAATGCAGGAGGCTGCCGCTCATTTGAGTTCGATGAGTGAGACACTGTCCACGGATCCTGATAGAATGGAAGCAATACAAACCCGTCTGGACACGATTAACACATTGTTGTACAAGCACAAGGTGCGTAGCATTGAAGAGCTGTTGGAGCTTTTCACCCAGCGTTCCATTCAGCTTTCCTCGCTAAACAGCCGGCAAGATGCTATTTCCGGATTAGAAAAACAGCTTCAGGAAGACTTTTTGTTGCTACAAGAAAAAGCTGATGAGTTATCCGATAAAAGGCATTCAGCAGCGGTTCTACTGAAGGTGGAGCTTGAAAATGGCATCCGCGATCTCAGCATACCCAATGGGAGATTTGAGATTAGGATTGACAAAAAAAGCAAAGCTGAAAAGATACTGTCGGAGTTTATCTCTGCTGTTTCTGAAACTGGACAGGATACCTTGCAGTTTATGTTCTCGGCTAATCCGGGCTTCGATTTAAAGCCTCTGGCTGCTGTTGTAAGCGGTGGCGAGTTATCACGGATACTGTTGGCTATCAAGAAAGTTCTTGCCAGCAGGATACCGGAAAAGCTGATTATTCTGGACGAGATAGACTCGGGAATTGGCGGTAAGACAGCCGGAAATGTAGCTGAGTTTATTGCCAGCTTGTCCAAACGCCAGCAGATATTATGTATAACACATTTGGCGCAGATCGCAGCTGTGGCAGATTGTCATATTGCGATTACCAAGGATAAAGTGGATGCCCGTAGTAGGATTAGTATGCAAATACTGGATTCTGACAAGCGATTACAAGAGATTGCCAGAATGCTTTCAGGCAGCCTTAGTTCCACAGCAGTGGAGCATGCGAGAGAGTTATTAAGTGAGATAAAACAAAGAGGTTAAGGTGGACAAGAAAACAAAGAACAGAGTGAAAGGCATAGCGATATTTATCGTGTTTTTGGCGATTGCAACATCCATTATCGATTATAAAAATAAAGAAGGTAAACCCCAGAACTTTAACTTCAAGCCTTCGCAACAAGAATATCGTGATCTGAAGTTTATAAATAAGGCTCAAGTGAATTTTGCCGCTTCGGATGTACGTAAAGCCCAGGATGAAATTAGCTCGATAATCTCTGAAAAGTCTGTAAAACAAGTGCGTAAACAGAATGAACCCTCTTTTGGGGCTTACCTTTTCAGCGTTCCTCAGAAGCAACTGCCTCAGCTTATAGAGAGACTCCGCAGTTTCGGCGTAGTGGGTTCTCAAACAGAGCAGATTGATACTTCATTGGTTAATATTGATTATGACAGCGAAATAGCCCGTTTGGCATCTTATGAGAAAGAACAAGCAGATTTGAATGCAATTCGTTTTCCCGCAGACTCTCAAAATAGGCGCAAAGAGGCTTTGCATAGCCTGATTCATCAGTCTCGGCAGAATCTGGATAAACTGAAAGATGCCGAAAACGTGTTATTGTACATAGCCTTATCACCTTTACAAAAGGATAGCAACGCTCTGCTAATCATAAAGATTATGTCCCTCAGCTTCTTTTCCTGGCTGGGGATATTTTCAGTAGGCATGGTTATTGTATATTTCGGAACAAGAATGTTGATGTATTTCCTTGCCGCAATAGGTATTAAAGGGCTTAATGCCAACGGTGTGGGTGGTGGATACCAGTACAGTGGCTATGGCACATACGGCAGCAAATACACGGGAAGATACAGCTCCGGTGCCGGAAAAAGAAAAGTAAAACGCGTGTACAAGGACAAGCAATCCACTCCAACTTCTACAGAAGATGATAAATAAACCTTGAAACTACAGGAGATAGTATGATCTTACTTGCCTGGCATGTATGGATGATGATCGGGATCGGTTTTGTAATAATCGAGATATTTGATCCCGCTTTCTTTTTTATCTCATTGGGAATTGGTGCCATTCTAACCGGATTGTTTAGCATGTTACCATTGGTGGGAAATAGCATTCCTTTGCAAATACTTATCTTTGCTATTATCAGCTTCATCGCTTTTCTTTTCATGCGCAAACTGGGAAAAAAGATGCTTACCAATACCGGTGGAGAAACCAATGTTTACGCCCTGAAAGGAAAAACCGGAACCGTCACCAAAGAGATTCCCCGTGAAGGCAAAGGATTTGTGAAGGTAGGCGGAGAAGAATGGTCTGCCGTGGAAGAAGACCAACAAGCAATTGAACTTGGAGCCAAAGTTTTAGTACAGGGAATAGACGGAAACAAGCTTATTGTAGTAAAAAAAGTTACTTAACTCTCGCACCATACAGATAACCCCCCACATACGTTTTTGGCAGATCAGCCTTGCCTGTATCTTCCTTGCTCGAATTGCTTATGCATTACGCATGAATTACGGATGCGATGCGTATTTCATCCGTAATGCATAAGCATTTCCAGCATGGGAAAGCACTTTCTGCTGTGTTTGCAGGATTAGCCAATTGAGAGATTATTAAACACCAATTCTAAGGCAGAATTCATGGATGGGACAATCAGCACAACGGGGTTTGCGAGGGGTGCAGAGATTTTGCCCAAAGGCAACCACATAGGAATTGATGTTCAGCCAGTGTTTCTTAGGTAGTTTTGCTCTTAAAGCCATCTCGCTCTCGAAAGGATTCTGTGTTTTTATATATCCCCAGCGGTTACAAATGCGATGAACATGAACATCCACGCATATCGCAGGCAATGAAAATGCTACCGCTCTAACCAGATTGGCAGTTTTGCGTCCTACCCCTGGGAGGAGCAGAAGATCATCAATCTCACTGGGAATAATCCCGTTGAAGTGTTCGTTTAACACAGCGGGCAGTGCTTTCAAGTGCTTGGTCTTGGCATTGTGAAAGCCCACCTGATAGATGATGGAATCCAGTTCTGAAATACTAAGTTTATCAAAGTCATTTGCGTTATGTACGGTTTGGAATAGCACATTCACTACTCTGGCAGTGGTTTCATCCTTGGTTCTGGCACTTAAGATGGTGGCAACAAGCACCTTAAACGGATCTTTGGTCTTGGCTTGGATAAGATCAACGATGGGGGTTTTCACGCTGTTGAAGTGCTTCTCCAGCCTTTTCATTACTATATCGATGTCGGTTGTATGCATTTCATCACCCGCTTTTTTCATATTTGCATGACATGTGAAAAATATGTTGCATGAAATGTAGGGGTGATAAATCTTGTCAACAGCAAAGGAGATTTTGATGTGCGGACGCTTTGCACAGGTTATTGTGCATACGGAGCTAAAAAAACTGCAAGACGAGCTAAAACTGATCAGCCAGTCTGATCAGATGGAGCTATCCTTCAATGTGGCACCTACTCAGATGGTGTCTGCAGTTGTGGCAAAGGGAAACATCCGCTATATCGGCTTTTTCCGCTGGGGTCTGATCCCTTCCTGGATGAAAGAAATACCTGCGCATGCCATGATAAACATCCGCAGCGAGACAATAACAGAGAAGCCAAGTTTCAGAGTATCCTTCCTGCGCAGACGCTGCATAATACCTGCTAATGGTTTCTATGAATGGCGCAAGCAAGATAAACAGCCCTTTTTTATCCATGCAGCCGATGGAGATTTGTTATACATGGCAGGAATATACGACACATGGGAAAGCCCGGATGGCAGTTATGTGCCATCTTTAGGGATAATTACTACTGCTTCAGATCGCACAATAGGAGCAATACACGATCGGATGCCTCTGCTATTAAGCTCACAAACAAGAAATGTTTGGTTAAACCCCGGCATTCAGGATATAGCTACCCTTAGCCCTATTCTTGCACCTGATTTTGAAGTAAAATTATCCATGTACCCCGTAAGTAGAAAAGTGAATAGCATCAAAAATAATGATGCCGAGTGTATGCAAGAACTGGAGAATGCTTCGCAACAAACGGAGATATTCCCATAATAACTCAGGACAAAAGATGGATTCTAATGTAAAGCAAATACTTGTGATAGATGATGAAATGGCAATACTGGATTGTGTGCGTATGAGCCTGAGATCTGTGCCGAACTACCATGTAAGTGTGTGTAACAATCCCGGAGAAGCTCTGGAAATCATGCAAGCCAAGGTATTCAATCTGGTGATATCCGATATCCAAATGCCTGGTTTATCAGGGCTTGATGTGCTTAGTTCAGTGGTGAAGATGGATCCAAACCTGCCTGTGATTCTAATGACCGGCGAAGCTGATCCCGATAAAATGAGAGCTGCCATCCAGTTAGGGGCTTTTGATTTCCTGCGCAAACCTTTTGAGATTGCAGAACTGCATGTGGCAGTGAAACAAGCCCTGCAGAAAAACCAGTTGCTAATTCAAAATGAAAACTACCGCAACCATCTGGAAAGCCTGGTGGAAGAGCGTACAAGCGAGCTTGTGGAAGCACAAAAGAAACTGGAAAAACACTATCTTAATACCATATATGCCATGGTATATGCCATGGAAGCAAACGATATTTATACG
The DNA here is from genome assembly GCA_002840645.1 of Candidatus Cloacimonetes bacterium HGW-Cloacimonetes-3. Classification (GTDB taxonomy): domain Bacteria; phylum Cloacimonadota; class Cloacimonadia; order Cloacimonadales; family Cloacimonadaceae; genus Cloacimonas. The sequence continues at coordinate 90,326 of PHBO01000009.1, forward strand.
AGAGGTCATTCGGAAAGGGTTACGGTAATCAGCCTCATGCTTGGCAAGCTAATGAAGCTGGACCAGGAAGAACTGAAGCTGCTGCGCATTGGAGCACTGCTTCATGATCTGGGTAAAATTGGAATATATAATTCTCTGCTGAGTAAAGACCAGGCTCTTACTATCAGCGAATACGAGATTATAAAGCAACACCCGGTGATTGGCGAGCGCATCATAGGCCCCATAGGTTTGCCGGCACCGGTGCATGAGATCATCCTCCAGCATCACGAGTGGTATGGTGGGGGAGGTTATCCAAACGGGCTAAAAGGGGAAAGCATATCTCAGTTTGCGCGGATTGTTGCCATCGCAGATTCCTTTGATGCCATGACCAGTCAACGACCATACCGGATGAATCTTGATCCCTATTCTGCCAGTGTGGAAATTAGAGATAATGTGGATACGCAGTTTGATCCTGAAATAGGAATGCTCTTCTATGAAAACTACAGAGCAATTATCGAGCCTGTGGAGAACGGTCATGCAACCAGGGAACTGTTGTTTGATATGTTTTAGCAGCAAGCTGCAATCAGTAATAATAAAGTAATCTTATACATATAAAGGAGTTAGCATGGTAAAGCTGATTACTGCCGATGAGGCAGCATCCATGATCAAACCCGGAAGTAGGGTTGCAATCGGGGGCTTTCTTGCTGCCGGTGCACCGGAGACAATAATTGACGCCCTTGTGCTGAGAAAGGTTGGCGATTTGCACATGATCGTAATCGCCTCGGATTGGGAAGACAGAGGCGTAGGGAAGCTCGTGGTAAATCATTTGGTTACAAGTGCTCAGGTTTCGCATCTGGGTACAAACAAAGCTATTCAAGCGCAGATGAATGCCGGAGAAATAGCCATCGAGCTGGTACCCCAGGGAACGCTGATGGAAAGAGTTCGTGCTTTTGGAGCAGGTTTGGGCGGAGTGTTAACCCCCACCGGCTTAGGCACTGTGGTGGAAGAAGGCAAGCAGATAGTTTCCTGCAATGGAAAGGATTACATCTTAGAGCCTGCTATCGCATCCGATTTTGCCATAATACGAGCGCATAAAGCGGATAAAATGGGTAACCTGACCTTTAGTAAAACCTCCCGCAACAGCAATCCCATCATGGCTATGGCGGGTAAAATCACCATCGCTGAAGTGGATGAAATTGTGGAAAAGGGCGAGCTTCATCCGGAGCAGATTGCCTGTCCAGGTGTGTTTGTGAATTTCCTGGTTAAAACAAAGGAGAGCTAAAGATGGCAAACGATAAAAGAGCAATTATTGGGGCACGTATTGCCAAAGAACTGAAAGACGGTGATTACGTTAACCTTGGCATAGGGCTGCCTACTGAAGCAGCGAATCACATTCCCCCCGGCGTGCATGTAGTATTTCAGTCTGAAAACGGTATGCTGGGTGTGGGTCCAACCCCTGAAGCAGGGAAAGAGGATAAGGATTTGGTGAATGCGGGTGGTGGGCACATAACTGCACTACCCGGAGCAAGTTACTTTGATTCGGCTACAAGCTTTGCCATCATTCGGGGCGGGCATATAGATATCACCGTGCTGGGAGCTTTGCAGGTGGATCAGGAAGGGAACCTGGCGAACTGGATGATCCCCGGTAAGATGGTTCCGGGTATGGGTGGTGCTATGGACTTGGTAACAGGGGCGAAAAAGGTAATCGTAGCCATGGAGCATTGCGATAAATATGGTAACCCTAAGGTTTTGAAACAATGCAATCTGCCCCTTACAGCCAAAGGGAAAGTAAGCCTTATCATTACCGATATGGCTGTGATGGAATTGCGCTCGGAAGGCTTGGTACTGTGCGAGATAGCCGAAGGACTTACTGTGGAAGAAGTTGTTAAAGCCACAGAAGCGGACTTGGTTATTCCCTGTGTGATTAATAGGTTTTAAACTACGAAATCTCTTACTATATAGGCGTCGTCCTTGCTGATCTCTATTTCTATATGGATGCCGTCTTCCAGATACTCTTCTGCCTTGATCTGAGCTATTTCGTGTAGCTTGCTGATCAGGGCAGATTTTGTATAAGGGAGCAGCAGGTTTAAGGTCTGATTGCCCAATATACGTGCTTCCACCTTGGCAAGCAGGGTGTCTATATTCCTGTCTCCCAATGCAGAAATGAAGGCAGCTTCCGGGAAGCGGCGCACTAAGAGGCTTAAAAGCTGATCGTTTATATTGTCAATCTTGTTAAATACCAGTATTTGGGGTATATCTATTGCCTTGATCTGGGCTAAAACGGAGTTAACTTCCTGGATATAGTATTCGAAGCGGTCATCCGCAACATCCACCATGTGCAGCAGTAAATCTGCATCCTGAACTTCCATCAGCGTGGCTTTGAATGATGCCACAAGATGGTGGGGGAGCTTGGAGATAAAGCCCACGGTGTCCGAAAGCACTACCGGACTGCCGGTAGAAAGCTTAAGTTGACGTGAGGTGGAATCCAGGGTGGCAAACAGCTTATCTTCTACCAAAACCCCGGCTTGGGTTAGGCGGTTAAAGAGGGTGGACTTGCCGGCATTAGTATAGCCTACCAGGCAGATTTTGCGGGTTTTGTCGCGCTGTTTACGCTGGGTTTCTTTCTGGGCGGTAATACGTGCGATGGCGTGGTTGATCTTGCTGATATTGGTGCGGATAAGGCGTTTGTCTATCTCAATCTGCTTTTCTCCCATGCCCCTGGATGCAGCTCCGCCCACGCTTCGGGCACCGCCGCGTTCCTTGTCAAAGTGCCCCCACAGTCTTTTCAGGCGGGGCAATTGGTATTGTAATTCTGCCAGTCCCACCTGCAGTTTAGCTTCTTTGGTCTTCGCATGGTCGTGGAAGATGCCGAGGATAACCTCTGTGCGGTCGATAACTTTTATGCCGAATGTCTTCTCGATGTTTCTGCCTTGCATGGGGCTAAGCTCTTCGTTGATGATAAGCAGCTCTGCCTGAGCTTGCAGCATCTTTTGGGCAATATCTGTTAAAAAACCCTTGCCAAAGAATGTGCTTCGGTCGGGGCAATTCTTCTTTTGTGTATAGCTGCCCAGAACATCAATACCTGCCGTATCTGCCAAACGTTGCAGTTCGTTTAAGGTGTCTTTGGTCTCGGCTTCTGTTTCGCCCTGGCGTATTATGGCAGCTATAAAGGCTGTCTTTTCAACGCGCTCCAGTTCTTCCCAGGAGTCCGACTCCAGTTCTATATCATCCAGTTCGTCATAATCTTCAAAACTCATAAAGTCCTTCTATGGTGTTAATTTTGTCCCGCGGGCATCTTTTCTGCCGGGAGAACTATCGTAAACCTCTACACTATAATAAATCACAGCGATGTAATCCCGTGGGAACTTGCCGTGGAAGTAGCTGTGCATTAGGTTCACATAATGGCAAGCCTGTTTCTCATAATCGCTAAGATTGGGATCTTCAGGGTGGATAAGCCGGGCAATCTGCTTCACCTTATAGGTAGGGATATCCAGAAAAACAGTTACACAGGCGGGATTAACCATCTGATTCAGGAAAGTCTGGGTGGTGAAGCCCGGTTCCGAATATAGTTCCAAAGACACGAGGCGGTCGGCTGCAAACACTTCCTCTGCCTGTCTGTACAAACTATCCAGTACCGCAAGTTTCTCGCTTAAGGGAGCTTCGATGGTGGATTCCAGAAGTGCAGTTATTTCCGCCATTCTGGATGCTTTGGGCAGGAAGCCCATGCCTTTCACAGCGTTATTCAGCTTAAACCGGCTATCCTTGCGCGCAGCACCATAGGTGGCAACCATACCATTATGCGGGCCGGACAGCTGGGGTTGACGCGTGCTTTCAGCTCCTTTTTCCAGCATTTCTCTAAAGATATCAAGGTATTCCAAACGGCGGCTGCGGTTCCACTCCCAATAGGACGGAGGGAAATCTACAAGGGGAAAGTTCTGCCATTTGCCATCCACTTGTGCTTTGATAAACTTGGTATCGGCTAAGGGAGGCTTAACACTTTTCTGCACACAGTATGCCCCATCCCAGAAATCATCGGGGTTTACGCTGCTCTTAGCAAGCAACATACCACCACAATAAAACAGCATGAATGCGATAAGAATTATTACTTTATCCATTTCAACCTCTATCATTTAAGCCTTATAAGCCTGCGGGTGCTGGTGCCATCGGATGTGGTAAGCCGGCATAGGTAAACACCCTCTGCGGTTTTCCGTTGTCGGTTATCCGTTCCATCCCAGCCAAGCTGTTGTTGTCCTTTGTTTAACACTTCATTACACAACGTTTTTACCAATTGCCCTTTCAAGTTGTAAATATGCACTTCGGCAGGTTCCGTTTTATCCAGCGTGAAAGTGATATTTGTAGCATCGCAAAAGGGGTTTGGGTAACTGGCAAGCATAAATCTGTCTGTGGGCATCTGGTTGTAATCATCCTCGTTATGCACAAACCCTTCGTAATAGAAGATGAGTCCGATGTTATCATCCGTGGAAGCAAGCCATTTGTTCCCAAGGGGATCAATGCTTATCAGGTTAAAAGTTCTGCCCATTGGCACAGCATCATAGAAAGCACTAAAGACGGTTCCCGAAAGTCTGACAAGGTCTGATCTCCAGCCGGAAACTGAAGAGCTAGATATCCACTTATCTCCCAGGGCATCAATGGCGATAGCGGTTACACAGTTGTTTGGCAGAGCAGAGTTTGTGCTGTTGTAAACAGTCCAGGTGCTGCCACTCAAGCGTGCCATGCCATTATCGGTGCCAATCCATTTACTACCCATGGCATCGATAGCTATGCAATGAACATTATTACCCGGCAGAAGGGAATTTGTGCTATTATAGTTTGTCCAATTGCTTCCGTCATATTTTGTAATGCCAGTAGCCTCAAAATCGTTACTTGTAGCCACCCACAGCACCCCCTGAGCATCACATGCTACTTGGTTCACGCGCCTCCCCGGTAAGCCGGAATTCTCTTCATTGTAGATAAGCATGCTTCCGCCATAAAAGCGGATCAAGCCGCCAAAATAGCTATCTTCCACCCCAATCCATTTGATGTTTTGGCTGTCTATAGCAATACTGGTTAGGTCGCTAAAGTATTCCATCTCTGTGTTCCATGTAACTCCATTATAGCTTACCAGATTGCTGCCTACGCCCAGCCATAAAATCCCCTGTGCATCAAAAGCCATGCAATTAACAGAGCCATAGGGGATACTTGAGTTTACCATGGTATAAGTATTCCAAGTAAAACCATCAAAGCTTACCAGTCCTTCGTCTATCCCCATCCATTTTACGTTTGCGGCATCTACTGTTAGGCAATTCACCATGTTAGCCGGTATGCCGGAGTTTGAGGGACTGATAACTGACCACTCTGTTCCGTTAAAGCGGATAAGCCCACCGTCATCAAGGACATTCCCGTTCCCAAGCCATTTGATTCCCTGTTCATCTATGCTTATGTTACCAATAGCGTTGCTCTCGAACATAGCAGCAGGGGCGTTATACACCGTCCAGGTAGTGCCGTCGAAGCTGGCAAGTCCGTCACTTGTCCCAATCCACTTTATTCCGCTGGGAGAGAAGGTTATGCAGTTTACATTGTTATTCGGCAGGTTACTGGTTTCGCTGCTATAAACCGTCCAGTTTATGCCATCGAAGCAGGACAGCCCGCCCTCGATTATCTCTAAATTGGCATTGGTTCTTTCAGAATGGCATAGCCACAGCTTTCCAGTAGCGTCCATGTTGAGGTTGCTTACAAAATTGCCGCCAATGTCACTGTTTTCTGTGGTGTAACTACTCCAGCTCTCGCCGTTAAAACTAACTAAGCCGCTTACAATGTCTTCATTCCTGATGGGGATTGTTCCCATCCATTTCACGCCTTCGGAATCTATCACAATGCCGGTAACCATAATGTTTTGTAAATGAGTAGCAGCTGTGTTATAAGTAGTCCAAGTCCCGCCATCAAACTTAATCAGGCATTCATTTCCGCCAATCCATTTGTTTCCCATCTCATCAATTGCTATAGCTGAGATATAGTCTGTTGCTATCGCAGAATTGGTGGTATTAAAAGCCGTCCAGCTTTGTCCGTCGAACTTTGCCACGCCAAAACCGGTACCAATCCATTTCACTCCCAAGGCATCTATAACTATACAGCTAATATGATTATCCGGTAAGCCGGAATTCAGGGCATTAAAGAACGTCTTTTCATTGGTAAAGCGGTTCATTTTTACCAGCCCGCCTTCTGTACCTATCCAGATGTTTTCCCCATCAATAGCGGTACAGCTAACCCCCATGCCATTGGTATAGTTCATGCTTTGTGAAGGGTCTGCAAAAAGCTGGATTGCTTGAAGCACAAAAAACAAGCATATCATGATTATCGTCGTTGACTTCATTTATTACTCCCCTTCAGGGTATTACTCTGCTTATGAAAGCGCACAAACCAAGCATGAGCTATACGATCATTAGCCGAGATTTAAGTCAAGTATAATCTTCTTAGTGTTATGTCAAGATACTTATGGGGGTATGCCTGTGTCTAAGTAAGGTTGACAAGACACCAAGACACTTACCCAAGAGGGTTAATTATGAATGTCTTTGAAGGTTGGGCATAGATTAATATTCTGCTCTCTCATTTCAACATTGTAACTTTTTGGGTATAAACCTCACTACCAATTTCAAGACGAATGGTATATATCCCAGAAGTATCAGAGATTGCACCAGCATCCCACACGTATTTATGGTTTCCTGATTGTTGCATACCCAGAAGAGCTTCATGTGCCAATTGACCTTTAATGTTGTATATCTTCATCCTTACGGGAGCTGCGTTTTTCAGGCAGAAGCAGATGTTCAGACTTGGGTTGAAGGGATTGGGATACAGCTTATCTATGCCATTAAACAGAGGAACTTCAGGATTGCCCGGTTCTTGCGGGTTGTATGAATATTGTGCAGGTCCAAAGAACTGGTCTTCACCACTAAAATCAACAATCTGGAGCCAGTAGTAGTATTCTCCCACATCCTCCAAACCTTTGTCTATATAGCTGTATGTGTAGCCATGAGACATGTTTACAGCATCAATCAAAGAGCTAATGGGCTTCGCTTCTGTCACATTCGAATTGGAGCTCCGATAAACATAATAGCCCATAAGTCCCGTCTCAGATTGAGTCATCCATTTCAGCAACGGATATGCATTCTGGGTTGGCACGGCAAAAAAAGCTGACAAGACCACAGGAAGCGTTTGTCCTTCTCCGGTAATTGTATATTCATCAGCAGCATCTGCCTTGCCGCCAAGATTCAGATAGCAGCTAATCTCATGTATTTCTCCATTATTACTAACTGTAAGAGCTTCCTCCACCACTTCCCAAGCGTGCCCATTATAACGCCAAAGAGTAGCCCCGGAACTAAAATCACCGCCATTGTCAAGCTCTACAGGCCAGAAAAATGAGCATAGCACCTCGCTTGAAGAAGAGCCCTGAATTAACCATTTACGCTCGATGGACTCCAATCCGTCACCTTGAGTAGCTGCTTCATTCGAAAGGGACAAGTTCATATTAGATAGCGATGTATCACCGGAAAAACTGAGATCGAGCATACTTATACTAAGCTCATAGCCACTTAGGTCTAAGAATCCATTGTGAAAAGTTAAACTGCCATTTACCACAATATCCTTGTTCATTTGCACACCATTGAGGGTGTTGATGACTAAGTTTTGCACAATATCTGTATCCGGTACCTCATTTCCCATAACAATTATATCCGGATTTTGCAGATAGCTTAGGTATATGCTGCTTCCAAAACTAGGGGAACTACTAAGGTTTCCTCCCTTACGAGACAAAAGTATTTCATTTGCCAGATTCAGCGCTTTGCCGTTAAGCCCCAAGGTGCCTGCACTCAGGCTTAAATTGTCAATGATGGTCTTTGCAGTGGAGAGTTTTACCCCGGCAGGATTGGACACATTTAGAATCTTAATCAGGTTTCCCGATACCGGCCAGGCACTATAGCCACTCGGCAGTGATGCTCCGCCTAATCCATTTATCGTATACTGCTCAGTTTCTGCACCGTAGGTCTCACTGAGGCTGGTTACACTGGAAGTTCGATAAAAAAACAATCTGCCTACCCCTCCCGGATCTGCTGAGAGACTACCTCCGGTTAGAATCACGTTTTGATCCCCACTGCCATTAAAAAAGATACCTGCTTTGGTGGTAGAAAGCCCCGGATTGTTTTTCAAGGTACCGCCATTCATGACCAAAGATCCTGATATGTATACTTGTCCGGTACTTTTTGAGGCTGAGCTTCCCGCATTGAGTTCGAATACACCTGATTCAATAGTGACGTTTTTTGCTTGCACGGTATAATCCCTTTGCACCGCATCTCCAAGCTCAGAAACAACAACTGTGCCAGATTCAAGCGTAAGATTATTGCGAATAGTAACACTAGGAATTGCATAGCCTCTGCTTACTACAAACTTCCCTCCGTTTATCGTAAGATTGTTTACGTTAAGATTACTTGCACTGATGCCTGTTCCAACATACAGATTCCCGGAGAGTAGGCTTAGAGTACCTCTTACATCAATTGGATCATTAGCAGCAAAGGCGCGATAATCCGAAACAAATGATCCATAATCCAGGGTAAGATTATAGAAATCCTGTTTCATGCATGCATAACTCAGGTTCGTGAGTTCTGCTACAGTGTAAACTCCGGTAAGTAAACAGGTGGAACCATCCTCCCAGGTCGCAGAAATAATGGGCGCATTTAACGAACGATCATGTTCGTAAGTGCTACCGGAAGCAAAAACTGCCACAGCCCCAGAAGATAGACTCATGGTGTTGTTTCTTAAACGTAAATAACCATTTACTAATAGATCTGTCCCTGCCCCATTGGCGATGGTGAAAGCTCCCGCTGTAATGTGTAGCTGAGCAAGGGGTTCAATAATTAACTGATCAGCACTCAGATCAGCAGCAATGTTTATCACAGCTCCATTACGAATAACTACCTGCTCCGCGCTTGCTGCCGTGGGAGAAGCAACGGCTTGCACCCATTGAAATCCATTCCAACGCTGCCAGGCAGTGCTCTCGCTCCAAAGCGCATTAGCACTATCCACAGTTTGGTAATCATTCATGTTTTGGGCAAAGACACTACTAACGAAGATAATAAACAATAGCGTGACGCACTTTCTTTTCATCTCTCTCTCCAATAATAATTTACTCCATATAGAATACTATAAACATAATTGGACATATGTCAAGCTAAATTATGTGCTTTTATATGAACTGTTGAATACGGTTTTTGCTGAAATCGAAAAACCAGCACGATAAACTTACAGCTTTCAGCAGCGGAACCCATGAAAATCATCCTGATGTCTCATCAGTCTTACTTAGACATTGTATTTCCCGCCTCCGCTGGAAATATAGGAGGGGCTGCGACTTCACAATCTTGATATAGCTTTAATTTGTTAATGTGAGAATTCCAAAACCAAGAAATTTGTTGACACCCAGACACTCACTTCATTTATTGGCATCATACAAAATAATAACGGACGGAGTCACCGTGAAATACCTGAAGTTTTTCCGAATCCATTCAGTACAATCTGCTTTGTATGGTGTAAAAACCATGCGTGCACCCCTATGCGTTGATGATGAGGAGGTTTTAGCTAAGCTTTTTGCATACAGCGCAACATTGACACCTCTTATCTAACAAGGTTTTACAGCTTATATATCATGCTGCTTCGTGACTCCGGCAGTATGTTTTCCGGTACTAACCGTGGACACTAAAAAAGCTTAGCAACCTTGTTCTGCATTTTAGCCCCCCGGGGCACATCAAACAAAATTTAAGAATAAGAGGTTATAAACATGCAAGCACTTGGACGACAAATACTCGTGGAATTCTATGACTGTGATCACGAATTGCTAAAAGACGAAAAGTACATTGCCGAAGCCATGGTAGAATCCTGCCACATTGGCATGGCAACCGTGGTGGCAAGCACCTTTCACAGTTTCAGCCCCTATGGAGTTAGTGGAGTGGTGGTGATCGCCGAATCCCATGTAGCAATCCACACCTGGCCAGAATACGGCTATGCTGCCGTGGACATCTTCACCTGCGGAGAGACGATTGAACCCTGGAAGCTGTTTCACTTCCTGAAAGATGCCCTCAAAAGCCAGCATGCCAGCAATATGGAGATTAAGCGCGGACTTTTTGATCTGGGCGAGGAAAAGCTACTTCACAAACCTGATGGAGCCTGATGTGCAAAACTGGCATATAGATTATCACAGCCCCCACCGCGGTTTAACCTTCGAAGTGCAGGAATTGCTATATACCGAGCGGAGTATGTATCAGGAAATCAAGATCGTACAAACCCCGGAGTTTGGCAAGGTTATGCTGCTGGATGGCGTGCTGATGCTTACCGAAGCAGATGAATTCGTTTACCACGAAATGCTTTGCCATCCGTCCCTCATCACCCATCCTAATCCCCAAAAAGTGCTTATCATCGGGGGAGGGGATTGTGGAACCCTTAACCGCGTGCTGGAACATCCGGGCGTGCAGCAGGTAGTTCAGGTGGAGATAGACGAAATGGTTACAAGAGTGTCTAAGCTGTACTTTCCCGCCTTAACCGCTGCGACAAAAGACCCGCGTGCAGAGCTGATTTTTGCGGATGGCATTGCCTACCTGAAACAGCAAGAGAGCACCTTCGATGTTATTCTGGTGGATTCCACAGATCCTGTGGGTCCGGCGGAAGGGCTGTTCAGACAAGAGTTTCTGGCAGATTGTCACAAAGCTCTTAAAGACGACGGCATCCTGTGCCTGCAATGTGAAAGCCCGTGGATAGCTTCGTTACAGCCGGTTATTCAACAGGTAAACCGTGATCTGCACCAGCTTTTTCCCATCGTGGCACCATACACCGCCGCCATCCAGACCTATCAGGCAGGCTTGTGGATGTTCCAGCTTGCCTCCAAACAATATAATCCCCTTGCAGTGGATGCCAAAGAACGCTTTTACGCGCGTAAGCTAAACTGTAAGTATTATAATGCCCCCTTGCACAATGCCGCTTTTGCATTGCCCCAGTTTGTGTTAGAGCTTTTCTAAGCAAAAAAAAGACAATAACAAAGAGCAAAAGAGTAAAGAGACTGTCTTTCCCGCGGAGGCGGAAATCCAGACCAGGCTATACCCTCTAAAGGTGACAACTCTATTATATTGATTGACATAGGTTAACTATCTTATTTGCAGCAATTGTTTAACAGTGCTGGATTCCCGCCTCCGCGGGAAAGACAGTGTCTAAGCAAGGCTGATGAGACATTAGTGTCTTGTTAAGCTTTGCATATCGCACCTGACATTGATTTGGCAATATTGGGGTGGAAATCTCCTGTTTGCCACAAGCCGATCCGGAGATCGGCTTCCTTCTCCAGAATGAGACAGAATAATCGTAATTGCACACGCCCCGTGTGCAGGCAGCCGAGGGCGGCTGCCATTACAGCGATGTGCTTTTTCTATCCGGATGTTGTATTAACCGAATCGTCAAAAACTACAATTCTGCCCTAAACCTGTCATATCCCTTCACCAACGGCAGCAACCCCGCCTCAATCGCGGTTTTCAGGCTTCTGCAAGGCAGGTTTTGCTCCACTATCTGCCGGCGGGTAATGGTGCTTAAGTCCACCGTTTCCGGCATGGCTTTCTGCATGGCATACATCATCTTATTGAAAAGATTTGTCCAGGCATGCACTCCCCTCATGTCGTTTTCCGGCAGCTTGTTATACAGCCACAGGTAGTCCTTTAAGTTTTGGATGTACTCCTGCGATGGCTTCAGGGCAAAGATTGCCTGCTGCACATTGCGGAATCTGGGGTGCTGCGGATGGTTCCTGAACTCCCACTGCTTACGGGCATACAGCTTTCCCGTTTGTCTGCTGCGGTAATAAATTAGCCCATCCAGCTTGCCGGTGAACTCTCCCAATAAGTTTGCTCGTGTTGCTTTCATGTTTTATCTCCTTTGTAGGGACAAATCCCCGTGTTTGCCCTGATCTTGTTTGTGCAGAGCAAACGCTTCAGCAATTTCTCCCTCTATAGTAGTGTGGGGGACACATTTCAGTTTTTGGGACAGAATTGCCATTTTTCTTGCATCAACTGCAAAATAATTACGCATGAACTGCGCATCGCATCCGTAATTCATGCGTAATGCATAAGCAATTGGAGCAAGGGTGAAGGAGTATTGAAGTGATGAAGTGATGAAGTGATGAGGGGCATGCTAACAGGAGTTGCAGATGTCTCGTCTGCACTGGGGTAGCAGGCATTTTGCCTGAGTGAGTGGAGAGGTTAGCAGTTCTGTGACGTAGGCGTGACGACTACTTAGCCGGTGCATGCGGGACGTATGCAAATCTAGGGCGGAGGTAGGCTACAGTAATGGGTACACCCCTACCTATATCGCAAACTAGAAGTATAGGGATTTCCTCTCCCAGCACACCCATAGGTTTGATAATGTTGTCCGTAAAGCCGGACATAAACAGGATGTTTTGCCCCGGTATCTTGTCTGCAATCCTCACAGCAAGTTCCTTTCCGTTCATCCCCAGCATATAATATCAGTAAGCACCAGATCAGTTTCCTGACCAGTTGTCCCCGCAGGTTATAGATCATCAAATCCACCTTTTCCGTATTCTGTGGGAGATAAAAGCAGATCGTGGTTTGGGGATTGAAGGGATTGGGGTAGTTGCGTATGGTCGGAACCAGAGAAACCGATGAAACCGAATCGGTATATTCTTCTATAGACACCGGCATCTGCCTCAGATAAGGATAACTATCATTGATCGTATGATCCGCATCTACTGCCCAGATATTGGTAAAGTCCCAGCCCACATAGGTATTGGCATCATAAGGATAGGTCATTTGTTCCGTGGTTCTACCCTCTCCACCGGCACTGGTAGATTGACCTGAGATCCCTGTATCCCAATAACTTGAAGTTGATGAGGATTGATATCGCCCTCCCACCAAACCACCCACAGCAAGATTTCCACTTACGTTCCCAGTACTATAACAGTCGTTGATGAAAGATTCCTGCTGACTGCCCACCAAACCTCCAATTGTTCAATAAACTTCTCGGCTGGAAATACTCGATAACCGTTTATAAACGAGATTACTTTATAACTCTGGTGAAAACTGACATGCAGAAGTATCCGCTTATTTCTGGCTTTCCCGCTCTGCCGTCCAGCCTTTTTGTATAGGGCATCAGGCAGGATACATCCGCTATAGCAGTGGAATGAGACTTTATCTTAAGGGAAATGGTATTTATTTGTAGTTGACATATTATCATACTGATATTGACTGTAACCATCCAATAAAAAACCCCATAGGAGAAAGCATGAAACACTTTTACTTCGTGATCGTCGTCCTGTTATATGCAACGGTTCTTTTCGCTCAGGAAGCCAAGCCTGAGATATTATTCCCGGATCATCACCTCTGTCTGGAAGCATCCGGTAAGATTGTGCTGGCAGCAGATCAGGCTATATTTTCGTTTGATACTAAGAGCTTTGGTCCTACCTTGAGGGAAGCAGTAAGAAAAGCTAAGGATGCCACAGGTGATATCTGCGCTTCTCTGGTTGCGATAGGCATAGACAGCAAGAGCTTTGCCACCAGCAGCTTCGCTTCAGGTAAGAACTCCGGTGCATTCTTTTTAACTGATAAAAAGGACTATTGCGCCATGCTAAATACCGTTGTTACCCTAAGGGATATGACTAAGCTGGATGATGCGATCCTGATCCTTACCGATAAGAAGGTGGAAAACCTTAGCGGGGTAAGCTTTAGCCTCAGCGACCAGTCCCACGCCCGGCAACAGGCACGGGAAATTGCCCTGAACCGCATTGTGGAACAGCGTGAGACGATCAGCCGCATTCTGGGAGTAAAGATCACTGATGTGCAGCTTATAGACGAAGCTCCCTTCGAAAAGCTCCCCTGGAGTGACAACTATGTTTATTATGATAAAGGCATTAGATCCGGTGTAATGAACTCCGTAACAAACTATGATAGATCAGGTGAAGCCATAGATTTACCCCAGCAAAAAAGCGGATTCTTCTCCCCCGAAATAACTATAGAAACCCAGGTTAGAGTAGTTTACCGGATAGGATTGTTAGCAGAAAACTAACCCGGAAAGCAGCTACTTGGCGTAACATATCCCTTGCTCTATCCTTCCTTTGGGTTAAGCTATCAGTAAGAAATGTAGCAATAAAAGGAGCGAGATAGAATGAATGGAATAGTGTTTTTTAAGACTGCCGACCTCCCGATAATTAAAGAGTTCTATGGCAAGGTGTTGGAATTGCCACTGTGGTTAGACCAAGGCACTTGCGTTATATTCAAAAATGGCAACATGCTGTTGGGATTCTGCCAGGCAGACATAGCGGAAACTGCAGGCACAATAACGTTCTTTATGCCTACCCGCAGAGATGTGCAGGAAAGGTATGAAACGCTGAAAAGCTTAGCTGCTGATGCTCCAAAGGAAAACCCTAAGTATTCCATTTATCATTTTTGGGCAAAGGATCCCGAAGGGCGGGAGCTGGAGTTTCAAACTTTTGAGCATGCACTGGAACCGCATATAAGCATAGACGAAGGTTTGATGATGCGACGCAGTATCCGCCATTATTCTCCGAAAGAGGTGCCACAGGAGATGCTGAGCAAGGTGTTTGAGCTATGCCGCTATTCTCCCACGGCACGTAACCAGCAAAGCTATTACTACGTAGTGATTAAACAGCGGGAAGTGCTGGAGAAGATTGTAAGCTTGCGAGGTCCTGCCGGAGACCCCATCCTTGCTTCGCCCTATGCCATAGCAGTGGCTGCCCGGGGAGAGCTTTCCCGGCGCAAGGTGCAGGATGCCTGCATCGCAGCATATCATTTGCTGCTGGCTGCCAAGGCTTATGGTTTGGGCACTTGCTGGGTTACGGATATGGATAGAGACGAAGTGAAGGATTTGCTGAATATCCCGCACGATGACTATCTTGCCTGCCTCACTCCCATTGGCTTCCCCGCAGAGGGTTTTCCCCTGCCCAAACGGCACGAAGTGGATAGCTTTGTGAGGTATGTATGAAGCCCAAACTGCTGCTTACGCGTATGATACCTGATGCAGCCATAGTCAAACTGGAAGAATACTTCGATGTAAGCGTTAATCCCCACGACAGGGCAATGACTGATGCGGAAATATGCGCACAAATAGCAGGTGCAGAAGCTCTTGTGTGTCTGTTGACGGATAGCATAGATAAAAAGGTGATAGATGCAGCCCCCAAATTGAAGGTTATTTCTGCCTACGCCGTGGGTTTTAATAATATAGACGTGGAATACGCCACTTACAAAGGGATAGCCGTGTGCAATACTGCAGGAGTGTTAACGGAATCCACAGCAGACCTCACCTGGGCTTTAATTATGGCAACCTGCCGCAGAGTAACCGAAAGCGAGGCATTCCTGCGGGAAGGCAAGTTTAAGGCATGGGAACCGATGCTGATGTTGGGGCAGGATGTATTTGGCAAAACCCTGGGTATTCTGGGCATGGGCAGGATCGGGCAAGCGGTTGCCAAACGTGCACTGGGCTTCGATATGAAGATTATCTACCACAGCACTACCCCGCAAACCCTAAGCTTTCCTGCGCAACAGGTTGATCTGGACACTCTGTTGCAGGAAGCGGATATCCTTTCTTTGCATGCCCCGCTTACACCAAAAACCATGCATTTAATCGGGAAAGCCGAGATAGAGAAATTGAAGCCTACCGCCGTGCTGATAAACACCGCCAGAGGTGCCATTGTGGATGAGGAAGCCCTGATATCAGCTCTTTCCGAAAAGCGTATCTTCGCCGCAGGGTTTGATGTGTATGAGCACGAGCCCTCTATTCCGGGGGCTTTATTAGCACTAAAAAACGTGGTTCTGCTTCCGCATATAGGCTCTGGCAGCATTGCTACCCGCACCAATATGGGCATCATGGCAGCAGAAAACGCCATTGCTGTTTTGGAGGGGAAAAGCCCACTTTCGCAGGTAAACAAACTGAACTAAGATGATGGAGGAAAAAGTAAAATATCTGCTGTCTTTCGGAGGTAGGAATCCAAACATGCAACGGCTCTTAAATAGCGAAATGCAAATTGCAGCTTGACAGATTTTGTGGAGTAGGAATCAATTCACTTGCGGAGATTAACAGAGGGATCAGCTACAAGAGGTAACGATGCAAAAAGAACATAAGTGCGTGAACATTGGCATCTTTAACGGTCTTAGCGAAGATGTGGTAAACAGCTTTGCTAAAGACCTTGAAAGGATCAATGTCTCCCAGGGGGATGCAATAATATCAGAACATTCCTGGGGGGACAATCTCTTTTTTGTATGCAAAGGCAAGGTGGAAATCAGCAAGGGATTAAACAACCCCGAAACACCTTTTGCACAGCTATCAATATTGGAACCGGGCGAGTTTTTTGGAGAAATGGGCATTATTAACGATGAACCCCGCTCTGCCAGTGTAATAGCCCTGGAAGATGTGGAGCTGCTTGTTATCCCCCGCGAAGTTTTCACTCGGATCACCTTCTCTTATCCAATTGTGATGTTTAATCTGATGCGTACGATTTCCGGGCGTTTGCGTGAAACTAATGAGCGGTTTGTGGATGTGATGAACCAGATGCTCAGCAAAAACCGTTTAATGGCGATTGGGCTGGCTGCCAGCAAGATTATCCACGATATAAAAACACCGCTCACAGTTATTGTGCTTACGGCGCAATTGATAGAAAGCATATACCCCGGGAGCAATGAATTCACCGATAGCATAGTGAAACAAACTAAACTTGTAGATCAGTTAGTACGCGAAGTGTTGGATTTTGCCAAAGGAACAGAGACGCCACCGCTGATTCAAATGATAGATTTGGACGTGTTTTTCCGCGAGATAAATGAAGTGTATGTATCAGCCTTGAAGGGACGCAATATCAACTTTATTGTGGAAAACAAGATTCGGGATTACGTATATTTTGATGAAGGTAAAATACGACGGGTGTTGATCAACTTGATAAAGAACTCCTCAGAAGCCATACCGGCAGATGGGGAATTGAAGATAGTTACAGGAATGTCCTCCGGGTGGTTGCAGATATCAGTTATAGATAACGGACCGGGTATTTCGGCAGCTATCAGGGAAGATTTGTTCCAGCCCTTCATTTCGGAGGGTAAACCACATGGCACGGGACTTGGCTTAGCGATATGCAAAAAACTGGTGCAGGAGCATCGGGGACGCTTGGAATACATCCCTGTAGAGCCTCATGGCAGCAGGTTTGATATTCGTATTCCCCAAAATATGAAATAAATGCTTGTCAAAATCGTGGCTTAGTTTTCTTTGGTTCAAACTAACAATAATTAGGGAAGTGAACCATGTCAAGAATATGCGATATCTGTGGAAAAAGCGCTCAGGTTGGCAATCATCGCAGTCATGCATTAAATGCCACCAAGCGTCGTTTCTATCCCAATTTGCACGAAATCCGCGCTATCTTCGAAAGCGGGATCAAACGTGTGAAGGTATGCAGCTCCTGTCTGAAAGCTAATAAAGTCCGTAAAGCCGTAACCAGATAGTATAGGCAAAAGCACCAGCGATTTAGGGGTGCACGGTAAAAAAGCTGAACTTATATACAGCCGCTTTTCGGGAATTACGGTTAATGCCGGATTCCCGATTTCTTACTTTGTGGCAGAAACAATAACAAGACTACCTGAACTGGGGGTTATATGCTAATAGAAGAAATACAAAACAGAGTGGAACAAAGCTCTGCGGTGCTAAATGATGTCCGCAGGGAAATTGGGAAAGTTATAGTTGGTCAGCAGGAGATCATCGATCGCTTGCTGATAGGGATAATTGCCAATGGACATATCCTGATAGAAGGTGTTCCTGGCTTGGCTAAGACCCTGATAATCTCATCCCTGGCGGCGGTGTTTGATGCCCAGTTTGCCCGCATCCAGTTTACTCCGGACTTGTTGCCTGCCGATATTACGGGAACTTTAATCTATAACCAGAAGAGCGGGGAGTTTACTGCCAAGCGGGGTCCTATCTTTGCCAATTTCATCCTTGCGGACGAGATAAACCGTGCGCCCTCGAAAGTGCAATCTGCCCTTCTGGAAGCAATGCAGGAACGTCAGGTTACCCTTGGTGACAAAACGGAAGCTTTGCCCAGCCCATTCTTTGTGATGGCTACCCAGAATCCCATAGAGCAGGAAGGAACCTACCCTTTGCCTGAAGCACAAGTAGATCGTTTCATGATGAAGCTTAAGATTAAGTATCCTACCTTCGATGACGAACGCCTGATTCTGGATAGAATGGTGGAGGACAAGCCCATAGCCTTAAAAAAAGTGTTGAACCCTTCGGACATCGGCAAAATGCGCGAAGTGATAAACCTGGTGCACATGGAAGAAAAGCTGAAGGACTATATATTGCATCTGGTGCAGGCTACCAGACATCCGGAGCGCTATCCGCGCATCAGTAATCTGCAAGGCTTGATAGAGTTCGGTGCATCTCCACGGGCTACCATATACCTTGCCAGAGCCGCAAAAGCCTATGCCTACATCTCTGGACGTGCCTACGTGATACCGGATGATATCAAGGCAATCGGACGTGATGTACTGCGGCACAGGATTATCCTTTCTTACGAAGCTGAAGCCGAAGAGCTTAGCAGTGAGACAATTATTAACCGCATTCTGGACGAGATTGAAGTTCCCTAAAGAGGACTAATGTTCACCCAAAGTGCTTCAGACATCCTGAAAAGAATACGCAGGATAGAGATTCGCACCCGCAACTCAGTTAATGAGCTGTTCAGCGGAGAATACCACAGCCGTTTCAGGGGGCAGGGACTGGAGTTTGCCGAAGTACGCGAATACCAGCCGGGGGATAATCACCGTGATATAGACTGGAATGTATCCGCCAGAATGGGACAGCTTTTCATCAAGAAGTTTAAAGAAACCCGCGAATTACGTGTGATGTTTCTGGTGGATATCAGCGCATCCGGGAACCTGGGAACGGTTTCCATGTTCAAGCGGGAGCGCATTGCAGAGCTTGTGGCAGGGCTTTCCTTTTCGGCAATTGCCAACGGCGATCATGCCGGTTTGATAATGTACTCGGACCAGGTAGAGAAGTATATCCCCCCGCGTAAAGGACGCAATAACGCTCTGGCAATCTTGCGGGATGTTCTGTACTTGCAGCCAAAAAGCCCCAGAACTTCCCTTGCTTCGGCATGCAGCTATGCCCAAAGGATGCTGAGGAAACGCTGTATTATCTTTGTTATTTCGGATTGGATTGATACGGGCTTCGAGAAACCGCTAAAAATATTAGCACAAAAGCATGACCTTATCGCCATGCAGATCCTGGATAAATGCGAGCTGGAGCTTCCCGATGCAGGTATTTTGCGCTTGCATGATCCCGAAACAGGGCAGGAAACCTGGGTGAATAGCTCCGATCCTAAACTACGCAACGCATATAAGAACATGGTGCAAAAGCAACAGACCGAACTGAAAAGCTTCTTCCGCAAATGCAAATGCGACTATCTGTTAATTAAGACAGAAGATTCTTATGTACAAGCCCTGCGCAAGTTCTTTGCCCTTCGCCAGAAGCAGAGATGGGGTAAGTGATGCAGGTGTTTCGCACATTTAACCCGCTGCCTCTTTCCAAACTTATCTTGCTCATCATGTTGCTGATGTGTATAATGCCTTTTATGCTGCAAGCTACCATAACACAGGAACTTTCCGGGGTGGACAGCCTCACGGTGGGAACACCCTTCAAATTCACAATCCACAGTGACTATCCCATACAAGGAGTCTCCATTCCCGATACGTTGGAGAGCTTTGCCATCATTAACAGCACAGCCTTGCAGGATGACAAAAGCTGGCAGCTTAGCATTGCAGTTCTCAAAACCGGAGCTTTATCCTTCCCCCGCTTGCAGGTTCAGCATGCGGGAAGCTCTGTTAAGCCGGATTCCACGGATGCTTTTCGGGTGTATGTTCTATCCGTCTTGGCAGAAGGAGATACTTTGCTAAGGGATATCAAGCCTCTGGAACGCTATCCTTTGCAGCCGGCACTGTGGCTTTATGTGTTATTGGCACTTGTAGCTATGATCTTAGCGATATATTTAATAGTGAACAAGCAAAAGAAAGCTCCCAAACCCATAGCTCCTTCGCCGGTCTTGATTCCGAAAGCTACCCCCGCCTGGCAGGTGGCACTTTCCGAACTTGAAACCCTTATCTCCGGTGGCTTACTTGGCAGTGGAGATATCCTTGCCTATCATTTTCGCTTGTCGGAGATACTGCGTAGCTTCCTGGAGCTAACATACCACTTTCCTGCTATGGAAATGACGGGTACCGAGATAGTAATAGTTCTAAAAAAGCACAAGATTAGCAGAAGTGACGAACTCCGCAGTTTTATCGTCTTTTGTGACATGATAAAGTTTGCCAAAGCAGAGCCTGCAATGCCTGAGATAGAGGAGCGGACACAATGGCTGAAGGATTACTTTATCAGCTTTAGCCCGCCTTCATCAGGAGTTAGCGGGTGATAAGATTTGAAAACCCCTGGCTCTTGCTGGGTCTATTGTTAATCCCTCTTTATCTTTGGTGGGAAACCCGGCGAACCCAAAACCGCAAGCTTTCCCTGCCACATTCTCGGGTACAGCAGTTAGTGAAGCTAAGCGCAGGAAGCTTGCCCTATCGGTATCTGTATCCCGGATTGCGCAGCGCAACTATCCTGTGTCTGGTTATTGCCATAGCCCAGCCCAGATGGGGAGTTCAAACCAGGGATGTAAACACCAAGGGTGTGGATATTGTGCTTGCTATTGATATCAGCGGGTCTATGCTGGCGATGGATTTTGCCCCTGAGAACCGCCTGGGTGCTGCTGTAAAAGTCGCCATGGATTTTGTTTCCCGCCGTCCCAATGACCGCTTTGCTCTGGTGGCATTTTCCGAATATGCTTTAACCCAAATACCCATTACTTTTGACCAGAATGCCATGATGAACAGCCTGAAGCAATTAAGGGTAAATGAAAAAGCTTCCGGCACAGCCATCGGTTTGGGTCTTGCCAAAGCGGTTGCCAGGCTGAAAGACAGTAAGGCAAAATCCCGCGTGGTTATCCTGATCACCGATGGTGTGAACAACACCGGCGAGATAGATCCGCTAAGTGCGGCACAAATGGCGAAAGAGCTTGGCATAAAAGTGTATCCCATAGGGGTTGGTAGCGGGGGAATGGTTCCTTTTCCATTCTACGATCCCATCTTTGGCACACGCTATATAAATACCCTGATAGAGCTTGATATGCTTACCCTGAATAAAATCGCCGCTGCTACCGGAACCGGCAGGGCTGCCCTGGCTACGGATGCCAACAGCCTTAGTAATATCATGTTACAGATAGACAAGCAGGAAAAAACTACTTTCACAGCTCAGTTCAGCTACAGATTCAGTGAACGCTTCATGCCTTTCCTGTGGCTTGCTTTCCTGTTGCTACTAATAGAGTTAGTCCTTAAAACTTATCTTATCCCAATTCTACCGGAATAAGCATGAATTTTGTAAATCCGCATCTGTTAGTACTGTTAGTTATCTGCCTCGCATTGTTCGGGCTAATCCTTAGCCGTGGGAAAAGGATGCAAAAGCGTTTTATGCGCTATGCTCAAAGCCACATGTATAGCCACTACTTCCGCAGCCATTCCGCTTTTTGGGTTAGCTTCAAGCTATTTGTTCTCTGTCTGGCGTTGGCAGCAATCATTGTCGCCATCGTGCGTCCCCAGTGGGATTATGTGCACAAAGAGACAGAGAGCAGCGGCATGGATATTATTTTTGCCATCGATGTTTCCAAAAGCATGGATGCACAGGACATGATGCCAAGCAGGCTGATGCGGGCACTTATCCAGATATCGGCATTTCTGGATCAGGTGCAGACAGACCGCATCGGAATAATCGCCTTTGCCGGTGTGGCAACCCTTGAATGCCCCCTCACCGATGATTATGAAGCGGTTAAGATAGTTCTCGGCAGCATCTCCACCAGCAATATCCCCAAGCCGGGAACAAACATCGGCGCAGCTCTGCAATTGGCTGCTGACGCCTTTGTAACCGGGCAACAGCAAAACACCTTAATCCTGATCTCCGATGGGGAAGATCTGGAGGGTGCTGCCAACGCACAAACCAAGCTACTAAAGTCCAAGGGCATTCGTATCCATACGATGGGTGTGGGAAGTCCGGAAGGATACGTTATTACCCACCCGGAAACCGGACAGGAAGTGATAAGTAAACTGGACGAATCCTCCCTTGCTGAATTGTCCCGCATCACCGATGGAGATTACTATCGGGTAACTCCCGGTGGTGAGGAAATTCAGCTAATCCTAAAACGCATCTACGATAGCGAAGAAAAGCGCATCAACCGCAAGCGCATAAATGTATTACAAGAGCAGTACCATCTTTTTGCAGGCTTGGCTTTGATCCTGCTTTTGTTAGAGAGCATAATTGATCCCCGACGCAAGAAAGGGATACTGGCTGCGGAGAACACTAATGAAGCTTAAGCATAAAAAGATAGCCCTGTTTATCCTGATATTAATACTCCTTAGCTTCATCTTCGAGCTAACAATGCGCCCCAAGGTGCTTTCGCAGAGTTGGGCTGATATGCAGTACAGGGGTAAACGTTTTAGCAGTGCGGAAAAGGTATTCGCCCGCAATGCTAAGAAAGACGATGCCACTGCCTCGGCAAACCTGGCAAAAAGCATGTACAAACAGGATAGAATAGAGGATGCAGAAAGGCAATCTGATAAAGCC
Source organism: Candidatus Cloacimonetes bacterium HGW-Cloacimonetes-3 (assembly GCA_002840645.1). GTDB lineage: Bacteria > Cloacimonadota > Cloacimonadia > Cloacimonadales > Cloacimonadaceae > Cloacimonas. The sequence goes on from PHBO01000009.1 coordinate 113,027, forward strand.
TTAGCACTATCTCCCCATAAGAGCAATCTGAACTACGACAGAGCTAATATTGCCTATAAACAAGGTGATTATACAAAAGCACTGGAGCTGTACCGGAAAGCTATGCTGGAAAAGCCCAAGGATACCGATATTAAAGCTAACTATGAGCTTACCCTGAAGAAGATGCAAAGCCAAGCCCCAAAACCGCAGCCGGAAAAGGAAAAAGAGCAAGACCCCGATAAACAGGAAGAAATACGTAACATCCTGGGTGGTCTGGATAACAAGGAAAGCAGCGACCGGAAACAACAGAATCCCCAACAGGGATTGCCCCCAACCAAATGGTGGTAAATTATGGATAAACTTTTAGCTCATGCTTACAATGAAAGCACTGCCAATGCAAAAAAAGGGAAGCCGAATTCCGCATCAGACTCTGGAATCCGGGACAAGTTCCCCCTTTCTTTTCTCTTTCCGCTATTCCTCTTTGTAAGCCTGTTCATGCTGCTACCTCTTATGCTCGGTGGCGTTAAAGTGGATGTATCGGTGAACAAATACGTGGTCTCTATAAACGACCAGCTAACCCTTACCCTAAGGATCAGCGATTCATCACGCCTAAACATATCAGAGCCTCCTGCTCCCGCGGTTAATTTGTTCAGCTTCAGGAACATGACCAGTTCTTCCTCCAGTTCTGTATCCATACAGGGTGGCAAGATGGTATCCGTTTATTCCCACAACTATTCTTACATCTATTTCCCCCAGAAAGAAGGGCAAACTTCCATTCCCTCGTTTACGGTAAGAGTAAATAATCAGGATTACAAAACCCGTCCCATAGATATCAGCATCATAGCTTCCACCACAAACAGCACTCAACCAAGGCAATCTTCTCCTGCTTTCCCGGGACGTGATCCTTTTGGTTTCACCATTCCTAATGACTGGAATGGTGATAGCTCTACAAGCGGCAACACCATGCTTATCGCACTGCCGGAGAATCAGTATGTTTATCAGGGCTTTCCTGCGGTAGTATCCTACTACCTTTATACAGACGAAATGGTACGCAGCTTCAATCTGGAAGATGAGAAGGACTACGAGGGCTATGGTAAAAGCACTTTCGAGCAGCCTACCATGCTGAACTATGAGGAAGTACGCTATCAGGGAAGGAACTATAAACGTGCTTTGATAAAGCGACTGGCGATTATTCCCAATAAAGATGGAAACCTGCAAGCACCGCAGATGCAGGGCATTGCCAGGCTGTATAACTTCGGCTATCTGAACAAAGACCTTAAAAGCAGTGGGGGAGCTATCGTAGTACGTCCCCTGCCCCGCGAAAAGCAGCCTGCCGGCTTTAGTGGAGCAGTGGGTAACTTTAAGGTGAGCCACAGCGTCTCCAAAACCGAATTAGCCTTGGGAGAAGCACTTACCTTTACTCTCAAAATCCAAGGAAGGGGAAACTATAACCGCTTCTCAGCTCCGGTTTTTATTGCCGGGAAGGGCTTCCAAGCGTCCAGCGCGGTTGTGATGGATAACCTGAATGCGGGTATTGACGGCACCAGAACTTATTATTACACGCTTATTCCCCAAACTAAAGGTGAGTTAAGGCTTCCTGAGCTACCCTTTGCCTGGTTCGATCATGACCAGGGGGAGTTCCGCAGCTTTGTTATGCCGGAACAAGTTATCCAGGTGAAGGCAGCCAACGTGTTAAGCTATCTGAACCGGATTTGGGAACCGCAGTCTCCCCGCACCATGCACCCCAGACTGAAGCGGGATAAATATCCGGTTTACAAAGCTTACCCCAGCCAAGCCTGGTATTGGGTGCCGGTACTGCTGATCGTGATTTTCTGCCTGCTTATCTCTGTGCTGTCCTACAATGTGAAGCTGAAGCGCAAATCCCCGGAGCTTTATGCTCAAAGGCAAGCCGGACGCATCCTGCAGAGATATATGAAACATGCTACCGTCGCTGCTGAAAACCTGTCCACCGAGTTTTACCCGCTGGCAGAGAAGGCGTTGTTCGACTATCTTGCTACCAAATATAAGCTTGCCAACCACCTCTCCACAGAGGAGAAGATATCCAATCTAAGGGAAAAGAGCATCCCGCTGGAACTTATAGCCGAGATGCAGAGCTTCCTGCAAAGCTGCCAGCAGGCACGCTTTATGCCCGAAGCGGATAGAGCTATTAATCTGAGGGAAGATTTGGAGCTATTGCAAAGGATTATCGCCGGATTCAGCCGGATTAAGAACAATGGAGTTAAGCGATGAAAAGGCTTGCCTTCCTGCTGTTTATGCTTTTGGTTTTGTGGCTTCCTGTTGCAGCTCAGGTGGATTCGTTAGCCGCAGATGCGGATGTACATAATGCAGATTATTATTATAACAAGGCAGTGGATTACTTTGCCTCCGGAAATCATGGCTATGCTAACCTTTACTATTTAAAGGCATTAAGGCTTAACACCGCTCACAAATATGCCCGCGCCAACCTGGATTTGGCGATCAGGATGAGTCCCGATAGTAAGCTATACCCAGAGCGTCTGTTTCTGGTGCGAGTGCTGTTTCAGGGCTTGGATTTCCTGTCCGTGAACCGCCTGGCGATGCTAAGCCTGGTGCTGTTGTTGCTAACCGCCCTCAGCCTTGCCTGGCTGCTGTTTTATGATCCCGACAAAGAGCGCGCTCTGCCTATCCTCAGCCTTGCCCTGCTTGGCATTCTTTGCCTCAGCTCTTTCTCCCTGCTGGGAGTAAAAAGCTATCGCCAAAGGCATAATCAACTTGCGGTATTGATAGCCGGTAACGAGCAATTGCTTCCGCTTTCCGATACTGCCACCAAACCCCTTGCCGAGATTCATGCCGGCTTAATTGTAACTATTATGGAGACAAAAGGGGAGTACGTGATTGTACGCCTTCCCAACGGGCAAGTTGGCAAACTGCCTGCTAAAGCCATCGCCAAAGTGTAGCTACAGATATCTTGTCTGTATGCACATCAGCAGACGGAATATCCGCTGCTACCTTCAAATTAATGGCAAATATTTCACCATTTACACTCCAACCCAATAAATGAGCAACTACTTGTACTACAACAATATGCATGCTCCCTGCTTACTTCTTCCTTGCTTCACAGTGTTAATCAAGCGTTAATCCCCCCTTAATCAAGCGTTAATTATTAACGCTTGATTAAGGGTAGATGAAGATGTGATGAACGCTGTGAAGCAAGTGCCCAAAGCAGAGATTACAGGAAGAAGGAATTTATGCGAGTGGTGGAGGACTATAAAAAAGGAATATACAAAGGTTTTCTGCAAGACGAGTATTATAATGCCAGAAGCTATAGACCCTTGAGGTGAGTGCTGCTGCGTGGTTATCCATTTATCTTCCTTTTGAATTCCCTAGTAATATAATAAGAAGAAGCCCTTGCTTTCCCATGTAATTCAACAATCGCAGCTTCTTTCAGGGTTTTGAAATAACGCTCAAGAGTTGCAGCAGAAAGGTTTAATTGTTCTCTGTAGTATTCGGCATTATTACCTTCTGCATTCAGTATTGTGCACACTAAGTCTTGTATATGTAATCGGGCAGTTTTATTCTTAACTTTTATTATTTGGGTTATCAACCTGCTAATCTCATCATTCATTGGAGTATCTCCCTCACTTTTTAGAGTATCTCCCTCACTTTTTAGAGTATCTCCCTCACTTTTATCGATGTCTTTATAGGGAAACCGTATCGGTGCCATGAGGGGGATGATTGTTTTAAAACGATAGTCCTCAGAAAATTCCGGTTTGGTGCCAGGGGTGTATATGGGCAGGTATTTATTTACTCTTTGCACACCAGAGCCTAGTTCTTCCGCTCTGCCCATTTGGATAAAGAACTTCGCAATAAGAGGGTTCTTGGAGAAGGGGATATAGTTGTTAAGCTGTATTATTCCGCTTCCATGCGGGTTATTAGCGTTTTCAGTTTCAACCCTGTCTGTATAGATTATCAGCCTAGCCGGAGCTGCATTAGTAAACTCTCTGTGGATTAATAGATTGCCGATTACCTCTCTGAAGATGTGGGTGCGTAAGCTTATTCTTTGCTCACCTTCGTAAAATGGTTTATCCGGCAGGTGTTTCGCTATGAAAGCCATAGCCTTATCATAGGCTTCTATCAGATTGGAGGTAACATATTCCCGGTCATCATACCTTTGCAGGTCTGTTCTTCTTACAAGCAAGTCTGTTTTGTAATGCGGCAGGATAGATTGGATTACCTCATCCCTGCCAAACAACAGAACAGCTGCAAGAGTTAAACCTTCTTCACCCGTTTGCATATCCCTGCGATATAGCCCGGAAATCCTTAACAAGCCCATATCATCCAAAGTAAGCCAAGGGTGATTGGGGATATTGCTTCTGATTAAGGCACGTGAATATTGGAACATGTCTTGTTTCAAGTCGCTAACTGTTGCCTTTGGATAGATAATGCCCTCTGTATAAAAGCTCCTTTTACGGTTATACATCTCTGCTATTAAATATGCTTCTTTTACCAGGTAGTCACCTTCATTGCCCCGATCATAGATTCCTTTGTTGGTTCTGTGAACCTGGGAACTGCATGGCACCTGGATTTGCAAAACATGCAGACCATCTATCTCATAACTAATGGGGTTTAGCAGGAAAGGAGGATTTAGCTTCTGTGGGTTATTGGTACTGTTTACTAAGTTCTGTATCATGCTTTCCAACTCTGTTTGGACAATACCTGTTACATTGCTATTATCATCAACCCCTAAAAGAATGTCACCCCCATCTCTGTTTAGCATTGCACAGATAGTTTCATACACATTATCCGGAACGGCTGCCTTCGCTTCTTTAAATTCAAGGTGCATGCTCTCGGTTTTGTTTAGTAGTTTGCTTAGTCTTTCAATACTCATCTTGTTTCTATTCTCTGTTATTTGGATTTTGTTCTTTTCATAAGCTTCTCTATCAAGTGGTCTGTAGAATAGTCTATAAGATTAACAACAGTTCTTTGATCTCATCCATGAACTCCTTACTTATCCTCTGGTTCAGATATTTCTCTCTATGCTTTCATGCTTATTTTGCAGAAACAAATCTACTTTAGTTATAATAATAGCTCTGCTTTATCTGTCAATGAAAAAAGCGGGAATAAATCCCGCTTTTCTTATACTATGTGATCAGGGCTTTACTTAATCTTCAATTGCTTCAATGATGTCGGGAAGGTTTCCTTCCAGGCTATCTATCATGAAACGGGCGGATTCATTAAGATCACCGGTGGGGAATTGAACAAGGAAGTCTTTAAACAGTTGCAATGCCAAATCGGTATTCTTCATTTCCTCGGCAATCAGGAAGGCTTTCATGAAGGAAGCCTTGTAATCGTCCGAGCCATTCTTAAAGCTTCTGATGATCTGATCATAGAAGGTAATGGCGTCTTTGAAGTTACGCTGTCTGGCGGCATCATCGGCATTGGTGAAAAGTTCATCGGCAGTAAGAAGGCTGTTTACGCGTTCCGGATATTTGCGCATATTGAATTCCACAAATAGCTGTTCGGTAACTTCGTCCTGACGGGTCTTCTCTTTTTCTTTCTTTATTGCAGCTTCTATCTTGGTTTCGTTTTCGGCAAGGGGTTTATAGGTTTTGGGGCTTTCATTCAGAATCCGGAAGAAGACCAGATTACCCTTTGCGGAAGTGAATACGGGGCTTAGGTATCCAATCGGATTATCCCAGATCATTTTGGAGAAATCTGCATCAGGACCGATACCGGTAACGATGCCATTCTTATACTGAAAGTCCAGAAAAGCATTATCGGGCATTTTGGAGTATTTGGTGATGAGGGCTTTCATTTTCTTTTCATTCTTGCTCTTGTTGGCGAGGTTATACTGTCTCCAAGCGCGGTCTGCGGTTTTCTTGTCTTCGAAGAATAAGGCTTCTATAGCGCGATAACCGGGAGTGGTGTATTGCTCGATATCTTTATCATATCTTGCCTGAATATCATCTTTACTAACCGAAACTGTGTTTACAACCAGTAGTTCGTATGCTTTGCGGAGGATGGTGGAGCGTTTTATGGCATTTAGTTCTTCATTATCGGCAAGATACTGCCCATAATTTTCTGTTAGGGCTTCCACATAGATTATGTTCTGCATCAATTCCTGCTCCACCAGCTGTTGTGCACCGCCCCCTTTAGTGATGAATACTTGCTCCTGGGGAGGGATTTTGTCGTAAGTTTCCAGCAATTGCTTTACGGTTATGCGAAGGGACTCATGGGATGAGTTAATCACAAGGCTGTTAAGAATGGAATCGTTATTAGCTCGCACTTTTATATCTATCAAAGCTGCCAAATCGTTGTCAACAGTTACGTTGTATTTGGTTTTGAGCTTATCGATCAAAGCATCCAGCATGCTGCGTTCTTTGATGGGACGATAGCGTTGTTCAAGCTCGGGAATCACTTCTTCATAATCTTTTTGTCTGCCGGGAATGGATTCGGTTACACGGAAGATGTGCCAGCCTGTTTCAGTTTGAACCGGTCCGGTGAATGTTTTAGGGTTCACAGCGCTTTTACCTATCATATCCTCGAGCGTGGCGTCATTACCCACCCCGGGAATGTTCCCGTTCATGCGGATGTTCTTAATAATCCCTTTCAAGCCTTTGGAATAGGTGTTTTGGTTGTATTTGTCCGATACCGAGGCTAATGCACTACCATTCTTTAACTCAGCCATAGCTTTTTTGCCTTCTGCTTCATCGGTAACCTGAATGTATTCGATACTAATGTAGGGATTGAGATAGAAGGATGCCAGGTTTTCATTGTAATAGGCACGCAGATCTTTCTCGGAAAGCATTGTCAACTCAGTTACATTTCTTTTATAGTATTCCTGAATCAGGTAGCGTTTCTCGACACTCTTTATGCGCTCCAGCACACTCGCATCGTTATTAATACCCATTTGCAGAGCTTTCTGATAAAATACTTCTTCAGTAGCAGTAATATTTAACACTTCAATCTGGCCATCTATTGTGCGATAGCGAGGTTGATATGTGGGGGGTAGCTTCGAAATCTTAGTGTCAATATCCTTGCGCAGGATAACGCCACCATCGTACTCTGCCAAAACATCGGATTCGCTGACACCATTTCCTGTAGATACTTTCACAGGAATGGGATCGGCAGCCACCAAAGCGAGGCAAACCAACAAGAAGATCAGCCCAAAGCTGAAACGCAGATGTTTAGACATGTCTATGCTCCTTACAATAACTTATTATGAACAAGAACCCAAAAATGTGATATAGGTCAAGACGTCAAGACTTTTGTATGTGCCCGGTGAATAGTTAATATTTCATCTCTGTTTGGCACATAATGTGCATACGTTGTTCATAACGAAAAAAAGATCCCGTAGGAGGATACAAATGCTCAGGAAACTGAATAACCAGAAGGGTTTTACCCTTATCGAAGTCTTGGTGGTGGTTATCATCGTAGCTATTTTGGCTGCACTTGCGGTGCCACGTTATCTGCGTTATGTGGAAAAATCGCGTAGTACAGAAGCTCAAACAGCTATCAGCACCCTTCGTAAAACTTTCGACGTTTACATGCAAACCAATGGTTCCACCGATGGTTTTAGCCTGGAACAAGCCCAGAAAGAAGCTCGTTTAGGTGAAAGCACCAACAAAAACTGGAAGTTCGAAGTAGTTGGCAATCCCCCCAAGAAATATATTGCCACATCTACTCAGGAATTCGCCGGCGGTGAAGGCAAGCAGGTTTGGTACGACGTTACAGAAGCCAAATTTCATGGCTATGGTATTGACACATGGACAAACCCGGAATCCGGAGGAACAGAAAGCGACTAACCCAGGAGGATGGCAAATTGACAATCCATGAACTATTACGCTTTACCGCTGAGGCGGGAGCATCTGACCTTCATATTGCTGCCGGCTCGCACCCTATGGTGCGAGTCAATGGTCGCATGAAGAAACTAAACCTTCCTATCCAAACCGTGGAAGATGTGGAAGTCCTTGTTTTTGGGGTGATGAACGAATCACAACAAGAGCTGTTCAAAAAGAATCTGGAAATAGACTTTTCCACGAAACTAAGTAATGAAGTTCGTTTTCGTGTAAACGCATTTCACCAGATAAATGGTATATCATGTGCGTTCCGTGTGATCCCAAACGAAATCAAGTCTTACGACGAGCTTCATCTGCCGGAAATACTAAAACGGTTGACAATGAAGGAAAAGGGATTGATTTTGGTTACAGGTCCCACCGGTAGCGGTAAATCAACAACTCTGGCTACAATGATAGACTCTGTAAACGAAAATCGCAATTGCCACATAATTACTGTGGAAGACCCCATCGAATTCGTGCATCGCAGTAAAAACAGCCTGATCAACCAACGCGAGTTGGGACATGATACATGGAGCTTTACTGCCGCTCTGCGCAGTGCTTTACGTGAAGACCCGGACGTTATTCTGGTGGGTGAAATGCGTGATTTGGAGACGGTGTCACTTGCGTTGACAGCTGCCGAAACAGGACACCTTGTTTTTGCTACACTGCACACAGGAAGTTGCACGAAATCCATAGATCGTATCATAGACATGTTCCCCAAAGAACAACAACAACAGGTACGTTCTATGCTTTCCGAATCTCTGGAAGCAGTGATAGCTCAGACCTTACTGCCAACAAAAGATGGTAAGGGCAGGGTTCCTTCTGTAGAGATAATGATTGCCAATACAGCCGTGAGAAACCTGATTCGTGAAGAAAAGACTTATCAGATTCCCTCGGTTATTCAAGCCAGTACAAAAGAAGGTATGCAAACCAGAGATCAATCTCTGTATAACTTGGTGATGAACAACCTGATCGAACGCACAATTGCCGAGGAGTTTGCAGAGAATCCCAAGCAGTTTGCCACAGGAGCCGGTTTCTAATAATGAAGGTTAAGAGCTTGAAGCAGATTGCTTGTCCTTATAGTTTGGCTGATGATAGTACAAACAAGTGTTCTGGCATTCTTGCCGATGCTTTTCAAGAGCGTAAAGCAAGCCATTTAGCTGGCTTGCTTAGAAACCAGCGAGGTTTTACCCTGATCGAGGCAATGGTGGTAACCGTTGTATTAGCAGCAATGATAGCAACCATTTATACGGGGGTTATGTATGCAGAAAAGCAAACGCGGATGAACTACAGACACAGAGTTGCCACCTTGATAGCTTCCGGTGAGGTTGAAAAGCAATATACAATGTATATGAAAGTAAATATGATGCGCCCCTTCACAGGCAAACAGGTAGTGATAGATGACACCTCCGAGAACATTGTTCGAGGAGCTGTAACTGTTAGTACGAAAAGAGATGTAGAATATAACATTACAAAGCAATATGGCTATACGTATGTTACTGCTGAAGTAAGCTGGATAGATCCTGCTTCAAAGAACACGCACAAGGTGAAAGTAAGAGAAGACTTCTACGATGTTGAAGGTAAGGTGAATAATTGATCAACTATCGTAAATATCTTAAAGCTCCGGTGGCAAGGCTAAAAAGCCAAAAGGGCTTCACTCTTATTGAACTGATAAGTGTGGGGATTATTTCTTCATTATTAATCGTTATCGCCGGTGTGGGATTAAGCGTATTTTTCTCTAAGTATCAAGAGATTAATGCTTTTGTGGAACTTCAAAAAGATGCGCTGGAGTGCTTGAACTACCTGAAAAACGGCTATAATGTAGGTTCAGGCGGATATATCCAGTTCAATGGAGTTGCCAGCGCAAAAGCCCTTGAGATAACCGGCAGAACTGACGAAGCAGGTAAAGGCAACGGATTGAAGATAACTCCTCCATTTATGGAAGAATTTCCCAACGATTTTGTCCATTTCTACCTTCAGGATAAGATAATCCGGGTTAATTACATGTATAATGGTGTTCAGGTTAACACACCCTTATATTTGTTTCCTAAGCGGGCAGAAAGGAGCAGAGTTACTATCGAGAGCTTCAAGGTTAGTGATGCCAATGCCTATAGTGCCTTGTTTGTTAACAAAATTGATGAGCCACTGTGTGCTGTGAATGTTGAGCTAAAAGCTAAAGTAGAAACTTCTAAGAACAAATTCCGCTATATCAATTTCAATACTGTGATGGCGATGAAAAACATGTCAAGACCATTGGGGGTTAAATGATTAGAATAGTCAAAAACCAAAGTGGTAACATTGCATTGGCTATGCTGATTGCTGTGATAGCTGTGATGAGCGGGCTTAGTATATCCAGTATGAGCCTGCGCGATACTATTGCAGCGCAAGCTGAGCTGGAAAGCATACAGAGCTTGCATCTTCTGAGAGCTGAAACATTACGGGGACAGTCTTATTTAGAGATTGCAGCAAAAACTGACCAATCACTTGGCGGTGGTTTACGCACACCTTTGCGAAACGTTCCGATATCTGGAAGCCACTATGCTAAAACATATACGATGCAATCTTCCATTTCACGCAAGGTGTCGGAAATAGAAGGATATCAGGTTGGTCAAGACACCGGTACAACCGGTGCAAGCGAGACCGAGTATGTTGTACGGTCACTTGTGGAAACAAAGACAGGGATAGGTCAGGTAGCTTATTTCAATAATAACAAGTCCATAGTTAGGAAGTATAGCGAACTGCAAGTGTTCCAAAGCACTGGGCCGATATTCATGTACTTCACCGATAACGAGTTGGATCCTCTTGGGGAGCCTGTAAGATTTGATGGTAAAGACTACTTTAATGGACCCGTACACAGCAATACAGATATTTGGATCAGGCAAACCACTGGAGACAACCAAGGATGGCCATTGTTCGAGTCTTTAGTAACTACCAGCGGTACGATAAAAGTGTACCCCGATGGTGGGGATGTATATCCTGAGGAACTTATTTTTCAGGGCGGCTTGATCGAAAATTATCAAACTTATGAATACCCAACCCAAATGACATCTGTCCGAAATAACGGAACAATAGTTGGTCCTCCCAGCTACGATCCCAATAATATTATCATGGTTGAAGTGAACAATTCCGCCTACAGCGGCATGTGGGGAAACGTGCAGACACCCAGGCGCGTTTTTGCGGATGTGTGGCCCAATTATCCATATGGTACGACTGCACCTCCCAGTTATCGCAATAATTTCACGGTAAAGGATACTATTTGGACACCGTTACCGGCAGGTACAAGCGCTAACCGGTCAAATTTTGTGAATGCCAAACTCTGGATCCGAGGTCAGTTTGCAGGCTACCAAACTTGGGGTGCTGCCGATACTCTTTCCATCATAGGAGATATCCTGATAGTTGGCACAACTCCTCCCGCGAGCCCTGTCACAAACAAATATTCAATGGTGGGCTTGATTTCAGAAAGATCTATTGTGCTAAAATACGGCTTTTACAACCCTATAGACACGATTCGGGAACACACCAATATGGGTGCTGACGCTGATTATGCTGCTCCTGCAGGCGGGGGTGTCTGGATTTATGCAGCCATGGCAGCCTTGGGTGTGGGAGGTGGCAACCCCTTTAATGATGGTGTTTTCACTTTCGAATACCAGCATCCGCATGGCTCTATTCCAGCAACGGTTATTAACGTACCATCTCCTACAGGTCCGATACCCACCCTGTTTGATTGGATAGATCTGCACCGCAATAAATGGCCACAAACCGCAAGTCAACCTTGGCCATCGCTATTGGACTACCCTTGGTACAATCCCCTTTGGCCTGAAAACCGTCCATACTTAATGAGGGGTACGATTAATATCTGGGGTGGAGTGAACCAACGGCGAAGAGGTTTTGTGCGCAGAAATTATATCAATCAGCCGAACAACAATCCGCTATTCATATGGGATGTTCCAACAGATAAATGCGGGGGCACGAGCGCACCGAATGCAACTACCGTACAGCTTTATCAAAACCCAAATGTTTTTGTTACACTTCAAGGAAGAAATTACCCGGGAGCGAACTCAAGTGCACAGGTTGGTTATGCAAAGAATTACAACTATGATACACGCATGTACAAGAGAAAACCGCCGGATTGGCCAGAATTTAAAAAGCAGGGAGAGAAACTTCCCATGGAGCAAGGGAACTGGTTGCTTAAGAGACCCCCTCGTTCATTAGTATAGATGTAATTAATACAAGAGATATAAAGAGGAAGAATGAAGAAGAAAACCGTTCGATTCAAAGAAACTGTGGGTATTGATATTGGTAGTCACAGTGTTAAAATCGTTCATCTCAAGAAGCTGCACGAAGGCTTTAAGCTGCTGAATTATGAGATTCGCCCTACAGTGCCTACCGGCATTGAGTATATACCCAGCGATCTTCGTCCGGAGCGATTTGCCCCAGTGATTATCGAAATGTTGAAGACCCTGAGGATAAACCCCAAGAGCATTAAACATTTGGTTACTTCCATCGGTGGAGACAATACCAGTATTAAGCAGATAAAAACCATATTTCTGCCTGAGGATGAGCTGGAATCCGCCCTCTTCTTTGAAGCTAAAAAACACATTCCGATTAGCGGCACTGATATGGTGCTGGATTATCAAGTTTTAAGCGTAGAAGAAAAAACGAATAACATGAATATCCTATTAGCCGCAACTTCCAAAGATGTTCTGAACGAACACTCAAACATATTGGTTAGCGCTGGTCTTAATCCGAACTTAGTGGATATCGATTCCCTTGCAGTAGCAAATAGCTTCGCATTGAATGCTTTTGCTGAAGATGGTGTGTATGTGCTTCTAAATCTTGGTGCGCATCGCAGCAATATGGTTATTTGGGGTCCAGATTCCAAACTGTTTGCCCGCGACATACCTTATGGCGGCTATAACTTTACCAGGGATATCATGCGCAGACGCCAACTTGAATGGGAAGATGCAGAAAAGCACAAACTGGAATATGGACTTTTGGACAATCCAGATGTGGCTAACGTGCAAACGATTTCTATGCTTGATATCTCTGAGAAATCTACAGAAGATTCCATTGTGGATGAAGTCCGACGTTCTTTACGTTTTTATGTGAAAGAAGCAGGGAACAGCGATTTCCGCAAATTATACCTTATGGGTGGCACTGCCAAGCTGAAAGGTTTGCAGGAATACATTCAGGATAAAGTTGCTCTCCCAACGGAGTTATTTATGCCCTTCATAAATGTGGAAATGCCTGAGAAGTTCCAAGATAAAAAAGATCCGCAACTTGCACTGGCTATCGGCCTTGCAATGAGAATGGAATAAGGGGAGGGCTAATGACAAACGCTTTTTACTTCAAAATAAACTTGAATAAATTCGGCGAGATGCGGCTTCAGGCTGTTCGAGAAAAGAAGACCTTAACAACTGCGATTGTGTGTTTCGCTCTAGGCTTTGCTCTTTTAGTAGGAGCTTGGTTTTATATCAATGCAAAAGGGGAAGCGCGTGTGAACAGTCGCAAGGATTACTTGGCAGAAACCACGAAACAGCTTGAAAGCTTCCAGACAAGTGCGGATTATCTCTCCAGCGAAGACCTTGACCGCTTAGCAGAGACATTTACAAACCGCATCTTTTGGGCGAAAAAGATGATAGCTCTGGGACAGGAAATTGACGACAAGCTTGCAGTCCGCAAGTTTTCCTTTGCCAATGGCATTCTTACTTTGAATGGTATCACCGAAGTGGACGTTAACGTGAAAGAACTGGATCTGATTCAGTCTTTTATAAACAGACTAAAGAGCAATCCGGAGATTAACAATGACTTTCCACAGATAAAGTCTGGTCAGATTACTCGCCAGATTGTTAAGGATACTGCTATTCTGGAATTTGTGATTGAGTGTTATAGCAGAGAAGCCACAACAGGAAGGAGACCGCAATAATGAGAGAGAAATATATACTCTTCGTGCTTCTGATGATAGTGTTGTCTGTTGCCTTCTTCATGTTAACAGCGAACAACGTAAAGCAGAACATCGACAAGATAGAGCAATTGGATTCAAAGATAAAAATTGCTCAGGAACAGCTGAATAGCGCTCGTATTATGGATCAGCAACTAAGCCAGTTTGCGCTTATCATAGACAACAGCTTAACCAAAACCCCCGGCTTTAGTTTTGATGAGATCAACGATTTCAAAACAATGATCGGGCAATTAGCAGACCAGCGTTCCATCCAGATCAACAAGCTTTCCGACAGCAACAAATTCTCCCTACCCGGATTGATTGAATCTACTTACAATCTGGAATTGGAAGCCAGTTTTGTGCAGATCGGGCAGTTTATTTCTGATTTGGAAGCACTGGATCATATTCTAAAAATACATGCTTTGGATGTTAGTCCCGCTCAGGTTTCTGATAAACAAACACCTGTTGCCGGTGCTGCAAATCGCTATCGGGTGACCCTTGAGCTATCAATATTCAAGGTTAAAAAGGTGGTGTAAGATGCAACTGAGATTTGTTAAAGACCTTGCAATTGCCCTTATCGTTATCCTTCTCTTTGCTCTGGCGATGAGATTGTTTGCCATTGAGCGCGGTTGGGCAAAAATACCTGTTAATTCCATCCACACAAAAGAGTCAGTTTCGGATACACTGCTTAATAAGATCAAGACTATTGAGAATTCGATCCAAGATCGTAAGATGTTTGTTTTTGGTTCGAATCGTGATCCCTTACGACAAGGTAATATAATTAAAGATAAAGCCGACCGCGATATCGAATTTCAAGAGATGTTACTCAACACTTTCCGTCTTGCCACCACTGCCAGGGATGATTACGGCAACAAAATTGCCTTTATCGAATATCGTGGCATGCTTCACGAAGCACGGATAGGTCAGGTGGTTGAGGGACGCAAGATACTGAACATAGATGACAGGAGCATCCGCTATAGTTATAACGGGATTACCTCTACAACCGAGCTCGCCCCTCGTCCTTCAAAACCTGTTGATGAACCCCAATCTGCCTCTGGCAAAAACGGGAACTGGTAAATTATAATATGATACTGGGAGTAAATATGAAACACATGCTTTTAAAAAAGCGTTATCTGGTAGTAACCATCGTTTTTATGATGATAGCAAGCATATCTTTGCTAAATGCTCAGTTAAGCAGGAATCCAGTTTTGGATGCCAAAGTAACCTTTTCTGCAGATGATGCAACATTATCATCGGTCATTAAAGCACTTTCTCGCCTCAGCGGAACTAACATTGTTGTTGCCGTAGATCAAAGTAGCGGTGGTTCTAATTCTTATTCTCAACCCGGCCCCGGAACAAGTTTGAGTGCTGGAGAGAAAGGTGTAGAACCCAGAGTAACAATCAATATCAAAGATGTTGGAATCGAGACTGCTGTTTCCTTAGTAGCTCGTTCCGTGGGGTATTCTTACCGAGTTATCGGTGGACATACTTTCCTAGTGGGGCAGAAACAAAACATTATGGAAGAAGTGGGCGAACGTAGCGATATCATCTTCCTAAATAATCTGGATTCCAAGAAAGTAAGCGATTCCTTGCAAAACACTGGTATGAAAATCACTCCTCTTGAAGGGCAGAATGCCATTATGGTTTATGGTAACCCGGATTCTTTCAAGGATGTTAAGGCCTTGATCTCTTCTATCGATTCCAGACAGGAGCAAGTAGAGATTCGTGTTCGGCTGATTGAAGTCCATCTCTCCAATGCCAAGAAATATGGGATTGACTGGAGCAGACTAAATCACTTAACTACCATCCTTGCAGAAGACCCAATTAATGCTTCCGGTACAGGCTTACCATACGATTATTCTGATCCTACCGGTTACCTTCCTCATGGCAATCCTAACGACTTTGGGATTGTACCTGATGAGCAGTATTTTCAAAGGATTAATGGTTTTAATGATGTGGGACATTTCAGCAGACAGTTAACTGCCTTTGATGTTACTATCGATTGGCTTTTAGAAAACAATGCAGCCCAGCTTTTAACGGACACCCGTGTAACCGCACTTAGCGGTGAACTCGCAGAAATGCATATCGGTGAAGTGGTACCTTTTGTGGTTACAGATCAGGAAAAGCAAATCCAGGTGGAGCGTTCCGAAGTTGGTATCATGCTAAAGGTAACTCCCAAAGTTAACAAAGATGGTAACATCACGATGGTGATTAATCCTGAGGTCAGCTCTATAACAGAATTGGTCGGAGGTTATGTTCCCCGTTCTAAAGTTCGTCGTATTACCTCTACCGTTACGGTTCCTAATGAGCACAAGATTATCGTGGGTGGTTTGTTGAACTCCAGCATTATGCAAAAGACCAACAAGCTTCCTTTCCTTGGTGATCTTCCTTTCGTCGGGAAAATATTCCAGCATCGTTATGAAGTGGTGGAGAACACAGATTTGATTATCGAGATCACTCCCCGGCTCGTTTCGATGAATGCTACCACTCCGGAGCTTAAACTGGATAAACGCCTTACCAAAACCCTCATTGAGTTTGAAGAGCAGGAGGAAAATTAAATGCAAAAGATCAAATCAACTATGCCAATCCTGATCCTAATGCTAATCATCTTGGTTAGTTTCACTGCAAGTTGCGATAAAAGGAACCCACCTCCAATAATCCCCGGAGTTCCTGTTCCTGCGCCATTGTCAGAATTGCGTAAAATCACTCGTATCTGGGCAGAACCGGAATTCATTTATCAAGACAATAATATCACTTTTTCGACCATCGGCGTTGAAGTGAAAGATGGCGAGAACTTCGGCGTATACAACCAGGTCGTTCAGTTTAAAACTGATAAAGGCCGTGTACTTACCAATGTCCTAACCGACAGCACTGGCGTAGCCCGAACAACCTTCTGGGATGATGGTGATGTGGGTATGGCGAAGATATTTGCTGTAGTACGCAAGTATTCAGCCAGTGTAACTGATTCGCTGGTCGCATCCAGTGTTGATTCTATAATGGTGGAGATCAAACCGATTCCACCTATTTCTTCGATCCAGCTTACTTTACCCAAAGAGGAGCAATACGATCCTTATAGAATGAACGTGATGGTAACTATCCCAGTTACTGCCAAGCCGGTTAATAGTGTTGGAGAAAACGTTCCCAATAACACCCTGGTTACTTTTACATGCGTGAATGGCAGATTTGTTGATTCAGCAGGTATTGAACTTGGTAAAACCACCATAGCACAAACTTTCAACGGGACTGCCGCGGTACGCTATAGCTCGTGGACTACTTCTACCACCACTCCCGGTACAAGTAACGAGACTATCACTGCTTCCATTGGTGGAGTATCAAAAACCAGAGAGATAATTATCTCTCCCGGACGTCCTGCTAATATTGGGCTTACCGCTTGGGTTCAGAATGGTACTGAAGAGGTAGAGACTTACAGCAGTGATGTTAGCAGCACGAATCATATCACTATGAAAGCTCACCTTACTGATATGTTCAACAATGACTGTCCTCAACAGTCAGTTAAGTTTACCACTGATCTGGGTTCTTTTTTAAATACTACTCAGTTAGTTCGTATAAACACAGGCACTAATGGTGTAGCCGCAGTTCGCTTTACTCCCGGTTTATCTGCCGGAGCGGCGATGATACAAGCAACAGCCAATGGCGATACTCTTGTAGCAAGCACCATCTTTAATGTGACTTCAGATCAGATTCACTCTATCAGCTTCACTCAAACTGATCAGATAAACCTTGCCGTAGCCAATACCGGTGGGCTTCAATCTGCTATCTTAAGGGTTAAGCTTAGAGATATCAATGGCAATCTGATTAATTCAGCAGATTCAGTGTATTTCAAAATAGTAAACACCAATGCTCCGGCTGGTGCAAACCTGAACAATCAAAGCCCCATGGATTCGGTTCTGGTAATTTCCAATGGAGGTGAGGCGCAGATATCTGTAAATAGTGGCACTGCCTCCGGTATGTTAAAAATCCGGGCTTCCATCACCAAATGGGATCCCATTGCTCAACAATTCAGATATGTGTATTCCTTAAAGACCAATATCATTATTCATGCCGGACCACCCGCTCCCAGACCCAATGGCATAATTCCCTTTATCGGAGGATTTAATACCGGAACCAATATGGGTGGTGGATTATGGCGCGTGATAGCCGGTGCAGTTGTGAAAGACATTCATAACAATCCGGTTGATAAAGGTACTGCCGTATGGTTCGAGCTGATGAACACTTCAAGTACACCGGATTGCCAGATAGGGGCAGAAGCTTATGTCGGCAATGTAAGTGTTAATGGTGATTCTCTTGCCGGTGTGGCATACACTATCTTCACATATAGTGGCTCATTGACGAACCAACCGATCACTATCCGTGCGAATTGCGGTGATGACCAATATGGCCAGCCTAACTGGGGTGAAACGGAAGTAATTCTTCCTCTGAACGATCCTCGTTTCGAAATACAATCTCAACCGGCTGCCCTATATTTTGATTCTAACGATCCGGTACCTGCAGGAGGATATCAGATAAAATCAAGTGAAATCTTTGGTATGCTAACAGACGGACAAGGGCTTGCCATTGAGGACGCTTATATAATGTTAATGACTACCAGGGGTCGTTTTACCCAAAATGTTAATGGTATATACGATCCTGCTTTGCCCTTTGACGAATGGTGGATGGTTATTACAGATCAAATGGGAATGGCAAGAGGCAGGATTTCATTTAAAGCTAATGAATGCCCTCCCGCAGATCCACTAACGGGAACTCCAGGTACAGCAGATGGGCTTATAACAGGTAGAATTCTGGGTACAAATATACAATCGAATACTTCTGTAACGCTATTCCGCTATATTGGTTTAGCACCTTGGTAAAGAAGGGTTAAAATATTAACTTCGTAGCGGGCTGGATCCCAGCCCGTTAGCGGATTTAGTAAGTTCCAGGGACTTAATATTATACTCAAAGAAGGATAAGGTAATGACATTTAACCCACAGTTTGCCCGGATAGGCGAAGTTCTTGTGCACGAGGCTTACATAACTGAAGATCATGTTAAAGAAGCACTTGTTAAGCAAGGGAATTTTGGACTTAAGCTGGGTGATACACTTATAAAGTTAGGCTATGTAACAGAGCGAGAGCTTTTAGTTGCTCTAAACCTTCAGCTTGGCTACGACATCGTGAACGAGCAGGAACTAATGGATCTCGATCTCAACATCGTGTGCCTGATACCAGAACCCTATGCTCTGGAAAACAGAGTTATTGCCCTTCGTGAAGAAGGTGATGGCATTGTGGTTGCGTTAGCAGATCCTGAAAACCTAACGGTTCTGGATAGCTTGAAAAAGCTGCTCGGAAAGAACATCAAACCAGAGTTAATCGGTGATAGCGTACTTCATGATACAATCGAGAAATACTACAAAAGCATTCGTACTACCTCTCAGGTGGAAGATGCTGTAGGTGGATTCGATTTTGTAGCAGTTGATGAAGATGAAAACGAGATTACTATCGCAGCCGCTTCCGCGGATGCAGAAGCTCCTGTAGTGAAGCTGGTAAATCTGATCATCAACGAAGCTATCAAAGCCGGTGCTACCGATATCCACATCGAGCCGTTGTTAAAAACTACTCGTATCCGCTACAGGGTTGACGGAGCCTTGCGTGAGGTTATGACTCCTCCCATCGGTATGCATCCCGGCGTGGTCTCCATCATCAAAGTGATGAGTAAACTAAACATCGCAGAACGCCGCCTTCCTCAGGACGGGCATATATCCTTAAAAACATCGGTTAAGAGCGTTGACGTTCGTGTATCCATCACTCCCACCGTGTTAGGTGAAAAGGTGGTGATGCGTCTTCTTGATAAGGGTGAATTTGGCTTCAAGCTAACTACCCTTGGTTTCGAATCCTCGGATATGGATATTTTTAAAAGGATTATCCACCGTCCATATGGTATCATTATAGTTTCCGGTCCTACAGGTAGCGGTAAATCCACATCACTGCATGCTGCTCTTAAGGAAATTGAGGATATTGAAACCAATATCATCACAGTGGAAGACCCCGTGGAATACCGTTTGGAAGGAATCACTCAGATTGAAACCAAAGAACAAATAGGTCTTACCTTCGGTTCTGCGTTGCGCTCCGTGCTGCGTCAGGATCCCGATATCGTGCTTATTGGTGAAATCCGTGATGAAGAGACCGCTGATATCGCTATCAAATTCTCTCTTACCGGTCACCTTGTGTTCTCTACCTTGCACGCAAATGATGCGCCCTCCACCATTACCCGACTTATAGATATAGGCATCAAACCATACTTGGTGGGATCATCACTTTCGCTGGTTATGGCACAGCGTCTGGTACGTAAGATTTGTAAGTTCTGCGTAAAAGATTACAAGCCTACAGAGCAGGAACTTAAAGACAGTGGTTTAGCTCCCGAGGATGCAGCCAAGGCGAACTTTAAAATGGGCACCGGTTGTGTACACTGTGATAATACCGGTTTCGCCGGTCGTGAAGGTATCTTCGAACTACTTACTGTTACTCCCGAAATTCGTAGCCTGATTTTCCAGGGTGGTAATCAGGATCTTATACGTGAAGCTGCTATTAGTGCCGGTATGCGTACCTTGCACGATGCCGCAGTTTCTAAAATGTTACGTGGTATCACCACCATCCGCGAAGTCATCAAGATGACCGTGGTAGAATAATAAATGTGGTTTCAGGTTTCAGGTGTTAATGGATATGCTCCATTATAAACCTGCAACCTGTAACCTGAAACCAATATTTTAAAGGAAAGCCGATATGCCAACTTTTTCCTACATTGTTAAGGACGCCAAGGGTGCCAGAATAGAGGGTATGATAAAAGCCGATACTCTTGATATGGCTGTGGATAAGCTTGCCAAGGAAGGTAGCACCATCATCAGCGTGAAAGCTGCTGCTGAAGGAGCTTTCAAGGGTAAGATGTCGCTTTTTGATAAGCTGATGCTTACTATATACAAAATCCGCACCGGAGTAAGCTTAAAAACGCTTGTGTTTTTCACACGCCAGCTATCCACCATGTTTTCTGCCGGTTTAACCATCGAGAAAGCCATTACAGACCTGGAAAGGGAAGAGAAACAGAAGAAGTTTGCCAAGGTCTTACGCAAACTCTCTGAGGATATCCGCAAAGGCTTCTCGCTTTCCGAAGCTATGGAGCAACACCCAGGTGTGTTCAACCCTCTGTATGTGGCACTTGTTAAAGCCGGGGAAGTATCCGGTACCTTGCACACCGTTTTGGACGAATTATCGGACTATCTGGAAAAGATAGAAGACACTCGCCGCAAAGTTACCAGTGCTATGGCTTATCCGGTGTTCATGGTGATCTTTCTGGTTGGTGTAGTTTGGGTTATGTTCTATTACATTATTCCGATGTTTGCGGCAGTTTATGCTGATTTCGATGCCGAGCTTCCCATTCCTACGGTTATTGCTATAAACACCAGTAAATTTATAGTGAATAACGCTTTTAGCACTGTGCTGCTGGCTATTGTCGCTGCATTCGGTTTGTTTTTATTGTACCTTACAGATCGGGGACGTTTTGTGATAGACTCCATGAAACTAAAGATTCCGGTTATCGGTGCTGTGATAAACAACTCCATCATGAGCAAGTTCTCCCGTACCTTCAGTATTCTGATGGCTGCAGGTGTGCCAATTATGGACACTATGGAGCTAACCGAAAACGTGGTTCAGAATGCTGTGGTGGAAGGTGCTGTACGCAAAGCCAGAGTTATGGTTAAGGAAGGTTACGGAGTGGCTAATTCTTTCCGCCGCACCGGGATGTTCCCGCCTACTTTACTGCAAATGATCTCTACCGGCGAAGAAACCGGTGATATGGACAAACTGCTGGGTAAAGCTGCACAGTTCTACGAGAAGCTGGTGGATTCCGTTATAGACCGCCTCACATCCCTTATCGAACCGGCACTCATCGTGATGATGGCTGTGGTGGTGGGAACCATTATCGTGGTTATCTACCTGCCCATCTTCGATCTTGGTGAAGCCATCTCGCAGGGTATGAAATAAGGCGTGTAACCTTAAGTTACCAATACATTATACAGCAAAGCCCGGAGCATTAGCCTCGGGCTTTTACATTGTAGCATAGGATTGCATCCTGTTGTAACCTGAGGTTTGGAACCTCAGGAAAAGAAGGTCGGGTTACAAACCCGACCTAACAACAGTTTGAAAAACTATGTTACTACTATATCAATACCTGCATATCCGCTTGGTGGTTACAACTTTGTTGTTTGCCACCAGTCTTAGCAAGTATATCCCATTCGCCACTCTGTGGTTATTCCCGTCTTTCCCGTTCCAGGTGCATTCTATCTTGGCAGAATCTGCTTGGTTGGCAAGAGGGATGCGATGCACCAATTGCCCCCGGATATTATACACATCAATGCTAAGCGACGATGCTTTCGCATTCTCCACATTTAGCTTCAATTCATCGCGCATAGGGTTGGGATAAGCTGTAAACCTGATTGCCGGAACGGAAGGAACGCTGTAATCCTCGTTA
>PHBO01000028.1 GCA_002840645.1 Candidatus Cloacimonetes bacterium HGW-Cloacimonetes-3
AACGCTATCCAAATTTGCAGTAAAACTGTCACAAACCAGTCCAAAACAGTCCAAATAAGCGCTTGGACATTTCCAAAACAAGTCCATCGCAACTAACCACCAATCAAAGCCTTATCCCCACTTTCCCCTTGTGTCACTTCTTGCAGCTTTGGGTGTCAGTTTATATCCCTAAAACAACCCTTTTAGCTCCCTTTATGCTCCGTCTCTACTACACACAATAATTCGCATGCTACACAGATACGATCCTGCCACGACCCTGCCGCAATGCGGCAGGGTCGTGGCAGTATTGTGGCAGTTTGATATAAGATTTTCTGTGTGTAACAGAGATGGAGCCTAAAGAGAGAAGAGAGTGGTAAGGAGGTGGATTCTACCCTCAAATGCAGTGTCAATCAGGGATATGCTTCCAATTGCGCAATCAAGCGGCGATGTCAGCAGCGCAAGCATGGTATAATCCCGGGCAGATGTGAAGATGGATATTAAAAATATATCCGGACAAACAGACGTTCACCGGGTGTTACGTAGCGCATGGCTTCTTCGAGGCTGTCAAATTGGATTTCGATTTTGGTATAGGTATTGTTCGTCTCAAATGAACTGCTAAGAGATTTCACTTTTTCCATCACCGGAGATATAGTAACCACTTTTCCCCATATCTTTTCACCATCACCACAGTTGATCTTCACTTTTTGCCCGACTTTCACTTTGAGCCGGCTGAAAGAAGAGCCGTATGCAATCACCCACACTTTGCTCAAATCTGCAATTTCAGCGATCACATCTCCCTTGTTCACGTTCTCTCCGGGAAGATAATTGATGTCTGTAACTATGCCAGCAATGGGAGAATACACTTGCAAGCTCTTGATATCTTCCTCGAGATCCTTGATCTTTGCATCTACATCATTCAAATCGATCACATACTCTGCCGCAAGGATATTTACATTGCTGGAGATTATGCTACTGCGTGCCTGGAGAAGATTGATAATGTTCTGGCTGGATTTTATGGTTTCGATGGCAACCAGGGAGTCGGCTTTCAGCTCACTTTGTTCATTCTGCACATCCCTGTAGCTTTTTACCTCTTTTTCAAAGTCTGATTGACTTAGCAGTGCGTTATCGTACATTTTGCGGGCTGCGATATACTTCTTGCTGCCCAGAGCAAACCGCTCATTGAGATAGACATACTTTTCTCTGATGTTATCCAGCTCTACTTTGGCAGCTTCCATATCTTTGCGGTTTTTTTGGATGTCATGTTCCAAGTCGTACACTTCTGTCTTGAGATAATCCCCCGTTTTGGCAGAATTGATCAGCTCCACATATTTGTCTCTTTCCTTTCTCAATGTCTCCAGCTTGACGAGTAACCGGCTGTTAGCAACAATCGCAATGGGGTCGTTTTGTTTTACTTCCTGCATGGAACTGACGGAATAACTCTTGATCACGCCTTCCACTCTGGAACTGATTATTACTTTCTCCGAGAAGATTACTGCCGGCAGTTTCTGCGAGCGAGACTCGACGAAAAAGGAAGTGATTATGGTAAGCGTTAGAACTACTATGGATAATATCAGGATAAACAGGACTCTTTGTTTCTTCATTTTGCCACTTCTTTCAGGATGTTAATGAGGTAAATCTCTTTGTACAGCTTCATTTCCGCTATTTCCAGCTTCAGCTTTGCATCTTCGTATTTTAGGGCAGTTTGGTGGAGAGAAAGCTCAGGATTGAAACCCAATAGTGCCGGCTCTTCCTGCATTTTGAGGGTTTGCAAGCTTAGATTGTGATTATGATAATCGTTTAGGGTGGCTTTACGCTTCAGATCCTGGCTGGCAGAGCGGTAACCGGTCAATCTATTCAACACCAGTTGTTGCCAGTCCCGTTGCATTTCCATGCTCCTGATGCTAACGTCCTTTTCATACGCCTTCAAAAGTGACAGTTTGCCTTTGGTATTGTTAAACAAATCAAATGGTAGCGAAAGCTCAATCCTGGCTTCGGGATACATTTCATCCTGATTGCGCATCATGGATTTGAAACTGTTGTTTTGTTCAATATCCCAGTTCTGCCTGTTTTCCCGCCAATTGTAAGAAAGCGACAGGTTTAGTTCCGGCAGGAAGAAGTAGCTGTGGTTAAGCCGTATTTTCTTGTTTATCTTAGCGGTTTCCTTTTCTATCACTTTACACTCGGAATCTGCTCTCTGGTACAATGACAGCGTGTCCGCAGGAGTACTTGTAGCCATGAATTCCCTGATACTATCCAGAAACCGGGGCAGCACTTCCCCATACTGGTTGTTATACAGTGCCACTGCGCTGCTATAACGCTCCAGATCGCCTTCCTTGTTATTGATATCTTCCAAAACCTCGATCATCATGTCCATATTGGGCTGATTTTGTTCTGCCAGCTCTTCCAGGGTTTTGTTTTGCATATGGAGAATCTCCAACGAAGACTGGAGTAGAGCTACCATTCTGTCCGATTTGTACCAATCGATCATATCTTCCATAATATCGTCAGACGCCGATAGATACGCCAGTTTGGTGCTTTGGCGATATCGTAGCAGGTTTACCCGTGCATCGATCTTATCTGTGGTGCTGTCAAAATCTTTAGGGAAGAGCTGCTTATTGAGATCAATGCTCCAGCGTTTGTCTGTTTCTTCCACAATCGAGTGTTCGAGCGAGTTTACCGTCTCATCGCGGGTAAAATCGTTATCATAGCGCTGCATGTTTAGATTTACATCAAACCAACCCAGAGATTTATCTATCTTATTGATAGCTTTTTCACGTTCATAACGGTTTATAACCTGTTGATAATCCGGTCGGCTTTTCAGCATTGAATCGATCAGGCTTTGCAGCCCATTGTCTTGGGCAGACAGGCTACATAGGAACAGGGCTAAAATTAGACTTATCGCTATTCTATTCATCGTCTTTAGCTAATAGATTGGCTGCTTTCTTGCTTTTTTTCTGGTCTTTGTTACGAGCCACAATGAAGTACATAACCGTCAACACAAAACACATGAACACCGTGCCGATAACCGCTGCATAGTATTGACTCAACCCACATGCCATACCAATGATGATGGCGTAAAACACTTTAATCGTATTGGAAGGATCTTTTACTCCGGTGCGGAAGCGGATCAGACTGAGCGCACCTGCCAGACCGAAAGCACGCACCAGATTGTCTGCTACGACAATCCAAATGAAAGCACCACCAATGGTAAGGAAAAGCAGCGAGTAACCGATGCTTGTCATCTCCGCTGTCATGACCTTGTCTTTCTTTTCACGGATATACGTAAGTTTGTAAACATAGGCATAAATGAGCCCAAGAACCATTGCCAAAGACAGATTAAAGATAATTTGCAAGGGGGATTGGGAAATACCGCCCGCAGAGCTTTCCTGAATTACCTGAAATAGTTCCTGCATCTTAAGCCTCGTACAGGGAAGTATTTTCGAGCTTCAAAACAGATTTGAGCACATCAAATGAATCTTTGATTCTTTGTGGTATCTCGGGATCAATAGTTACACCTTCTTTGGTGAAATTGTATTTTCCCCGCTCAGGATAGTAGAGGGCATTTATCCCCGTGGCATATTTGGAAAAGCGTTGCTGTTGCAGCAGAGAGAGCTTGTTCACCATCTTCTTGTGCCATTTGGGAGTTTTCCCGATAATCTTGGTCTCCAGCACGATGGCATCCAGAGTTTCGGTTTTGGCTTTACCCAAAAGCTGTTTGTGAGTGATGCCGTTATCAACAGTAATACGCACCCGTTTGGATTTCTTCTGAAACGCTATTCTCTGATAGGAGGTTTGCAAAACAGGCACGAAACGGTTTATTCTGATCAATTCTGTCATAATCTTGTAGGTCTTTTGAGCGCCTTTTAAGCCTTTGTTTGCCTCTTTGATTACGGAACGTAAATCCTCGTTTCTCAAGAAGGCTTCCAAACACTCTGCAGGGAGTACGAAACGCTTCTTGGAAGACATGGAATCGTGAGAAACTTTCATTTCCACCAGATATTCAGGGGCAAACACACCATCATAGCCATAGCGACGGACTCTGATCTTATAGCGGAATTTCCGTTTGAGGAGGAATTCCTTGTAAAGCATGAAGTCATTAGTGTCCAGATATGTGGTTTCCACCGTTAAAAGTCCGGGATTCCCATCGTAGCTGTGAACTGGGATATGGGCACTAATCTCCTCCACTATCTCTGCGAAACTGTGTTCCAGTATCAGGCTCTTCTTTTCCTTTCTGTTGAATGAAAGATTGCTGCTTGTCATCATTCCTCCTGACCAGTGGCTGTCTATCAACCAATTTGCTCCATCTACAATTTGCACCGGAACATAACTTGGTGTATCAATCACTTGCAATACTTATACATACTTTGATACTCCAAAACGCTTCGATTCCTGCATTATTTTTTCCCCCTCACAAAAATAATCGCCCCTCAAATAGGTAAACCGTTACCCCATTCCCCGCATCAATTCTCTCTGTATCAGGATCATCCTTGAGGGGTTCAGAGCAATGCCCATGCTTGGTGGGAAGAGCTTTGTTTTCTTCAGCATCAATTTTTGCTTTTAGCGAGATAGCTATTCAGGCAGAAATAATATAGTCTCACTTGCAAACTTGGCGGGTAACATCCGTTCTTAACAATACAAGTAATTCTGAAGCACTTTATATTCGCATAGCAAACCCCATATTCAGCCTTGTTTGCAGCTCATATCCTTCCCATAACCCTCCCGTATCGGATATGGGAGGGTTACGGGAATCTTAACGGCAATAAACAGCCTAAATCTATGTTAGTATTCACGTGGAATTATCAGTTTTGACATGCATGGCTGGGGCATAATCTTAGTGGGGCACATCCAATACCAATCCACTCCCTTTGTATGAGAGCTTTGATAAGGAGGAAACACCCACCTTGTAGGTGGGGGATTATAGGAAACTGCTAAGCACATCGGCAATTCCCGATAGAGGAGATTGCCGATATTTTATGTTGACATTAATTGGGGATTTAATTACTATGCAGAAAGATGCTGAGTTGTGGTGAATCGCCAACAATACTTAAAGCAGGAGAATTAAGGCAGTGGAAAAGTATGCAGGAAACCCGATAGAGGACGATGCTCATCCGGGGGATAAAAGCAGTATGGGTACAATGTTTGATTCAATCCATCAGATTCTGAAATTGCTTTCGAATGACTACGCGTACAATATATCCGTTCTGGTGAAGCTTGCCGGTGAATTTCTGGAGGCGGGCAGTATATTTTACAGCCGCTATAAAGCCGGAACCTTGAAGAATATCTGTAGCTGGAGCAGTCCCGATAGTTTTTGCTATCCTATAGAGCCGGAGCAATCCATATGCTGTGATATGCTATATAACAGCCAGGAGGAGTACTGCTTTATCCCCCATCTGAGTGATACCAACTGTGAGTTAAACTATTTCAGGGGAAACGAATATGATTGTTGTATGGGGCACAAAATCCAGTTGGAAGGTAAATATATAGGGATTTTGTGCGCGTTGTTTAAGAAGGGTTATCAGCCTACTGCGGAAGCGAAAAAAATTCTGGAGTTTTTGGCGGGTGTTATCGGTTTGGAAGAATCCCGCTTAGCAGTCTCGGAATCGTGTATTACCAGTAAATCCAACTATAAACAGCTGTATTCCATGCTGAGGCTTGTCTGTGATAACGAGCCGGATATGATCTGGGCAAAAGACGTTGAGGGCAGGTATATCTTTGCCAATAAAGCCGTTTGCAGCAAGCTGTTAGACGCTGTAGATACTGATGAACCGGTGGGGAAAACAGACCACTTCTTCGCAGAGAGATCTTGCGCTAAGCATAGCGGCGACACTCCCTGGTGCAATAATTCGGAGAAATGCAGAGAAACGGATATCAGAACCATGAATGCAAACTCTCCACAGCGGTTTGAAGAAATCTATTATGTAGCCGGTGAGTTACGCAGACTTGATGTGCATAAAGCGCCGCTGTATAATAATGAAGGGATACCCATAGGGACAGTAGGATCGGCACGGGATGTGACAGAAGCCAGAGCTGTGGAAAAGGCATTGACGGATAGCCAGGCACTTTATAGAGCTTTGCTGGAAGCTAACCCGGATATTGTGTTTTTGTTACATTCCAATGGGGATATTGTTACATATAAATCACCTGATGACAGCTTGTTACTGCGACAACCGGAAGAAATGATCGGCACCAATATAGGGGATTATCTTTCTGAAGAACTGTTCGATATGGCTATAGAAGCTATGAAGCATGCGAAGTTTACAGGACAGCCTTATACCTATGAATACGAGCTGTCGGTGGGAAATGCCGAATACTTTGAATCCAGATTTGTGCAGTGTGGAGAGGATTTGTTTCTGAATATCGTGCGCGATATCACGGGTAAGAAACAAATCACCAAAGAGCTTATCCGCGCCAAAGAAGAAGCAGAGCGTGTGAATAAGCTGAAGTCCGTGTTCCTTGCCAATATGAGCCATGAGTTACGTACCCCGATGAATGGAATATTGGGTTTTTCTGAGATATTGGTCTCAATGTTGGACCAAGAAGAAACCAAAGACATGGCGAAAACGATTCATAGTTCTGGCAAGAGACTGCTGAAGACACTTAACCTGATCTTAGATTTGTCCCGTGTGGAAGCAAATAAGCAGGATGTCAAGCTGAAGCCTGTGGAACTGAACAAATTCCTATATAAACTGGTGAAGCTTTTCGAGCCCTTGGCAGCAGGAAAGAATCTTACCCTTAAGTTTATTACCCACAACTCGGAGGTTAATCTGCTAACCGATCCCAGCCTGCTGGAACATGTGGTGAATGACCTGATTAATAATGCCATTAAGTTTACCAAGGAAGGTTCTGTAACAATAAGCCTGAAAGCTAATCCACAAGATACTTTGAATTGTGTGGTGATAGACGTGATTGATACCGGAATAGGTATTCCTAAGCATCAACAGGAATGCATCTTTGATGCCTTCAGGCAAGTAAGTGAAGGCTATGAGCGTTCTTACGAAGGTACAGGACTGGGCTTAACTATCTCACGCGGGTATGTGGAATTGTTGGGAGGGAGAATTTCGTTGCGTAGCGAACAAGGCATTGGCAGTGAATTCAGCATCTGCTTCCCGGATGAGTACCTGCAAATAGATTTGACAGCACCGGAAGACAGTGAATTGTCATCCGTGAACGGTGAATCCGGGGTAACACAGCATCAGGTTATTCTTCCCCACATCTTGTTAATTGATGACGATGTGATAAGCCACAAGCTTACACACAGGATGCTGGAAGGTATCGCTGATGTGGATTGTGCGCTTAACGGGGAAGAAGGGCTTAAGCTGCTGAACAGCAAGCAATACCAAGTGATACTGCTGGATATTTATCTGGGAGCGGGTATCAATGGATTGGCGGTGGCAAAGGAAATAAGGCAGATAGAAGCTTGTGCACTAACTCCTGTTATAGCAATAACGGCACATTCTATGGTGGGCGATAAAGAAAAGTTCTTGTCTATGGGCTTTACGCATTACCTTTCCAAGCCATTCTCTAAAAAGGATATAACTCAGGTTATTACTGGCATAACAAACCCTCGGTAAGATCTTCAGTTTTGCCCGCCGGATAACTCCAACCGGGGATAGTTTGACCTATGATGAATGGTATTAGGATACATCCCTCCTTATTAAGACATTATTGAAGTTTTTTTTGGGATCTAAACAACTATGATGATTGGCGTAAGTCCAAGCTCATTTATGTAGGATGTTGCGGCTTAACTTGTTCTTATTCATTGGAATATGATCTCCATTAAGAGTGATTCCAGGCTGAAGTTATAAACTACTATTGATAATAGACCAAGCCAATTCTCCTGCCTGCCGTGAGAAAGTTATTGACAAGATATGTCGCTCTAATTATATCGATACATATTTATCGAATAACGCTGTGGAAATAGGAGCAAAGATGGATGCAATACCGATTCTAACCCTAAAAAGACTGCCGCAATACCTGGATGTATTGTACCAGTTCAAAAAAGCCGGACTAAAGATAGTTTCAGCTACCAAAATAGCTGTTTTTACGGACATTCACATGACTCAAGTACGCAAAGATTTGTCTTATACCGGTGTGATCGGTGTTCCCAAAGTAGGCCACAAAATAGATGAGCTGATTTCGGCAATTGAACAATGTCTGAATTGGAATGACACGTCTTCGTGTTTCTTGGTCGGGGTTGGTCATCTGGGTTCTGCTCTTCTCGGCTATCAGGAGTTACAAAATAAGGGGCTGAAGGTAGTAGCGGCATTTGACACTAATCCTGCTTTGATCAATACAACCATTCACAATATACCCGTCTTTAGCTTGGATAAATATGCGGATTTAGCGGATCGTCTACACATCCATATAGGGATTATTACTGTGCCCGTGGATCATGCTCAGAACATTGCAGATCTAATGATCGCAAACGGTATAGTGGCAATCTGGAATTTTACCGCCATCAAGCTGCATGCAGATGCAGATGTCATCATAGAAAATGTAGATATGTCTGCTTCTCTGGCAGTACTATCCAGGCGTTTAGCAGAGAAAATGCACAAAGCAATCCCAAAATCTCAAGACTCTCCCGAGGCAATTATAGAGTAGTCAATTATAAGCATAGCTGTTAGTTATGCACTATTATCGAAACCCCTCAATAGGGACAGTTGTGTCCAAAATTGAAAGCAAAAAATTAAGATAGAGAATAGGAGTTAGTATGGATTCCCCAAACAACGCAGCACGCAGCTTTAACAAAGTAATTGAGATACTGGATCGTTACGATCGCAGTGAAACCAAGATTATACCAATTTTGCAGGCCGTTCAGGAAGAGTATCGCTATCTTCCTCAGGAAGTGCTAACTTTTGTAGCAACTTCCCTTAATGTCTCTCCTGCCAGATTGTATGGTGTAGCGACGTTCTATAGCCACTTTTCGCTAGAGCCAAAGGGCAAACATATCCTCAAAATGTGTGATGGAACAGCCTGTCATGTACGTGGTTCCAGTGACGTTATAGATGCCCTTCGGGAGAAATTGGGACTCAGCGACAAGAAAATCACTACCGATGATATGCTATTTACTTTCGAAACCGTCTCCTGCCTGGGAGCATGTGGTTTAGCCCCCGTACTGGTAGTTGACGAAGCCATTCACGGGCAAGTAACACCCGAAATCGCCTTACAACTCTTGGATGAGATAGTTCAAAAGGAGCAGGATAATGCATAATCTGGATCACATTCGCGAAAACTATAACATCGCACGGAATCATTGCGCCAAACGCATTGTTGTCTGTGCCGGTACAGGATGCATAGCCAATGGTGCCCTCAAAGTGTTTGATCAGCTAAAAAATACGATAGCCATGAAAGGCCTGGATGTAATCATCGAGCTGCATCACGAGGATCATACAGATCATGATGTCTATATCTCCGGCAGTGGCTGCCAAGGATTTTGCCAGGTGGGTCCACTCGTGAGCATTGAGCCTGCCGGAATAATGTACACACATGTTAAACCTGAAGATGCCGAAGAGATTGTTCTGAAGTCCATCCTCGAAAGTGAGGTGATAGAGCGTTTATTATACCACGATCCCACAGATGGAACTATCTATCACGGTACTCACGATATTCCATTTTATGCTCAACAATCTCGTACCGCCCTCAAAGAATGCGGCTTGATAGATCCAGAGAGCATTCACGAGTACATTGCCCAAGGCGGCTATTTTGCAGCCAGAGATGCTTTTACCAAGATGAATGATATAGAACTCTGCCGTTTGTTTATGGATTCCGGATTGCGGGGTAGGGGTGGTGGAGGCTTCTCCACAGGCTTGAAATGGGATTTGACCCGCAAACAGATAAACGAGAAGAAATATGTGGTCTGTAATGGTGATGAAGGTGATCCCGGTGCTTTTATGGATCGCAGTATCCTGGAAGGAAATCCCCATTCTGTAGTGGAAGGAATGCTGATAGCTGCCCGCGCAATAGGAGCAAATGAAGGCTATGTATATGTCCGCATGGAATATCCTCTGGCTTGTGCCAGAATCCGCACAGCGATCAAGACTGCAGAAGAATATGGCATCCTTGGCGATAACGTATTCGGTAGTGGAGCTGCCTTCCGCATCAGTGTCATGGAAGGTGCCGGAGCTTTTGTTTGCGGTGAGGAAACAGCCCTCTTAGCATCGATCGAAGGTAAACGCGGAATGCCAAATCCCAAGCCCCCCTTCCCTGCTGAATGTGGACTGTTTGGAAAACCGACTGTGATTAATAATGTTGAAACTCTTGCTATGGTTCCCATAGTGCTGCGCAAAGGTGTAGATGCTTTTCGTGCCGTGGGAACAGAAAAGTCTCCGGGCACTAAGACTTTTGCCCTTACCGGGCACGTTGCCAATACAGGGCTGATCGAAGTCCCCTTTGGCACCACCATCCGCAAGATAGTATTTGATATTGGTGGCGGTGTTATCGATAAAAACGGAAAGATTAATAATGATGCGTTCAAGGCTGTTCAAATCGGTGGTCCCTCAGGTGGATGCCTTACCCGTGAACATCTGGATATCCCGCTGGATTTTGATTCCCTCACTTCTATCGGCGCTATGGTAGGATCCGGTGGTTTAGTGGTAATGAACGATAGCACTTGCATGGTACAGATAGCCAAGTATTTCATGACCTTCACACAGCATGAATCCTGCGGGAAATGCGTACCCTGCCGCGAAGGAACCAGACAAATGCTGGAAATGCTGGAAGATATCACAAGCGGTGAAGCTACCGAAGATACCCTGGAATTGCTGGAAGAAACCGGACAAGTAGTGAAGCTTACCTCACTGTGTGGACTAGGAAAATCTGCGCCAAGCCCAGTGCTTTCTACTCTGCGATATTTCCGGGACGAGTATGAAGCCCATGTAAAATCCAAATATTGCCCCACGCGGAGCTGTAAAGAACTGACAGCCATCACGATCAATCCGGATCTCTGCAAAGGTTGCACCCTCTGCAAACGTAGCTGCCCCGTTGGAGCTATCAGCGGCGACTTAAAACATCCTCATGCCATCGATCCCACCAAGTGCATCAAATGCGGTGCCTGCATCGAAGTCTGCAAATTTAAGGCAATATCCTAAGGAGAATACCATGAAAAGCGATAAAATCATATACATCAACGATCGCCCCATAGTATGGGATGGGGAAACGAACGTACTGGCTTTGGCACGCAAGGCTCATGTAGAAATCCCCACATTTTGTTATCATTCCGAGCTTAGTGTTTACGGTGCTTGCCGCATGTGCCTGGTAGAAATCGAAGGTAGAGGCTTGGGCCCTACATGTTCACGCTCCAATGATTGCAAATTGCGGGATCTTTCCACCAAACTCGGCATCGATAAAGTGCGGTATCGAAAAACCAGACAACCCAAAGCAATGGACATGATGTCCGATTGCCTGGTGCGTGATCCCAATAAGTGTGTTTTATGTGGTGACTGCGTTCGTTTCTGCACCGAAGTTCAGGGCATCGGAGCTATCGACTTTGCTCATCGTGGAGAAGGTGTGGTCGTTACTCCTGCTTATGGCAAGAGCCTTGCTCAAGTTGATTGCGTCAATTGCGGACAATGCGCTGCAGTATGTCCTACCGGTGCAATAGTTGTGAAATCCCAGATCGAGCAGGTATGGCAGCAAGTACATAACAAGCAAAAAACCGTTGTCGCTCAAGTTGCTCCGGCAGTACGAGTAGCACTGGGTGAAATGTTTAACCTGCCTTCAGGAGAGATAACTACAGGCAAAATGGTGACTGCACTTCGCATGATTGGATTTGATAAGGTCTTTGACACCTCCTTTGCAGCAGACTTAACGGTAATCGAAGAGGCAAATGAACTCTTAACCCGCAAAACCAAAGGTGAAAACCTGCCAATCTTCACATCATGCTGCCCTGCTTGGGTAAAATTTGCAGAGCAGTCCTATCCTCAGCTATTGAACAACCTCTCCTCCTGCCGTTCACCTCAGCAGATGTTTGGCTCTTTAGCCAAAGCAAGACTGCCGCAATTACTGGGAGTGGCAAAGGAAGAGATCTGTGTAGTTGCGATCATGCCGTGTACTGCCAAAAAATATGAGGCAAACCGCAAAGAATTTACCACCGATGGTATAGCTGATGTCGATTTTGTGCTCACGACACAGGAACTCGGCAAGATGATCAAAGAAGCCGGGATAGATTTCAATTCTCTGGAACTGGAATCTATGGACTTGCCGATGGGTTTTGCAACCGGTGCGGGTGTGATATTCGGCAATAGTGGCGGAGTTAGTGAAGCCGTTCTTCGCTATGCAGCAGATAAACTTCAAATACCTATGCCGGAAAGCATCGTTTTACAAGAAGTACGTGGCAGCTCGGGCATTCGTGAAGCACAGATAGAAACTTCCGTGGGGACATTACGCATGGCAGTCGTGCACGGGCTCAAGAATGCTGCACTTCTGGCAGATAAGATCGTAAACGGAACTGCTCAATACGACGTAATCGAAGTAATGGCTTGCCCCGGTGGCTGTATCGGCGGTGCCGGACAACCT
Source organism: Candidatus Cloacimonetes bacterium HGW-Cloacimonetes-3 (assembly GCA_002840645.1). Taxonomy (GTDB): domain Bacteria; phylum Cloacimonadota; class Cloacimonadia; order Cloacimonadales; family Cloacimonadaceae; genus Cloacimonas. The sequence goes on from PHBO01000028.1 coordinate 12,493, forward strand.
ATCATTAGCGAGTCCGATACACGCCAGCAACGCACCCGCGCTCTGTATAATGCGGATAAGATCATGCCTCTGCATCGTGCCCAGGATAATCCCTTTATCGATGAGATATATCAGACCCTTTTACATGAACCAAACAGCCACAAGGCGCATGAAATGCTGCATACCCAATACCGGAGCCGGAAACGCATAGAGGACGAAGAAATATCCTTCTCTGCCCCATCCAAGGAAGATCGCTGCAAGATACGGGTATGTATCGGAACCAGTTGTTTCTTGCGTGGTGCCCAGGAGATTCTGGCTGCTACCCTTAAAACTGTTGAAGACAACGCCTGGCACAATCGCTTTGACATCGCCGCCACTTTCTGCACCGAACAGTGCGACCTGGGGCCGACCATCGTGATCAATGGCGAAGTAATACATCGTGCCCGGCTCGAGGATGTGAAAGCCAGAATCCAAACAGAGGCTTCCCTCAGGGAGAAATAGATGAAACGCATCCTGATCTGCATGGGTAGTTCCTGCTTTGCCAGGGAGAACAGAGAAAACTTGCTCTTAATTGAGGAATATCTTAAATCTCACGATCTAACCGATAGTGTGCATATCGAGGGATCACTCTGCATAGGTGAATGCAGTAAGGGCCCCAACCTCGTGATAAACGGCACCATGTATCACGGAGTGGATCCCGACAAGATAAACGATATATTGGCTAAAGAACTGTTAGTCATATGAATAGATTAAAACCGATTTACACCGAAAAGACCGAATGCCAGGATTGTTACAAGTGTGTCCGTGCCTGTCCTGTAAAAGCCATCCGCGTGGCGAATGGTAGTGCTGAAGTAATCCCGGAAGCTTGCATCCTGTGTGGTCACTGTACCCAAGTATGTCCTGTGGGTGCCAAAAAGACCAGAGATGACCTCCATTTGGCTAAAGAACTATTGAAGAGTAAGCAATCTGTTTATGCCTCAATAGCCCCCTCATACATCACAGAGTTTGGCGGGCTTCAATCCGGAAAGCTGATTGCTGCACTGAAACAACTGGGATTTGCAGGTGTATCGGAAACAGCTTTGGGGGCGCAGGTGGTTTCGGCTGCTTGTGCCCAATTGATGAGCTGTAATACTCAAAACATCCTGATTTCCTCAGCCTGCCCCTCGGTTGTGCATTTGATCGAGCAGTATTATCCGCATCTTACCGGGAGTATCACTCCATTAATGTCCCCACTGAGAGCGCATGCTACAATGCTTAAGAAAGAATATGGTGAGGATATTGGCATAGTTTTCTTTGGCCCCTGTATCGCCAAAAAGACCGAAACCGGAGATGACTTTGATGTAGCCTTGACTTTTGGAGATCTCCGCCGCTGGTTTACTCTGGAGGGAGTGGACTGGATAAATATAGATTCCACCGAAGCTTTTGTTCCTGAATCTGCTGAAGAAGGTGGGCTATATCCCATTGATGGTGGCATGTGCAATGGTATTAAAGCATGTCAACCTGCTTCTGATATACATTACATGTGTTTTAGCGGGATAGACGAAATCATGGAAGCCTTGCGGGATATTGATAAAACCTCATATTCCAAGCCAATCTTCATCGAAGCTTTGGCATGCCCCGGCGGATGTATCAATGGCCCTGCTGTCAGTTCCAAAGGTGCTACGGCAAAAAAACGTTACAAAGTGCTGACTGATACTCCCCCATCCCAAAACTCTCATTATGATGATTCACTCTCTATCGGAAGTGACTATGCTGCCCGTGCTATCTATAAAAAAGTGCACAGCAGTACAGAAATCGGTGCCGCGTTACTCCGCATCAGCAAAAAAAGGCGCGAAGACGAGCTGAATTGTGGTGGCTGTGGTTATGATACCTGTCGGGATTTCGCCGCAGCACTGCTGGAAGATAAAGCGGAACCCGCAATGTGCGTATCCTATCTGCGAAAGCTGACACAAAACAAGGCCGCAGCTTTGATCAAGGCTATGCCTTCCGGCGTCGTGATCGTAGATGACAGCCTAAAAATAATCGAATCCAATGCCCGTTTCATAGAGATAATCGGTGGAGATGCCTCTATCGTTTCTGAAGCGGATCCTGATCTGGAAGGGGCTTACCTGGAACGCCTCATCTCGTTTCACGACCTCTTTGCCACAGTCCTGAAGAATGGCAGTGAAGTGCTGGTACGAGACATTCATCATCAGGGGAAAATCCTGCGGATAACCATCTTCTCAATCCAACCCCATCAAGTGGTGGGAGGTATATTACAGGATATCACAGAACCGGTTATTCAACGCGAGCAGATCATCCAAAAAGCCGGTGAAGTTATGAAGAAGAACCTCACAACCGTGCAACAAATAGCTTTTCTCCTTGGTGAAAATGCTGCTGATAGCGAAGTGCTGCTGAATAGTATCATTCAGTCCTTTTCCGGCAAGGAGTAAGGATGGAACAGTATTTTCTGGAAGTCGACTACTACCAGTTAAACAAAAATAAACAGATTGCCTGCGGTGACAGCTTTTTGAGCCGCAAGTTTGACGACCGGATCGTAGTAGTCCTGGCAGATGGCTTAGGTAGCGGGATCAAGGCCAGTGTACTGTCCACCCTCACAACCACCATGGCAGCCAGCTTTATCAGTAGTCGGATGGATATTCGCAGAGCTGCTGAAGTGATCTTAGACACTCTGCCCGTGTGTTCATATCGCAAGATCGGCTATAGCACATTTACGATTATTGATGCCAAATTGAGTGGAGAGGTTTGCATCATCGAGCATGACAATCCTCCCTATGCCCTAATCCGGAATGGGGAAGTCTTGCCGGTGCTCAAACAAGATATACCCCTAAAAACTGAACGTAAAAGCCACCTCTACTATTCGGAATTTACCCTGTTACCTGAAGATCGGATTGTGTTTTATTCGGATGGAGTATCTCAAGCCGGGATGGGCTTGCCGCATCTGCCGCTGGGTTGGCTGGAAAGCGGAGTGGAAGCATATTTGCACAAGATTCTCCAAGATTCTCCCCAACTTTCTGCCGGACAGATATCTAAACTCACTGCCCTCAAAGCCAGAGAATATGATGGCGGGAAAGCTGCAGACGACATCAGCTGTGCTGCACTCTATATGCGAAATCCCAGACGCACTCTCCTCATGACTGGACCTCCCTATAAAAAGGAACACGATGCCGTTCTGGCATCTATTGCCCGTGATTTTACAGGGACCAAGATCCTCTGTGGAGGAACAACCGGCGCGATATTATCCCGGGAACTCGGTATCCCCCTAAAAGTAAACCTCAGTGAAGTGCGCCTCGATAACGAAATACCGCCCACAGCAACGATGGAAGGCTTTCAGTTAGTCACTGAAGGCACCATCACGCTAAGTCGTGCTTTACGAATCCTGGAACAATATCCCGCCCTCGAAACGCTATCCGACAATGCTGTTACCCGCCTTGTAAAACTACTCTTGGATAGTGACATAATCGAATGCGTGGTAGGCACCAAAATCAACGACGCGCATCAAGATCCTGCCTTGCCTAAAGATCTGGAAATCCGCCGTAATCTCATGAAACACATTTGCGATACTCTCGAAGCAAAGTATATGAAAAAGACAAACCTGGTATTTGTATAGCTATAACATTCATATTTATTACAAAGCTATTTGCTAATTTTTAGGAGCGGGAATTCCGTAAAAGAGTGGGACATCGCTTTTGCTGATTTATCTCCGGCTTGTTTCATGTTATGCGTTTGTAAGCCACTTTGGGGTCTGTCCTTCCCAGTTGTCACGTATTTGCTTCATTGACAATTTAGAGGTGAATGAAACTGAATATCTGAACACTACTTCAAGATTTTCCTTGCCAAAAAGGGTAATACTATTATCTTGACTATTATACTTGAGACTATAGAAGAGATTAATAGAGAGGTAACGATGTCTAAAGCACATATGGTAGTGCTCAGCTTTATCAGCGAAAAGCCTATGCATGGCTATCAGATAGGGCAAATTGTAGATCAGTTTTTACTGCCAAGGTTGGCGGGGATAACACTTCCTGCCATCTACAAAGCAATTCAAACCCTGGAAAAGAATAAGTGCATCCGCGGGGAAGAGATGCGGGAAGGGAACAATCCTCCCCGTATGGTATTTCATCTTAATCCCAAGGGCAGAAAGTACCTTGCAGAGATTGTGCGCGGATATCTTAAGGAAGATAAGAAACTTGGCCATGAATGGTGGTTCACGCTTATGTTTGCCAAAGGGGTGATGGAGAAGCAGGAACTGCTGGCATTGATAAACAAACGGATTTCCAGCATTAAAGAATTTGGACATATGAAGAAAGAAAGGAAGGATTGCCACGGGATGATGGATATGGATAAATTACCTTTTATTCATAAGCATCTGATGGCTTTGGGAGATCGTTATGCGACGATGGAACTGCAAAGCTTGCAGGAGTTGTACGACGATATCGCCACGGGTAATCATGATAATTTCTTTCTTAGTGAAGGAGAGAGCTTGTGAATAAATACATGATAATGATGATTATGGCGGCTTTGGCGTTTGGAGTTTGGGCACAAGAGAATGCCTTTACCGGCTTAAATAGCATTACCCTGAAGCAAGCGCAGGAGCAGGCTTTGCAATATAACTCCGCCTATGCTGCTAAGGAAGCTGCTGCCGGTGCCGCCAAATGGGGCAAGACCAATGCCATTTCCACGGTGTTGCCTACGCTAAGCCTTAGCGGTAATTATATCTACACCGATCCGGCTACTACTTATCAGAGCGGAGCACAGCAGATAAGCATGAACAACGATATGCGCACTTTGTCGCTGAATCTGTCCCAACCATTGTTCCTGGGCGGAAAGGCATGGCAGGCTTACAAGATGGCATCCACCACCGAAGAGATGGCAAAGCTGAGCCTGCAGAATCAGCGCTTTGTGCTGTTTAGCGAAGTGGAAAGCAAATATCTGGCTGCCTTGCAGCTTAAAGTGCTGTATCAGATTAGCCAACAGGAGATTAAGAGTGCCGAGGATAATCTGGTATTGGCGAAAATGAAGCAGGATAACGGTATCTTTTCCCGGGCAGATTACTTACGCTTTCAGAGCCGCTTAGCGGGAAAGCAGGTTTCCGGGTTACAGGCACAAACTGCCTTGCAGCTTGCCTTGCAAGACCTTGCCAATTACCTGGGCATGGACGAAATGATCATGCCCGCAGATATCAGCATGGATAGCGAAAGTGCCGAGATTGATCGTCTGGACAGCTTTGATCTGGATAGAAGCAATACATTGAGTGATAAGCTGTTACAACTGGCTTTACAGCGCAATTTCAATTACCGTATTCTGGATAAATCGGTGGAACTTTCTCAACGGGCGTTCACCATTGCGAAGGCTTCATTCCTGCCAACCCTGATGCTGACGGGAAGCAGGCAGTATAGAGAAAACGGGATAGACCGTTACGAATTCACTGCCTCAAACCAGATAATGCTGAATGCCTCGCTGCCAATATTACCGGGCTTGGGATATTACTCTGCTGCCAAAAAGGCAAAGGAAGAAGCTCGTAAAGCCAGTCTGGAAGCTAAAACGGCAACGGATGGCATTAAACTTGGCATCCAGGCAAGTACGCTCAACTGGATTAGCAGTGCCAAACAGGTAAAGAGTGCCGAGCTTGGTTTATCCTATACAGAAGAGCTTTACAGCCAAATGCAGGAGCGGTTCCGCCTGAACATGCTCTCCCCTCTGGAGTTGCTGGATGCAGAGCTGATGTTATCTGCCGCACGTATGACGCATACCAATGCTTTCTATAGCTATCTGAAATCGCGCAGTGCCCTGATGCAAGCGCTGGCACTGGAAGATAAAACCGAACTTTATACCTTGATACAGAATTAAGAGGAAGATATGAAAACGAGATCAATACTGATAATCCTTAGCCTGCTGCTGGTGCTTGGCGCTTGCGGAAAGAAGAATGATAAAAAGCAGGGCAAGCCCACAAACGATGACCGTCAGGCAGTGATGGTGGAAGAGCTTAGCTTGCGCCCATTAGACGAGTATATAAGCCTCTCTGGCAAACTGGAAGGCATAACTGATATCACCATGAGCAGTGAGACATCGGGGCGAATCCTGAAGCTGTATAAGCGCCTGGGCGCCAGCGTTGCCAAGGGCGAAAGAATTGGCATGGTAGAAAACGATGTAACGCAGATTCGCCTGGAGCAGGCAGAAGCAGCTTATCTATCTTCCGAATCCGCTTTCGAAAATGCCCGCAAAAACCTTAGTTATGCGGAAGCATCAAAAGCAAAAAACCTTATTTCCGAAGCAGAGTACAACACAGCTCTTTCCGCCTATAAAGGTGCAAAAGCAGGATTCGACGGTGCCAAAGCTGCAAAGGAACAAGCCCGTCTTGCCCTTGCCAATTCGTATCTTGTAGCTCCCGAAAGCGGAGTTATCTCTAACCTGATGGTGGCATCGGGACAATATGTTAACCCGGGACAAGCCATAGCCTCCATCACGGATGCCAGCACCCTTATCCTTAAAACCGGTGTGGGCGAAAGCCAGATAGCCAAGCTAAAAAAGGGTCAGACAGCGGATATACGCTATCAAAACAGCAAAAAAGCATACAGCGGACGAATAAGAGGCTTCGGAATAAGACCCCTTGCCAATACTGCTACCTATCCGGTGGAGATTACCGTGAATAGCACCCGTGATCTGCTTCCCGGGATGGTGGTGTCTGCACGAATCTTAACCACACACTATAGCAGCATGCTTTACACCCCTATTACAAACATCGTGAAGGAATTCGACAAGAACTATGTGTTTGTGATTGGCGAAGGTGACAAAGCTCAGAAGCGCGAAGTGAGACTGGGTCGCGTAATCGGAGAAAATGTGGAGCTTCTTTCCGGAGCAGAAGTTGGAGAAAAGATAGTAAGCACCGGCAGTGAAAACCTTGAGGATGGCAGCCTCGTAACCGTTAAACAGTAAGGAGAGGCAAGTGATATCAGTAGCAGAAACCTCTTTAAAATACTCCATTCTGGTAAATATGCTCACGCTGGCAATCCTGATCTTTGGGGTTATCTCCATGGTCAACATGCCTCGTGAGGAGTATCCTGCAGTAGATTTTGGCAGCACAATTATTGTTGTCCCCTATCCGGGAGTGTCCCCTGCAGAAATTGAGCAGCTAATTATCCGCAAGCTGGAGCTTGGTTTAAACAATCTGGAAGATTTGGATTACATAACCTCTACCGCACAAGAAGGCAGTGCCATGATCCGGGTGGTATTCACCACAAAAGTTAGCTCAGAAGACGCCTTCGACCGCGTTAGCCGCGAAGTAAATAAGATTAATGACCTGCCCAAGGATGCGCTGGACCCCGTCCTTATCCGTCTTAATATGCGGGAAGTGAACCCCATTGCTCAGGTAGTGGTGGGTGGCGAGGGCTTTAGTGCCATGGGCTTGCGGGAAATCTCCGAGAACCTGAAAGATGGGTTACTGAATGTGGAAAACATCTCCAAGGTTGATCTCATCGGTGCCCGTGACCGCCAGGTGTGGGTGGATGTAGATCAAGCCCGTCTGGATGCCTATGGCTTAACCCTTAGTGATCTTTCCACGGCTCTGGGAGCACGCAATCTTAATATCCCCGGTGGCTCTGCCCGTTTTGGCAAGGTGGAGTTTCTGGTGCGTACTTTGGGTGAGTTTAACTCTATGGAAGAGCTTGCCAGTATGATTGTGCAATCCGATGCCACCGGCAGAGCGATTCACCTATCAGATGTAGCAGCCGTGAAAGACACACTGGAAAAGCCTTTGTCAATTGCCAGGCTTAATGGCTCGGAATCCATCTCTATCTTCCTTTACAAAAAGGGAGATGGCAATATTATCAAGGTAATGAAGGAAGTCCGCACTTATATTGATAACTTCAAGAAAGGCATCCCCGGGCTTGATGTAAGCGTGCGTAATGACGGTGCTATAGATGTTAAAAACGGTATCAACGCGCTGGGTAAAAATGCCATGATCGGCATATTGCTGGTTTTTACTGCCCTGTTCTTCTTTTTAGGATGGCGCAATGCACTGCTGGCATCTTTCGGGATACCGCTATCTATCTTTATTGCCTTCATTGTGATTCCATTCTTTAACGTAACCCTAAACAACCTCACCATCTTTGGTTTCATCATCGTTGTGGGCATGGTGGTGGATAATTCCATTGTGGTGCTGGAAAACATCCATCGCCTGCGAGAAGATGGCTATTGTCGCAAGGATTCAATCATTATGGGTGTGGATCAGGTTATCTCACCCGTGTTTTCCTCTACCTTAACCACAATCGCCGCCTTTATGCCGCTGCTGCTTTTGGGCGGAATTATGGGCAAGTTCCTGGGTGTGTTCCCTATCGTGGTGTCTATCGCTCTGCTTGGCTCCTGGTTCCAAAGCATGGTGGTGCTTCCCAACAACGTAATGCAATTCGACAAATCAAGCCCCACAAATCATGACCGTAGCACCCGCCTGATAGCTCCATTGGTGAAATACTACCGCAAAGGTGTAACCTGGAGCCTGAAACACCGTTATGCAGTGGTGGGCAGTGTTATTGTCCTGTTATTTATCTCCTTTGGTGTGTTAGCTTCAGGTGCTATCCCATTCGAGTTCTTCCCATCACCCGCTTCACAGACCATCTCTCTGCAACTGCAAACTCCGGTTGGCACAACCCTGAATGAAACAGAGGCAGTGGTTTCCAAAGCAGAACAGTTTATCCTGAACATGAAGCAAAAACATGATATAGAATTCGTGGTGGGCAATGTTGGCGCTATGGGCGGAGAAATCCAGCGTGAGTTTGCCACCAATAACGCCCAGATAAATATCGATCTGGTAGCTTTGAAGGATATGCAATTTACCACCGATGATATCCGCACCAGCATCAGAGAGTTTCTGGATAAACTACCCGGCTTGTATTCCTACAAGTTCTCCCAGGGCAGAAGCGGTCCTCCTGTCGGTAACGATGTGGAACTGCGCGTAAAAGGCGAAAACCTTGAACGCCTTGCCTTCATCAGCGAGATACTGAAGGGTGAGCTTAAAAAGATACCCGGTGTAACCGATATTGACGACAGCTTCACCAAGGGTAAGAAGGAAGTGCGCATTATTCCGCATCATGAAGCCCTTTCCATGGCAGGCTTAACCGTGGCACAGATAGCATCTACCATCCGCACGGCATCTACCGGCAGTGAAGTTAGCAAATACCGCGGTGCCGGCGTGGAAGAATACCCTATCATCGTAAAACTGGCGGGAAGCTATACGGACGAACTGGAAAACCTGAAGAACCTGAAGATACGCACCCGCACCGGAGACCTGATTGCTATCAGCGATCTGGCAGATTTCGAGATAACCTCTTCCCTTTCCAAAATAGACCACCGCGATGGCGACAGATTGGTGACTGTTAGTGCATCTGTAAGCCCTTACGAAGTAAATGGTAAACAGAAACGCAGAACCGCCTCGGAAGTAAGTGCCATCCTGTTGGGAAACAAACTAAAGGGAGAGGAAGGCGTGATTTCCAATTTCGAGCAACGCTTCCCCGGATATACACTTGAAAGCGGTGGCGTGCAGGAAGAGCAGCGTAAAAGTTACTCATCCATGTTCAAGCTCTTTGTGTTGGCACTAATGCTGATCTTCACCATCCTGGCTTCACAATTTAAAAGCTATGTACAGCCGCTAATCGTGATGATGACTATTCCCTTTGCCTTTATCGGCGTTGTTCTGGGTTTGTTGATTACAGGTTTACCATTCTCCCTGAATACACTGATATCCGTGGTTGCCCTCGCCGGAGTGGTGGTGAATAACGCCATTATTCTCATAGATTTCATCAATACGGAACGCGAGAAAGGCACAGACCGCTGGCATGCGATAATCAACAGCGGCTCAATCCGCTTGCGTCCCATCATCTTAACTACCGCTACTACGGTGGCTGGTATGCTACCATTGGTGTTTTCCACCGATCCCTCGGCTCAGGCATGGAGACCCCTGGCAGTTAGCTTCACCTTTGGCTTGCTGTTTGCCAGTTTCCTTACCCTGTTCATCATCCCCGTGATATACTCCATGGTGGATAGCTTCTTTGGCAGATTCCACATGACCCGCTTTTCGGAGCATACAAAATTCAATGACGCAGTAGATTGTAAGACAGAATAAGAGAGCAAATCCCAAAGCAGCAGGTAAGTAGTTTACCTGCTGCTTTTTTTTCCGCTCCTGCTTATATCCCTTGTGCTGCCATAACGATTCCCTAATGATTCCCTAACGGCGTTAGGGAATCATTAGGGAATCGTTATGGCGTTATTAGAGAAATCAGCAAGGAGGAATAAACCTGATCAACCCCAAACTTGGCATGTGACATTGAAATAAACACTCCAATGATAAATAATTAGATTGACAGCAATATGCAATAATAATAGCCTGCTCTCGAGATCGTAATGCCCTCTTGGGTACAGATTAAAGTGAATTTCATTTATCATATGAGGCGTGAGGTATTAATGAAGGCTATAGTATTAGTAATGTTGGCAATGTTTTGTGGGCTGCTGATGGCAGAGATAAGTCCCTTTACCTTAGTTGGCGAAGGTAGCTTTGCCGGAAAATTGGGAAGTTATGCAAGCGGGGATACAATTGTATTTGTTACCAAACCACCTATCCCCAACACTATCAGGTACAAGTACAGTCACGATGGGGGTTTAACCTGGCAAGTTTCAGATGTTCTTTTTCCTTCTTATGGAGAGGATTTTAGCCCAACCTTGTCCTATACCCCCAATGAAACGATTGTTTCGTTCAAAAGTGCACTGCAAAATATGATTGCTGTATCTCCTAATGGCGAGACCTTTAACGATATCATACCTATGTATTCCAATACCTTTGATAACAGCCCCTACGTAGAGAAATACAACGGGCAGATAAAACGCTTTTCCCTTGACCTGCCTTATCCGGAAAAGATAAAGGTAGGCGGAGAAATGCAAATGTTCCCCGGTATCCATCCGGACGATCCAGATGAGTTTATCGCCCCGTTTCATTACACAGACACAGAGCTTAACTCCGATAATGAACCTGAGTATTTCACCGGGAAAGATGTGTTGAATGGCATTGTGAGAACTAATAATGACCTTTACATAAAGCAGACCGGCGAGGGTGAAAATAATGGTTGGCCTATTTTTAACAGTCCGGTAGTTATTGGTGGTATGGCTGTAAGTATTCCTCCCCAATACCCTCGGGATCTAATTTTTAGAGGAGGCTTGGTAGAGAACGCACCTACAATAGATATATCGACTGGATCACTACGTGAAATTGCAGCTCTTGTAGGTCCACCAAGCTACGACCCTGATAATATTATCATGGTGGAAGTGGACGGTGGCAGCTTCTCCGGTATGTGGGGCAAAGTGCAGGCACCCAGGCGTGTTTTTACGGATGTGTGGCCCAATTACCCCGAAGGGACTACCGAACCACCCTCTTTTAGAAACAATTTCACTGTTCAGGACACGGTGTGGACACCCTTGCCTTCAAATACATGTATGGGACGAGTGAACTTTGTAAACGGCAAGCTATGGATAAAGGGAAGATTTGCCGGCAATCAAACTTGGGTGGCAGCGGGCGACATAGAGATAATAGGAGATGTACTGATTTATGGAACCGAGCCTCCGAATGGTCCGAATAACAACGGGGTGTCTACGGTTGATCTTATTTCTGAAAGAAGCATTCGCCTAAAATATGGTTATTACAACCCCATAGACACGATTCGGGAACATACCAATATGGGTGCAGACACAGATTATGCTGCCCCCGCAGGAGGTGGAACCTGGATATATGCATCACTGTATGCCCTCGGAAATGGGGGTGGCACTCCGAATCAGGATGGAGTTTTTACTTTTGAATATCAACATCCGCATGGCTCTATTCCAGCAACCATTATTAACGTACCGACACCTTCAGGACCTATACCTACTTGGTTTGATTGGATAGATCTTCACCGCAATAGATGGCCTCAGACAACATCCCAGCCTTGGCCGGCGAATTTGGATTATCCTTGGTACAACCCTCTTTGGCCTGAAAACGCACCATATTTAGAGCGGGGTACTGCAAACATTTGGGGCTCAATATTCCAGAGAAGAAGAGGCTTTATTCATCGCGATTATTATGATAACAACCATCACTCTAATGGGGTATGGAACCCGGGCATGGATTTATATGGAGGATCATCTTCCCCTGATGAGGGTTACGTAGATCCTGTTTTGGGGATAAACATGCAAACCAGAAACTACCCGGGTGCAATGGGAAATGGTATCGGCTATAAGAAGAACTACAATCCCGATCCGAGAACCAAGATGAGCATCGAATCATATCCCTATTATATGGATCCGCTTTGTATCTGGAAACTGGGGTTAAATTTAAGTAATCACACAGATGTATTGGGTATGGAAAGCTATTATCAGAAGCCATATATACTGGTGCCAAAGGACAAGTGCTTTGCCCGCAAAGGTGAAAGGGCGTATTATAGCTTAAACGATCAATTGCTGTATGCCGATCTTGATGAGGTGACGGATATTTCACCATCTACAAAAGGTGATGGGATAATCCGCAGTATCGCTCTTAGCCCGGATTCTTCTCCTCTGGTGTATCAGCTTGCCGAGGTTGACAGCACTTTTAGCA
>PHBO01000010.1:0-20397 GCA_002840645.1 Candidatus Cloacimonetes bacterium HGW-Cloacimonetes-3
AGTTCTTGGGTTGATACAGATGTTTTGTCCCGAAAGCATTAGTTTCTGTACAGGCAGGCATCCTTGCCAAAGGGTTTCCGCCTATGCAGTAGCATTTCACCGTAGTAGCACCGCATTGGAATTTAGAATTGTGTCAGAAAGTAAAGGCGAAATCAACATGCAACCTCAATTTATGTAGAATCAGCCTGAGATATCACCTTCAGTAAGTATCCATCCATCTTCAGGCTCTTTTCGGTTTGTAACCCTATGAGCGCATGAGGATACTGTCCCCTCAGTTCTCACCATGTTTAACAACTACCCCAATCCTTTCAATCCCACCACTAACATAGCTTTCAGCATACCCAACGATGGCAAGGTGAAGCTGTGTGTGTATAACATTAAAGGGCAGAAGGTAAAAGAACTGCTAAATACTGACATGGTGAAAGGTCACCACAAGATAGTTTGGAATGGCAGGGACAAGAACAACTGCGGTGTAAGCTCCGGCATCTATTTCTTTCGTCTGGAATCCGGTGGACAAACCTCAGTACGCAAAGCCATGCTGATGAAATAGAAATGGATGTAATAGTGTGTCGGAATGGGAAGGAACTGAATAGCTAATCGTTCTAATAAAAACGGCTTCCCGCTTGGTGCGCCAAGGGGAAGCCGGTTATAAGTTTAAAGTAACTTTGTTTTTAGCGTTACGTTCAAAGCTCTGGTTTTAAGGACTTGGTTCCGTCACCGTACTTTCCCTCAAGGTAACCGCGGTTTGAGCCAAAAGCCTCTCAAGCACTGATGCCCTATGGGCAATAGTGATGGCCGTGGGCATAGAACATCTGCTACTATTTGAACATTGGTACTAATTACCTACTCCAACGTGGAGATTGACAAAATCACCCCTTCTAAAATGCTGGATTTGAATAAGTAAAGATGTGATGAAGTAACGAAGTAACGAAGTAACGAAGTAACGAAGTAACGAAGTGATGATGTGATGATGTGATGATGTGATGATGTGATGATGTGTAAGGAGTTTACATGAAAACACACAAAGATTTGGAAGTGTGGAAAAATGGGATGGAGCTGGTTGTAGTAATATACGAGCTTACAAAAAGCTTCCCCAAAGACGAATTGTATGGGATTATATCCCAAATGAGAAGTGCAGCAATATCTATCCCTTCAAACATTGCAGAAGGTGCAGGCAGAAATCATGATAAGGAATTCCAGCAGTTTCTGTATATCGCACTTGGTAGTGTTGCCGAACTCGAAACGCAATTATTACTTTCAGAACGTTTAGGATATGTTAGTAATCCAGATTTGGAGATGCCAACTAATCTAATCATACTTATCAGATCTCAAATATCAGGCTTGATAAAATACCTGAAGAGGTGACGAGATGATGAGGTGGTTGTAAGATGCTAGTCCATTGTCTCATCATCACTACGTCACTTCATCACTTCATCACTTAACAATAGAGGAATAATGAGAAAATACATTGTATCAATCGTCGGGCGTCCCAATGTAGGGAAATCGACCCTGTTTAACCGCTTATGCCGTAAACGCATGGCAATAGTAGATTTTGAAGCCGGCATAACCCGCGACCGTAAGTATGAAGACGTGGAATGGAACGGCAAGCTTTTCAAGCTGGTGGATACCGGCGGGATAATATACGACAGCAACGAAACCATGGATAAGATGATTCAACATCAGGCGATACTGGCAATTGATGAATCCGACCTCATCATCTTTATGGTGGATGCGCAGACAGGCACAACCGATCTGGATAAAGCCATTGCCAAAATACTTTTCCCGCACCGGGACAAGGTGATGTTAGTGGCAAACAAGGCGGACAGCGAGAAGTTCGAATGGGAAGTTTACGACTTCCTGCAGTTGGGCTTTAACGATGCTTTCCCTATCTCTGCCTCACACGGTAGAAATACAGGTAACTTCCTGGATGAATTGCTTTCCCTGATGCCGGATACTCAGGATGCTTATGCCGATGAACAGCCCAGCCCCACCCGCATAGCAGTGGTTGGTAAGCCCAATGTGGGCAAATCCAGCATTGTAAACCTGTTGCTTGGCGACGAAAAGCAGATAGTTACCGAAATTCCGGGTACCACGCGTGATTCTATAGATACCCCCTTCCGCTATCACGGCAAGGAATATGTGCTGATAGATACTGCGGGCTTAAGACGTAAAACCAAGGTTACTTACGGAGTAGAATACTTTTCTTCCATGCGCACCATAGATGCCGTGGACAGGTGCGATATTGTGGTGCTGGTGCTTACGGCTGATGAAGAGCTAAGCACACAGGATATAAAGATAGCCAGTTATGCCAGTCGCAGGATGAAAGAGATAATGGTGGTTTACAATAAATGGGATTTGGTGGATAAAAACACCGGTACCACAATGGAATTTACCAAAGAGCTACATTATCAAATGCCATTCCTGCAGTTTGCCCCTGTAATGTTTCTATCCGCTAAAACCAGCCAACGGATTCACCGTATCATGGAGACAGTATTGGTGATAGAAGAAGAAAGCCAGAAACGTATCCCTACCGGGGAATTGAACCGTTTTATGGAGCACGTGGTGGAACACCGCCCCCCAACTCATCCTTCCGGTAAACACGTGAGGATATACTACCTGACTCAAGCAGCTGTGAAACCGCCTACTTTCATCTTCTTCTGCAATACTCCTGCTTTGATAACCGAAAACTACCGTCGCTTTATCCATAACCAGATCAGGGAAATGTTCAAGTTTGAGGGGGTTAGCATTAAGCTGATCTTCAAAGGACGCAAGAAGGACGAAGATGACGAAGCCAACAAAAACCAGGATGGAAAGCTGAAAAAGAACGATGCAAAACGGACTCGTAACAGAAGTTTTGGTGCTCACGACGGGACAAAAAGCCGTACCGGAGTTTATGGATTCAAGAATAAGGTGGATGATGAAGACTAGCCTACTCCCTTTTATCCTACCGTTGTTTGCCTATCTGTTAGGTAGTGTACCCATCGGCTGGATTATCGGTAAAGTGTTTTACAAGAAGGATATTCGCAAGGGCGGCAGCGGCAATGTTGGTGCCACTAATGCCCTTAGGTTATATGGAACCACTACAGGTATTGTAGTCCTGCTGCTGGACATGGGTAAAGGCTTTTTAGCTACCCAGCTTGCAAGGAATTCCTTGCCCGTGGGAAGCCCCATTGTTGCCTTGTGTGCTCTGTTAGTAATACTTGGGCATGTGTTCCCCATTTATCTGGGTTTTAAAGGTGGCAAGGGTGTAGCCACAGCCGGCGGTGCCTTCCTGGCATTAGCCCCCTTAAGCATGCTAACTGCTTTGGGAGTGTTTATTATGATAACATCCATCTCCAGGTATGTTTCTCTGGGTAGCATTATAGCCGCACTTGTATTTCATGTACACAGCCTTTGGCATATTTGCTTAGTAAACAACTCAGATTACGCATCCCTGATCCTGATCTGCTTTGTTGTGCTAATGATTGTGATTAAGCATCGGGAAAACCTCTTCCGCCTGTTAAATGGAACAGAGCACAAGATAGAGTTTACACGTAAAGGAAAGGGCTGATGTGCGGAATTATTGGTATCTTCGGTACTGATAATGCAGCTAACATGGCAGCTCTGGGACTTTTTGCAGAGCAGCACCGGGGGCAGGAAAGCTGCGGCATGGCGGTTAGCGATGGCTTGGTTATCCGCCTGAGGAAAAAGATGGGTTTGGTGAAGGAAGTGTTTAGTGACGACCGTTTAAGCGAGCTTCCGGGAACAATTGCCATTGGTCATGTACGCTATCCTACCAAGGGAAGCGCTACGGAATTTAACACGCAGCCACACCTTGTGGAAACCCTGGCAGGACCTACCTACGCCCTTGCTTCCAATGGCGACCTGGTGAATTATGCTTCCATCCGCAAGCATCTGGAAGCCCAAAACGTATATTTTAAAAGCGATAACGATGGTGAGCTGTTGGTTAAATACCTTGCCTACAGGATTATCCACCACGGGGATGAAATCAGCGAAGCCATCCGCAACCTCATGAAAGAGGTTAAAGGTGCTTATTCCTGTGTGCTATGCACCCGCACCGAACTATATATGTTTCGCGATCCCCTTAGTATCCGCCCCATGGTTTGGGGTATTGCTCCCGATGGTGCCGTAGTAGTAGCATCCGAAAGCTGCTCTCTGGACACGCTGGACGTGGTGGACAGGCATGAAGTTCCTCCTGCGGGGATCATCCGTATTAGCAAGGGACAAGGTAACCGGGATGCAGGAACTACTCTGGAAAGATGTAATGATATTCTGGTGATTGAGAATGATCCCAACCTGTATCGCAATAGCGGCACAGAAAAGCACTGCATCTTCGAACATATCTATTTCTCCAGACCTGATAGCCATCACTTCGGCGAAGATGTTTACAGGGTGCGCGAGAGTATAGGCGCAATTCTGGCAAAAAATGATGAAGGATTGAATCCGGATTTGATTGTCCCAGTACCTGATTCCAGTAATTTTATCGGCTTGGGTTATGCTACTGCCAGCAAGGTTCCGCTTTCTCTGGGGTTAATCCGTAATCACTATATCGGGCGCACATTCATCAAGCCTGAACAGACCATACGCGATGAAAGCGTACGCCAGAAGTTTAATGTTTTACCCAATTTCTTTAAGGACAAGAAGATTGTTCTTGTGGACGACAGCATTGTCCGCGGCACTACCATCCGTAAGATTGTAAAGCTAATAAAAAATGCCGGTGCTGCAGAAATTCATTTACGGATTGGCAGTCCGCAGGTTTGTCATTCCTGTTATTACGGTATAGATACTCCTGATGCCGGTGAGCTGGTTGCCAACTGTTTTAGTCTGGAAGAGATTCGCAGCAAAATCGGAGTGGACAGCCTGAAACATATAAACATAGGGGACTTACGTTCCTGTGTGCAAAAGCCGGATAACTATTGTGATGCTTGCTTCACCGGAGATTACCCTTTAGGAGAGCCTACATGAAAACTAAAGCCAGCCTAAATCTAAAAAAACATCTGGATGGGTTTGCCAATTACCGTGTTCTGGTGCTTGGCGATATCATGCTGGATGAATACCTGTGGGGAAAGGTGCAGCGCATCTCCCCGGAAGCACCTGTACCGGTGATTGAGCTAAATCACGAGGAATACCGTCTCGGTGGGGCTGCTAATGTAGCACTGAATCTTGCTGCATTGGGTGCAAAGGTGGAGCTTGTAGGGGTTTGCGGCAAGGACATGCAGGCAAAAACAGTTAAGAAGCTTTTACAAAAGCAGAAGATAAGCACCGATGGCATCTTTGGGGATGAAGACAGACCAACCACCCTTAAAACGCGCATCGGAGCTGTAAGCCAACAAATTGTGAGGCTGGACAGGGAAGACACAACCGAAGTGCGCGATGACCTGAGGAAAGAGATAGAATCATATCTGGAAAAGCTGATCCCCAATTGCGATGCCTTAATTATAGAGGATTACGATAAGGGCTTGCTGAGCAAAGACATGATAAAGAACGTTTTAACCCTTGCACAAAAACACAAAGTCCCCGTTGCTGTAGATCCCAAGAAAAAGCACTTTGATCTATACACCGGGATTGATATATTCAAGCCCAACTATGGGGAAATTCAGGATTACTTAGGCAAACACTACAGTGATACAAATGGCTTTTTTGCTGCTGCAACAGAATTGCAGAACAAAATGAAATGCAAGCACTTGGTTATTACTTGGGGAAGCAAGGGCTTGTTCGTGATTACTGAGGGAGGAAAACCTCAGCATATCCCCAGTTTTGCCAAGGAAGTATTTGATGTCTCAGGAGCCGGAGATACGGTGATAAGCGCATTATCCCTTGCATATCTGGATAGCAGGGATATCCTGAGCGCAGCGCTGATAGCTAACCATGCTGCTGCTGTGGTTGTGGCAAAACACGGAACCGCTACTGCTAATTGCAAAGAGATTTGGGACAGCTTAAGTGAGCAATAAAAAGCAAATACCCTTTTGCGAGGTGGAAGCTCTTAGCCATATCCTGCACCAGGAACATAAACGCATCGTATTTACCAATGGCTGTTTCGATATCCTGCATGCAGGCCATGTGCTTTACCTGCAAAGCGCAAAAACATTGGGAGACGTGCTGGTACTTGGCTTGAACAGCGATGCTTCCGTAGCCAGGCTGAAGGGCAAAACACGCCCTATTGTAAGCGAAACTGAACGCAGTATCGTGCTTGGCGGATTGGAAGCTGTGGATTATATCTGCATATTTACAGAAGATACGCCCATGGAGCTAATCCGGAAGCTGAAACCTGATGTTTTGGTTAAAGGCGGAGACTGGCAGGTGGATCAGATTGTGGGTGCAGACTTCGTGATGAGCTATGGCGGGGAAGTGCGCAGCCTTGAATTCGTACCCGGAATTTCCAGCAGCAACATAATCGAGAGAGTAGTTCAGAGGTTGAGTACATGACAGAGGGCACAATAGAAGACAGTGGTATTGTAAAAGCTGTTCATGGCGATAAAGTGACCGTAGAGATAGAGCGTGGAGGCGGATGTAAAAGCTGTGCTATGCATGGACTGTGCCTAAAGAACATCCCTGCGGAATTTGAATTGCTTACCGAACTGACGCTGATCCCGGGAGACAGGGTTCTACTTGATATATCCCCTACCGGACGAGTTTTGGCGTCACTACTTATCTTCGGATTGCCTCTGCTGTTTTTGTTCGTTGGTTTCATAGTTACAAGACAGTGGCTAAGTGAATTGTTATCCATATTTAACGGCTTTGCTGCCATGGCACTTAGTTTCCTTATTGTCCGCCTGGCAGATAGTAAATTTGGCAAGAAACTGGATATTAGGATTATGAGGAAGTTATGAAAATACGCCTGAATGAAATGGTGTTTTATGGCTATCATGGAGTGCATGCTGAAGAGCGAAAGCTTGGTCAACGCTTTGTAGTTAGCATCACCCTGCACACCGATGAGGCACTGGATGCGGACATCCGGCATCTTGAGGATACCGTGGATTATACCAAGGTGTACGATGAAGTGAAAGAGATTATGGAAACCCATCAGTTTCACTTGCTGGAAAGCTGTGCCAATACGATTGGCGATACGCTGATGGCAGGTTTTCCCTTGGTGCAAAAACTAAATATCTGTATCCAAAAGCCTTCGGTTCCAATACAGGGCAGTCTGAAATCTGTGGAAGTGGAACTGAAGCGTACACGTGGATGATTTACCACCTCTGTCTTGGTGCCAATATGAATGAACCCGAAAAGCAAATTGAAACTGCTACGAAGGCTATTTTATCTGTTCCGGAGGTCACACTGTTACGGCAATCCAGCTTGATAAGAAGCATTCCTTATGGCAAGACCGACCAAGCGGATTTTTACAACCAGGTGCTGGAGATAAAAAGCACTCTTTCGCCTCAGGATCTGCTTGCCAAACTACTTGAAATAGAAAGCCGTATGGGCAGAATCCGAATTGAGAAATGGGGAGAACGCCTCATAGATATTGATATCCTGCTGGCTGAAAATCTTACTCTTGATACACGGATGGCTGGGAACCCTAAGGAACTACCTGAGCTTGTTATACCACATCCTGATTTTCACAACCGCTTGTTTGCTTTGCAATTGTTAAACGAGCTTATCCCCGAAACTATACATCCAATCATGCATAAAAGCATAACTGAATTATACTATCTCTTAAGAAAGAGTGGAGGAAGACCATGAACGCCCTTGCAGCGATTATTCTTGCTGCCGGAAAAGGCACCCGGATGAAATCTGACCGTGCCAAAGTAACTTTTCCCATCGCCGATAAACCCATGGTTCAGCGTGTGGTGGATACTGCCCTTGCCATGCAGTGCGAACGCATTTGCATAGTTGTAGGGTATTTGAAAGAAACCGTTATCTCCTGTTTGGAAGAGGACGATCACCTGGAATTTGTGGAGCAAAAGGAACAGCTGGGTACCGGACATGCCGTATCTATAACTGAGGCATTATTCAAGAATCCCGAACAGGACATCCTGATCCTGTGTGGAGACGTGCCCCTGCTAACTCCCCAAACAGTAAATAAAATATACCAGGAACATCTTGCCACCAATGCTGCATGCACTGTCCTGACGGCATTTCTGGACGACCCGGGAAAGTATGGCAGGATGTTGCGAGATGCTGATGGCAAACTATGCGGTATTATTGAATACAAAGATGCAAGTCCCGACCAAAGACAGATAAAGGAATGGAACACAGGGATATATTGCTTCAATGCTAAAGAGCTGTTCGATACCCTTAGAAAGACTTCGAATGATAATCAGCAAGGCGAATACTATTTAACTGATGCGGTAGAGATTCTTTACAAAGCAGGCAGAACCATAGCTTCTGTGGTGTTGGAAGACCTGATGGAAGTATCCGGAGTGAATTCCCAGGAGCAACTTGCAGAACTGGAAGATATCTATGTGGACAAAATCCGTAAGAAATGGCTGAATAGCGGTGTGGTTATGCATAACCCCAACACAATTTACATAGGTGATGATGTGATAATTGAAACCGATGTGGAGATTAGCCAAAACACCGTGATTAAGGGTAAATGCAACTTGGAAAAAGGTTGTGTGATAGGACCCAACTGCTACCTTGAACATAGCACCGTGTGTAATGATACTATATTGCAAGGACACAACATCCTTGTGAATGCCATCATCCACGAGCATGAAATACTGGAATTCGGTGCGCATGTGGTTGAAGAAACCCCATATGAGTAAACCGGAAGATCCCCGTTATCTGTATTCTCCCTGGCGAATGGACTACATCTTGGGGGAGAAAGCGGATGACTGCGTGATGTGCAGATATCAGCAACTTGGCAGTGATGAGGAGAACCTCATCCTCCATCGTGCAGAGTTCTGCTATGTGATGCTGAACCGCTATCCTTACAATAATGGACATCTGATGATTATTCCCTACGTACACATAAGCTGCCTAAGCGACTTGGACTTGGACACTTGGATAGAAATGAGCCACATGATTCGTAGTACCGAAAGAATCTTGAGAGAGCAGTATAAGTGCGATGGGATAAATATCGGGCTGAACCTCGGATGCGCTGCGGGAGCAGGTATAGCAGATCATCTGCATGTACACTTAGTTCCGCGCTGGGCAGGAGATAGCAATTTTATGAGCGTGATCTGTGGGGAAAGGGTAATTCCGGAATCTTTCGAAAGCGCATATTCCCGGCTGCGCCCAGAATTCGCCAAGCTTCACAATATCAAGGAGTAAGGTAATTGGATTTGACAAACAACGAGCCTCAAAATAATGTACCACAAAAGTGGAAGATTTGGATTCCAATTGGTGTGGGAGTGCTGCTCATCATTGTTGCAGCGGTGTTTTATTTTGGGAAACCTTCCGGTTCTGCTGCTACAGGTTATGGTGAGGACAAGCTTCCTGCAATCAAAGTAGTAGTAAGCAACGGATGTGGTTACGAGCAGCTTGCTTCCGAGTTTGCGGCAACGTTGGCTAACAAGAACATTGACGTGGTAAGTCTTGGTGATACCCCCAAGCCCATTTATGACAAGTCCATCATCGTGGTGCGCAAGGGTGATATGCAGGATTTGAAAAGGCTGCAGAAAATGACCGGTATCCAGCGTTGGACAAGTGCTGTTAACGAATACTATAATGCCGATTTTGAAATTATTGTCGGTAGCGATTACGAGGAGTTTATTAGTGAGTAATATGGAAGAGATATTGGCAGGCAATACAAAGCTTGAAGCCATCATAAATTGGCTAAATGAAAAGAAAGCAGAAAACATCCGCATCTACGATGTGGAAAATAAAACAGATTACACGGATATAATTGTTGTTTGCGAAGGCAGTGCCGATGTTCATAACAAAGCAATTGCCCATCACCTTGTGGATATGGCTAAAGAGCAACACTTCCATGTGTTAAGCAAAGAGGGCATCGATTACGGTCAGTGGATACTTATTGATATTGGGGACATGATTGTGCATATATTCCTCCCCCAAACCAGAGAGTACTACAAAATAGACGAACTGTTTAACAAGGTTAAGAATCGTATTCCGGGAGAGGAAATACAATGATCAAGGAAATCCTCCATAAACATATAACTGAGGTGATGGAAGCTCTACAGTTTAGCCATGAAAAGGAATTCATTGTTGAGATTCCGAATAACAACGAATTCGGAGACTACTCCAGCAATGTTGCTTTGGTATTGGGTAAAGAAAACAAGCTTGCACCAAAGGTATTGGCTGAGAAGCTGATAAAGGAACTGAAAAAAAACAAGGCTTATAAGAAGCTGGAAATCGCCGGACCCGGCTTTATAAACTTTTATCTTGCCCCCAGCATGTATCAGGTGGCTTTTTGGGAAATATACAAAACGGAAGAATTTGGGCGCAGCGAATATGGAAAGCAGGAAAAAGTGTTGCTGGAGTTTGTTAGTGCAAATCCAACCGGTCCTTTGAATATAGTAAGTGCCCGAGCAGCAGCTTTTGGAGATACTCTTTATAGGATTATGAGCTATACCGGCTACAACCCTGCGCGTGAGTTCTATATAAACGATGCCGGAAACCAGGTAGATATTCTGGCAGAATCCCTTGAACTCCGTTTGCGCGAGCTTCATGGAGAGAAGATTGGTGATTTCCCCTATGAGGCCTACCATGGCGAGTATGTGAAGCATCTGGCACAAAGGTTGAATGCTCTGGAAGGCAGCAGAGTGTTTATGCTTACAGAAAAAGACCGTATGGATCACTTGAAGGATTTTGCCCTCTCAGAATTGCTGGAAATGCAGCGTAGCAGCCTGGAGAAATTTGGAGTTACGTTTGAAGGGTGGGTTTCGGAAAAGACCCTGCGCATGGAAGGTGTAGTGGAAGAAGTGCTTTCCTATCTTACCGAAGCGGAGTGTACCTATGAAAAAGAGGATGCCATCTGGTTCTGTTCCACCAAATTTGGTGATGATAAAGACCGCGTTTTAATGAAATCAGACGGCTCGATTACATACTTCGTACCCGATCTTGCCTACCATCTTACCAAAATCCAGCGTGGCTTTACAAAGCTGATAGACGTTTTTGGTCCAGATCATCATGGCTACGTTCCCCGCATTCGTGCAGCTTTTCGAGCTTTGAATTATGATGACACCATGCTGGAGATTATCTTCCTGCAACAAGTGAACCTCTTCGAGAGTGGTGAACGGGTTAAAATGAGCAAACGTGCGGGCAAGATTGTGACGATGGATGACCTCGTTAGTGTGGTTGGCAAGGATGCCGCCCGCTACTTCTTCATTGCCCGTAAAGCAAATGCCCATTTGAATTTCGATCTGGAACTGGCAATGAAGCAAAACAATGAAAACCCTGTTTATTATTGTCAGTACGCCTTTGCACGAATATGCAGCATGATTAAGAAAGCCCGCAAAGATAAGATATATCCCAAACACTTTAAAAAGGACATGGTAGCTAAGCTTACAAAGCCGGAAGAGCTTGCCATAATCCAAAAGCTTGCCGATCTCCCTGAATTGCTGAACCTTATCTCAATTCACCGTGAGCCGCACCGCCTTGCCACATATCTGGAGGAGCTTTCCGGGATGTTGCACCGCTATTATGCCCGTTATCAGATTGTAAGTGCAAAAAACACAGACCTCACGCATGCAAGGCTGATGTTGATTCATACGGTTAAGCACGTGATGGGGATTTGTTTCGAACTGATGGGTATCTCTGCTCCTGAAAAGATGTAAATAACAATGGAACCAAGGCTGCGCGCCACAACTGACGGAGATTTTGAAGCCATCCATGCTATTGAACAAAAGGCTTTTCCCAATCCCTGGCCTATGGAAGCCTTCACTGATTTTCTGTTTCCCTGGGCATGGACATTGTTGTTGGATGATGAAGTGAAGGGCTATATCTTCTATCATGGGGTTGAAGATGAGATGGTGATTATCAATTTTGCCATAGACCCCACATGCCAAGGTAAGGGCTGGGGTGAATTCTTGCTGAAAAACAGTATGCAACTACTGCAAGATGGTGGAGTTAACCGATTCTTCCTGGATGTCCGTGCTTCAAATTTCAAAGCCCGCAGCTTGTATGAGAAGTATGGCTTTATTGCTGTGGGAACACGCAAGAATTACTATAGTCAGCCTGAAGAGGATGCGATTGTAATGGGGAAAATTATCCAATGACCTACGAACATGATTTCCTGGTTATCGGCAGCGGAATTGCCGGCTTGGTATATGCCCTTCAGGTTTCCCGCATGGGATCCGTGGCAGTTGTTACAAAAAGCAATTTGTACGATTGTAACACCGATTATGCACAAGGCGGTATCGCCGCAGCTATAGATGCAAAGGATTCCTTTGCAGAACATATCGAAGATACTTATCAGGCAGGTGCAGAGCTGGGAAAGCGTCAGGTTATCAGCCAGATCATCGAATCAGGACCTGCCCTTATCAATTATCTTATTGAATTGGGCACTGATTTCACCCGGAAAGATGACTGCTATGACACCAGCCTGGAAAACTTGTCTCTTACCATGGAGGGCGGGCACACCCGCCGCAGGGTTGCCTATGCCGCGGATTCAACGGGGCATCAAATTATGGAAGCCCTAATTGCACAGTGTATAGCTAATCCAGCCATAGACATTTTTGAATACCGCATCGCAATTGACCTAATCACCCAGCATCATGTGGTGCAGGATGATGGATTTATTCCCGGAATATCCTGTTGGGGCGCATATGTTCTGGATACAGATAACAATCGGGTAGATATCTTTCGTGCCAAAAAAACCATGATGGCAACCGGCGGAGCTTCCCAAATCTATGTCCACAATACTAATCCCAAAGTGGCTACCGGCGATGGCATGGCTATGGCAAGGCTTGCCGGTGCCCGCCTTGCCAATATGGAATTTGTCCAGTTTCATCCCACGGCTTTCTGGAGCCCGGATTCCGAAACATTCCTGATAAGCGAAGCGGTGCGGGGCGAGGGTGGCATTCTGCGCTTGCTGGATGGATATGCCTTTATGGAAGATTACCATCCCAAGGCTAATCTGGCACCCAGGGATGTGGTTTCCCGTGCTATTGATGCAGAGCTGAAGAAACGTGGTGAGAAATATTGCTATCTGGATGCCACCGGTATTCCCGCAGACAAATTGCGCAGACACTTCCCATACATAGATAGTAAGCTAAAAAGCAAGGGCATCGATTTTACCACAGACCCTATCCCCGTAGCACCCGCGGCACATTATTTCTGTGGAGGAGTTCTATCCACCATAGATGGAGTAACAGATATCCGCAATCTATTTGTAGCCGGAGAAGTAGCTTGCTGCGGCTTACACGGAGCAAACCGACTGGCATCAAACAGCCTTTTGGAAGCCCTGGTTGTGGCATACAATGCTGCTAATCATTATTCCAACATGGATCAGGTGGATTTCCCCATAGTTCCTCAATGGCATTTGATGGATGAGTTCAACGAAAATGAGTGGGTTGTTATCAGCCATAACCGGGAGATAATCGGTACCATCATGCAGGGCTATGTAGGTATCAGACGTAGCCGCAGGTTGCTGAAATACGCACTTTCCCGCTTGGAGAATATCTACAATGAAATCAATAATTTTTACCAGCATAATGCAGTTCGTAAAGAAGTGGTGGAAACCCGTAACATGGCTGTTATAGCTATTGCTGTGATCCGCAGTGCCCTTTCCAGAAAAGAAAGCAGGGGTGCCCATTTCCTGATCGATCACCCCGAGCGCAACGATCTGAAATACAAACATGATACAATTATTTAAAGGGAAGGGAAGCAAGTATGAACGGTATTTTTGTCACTTTTGAAGGTATTGAAGGCAGTGGCAAGAGCACACAAGTGCGCTTGCTGGTAGCGGCTTTTCAGCAGATGAACCTCCCCTATCTTACTACCCGCGAACCGGGTGGAACCAATATATCCGAGGCAATACGGTCTATTTTGCTTAATCCGTCTTTTCCGGAAATGAAGCCCGAAACAGAGCTACTGCTATATTGTGCCAGCCGTGCACAGCATACCGGAGAGCTGATCCTCCCCGCATTGCAGGAAGGCAAAATCGTGATCTGCGATCGCTATTTCGATTCCACTTACGCTTATCAGGGAGCTGCCCGCGATTTGGACGAGAACCTGATCGATACCTTAACCGTTTTTGCTACCTACGGTCGCGTCCCCGATATCACTTTTCTTATCGACTTGCCTGTTTCCGTGGGCTTAAGCAGAATTCAAGACCGCCAGTTAGACCGCCTGGAACAAGAAAACTCTTCATTTCATGAAAGAGTGCGTAATCAATTTTTATCTATTGCCAATAAATGCCCGTCCAGATATTATGTTCTCGACGGCTCGGATGAACCAGAGGCAATTCACCAAAAGATTATCTCTGCCCTGCAACCTCTAATAGGAGAAAGAAATGATTAAACCCAGACAGAAGCTTGCTCTGATGTCGATAATCAGCATTTGGGTGCTTGGCACTCTGCTGTTAACTGTAGCTACCAGTGCTTTTGCACAGAATAACTCTCAAGGCACTAATCTTTATTCCCAGATTCAGCTTTTTAGCGAAGTACTGCAAAAGCTGAAACAGAATTATGTTACTGATCTCTCGGACGAAGAGCTTATTAAAGCAGCCATCATAGGCATGTTGGGTTCTACGGATCCTCACACCACTTACTTCACCGCATCAGAATTTAAGGATTTTACTACCAGCACCAAGGGTGCTTTTGGTGGTTTGGGAATCCAGATCGATAAAATCGGGGATTATGTTACCGTGGTATCCCCTATAGAGGGCACACCCGCATACCGTATGGGCATCACCGCAGGAGATAAGATAGTAAAGGTTAATGGCGAGTCCATAGTTGGTTTATCTACAGACGAAGCCATCAAAAGAATGCGCGGAGACGTTGGTACCACTGTGGAAATAACCATCAGCAGACCCGGCATATCTACCCCTCTGGTATTCAAAATTATCCGTGAGACTATTAAGATAAAAAGTGTGCCATATAGTTTCAAGCTAAGCAATGGCACCGGATACCTGCGTATCACTCAATTTAACGAAAACACCTCCACAGAGCTTCGAGAAGCACTATCCACCCTTGAGAACAACGGCATAACCGGCTTGATCATAGACCTACGTTACAATCCCGGAGGCTTGCTGGATCAGGCTGTGGACACAGTGAATGAATTCATCGGACAGAACCGCTTAGTAGTGGAAACCAAAGGACGCACCGAGAATAAGCAGCTATATACCAGATACAATACCAAAGAGCGCAACTACCCTATCATAGTGCTGGTTAATGAAGCATCTGCCAGTGCTTCGGAGATTTTTGCCGGCAGCCTGCAGGATTGGGATAAAGGCTTAGTGATGGGCAAGAATACCTTTGGTAAAGGTAGTGTGCAACAGCTTATCCCTCTTAGCAACGGTAATGGGGTTAAGATCACTACATCTTATTACTACATTAAAAGCGGGCGTTGCATCCATAAAATGAGCAATGACAAGCTGCTGAAGGGTCAGCAATTAAGCGAAACAGAGCTCAAAACTGAAGACGAAAAGAACCACAAACAGATATATTACACTGCCAACAAGCGCAGGGTTTATGGTGGCGGAGGTATCACGCCGGATATTACTTCCGAAGGTGATTTCCTAACTCTCTTCGGAGCTGAATTACGCCGTAAAAACGTGTTCTTTAACTTTACAGTGGATTATATGGTTGCTCATGATCACAAGCTGGCTGATAACTTTGAGATAAACGATCCCATCATGGATGAATTCCTTACCTACGCTAAGAAGCAGGATATCAAATATACTCCTGCTGATCTGGATAGTGCCAATGCCTACATCCGCAATACACTGAAGAGCGAAATGGTGCGCAAGGTGAAAGGTGATCAGGAAGCTTACAAGGTTACCATCACCCAGGATAAACAGCTTATGCAGGCTATCGAATTGTTCGATCGTTTCCACACCATGAAAGAGCTTTTTGATCATGCTGCCAGCGTTAAGAAGGACTAATCGGGAGGATATATGATAAAGGATGCCAACCTAAAGAAGATGCAAATCTATGTTGCCGATGATGACGAGACGAATCTGAAGCTGGTTAAGACAGTATTAAATCAATCCGGTTTCGATAACATCCACCTCTATTCTTCCGGCAGAACCATGCTGGCGGAAGTCCGCCATAATTGCCCGGATCTGCTGCTGCTGGATATCATGATGCCGGGTTTCAGTGGCTACGAAGTGTTAGAGTGGATCAAACGCGATCCCACTCTGGAGCATATCCCGGTCATTATGATTACCGCTGCTTCTTTGGACGAAAACCTTGACCCCTTGAAACGTTCTTTCGAGATGGGAGCTATGGATTTCATCAGCAAACCTTTCTCCAATCTGGAGCTTACTCTCAGGGTAAAATCTGCCCTGCGGCTGGAGCATTCACGTCAGGCATTGGAAGTCGCTGCACAGAAGATATCTTCGCTGGAAAAGCTACTTCCTATCTGCTCTTATTGCAAGAAGGTGCGTGCCGATAAGGATTATTGGCAGGAAGTGGAAGTGTATATCTCTGAGCATACCGATACAATGTTCTCCCATTCCATCTGCCCGGATTGCTACCACACACATGTGAAGCCCCAAATAGAAAACCTTAAGAGGAATAAATAGCCTCTTAGAGCTACTTTGAAGCAAACCTTAGTCTTGTAGCTGCTCATCCTGCTGGTGCCAGCACTTTTTGCCTAATGCAGGATGCTCTTAGGGGATAAATACGTCAGCACTATCTTCAGCCCTGCTGGCATCTCTTATGTTTCCGGTAACCCACCCATATCCGATACGGGAGGGTTACCGGATAGTTACCAGAGGCATGTAAGCAAAATAAGTGCAAATCTTCGGCATGCACTATCATAAGTTCCTGGCTGGATGCATAATCTCAAGAGGATGAAAGTATCACCGATTCTGTAAATATGATAGTTAGCTCTTTAGCTTCAGAAGTTTAGCTACAAATGTGCCATCCGGTGTAACCAGTTTAATCAAGTATAATCCATCAGCTGTCTTGTTTCCTTGCTGGTCTCTACCATCCCAAACCAGTGAATTCATGCCGGATTTAGCAATATCCGAGTATAAACTCCTCACAAATTGACCTCGCATGTTGTAAACCTCTACCTTGGCTATTCCGGTAGATTTTAACGAATAACGGATTGTGGTATATGCGCTAAAGGGATTCGGGTAGTTGTTCCAGAGTTTTGTAACACTCGCGGATTCTATGGCATCCTCGTTATCCACTGATGATTGAACCGTCCAATTTTGCTCTACCAACCCACCATTCCCGTCGTTTACTGCCACGTGTATATGGTATGTGCCGCTGCTGGCGAATTGATGGGTAAACTCGTTGCTATTCGCCGGTTGAGTTACATTATTGAGATACCACGCATAGTTAAGCTGAGAATCTATATCCACTACAACTATGCTAAATTGAATAGTTTGAATAGCATCGATCGTTATCAGCGTATCTGCCGGAGCATAAGACAATAGAATGGGAAGATCGTTCACAGGGGTGATAGTAAGCGTGAAAGTATCTGATACAGAAAGCCTGAGATTGGCATTTCGGCTGCTTGCATCGCGTTTTACCCCCCGGAAGCCATCAGAGGCAGTCACAGTTATGTTCACGGCTCCATTCATATCGGCTAAACTGTTTATGGTAAGGACATCCTGGTTTATGGTTGCCGAAACCAGGTTGCTATCCAAACTAAATGAATACTCCAGCGGATTGCTGTTAATGTCAGAGAAATGGTTGTCTAAGCTTATCTGGTATTGCCCAAAATCCTCCGGCAAGTTCAGGTCCGGGAGGGGAAGGCTTACAACTGGAGCTGTGTTGCCAACGTTTATATAGCCTTCCATGGTGTAGGTGTCAAAGCGCAGTCCGTCGGAAACAGTTAGGGATGCAGAGTATGCTCCCGGATTGCCGTAAATGTGAGAGGGGTTTTGCTCTGTGCTGTCCACCAAACCGTCACCATCCAAATCCCAGCTCCAGGATATGGAATTGCGGGTGGATTTATCTGTGAACTGCACTGTTAATGGGTGCTGTCCGGATACCGTGTCACAAACGTATGCGGCAATCAATGGTGCAGTTGTCCAATCGAAAGTAAGGGCACCCATATCCTGAATAGAGCCGTCCGGATCAGGTGGGTTGGCAGGATTTCCGGCATCAATGCAGGGGCTGAATACATTTAGAGAGTAATCTCCCAGTAACTCATTCTCGAACAAGGAAGCTTCGTTGATGTTACCTGTTCCGGGATATACACCATTCAGTTTGTTGATGTTATTATATGTTGCGCTTAGGGTTGAAGTTGTAAGCAGGATGGGGCTTGAGATCGGAAGAGAATTATGGAAGATATTCTGAGCCATGCTTATAACCGACAAACTAACAGCACTCAGGTAACATAGATAGCCGGAGAAAGTGTTGTTGCTGATGTCCAGATTTGTGACGGCATTACAGATTATGGCAGATAAGCTTGGGATGCTAACATAATGGGAATTGCGGAACCCGATGTTGCAGTGGAAGTTTGTGGAGGTGCTGCTTTGATTTACTTTATACGCTGTGCAGCAATTGGAGAAAGTGTTCCCATATATGCTAAGCTGCTGATTGCCGTTGGTTTCGATACCACAGAAATAGTTATTAACAAATAGAGAATCGATACTGCCGATGCATTCACCGCTGAGCTTAACTCCGAAATCTGTGCCATTTGGAACAGCGTTTTTGGAAATATATGACGCTGCTATCTCTATGCTAGTTGGAGTGGCAGAGGTGTTTGTAACACTTACACCGGTGCTAAAACCAACAAGAGAATCGGCATGCACATAAACATTGGTGATATTGTTTATGGCAATAGCAGTGCAAAGGTCTCTGGTGCTGGATTCGGTCTTTATAACGCGCACATTGGTCAGCCTTGCTCTGGCCCGGGCGGGATTTTGCCCGTTAATTACTATACCGGTTGTGTAGTTTTCTACGATTGCGTTGTCCACTTCCAGATTATAATTTCCCACGCAGGTAATACCACAGTCACTTGCAGCGGGAGGCGTGCTGCCTCTGGATATTTCCAGTCCGCTTAGGTGCAGGGTTATAGAGCCTGCATCAGTGTTAAGCGCTTTGATGCCGGTATTGAAATTGGTCATTTGAATGTTGGAAATTGTGGGTTGTGCCTGACCGCTTATAACAATCCCGACAGTGGGAGTTCTATCTGCACTGCTGCCATGAAGGGTAACCCCGCTGATACTGGGGTTGCACCCGTTTACTATTATCCCTGTTGCGGCACCGACAACGGATATGCCACTAATGGTACTGTTTGAAGCGCTTGGGTTTAACTGCAAGCCTCCCCATCCATTTGCTCCGTAGGCAGTGAAGTTTGCTTCAGATGCATTGATACTGCCGTTAATAACCAGCAGGCTATCCACCAGCATGTTTACTTGGGCATTGGGCTCAATAGTGAGCGAATATCCTGAACTTAACAATACTTCACCCGTGATATTGTAAGGACCACCCACTTCTGTCCAGACGATATTCTGATTAAGAACAGCAGGTGGAACCACTATCCCGGGATGAACGTAGATATAGCCATCCTTTATCACTGTGGTAACATGGATTCCGTCACTGGCAACAAGCTTAACAGACACCATACCTATATTGGGATAAGTGTAAGTGGGCGATGGCAAGACGGAATCAAGTGTGCCGTCATTGTCTAAATCCCATGCAAAAGAAGTTACTATAAAATTCGCAGTTGCTGAGAATGTAATTGCCGTTTGGGGATCCCCCGCCACAACATTGTTGTTGAGCTGGCTGTTGGTTTCAAAATCCACTATCAAGGGATTGGTAACGGTAACAGATACCACATCAGAGGCTGCATCTCTGGAAGGAGAATACACATAATCATTTACTATAAATGTAAGTTGCTCCAAGCCAGTCCAATTCTGCTGAGGTTTTAGAGTCACAATAGTTCCGTTGATTGTCGTATTGATATAGTTGTTGCCGAGGACGCTAATGTAAAGTTCATCATTATCGGGATCAGAAATATAGGGAGCTACATCAATCTGTAAGCTTTCATTCTGATTTACTGTCAGGGTAGTGGGCAAATCAATAACAGGGGGGTGATTAATAGGCACAAAATCAAAACATAGGCTTTGCGGAATACCCCATTGACCATTAGCATTAAGAGCTTGGATGCGCACCAAATGGGTTCCGGTAGATAACCCTGCCAAAGGGATGTCCAGTGTGTCGCAGACTGATGCGCTAATGTTAGATACTGTTTGTGTAACTGCGGTAGAGCTATTTTGGTCGAGATACCAACGAAAGGCAGTAATACTTGGAGGAGGTTCATTGGGGGATAACTCCTGCACTACAAACATCTTGCTCTGAGGGATGCCCCAATCACTATCACTGTTTTGGGTACGCACATACAGCCTGTGGGTTCCAGTGC
>PHBO01000010.1:20628-180166 GCA_002840645.1 Candidatus Cloacimonetes bacterium HGW-Cloacimonetes-3
CCTGCGTTATAGCGGGAGTGGGGTCTGCCTGTGTTTTCTCCTGCACCACAAACATCTTGCTCTGAGGGATGCCCCAATCGCCGTTAGCATCTTGGCAACGGATATAAATTCTATGAGTTCCCATAGATAAGGTTTCTGTGTTGACACCGATATTAAAGCTAATGTTACTCCCGCTAACAATGCTTATTGGAGTGGCATTACCGTAACCGGGATCGATATCGATATAATACTCCGCTGCTACAATGGGATAATTTGAGCGATGGATATCATTGGTATCGTAACCTGCACCGGACAATGCACAAACAGATAGCAACAGAACAACTGCTACAATAATTTGCCTCATGGTTGCCCCAAAATGCCTATCAGTGCTCTGAAACGGCTTCTACATGAATTTGCAATCCTTGAGACGGTGACGTGTACAAAGTACCTGAAACATCTGTAATTGTGGGTAATGGGGTAAAACCATTATCTCTATAAGGATAAGGTCCACCAAATGCCCCAATATCATTTCTGCTGCCATCAAGATCATTATAATCTGAAGTTGGGTCTCCGGCATTTATCGCTGGTGAACCTGCAATGGGACGATAATTAACTGTATCAAATGCGGTGTTCAGCGGAATGCTGTTCTGGTTTGTTGTACCGGTTGGGAAAATTGCCGTTGAGGACATATTAAAGGCAATTACAGGATCTGATGGGAAGGTATTTGTCCCAGTATATCCAGTTGCAATAATGTAATTATTGCGTAAGTTAGGAATGCTATTACTATTATCAAATACCTTGTTTGTGGTTTGGATGAATGTATTTATAATAGTGGTATTGGACGAGGCATTTGACATTATACTTGCCGTTCCGGTAAAAATGCAGTTCATTATCAATATACCGGTTTGGGAGGATTGGTGAGCTATCCAGTTATTATAAGTACCACCACCATAGAAAAAACAGCTGCTGATAGTATAGTTACTTGCATTAGAAGATACGGTGTTAAAATCAACAGCCGTAAAACTACAATTTTCCAGTCTTACATTGCCGACAACTCCGTTCATATATGCGTAGAAATTCCCGGCAAAACCACTGAGGACAGAATATTCTGCTCCTGCCGTAAAGTCTACAGTGCCTGATATAGTAGTCTTTCTTAAATTCACAGTGGAAGCATGCCATCCCACTCCGTAAATCTTCATTCTTCTATTTACAGTGAAGCCCGCATAAACAATGTTCGAAGGATACACATATATCACATCATCATTATTTGATGCATTAATAGCCGCTTGGACGGTGCTATATTGCCCCGCTGAGGGGTTGTTGTTATCCACAGTTCGCACAACCGCAGAAAGCGAGATAGCCAATAACAAGCTAAAAACCAATACTAAGTACTTCATGATTCCTCCAATCAGGATTATTAGTAGCTTTATTATCACGTTAAAGATATTAAACCTGCTACGGGATCATATTGAATGTCATAACTTTATCTGTCAAGAGATTATTTATCAATATGCCATTACATATAGTGAAACATATTCACTATCTTAAGCCTATCATGTTGCGTTGGTTGTCGTACCGCTCACATTAGCAATATCGAATTTATCCATAAGGCAATAACGCTTTCTCGCCGGAATAACTTTTAGTCCCCTATGTCTGAAGTGGTTGTTCCAATATATATTAAGTAGGTATTATCCCTGCTTAGGATTTAGCTTCTCTTTAAGCTCTTCAAGATATTCTGCGGCACCATCCAGATACATGTTGTAACCTCCCTCGCTGAACAGCACAATCGCTTTTTCCACTTTGTTTACAGCTACCGAGATGTTGTTACGTTCATCTTCTACTGTTGCCCAGTTATACCAGGCTTTGCCCTCGCCTTCGATGTCACCGCACTCCTGCAGGAAGCAAACCTGTTGTTGGTAAAGTGCTTCTGCGCTCTGCCAATCTTTCTCGTCGGCAGCGATATTGCCCAGGTTGCCATAAGTGTGGGCAATTCCCTCCATATCCCCTATACCCTGTTGATAGCGAAGGTTTCGTTCATACACTCTTTTAGCAACGGCAAGCTTGCCTTCTTTATAAAGGATATCTCCCAGAAGATCGCAAGCATAGGACATTCCCTTGCGGTTAGCAAACTGATGAAAGCAGCTAATGCTCTCTAACAGATTCCTGCGGGAGGAACCTATATCTTCATCATCAAAGTAATTAACCGCCAGGTTGTATGCCACATCCCCGGCTAAATTATAATTGCCGCATTGAACTGCCAAGTCATAGCTTTCGTTCAGCATGGCAAGTGCTTTCTCGCCCTCGCCCATATCGCGATACAGCATCCCCATATCGCAATTAAGCTTAGCCGATCCGGAATCATCATCCAAATACTTAGCAAGGTTCTGTGCTTGTTTGTAAAGCGCTAGTGCTTCATTCTGTCTGCCTGTTTTCACATAGGCATTTGCCATATTCTGCAATGCATAGCGAAGGATATTCTTATGCTGGGCAGCGTGCTGAATGGCATTTTCATAGTGTGCAATTGCTTCGTTATACTTACCTTGGTTTTGATAGAACAAACCGATAATGTTTTCCAGCCGGGCATATTTGGAGGTGCCTTCATCCAGAGTTCCCAAAAGTTCCAAGGCATCGTTCTCAAACTGCGGTTCGTCACAACACTGACGCCTGATATCCAAAAAATATATGTTAGCCGTTAGCTTTGCTGAGGGTGTGCTTAGCTCAGTAAGCCTGTCTTTCAAGTAATCTCTTGCCGAGATCAGGCTTTCGCAGGCAAGCAGGATGCGGATTTGGGCAAGGATGTATCTATCCAGCAACAAAGGCTCGCTCAATTCAGATTGCCGTATTTTGGCTAATGTCTCCTTTGCCTGTGTGTAATCCCCCATATCAAGGTGAGTAACTGCTTTACGCAGCATAACCGCAGCTTGCTCTTCCGGGCTGCATAGCTCCAGCATTCGCTGGCAGATATCAAGCAGTTTTGCGTTCATATACAAGGTATATGCTATTGCCTCGCTTTTCTTAAGGTAATGCATCGCCTTGTCTGATTTCCCGGCTATCGTGTAATGCTCTGCCAGATTAAAGCATTGTGATTCCAGACAATCGCAGTATTGCTTCTCAATTATCTCTGCCACTATGCTGTGCAAGACTTTCTTGTTGGACAACAATATAGTGTCATAAATTGTCTGATGCACTATTTGGTGCTTAAAGCAGAATTCTTCTTCGCCACCTGCTTCATCTATCATCCCAATTTCAGTTATCCGCCGCAAGGTTGCAGCGGGGTCCACAGCACTTTCCAGCTTTAGCTCCAGACTTGCCAGAATAGTGTTTCTAAAGGTCTGTCCTATGATAGAAGCATCCTGACTTAGCCGGATTGCTTCCTGACCAAGCAGGCTGAAGCGTGACAATATTATGCTGGCCACGCTATCAGGTATCGGCATATCTGCCAAAACCTCAGTTCCCCCGGATTCTATCATCTTGCGAACCGAGCTACACCATTCTTCTATAAACAGGGGATTACCCGCCGATTTCCTATACAGCTCTCTGCGTAGCTTGACAGAAGCAGCTATTCCCGCTAACCCGATATGCAGCATTTGTTCTATTTGCGCTTCGTCCAGCTCTTGCAGGCTCATTTGCCTGCTGTTCGCAGATGAGGGGATAATGTTTAATGGCTGGTAATAATCACGGTAAGCAAGGATGAATAAAACTCTGCCTATATTGGCTTTTTCGCTAACTACATCCCTTTGAATGTTTTTCAGTAAAGCCGTTAGAGCAGTAAGTGATGCTTCATCGCTGAAGTGCAGATCATCAAACACCAGCACCAATGCTTTCCCGGCTTTTGCAAGAGTATTAGCTTTATGCTGAATCACAGTCAGAATGGCATAATTCACTTTGGCACGAAATTCTTCCCGGCTTAAATTGTTGGACTGCGGCAACTGACCGAAGCCACAAATCATGAATATAGAGTTAAACAATTCTTCCATATCTTCCGGTGTTTCTGCCATCATTGCCAGTTGTTGCCGCAGATTAGTTCCATCAGCAGCGCAATTAAGAATATTGATAAGCAATTTGGAGACTGATGAAAATGGGCTGCTACACAGAGGCGATATTTCTGAGATATACATGCATCCGGGTTCAAGCAAGTGCTGAAACTCCCGTATCAATCTTGTTTTCCCCACCCCGGCAGGAGCGGAGATACTTACGATATCTGTTGCTTCTGAATAGCATGCGTCTTTAACTAAACATGAATTGTGCTTATACAATTCATGGAGGACTGCTAACTCTTTATCCCTGCCAATCAAAGCGCATTTGCTTACTTTTCTGCTAACTTCCTTGTGGTTAACATCAAGTGCCAGCCAGGTGGATATGGGTTTGATCTTCCCCTTTACCCTTATTTCTCCATTAAACTCAAAACTAAAGTAATCTTCAAGCTCATCCTTTACTGGTTCTGGAACCATTACCCTTTGCAGCACCCCATTTTCTTCCATGCGGGAAGCAAGGTTAACAGCATCACCATATACAGTGAAATCCCCTTCTCTTTTAACGCCCACCTTACCGGTAACAACAATTCCGCTGTTGATACCCACACGCACTGCTAAGTCCTTGTTCATTGCTTCGAGTTCAGGAATTGAACTACGTATGGTATTGAAGGTGTTAATAACGTCAATCAGTTCCAACCCGGCATAGACAGCGCGACGGGAATTCTGCTCCGTGAAACTAATCGAGCCAAAGTGCGCCATAATGCGGTCACCTTCGTATTTATCCACATAACCGCCATATTTATGTATGCGTTCTGAGAAGGCAAGTAGCAATTGATCAAGAAGCTGATGCACCACTTCGGCAGAAAGAAGTTCGCTCATACTGGTAAAACCGCATACATCTGCAAACAGAACGCTTACAAAACGGTTTTCACCTTCCTTCAATGCCTCAGTTATGCGAGGTTCGCGAAGCTCTCCAAGCATTCCGGGATTGGCTAAATACTGAGTTAACTTGTTTAGCATAAACATCCTACCCCTATCATTAATTAACCGGCAATATCTACCTATTCTATAATAAGTAATGTGCTATTAGCGCATCAGCAACTAATTACTTGCTAATTTACAGAGTACTTCTATACTATGTATGGAAATCAGTCAAGTTAAATTTGCAGTAAATCATGTTTTATAAACTTGGTTGTCGGTTACAAATAGTAGGTGCTGATAGCGGTCGCACTTTCAGCCTGGGTAAGGCTGGTTTGACTTTCACTTTTGTGCAATATTCCATATCTACCTCGGCTAAGGGGTGAGAGTTAAACGTTAGGCTTGTGGAAGGAGAGTGTGCTCGCATGTGTGATGTTCCGTTGTTTAGCTCAAAATATGTCGCGCTTTGTTTAATGGACATGCGAAGCAATTGTGCGACATATTTTAAGCCAAACAACTTGCAAGTTGGTTTACAGCTCACCGTAACATAGCTTTGCAAGCTGTTGTAATAGCCGGTTTGAAACCGGCGGGATAAGACGTAGGGTTTCAAACCCAAGCTTACATCAGGATATAATCCTATGCTACAATGGCAGATGCAATCCTCTCTTATGCTTGTATTGCCCTATCATAGCCCACTCATTGCCCACAAAGAGGGCAATGGGTGGGCAATGCTTCCGCTATTGCTAAATATTTGCAGTTAGTTACAGCCTGCATGCTTGGCGGAAAAACGATAGCAAACCTCACTTAAACCTCTCTTTGTGGGGTGTGGCTGGGGTTTGATAGGAGAGTGCTTGCATGGCGGCAGCGGGCAACCGGTGCTTTGTGCGGGATTGCACTTGATTTATTAGGAAAGAGAATCCCGGCAGTAAGCGTAGCTGGGTGAATCATCGCAGGTATTATCTCAAACTTTCTTATAGCATTCCAGTGTAAGCTGAATATCTTATTAAGTATATGCAAAATGGAGATGACTAATGAAAAAACTGATATTTATCACCCTGCTATTGTTGTTCGCAATAGGCTTGGCAGCCCACCCCGCAAGCAAAATTACCCTCAGCTACGATGCCAAGACCATGCTCCTTACCGTAGATTACGATCATACCGTAAAAAACCCCGCAGATCACTTCATTGCTACTGTTATTATCAAGGTTGACGACAAGGATGTGATTAGCCATAGCCCCGGTGCACAGGAAAGTTCCACCGGCGGAAGCTTGGTTTATAAGCTGTTAGGGGTGAAAAGCGGTACAGTTATTGAAGCTGTAAGCACTTGCAATAAAAACGGGAAAAAAACAGCAAAGCTAACCGTAAAATAGTCCTGCCTGTGGATGCATTTCCACAATAGGGGCAATAATTCCACAACCGAGACGCTAAGCTTACCTGTGAGTATCCACTATCACCATACATGGTATGCATTTAACGAATATATTAGAGTTGGAATAAGACTTGCGTTTATAATGGGGTAGAATCTCAACCGGTTCCCCCTTACCGGTTGGTGGTCTTTTCCCCGAGACCACTATTGTGCGACCTCCTAAGTCAATGACCTGTACCCCTTCCTCGGAAGGGGTTTTTCTTTTCCCGGGGACAACTGACATACCCAGAGAGAGCAAAAAGGGACACCTGCCTTATCGCCAGATGTCCCATAATTACGAGAATCCTTGCTTACTGATTAACTATAGAGGTATCTTTTTATCTTCTGGGTAGGGGTTTTCTGGAAAGGCTCATAAACAATGTGCACTTTAGCGATACGGCTGAACTCCGCCAGAATACGATTTGCTTCCTTTCGGTTCTGCTCCATTATCTCAGGAAGCTTGTTCTCGGAGATGTGTGCAGCATCCAGGTTTTCCAAATCCGGATAGATAAGCGCATGTAACTGTCTATCCCGCTCCAGCACCAAGGCTTCCAAAACGTAAGGTAGATTGCACAGCTTTTGTTCCACTAACTCTGGAAATATGTTCTCGCCGGAAGGACCCAGGATCATGTTCTTGCTCCGTCCGCGGATATACACAAAGCCATCTGCATCCATCGTGCCAATATCACCGCTGTAGAGCCAGCCGTTCTTTAGCACTTCCCGGGTTGCTTCCTCAAACTTGTAATAGCCGGTGAAGACCTGTTCACCCTTGATAAGGATTTCGCCGGGAATCCTTTGGGGATCGGGAGATTCTATCTTAATATCAATATATTTCACCTTGCGTCCACTGGATTCGAAGCGGTGCTCAGCCCAACCTGCATAAGAGATCAGGGGACCGCACTCCGTCATCCCATAACCAATAGTGAAGGGGAACTTGATGAGCTTCATAAACTTCTCCACCTCGGCATTCATAGGCGCACCACCGGTTACCAGTTCGCGTACACTGCCCCCAAAAGCGGTGACAAGTTTGGCTTTTATCTTATTGCGAACAATCTTGTTAAGGACTGGTATCTTAAGCATCCGCTGCATCTTGGGAGTATCTACCAGGGGTTGAAGCTGCTTCTTGTATATCTTCTCGATCAGCAGTGGAACTGTAAGTACCACTTGCGGCTTCAAATCCTTCATGGCTGCCAGCAGGATTTTGGGAGCAGGTATTTTATCCAGGAAATTTATGTGGTTACCACGGGTGAAAGGGTAAAGAAGATCGAAGCTGCAAGCATAAGCATGCGCCAGTGGAAGGAAGGCAAGCACCTTGGCACCCACGTTGAATAACAGGTTTTCACGCGCAACAATGAGGTTTGCCAACAAGCTCCGGTGCGGGAGCATCACGCCTTTGCTAAATCCTGTGGTACCGCTGGTGTAGATTATCGCACCAATATCTTCGTTATTACACACATCAGCAATCTGCATTTCAGTGGATTTTAGATTAACAATATCCGGTGTTTTTTCCAGCGGAGGGGTAAGCTCTTTCTTTGCATCGACATTATTATGAAGCAGAGTAAAGCTTTCCAACGAGAAGATGTACTTAACCTTGCGCATCTGATCTGCATCGATGCTTTCATACTTATCTTTGGAAATGAAAAGCAGCTCGGCATCGCTGTGGTTCACTATATGCTGAGTGTCTTCGGGAGAAAAAGCTGCCAATATTGGCACCACCGTAGCACCGAAGGTAATGGATGAGAGCCAAACTGTTGCCCAAGAACTACAGTTTTTACCGGCAATGGCTATTTTGCTGCCTTTCACCACTCCACAAGCCTTGTAAAGCCGGTGCAGCCATAAGATTCTACGCCCTACATCGCCGTAGCTCAGGGCTGTACCTGGGTAATCTGTGAATGCGGGTAAATCCCAGTATTCTTTAATTGATTCTGTCAAATAGGGAATCAGTTTCTCTGTTATCATCATCAGCTCCTTATCTGTGCTACGTCTAAGTTATTGATTATATGCTAAATATAGCCTTGGAGCATGGAATGATTTATTAAAGCGCGTGTCAAGAAGTTTCAGATCAGCAATATTAACCCAGGGCAACATCCAATGCCATCATCACCACGAATCCAAGCATAACCCCGATAGAGGCAAGGTGACCGTGTTTACCGCTTTGGGTTTCGGGGATAACCTCCTCCACCACCACAAAGATCATGGCACCTGCTGCAAAGGAAAGAGCATAAGGCAGAATAGGACGTGCAGCTACTGCCAATAATCCCCCCAGTACCCCGCCAACTGGCTCCACCATACCGGAAAACTGACCCCAGAAGAAACTCTTCCTGCGGGAAAAGCCTTCTCTGCGTAGCGGAATAGATACGGCTGCTCCTTCAGGTAAGTTCTGGATACCGATACCGATGGCAAGAGCTATAGCTGAAGCCATACTTGCATCACCCAGTCCGTGTGCCATGGCACCAAAAGCCACGCCCACTGCAAGACCTTCCGGGAAATTGTGTAGAGTAACGGCAAGAAACAACAGGGTAGATTTTCCCCAGGGGCTTTTCAAACCTTCACGCTCTGTGTCACCATCTGCGGGATTAAGGTGCATATGTGGAAGCAACAAATCCACCAAACGCAGAAAAAAACCACCGGCAAGGAAACCGATGACTGCAGGAAGGGGGCTTCCTCCACTTAGCTCTATAGCAGGGGCAAGCAAGCTCCAAAAGCTGGCTGCAATCATCACTCCCGCTGCGAAGCCGAGCATGGTGTCCAGCACAGAACGGCGGATGGATTTGAAAAAAAGCACGAAGCTTGCGCCAAGCGCAGTCATAAACCATGTAAACAAAGTTGCTAAAAAAGCCAGCAGAATAGGATTAGTGGGCATAATGAGCCTCCAATGCTGTTAGCAGGAGATCAATAACCACATCAGGCTCATCCACCATAAGGCTTCGTCTGTCGCCATTGTCGAAAACGATCACCACATTACCCAGTGCTTTTGATATCTCTCTGATCTTGGGGATAACGATGTAACACTTGCCCAGATGCTCGTCCTGATACTCGAATATATTTGTCATACAGCCTCCTGGGATGCTTAATAACGCTTCAAAGAACAGCTTTGGGAATACCTCTCACCGGGGCGCAGGTATTCGGAATAATCAAAATCAAGCTCTATTAGGGTGTAGTCCGGATCATCATACCCGGAGAAATACTCGTCAAAAAAGAAGCAACGCTCAGAAGCATCTGCCTTGAGCGTTGCATTATGAACTATGGAAGCAAGCCCTGAAAGCCTGATATAGCCGGTGTGACCGTCTTCGAGCAAAGGGATGCAAACTTCCACTTGTTTGTTGTTCTGGATTTGGGCAACTTTGGAATCTCCACTGAAGGTAGCGATGAAATAGCGGTCGTCATGCATGAATAAAACAACCGGGCGAACACGCGCCTGCTTTTTGTCCACCGTTCCTAAATAAACATATTGGTTTTGCTTAATGCAAGCCATTATCTCTTGTTGCAGTGCCGATTCTGAAGTTCGTGCCATGGCAAAAGCCCTTTATTTGGGGAATGAAATCCCGGTGATGAAGGCTTGCACATCCTGATTCGGGTTATCCGAACGGTCGCGGGGGAGCTGCTCGATAGTGTGCACAATATTCATGCCGGCGGTTACTTTACCGAATACAGTGTGCTTACCGTCTAACCAGGGAGTACCTTCTTTCTTGGTAACGATAAAGAACTGGCTGCCATTGGTGTTAGGACCGGAATTAGCCATACAAATAGTGCCATATAGGACAGGGGCTTTCAGGATTTGGGTGCTGAGTGTGCCGGAATATCCTGTTTTTATCTTATAATACTCAACCGTGTTAGCCATAATGGGGGTTAAGCTCTTTTGTTTCTGGCATTCCTTAACTAACGCATCAATCTCCGCATTCGGACTTTTGGACTGTTGCATGTGAGGTACAATTATCTTGTTCCAAACAAGCTCGGCAGCCGGCATATCGATGATCTTACCCGTTAGCTCTGCGCCGGGAGAATAGCATTCATCTTCGAAGCTGTATCCGGGACCGCCTTGTCCGTCGTTGCCACGATTGTCATCTTTGGTGTTGGGGTCGCCGCCCTGAATCATGAAATCCGGGATAACACGATGAAAGTAAGTTCCATTGTAGAAATCTTTCTGGGCAAGCGTGATGAAGTTCTGCACGGTTTTGGGGGTAAGTTCTCCCCAAAGTTCCAGTTCAATGTTACCATAAGTAGTTGCAATTACAGCTTTGGTTGTTGCTGTGGGGTTTACCTTTTCGGGCACAGGTTCCTCCTTTAGTTTTGTGTCGGGAGCTGTTTTGTTCTGGCTGTAGATGGTGGCTAAGGATAGCACCAATATCAGCGGGATCAGGATGAGGATGAGTTTTAGGTTTTTGTTTTTCATGCTGTCTCCTATTCGTAATTATTATTGATTTACCTGTTTATTATTATACTGCTTAAGTAGGGGAATCCCTTCAATAATTTCTATATAACTATGATGTACTATCCAATCCCCGCAATTGGCATAGAACCCGTCAAGAAGTGGTACAAGCTCCGGGAAATGGCTGTGACCCATCACGACAATGTCCGCCTCTTTTCTTTGGATAAGACGTTTCGTGTATTGCTTTAAACCGCGGGTTTTGATGCTTCTTAGTTCAGGATTCCCCGGACGGGTACGGCTGGTGCGGGAAAGAAAGGTGCCCAGGATGAGGGCTATATCCGGGTGCAACATAGAAAATAGCCGCTTAACTCCATTCAAGCGAATGACCCGACGGTATAATTTATAGCGGAGATCATTAACTGTGCGGATATCACCATGCTCAAAGCGGATAAGCTTGCCGTCGGCTTCCATGGTAACGCCATCTGGATGTATCTCACAGCCTATGTATTCAGTTAGGAAATCTCCAAACCAGAAATCGTGATTCCCGCTAAGATATAACAACCTGCAACCTGCATCGCGGATCTCTGCCAAAACCCTCAGCAAAGGGAAATACTGCTTTACAATCGTGTATCTCCAATCAAACCACAGATCAAAGATATCACCCACCAGCACAAGCGTATCATACCTACCGACTGATTCTCGTAAAAAGGATAATAGAAGCTCTGCATTGTGTGTATCTGCTTCTTCCGTTCTATGGTACTTGTAGTGGCAGTCCGAAATTGCT
This sequence comes from Candidatus Cloacimonetes bacterium HGW-Cloacimonetes-3, assembly GCA_002840645.1. Lineage (GTDB taxonomy): Bacteria > Cloacimonadota > Cloacimonadia > Cloacimonadales > Cloacimonadaceae > Cloacimonas. The sequence goes on from PHBO01000010.1 coordinate 32,058, forward strand.
AATATCCGCATGAGTATCCTATTTATGCATCACATAATGGAGGATGTTTACTCCAAATTTCAGGGCAATGTCACGCACATCTGGAGGGTCATTATGTGTGCTTGGATCAGCCCAGCCATCGCTGATGTTGCTTTCATAAGTGTAGAGGCAAACCATGCGCCCGTTGTCGTCAAATATTCCATAAGCTTTGGGAGGTTTCTCATCATGGAGGTGAATTTTGGGTAAGCCGGTGGAGAAATCGTAGAAACTGGTAAAAAGCGGGAAGGAAGAATCTAACTCCGTTAGCTCCCGTTCCGGGAAAATGCGCCTGATTTCCCGCCTGAAGGAGGCATCCATGCCATAATCATCATCTGCATACAGAAAGCCACCTCGCAGCATCCATGTACGCAGGTTGTCCACTTCGCGTTCACTAAAGCGGATATTGCCGTGTCCGGTAAGAAAAATAAAAGGATAGTCAAAAAGCTTGGGATCAGAAGCCCGAACCGTGCTTTGGTCATTGGGAAAGCCAGCGTTCATCACCGAATTGGCATACCTGGCAAGATTTGGCAGTATCTCAGGATCATTATACCAATCTCCCCCACCATCATACTGCAAGCGTGCAAAGCCTGTTCGTAACGCTCCATCGACAGTCGCAGATAGCACAATACTCGTCAGCAAGCAGAGAAGAAGGAGCATGTGCTTCATTTTCAGTTCTCTATCTTCAGTTCTATGCAGAGGATAGCACCATCTACCACTGCATAGAAGCAATTGGCAAAGCTGTCATAGGCAGATAATGCCTGCAGGTCTCGCTTAAGAGTTATGCTGCTTAGGGTCTCGCCCCGTGCGGGATCAATTATACTAATCCCCCGGCGCGAGGGTATCACAACTATGCTTCTGTCCAAACGCGGATCGTCCGCACTACGTATCTCACAGGGAGCAAATCTGTCCACAACTATGCTCTCGGTAGGCAGGCTTTGTTGCCAAGTTTCGCTACCATCCTCCTTCAAGCCCACAACTTGCTGATTAGCCAAACTAACCAACAGATTCCCCTGTCCTTGCAGCACGGAACGTATCTCCCCGGCAAAGCTCTTGCTCCATAGAAGTTGACGGTTTTTTTTATCAAAAGCGATCAAGCGGGAACCGGCAACAAGGTAGATGTTATACAGGTTAAAGGCAGGTGAAAGGTTAACAGTGTAAGGCAGCTCTGTGCTCCACGCCACTTCCAGGCTTATGTTCCGGGCAGGTAGACTAACGATTCTATCCATGTAATTGCGGATATTCTCCGTATTAATCTTGAGGGTGGTTGGTATCTGCTCCAGACGTAACGTCTTCTCTTTCTGAACACTCAGGCGTGTTTTGTGCACCAATTGATCAATCATGCGGTTGCCAAAAGCCATATACAGAGCAGTGAGAACCGTTAATGATAACAGGATTATGCTGGATACCTGCACTCGAGACAGCTTTCTGTGCTTAGGTTTTATCAACCGCTCTCTCCCTTCCAGAACCAACCACAAAGGGTTATCCTCTCCGGCATAGGTTTCAATAAGTGCATCTATCGTAGCCGGATCACTCACGCGGGGTATAATTTTTTGTGCGAGTTCTCCCGAGAGAACAATCAGACGGTGTTTTTCGGCAATGTAAAGCCTGCATGGCTTTAGATTGAGGTCATTATCAGCATAACCAAACAGCTGCAAACCCTGTTGACTTTGCACCTGATAATTCTGCCAGTCCTTACCTGCCGGACGGATACTGCGGGCATCGGTTATTATCGCAAAAATGCGGCCGGATTGTACAAAATAAAGCTCATGATCGTACAACACACCAAAGAAGAGCGAAATACCCTTTTCCACAAGGGAGCTTTTCCTTAAGCGGGCATGAAGCTTCCAATGCAAATCAGCAAAGAAGGTTTTTAACCACTTCTCTATTTCCAGTCGGGAGATATTATTTATATTAGAATTAAGGATTTCCAGCTTAATCTCTGCCACGATCTCTTCCAGAACCACATCCTTCTCAGGATGCCAGGTCAGCAAGAACCACGCAAAACGTCCATCTTTGGAAGCACTGTATTCACAGATACTTCGCGGAGGGCATGCTTCACGGCTGAGTAATGATATCATCTACTTGCTCCACCAACGAAAGAAACTGCGCCATGTAACCCGCATCAGGGTGGGAAGATTCATCAGCATATTGGTATATGATGCGTTTGCCAAGGGGCACCAGCATTCCTTTTTATGGATTGATCTGCGCTCCAGCTCCGCCTCCGGTGAAAACCATATCTTGCGAAACCGGTATTTCTCTTTACGCAAGTTCCCCATGGGTTTTGCTTTAACGCAGCAGCTCCAGATATCTCCATCAGGGGATATTTGGCAAGAAGCAATGCCCGAATAACAGGGAATAACTTGTTTCTGGTCACGCATAATCTTTTTTACCAAGTCGTAATACTCTATCCTAAACGCCTGGGTGATCTTCATCATGCCTTTGTACTTACCGTTTTTAATCCGATGGATCAGGTAATCCACAGCGCTTTTATAGGACACCAGCGAGGGAGTGATATCGGCACCAACAGTATCCAATTCTACCCTTTCTTCGGCAATTTCTGTGATATAGCTATCAGGGTTTAAACGCATCAATTCGTTTGCCACAGATGAGAAGCTATCCACATTGAAGCGGGAAATAACCGTATGGATACCCACACTCAGGTTCGGCACTTTCAATGCTTTCAGGCCATTAAAGGTAGATATTGCCTTCTTGTAATTCCCCGGAACGTTTCGTATTTCATCGTGCTGGCTTTCAATTCCATCTATGGAGACGTTTATAATCACCTGTGCTTTTGGGCATGCCTTGGCAATGGCTTCGGCTTTATCCACAACCGTTTTCACCAATAAGCCGTTGGTGGGTATGTTAATAATTCTGGGGTGCGATATTTTGTATATCTCAGAAACAATCTCCACGATATCATTGCGCAGAAATGGCTCTCCCCCGCTAAAGGTAATCCAGTAAGGTGATTGCCCGATATAGCGAAAGATACTCTTGTATTCTTCCACATTTAGGTTCTTGGCTTGTTTTTTCCATATCTTACAAGTGGAGCAGCGTGAATTACATGTGTAAAGCAGGCTTACCGTATAGTTCATCGGCATCATGCGTGGAACACCGATATGCTTCATCAGCCAGTATCCTACAATTCTAAATAACAGATTTATCATTTACCCATCTTTTCGTTTAAATTCTTAGTGCTACGGACTATTTCCCAGGTAAAGGGATTCTTTTTCCGTACGTGGTAATCCCAGCTTCCCAACATTCTGCAATACATCTCCAACGCCATCACGCTAATTAGCTTAATGCTATCCCCGGGAGCGTCTGCCAATTCTGAAAGCATAATCTTAAGTAAAGTGCTTTTATCCTGAGAGATTACCTTATAAGCTTGGTGTTTTTGCAGCCACAAATGCCCATTCTGGATTCTGCGCCGTTGCTTGATGAAATCGGACATCGTTTCCGGTCCTTTATTGTGAATTATCGCTTCGGGAATATAGCGCAGCTTTAGTCCCACACTGCGCACAATAGCTTCTATACTGGCTTCATCCACTGCCGAATCCGGGGGGATACTGTCCATCACTTTGCGGAAGGCTATCATTTCCCCGAGCTTGGGTGATATAAGTGCCATCCTGTGATGTAAACGCCATAACAAGTGCACTGCGTAGCCCATAAAGGTATCATGCTGATTAACCGGAACCGGGCGTCCTCCGCAAGCTCCCAACTGTTCATCCCCAAATGCCTCCACAAGCTTCTCGATGGTGTTCTCAGCCGGGATAACATCTCCGCTGATAACTATTAAGATTGCGTGCTTTGCCTCTTTTAAAAACAGATTTATAGCCGCAGACTTACCCTCGCGCTTTGCCTGAGTTATCAAACGGACTTCAGGATGCTCGGCTGCAAAGGCGCTAACAATATCATCAGTTCCGTCTGTACTGGCACTGGATACCACAATTATCTCCGCAATCTCAGTTTCGCTTGTTTTCTGCGCTACAAGAGCATTCAGCAGAGCCAGAATATTCCCGGCTTCATTATGGGCAAAAATTCCGATTGAGCAGGCTATTCTTTCCATCAGCTATTTTAGCATCTTATCCCGTTGAGTTATTTCCTTGTGAACTGCATCCAGGATACCGTTGATAAACTTACCCGTAGGTTCGCTGCAAAAGCGTTTGGCAATCTCGATAGCTTCGTTTATCACCACCGCGGCAGGTGTGTCCGTAAACAGCAGTTCATACACCGCCACGCTAAGGATACTTCTATCCAAACGGGCAATGCTATCCAGGCTCCAGTTATCGGTGTGTTTATCTATTTCGGCTTCCACATCACTAATGTTTATAATAGTGTTCTTCACCAGTTCATCTGCGAAAGCATAAACCGAAGTAGTGGCATTCATATTCTCCGAAGTCCCCAAGTTAGCAAGGATTTCGGGGTACTCATTCAGCAATCCGTACTCTCTAAACTCTGATTCCACTTCAGAGAATTCGAGGGAGTATAAACACTGAACCGCCATTTCCCTGGCTTTACGCCTTTGACCCATTTCTCAGCTCCGCCAGCAGTCCCAGCATTTCCAAAGCAGCCGTGGCTGCACTAAAGCCCTTGTTTCCGGCTTTGGTGCCGGCTCTTTCTATGGCTTGTTCCACACTGTCTGTGGTCAGGATGCCAAATATCACCGGCTTACGTGTGGCAAGGCTTACCTGGGCTATGCCTTTGGTAACTTCACTACTTACGTATTCGAAATGCGGGGTGGCACCACGGATCACTGCGCCGAGGCAGATAACTGCGTCCACATTCTTATCCAATGCAACTTCCTGAGCTATCATGGGAATCTCAAAAGCTCCCGGCACCCAGATTACTTTTATGTCCTTGTCTTTCACCTCATGACGCAACAGGCAATCCATTGCCCCATCCAATAACTTGTGCCCGATAAACTCGTTAAAACGGCTTACCACCAAGGCTATGCGATAGCCCTTGGATACAAGGTTTCCTTCTATAACTTTCATTTTCGCTCCCTAAAGCTTACATATTTCTTCAGATGTGCCAAGATAATTAGCTGTGGATTTAGTTCAAGTAAAATCTTGCTTTTCAGGTTATGATACCTTTTCACATCTGAACTTTCTTTTGTTTATTGCCCTATCATCAGCCACTCATTGTCCACAAAGAGGGCAATGGGTGGGCAATGCTACCGTTATAGCAGCAAGTTTCCAAGTAGTTAAACCTCTATCAATCCTCACTCTAACCTCTCTTTGTGGGGTCAAGGTAGGGTGTGATAGGGGTTTGCTTGCAAGGAAGAAGCAGGCAAAGCTTTCCCCATAAGCAGAAACAGAGCATGTGTAATACTCTGTTTCGGTTGGGAAGTTCTTGTTATTACTTACTTATGTTCCCCGTGTTACGGATTCCGAAGTAAACAAACCTCTTTTCAGGATGGTGCTTAAGGTCAGCTTCCATTCTGCCCACACGGTTTCATCATGGAAATCGCGTTCATTGATCATGGAGATAAGGGGAGCAAGGTATATAGCGCTGTAGCCTATTGCCAGCAGGCATTCACGCACGGCCTCGATGGGGAGTTTCACCGCTTTCCCGGTGCGCACTGCTTCCACATAGGCATCATGAAAGTGCATATTGGCACCCAGGGGACCGTGTTCAGATACATCTTTCAGGGCATTTCTAAGGTGGGTGGCCCCATCGGCAATTTCGCGCCGTAACAGCGATGCCCATTGGGGGTTATCGTGCATCACTTCCATTAATCTGATGGGGGTATCAATCAGCAATTCTTCCGGGGAATGATCATGCGGGTTTTCTCCGAAAATCACCGCCAGCATGGTCATGCCTTCATATTTTAGCACTGCCTCATAGAGATCAACCTTCGTGCCGAAATAATAGTGCAACATAACCTGTTTCACACCGGCAAGGCTCGCAATGGCACGGGTGGTGGTGTCCCTGAAACCTTTCTCCGAAAAAAGCTTGGTGGCAGCAATAAATATCTGCCCTGCGGGGGTTTCGGGGTCTGGAGGGCTGGGGATCTCGTTTATAATAATTGCTCCACCTCCAGCTTCGCTTAGCTTCGTATCCGGTTCTGCGCCGGAATATCTAAGGATTGTTTTGTGAATTAAATCGGACATTTAGTCAGCCTCCTGCTTTTCAATTATGAAGAATCAACGCTATTTCTAATGAATTAGTCATCTGACTTTTTCATATATTGATATCCTAACCGGGTTTTCAAGCTAAGCCAAATATATTATCAGAGCCTGATCCTGAAGCTGTTTCGGTTAACCTGTCAGCCCCAAACATAGGCTGCATGGTTAAGCCGGCGTTATGGAGCGGTCAATATTGTACAATTTATTGGTTTCCAGAAGTTTATAATATTCACCGGCACAAAATTTGATTTGCTTTCCCTTGCATTCTCCTTATACTGTCTATTGATAGTGTCATTTGATTAAGTCATACGATAATTGGATTCACTTAACTGTTTTATACTGCTGTGGACAAGTTAAAGTTTTCGATGGCATATTGATATAGTGGTTCTCCGTTTCTTAGAAAAGTGGAGAAATTGGGTTTTAACCTGTTAGATTCCATCACAACTGTTGTAGATGGCTAACAATTAATTAGGAGAACAAATGAAAACAAGAAGTTACCTGTTATTACTGGTGATAATGCTGATGACATTCACCTTCGTTTATGCACAATCGAGTGGCTCTATATGGGGCTATGGAGTCGATGGCGGTATAGCCGTAGGCGACAATGCGGGAGCTGATGAAGATCTTAGCCCGAACCTACGTGCTTACATGCAGTTAGGATTAATGAATCAATTGCTTACCCGTTTCGGCGTAAGTTATGTGCCGATTGAGGCGAAGAATGTGTATTCGACACAGTTAGTAGTCGGGGATATCCGTTTTCTTTTTAGACCCATCCAGAGCCAGTATGTGGCACCTTTTCTGTATGCAGGTGTTGGTGCTTCAAAAGATGCCCAAAGCGGAAGTTCACCCCTGATAGCAGTAATACCATTCGGGATAGGCATTCAAAGCCAGATTAGCCCGAAAGTTGCACTGGAAGTTAGCGGAGGATATACCTTAGCCATATCCGACAAATTGGACGACGGACGCTTACGCGCTTACAATGACCTGAATCGCATTACCAACAAAAAACATGATGGCTTCTTTGGCTTAACCGTGGGGCTGCTGTTTACTAATCCTTACGTGAAAGAAGAGCCTGCTCCCGTGGTAGTTGTGGTACCGGTTAAAGAGCCCGAAATAAATCCCAACACAATAGATACTGATGGCGATGGGATATTTGACGGTATTGAAGTATCGAAATACAAAACAAACCCTAAAATGGCAGATACCGATATGGACGGACTGAGCGACGGTGATGAAATTGACAAGTACAAAACAAATCCCCTGATTGCAGATACCGATGGCGACGGATTGAAAGACGGCGATGAAATTACACAGTATAAAACCGACCCCAATAAAGCCGATACCGATATGGACGGACTGAACGACGGAGACGAAATTAACAAGTATCGCACCAATCCCCTGAATGCTGATACCGATGGTGACGGCTTGAAAGATGGCGTTGAAGTGATGCAGTATAAGACCGACCCCCTTAAAGCCGATACCGATATGGACGGGCTGAATGACTACGCTGAAGTAAACACTCATCACACCGACCCCCTGAACATTGATACCGATGGCGGTGGTTTGAATGACGGTGCAGAGATTAAAGCAGGTAAAAATCCGCTTAATCCCGCTGACGACTCTAAAGACATGTCTGCACCAAAAGTGGTTGCCCCCGTGGCACCGCCTGTGGTAGTTACCCCACCCAAACCTGATATGAGCAAGATCGACACCGATGGTGATGGCTTGATGGACGTGGATGAAGTGCAAAAGTATCGCACCGACATCAACAAGAAAGATACAGACGGTGATGGCCTTTCAGACGGCGATGAAGTAATGAAGTACCGCACCGATCCCTTGGTTGCTGATACCGACAAAGATGGCATATCCGATGGGCTGGAAATAAATCAATACAAAACCGATCCTTTGAAAGCCGATACTGATGGCGATGGCTTGGATGACTATGCTGAGATCATGACCCACCGTACCAACCCGCTTAAGATAGATACTGATGGCGGCAGCATGAACGACGGTGCAGAAATTAAGTTTGGCAAGAACCCACTGGATCCCAAAGACGATCTGCTGGACATGACCAAAGGAAAGAAAGTAGTACTTGAAGGTATTATGTTCGAATCCGCAAAAGCTACTATCAGACCGGAATCGAAAACCATTCTGACCAAAGTATATGAATCCTTACAGGCAAATCCTGATGTAACCGTTATCATTGCCGGTCATACCGACAGTGTTGGCGGAGAAGACAGCAACCGCTCACTGTCCCTTAGAAGAGCACAAGCAGTGAAAGACTGGCTGGTAGATAAGGGCGTAGACTCTGCAAGAATCAAGGTTATTGGCAAGGGCGAAGCCGAACCCATTGCAAGCAACGACACCTCAGACGGTCGTGCCAAGAACCGCAGGATCGAATTCGAGATTGAGAAATAACGGTTAGCTCTATGAAACTAAGAAACGTAATCGATAAGTTGTCTGCGGCATGTGTCGAAGTGGTATTCATAACCTGCTTAAGATGTATGCTGATAGCAAACGGGTTCCTGTCTGCAAGAGCCAGAATCACACGCAGAACAGACAGGATGTAAAACCCGGTTGACCGGATAAATACTTGTAGATTAAGTATCATACAATAGACAGCAAAGCCCATACATAGTTATGGGCTTTGTTGCATATATGGCTTTGCATCTCTCTTCGCGATGGCACCATCTTGCCCTCTTCGCTTGACATAATCCCGCGCCCTAAAATCATAGCATCAGATAAATTTACGTGGAGTTGATAATGATGAATGCGACAATAAAAGACTTCCTTGCTTTTCTGGATGGAAGCAGCAGCAGGTTTCATGCCAGCCTGGAAATCCAGAACCGCTTACAAGCTGCGGGCTTTATTGCCCTTCCTGAAACGAAACCCTTCAAGCTAAAAAAGGGTGGCAAGTACTACATCTGCCGTCAGGATACAGCTGTTCTGGCATTCATCATGGGCAGCGATGCCATCGCCAAAAGCGGAGTGAACCTTGCTGCCAGCCATATAGACTGCCCATCTTTAAAGCTTAAGCTGAACAGCGTCAAAAGAGATAAAGGCGTGGCGCGTTGCGGAGTGGAAGTTTATAGTGGAATAGATGTTAATGGCGGCGGGATAATGCATACTTGGACAGACAGAGAACTTTCAATTGCCGGAAAAGTGCTGATTAGAACCATGAACGGCTATAGGACAGAGTTCGTTGATTTCAGGAAACCTCTTGCGATTATCCCCAATATCGCCATTCACCTGAACAGAGAAGTAAATAAAGGCTTTCAATACAATCGGCAAACCCATCTGCAGGCAATCTTAAGCGTTAAGGAAAGTAGCGGTAATCCGCTTCTAGAGCTACTTGCCAAAAAGCTGAAAGTGAAAGCTGAGCAAATCTGCGACAGCGAGCTGTATTTATACGATCCCACTCCTGCTGCATTGATTGGCATAGAGGGTGAAATGGTAAGTGCCCAGGGTTTAGACAACCTTGCCATGACTCATGCCATTTTAACAGCTTTGATAGCAGCCAAACAGCCAAAGCAAACCGTAATGGGTGTATTCTACGACCACGAGGAAATTGGCAGCCAGACTCCTCAGGGAGCGATGTCTTCGCTGCTTGGCGAAGTGCTGGAACGCCTTTGCCTTAGCCAAAGTGCGTCGCGGGAGGATTACTACCTTGCCCTGCGTAATAGTTTTATGATAAGTGCGGATATGGCACATGCTTACCATCCGTCTTATCCTGAAAAATACGATCCTGACTACTCGCCTTATATGAACAAGGGAATAGTTATCAAGCTTAACGCCAACCACCGCTATGCCTCTACAACCGAGAGCAGTGCCCGCTTTATAGCCTTGTGCGATGCAGCAAAAGTGCCTTATCAGAAGTTCCTGGTGCGCAGTGACATGCCCTGCGGCAGCACAGTAGGCCCCATCGTTTCCGCACAGCTTGGCATGGAAACCGTGGATATTGGCAACCCCATCTGGGCAATGCACTCCATCAGGGAAACCGGCGGTACGCTTGACCACCTGTATTTGGTGAAGGCTTTGGAGAAGTACTTCGGATAGTGGAAAAGTGGAAGAGTGAAAGAGTGAAACAAGCGTGGAGATTTAGTTGCAGGGGGTGGAGTTTGTTCATATCAGAGAGCAGTGATGTATAATTACCGTGATATGTCACTATGGCAAGTGAGTATGGAACTTTATGTGGATATTCACCGCTGCACTCAGACCTTCCCAAAATTTGAACAGTATGAGCTTGCCGCGCATATCAGAAAGACAGCACTATCCATTCCATCAAACATTGCTGAAGGCTCTGGCAGAAAGACTACTAAAGAATACCTTAGATTTTTAGATATCGCCAATGGCTCATTATCCGAGTTTGAGACACAGCTTGAAGCTGCCAACCGGCTTGGTTATATTCAAGATATAATGCCCTATATTAGTAAAATAGCGCAGATTAGAAGCATGCTCTCAGGATTATGCAGGTCTTTAGCAGCAAAGATAAATACAGTGCAATAGTGGAAAAGTGGAAAAGTGAAACAAGGTGATAGACTTAGTTGCATGGTTGATGATTATATAGATGCTCTGAAAGTGACATATGTTATGTTACAACACTCTATGTCCACACTGTGTTTCACTCTTCCACTTTTCCACCCTTCCACCAATGATAAATAAATAAGAATATACAAGGAGACCATAATGGCGACTTTTAAGCCTTTCAAAGCAGTTCGACCCCTACCTGATAAAGCCAAAGACATCGCCTCCCTACCCTACGACGTAATGGATTCCGACGAAGCCCGCACTGAAGTAGCAAAGAACCCTTTAAGCTTTCTGCATGTGGAAAAGCCAGAGATAGACCTGCCCAAAGGCACCGGTTTATATGACCCCGCAGTGTATGCCAAAGCCAAGGAAAACCTGTATAACTACATGTTAAACGGACACATGCGGCAGGATACCAAGCCTATGTTTTACGTGTACCGCCAGATTATGGATGGAAGAGCGCAGATTGGTTTGGTCGGCTTGGCTTCTGTGGATGAATACATGGACGGCATAATTAAGAAACACGAGCTTACCCGTGCCGAAAAGGAAGCAGACCGCATCAAGCACGTGGATGCCTGCGATGCACACCCTTCTCCCGTGTTTTTCACCTATCGCCATCAGGCGGTTATCGACAGCACTGTTGCCAAAGTAATGGCTGCCAAAGCCCCGGAATATGACTTTGTTAGTGATGACGGCATCGCCCACAGCCTCTGGACGATGGACAACCCCGCGGATATAGCAACCATCCAGGCTGAGTTTACCAAGCTGCCATACCTGTATGTGGCAGATGGTCACCACCGCACCGCCAGCGCTGCCAAAGTAGGCTTGCTGCGCCGTGAGCAGTATCCGGATTACACCGGCGAGGAAGAGTTTAACTTCTTTATGACCGTGATCTTCCCGGATAACCAACTGAAGATATTTGATTACAATCGTGCCGTGAAAGACTTGCATGGCAACAGCAAGCAAGAATTCTTAAGCAAGGTTGCTGCCAAATGGGAAGTAAGCCCTATCCCCTCCGGAACAGATTTCGCCCCTACAAAGCTGCATCAAGTAAGCATGTATCTGGATGGCGAGTGGTATCACATCAGCCCCAAAGCCGGCACCTGGAACGAAGCCAATGTGGTGGAGAACCTCGATGTAAGCATCCTGCAAAGCAACCTGCTGGAACCCATTTTGGACATTAAAGACCCCCGCCGTGATACAAGGATAGATTTCATTGGTGGCATCCGCGGGCTTAGCGAGCTGGTGAAACGTGTGGACAGCGGACGTGAAGCAGTAGCCTTTGCCATGTTCCCCACCTCGATGGACGAACTAATAGGCATCGCCGATGCAGGCGAGATAATGCCTCCCAAATCCACCTGGTTCGAGCCTAAACTACGCAGCGGACTCTTTATCCACCTGCTTAAATAATGAAGAAATTCTATCTGGAAAGCCTCGGTTGTGCCAAGAACCTGGTGGATAGCGAGCACTTTGCTTCCATCCTTGGTGCAGCAGGCTATCAGCTAACGGACGACGTGATCGGTGCCGACATAGTATTCATCAACAGCTGTGCCTTCCTAAGCAGTGCCCTGGAAGAGCTGGAAGCAGTGATAGACACGGCTGTGGAACTAAAAGAGGAAGGCAAGGTAAGCACGGTGATAGTCAGCGGATGCGTAATGAACCGCCATGCAGATACATTCAAGGAGACATACCCCGAGGTTGATCATTGGATAGCACTGAAGGATTTCGATGCGCTGGCAGGCATCCTATGCATCGATAACACGCAGGACAGAACTCAGCTGGAACCCGGCTTCCATGCTTACCTGCGCATCAGCGACGGCTGTGAAAACCATTGTTCTTACTGCAAAATCCCTTCCATCCGCGGTGCGCTGCAAAGCATCCCGATAGAGGACTTGGTAGCGGAGGCAAGGATGCTGGCAAAGCGTCCCGTGCCAAATGCCAAAGGCTTTATCATGTATCCCAAGGAGCTTATCCTTATCGCGCAGGATAGCTGCCTGTATGGCATGGATATCTATGGAAGGCAAGCTCTGCCGGAGCTGATCGCCAAACTGCACCAGATCGATGGCTTTAGCTGGATTCGCCTGATGTACCTGCACCCGGATCACTTCCTTACCGAATGGCTACCGCTTTTTAAGCAATACCCCAAGCTGTTGCCTTACTTCGAGATACCCATCCAGCACAGCGAAACACATTTACTAAAAGCCATGAACCGCCAAAAAGGCAGAGAGGAGCTTATCAGTCTGTTCGATACTATAAAGCAAGAACTGCCCGATGCGGTGCTCCGTACTACCTTGATAACCGGTTTCCCCGGCGAGACTACCAAGGATGAAAACGCTTTAAAGAAGTTTCTGGAGCGCGTGCCATTGCTTCACATGGGCACCTTTGCCTATTCTCCCGAGGACGGCACTCCCGCTTTTTATTTCCCGGAGCGTCCCAGCCCGATAACCGCTGAACGCCGCCAGAACAGAATCGAGAGTCTGTGGTACCAGATGCAGGAAGAACGCCTGCAAGCTTATGTGGATACAAAGGTTAGCGTCTTAGTGGAAGAAGCAGTAGAAGGGAAGAAAGGCGAGTACAGGGGCAGAGCATGGTTTCAGGCACCGGAGATTGATGGCGAAACCATCATCAACGCCAGAAGCTTGCAAATCGGCAGCATCGTGGATGTGATTATCGACGATGTGATCGGCAACACCCTGTTTGCCAGCCTAATAAATGAGGATTAAGATGAATAAAAAAGTAGCCTTAACGGGCATCAAACCCACCGGAATACCACACATCGGGAACTATCTGGGTGCCATTGCGCCTGCTCTGAAGCTTTCGGAGACCTGCGAGGCACGTTATTTTATTGCCGATTACCATGCACTTAATTCCTGCAAAGACCCTGCCGAAATCAGGCTAATGACTGTAGAGATAGCTGCAGCGTGGCTGGCATCGGGCTTGAACCCGGAAACAATGTTGTTCTACCGTCAGTCCGATGTTCCCGAAACCTTCGAACTGCTTACCATTCTGCTGGCTTTCACCCCCAAGGGCTTAATGAACCGTGCCCATGCTTACAAGGCGATGCTGGCGAGCAATGCGGAAGCAGGCAAAGACCCTGATGACGGCGTGAATATGGGCTTATACACCTATCCGGTGCTGATGGCGGCGGATATCTTGCTGTTTGATACGGATTTCGTGCCGGTCGGCAACGACCAGTTTCAGCACGTGGAGATGGCTCAGGACATAGCCCAAAGCTTTAACTTTGTATATGGCACCGAGGGCTTTCGCATCCCCCAACCCCTTGCCCACGCGGACAGCAGAACCCTGGTAGGTTTGGACGGACGCAAGATGAGCAAGAGCTATAGCAACACCATCCCCATGTTTGCCCCGGAGAAGGACTTACGCAAGCTGATCATGAAGATCGTGACCAATTCCCAGGAAATTGAAGAGCCAAAAGACCCTGATACATGCAGCATATTTAGCCTATACAAGAACTTCGGCACCCCCACACAGATAGCTGCCCTGCGGGAACGTTATCAGGCGGGTGGAATGGGCTGGGGACATGCCAAGCAAGAGCTGTTTGAAGTAATGAACGCACACTTAAGCCCTTTACGGGAAAACTATAATGACCTCATGCAAAATCAGCAGGTTATCACCAAAGCACTAAAAGAAGGCGGAGAAAAAGCCAGAGAGCTTGCTGCACAAAAGATAACTGTCCTCCGCAATATTATCGGCATTAACTAACCAGCTTCCCTGCCCAAATTGCCTTAACATCAGCCACTCATTGTCCACAAAGAGGGCAATGGGTGGGCAATGATAGGGCAATGCTTGCATGAAAGATGCATTATGGGTACAGCTCACGCTGTATATAGCATGGGTTGTAGTTATCAGTTCTATTTGATTGCGTAAGTCTCTGGTCGCTATGTGACTACTTCAGCTCTCCGTTAATCTCCAGCCTGCTAAGGTCCCAGCCGCCTTTGGCAAGGAAGCTGTTAATCTCAGTGTAGCTGGCTTTATCCAAATCCGGGGTGCGGGTAAGTATCCAAAGGTACTTCTGCTTAGGATCGCTAACCACGGCATAGCGGTAGTCTGCATCCAGCTTCACAATCCAGTAATCACCCTTGAAAGGCCAGAAGAAGCTTACCTTTAGCTTGGAATTTGTTTTATCCACGGCATATGCCTTGCCTTTGGCTTGTTTCTTGATCACTTTGCCGGCTTTGTCTGTGTAGCAGGTGTTCAGCACCACTATCTTGCCTTTCTTATCTAACGAGTAATCGGCTGTTGTTAAAGCACAATCCTTGGGCTGAAAGCCATTCGGAAAATAGGCAAACTGATACCAGCGCCCCAGATAGCGTTGCAAATCTACGCTTGCAACAGTGGTAACGGCATTAATGCTGATCGTAAGCAACAGCAACAGGCACAACATGATGATGGTGTGCGGGTTCATGAAAGCTCCCTATTTGAGGGTTTATGTAGATATGCCGCGTTCGGCATGCTGAACAAAATCTATAACCTTGAGTTGCTCAGGGCTAAGGTTATCCATCGCCAGGGCTTTTTCCAGAGCTTGGGTGGTGTTCAGCTTGCTGCGGTAGAAAAGATTGTATATCTCTTTGATGCCGGCAATAGTATCCGTGGAAAAGCCTTTACGCATTAATCCCACGCTGTTCAAACCCACGGTTTTGTAGGGATTCCCCTGTCCACGGGTGTAAGGCACGATGTCCTTTTTGATGGCGGATGCACCGCCCACAAAGGAATTAGTCCCGATATGAACAAACTGGTGCACAGCGGTTACTCCGCCGATGGTGGCATAATCATGCACATGCACATGCCCGGCAAATTGCACCACATTGGCAATCACGCAGAAGCTGCCGATCTGGCAGTTGTGAGCAATGTGCACGTATTCCATCAGCAGATTATTGCTGCCCACCACGGTATCTTCTTCCATCATATTGCTACGGTTAATAGTAACAAATTCACGGATGGTGTTATTGCTGCCAATGCGCAGACGCGTAGCTTCGCCTTTAAACTTCAAATCCTGAGGGTCGGTGCCTAAAACGGCGTAGGAAAATATCTTATTGCCCTCGCCAATGGTTGTGTAACCGTCGATAATCACATTATTAGCAAGGTTGTTGTTTGCGCCAAGTACCACGTTGGCACCGATGTTGCAATATGCACCGATGATGCAGCCTTCGCCGATAACAGCACCGGGATGAATTACAGCAGTGGGGTGGATTGAACTCATTTTTCTTTCTCCGTAATCATAGCCAGGAAATCACCCTCGGCTACTTTTTCTCCATTTACAAAGGTCTCGCCATGCATTTTGGCTAAAGAACGCTTCAGAGAAATCACCTTCAGTTCGTAACGAAGGGTGTCTCCCGGAAGTACCGGCTTGCGGAATTTTACATTATCTATAGAAGCGAAATAGGCTACAAAATTTTCCGGGTTGTCATACTGGTTCAGCAGCATAATCCCCCCAGCCTGTGCCATACCCTCGATTATCAGCACGCCCGGCATGATGGGATGTCCGGGAAAATGCCCCTGGAAGAATGGCTCGTTGATGGTAACATTCTTGATGCCAACCAGGGATTCACCGGGCACAAACTCCGTGATTTTATCCACTAACAGGAATGGATAGCGGTGCGGGATGATGCGCATGATGGCATTGATATCGAAAACCACATCATCGCTCTTACCTTTTTGGTAAATCTTCTTCAGCTCGTTCTTCTTCTGTATTTGGCGCAGCTTTTTCACCAGTTCCACATTGGTCTTGTGTCCGCTGCGGGCAGCCAGAATGTGACCCTTGATGGGTATGCCCAGGAGGGCAATATCACCCAGGAGGTCAGCAACTTTATGGCGCACGAATTCGTTGTGATAACGCAGGGGATGGCTGTTCAGAATACCCTCATCGGAAACAGTGACAGGTTTGTGGTAACCAAATACGTCCTGTAAGTGCTTAAGCTCTTCCTCACCCATGTTAGGTTCGGCAATAACGAGGGCGTTCTCCAGCGAACCGCCTTTAATCAAGCCCTTATCTTTCAGATACAGGATTTCGTTAATAAAACAGAAGGTGCGGGCACCGGCAAACTCTTTCTCGTAGTAATCCAGGCTTGGTAACCAGGTATATTGAGTTCCGAGGTAAGGGTGCTTGTAGTCTATCATGAAGGTGATCTTCAGCTCGTTGGACGGCACGATTACGATGTCCACGTTATCCTCAGGAGCGGAGAAACTGATAGGGGCATCCAGCTCGAAGAACACACGCTCGCTATCCTGCTGCACACTTCCGCATTGACGCAGAAGATTGAGGAAAACAATTGGCGAACCATCTGCCACTGGTGCTTCGGGGCCGTCTATCTCGATGCGTACATTGTCTATCCGCAAGCCTTTGATGGCAGAAAGCACATGCTCGATTGTGCCAACGGTGGCATTGCCAAGCCCGATGGTTGTCCCGCGGGAAATATCCACCACATGATCTATGTCGGCAGGGATTTCAGGGCGGTTGGGCAGATCGGTGCGGATGAAGACAATGCCTTCTTCAGAACCGGCAGGTTTGAAGCGAATGGTGCTGATTTCTCCGGAATGAAGCCCTATACCTGTGTAGGAGGCTTCACCGCCAATGGTGTGCTTATATTCCATTATAAACTCCTAAGCTTGTTCAGACGTGTTCTTCTTTGCCTTTTGGAAGGCACGTAACATCTCGGGTAAATGCTTCTGGGCTACAAATATGCGTTTCATCTCACCCGCTTCCATGGCAGGGGAGCCAAAGAAACGAGCATTTTCGGCAACATTGCCCACTATGCCGGATTGAGCACCTACCATAGCACGGGTGCCGATCGTAATGTGCCCGGCTGCTCCCACCTGTCCGGCAAGATACACATAATCACCAACAATAGTGCTTCCCGCAAGACCCACCTGCGAACAGAGGATGCTGTGCTCTCCTATTATGCAGTTATGCCCTATCTGGACAAGGTTGTCTATCTTGGTGCCTTTCCCGATCTTGGTGGTTCCCAGGGTAGCGCGATCTATGCAGGTGTTGGCACCTATCTCCACATAATCCCCAATCTCCACATTGCCCACCTGAGGGATTTTCTGCTGAGTGCCTTCCATTAGCATAAAGCCAAAGCCGTCAGCTCCGATTACACACCCGCTGTGCAATATGCAGTTTTTACCGACAATGCAGTCTTCGTATATGATAACACCAGCATAAAGCATGGTTCCGGCACCGATACTTACGTTCTTGCCGATGCTGCAACCCGCGCTGATCACCACACCCTTGCCAAGCACACAACCCTCCCCAATAACAGCATGGGGAGCAATGGACACCTCGCCTTCATAGCGGATATCACTTGCGACAACGGCACTGGGATGGATGATATAGCTGCGGTTAATGCTTTCCAGCTTCTGCCAATAGGTGATAAGCACCATCAGAGCAAAGTATGGCTTCTCCACAATAAGCAGGTTCTTACCCGGTAACCGGGGAGCATATTCTTCAGTGGTAATAATCAAGCCTGAAGCCGATGAGTTCACAACTTCCAGCAGCTTTTCCTGCTCCAGAAAGATTATAGTTTCAGCATCCGCATCAATTGCTTCACTTACCTTGGATAGGTTTGTATCAGGGTTACCTATCAGCTTGCCGCCGACAATACCCTGTGCTTGTGCAGCTTTTAAGGCTGTAGCAAATCTCTTCATATTTCCTTAGGGTTTCTTAGGTTCTTCGTAACCACCGGTAGGCTTGTTACCATCCTGATTTCCTGTTGCAGATGGATTGATAGGTGGCATTTCCGGTGATGTGGGTTTCACGGTATCCTTGTTCAGTTCCAGAAGAATTTGTTCTGTAATATCCAATGTCGGCAGCGCATAAAGGATCACCCCCATGCTAACGTCGAAGATCATAGTGTATTTTTCGTCCTGAGCGGTCTTCTTTATCAAAGCATCGATCTTGGCTGTAAGTGGATCAATTAGTTCCTTATAGCGTTGTTCCGCCTTGCCATTATCTCCGAAATACTCTTCCAGAAGGCGACCTGCTTCACTTTTTTTGGTGTCAATTCTGGACTGGGTTTCACGCTTGGTAGCATCATTCATGGTAAGCTTACGAATCTCGAAATCACGCTCCATGCGTTTTATTTCTTCATCCATTTGCTTCACCTGATTAGTCCAGTTTTGCTTATCCAAAGCAAACAGCCGGGCTACTTCCGCCGCTTCGTTACTATCCAGCAAAAGCCTATCTGTGTTTACATAGGCAAGTTTTACGGCTTGCGCCCCCAGGCTGAGGATGCCTACAAGGACAGCTATAATTAGAATGAGTCTCTTCATGTAATCTCCTAATGTGTTTCCGGCTTAATCCTGTATCTGAAATATGGGATCAAGCACTTTTACAGCACGCACATCATCAACGCGGCGGACAGGAGTACAAAGCGGTGCTTCGTGTAACATATCCGGGGTATCCTTGCACTCTCTTGCTATCTCTATCATTGCTTCGGCAAAGGCGTTCATGCTGTCTATGCTTTCTGTTTCGGTTGGTTCCACCATCATCGCTTCCGGGATGATGAGGGGGAAATATATAGTGGGGGCGTGGTAGCCCTTATCTAAAAGACGCTTGGCAATATCAAGGGTAGAGATTCCTTGCTCCTTCTTTTGCTTGGTGCCGTCCATCACAAACTCGTGCATGCAGTATTCTTCATGCTGTATGTGATAGTAGGGCTTCAGCAGTTTCATTAAGTAATTAGCGTTCAAAATAGCATTCTCGGATACACGGCGCAAGCCCAGTGCGCCTAACATCTTGATATAGATGTAAGCACGCACCTGAATGGCGAAGTTGCCGTAATAAGTATGCACCTTACCGATAGAGGTAACCTGATTGCTATAATCCAGATAATAACCACTGTCATTTTTTGCGATCATAGGCACAGGCAGGTAGGGAACAAGCTTCTCTACCACACCCACAGGTCCGCAACCTGGTCCGCCGCCGCCGTGAGGGGTACTGAAAGTCTTATGCAGGTTAAAGTGCATCACATCAAAGCCGATCTTACCCGGCTGCACAATCCCCATCAGGGCGTTCAGGTTTGCCCCATCCATATAGACAAGTGCATCCACACTGTGCATGATCTCGGCAATCTCTTCAATCTGGTTCTCAAACAAGCCCAAAGTGTTAGGATTAGTAAGCATAAAGCCGGCAGTGTTTTCGTCCACCAGCCCGCGAAGGGTGTTAATATCGCAGCGTCCATCCGGGTTAGACTTAAGTTCCACCACCTCGAAGCCCACCAAATGGCAGGTTGCGGGGTTGGTGCCATGTGCGGAATCAGGGATAATTATCTTGGTTTTATGGTTATTGCCTTTAGCATGGTGATAGGCAGCAATTATCTTGATGCCTGCGAATTCGCCCTGAGCACCAGCTACCGGCTGAAGTGTAACCTGCGCCATGCCGGAAATCTCCGCCAAATCCTGCTGCAATTCATACAGCAATTCCAGTGCGCCTTGCAGCGTATCTTCGTGCTGATAAGGATGCAGGTTAGCAAAGCAGGTGTGCCGCACTAAGCTTTCGTGCAGCTTGGGGTTATATTTCATCGTGCAGCTTCCCAGGGGGTATAAACCCTTCTCGATGAAGTGGTTCTTGTGGGAAAGCATAATATAGTGACGCATCACATCCAGTTCGCTTACTTCAGGAAGCCTTATCGGATTAGCTCTAAGCTGTTCCGCTCCAAACATATCCTCCAACGGTATCTCAAGCTCCCTTTTGGGCAAAGTTACGCCCATCCGCCCGCGAGTGCTGTATTCAAATATCGTCTTAGACATTACACACCTCCCGCATAGCATTTACCAGTTCGTCAATATCCGCCTTGCTCTTCTTCTCCGTAACGGCTATCATTAGTGCGTTTGGCATGCCATAAACAGCCATATCCACGCCGGGATATATATTACGGGGTAGCATAGCAGAGATAATCTGCGCAGCAGGTTTGGGTGTGATAACCACAAATTCTTTAAAGAAAGGTGCATCGGGATAAGCCATGCCGATTCCCTTCAGTTTACATAGCTCAGATGCGGCATAATGCGCCTTCTGAGCTGATTGGATGGCAACTTCTTTCATGCCTTCGCGTCCCATCAGGCTCATATACACCACCGCTGCGAGAGTGCAGAGGGATTCATTGGAGCAGATGTTGGAAGTGGCTTTCTCCCTGCGGATGTGCTGTTCCCGGGCTTGAAGCGTAAGCGCATAAGCTCGCTTGCCTTCTTTATCCAGTGTTCCGCCCACGATGCGACCCGGCATTTGCCTTGCCATATCGAGTTTCGTGGCAAAAAAGCCAAACAGCGGTCCGCCCATAAACATACTGTTCCCCAGGGCTTGC
Source organism: Candidatus Cloacimonetes bacterium HGW-Cloacimonetes-3 (assembly GCA_002840645.1). Lineage (GTDB taxonomy): Bacteria > Cloacimonadota > Cloacimonadia > Cloacimonadales > Cloacimonadaceae > Cloacimonas. The sequence goes on from PHBO01000010.1 coordinate 53,047, forward strand.
CCCTCGCCCACCACGATATCGGCATTGTATTCCGCGGGAGAGCTTAGCACAGCCAAAGAAATGGGATCAACACAGGCAATCAGCAAGCACTTGGCTTGGCGGTGAATGATGGCATCCAGCGCTTTGGTATCTTCTAAGTTTCCAAAGAAATTGGGGCTTTGCACCACCACACTACCGATGCTATCGTCCATCAATGCTTCCAAGGCGGCAAGATCAATCCTGCCATTCTTAGCTGGAGCAGTAATAAGCTCCACTCCGATGCCTTCTGTATATACTTTTATAACTTTCACATACTCAGGATGCAAGGTAGCAGGAAGAATTGCCTTCATCAGGCGGTTCTTACGCACTGCCATAAGAATAGCTTCGGCTATTGCGGAAGCACCATCATACATGGAGGCATTGGCGATTTCCATACCTGTTAGTTCGCAGATCATGGTCTGGAATTCGTAGATAAACTGCAATGTGCCCTGGCTAACCTCTGCCTGATAAGGGGTGTAGGCAGTGAAGAACTCCGGGCGGGAGACAATGGAATCCACCGCAGCAGGGATAAAATGATCATACACTCCGGCACCAAGGAAGGAATTGGCAGAACCTGCGCAAATGTTTTGGCAGGTTTTCCTTTTTATCTTGGTGCTAATCTCCATTTCCGAAAGAGGGTTATCCAAAGCCAAAGGTTTGTTCATCCGCAATTTGGGCGGAATGGAGGCAATCAATTCGTCGAAATCTTTCGCACCGATGCGGTCAAGGATTTCGCGCCTATCTCTATCTGTATTAGAAATATAAGGCATCATCACTCCTTCTGTGCAATGCATATAAATAATAGTTTTTTACAATTCTGGTAAAGCCTCTGTTTATGTCAATGGTTTTCGCTTGGTTTGGGCTTCTCATCTTACAATCCTGTTAATTTCTTAGGCTGCTTCACCTTTTTGAAAAAATGCCTTCATAGTAGTGGGGGGGACAGAATTGGAAAACGTGGACAGATTTTGGGATTATTTTTGCAAAACGTACACAAAGCTTGTTCCCCAGCTAAACATCACTCGCTTATCCGCGATAAGCATCCCATAACCCTCCCGTATCGCGATACGGGAGGGTTATGGGAAAGATACCGGGGGGGAAGAAGGTTTCAGGTCACAGGTATTAGGTGTTAGGGGTTGGAAAATTGCAAATGGAGAGTTGAGAATTGAGAATTCGAAAACCTCTGCTTTTCTCTGCTTTTCTATGTGTTGAAAGAAAGCTCAGTTTATCTCTCAACTACCATCGTAGCTAAACAACTGTTTCAGGTCGTTTATGTCCATGGCTTTCAGTACGCCTTGTCCGCCTTCGATCACGGATTCGAACATCTCGCGTTTGGCATCCTGAAGGGCGATTATCTTCTCCTCCACCGTGCCTTTGGCGATCAGCCTGAACACCTGCACCTTTCTGGTCTGCCCGATTCTGTGAGTGCGGTCTATCGCCTGGTTTTCCACCATCGGATTCCACCAGGGATCATACAGAATCACCGTATCTGCGGCGGTGAGGTTCAGTCCGGTGCCACCTGTTTTGAGGCTGATAAGGAACAGCTTTAGTTCCGGTTCTGTCTCGAAACGCTTCACAGGGGTAACGCGGTCCTTGGTTTGCCCGTCCAGATAGGCATAGGTGATGCCCAGGGAATCAAACACCTTGCGCATGATGGCAAGCATCTGTACAAACTGACTGAATACCAGCACCTTATGCCCAGAGCTTGTGGCTTCAGTAACCAGCTCCACCAGTTGCTCCAGCTTGGTTGAGGCTTCAATCTCAGGCAGAATATCGGGATTTGCCAGATGCGGGTGATTACATAATTGGCGCAGTTTGGTAAGCGCAGCCAGTATATGCACATAGCTTGGCATTTCGTTGCCATTGGGCATCAGCTTTTTCTGTACCATATCCAAGATTTGCAGGTACAATTTCTCCTGCACGGGGTTAAGCTTGCACCAGGAAATCTGCTCTTGTTTATCGGGAAGCTCCAGTAGTACTTCTTTCTTGATGCGGCGCAGCATAAAGGGGGCAGCCATACGGCGTAATGATAAGCGTGCCTGTGTGTTATCATCGGAAGGAAGGTAGTTCTGTTTGAACTTATTCAGCGTGCCAAGATAGCCGGGATTAAGGAAATCTATTATCGACCACAGCTCTGTGAGGTTATTCTCCACAGGAGTGCCGGAAAGCGCCAGGCGATGGCGGGAATTGAGCTTTTTGATGGCGGAAGTGCGTTGGGCAGATACGTTTTTGATGTTCTGCGCTTCATCCAGCACTATCCACTCGAATTCCATCGTCCTAAGCAGGGCAATATCGCCCAGCACCATGGAATAGCTCATGATAAACAGCTTAATATTGGGGCTGCCCAATATCTCGGTGCGGGTTGCTTTGTCTCCTTCCACAATGGCAAAGGGAATATTGGTGTGGAACTTATCTATCTCCGCAGCCCAGTTATAGAGCAGTGTTTTGGGGCAGATAACCAGCGAGATGCGCCCCTCAGCAGTGCTTAAGATGGCGGATAGCGCTTGAATGGTCTTTCCTAAGCCCATTTCGTCGGCTAATATACCGTTCAGATGGTAATGCGCCAGCATCTTTATCCAGGTAACTCCGGCTTTCTGGTAGCCACGGAGCACAGTTTGCAGGTATATGGGAAGAGCTTCATTGCTGCTAAGTTTACGGCTTAGAAGTGCCTCGAACAAGCCTTCCAGCCAGTCGTCACCCTTCATACGGAAGGCGGGATTCTCTTCCCTGAGCTTCAGGTAGTAAGGCAGGTTTATCATGCGGGCACGATATACGCTGTCCGCTTTTAATTCGCTTTGGGAGATCAGGGCTTCCACTTCGAAAAACACTTGCGGGTTGCTGATGAACACGATGCGCCCTTCTGTGGTGTGCAGGAATTCTTCCTTGCTTTTGAAAAAGCGGCGAAGCTCCTCGTGGGTAAAGCTGATGTCCTGATAGTGATAGCGGATGTCGTAGCTGAACCAGTCTATGTCCTCTTCCTTGCGGGCAAGCACTTCAACTTGTAAAGGAACTTTGGCTACGAACTCGCGGTTAAGCTCGTCATCGATGCGGATATCCCAATCCTGATCACTAAGCTCGAAGATTGCCTCGCGCAATTTAGCCAGCTTGGCTTCACCGCCGAATACCAGCTCTGCATGCTGCTCCAGACGGTTCATCTCCGGCTCCGGGAGTACGGCAAGAAGCCGCCGGGTTTGTTCAAACAGCTCCGGAGCAAGATGGAACCATGCTTCCCCTTCCCCCTCAATATCTGTGTACTTGCAATGCACCAGAGGCTTACGGAAGCGGAGCACGGAAAGCGGTATCTCTTTCTCACCGGGAAACACCAGGCTTCCACCCACCAAGACTTGATCACCCAGCTTCTTTAGGTGCAGCCTCTTACTGGCGGGTTCATCCACTATTTCCGGCAATATTATAGATGGATCAAAATCCAGATAGATGTCCTGCTCGTGCAATTCACGGTGGACTATGCTGCGGTAGTAAACCAGATCACGGGGTTTTAAGGTTAAGCCCTTAGCAAATATGGCGTCAATAATGTCGTTGCGCAGCGGGATGTGTATTTTGGTGATGCTGTTGCGGAAAAACAGCCAGGTGGGATGCCCTGCAAACCAGGTGGAAAGCTCATCTATCACAATCGCCTTCAGGCTGTAATGCTTGGCTCCGGCAGGCTCGATGCGCAGACTGAGAGGGTAAGGATGAGAGGAAAAGCTTAAGGCTTCTCCACTTTCTTTTATCACGAAACGGGGACGGCAGTTCTGCATTATAGACAGCACCAAGGCAAAATCTTTCTTGTACAATGACCAGAATTGACCTTTAGTGCTATATGCAGCACGGTGTGTATTCAGAAAGTGGAACAAGCGTAGCTCCTCGTCCCTGAATGCACCCATGTTTGCAGTATAAATAGTACTCTTGCGCAAGTTTGTGGTGTCAAGCTGTTCACCCGCAAAGAGCTTGCCCATCATAACAGGATCGAGAGGAGCAAAGTCATGATGATAGAAGCGTACTTTGTCAGAATCCGGATTGTAAATACCTTCCAGATACACTTTAGCGGTGCGGGCAGTATTCTGCCACACCTCATCCCCACTCAGGGCATCACCGCCGCAGGTTTCCACCACCTCTGCCTCAAAGATGGCAGTGCTGAGGTAGAGATAAGCATAACGCAGGATGGAGAGGTAATGACGGCAAGTGTCGTCCTCGTGGCATTCGGAGCAATTGTGGGATGTGATTAGCTCTGTTTCGGGGTTGAACACTATCTCTACATGCTCGCAGAAATAATCACGCTTGGTGGGAATCGGGAAGAAACGTATATGATAGCAACCGCTTTCATCCAGCGATTTCCAATACCATAAATCCCCGTTTTCCAGAGCGATTACGGCATGATTGAAGTACCAACTGGTGGATTTCTCTGAGTAATCCTTGCTGAAGAGCCGCGCCATGAAACCGTCCTTAATACTTAATCCGATCATGCGGCTGTGATTATGGATTTCTGTCAACCTAAAAAAGGAATGAAAAGCATGATTGCCAATTAACCCCAATTATATTCCGTCTTGGAATAAACGTTGCTTTATAATTATCACAATGGTTCATAGCGTAGTGAGCCACCTTTTGCAACTAAATTGGTTGTGGCACAATGGCAGAAAAATATCCAAGAGGTAGGAAATGAAAAGGTGCATCTTATTACTTCTGCTGGGGCTAAGTGCCTTGGCTTTGTTCTGTTTAGAATCTGTCCCCATCCGCAGGGCATGGTATAATGAGTGGCGGGGGCATAGTGTAAAAACCGCCGATAACTGTGTAATTGTAGCGTGGATGGATACCGGTATAGGTGATGTGGATATCTTTGCTCAAAAGTACAACAGCTCAGGTCAGCCTCAATGGCAGGAACCTGCCCAGATTGTGGTTAAGCCAGGTTTGCAGGAAATACATCAGCTAATTGCCACAAGCGACAATAGCTTCGTGCTTACTTATGGTGATGAATCCGATCTATATAACCGCCAATTATGGGCGCAGAAGTTTAACTCCAACGGACAGAAGCTTTGGACAAGCGTTTCGGATTATGGTGTACAACTGAACACTGCAAGTTACGATAGTTCCCTATCTTATGCTGTGCCTAATGCTACAGGTGGCTTGTATGTAATAATAAAAGGTGCAAACCCTTCCAATAACGTGATTGGTTACCAGATAGACGCTCTTGGCACAAACATGTGGGATGCAAATGGGCTTAGTTTGTTTTCCCATACATCCAGTGTTTATCCTCGCTGTGCCCTTACAGACTTTGCGGGGGGAATGATTCTCCAAGTAGATAAGTATGTTTCTAATATAGGAATGAGGACACATTTACTGCGGATATCACCTGCCGGAACTGTGGTTGGACAAAACCCCATGATCTCCTCAAACTTATTCCAGGGTAGCGTGTTTAATATCTCAAGCTCCACGCAGGGAACATATTTTCTTACTGCCTTGGACTGGACAGACACCAATGCCTTGAAGATGCAGAAAATGGATAATCAGGGCAATTTACTGTTTCCGGTTGTGCAAAGCTTTGCGATAAGCAGCAGTTTAGATGCTGATACAGGGATTGTTACTTCCCCAACGAATGATGGTGGGCTTGTGTATGCTTGGAAAGTAAACACGGCTTCCTCAAACTCTCAACTGTATATGCAGCGGCTGGATAACAACCTTCTCCCCATGTGGCAGCAAGGCGGAGTAATCCTAAATACTGATGATGATAAGCAATACAGCCTTTCGATTAGCATTAACGATACTAATGGAATCTGGGCAACATGGCTGAGTATGGTTGGAAACACGTACCTTGATTTTACTGTGGAGGCTCAATATGTAAGCCCAAGTGGGATCGTAGCCTTTCCTGTAAATACAATTGATCTTAGCAGTAGTGATGGTTCAAAAGGCTCTCCTCTCTGCCTGGCATCTAACGACAGCGCGATGTTTTTCTGGAAGGATGAAAGCGGAGAACAGACCGGGATAAGAAGACAAGTGCTCTCCACAGGTGGAACAGCCTATCTGGGCGAGTTTGGTGCGCCTGTGGTAAGTTATCTTAGTGGCAATCCACAGTTATCCGCCGTAGAGGCATTTGACACTGGATACATTACTTTCTGGACAGATGACAGAATAGGCGGAACGCAAGAAGTATATTATCAGATTATCAACAACCAGCAGGCAATGTTGTTGGAAGAAAATGGCAGAAGCTTAGCCGAGTTTTCCATAGGATATAGTGTGATTCGTGCTACTCACCGGCTGGATGGTAACATGGTTGCCGTGCTTTACAGTAATATTTTTTATCCCAATGGGAATAACTACCTTCAGGTTATCAATAGTAATGGCGAAAAGCTGTATCCAGGCTATGGATTATCGTTAGGGGACAACATTGGTAGCCCATCAATGAGCTGTGAAGGTGAGAATATATTTTTAGCCTGGAGAAGCGATGTTAATCAAGGCACAACATTCACTTCAGTCCTTAAGGGTCAGCGGATTTTAAATGGGCAGATGATGTGGGATGCCGGGGGGAAAACCATTGCAAGCTTCGGGCAAGATATCTATCCGGAGAACATTAAAGTATCGGGCAGATACTTCTTGTGGGTACAAGCGGATTACATAAACTATGCTTATGTAAGCAAGGTACTGCTTGTGGACGAAAATGGTAACCCGGCACCGGGATGGGAAGCAACAGGGCTTGCGCTAACAACTACCACCCCGGGAATTTCGCACCAGTTGATGTTTGCAGGCATTAGCGAAGGAAACCTGGTTGCATTCCTGCAAAGAGAAGAGAGGCAAGAATCCATCCGTATACAGAAGATATCAGCCACAGGACAGCGGCTATGGGGGGATGAAGGCCTTACTATTGAGTCCACTCCAAATCAAACTATGGTTCTGGATGCTGATTTCTCTGGAGGGTTAAGCTGCATATACCTGCAAATTGGTGCAGAAAGCCTGTTAAAGTTGCAGAAGTTCGATAGTAACGGCAATCGATTGTTTGGTGCTGATGGCTTGTTGATTAGCCCGGTTTATGATTATTGGTATCCTCCCCAACTGGTGAAGTATCAGAACGACTGCTATTCGGTTATATGGACAAACACAGTTGATAGTGACTTGTATAACACAGATGTATATCAACGGCAGATTAGCCCTGATGGTGTAGCCGGAGAAATACAAACTATATGCAATGCACCTTTGCAGCAGCTGAATCTTAAGGCGGCTGAAAGCAATAATTCTGCTTTTGTGGCATGGGATGATAACCGCGCAGGCATCCAAATCTTGTCTGAAAAATGCATAAATTCTATATATGGAACTGTGATCCAAAGTAGCAATACCGCAGTAGCAGATGAGCTAATTGTCCCCGGAGCAGCAATTTCCAATCACCGCAACTATCCCAATCCCTTCAATCCTTCCACCACGCTAAGCTTTGAGCTTACCGGGAAAAGAGTGTTGAATCTGGATATCTATAACATAAAGGGGCAGAAGGTACGCTCCCTTGCCACAAACCAATACTTTGCAGAAGGCAAGCACAGCTTAGTTTGGGATGGCAGGGACAACAGCGGCAAAACGCTGTCTTCAGGAGTGTATATGTATAAGCTGCAAACTGCCACAGAGAATGTAAGCGGTAAGATGCTTATGTTAAAATAACAAATTAGAGAGCTTTAGCGGTGTAATGCCGTTAAAGCTCTCACCCTTTTAAAATCTCAATCGCTGTCTCAAACTGCTGTATATAGCTTTGTTCGGGATCCAGTTCCACGATAAGCTTCAGGTTCTTGCCCGCATCAAAACGCACGGGTAGGGTAATTTTACTGGTGAAACGCAGCAATTCTTGTTTAGGCGGCATCTTCTTGGGATCGAACTCCATGGTAAGCTTGTCCTTTTTCACGTGGCAGTTCAGCAGGGAATGCTTTTTGGTAAGCTGGCTAAGCTTAAAATAATTCAGCAGCCAGCGTGCCTGCTCCGGTATCTCGCCAAATCTATCCAGCAGTTCCACTTCAAATTCATCCACGTCTTCCAGCTTATTTAGTTCTCCCAAACGCCGGTAAATGCGCAGGCGTTCTTCATCATCATCAATGAAGCCGGGCGGGAAATAAAGGTCTATCTCGGTACGCACTTTCTGTCTTGCCGCAGGGGTGATCTCTTCATACAGGCTGGAAGTATCGCCACTCTCCACGGCTTCTATCGCATTGCCCAATATCCGGTTATAGTAGTTAAAGCCAATCGCTTGAATAACCCCGCTTTGCTTGGTTCCCAATATCGTGCCGGCTCCTCGTAGCTCCAAGTCCCGAAGGGCAACCTGAAATCCCGCCCCCAGATAATCATATTGGGTCAGCGCTTCCAGACGGTGCTTGGCGTCTGTAGTTGTACCTTTGGGGATTAGCAGGTAGGCATAAGCACGGCGGTTGCTGCGCCCCACTCTGCCCCGCATCTGATACAACTGTGCCAGTCCGAAGGTATCGGCACGGTCGATGAGGATGGTATTGGCATTGGGAATATCGATGCCGTTCTCCACAATCGTAGTAGAGATAAGCACCTGGTATTCCTTACCCACAAAGGCATCCATCACCTGTTCCAGATGATGCTCCGGCATCTGAGCATGCCCAACTCCAAAGCGGACTTTCGGCATTTCGCGCCGTAGTTCTTCCGCCACAGTTTCGATAGTCTGCACCCTGTTATGGATGAAGAAAACCTGCCCGCCCCGGTCTATCTCGCGCCGGATGGCATCTTTAATCACATCCATATCCCGCGGGGTAATAATGGTGCGGATAGGCAGCCGTTCTTTAGGCGAAGTCTGCATCAGAGATATTTCCTTCAGCTTGGCAAGTGCCATATTCATGGTGCGCGGAATTGGAGTGGCACTCATATAAAGCGTATCCACATTGGTTTGCAGTGCGCGCAGCTTTTCTTTATGACGCACCCCAAAGCGGTGTTCTTCGTCTATGATCAACAGCCCAAGTTTATTAAAGCGTACGTCCTTGGATAGCAGCCGATGCGTGCCGATGGCAATATCCACCGCTCCGCTACGAACTCCAACCAAATCCTTGGTCACCATTGCAGGACTGCGGAAGCGGCTGAACATCCCTATCCGTACCGGGTACTGTGCCAGACGTTCCTTAAATACCCGCCAGTGCTGCTCCACCAGCAAGGTCGTTGGTGCCAGCACCGCCACCTGATAACCCGAACACACTGCTTTGAAGGCAGCACGAATGGCAACCTCGGTCTTGCCGAAGCCCACATCTCCGCACAACAAGCGTTCCATGGGGGCAGCAAGCTCCATATCGTCCTTTATCTCGCGGCTGGCACGGCTTTGGTCGGGAGTATCCTCGTAGATAAAGGATTCCTCCAGTTCACTTTGCCAATCGCTATCCGGCTTATGTGCAATACCGATACGAGCACTCCGCTCTGCATACAGCTTCACAATATCCGCTGCGATCAGCTCTATCTGCTGCGTGGCACGATGCTTGGTGGCACTCCATTTGGCAGAACCAAGCTTGTTCAGAACAGGGCTTGCACCTTCTTCGGCGATGTACTTGGACACCAGCGTAAGCTGAAACGTGGGGACGTAAACTCTGTCATCACCCGCATAGCGCAGCATCAGACACTCTACATCGCTGCCGTCCAGCTTGATTATCTTCAGCCCTTCAAAAACCCCGATGCCGTGATCCACATGCACCACATAATCACCGGGTTTCAGGTTCTCATAATCCACGATGCTTTCGCCGGGGGAATAGCGTGGCGCATAGCGTTTGCGTTTATAGCGGTTAAATATCTCATGATCTGTCCAAAGGTTCAGCTTACAATCTTGGATTGAGAAGCCCTCGTGCAACACCCCGATATGTGTGTCATAACCTCCCGTACCAAGGCTTTGCTGCATGCGCTTGGATTGGCTTTGGTTATCGAACAGCAGGATATTACGCCAGCCCTCTTCTGCTTTTGCCAAAAGCGAGTTTCCCAACACAGCAAGATCAGCATCGAAGGCAGGTTGCGCTTCAAATGGTGCGCGGATGTTCATAGTGGGGAAGGGAAGCACAAATTCGCTTTGAGACAGGTACAAATTATTACTATGGTTTTTGAGACGGGCAAACGCCTGCTCATCAGCCATCAAAGCCTCAGGACGCGGCAATTTAGCCTTCCCGCTGTGTTTGGCTGCCTTCAGATAAGCCGACAGGGTTTGCTCCATCAGCGCTTCGTACTCTTCGTAAATGTAAATGTAATTATTCCAGATAAGTAGGCGGTTATCGGCAGGAAAGTAATCCGCAAAAAGCTGCAAATCCTTGGTAAGCAAAGCATAATAATTCTCGATACCATCAAAGAAGCCCTTGTCGCGCACTTTGGCGATAATGGGCGAACCGCTGTCCACATCGTCCAGGCACAATTCCCGCGCGGGGATAACGGTAAGTTCCTTCACTTCGCCGGGAATGCTGCGCTGTGTGGCAAGCGAGAACTGGCGCATTCCGATAATCTCGTCTCCCCAGAACTCGATGCGCACCGGTGACAGCGTGGGAGGACTGAATACGTCGATAATGCCGCCGCGCCTGGCAGCCTGATACACCTTTGAGACCTGATACTCGATGTCATAGCCCATGTTTTGCAGATCGGCAAGCAGCTTCTGGGGATCATATTCCATACCTTTGTGCAGATGCAGAATGTGCTTGGCAAGGTTCTCGCGGGAGGGCATGTAACGCCCGAAAGAACGGATAGAGAGGCTGTAAACAGCCGGCTTGTCACTCTGCATGGCATACAGCAGGGTCTCCATGCGGGTAGCGCGAATGCTGTAATGCGGGGAGCGTTCTTCGTAGGGCAAAATCTCATAATCCGGCATGTAGTGGGCATTCTCTTTGCCTATTAAAGCGCAGAGATCGTCCCAGATATCCTCGGCAATGATATCGTCCTGAGACACAATGATCAGGTTCTTGCCGCTATGTTGCCACAAATGCGCTGCCACAAGGGCACGAGCGCTTTGAGAGAGATGGTATAGCTGAAAAGCTTCTCCGGAAATGGGCAGAGAGATCACGCTACTCAGGAATTCTGAGCTGCTAAGAATGTCAGATAAGGTTGTGTGCAGCATTTTTTACCTTGCTTTGCTTTGCTCTTTCGGACTTTTATTCGGGTTTTTACCTGCGCCTTCCTTGCTTGCAAACCTCTATCATTGCCCACTCATTGACCACAAAGTGGGCAATGAGTGGGCAATGATAGGGCAATGCTTTCAAGGGCGATTCCATAAACAATATATAAAACAAACAGTTATGAGGTAAGGGGATAGTCCGGGGCGATATGGACTACAGACTTAGCTTTTCCGCCTCTTCCTCTTTTCCTCTTTTTTAATCTTTTACTCTTTGTTAATATTCTCTCTGCTTTTCTCTGTATAACTCTGCTTTTCTCTGTGTTTAAAAGAAATCTACACACCTATCACAAGCTTTACGGCAAACCACTCAAACTAAAGAAGCCTGCCTTGTATGCTCTGTGTTATGATACAATCTTACTGTCGCAGGTTACAAACCTGCTTATACAACAGCTTACAAAGCTATATTACAATCACTCGCGGTAAAATCATTAAGGCTCGGTAGTAACAAAACTACCAACTATCTTGGCAAGCTTACCTTTAACAAATGAGATGGAAAGCACTGCGTCTGAACCCTCTCCATCCACGCTGAGCACAGTTCCCATCCCGTATTCCTTATGAAATACTTTCTGTCCGATGCGGTAATGCTTCTGGCTTTCGCGGGTGCTGCGCTGAATTTTGCTGGTTCCTCTGGGTGTGGGTGCTCTGCCGGTCTCACCACCGGGTTGATCGAAGAGCATCGGGTCAACTTCGCCGATAAAATGGCTGGGTTTAGCAAAGTAGAAGGTGTCATAAATCCTGCGGCAGCGGGCATTACTGAGGTGAAGATGACGCTTGGCGCGGGTGATGCCCACATAAAACAGGCGGCGTTCCTCTTCGATCTCTTCGCGGCTGTCCATGCTCATGCGGTGAGGCAGCAGTTCCTCTTCCAGTCCCACGATAAACACCGCTTCGAACTCCAGTCCCTTGGCGTTGTGAAGCGTCATCAGGCGAAGAGAATCTATGCTTTCATTCACCATGTCCATATCTGTCTGTAGGGCTACGAAAGGCAGAAAGTCTGCCAGCAGCGGCTGTTTATCGTCCTCTTTCAGGCTGCGTTCGCTGAATTCACTAACGGAACTGACGAATTCTATCAGGTTCTCGGCACGGGCGATATCACGCGGATCGCTGCTTTTGCGGTATAAAGCCACTAAGCCAAGCTCCTCCACAATTGCTTTCACCAAATCCAGCACCGGGCTCTTCAGAGCCGTCATGCGCCAGCTTTCCAACTGGGCAGCAAAGTCTGAGACACGCTTCTTAGCACTGGAATTGAGTTCGCTGATAGCATCCACGTTCTGCACGGCATTATAGATGGGTATGCGGGTCTTGGCAGCAAAGCTGATGATACGGTTAACGCTGGTCTGCCCTATTCCGCGCGGAGGTTCGTTGATGATGCGCAGGATGCTCTCGTTATCGGCAGGATTGTTCAGACAGGCAAGGTAGCCAAGCAGGTCTTTAATCTCTTTGCGCTGGTAAAAGTGTAAGCTGCCCACGATGCTATATGGGATGCGGGCTTGCATAAGGGCACTTTCGAACACGCGGGATTGGGCGTTGGTGCGGTATAATATTGCCATTTGCTTTAGCGGGATGCCTTGTCTGGCAAGTTCCTGCACGGCAAGGGTTACTCTTTCCGCTTCCTGATTCTCGTTTTCATAGGTTAAAAGCCTGGGCTTGTTGCCTTCGGGAAGCTCGCTCCACAGTTCCTTGGAGTGCCTGCGGCGGTTGTGTACTATCACGGCGTTTGCAAGAGCGAGGATGTTGCCGGTGCTGCGGTAGTTCTGTTCCAGACGGATGCTGCGCACAGAGGCATAATCTCGCTCGAACTCCAGGATATTGCGCAAGGTTGCACCACGGAAGCTGTATATAGCCTGGTCGTCGTCACCCACCACGCAAACACGCTGGTGTCCGCCGGCTATCTGGTGGATAATCTCAAACTGGGCTTGATTGGTATCCTGATACTCATCAATCATCACATATTGAAACTGGGCGCGGTATTTGTCCCGCACAGCGGTGTTGCTTTGGAACAGCTTGGCGGTGAAGAGCAGGATATCGTCGAAATCCATTGCCTGATTAAGGAGAAGCTGCTGCTGGTATAGCCTGTAGATGTTCAGGAAGCTGTTGAACTCCTTATCCTCGTTGGCTGCGTAGTCCTTCAAATCCTCTGGGAGCATCAGTTTATTCTTGTAGCGTCCAATGCGGCTAAGCACACGGTTTATCGGCAGCTTTTGCGCATCAAAGCCATGTTCTTTGTATATCTTTTTCAGCATGGACTTCTGCGCATCATCGTCATAAATGGAATAATTGGAGTTAAAGGGCAGATGCGCTGTTTCAAAGCGCAGAATTCGGGAACAGAGAGAATGGAAGGTGCCCACCCAAAGGGTGCGCATGGGAATTTTAAGGAGGTTCTCAAGGCGTTCCTGAAGCTCGCGGGCGGCTTTGTTGGTGAAGGTGACCACCAGGATTTTCCAGGGTGGAACCTGCAGTTCTTTGATAAGGTAGGCAGCACGGTAAATAATAGATTTAGTTTTGCCCGAACCCGCTCCGGCGAGTACCAGGATGGGATTCTCGGTATCAGTAACAACCTCTAACTGACGATCGTTAAGCTCCTTGCGATAGCTTGATGGTATCATTATTGCTAATCAAGAATGTAAACAGGGGCAACATCTGTTCTGCTGCCTTCCAGATTCCCGGAGGGATATGTTTTGAAAGCTGACACCTTGTACCAGTAATGGTTTCCGGGTTGAACAGTAGGTCCGGTGTGAATGAAAGTTGTGTTTTCTGCCGAATAAACTGTTCCTACCAAAGTGTAGGCGGAATAGTAATTCAACCCTCTGTAAACGTAATATCCTGAGGTGTTTTCAGCATTATTAGCAGTCCAGCGTAAGGTAACGCTTTTTACCGTGGCGTGGGCGGGAGAAGAGTTGGCGGTTGGGTTCATTACCGGATCAGGAGCCACAACGTTAGGGTTTCCCAAAGGATCGAGGGGGTTATTGCGCTTTAAACTGCATGATGCCGTAATAAAGCTTAGGATAAGCAGGAAGAAGAAGAATATATAACTGGGTTTAATAATTACAGGGGAGCCCATTTAAAACCTCACTTCCACACCACCGGGGGTTATCTGAACAGGGTTGTTGTTACCGCGTTCCTGTATTTCTCGCCAGAGGTTAGTATTGTATTGCTGGGTGGTTTGGATCGCATCAAAGATGTTGTATAACCACACAATCCCGGCAAAGCCAAGCATAATCTGGGAATATTGATGGGGGCTTTGCGCTTCCTTGTAATACTTCTGAATCTCCTCGGTTTGGGTGGCATTTTTGTATAGGCGATAATTTGTCATCGCCCTATCCCAAAAATAGACAGATGTGCCGATAAGCACCAGTTCCGTGCTAAGTATCAGTGTACCCTTGGTGCTGGCTTCACTGGCAAACTGACCCCAACCGGGGATTAAAGAGGATTTTATTATATTTGCATTCAAAGGATGCGCTTCCAATTCGTAAATCTGCAACAGATTCTGTCTGGCATTCAGCTGTTCACGGTATGTAGCGCGTTCCAGGTAGTTTAACCAGCCATACTTGGTGCTATCCGAAAAAGCCTGAATATCGAAGTTCTGTGCAAATACAGGGGTGGCAACAAGCATAAGCAATATGATAGCCAAAGGCATAAAGTTGAGGTTAATCTGCTTCATCGAAGTAACGCCTCAGAAAGCCTGTTTAAGGGAACAATACTCTTGTCACGCAGGTTTATCTGCCACACATAGAGAAATGTCTCTGTGGGGGTTAACAGATCGTAACGAGCTTCATATTTGTATTGCCCGGTGGAAAGAAGTATCTTCCATCCGCTATCTCTAATATCAGAAGCTTTGTTACGCTTTTGTAGCTCTTGCTTCTGATTTCGGATACGTGTGTTCAGCAAACCTCCCCGATACTCGTCGATAATCTTTCTGGTAAATGCCACAGGATTTTTGCTTGCATCAATCAAGTTTTGCATCTGTATGGCTTTTTGCCTGTATTCCGGCTTGGGATCCAGGGAATGTGCTTTGTTAAAGGCGTTTACTGCATCAACATGCTTGCCGGTAGCCTCAAATCTATCCCCTTCGGCGGCAAGTTCCACAGCCCTGCGGATGTTATCCTGAATGGTAAGCAACCGGTTTATGGCATCCAATGCGGGCTGATAATCCGGGATAATATCGAATGTCTTGCGATAATGCACCAAAGCATTGGCATAATCTCCGGCTTCCAACAGGCTGTTACCCTTGCTTACATAAAGTGAGGTAATAGCTTCCAGACGGCGGGTGATTTGGGCTTTCTTCTCCGGATAATATTGCATTGCAATGCGAAATAGGCGATCTGCTTCCACATAATCCTGCGCCTCGATATACTCTTCGGCTTGGCTTTGGTACACTTCCGATATCTGGAGGTTCAGTTTACTCACATCCACTACAGGGTATTTGGATAGTTCAAAAAGTAAGTTCAGGGCATCAGTATAATACTCCTGTTTCGAAAGTACTTTTGCATATTCTATCTTGGCAGGCACAAACTTCAGCACATAGCTGCGAGCCTGAATCTCGTAAGGATTATTGGGATACTCATCGAAAAGCTTCATATAGTCACGCCAGGCAGCGTCCTGATTATTGCTTACTTCCATAAAATAACCTATCCGGCGGTAGCGAACTTCTGGGATTAGGGGGCTATCAGGAGCTTCACGAATAACTGCATCCAGGTAGCTTTTCCCCAGGTCTGGAGCTCCGCTTTTGAATGCCTCATACCCAAGGGTTTGATATATCTCTGCCAAGCGCAAATTGGCTTCTCTGGAATTAGCAAGCTTATGAAAGCGCTCTGCCAGTGCCCAGTTCTGCCTTTGTGCCGCAGCCTCACCCAATGCGTAATAGCTGTCTGAGCGTAATAACTCGGCTCTGGTAACGATTGCGCCATTTTTACCGCTGTCGATCAAGTCATCCAGTTCCACAATCGCAGCAGCAAAACGTTTCGAGCCATAAAGCTCCTCAGCGCTTTTCAAACGATTGATTTCACAGCCTGTGCCTGCCAGCAAGATGATAGCTGTAAGTAAAGGCAACAGGTACTTCTTAGACCCGGTAAACATGGCCTTCCTTTGCAAACAGAAACAATCCTTCTTCCAGCTCTTGCTTGCGGATTTCTAAGCTATTAGATATCCCATGGGTTAGGATTACTCTGTGTATGTCCAGATACTTCAGTTTAAGAATCTGATCAGCTTCAGGATGTCCGGCATCCACTATCAAAGTGTGAACCCCTTTTATAAAACCGGCAATACAATCTGTAGTTCCAATATCGCTGGAGTACACTAATACTCCGGCCTCGCAGGTAAATTTTACAGACCAGGACTTCATCTGATTACTAAGATTGTGCTCTCTGATAATATCTGAGTAGCCTAACAGATGGTCTGTCCCGATAGTAGTTATCCAATCAAAATACAGCTCTGCTTGTTCCATATCCAGCACCTGTAGCTTGAACTTGAACTTCTGAATGAAAGTGTACATCAGCTGCATTATCTCGATAATGGCGGCTGGACGCTCCGGCAAAAAGAGATAGAGTGCTTTAGTTCTCCCCGCAAGAAACAGCCACTGTAACAACATAAATAAGCCGCTTACATGATCCGGGTGATAATGTGTAATAAATATTGCATCCAGATCATCGGCACCAATCTTAAGCTCCAGCAGCCTTTTCGTGCAGCCATCTCCGCAATCTGCAAGAACGAGGCTATCATGCTTGCGCACCAATAGACCGGATAGGTTCTTATCTGCCTGTGGTAAACCTGATCCAGTACCCAGGATAATCGCATCCATATCTATCTCTTATCTTTTCTTTGATTGGCAGGGACAACTATCGGTACCTGATCCAGCTTTCTGCCGAAGAACAGGAAGAATACCGCAAACATCGCAGTTGAGATCACCAATAGCTGTCTGTTGCCTATTCTGAATATTATGATGGAGGTAAGAACAATAAGCACATTAATTGTATATATAATCGCTGCTGTTACCTTTATCGAGCCGAGCACTGTATTAATCCTGTGGGTGCTATGATCCTTGCCACCTTGCATCACATGGCGTCCATCGCGCTTGCGGGTGAAGCTAACCAATGATATATCAAAGATGGCATAGGAAAGCAGCAAAACAGGCAATAGATAGAAGAACTTGTCGTTATAGCGGTTACCGGCATGCTGAGCCATCAGGATGCCCATGGACGATAGGAAATAGCCAATGAACATGCTGCCTGCATCCCCCAAGAAGATGCGTGCGGGATTGAAATTGAAGGGTAAGAACCCAAAGGCAGAGCCTGCAAAGCTAAGCGATATTAACGCCATCAAAGCCATTGCTTCCTGATTTGCCTGGGTGGTATTGGTTAGCGCAAAAGCAAAGAAACCTAAACCAAGGATACCAGCCATACCGCTGATGATGCCATCCATGTTATCCAGAAAGTTAAGGGCGTTCATCAGCCCAACCATCCAAAGCACCATAAGCGGCAGGGATAAATAGATACTACCGAACATCAGCTTAAGCTCCACCAGGCTAAAGTTGCTCAAGATGAAGATAAGGCTTACGCCAAACTGCCCCAACATCTTAACAATTGGGCGCATCCCACGGCGATCGTCTATCAACCCGATGATAACTATCAGGATAGTTCCAGCCAGATAACCAATCATTGGCTTGTCGAAATAGCGTCCGGGAGAAATTAGTACATCGTAGATACAAAGCAGCACAAACCCGAGCGCAACACTAAACCCGCCTAACAAGGGCACAGTTTTGAGGTGTATCTTACGGGCTTCCGGTTTATCCACAAAGTTCAGGGCATTAGCCATGCGTATGATAAACGGCGTTAATCCATACACAAACAGCCACGCCATGATAAAGACGCTGAGGTATTCGTATATCCTGTTATCCATTGTCACTCCACTTTTATCTGTAACGAGCATGAACATGAAATGGGGGTATTTTGTCAATGTTTTATTGGGGATAGTGTGCTGCGCACAAGTGAGAGCAATGCAAGTGAGAGCTAATAGCAGGAAACGCAGACGGGACGTCTGGGACTCCGGACTCACTTGTGCGTTGCACTCTCACTTACCGCAGGTTCTCACTTACAAAATTCTCACTAAAGAAGAAAGCCCCGGGTTTAAACCGGGGCTTTCATATATTGGTTTGTTACTTTAGCTTAATAAGCTTAGTTAACAATCACCATTTTCTTGGTTACGTTGCTGGAAGGAGTGCTAAGTTTGTAGAAATAGATACCGCTTCCGCAAGCGTTGTTTTTGCTGTCACGACCGTTCCAATTGAAAACACTGGTTCCCTTTACGGGGACGGTCTTTACAACCTGACCAATGATGTTATAAACGGTAATAGTTCCAGCTTCACCATCTTTCACTTGATAAGCGATGTTGGTGCTGGTGTTGGCTTTGAAGGGATTGGGATAGGCATTGCGCATACTGGTAACAAGTACAGGAGCATTGTTTTCCGGGCCTTCTTGGACATATACAGTTGTGGGGCCGTGGAAAGCAGTGGTTCCGTCCATTTCAACAATTTCTAACCAGTAGGAATATGTTGTTTGGGCAGATACTTCGTTATCAATATGAGTATAGGTTGCAGTCTGGCTGGTGTTTGTAGCATCAATCAGAGTTGAGTTGATTTGCTCTGCAGTTGCCTGATTTGCATCGGTGCTACGATAGACGTTATAGCCGGAAACACCGGTTTCAGTCTCAGTAACCCAGGTAAGTTTAACGAAGTTCTGTGCGGTAAGAGTAGCTGCAAAGCTGCTAAATTCTACCGGGAGGGTTGCATCACCAAGAAGAATAGGAATTTCTGGGATATCCTTACCACCGACAGGAATCACAAAAGTGATTACTCCACCAACGTTAGGAACTACTGTCCATAAGCCGGTTGTATAGCTATACCATGCACCATATGGGGCAAGAGTGGTGTATACAAGAGTCCAAGGACCTGCACCTATCAGCTCAAGAGTTTCCTGATACACATAAGCAGCAGGGTTACCAGGAGCGGCAGGGAAAGGAAGAGGAGCAATCACGATGTTAGCTGCACCACCAACGGGCTCAATTGATACACCAGCAGTGGCAGTTGGTGTTGATACACCTTCTGGGTAGTCAAATACTGGTTCTACGATACCAAGTATGGTTGCGGGAAGATACCAAGCATTGTCTGCACCTGCGGGTATAGTGTAATAGAACTGTGCTCCACCTGAGAGATATGTTAAGGTTTTAGTAGCATAATTCGTTTCTGCATTAGCATTTCCCAAATATTTAACTGTCACTGAGAATTGTCTGCCAGCAGGAACTGCACCAGCAGTTGCAAATGCCTGGACATCAAAAATAACCCATGCAACAACACCCACGGGACCTGTCATTCTAGTGACTCTGATCAGCGAGGCAGGTTTTGTAAGAGTTGTAATCGTCTCAGCTGCTGTAATATCAGTTACAGAAGCGAACCAATTTGGATCACTGATATTAGGAGGAGATAACACGCTCACATAAGACATAATGTCGTTATCTGTGATCTTGATTTGCTGGTTAAACGTTTTTGCATTGAAGGCAAAAGACAAGGTTGCAACGGTAAGTATAACTATTGCTAATAATAATTTCTTCATTTTTTTTACTCCTAATTATTTGGACTTAGTTTTGATATTTTGTCTAACTTTTGCGGCAGCTACTGGCCATGTTCCTTCTGTCTCGGTGTATATCCAGAGTGGTGCACCAATGGAAGTAGCAAAATCATCAGACCAGCCACCCCAGGGGAATGCATCAACTGTTGACCACAATTGGGTTGTACCATCAAAGTAACCGACCGTTGTTGCGCCCATATCATCGCCGACAAGGTTAGCCGAATTCAGTGCACCCTTATCAAGAGGCAGCATAACAACATTATTGCCTATAACCAGTTCATAGGTAGGCTGAACTGCTGGTAGTGCTCCAAGACTGTAGAAATCAACATCGGATTCTACGTATATCCAAAGAGCTTGGCCATTGCTAAGGGCAAAATCATCAGACCAGCCACCCCAAGGGAAAGCATCAACTGTTGACCATAATTGTGTAGCAGTATCAAAATAGCCAACGGTGGTAGCGCTAATAGCGTCACCAAGTTCATTGGCGGTGGTATAAGCATCCACCATAGGTAGGGCGAGCATATTATTGCCGGCCACGCACGGATATTTAACATATCCGACTACTGCGGATGGATCGGATTCGACCGCTGCGAGCATGCCAATGGCAAGAAGTAGCACTAGCGGTAATATAAATTTCTTCATAACATTCCTCCTAAAGGAAATGATATAATTCTTTAAGATACTAAATTATGTGTTCTTCCATAAATTCCGACCGCTGGCATCGTGCCGGGGACGGAGAACGACGTTTTTAGTACTCGTCCGGCAGCCGATTGGGCAAATACCGGGGCATGATTTTGAAAGGTTAAGGTTCTGTTTCATCGCACATTACACTCTTTATACTTTAGTTACTTTAATGACAGTTCCCACATTACGCAGGCTGTAAATCTTGTCAAGAATTAAATCCATTGATATCCATATTTGTCGTACACAGGATTCCACAACTTTCACGTTCGGCAGGGTTAAGCCCTTACCGAAAAGTATAGTTGTAATGAGAGAAAAAGCAACAAATACTTAAGCTGTCAGCAAGGCAGAAAATGGCAACCAAAACCCCTTACGCCGGCAATGCCCTTTCACCGCCCACCCATTGCCCTCTTTGTGGGCAATGGGTGGTGTTTGATAGAGGTTTGGATGCAGCGGAGAAGTTAATGAGGTGATGAAGTGATGAAGTGATGGGGTGCTTACCGGAACTGCAGACGTGCCGTCTGCACTGGGGTAGCAGGCATTTTGCCTGCGTGGTGTGGGATCGTGGCAGTGTTAGATGCTTTGCTGGTGGGAGGGAGGACGGGTATGGGGGGATGGTTATGTGAAAAGTGTGGTTGCGTTGCAGATGCAGTACCGTGACAGATGCAGTGCCGTGACGTAGTCGTGACGACTACTGTGCCAGTGCAGACGGCACGTCTGCAGTTCCGTGACGGAGGCGCATGCAGCTTTGGGGCGGGTGCGAAACTTGCTACTTTTGCAGCATCTCCATGCGGTAGTAATAGGAATACTTCCAATCCTCAATCTGCTGTGCCAGACCTGCTTTAACGGGATTATAGAGAATATAATTTACCACGTTATTATAATCATCTTCGTTGCGGGTGTAGCGATCAAAGTAGTCATCGTTCCACACTTTGCCTTGGCGGTTATGCACGTGATTTATTTCTTTGGCGGTGTAGCTCTTTAATCTTTGCACAATGGTACTTTGTTTGCAATATTCTCCGTTTGCAACCGGCAAGGGTTTGATCAATAAATGGATGTGGTTTGGCATCACACAGTAGGCATGCAAATTGTACAACTTGGTATCATAGAATTTGAATGCCGTGCATAGCATGGCGGCAATCCCGGGTTCGCATAGGGATAAATCGCTAAGCTGGCATTTACTAAGGAAGAAATCGTATTCCTCATGCCTTTTGGTGTAGGCTTGCAGTTGCTGATGCTTTTGAATGCTATCCTTTTGGCGGTGAAGATCGTTTAGCATCTCGCCCATTTCTTCTTTGATGGCGATCATGTGCCCCGGTAACGTGAAGGCAAGTCTCCAGGATAAGGCGATAATTTGTTCCGCAGCCTGAAAGTGAGGCAGAAATCTGCGGTGCTGTTCCACAAGGATAGGCATAATAGTACTCCTTTTGGTATGGTGTGTTTATGTGCTTGGCATGATTTTGGGGTTTGGGGAAATTGTAAAGGGATATTTTTTTTTTTGGGGGGGGGGAGATCGTTGCAGTGTTAGGTGATTTGTTTTTGGAAGAGAGGACGTGTATGGTTATGGGTATGTGAAAAGTGTGGTTGCGTTGCAGATGCAGTACCGTGATGGATGCAGTGCTGTGACAGATGCTGTACCGTGACGTAGTCGTGACGACTACTGACCCAGTGCAGACGACACGTCTGCAGTTCCGTAGCGTACACTTGCAGTTCCTACACACAGAAACCTTGACCGACACACAGAATACTTGACCTGCGCATAGAAACCTTGACAAGCAAAGCACCATAAATATAATGGCAAATCAGAGAAGATTCGGGAGAAAACCGCATGGAAACACTATTTTCCGGCTTGTTGGCTTTTCAGTTTCAGCAAGTGATCATGATCGTTATCGGCTTGGTGCTGATTTGGCTGGCAATCCGCTATAAATACGAGCCTACCCTGTTGTTGCCGATTGGTTTTGGTACAATATTGGCTAATATACCGTTTTCCGCAGCCATAGGTGATCATGGTCCCCTAAGCATATTGTTCAAAGCCGGTATTGACACGGAGCTATTCCCGCTGTTAATCTTCATCGCCATTGGTGCGATGATAGATTTCACTCCCTTGCTGAAGAATCCCTTTATGCTGTTATTCGGTGCGGCGGCGCAAATTGGCATCTTTGTTACTATCGTGCTTGCTGCCGTTATGGGCTTTCCCATCAGGGAAGCAGCCAGTATCGGCATTATAGGTGCAGCGGATGGGCCTACCTCTATATATGTAGCAAACCGTTTTGCGCCGAACCTGCTGGGGCCCATCTCCGTGGCAGCGTATTCCTATATGGCACTGGTACCGATAATTCAGCCTCCCGTTATCCGTCTGCTAACCTCCAAGAAGGAGCGGCAAATCCGCATGGATTACCACTCCGGCGATGTTTCCCGGATAGTAAAGATCATCTTCCCCATTGCCATAACGATAATCTCCGGCATCTTTGTACCCGCATCATTAGCTCTAATCGGCTTTTTGATGTTTGGAAACCTGATCCGCGAATCCGGTGTGCTGGATAGCTTAAGCAAATCTGCGCAAAATGAACTGGGTAATTTGGTTACCATATTATTGGGCATCACCATTGCCTCCAAGATGCAGGGAGAGCTGTTTCTTGTCCCGCAAACTCTGTTGATTCTGGCTTTGGGCTTGGTTGCCTTTGTGTTTGATACCGCGGGGGGAGTGCTGTTTGCAAAGCTGATCAATGTATTCCGTAAGCAAAAAATAAACCCCATGATTGGAGCCTGCGGAATCTCCGCCTTTCCCATGAGCGCGCGCGTGATACATCAAATGGGGCAGAAAGAAGATCCCTTTAATTTCCTGTTGATGCCCGCCGTAAGCGTTAATGTGGGCGGACAGATAGGCTCTGTGATAGCCGGCGGCTTGATACTGGCGTTACTTGCCTAAATCCTTAGGAGCAGAAAATGCAAAATCTCGATATAAAAGAACAAGAACTGTTGGAGGCTGCCAAGGTTGCCACCAATAATGCCTATGCCCCCTATTCCGGCTTTCGGGTTGGGGCTGCCCTACGCTGCGCAGATGGTAGCATTGTTACCGGCTGCAACGTGGAAAACGCTTCCTATTCCTTAACTTTATGTGCCGAGCGTACGGCGATATTCAAAGCCATAAGCGATGGCAAGCTGGATTTCAGCGCTATAGCTGTTTATGTGGATTCGGACGAGGTTTTCCCGCCCTGCGGAGCTTGCCGTCAGGTAATATATGAGTTCAGCCCGAACATTCCGGTGATCTATGGCAACCGCAAGGGTTATACAAAAACCACGATACAAGAACTTTTACCCGGTGCTTTTTCACTATCTAAAGGATAATATGGACTTCCCACAGCTTGCTTCCTGCCGTATCTGCCCGCGTGATTGCGGGGTAAACCGCTATACCGGAACCGGCTTCTGCGGAGCAGGCAGCAATATAAAGATAGATTTGGCAGCTTTGCACCACGGAGAAGAACCGCCCATCAGCGGGACAAAAGGCAGCGGGACAATCTTTTTCTCTTACTGTAACCTGCGCTGTGTTTTCTGCCAGAATTATACCATCAGCACCGGAGGCAAAGGTTATGAACTTAGTTGTGAAGAATTGGCGAAGCTGATGCTGAAACTGCAGGAGCAGCAAGCGCATAATATTAATCTTGTTACTCCCACTCATTTCAGTCCCCAGATTGCAGAATCCCTGCGAATAGCAAAGGAAGCGGGCTTGGAACTACCCATAGTGTGGAACAGCTCTGCCTACGAATGTTTGGACACGCTGGAAAGCCTGGATGGCTTGATAGACATTTACCTTCCGGATTTGAAGTATGCGCATGGGATTTATGCGGGAAAATACTCTTCCGCAGCAGATTACCCTCAGGTTGCCCTTGCTGCGATAAAGGCTATGTACAAACAAAGCGGCACTCTGCAGACAGATGAGCAGGGCTTCGCCACCCGCGGAACGATTGTAAGGCTTTTGGTGCTGCCACATGGGCTTAGCGGTGCACAAACAAGTTTGCATCGCCTGGCAGAAGAGCTTGGCACCGAAATCACGCTAAGCCTGATGGGGCAATACTACCCCGCAGGCAAAGCATCTTTACACAAGGAATTACAGCGCGGGATTACGGAACAGGAGTATCAAGCAGTGGTGGATACAGCCATTCAGCTTGGCTTTACCAGTGTTTTTGTGCAAGAGCTTTCCTGCTCTGATGCCTGGACACCGGATTTTATAGGTAACAACGAGGCGCATAGCGATCCCCCGATTGCCTGTGTTAACCCAATTATGGAGAATTGCTTATGAAAAAGAACTACATAATACTATTGCTGTTTGCTACTCTCTTAGGTATGCTGCATGCTGATTTCAGCATATTGGTAAGGGGAGAGAGCAAGGCAAAAAACCTTCCTGAGACAACTCTGAACTCTGTTCGCTACGTGAATTTGGATGACTTTAGCAGCGTGTTTAAGGCAATAAATAAGCACGACCGCACTGATGGCAGGATTTATCTGCACCTGTATGACGAGCAATTTATCTTTCTGGAAGCCTCGCCTTATTACATCTTTAAAAACGAATCCTTTAACATGCACTACACTCTCTTACGCAAAGGTGCCAAGCTTTATCTGCCCTCAGTGTTTATATCAGAGCATATAAAGGTTCATTTTGGCAGGATGGTGGAACTAAAAGGCAAAACCCTAACGATAGATAAGCCCAGGGATAACAGTGTACTTACGATTGTACTTGATCCCGGACACGGCGGCAAAGACCCCGGAGCTGTGGGTTGCAAACTGAAAGCTAAAGAAAAGGATGTTAACCTCGCCGTTTGCCTAAAACTAAAGCAGCTGTTAGAAAAAGAGCTGGGGCTGAAAGTGTTGCTTACGCGTAGTGACGACCGTTTCGTTTCCCTGCAGGACAGAACCCGTTATGCCAATGAGAGAAAGGCTGATCTCTTCGTTAGTCTGCATACCAATGCCTCGAAATCTTCTCAATCCAGAGGTCTGGAAACATATTATCTATCCACGGCACAAAGCTCCGAAGCGCGAGCAGTGGAAGCCATGGAAAACGATGTTGTAGAACGCTTTGAGGGCGGCACAATCGCCAAGAATAAATATGATGATCTGGCTTTTATCCTCAGCGATCTAAGCCAAACAGAACATTTGGAAAGCAGCAACATGATGGCAAGCAACGTGCAACAAAATCTTGTGGCTGGTACAAGAGCCTATGACAGAGGTGTAAAACAGGCTAATTTCTATGTGTTGCGCGGTGCCTTTATGCCCTCGATCTTAATCGAGATGGGTTTCATCTCCAATCCTGAAGAAGAACAACTTTTAGTTAACCAAGAATACCAAGACCGCCTTGCCCGCACAATCTTTGAAGGCATAAAGCGTTTTAAATTCCGCTATGACAGGATTCGCAACACGTGAGAAAAACCACTTCCAAACGCAACCAAAACAACCTGAAGAAGTCAGCTCGGGCTACAGACAAGCCACAAGATGATATCGCTCTTGCCAAAAGTGCTTTTATAACCAATATCAGCCACGAAATACGCACACCTATGAATGCCATTATGGGTTTCGCACAAATGCTCCAGAATACAGGGCTTAATGAGAAACAAGCGGATTATGTAAATGTGATATTGGATAGCGGGAAAAAGCTATTGTTGATTATTGGTAACCTTCTGGATTTGAGCAACCTACAGCTTGGCAAAACTTCACTTAACCTCGGAACATGCGTAGTTCATGAGCTTGCTGACAAGCTTTGGCAACACTTCCACCCTCTTATCCGCACCAAGAATCTGGAGGCAATACTGGAGTGCGCACCTGATATCCCAAAGCTGATGCTGGATTGCGAGAAAGTGGAGCGGGTGCTAAGCTTTGTAATCTCCAATGCTATCAAATACACAACAACGGGCTTCGTAGCCTTAAGAATATACGCCAAACCTCTTGAGGCTGGTTCCGTGATGCTATGTATGGAAGTGGCAGACAGCGGTATAGGCATCTCAGCCGATAAGATAAAACACATCTTTCACGTGTTTGAGCAGGCAGATAACAGCATAACCCGAAACTATGGAGGTTTGGGAATCGGACTGGGGCTTTCTCAGCAGATTGTGCTCCTTTTGGGGGGCAACATCCGCGTGCAAAGCACTCCCGGCAAAGGTTCCCGTTTCTTTATAGACATACCGGCAAGCTTAGTTCCGGAACAGAGACCCTAAGATGGCGATTGAAGTTCAGGGAGTTCTGCCAAAAAGCCTTGCTGCCTCTCATGGCATTAAGGCAGGAGAAAAGCTGTTATCTATTAATGGGCACCAGGTTAGGGATTTCCTCGATTTAGAATTCTTAGCTTCGGACTATGAACTACTTTTGGAGCTGAAGACTGTAAAAGGAGAGCTAAAAGAAGTCCTGATTCATCGTGAGAGCGGGCGTCCTTTGGGAATCGAGCCAGAGCCATATAAACACCGTAACTGCCAGAACTCCTGTATCTTTTGTTTTATAGATCAGATGCCGGACAAGCAGCGGGACAGTCTTTACGGAAAGGATGACGACTATCTCTTTTCTTTCGTATTTGGCAATTATATCACCCTCACAAATCTTACTGAAACAGATTATAAACGCATTATCTCACAACGGATTTCCCCCCTTTACATTTCGCTGCATACCACAGACAGAGAATTGCGCCAGAAAATGATGCGCTCTGCCAATCCTGTAGATGCAATGGCGGTGCTGAAGCGTTTGAACAAAAAACAAATCAGCTTCCACCTGCAGATCGTGTGTGTACCAGGTTACAATGACGGTGAAAAACTGCGCCAGAGCTTGACGGAGTTGATGCTTTCTAAGCTAAACATACTCTCCATAGGTATTGTACCGGTAGGCTTAACCCGCTTCCGGGAAGGGCTTAGCCCCTTAAGAACCTTCACTAAGGAAGAAGCAAGGAATACTTTGGCTATTGTCGAGGAAATCCGGCAAACTTATTCCTGCCCGTTTATCTATCCTGCGGATGAGTTTTTCGTTTTAGCAGGAAATGATGTCCCGGATGATGATTATTATCTCGAATATCCCCAGCTGGAGAACGGCATTGGCATGCTGCGCCTTAGTTTACAAAACTTTCGCCAGAAGAAGCGAAGTCTGCTTAAAGAACTGCGCAAGAATGATGCAAATTACCTGATGCTTAGCTCGCTAAGTGCTCAGACCCTGATAAGCAAAATTGCCGACGAATTGAACGCTCGTTTAGAAAGCCAACGTATCCGGGTGCAACCAATCCGCAACGATTTCTTCGGAAGCCAGATAAGTGTATGTGGTTTAATTACATTCAGCGACATAAAAAGCCAATTGAAGCCCCAAGACGATGAGATAATAATCATGCCATCGGTCATATTTAATCACAATGGTGAAACTTTGGATGGTGCCGACAGGCTTACCGTTAAAAGTACATGGAATAACCCCATTTTGCTTATAGACCAATTCTTTGAGGATTGGGACTATCTGTAAAGTGAATGGGAACACAGATTTTGCTGATTTAACCGATTTGCATGGATAAAAAGGATTTAAACCTGATTTGGGTGCAGCATCCTCTGCCATTATCGGCAATATCTGAACAGCACTTCCCGAAGTTTCTACTAAAATACTGCCGGAAGCTATCCTCCTTGGTATTCAGCGTGGTTATATGTTTTCCTAACAAGCTAATACCCCTGGATGGGAGAATGGATATAAGCAGGTGAGCTTTTTTTTCTTGACCCCGATAAGCTTGAGGAAATATAGTGCATTTCTACCTTTAATATAGGAGATTAATCCGATGAGAAGAATAATAACCTTTGCTATTGCAGCTCTTTTGTTCATCAGTGCTTGCGCAAACGAAGATGCCCGACTGGCAAAAGCTAACCACAAACTTGGTTCCAAGCAAAACCCCATCAAGATGTTCTTTGTCCCCTCTATGGAAGCGGGAAAAGTGGTGCAAAGCGGTGAAGCAATAGCCAGCTTTTTACACAAAGAAACCGGTTACTATTTTAAGGTAGCGGTACCCACCAGTTATGCAGCGGTTATCGAAGCATTGGGCACTTATCAGGCGGATATTGCCTGGTTACCCACATATGCCTATGTACTTGCCAAACAGAAGTATGACGCACAAGTGAAACTGATGACGGTGCGCAATGGCTTGAACAAATACCGCGGACAATTTGTGGTGCGGGCAGATTCCAAGATAGCCAAGCTGCAGGATATTGAAGGCAAGATTGTGGCATACACAGATGCCGCCTCCACTTCCGGCTACATATACCCATCTGCATTACTGAAACAGCGCAACGTTAACCCTAAAGACCATATCTTTGCGGGTGGACATCCTCAGGCGATTCTCTCCGTTTACAGCGGCAGAGCAGATGTGGCTTGCACTTACTGGTCACCACCTGATGCAATGGGTAAGCCTATGGATGCCAGAGAGAAGCTTGCCGATACGCATCCCGATGTGTTTGATAAAATCCGCATTGTGGACTTCACCGATTGGATACCAAACGACACTGTTACCTTCCGTAAAAGCCTTCCCGCAGAATTGGACAAAAAGGTGGGAGAAGCATTATTCATCTTTGCAAACACACCCGGTGGCAAAGCAACTTTAAAGGCTTTGTATGATATAGATGGTTTGGAGCACGCTACCGACGCAGATTACGAAGTTGTGCGCACTACTCTGAAAGCTATGAATATGGACCCTGCCTCTTTATTAAAATGACGATAGCTATGAATAATCAACTGCTACAGATCAGCAAGCTGAATAAAAGCTATGATGGTAAAATCCTTGCCGTCAATCAGCTTTCAATGCATGTAAACCCCGGTGATTTCGTTATCTTGTTAGGGCTTTCCGGCAGCGGAAAATCTACTCTGCTGCGCTGTATAAACCGCCTTATCGAGCCAAGTGCCGGAGATATCAGCTTCCGCGGGGAAGACATTTTATCCGTTAAAGGCTTAAAGCTGCGGCAATACCGCAGACATATTGCCATGGTGTTCCAGCAGTTCAATCTGGTGAAAAACCTCACCGTGCTTACCAATGTACTCACCGGCAGGCTGGGCTATCATACCTTCGTTTCTCCCTTCAGCAAGGAAGATCATGAGTTTGCCCTTCATAACCTGAAGCGTGTGGGCTTACAGGATTTTGCAGGTAAACAGGTTAAACACCTCTCCGGTGGGCAACAACAACGTGTTGCCATTGCCCGCGCCCTGATGCAGGATCCCGCTCTGATTTTGGCGGATGAACCTGTTGCCAGCCTCGATCCTGCTACGGCGGATTCTATAATGCAATACCTGGGCGAGATAAACCGCGAAGGGATTAGTATTATATGCAGCCTGCACTTTCTTTCCCTTGCCCGCCGCTACGGAAACCGTGTTCTTGCTTTGAAGGACGGGCAGAAGGTGTTTGAAGGCTTACCCTCCGAAATAGACAATCAAAGGTTCAAACAAATTTACGGTCAGGACGCAGAAGAGATATAAGCGTTCTGGCGTGCTGTCATACCGTATTTAGAGGTACTTTTACCGTACCTGATTTACAGGTGTCTCATCTACGCTTTAACACACATATTATAGCCTTACTTTCAAACTTGGTGGGTAGCATAGGTGCTTAGCAATATCAGTGGTTCATAAGCTCTATGTATTCGCATCGTAAACACAATATTCAGCCTTGCTTGCAGGTCATATCCTTCCCGTAACCCTCCCGTATCGGATATGGGAGGGTTACGGGAAGCTTTATGGCAATAAACAGTCAAAATCATAATCCCTTATGGACATGTATGATACCAACCTATTCAATTGGAGATAGAACAATATTATCCGATTACACTAAGGCAAAAATAACTTCCACTCTCCAACCTCCACTTATCACCCATATACGAGGCAAAAACATATCCTGTGGGAGTGGTATCCTTGTAATTTACCGCAGAGGGAATTTTTCTTCTTGACATTAATATGGCAGTGAGGATTTTGCATTCTCGAGCTTGAGTGATTATCATAATTATCAGTTAATTTACGGTAATTAGGGTAGTTAAGTTGTACGTGTGTAGCTTGGTTTTTTTAGCAGGCTGCATGCAGATGCATGAGAGGTTTTATGCGCAGAAAGACAGCTTTTCCAGTTGTTACCTCCTTGCTTTACCTCTTTAATGAGGCAGTGGAAAAATCCGCCTGCCTTCCCTACCACCCCTCCCTAAAGTTAGATACTCCCGCTTTACGCAACCATAAATGCTTTTCAATCCCACTCAAAAAAGATAATGAGATATAGCGGAGGAAATATGCTTACACTCAGCAATGCCCTAATTGATATAATCGTCGCACATTATGCTTACTTGGGCATGGCTGATAATTTGCATAAGTCTTTCATAGTTTCTTATGAACATCAAGAACAATCATGGGGAGCGTTATCGATACCCATATATTACTAAACTAATAACCATATTTACTTCAAGGAGTAAAGATGAAACGAATACTACTGTTAATTGTTCTTGCCGTTGTGGCTTGCCTTGGCTTTGCCCAAGTTGCCAGCTACACATTCGGCTATTCCTCCGGTACATACTCAGAAATTACAGGTGGCACGGTTCTTGGAACCGCCACAGTTGGCGGTTCTGGAGCTACTGCTCTGGATAACGTCACCTACTTCAACACACCAATTCCCTTCCTCTTTCCTTTTAATGGAAGGATGTATAATCAGGTTGGGATAAATTCCAACGGTTACCTAATCTTTGGCGGATCAACTGCTTTTGGTGAATCAAGTCAGATCAGCAGTACAACTGTCGCTGAAGGTGCGGTTGTAGTTTACGGTAAAGATAACCAAGCTATTGTAGTTGATGGCAGCTTAGGCGAAATCCGCTACCAAACCCTGGACACCGCCCCCAACCGGGTTTTCGTAATCCAATGGAAGAACTTCAAAGATTACAGCGGTGCTGCTACAGACCTTCTTAACTTCCAAATCAAACTGTATGAAGCAACCAAGGTAGTGGAGTTTGTATATGGTGCCTGTACGGTTTTAACTGCTGAATCCTGCCAAGTAGGTTTGCGTGGAACATCAAATGCAGATTTCTTTGCCCGTACTACCACCACAAATTGGGCAGCAAGCACAGCAGGTGCAGCAAACACTTCCACAATGACAGTTTCTTCTACTGTTAAGCCTGCAAATGGTACCATTTATACCTTCACCCCTCCCGCAGCTACAGCTGTTCCCAATGTGGCAACTGTGGTTTCTCCCACAAACGCGAACCCAAGTGTGTTTGCTAATGCAACACTAAATTGGGCAGATGGCGGAGGCTGGACTAATGGTTTCAAGCTGTATTTCGGGACAACTGACCCAGCTCCTTATGTAGGAGATTTGGGCTATGTAACCAGCTACGACCCTCCCGGGGATATGCCTTTCAGCACTCCCTATTTTTGGAAAGTAGTGCCCTATAACAGCTTTGGTGATAACATTACCGGAACTCAGTGGACATTTACTACTTCCAGTGCTCCCCTTACCGGAACTAAGACTATTGACCCTGCCGGCTCGGGAGTGAATAATTACACCACTTTCACAGCGGCGATCAACGCTCTAAACGGTGCCGGAGTTGGAACAGGTGGCGTTACCTTTAACGTTGCCGACGGCACTTATAACGAAAGTCCGCCTGCTATTACAACCACAGGGACAGCATTAAACCAGATTATCTTCCAAGCTGCTGTTGGTGCCAATCCTGTAGTAACCCCTGCAGGTGGATCGTTGACCTTTGCCTTTAAGCTAACCGCTGCAGATTATGTAACCTTCGATAATATTGATGTTACTGGTCCTACTACCCTTATCTACGGGTATTGGTTGGCAGCGCTTACAGCTAATGGCGCAACCAACAACACTATCAAGAACTGTACTATTACTGTGCCTTATGGTAGCAGCAGTAACTACGGTATCTATTCTTTGGGTGTTGTCGATGGTGCAAACAGCAATAACACTTTCTTAAACAACAGTATAGTTTCTGCCTACTATGGTATCTACCTTACCGGTAGCTCTACTGCAGGTAGCGAAGCCCAGAACCTGAATATTCAGGGAAACACCATCACCGGAGCAAGAAACTATGGCATATACGTGGGTTATGGGTTAAACACCGTTATCCAGTATAACAACATCGGTTTCTTTGCCGGCGGAACTACCGCTTATTATGGCATATATGTGTTTGGCACAACCAGCACATATAACGTACACCATAATACTATCAGCGGTGGTTACACATCCAGCACGGTGTATGCCTTGTACAATTCCAGCGGTAATACTACTTTCGCCAACAACGATGTAACCAACCTATACAACACAAGCAGTTCAGGTTGGTATGGTTTCTACGCTGGTGGCGGGAACACAATCTGGAATGGCAATAATATTTATGGTATAGCTAATACCGGTACTGCTGCTGTTTATACTGCCTATATCACAACCGGAAATCATGATTTCCTGAACAACAACCTCTATGATATAGCCACAGGTGGAACCTCCCTTTACGGTTTTTATGTAATTGGTGGAACCACACACAACATCTATAACAACAAAGTGTATAACCTGCGCTATACCGGAGCATCCTCCGGTGTTGTTTACGCTATACACCTTGGTGGCGGAACCACAAATAATGTTTACAACAACATGGTTTATGATCTGCGTGCTGCAAGCTCCACATCCCTTGCTACTTCACCGGCAATCAGAGCCTTCAGCATCAGTAGCGGAACCACGAATAATGTATGGAACAACACTGTATTCCTTAATTCCGCAGGTTCCAATACTGCGTTCTCTACTGCAGCATTGTATGTGTTAACCAGTACCAGCGCTATAGACCTGAAAAACAACATCTTTGTGAACAAGAGCACCCCCGGTGCTACAGGCAGAGTTGTTGCTTTCTGGAAAACCTCCGCAGGTGTTAGCAACCTCTCAGCCACATCCAACAAGAATATCTACTTTGCGGGTGTGACACCAGGTGCTGCCAATTTGATAGGCTACTTCAGCACTACCGCCTATCCAACACTGGATGAGTATAAAACTATGGCTGCCACCAAGGATCAAGGCTCTTATACCGAAGATGTGCCCTTTGTGAGAAACACTGATCCCTACGACATGCATATCGATACTGCCATTACCACCCGCGTGGAAGGCAATGCCATCGTTATCGTGCCCCCGGTCAGCTTTGATATCGATAACCAAGCGCGTCATGCCTCAACCCCCGATATCGGTGCTGATGAAGGCAATTTCACAGCTCCTGCCGGCGCACCCGGCTTAGTAACTCTGCTTGCTCCTACCGATGCAGCACAAGGGATCAATCCCCTCACCGGTCAGCTTAGCTGGAGTGCCCCAGCTGTAGGTGGAGCTCCCACAGAATACTGGGTTTACGTATCCGATGACCCTGAAGAATTGTACAGCCAAGGCAACAATGTCTTGTCTGTGCCTACTACCAGCCTGGCTCTAAGTGCCATAGAAGGTTGCACCGTTGACTTCAACGGTGAATATTTCTGGGCTGTTCAGGCTCATAACAGTGAAGGTGAATCCGATGCTTTAGATCCTAACTACCAAATATGGAGCTTCAGAACTTCCGCTCAAATGGCTGCTTCTTCAACCCTGGCTATTGGCAATGCCTGGCCCAGTAATCCCAAAGCCGGAACCATTGTGGTTACAAATCTGGGTACAAGCGAGATGATAATCAATGCTACCGGTTCTACCGAATTCGTTTTCGGTGGTACAGGGCAGTACACTATCCCTGCCAGCAGCAGCTATAATGTACCTTTCACCTTCAATGCTCCCGAAACATTGGGTGCATACACCGGAAGCATCACACTTACCCAAACCAGCCCCAGTGCTTCCAGTATAGTGATAGCAGTAACCGCAAACGTTTCTACAGAAATATCGTTTGGGACAGGCACTACCAATATGTTCCAACCTGTGTATCCATACTATGGCTACACATATTCTCAAACCATATATCCTGCGTCATGGTTTAGTTATCCTGATGGCTACCGCATCGAAAAGCTCCAGTTCTACTGGAATCCTGCACTTGCACCCTTAAACTCAAATTCGTTCAAGGTTTGGATGGGGCACACATCCCAAAGCCAATTCCCCTCCACTGTCACCAGTGCTTCCTGGATACCTTTAACAGGACTTTCCCTTGTCTTCGACGGAACCTGGGATATCACCGCCGGTGCAGGATGGAAGGAACTTGTCTTACAAACTCCATTCATCTACAACCGCACAGACAACCTTGTGATCGCTATGGATGAAAATGCCGCTGGTTACGACACCTCTGGAAACACTACAACCTCTTTCTTCCATGGAACAACCACTTCAGGAACATACTATGGTATGTCCTGTTACGACGATGGTGATAACTTCGATCCTGCAAACCCCGATGCAATAGCACAATCAAGCTTTACAAGCTATGCTTCCAGACAGGGTTTCCCCAATACCAAGTTCTTCGTGGGTGAAGTTCCTACCAATCCTGTAATTGCAGTAACTCCTGCAAGTTGGGATTATGGCACTGTGGTAGTTAATACAACCAACACCAAGCAATTCACCATTCAGAATAACGGTGGCGGCACATTAACTATCAATGGTATCACCCCTGCAAGCAGTGGCTATTTCACCCTTACCAACCTGCCCGTGGGTTTCCCTGCCACTCCTGTAAACCTTGGTACCGGACAATCGATGACCTTCAGCGTGCAATATCTGCCAACCGCTGCCGGAACACATAGCGCAGCATTTACCATTGACGATAACTTAGACGATTTTGTGGTAAACGTTAATGCCGTGTGTGTCGATCCCCGCATCACCAGCCTGCCCCATACTCAGAACTTCGATGGCGTAACTGCTCCTGCCTTGCCACTTGGCTGGACGGCTTATAAGAGCAATGCTTCATCGTCCCTAATCGCCTCTACCACATATGCGCAAAGCACTCTCAACAGCGTGTATATGTACAACTACACAACCTCCGAGACTATGCGGCTGATTAGCCCTCAAAGTACCGTTGCGCTAAACACAGCCAAGCTTAGTTTCTACGCCCGTAGCGGTTCTGCCGGTTACGTGCTTAAGGTGGGAACTGTTAGTGCCCTTGATGGTACAGGTGTATTTACCGAACTGGCATCTTACACCTTAACTACAACCTTCACACAATATATGCTGCCCTTATCTGCCTATGCCGGAACCGACCAATATCTATGCTTCCAGCATGGTGCAACAAGCACATACCAAAGCATATATGTAGATAACTTCCAGTTAGATTTGTTAGTGGCAAACGATATGGCTGCTACAAGTATAACCGGTAATAATGCAGGCTTCGTTGGAACACCGATAACTCATACAGTAAATGTGATTAACAACGGAACCGCAGCCCAATCTGCCTACACTGTGTATCTCAAGAGAGCAGGTGGCGCAAGGTTTGCTACCCTTGTAGTGAATACTCCAATCGCTGCCGGCGCAACCGCTGCCATCCCCATTACCTGGACTCCTGCAACTCAGGAAACCTACAGTATTCAAGGTGAAGTAGAGCTTACCGGCGATGCTGTGTCTGCCAACAACATCACCGCCTCCAGCATTGCTTTCACAGTATATGCAGCAGGCAGTTTTGTGGAAAGCTTTGAAGGCGGGGTTATGCCTGCTGGTTGGACTGTCCGCAATGCTGATGGTGGAACCTATAGCTGGGAAGTATTGGCATCCCTACCCAAGAGCGGGACATACTCTGCCCGAGTTCGCTGGGAATCTACTTCCTTGCAAAACGATGACTGGTTGATTACTCCTGCACTGCAGTTAAGCAACACAGTAACAGACGTAATTAGCTTCTGGATGGCGAGAACCAGCACATCCTGGCCTGAAACATACGAAATCCGCCTCTCCACCACCACAAACGAAATTGCTGCTTTCACCAATGTTCTGGAAGCAAGTGATTTGAGCACAGTGGCGATAAACACCTACATACAGAAGTCATTTAATCTGGATGCATACGGAAATGCTGTAGTTTACTTAGCTATCCGTTACACAGGTCTTGATGAATATTATCTGCATGTAGATGATTTCGTTGGACCTCCCTTGTACACAGTTGCAAACCTTAGTGCACCGGTTGTAAGTATCGAACCCGTCGGTGCAAACATCCAGCTTAGCTGGGCAGCTGTAACCAATGCAACTCAATACATCATCTCTGCCTCGAGTGATCCTTACACCGGATTCACTCAGTTAGCAGCAACTGCAAGCTTGAACTACACTGTTGTAGCTCCTGCTGCTGCAATGAAGTTCTACAAAGTTGTAGCTTCCAATGCACCTCTTACAAAACAAGCTGTGAAACCTCCCCTATCCACAGAGGAACAGCTTCGTAAGGATGCTCTTGAAAAGAAATACAAATAACTAATAAACTCCAGACTAATACTGAACCCCCGGTGTGATTACCGGGGGTTCTTTTTTTTTCACAAGAAACTACGGTAAACTTAATCAAGTGAGGTAAAGCGGTAATGAAGCTGGCTTGGCTTCTTGGCTCTCTTTTAATAGTGGGTTGTTATTATATGTACCCAACTGGGGGTTTTTTACCCAGCCAGGCATTTAATATCAGCTAATGCCAAGTGACTACTAACATTGATTTTGACTGTTTATTGCCATAAAGCTTCCCGTAACCCTCCCATATCCGATACGGGAGGAGAATACATAGTGCTTGTTAATCACTTGTAGGGTAAAAACCCTAAGCTACCCTCCAAGTTTGAGAGCGAGCCGACTTTTTTTTTAAGACATCTACATTCATACATATCCCTTACTAAGTAGCGACTTCAAATGCAAGTTAAACTAAGCACTTAGGATAAAGGTGAAATCTATAATACTTCCATAAGTCCCGGGGCGCAGAGAATCTTTCTGCTTGACACCATTTGGGTAACAAAGTTTTATTGTTCAGAGCTTGAAACATGAACACCATTTACTTATTAAGTGGACGTGTGTATAGTAGTTAACCAATGAATATCGTTATCTGGAAATAGTTGCCGGATAACGTGCAAGAGCATAAGAAGTTTTATGAACCGACAGACAACTTACCGGGTTGTTACCTCCTTGCCAAACCTCGTTTTTGAGGCGACGGAAGAATTCGCATGTTCGCCTCATCAAATCACTTCTTTTAACCATCATGCGCTTAAGAGCGTTTCAACATCCCCCAGAAAAAACACAAAATGAGATATAGCGGAGGAAATATGCCTACACTCAGCAATGCCCAATTTGATATAATCGTCGCACATTATGCTAT
This sequence comes from Candidatus Cloacimonetes bacterium HGW-Cloacimonetes-3, assembly GCA_002840645.1. GTDB lineage: Bacteria > Cloacimonadota > Cloacimonadia > Cloacimonadales > Cloacimonadaceae > Cloacimonas. Next base: position 90,696 of record PHBO01000010.1, read on the forward strand.
ATGTGGCAATGCTGATTGTATGTACAAGTCCTTCACGGATCCTTCTAAACATCAAGAACAAATATGGGGAGCCTTATAGCCTCCCTTTAACCAGAAACACAAATACACATATTTACTTCAAGGAGTAAAGATGAAGAAATTACTACTTATAACCGTCTTGTGCATGTTGGCAGCCTTTGGTTTTGCCCAGTTAATGAGCGAATACAGCTTTGCCTACAGTGCCGGAACCTATACAGAAATTACCGGTGGTACGGTTTTAGGAACCACAACTTCTGATGATCAGAAATTTGTGACTCCTCTCACCCCTGCCGGAGGAACTGGAACCACCGGTATTGGCTTCCCCATCGGGTTTAACTTTACTTTTGGTGGCGTAGTGTATGACCGTGTTGCGATAAACAACAACGGCTGGATTAGTTTGGGTCAATCTGCCCTCACTCCTTCCATTAACATGGCTTCTACCAGTTCTTACTTCCCGCTTGGTTCCACCTCAACAATTTCACCCACTCAGTTAGTGGGTCGTATTGCCGGAATGTCTTTGGACTTGCAGGGACAAACAGATTCTGAGCTTCGTATCGAAACCGTTGGTACTGATCCCGATCAGGAATTGGTAGTCCAATGGAAGAACTATCGCGAATATGGTTCATCGGGACAAAGCTATAACTTTCAGATTCGCCTGCAGCAGAATGGCAACAAAGTTGTAGTTACCTATGGTACGGTAACAAACGGTGCCACTCCTTTCGTAGCCCAGGCTGGCTTGCGTAATGAGCCCGCAACCCCGGCTACTAACTTCAAAAACCTTTCCACAACTACAGACTGGACTAATCCTGCTGTCGGTGGAACTGCTGCTGCACAATTGACACTCTCCGATGCAGTTTATCCTCCCAGTGGAACCATATATACTTGGGCTCCTCCCGTTGCAGGTTTACCACCCAATCCCGCCGCATTAGTCAGCCCCGCAGATGCCGGAACAGGGGTTTTTCCTGAAGCCACATTAAACTGGGCATCTGGCGGTGGAATACCTACCGGATACAAACTGTATTTCGGAACAGATGATCCCCCCACAAATATCGAGAATGGCACAGACATGCTTGATGTTACTACTTACGACCCTGATGGCTTAATGCCATTCGACGCAACATATTATTGGCAGGTTGTTCCGTATAACGAGATAGATGATGCATCAGATTGCCCCATCTGGAGCTTCACAACTATTTCGGATCCCACTGTTTTCAGCGATGAGCTGCCTTATATGGAAAACTTCGATACTGTAACTATACCGACACTACCTTATGGGTGGACAACCAGAGTAACCGATGTCTCTACTTATGGCTACGTAAAGACTGTAGCTACAGGTTATTCTACCCCCAATAGAGTAGCATTTTACAACTCAAGTGATACCGCTTCAGATCTGATCCTGATCTCTCCCCTGATTGATCCTGCCCTAAATACGCTCAGAGTGAAGTTCTGGGCTACCGGTGGCACAGGTTATACCCTTCAGGTTGGAACTGTTGATGTATCCGGTCAATCCGCTGTTTTCACATCGGTGCAAACAGTGAACGTAGCAAGTGGCTGGGCACAGTATAGCGTATCTCTTGCTGCTTATGCAGGAACAAATCAATACATTGCCTTCAGGCATGGACATGGTGACACATATAGAACCATCTATATAGACGATGTAAGCATCGAAGTTCCTGCTCCCATTGCACCTGAAGCCGCAACACTGGTTTCTCCTGCTGATGCTTCGATAAACCTCCTGAATCCAATACTCAAATGGACACCTTCCGCTACCGGCGAACCTCCAACAGGTTACAAGGTGTACATGAACGATTCCGGTACATTCAGTGAAGGCGACGTTATATACAACGGAACAAACACTTCCTTCACAACTACTACCACTGCTTATGGTCGTACTTATTACTGGCAGGTTGTCCCTTATAATGCCACAGGTCCTGCCACCGGTAACTCCACCAGGAGCTTCACAGTGGTTACCGAAACTCAGCTTGCAGAAAGCTTCGAACCAACCTCTTTCCCGCCAGCAGGCTGGGCAAACGGAAGCACTGGAAACTGGACACGCAGCACGTCATATCCTGTTGATGGAGTTGGCACTGCATATAAATATGGCTCTTCCACGGCGCAGTACATCCTATCAGCTCCGAGATGCACAATTGATGGTTCCAGCACTCTGGATTTCTGGACTGCTTCTGGTTCTACATCGGGCACTTTGCAGGTTGTGTATTCTGAAGACCGTACAACCTGGACACAGATTGGTGCTGATATTACTTATGCAGCGACATACACAATGTACAACAATGTAATAGACCTCAGCAGCCTTGCCGGTAATAACTATTACATTGGCTTCCGTACGGGACTTTATAGTACAAGTTACTATGTGGACAAGGTTATTGGTCCAGAAATCACTGCGGAAGCCCCAGGTCCTGTGACCCAGGTCTTACCTGCTGATTTGGCAATAGACCAAGAAGTTCGTCCCACCCTTACATGGACAGCAGCAGTCACAGGTGGCATACCTACGGGTTATAAGGTTTACTGTGACGAAACGGGTGCCTTTACAGCTCCTATCGCAACTGTTACAGCATCCCCTTATACCTTCACTTCAGACTTAACCTGGGAACACACCTATTATTGGAAAGTAGTAGCTTATAATGGTACCGGCGATGCGGTTGGCAGCACAACCCGTTCCTTTACCGTAAAAGCTGATCCCACTATCACTACTTTCGCTTACGTGATAGATTTCGGCACCACCACGTCTGATCCATTCCCTCCCACTAATTGGAGCAGAATGGACGGTCTTTACGGTGGCACCTATGCTTCTGGTTCTCAATGGATTATGGATGATTGGTTAAACGTTACTACTCCAGCAAATAAAGCCGCGAAGATCAATATCTATGGCACATCTCGTTATGGCTGGTTGGTAACACCTCCCATCAACATTCCGACTGATAATTTTGAGCTTAAGTTCGACATGGCTCTGTTAGATTGGAACGGCACTATCCCTCCAGTCGCAGGTGAACAAGCCGATGATAAGCTTATAGTTGTGATGAGTGACAGCCCTACGATGGACTCTCCCATTATCCTGAGGGAATGGAATAACACCATGTCAAACGATGTGTTTGATAATATTCCCGCTACCGGCGAAAATTATGTTATACCATTGATAGGTATTACCGGAATCAAGTATTTTGCCTTCTATGGTGAATCTACTGTTTCCGGTGGTGATAACGACCTTATGATAGATAACATCATAATCCGCCAAATTCCTGCAGGTGCTCCGGATAATGTTACTCTAAACAGCCCTGTAAATCATGATGCTACAGTTAATCCTGAATCAGTAACACTTAGCTGGACTCCTGCCATAACCGGTGGTAATCCTGATGGCTACAGTATTTTTGTTGGTGAGAACCCCATTGATCCTGCCAACGAATACTTTGGCGATTATGAGTACTCTACTACGAATACATCATTCGACCTTAGTGCTGAAGATATCGTGATTGGTTACGAGCAAACCTTGTATTGGGCAGTATGGCCCTACAATGGTGATCCGGCTCAGTATCCTGATCCGAATGACCCCAGTTTCCAAACCTTCGATTTCACCACTATCGCAGATCCACGCATCGTTAGTTTGCCCTATGTGCAGAACTTCGATGGCGTATCTACACCTGCGCTGCCGGTTGCTTGGACTGGTTACAAGAGCAATTCCGGTATGACTGTAACTACTTCTACAAGTACTCCCCAAAGTACGCCTAACAACGTATATATGTATAATAGCAGCTACACATCAGATACATTGCGCTTGATCACCCCGGAAGTAGTAGTAGCCATGAACACCGCTAAAATCAGCTTCTACGCCCGTAGCAGTTCTGCCGGTTATGTTTTGCAGGTGGGAACAGTTAGTGCCCTTGATGGCACCGGTGTGTTTACCGAGTTAGCCTCGTATCCACTCACAACCACCCACACGCAATATACCCTGTCTCTCACCGGATATGTAGGAACAGATCAATATATCTGCTTCCAGCACGGTCAAGGCGGGTCATATCGCAGTCTTTACATTGATAGCTTTATGATGGAAGAAGTGATGGCAAACGACTTGGCTGCCACAGCCGTTTCGGGACCCGGAATAGGTACTGCCGGAACAGAGCTTAGCTACGATGTAACCGTATTGAACAACGGAACTGTCTCGCAATCATCCTACAATGTCCATTTAAAGAGATTTGGTGACGATAGACTTGCTTCGATAGCAATAACAGACCCTCTTGCCCCCGGAGCATCTGCTGTCCACACCATCTACTGGACTCCTACCACCGGCGGTGATTATGTCCTCGTGGGTGAAGTGGAATTAACCGGTGACGAATATGCCGGCAATAACGAAAGTGCCACCATGAACAGTAGCATCTATGCTGCCGGTACTTTCCTGCCACAGATTGGTGATATTGCCAGCGCAACCACTTCGTACTACACACCCATCAATGCGTATTACAAAAACAATCTGAGCGAAACAGTCTATCTGGCACATGAGATGCAAGCCACATCAGGCACAATCAATGCAATCATCTATCAGAATAACTACACTCAGGATGTAACCAAACCTGTCAAAATCTGGATGAAACACACCACGGAAGCTAATGTATTTACTGCATACTTACCTTTTGCAGGCTACGAATTGGTCTTCGATGGTAATGTATTTATGCCCCAGGGTGTAAATGCAGTGGTTATTCCTTTGGATACTCCCTTTGCTTATACCGGTGGAAATCTGGCAGTACGTGTTTACAGCGTATGGGAAGATTTCTATTATAGCTTGAATGATAAGTTCTACTATACTGCATCTCCGGAATATCCAGACCGCACCAGATACTTCCAGGCAGATCAAACCTCCGCGTTCGATCCCATCGCCCTTACGGATTATAATGATGTTGCCTTCACAGGAAACTTGCTAAGCTATATCCCGAATACTGCATTCGTGATGAGCCCTGCTGTTCCTATCATCACGATTGATGCACCTGCGCTTGCCGTGTCTCAGAATGGCACAAATGCCCAATTGGATTGGGATGCCGTAGCCGGCGCATACGCTTATCGCGTGTATGCCTCCGACGATCCATACCTATTCGAAGGTGCTCCTATTGCCACCGTATATACAAACACCTATAGTGCTGCCTTTGCTGCCAATGCAAAGAAGTTCTATCAGGTTGTGGCAATATCCTATCACCACACTGATAGTTCTAAGGTGATGAATCCGGCTGCTGTGATCGGGTTCGATAACAGCAAACTGAAACACAAAGCCACCATCAAGAACACAGGAAACAAGAAATAAGCTAAGTAAGCAGGTGCTTAACCTGCACGGCTTAATTACATACCCCCGGTGTAACAGCCGGGGGTTTTTTCGTTTTACTTATAAAAGCCCGCTTCTCCCTGCTTTCAGCCTTGTGCTATCTCTGCTGCGGTATTTTATGAGCTAAACGGAAGGGGGAAGGGGGTGATGGGGGGGGGGGCATGTGGCAGGTGGCGGTGTGAGGGCGATACCTCATCACCCCATCACCCCATCACACATGCTTGAATTACTTATGCATTACGCATGAAATACGGATGCGATGCGTAATGCATGCGTAATGCTACTGCAATTCGTGAGAACAGGAAAAGTGTAGCGATTGTGTTTCAGTTCATTGTTCATATACCCCGTATATACACCTGCCGTCCCTACGGAACTGGGTGTGGAGGGGAGCTGACCTAAGCACCGGGTTTATAACCCGTTGCTAATAACAACCATCCCGAACGGGATTTATCTGTCGCTACCAACTGTAACCTATGACCTGACACCTGCCACCTGGCACTTTAGATACCTTAAATAACAAGCATAAAGGATGTAATAGTGGAAATTCTTCCTCTATTCTATGCCATACTTCGGGTAAAAACACTTTTTTCTGCTTGACATATATTAACTGCAAAGCAACATAGTATTGCATGGTGGATACACCAATGTAGTACCATACTATGCGTGTGGTATTAGCGTCGTTAGCAGAAACAGTTAAGTTATCTTAGCTTGTTTTGTTGTTTTGTATGTTTTATATAATTGCCGGCAGATGAGCCAGAGGAAGTTACCTTGAGTTTATTGTTTTGCGTACCGTTAACTAACCCGGAAGCCTACAAGGCTGAAGCGGGTTTACTGCGTATGCAAAGCACGGCAATTACCACAACCACTAAGCTTCAAAATCAAACAGAAGTCTCTACTTACGGAAAACCTTGTGTCCAGAACTACGCACACTCTTTGCATAATAATCATCGCACATTATTACATCGTCTGTGTGCCTGCGTGAGAATGCTCCGTTTTCCATCCACCCTTAACCCTCAAAAACAAATGTGGCTATGCCCCCATACAAATGAGGCAAAGCCTATAAACTAAACAGAATATCCTCTTCAAGAAAAACGTCTAAACAAGGAGTTTTCTTACTATGAAGAAATTATTAATACTATTATGCGTATTGGCAATAGCCGGAATGGCTTTCGCCGATGTGATCATCGGAACCGGGACATCCACCGGATACTATCCCGGGAGTACTTACTATAACTATTACCGTTCAGCTGCGGTATTTACTGCCGCGGAATTGGCTGCCGGATCGGGTACTATTACAGCTCTGCAATGGTATTGCGGTACTGCAAATACTACTACGCCCATCCCGTTTAAGATTTATATGAAAACCACTGCCAATGTAACTTTGGCAGCAAATACCTGGGCACTTGAATCTGCCGGTGCAACTGAAGTATTTAATGCTTCAGTGACGGTTAATGCCACGGGTTGGTTCAATTTTGATATCACCGACACCCCTTATACTGCAGGTACTAACCTGGAGGTATTGGTTGAAACTGGAAGTGCGTCTTATGTAAGCCCCTATGTAAAGTGGAATTACACCACTACTACACCTACTTACAAGATGATAGCTACTTATGCAGACACCACTATCCCTACTTCTCTTACTACTAACTATTTACGCCCCAATATTAAATTTGTGGGCATTACTTCTACTGTATTCCCTGAACCTACAAACCATGTAACCGGTTTTGCTGCCGGCACACTGAATTACACCACAATTCAGTTAAACTGGACCGGTGCTACCGGTGCTCAGTTGCCAGGCAACTATCTGATTCAGGCAATAAAAGGTGCCGGAACATACGCTGCCGTAGGTGATGGTGTTCCTGTGGCAAATGATGCTGTGTGGACAGATAACAACGCCGCAACTAACGTAGCCCATGTAGTAGGTGCTAATACCTATACCTTTACAGGTTTAACGCCTAATACGGCTTATGAATTCAAAATCTGGCCTTATACCAATAGCCTGACAGCCATTAACTTCAAGACCGATGGGATAATCCCCACTGTTAATGCCTCCACCCTTGATCCCACTGTCTCTACATACCCGTGGTTAGTGGATTTCGGTACATTAACTACAGATTGGCTACCCGCTAACTGGGCAAAATACAGTGGTGTATTGGCAAGTCCATCTGTACTTACTGCTGCCAGTGGCTCTTGGTACCAAGATGACTGGTTAAATGTAACCTCTCCTCTTAACAAAGCTGCCAAGGTAAACATCTATGGAACAACAGCAGCAGGCAACTGGATTGTCTCACCTCCCATCGTAATGCCCGGAGCCGGCTATCAGCTGGAGTTCGACCTTGCCTACATGGCATGGAATAGCCTCGGCACTGCTCCCGTAGCAGATGGAACCGGAGATCGCTTTGAAGTTCTTATCGGTGATGGCACAACCTGGACACCTGCTAATATAGTTCGTTCCTGGGATAATGCTGCAAGCCCGTATGTGCTGAATAATGTCAGCCCTGCCGGCGAACACATCACTCTCGATGTTTCCGGTGTCACCGGAACCAAATACATCGCCTTCTATATCCACAACGGTGATGTTGGTGATCGTGATAACGACTTCATGCTCGACAACGTGTTACTTCGCGAGACTCCTGCCGGAGCTCCTGATCCTGTAACATTGGGTTCTCCCGCAGCCGAAGCTACCGGCTTGGCTAAAAACGGATTCAACTTCACCTGGACACCTGCCATCACCGGCGGCGAAGCTGATGACTTCACAATCTTCATCTCCACAGATGAATTTGATGTGTTAAGTCAGTTCAGTGCCACCACCGGCGGAACCTCCCTCAACCCTGTGGGCATGCCCTACGAAAGCGGAACATTTGCTTTCACCTATGAGCAACGCTACTACTGGCAAGTATTTGCCAATGGCGCAGGAGAGGAGATTGGCTCTGATGTACGCTGGTTCGAAATTGAAGCCGATCCTTCAATAACTCTTCCTCACACCCAGAGCTTCGATGATCTGGCCATACCCGCAGGCTGGACACAGACCTATTCCGGTACTGTAACTTCCAACCGTTGGACCGCATCAGCCACTACTAATGCCGGTGGCACAGCAAACGAAATGATGGAAACTTGGGCATCCGGCGTGGGTATTACCCGCCTTATCTCTCCTCCCATCGTTACTGATGGCTATGGTAGTGTTGCAGTTAACTTCAACACCCTGTATGATGATTACGGCACTGGCGTTACTGCCAGAGTGCAGTATAGCCATGATCTCGTAACCTGGTACAACACAGGTTGGTCTGCAGTTGGTGGTGGCGGAAACGTTGGTCCCGGTAACTACACAACTCTTATCACCGGTCTCAGCGCTCCCGTAACTTACATTGCATGGGCAATGGATGGCGATCACTATCAGTTTGACTACTGGTATGTTGATAATGTTCTCCTATCTGCACCGCTTGATCATGATGTAGGTATTGTTAGCATAGATATGGCTGAAGTGGTTCCTGCTGTGGCGATGAATCCCAAAGCCACTATCATTAATAATGGTGCAAACACCGAAACCTTCAATGTTACCATGACAATCGGAGCCAACTATAGCAGCACTAAAGAAGTTACAGCTATTACGTCCGGCAACAGCACTCAGGTTGTGTTCGATGCTATCACTCCTGTTATTTTCACAGCAGAGGATGTAGACGTCACATGCCTGTTAGCTACTGATGAGAATACAGCTAATGACGCTCAAACCGGTGTTCTGGTTTGCCTTCCTTTGGATGTGCAAGCTTATGCAGATGTTGCCTATGATCCAGGTTCAGTAAATGATGGTCCCGCTACCTTCAACCTTGCAACTCCCGGAACCATTACTGACCTTACTGCTGCAACCCCATGGTCTGGTTATTTCCTTGCCGGTGCAGACTGGATGAATGGCGGCTGGTATGGTAAGCAATACGTTGATAGTGCAAGTTCACCCTTCTGGCAGATAGATGAAGTAACCGGTGACGGTACCCTTCTGGGAACCGGAACGGTTGTGATGTCCGGCTTTGCCTACGATGAAGTGAATGACATCCGCTATGCAACCGATGGCACTTCATTATACACGCTTGATGCTGTGGGTATTTCTACTCTGATCGGTGCTCTGCACTTCACAGGAGAAACATCCTGGGTTGGACTGATGATCGGTATCGCCTATGATAGCTATTCTGGAACACTTTATGGTGTGGATTTAGGCTATGACTGGTTGTTCTCAATTAATGTCACAACTGCTGAATGTACAGATATTGGTGGTGGACTTGGCATTGACTTGAACTATGCACAGGATTGTGCCTTCGACCGCGAAAACGGCTTGCTTTACATGGCAGGTTATACCGCAAACGGCGCACTTTACTGGATAGACACAATTGGTGGCGGAGCATACAAGGTAGGAGACTTCCAGAGTGGTTCTGAAGTCACCGGCTTTGCCATTCCTTACGGTTCAGCAGTGCCAGAAGCTCCTGTAGTTACTATAGGTGCAGATGGAACTCTTAGCTGGCCTGCCGTAGATGGTGCCGCAGTTTACAAAATCTATGCTTCGGATGATCCTTATGGAACATTCACATTGCTCGACAGCACTACATCGCTTACATGGCTTGATCCTGCATTTGGCGTAGCCAAGATGTTCTATCAAGTGAAAGCTGATAATGCTGCTCCTGCAAAAAGCGTAGCAAGTGTAAGACAGAGTGTCCGCGGACATCTTCGTAATGATAGACAGGTTCGTTCTCTCGACAGAAACGTTTCTGCCGGACTAAGACCTACCCGCAAATAATAATCATAAGTACCCAAATATCAGACAGCCTCGCAAGAGGCTGTCTTTTTTTTGCCCGGGATTGGAGCTTACCGGAGGTTTGGGATTCCTGTGTCCTCACCGGAAAGGTCTGCCGGTTTCCACCACACTTGGTGGTTAGCATAGGTTCTCGACAATATCGGTTATACATTAGGACTATGTTTTCGCATAGTAAACTCTATATTCAGCCATGCTTGCAGGACATATCCTTCCCGTAACCCTCCCGTATCGGATATGGGAGGGTTATGGGAAGCTTCACGGCAATAAACAGTCTTAATCTATGTTAGCAGGCACCTGGCAATATCCGGCTTGAAATGCATGGCTGAGTGTAAAAGCCCTGATTTAACTGCTAAAACACTAATCCACTCAGTTTAAGTTTGTTGAATAATCCGGATCGCTGACTTCAGAGGCGTTCCGGGTTGTGTGCAAAGGTCTTAATGTGAAAGAGAGCCAAAAGATACTGATACCATGAAAAAAGCCGACGCGAACGTCGGCTAACTTTTCCTGCAAGGACGCAGAAATTCCTACAAGATAAACTAAACCATAGTTATAGCTTTCTTAGGGCATTTCTGCACACATTGCTCGCAGCCAATGCAGGTATCCTTGTCTATCACATGCAATTGTTTAATCTCGCCGGTGATCGCCTTGGTGGGGCATATCTTGGCACAGATGGTGCAACCAATGCATTTCTCGGCTTCAATTTCGGCTTTCTTACGCATCCCTGCCTTTTTATCCAGAATAGCCTTGGTGGGGCAAACTGTGGCGCAAAGTCCGCAATCGATACACTTGTCATAATCTATACTTGCCAGGTTGTTTTCCACCGTGATAGCCTGTACGGGGCACTTACGGCTGCACAAACCACAGGCAATGCATGGACGCTCTGTACCGCATAATTGCTTTGCCAGAGGGTTCTTGGCTTTGGAGCTGCATTTTATATACACATTACGGTTCACCGGCACAAGAGTAATCAGCTTACGCGGACAGGCGGTTACACAAGCTCCGCAGGCAGTACATTTGTCATTATCTATATGGCGCATGCCTTCGCTATCCACGCTTATCGCATCGAACACGCAGGCTTTTTCGCAATCGTTGAAGCCAATACAACCCCAGGTGCAGAGGTTCGGTCCATCAGCAATGTTGACCGCCGATCTACAGCTCTCAATGCCCTGATAGGCATATTTCCACTTGGTGTTGTTAGTTCCGCCACTGCTGCAATGGATAACGGCAACCTTCTTCTCCGCTGCTACTGCCGATTTACCCATAATTTTGGCAATAGCTTCCACTGCAACGGGTCCACCGGGAGCGCAGAGGTTAATCTGGGTATCGCTATTTACGATGGCATCGGCATAACCGGCACAACCGGCAGCACCGCAGGCACCGCAATTGGCACCGGGCAAGGCGGCGATTATTTGTTCCACGCGGGGATCCAGCTTCACTTCAAATACTTTGGAAGCAATAGCTAAGATCAGCCCAAACAGAAGCCCCATACCACCAATGATAAGCACCGGAGCGGAGATTACCGACATCAGAGACGGAGCAGCTTGCATTAAAATCATATACATCATATACTCCTTCAGATCTTGAAGCCCATAAAGCCATAGAAAGCCAAAGCCATGATCCCCGCAAGGATAAGAGCGATAGGCATACCACGCATACTTTTGGGCATATCCACAAATTCCAGCCTCTCACGTATGCCTGCCATTGCCAGCAGCACAAAGGTGAAGCCAACTCCACTGAAGAAACCGTTTAACACGGCATCCAGGAAGTTATAAGCAGTAATGCCATCTGTACGCATAGCTTTGGTATTTAGAATAGCAACACCTAAAACAGCACAGTTGGTGGTGATCAGCGGAAGATAAACCCCCAGAGACTTGTACAAAGCAGGAGCGTTCTTCTGAATAACCATTTCCACAAATTGCACCAAGGCAGCTATGGTAAGGATAAAGGCAATCGTCTGCAAATATAGCAGGTTATAGGGGACTAACAGATACTTATAGATAACGAAGGTAAATGCCGAAGCCATGGTCATAACAAAAACCACTGCCATGCCCATACCAAATGCGGAATCCAGCTTCTTGGAAACACCCAAGTAGGGACACAATCCCAGGAATCTGGCAAGCACGAAGTTCTGGATAAAGATGGCTGTCATCGCCATCACGAAGATTTCGCCAATGTATCCCATTACTTCTTCTCCTTCATCATATTCATCAGTGCCATCAGGAAGCCAAGAGTGATAAAGGCTCCCGGAGCTAAAATAGCCACCAGCATAGGTTCATAGGTTTTGGGCATCACTGCTATCTTCAGCCATGTGCCGTTGCCCAGAATCTCGCGGATACTGGCAATAATTACCAGAGAAAGCGTAAAACCAAGCCCCATCCCGATGCCGTCTGCCAGTGAATCCATCATGCTGTTCTTGCTGGCAAAAGCCTCAGCTCTGCCAAGGATGATGCAGTTAACCACTATCAGCGGAATAAACAGCCCCAATGCTTTGTGTAAGCCGGGCACATAAGCTGCCATTGCCATATCCACGATGGAGACGAATGCCGCAATCACCACAATATAGATTGGGATGCGTATCTTCACGGGAGTTATGTCCTTTATCAAAGAGATAATGATATTGGAGCAGATGAGCACAAATGTGGCTGCCAAGCCCATGCCCAAGCCATTATCCACTGAAGTGGTAACCGCCAGAGTGGGGCACAAACCAAGCACGATAACAAAGATGGGGTTTTCTTTAACTATTCCTTTGCTAAGTTCTTTGATGAAATTCATTATCTACCTCCCCTTGCAGACTTAAGGGCTGCTATCTGAGCTGCAATGGAATTTGCTATGGTGCGGGTTGTGATAGTAGCTCCGGAGAGCGATTTAATCTTACCGCCATCTTTATCTACCAACATATCAGCCTCACCCAAGCCGGCGAATTGAGCTTGAAAAGCATCGCCGGTGCAGTTTGCACCTAATCCGGGGGTTTCAGACTGGTCTATAACTTTTATCTTAATAACTTGTAGGTTGTTATCTACTCCCACCATCGTCTGTACCTTACCGCTGTAGCCATTCTGAGCAGCGATAAAGGTATAGCCAAGCGTATCTTTCGTAGCTGTGGAAGTGGCAATGTAATACAGCGATCCATCCGCAAACTTAGCTTCAGTAAAGTCTGCTTCAGGGATAAGCTCACTACGGGTGGCGATTTCTTCTTTAGCTTTACGGTCTCTAATCACCGGTTCGGTAAGTGAATTCACATATGCTAATATCCCGCTTGCAACAGCGCAAAAGACAAGCAGGATAAGGCTAAGCTTTATATAGTATTTCATTTCTTTATCCTCCCAAATGCCTTTGGTATGGTAAACCGGTCTATCAGGGGTGTCATCACATTCATAAACAGGATGGAGTAGCTAACGCCTTCCGGGTAGCCGCCCACGAGGCGAATAACCACTGTAAGCACGCCACAGCCAATCGCAAAGATAATCCTTCCGTTCTTGCTAAGCGGCGTGGTGGTGTAGTCCGTAGCCATGAAGAAGGCTCCCAGCATCAAACCACCCGAGAAGATATGAAAGAAGGGAAGCATCATGCTGTATCCGCTGCCTTTAAGTGGACCGAACAGGAAAGTAAGCACAAACACCGTGCCGATATAGAACAGCGGGATGCGCCATTCGATGATGTTCTTATACAGTAAATAAGCTGCTCCAAGTAGCAAGGCAAAGGCACTTACCTCACCAATACAACCACCGATATTACCCCAAAAGAGGTTTTTCAGGCTTGCCATCTCAGTGATATTGGTAAAGATGCGGTTGGCAATATCAACGCCTTCTCCCGCATTAGCATTTACGGAGGCTACAAAACTGCTGTCGCGCAAGCTTTGCACCACTTTTAGGGGGGTTGCACCCGTTACGAGAGCGTATGCTTTGGGGGATAAATCCTGGAGGTTGGTGGCAATAGCATCAAGGTCGTTCAAGCCGCTCAAGTTTCCGGTCTTGGGTTTCAACCAGCCGGAAGTCATCAGCGTAGGCCAGGATGCCAGAAGGAAAGCCCGTCCCAATAAAGCAGGATTCACAGGGTTGTTACCCAAACCGCCAAATACTTGTTTGCCAACAGCTATGGCGAAAACAGAGCCCATCACAGGCAACCACCAGGGTGCGCCCGGATTGATATTATAGGATAGCAACATACCTGTTAAAAAGGCACTGCCATCCGCCACGGATACGGGAACCTTGCGCAATTTCTGGATGAGAGCTTCGGTTAGCACCGCAGTTAGGGCACCAAGCAGAGTAAGCACCAAGGAACGTATTCCCCAATAATACACAGCAAAAACAAGGGCGGGACTAAGCGCAATCACCACATTCCACATCACATTCGGGATAGTGGTTTTATCGTGCATGTGAGGCGCAGAGGACACTATATATTTATCTTTCATAATTCCTACTTCTTGGCTCGCATAGCTTCTGCATAGCGTATCTTGCCCGTATCAATCCACTGCACCAGCCGTATTTGCGCCGGGCAAACATAGGCACAGCTTCCGCATTTCATACAGTCGTTCAAGCCGGCATTCACCGCCATATCCAGGTTTTTGTATTTCACCGCTCCGGCTATCGTGCTGGGCAGCAGGTTCATAGGGCACACATCCACACAGCGGGCGCAGCGCAGGCAGTTCTTTTCATCCATCAGACGGGCGGATTTTTCGTTCATCAACACCAATCCGCTGCTGCCTTTGCTCATCGTAGCATCAAGATTTGGCAGGGCAAAGCCCATCATTGGCCCACCGGAGATAACTTTGCCCACGGGCATAGTTGCGCCACCGCAGAACTCCACCAATTCGGAGAATGGCGTGCCGATTCTGGCTTTCAGATTGCCCGGTTTGCTTAGCGGGGCACCTGTTATGGTAATGATTCTGTCTATCAAGGGCTTTTTATAGCGCACGGCTTCGTAAACCGCAAAGGCAGTGCCAACGTTTTGCACCACCACGCCAACTGCCATGGGAAGTCCGCCGGCAGGAACCTTGCGCTTTGTAGCCGCAAAGATAAGCTGCTTTTCCGCACCCTGAGGATAGCGAAGCTTTAAGCCCACCACTTCCAGATTGCTTTCTTTTTTCAGCAGCTTTTCCATCAAGTCTATCACATCGGGTTTGTTGGCTTCGATGCCGATTACACCCTTTTTGGCATTCACTATCTTCATCAGCAGCTTCAATCCGCTAATTATCTGCTCTGCATGTTCCAGCATCAGGCGATAGTCGCTGGTTAAATATGGCTCGCATTCCACGCCATTCAGCACCACTGTATCGATGGGCTTGTCTTCCGGCGGGGAAAGCTTCACATGCGTGGGGAATCCGGCTCCGCCCATGCCGCAAATACCGGCAGCGGTGATCCGGGCTTTCATTTCTTCGGTTGGCAGATTCATGTAATCCGCTTCATCCACCATGTCCACCCATTCGTCTTTTCCATCTCCGGTGATCTGGATCGCCAGGGATGTAGTCCCACAGGGATGTGGAAAACGGTCTATGGCGGTAACTTTACCGGAAATCGAGGTATGCTGATTAAGCGAAACATAGCCCGATGCTTCTGCAATAAGCTGACCTGTTTTCACTTCATCACCCACGGCAACTACCGGTGTAGAAGGTGCACCGATATGCTGTGATAAATGAATGGTAACCTTTGCAGGCAGCGGAGCTTTGGTGATGGGTGCTGTTGCTGAATAATGCTTTTCATCGTGGGGGTGAACACCCCCGGGAAATGTCCGTAATCGCATTAACACTCCCGTGGCTTGGCTGATTTCAAGCCTAATGTCTAAATTTTCGCCATATTTTACGGTGGGGGATATAAGGCAAGTCTTTTTTTATGATGGGAAGGACTTATACTGTGCATACAATACACTTTTAAGTAATTTCTGTCTCATACCGGTAAGCCTGTGATGTTTTGGGGACACCTATAACCGATAGCAACATTTTGCCATCACAGTGCCGGTTTTGCATAACTACTTCATCTCCCACTGATAAGCACTGCCTTCTGCCTTGCTGCTATCCTTAGTAATGCCATAACAATTCCCTAACAATTCCCTAATGGCGTTAGGGAATTGTTAGGGAATTGTTATGGGAGCATTAGAGGTACAAGCAGGGACAAAGCGGGCGATTAAACTTGACAAAACAAACGCTTATACCCCGATGTAGATTAACATAATACACAAAGGAAGAACGATGAAGCAGTACATTATAAAGACTATAGTTACCCTGTTTATCATTGTATCGGTTAGCGAAATAGCCAAACGAAGCAGCCTGATTGGGGGGATATTGGTTTCCCTGCCGATAGTTTCGGTGCTGGCAATGATGTGGCTGTGGGTGGATACTAAGAGCAAAGTGAAGGTATCAGAGCTTTCCCACACCATTTTCTGGCTGGTGATCCCTTCGCTGGTACTGTTCGTCAGTCTGCCCCTGCTGCTGAAAAAGCTGGATTTCGGCTGGGCAATGCTGCTCTCCTGCTCCTTCACAGTAATAGCATACTACCTGATGGTGACGGTTCTGGGGTATTTTAATGTGAAGCTATAAAGTGGAAAGGTGGAAGGGTGGAAGAGTGTAACAAGCGTTAAGGAGATTGTTGCAAAACCGAACTTAGTCTATCTTTTCTCTCTTATTCCTCTTTAACTCTTTTACTCTTTGTTAAAAAACCCTCTGCTTTTCTCCGCTTTTCTCTGCTTTTCCTCTGTGTTAAAAAAAGAAATCTACCCGTTATACCGGAAACACCCCACCAGATGGTCATTCACCATGCCAGCAGCCTGCATGAAGGCATAGCAGATGGTGGTGCCCACGAACTTGAAGCCCGCTTGCTTCAGGCTCTTGCTCATGGCATCGGACAAATGACTGCTTACCGGAATCTGGCTAAGCTCCGTCCAGCGGTTTTGGATGGTCTTACCGCCGGTGAACTGCCAGATGTACTTATCAAAGCTGCCATACTGTGCAACTATCTCCAGAAACGCCTTTGCATTGCCGATGGTAGCCTGTATCTTTGCCCGGTTGCGGATGATGCCGCTATCTGCCAGCAACTGGCTAATCTTCTCTTCCCCATAGCCGGCAATCAGCTCCGGCTGGAAGTTATCGAAAGCAGCGCGGAAGTTCTCCCGCTTGTTAATGATGCAATTCCAGCTTAAGCCTGCCTGAAACGCATCCAGAGTAATAAACTCAAACAGCTTGCGGTCATCATGCAGCGGGACACCCCACTCTTCATCATGGTACTTTATCATCAGTTCGCTTGCGCCCACCCAAGGGCAACGGTTTGTAGCTTGCATTATACCTCCTCCTATTGTTACCTGTGCGATCTAAGCACTTGAGTATGAATGCACAAATGATAAATTTGTCAAGAACGTTCTCGACCCACTTTTTTATCTAAATCGGCTTGAAATGTCCCGGATAGGTTTGGCTTATAATTCCGCCCCAGATTATCGTTGCGCATAGTAATTACATTGAGGGGCGGAATTTTGAGTTAAACCGGGAAAAGCATGTTGTCAATACGCCAGCGTTCAAATCCTCTGTTTAACTTAAAAAATAAGCCACTGTGCAGTTAGTACACAAGCAATGTGGGTGGATGGGGCTTTTTTTAAGCCAAACAGGGGAGGTAGAGTTATTTTGCTTGACGGTAAGCTTTGGGTAGGAAAAGTGTGCAAAACAGGGACAGCTATCCCTGATTTGCATAAAATACTGAGGTAATGATGCTGAGAAGAACCATGCAAGACTACATCACCAAGGCAGCAAAAGGATTTCCGGTAATAACCATAACCGGACCGCGTCAGTCGGGTAAAACCACTTTAGCTAAAATGCAATTCCCGGATTATACATATTACGACTTGGAAGATCCTGATCTACGCTTAGTGATGGAGGAGAACCCCAAGAGTCTGTTCAAAGACCCGCTGGGGAAATACATTATTGATGAATTCCAATATGTGCCCTCGCTCTTATCGCATATCAAAGTGATGGTAGATAAGGCGCAGATTAGTGCGCAGTTCGTTTTAACCGGCAGCAGTCAATTTCAGATGATGGGAAATCTCTCGCAATCTTTAGCAGGGAGAACGGCAATTTTTCAGTTGCTGCCTTTCAGCTATGCCGAAGTATATAAGCAGCAGAAACCCACGCTGGAAGAGGTATTGTTCCAAGGTTTTTATCCCCGTTTGATAGATAAAGGGATGAATCCCCAAGTGTTTTATACATCATATATAAATACCTATCTGGAGCGGGATATCCGTTTGCTATCCAAGGTTCACGATCTGAACTTGTTCCATAAATTCATCTCTTTATGTGCTGGCAGAACAGGATGTATCTTCAATAAAGCAGCCTTGGCAAATGAAACGGGCATTGATGTAAAAACCGTGAGCAACTGGCTGTTCTTACTCCAAACCAGCTTTATCATATACTTCCTGCAACCCTGGCATAGCAACGTAAACAAGCGGATGATAAAATCGCCCAAACTGTATTTCTATGATACGGGTCTTGTTTGCAGGCTGCTAAAAATCAGAGAAAGCAAGGAACTGGAAAATCACCCTTTAAAGGGGCAGATATTCGAGACTTTTGTGATATCTGAGTATCTTAAGAAGTTCTACAATCAGGGGTTGGAGGCACCATTATATTTCTACAGAGACAGCAACGGTAACGAAGTTGATCTGATTATCCAAAATGGTGCAGATTTACAACCCATAGAGATAAAATCGGCACAAAGCTATCATCCCGGCTTTCAGAAGAACATAAATGTGTTCCGAAAGGTTAGTGGTAGCACTTGTAAAGCTACTATTGTGTATGCCGGAGAGATGGAATGGGAGACAAACAATACGGAAATAGTACCTTACACCAATCTCCGTTAGGGGCGGAATTTTGAGTTAAACCGGGCAAAGCATGTTGTCAATAGCCAGCGGTCAAATCCTCTTTTTAACTCAAAAACAAGCCACTGTTTAGCAAGTACATAGGGAAGGTTGGGAGAGGTGGCTTTTTTTTTAGCCAAACGCAGAAGCGGATAGATTTGGAAAAATAAATGCCAAATCTGTCCCAAAACTCCAATTCTGTCCCCCTATACATTATGAAGGGTTGCTTTACTGAATGCCTAAAACCCCCGCCTTATTTTTTTATTGACAGTTTGGGGGATATGTATGGCAATGTCATTTAGTGAAATACCGTAATAGATATAAATAGGAGATATAGATGCTTACCATTGACTGGAAAGAACGGCTGGATATGGACACAGAGGACTACCTGAAGAATAAGCTCACCAAAGGCGACTATGATTTTGAAATCATCTTCAACGCCTATCCCGAACGGGTGAACGGCAAGATTCCCACGGATGTGATTAACCATGTAGCGGGAGTTATCGTGCATAAGCTGGGTAAGACTCACGAGCAGTATGTGCCTTTCTACCAAAAGCTTTGGGTTAAAAAAGGCGAATATGGCAAGATAGCCTTTTCGCTAATCATGAGCAAGCTGCTGCACAAGAAACCGCAGATTTACCTGCCCTTGTTTGAGGATGCACTTGCTCACGCTGATAATACTGAAGTGGCTTCATTATTAGACAAAGTGATGCTGCCGCTGCTGCGCAAACACCCGGAAAAGTACCTTAGCATTGCCTATGCCTATAGCAACAGCAAGAACGAATTCATCCACAAGAACGGGCTGAACCTGCTGGTGAAGCTGCTGAAGAAGCGGGAAGACCTTATCCCCACCATCATGGAGCACTTTTCACACCAATGGAGCTACCCTCTGGGCGAAGCAATGCCCAGCCATGTACTGATGCTGAAAGCCGTAGCCAAGCAAAGCCCGGATTATTATTTGAAGGTATGGGAAGAGCATGGCAGCAGCCGTGATCCGCAGATCGTGGAACTGCTTTGCGCTGCCGTTACGGACTATATTCCCCAAATTGAAGCACCTGTCGAGCTTTGGACGCACAGCGGGAATGCACGCGTGAAAAAGGCTGCCACTGCTGCATATAAGCTGTTGCTGAAGAAGAAGGGAGCTTAAGCTTTGGACCTTAGCGTATTTATTACTAAGCAAGGTATGGAAAAGCTGCAAAAGCGCATCCAGCACCTGATGAACGATGAACGCCCGGAAGTGATAAAACAAATCGCTATAGCCCGTGAATTCGGAGACCTTAGCGAAAATGCAGAATACAAGGCAGGTAAAGAGCGTCAGCGTTATATAGATACCGAAATAGATTATCTGCGCAGACGCAGTGCCCAGCTTAAGGTTGTAGATACAGAAGGTTTCCCCAAGGATGTGCTGCGGTTTGGCAGTTATTGCGTTGCCGACGACATCACCAACGGTGAGCGGATATGCTACCAGGTAGTAGGCGCAGAAGAACTAAATTTTACCCACGAAGAGGGTGTGATGGCAGTATCGGTAGTATCCCCCATCGGCAAAGCCCTGTTAGGAAAGAAAGTGGGGGAAATAGCCGTGGTTAGCGCACCCATGGGCGAAAGACATTTAAAAATTATAGAAATCAGATAAAAATGGAGTAAAAATGAAGAAGAAAGAAAGCACTACAGCCGCTTTGTCTTACGAACGTAAGAACTTCTGGAAAGAAGCACCGGTGGAAGAACAAAAAGCTGCCTTCGCATTTGCTGAAGCCTACAAGAGCTTTTTGAACGATGCTAAAACAGTTCGCGAAACCATTGCCTACACAGAAGCCCTGCTTAAAAAAAACAAGTTCAGCGCTATCGGTAAAAAGGGCAGCCACAAGGTATTCACGATCTTCAGGAACAAGACCATCGCCATGGCAGTTATCGGCAGCGAGCCTATCTCCAATGGCTTTAACATGGTGGCAGCACATATCGATGCCCCCCGGATTGATCTGAAACAAAACCCTCTTTACGAAGATAGCGTAAGTGCCATGGCTTGCATGCGCACCCACTATTACGGCGGTATCAAGAAATACCAGTGGTTATCCACCCCCCTTGCTCTGCATGGTATTATTGTTAGAACCGATGGCAGCAAACTGGAGATCAGCATCGGTGAACGCGATGACGAGCCTGTATTTGTAATTCCAGACCTCCTGCCCCATTTGGCAAAAAAAGAGCAATATTCTAAGAACCTTGCCGATGCCTTTGACGCTAACAAAATGAACCTGCTTTTCAGTGGTATGCAAACCCCCATGGGCGAAGACAAAGATGCCTTAAAATCCTATGCTTTGAAGCTGCTTAATGACAAGTACGGAATAACCGAAAGTGATTTCCTGTCTGCCGAATTGGAGCTTGTACCCGCTGTTAAAGCACGTGATGCCGGGTTTGACGGTAGCATGGTTGTAGGCTATGGTCAGGACGACCGCATTTGCGCCTACACAGGGATGAAGGCACTGCTGGACAATCTGGATAGCAAGCCTAAGCGCACCATGGTGGTATATTTCTCTGATAAGGAAGAAGTTGGCAGCCAAGGCAATACAGGTGCACATAGCGTGTTTATCAAGGACTTTATCGGCAGCATAATGGAGCATAATGGCGAAAGCAACAGTAGTGCAAACCTTCGTAAAGCCTTTATGAATGCACAAATCCTTAGTGCCGATGTAACGGCTGCAATAAATCCTAACTATCCCAATGTACATGAGAAACAGAATGCAGTGATCTTCAATCATGGGATTGGTATATCCAAATTCACCGGTAGCGGTGGCAAATACAGTTGCAATGATGCCAATGCCGAGTTTACTGCAAAGATTCACAGTATCTTCACAGATGCCAAGGTGTTCTGGCAGACCGGCGAACTTGGCAAGGTGGATGAAGGTGGTGGCGGTACTATTGCCTATATTCTGGCAAACCTTGGCGCGGAAGTGTTGGATTGCGGAGTTGGTCTGATGGGAATGCACTCTCTATATGAGCTTTGCTCCAAAGCAGACCTATATTCCACTTACAAGGCTTACAAATACTTCTTACAATCAAAATGACCTAAATAGAGGAGTTCCTTATGAAAAAAATGCTTGTCCTAATCGTGGTATTAATCCTGCTCGGTGGTTGCGTCAGCAACAAAAACTACCAAAACCAACAGCAAAAGATACTGCAGTTGGAGAATAACCTGAATGAGCAAAGCACCGAACTGGTAGTATTGCGTAAAGAGATCATGCTTAGCCGCAGAGATACCGGATACTCCGCCCAAACTATAGATTCTCTGTTTGCTCAGGTAAAGGCTATGTCTGAATTCCAGAACACTAATTTCCAGGAAATAAGCAGTGATGTGGCGTACCTGATGGAAGCAGTAGCAGAACAGGAAACCCTGCGTGAAGATTTTGAAAACATGCAGCAAGATACAGATGATATACTTGCCGGTTTTGCTGATCGTTTGGGTAACCTGAATGCTGATACAAGCTCCACTCCTGCCGTGGCGAAAGACCTGAAACAACTTAACCAAAGTGCCGAAGCCAGTAATAAAACGTTCAAGGAGCAAATTGCCACCCTGGAACGCAACATCGAAGACCTTCGCACTTCCTCCGGTACAGAGAAAAGCGGTCAATTCAGCGGCAGTATCGAAACCCTGCGCAAGCGTATGGACGATATGGAAGCCAGGCAGAAAGAAATAAACGCTGCCAATAAAGCCGAGCTTGAGCGTCTGGGCAGCATGCTTGATGCCAAGCCTATTATAAAAGAGAGTAAGGCTATTATCTCCAAACCTCCGACCTCTGCCGTGAAAGGCGAAGTAGCCGAATACGAGGCTGCCAGAGCAGAGTACACCAAAGGTAATCACCCCCATTCCAGAGATATGCTTGGCTCTTTCATGAGCAAGTATCCTACCAGCGACTATCTTGGCAATGCCTCCTACTGGATTGGCGAGAACTATTATGCAGAAGGTGATTTTACCAGTGCCCTGCGTGAATTCCAAAACGTGATCTCCCGTTACCCTGATTCTTGGAAGGCAGCAGATGCACAGCTAAAAATAGGCTTATGCTACTGGCACATGGGCAATCCTGAAGCAGGAAAGCAGGAATTAAACAGGATAAAAACAGTTTATCCCAAGTACCCAAGAATGGACTTGGTAGATAAGTTCCTGAACCAAATAAAGTAGTTAATGCTTAAATACCTGCTCCCGGTCTGCATTCTTTTTTGCCTGTGCGTCCCTGTTTGGGGGCTTCAGGCAACACATGAAGCGGAGACTATTGCCATAGCCATTGCCAAAGAGATTCAGACCGGAGAGCCAATTTTTCTGGACTTGCGCACCGGGGAGTGGACAGCTTCACTAGCACAACAGCTCTCTAAAATCCTAATTGCCCGCGGAGCTGATATCAGGGACAATCCCAACAGTCTGCATAACCCTGAATTTGCCATGGATAGCGCAGAAGAGGGCTATAAGCAAATAAACCTTAATAATTACAGCATCAGTACTGCGGTGTTGGTGCAAGTAACCCTGAATGTGAAATGGCAGGAGCAGATAGAGAAGAACTTCTTTTCTTACCGCAGTACCCGCCGTCCAATATACAGTTTCGAGACCAAACAAATACATCTGCCTGATCAGCGGTTGACAAAGGTATCTTCCTATGACTTCAGCCGTGCCGATTCTCCCGAAAGAGAGGATTCCCGTTTGCGTTTACGCTGGTTCGAGCCTTTGGTGGCAGCCACTGCCATAGGTTCTATGATCTTTCTCCTCTGGAATTTTGATTAAAGGAATATTAATGCGCCGAATAACTATTATCCTGCTAATCCTTATGCTCGGGCTTTCCGCCTGCAGCCGTAACAAACCCCAGCAATCCACAGAAATACGTTTGAAAGCAGCCGATGAGCTTTTTTCCAAAGGCAAGTATGCCAAAGCTGCCATCTTGTATGGCGAAATTACCTTTGAACGTAAGTCCGCTGCTACTGCTTATGCAAACTTAAGACAAGCAGATTGCTATTTTGCCATTAACAAATTTACCGATGCCCGCGGTAAGTATGAGCAGTTTATTAGCTCTTTCCCGGATCACAGGGACGTAAGCACTGCTTATTACAAAGTTGGTGAATGCTTGTTTGAAGAATCCCTTTCCCCACAGTACGATCAGGATGAAACTATCGGCAGTATTGAGGCTTTCAATATATTTATCGAGAAGTTCCCTAACGATTCCCGCTATTCCTCTGCCCTGAATTACATCCGTAAAGCACAGTACAAGCTGCTGGAAAAGAAGTATCTTAACGGATATATCCATTATAAAATGAAAGATTACAGTGCAGCTCTGATGTACTTTGATGAAATTATCGCACTTGGTAACTCTGATGAGCTGGACCGCAAATCTTTGTATTACTCGGCTAAGCTGCATATGCACCAAAAGAACAAGGATAAATCCAGGCTTAGTTATGAGGCACTGGCGACCCGTTATCCCGGCTCCAAAGAGGCAAAACGGCTTTCCCGCCACTTTAAGTAGATGATTCTTACTGACCCGGGCAAACTGGAGGGCTATACAGCAGTATTGGGTGGCAGTTTCGATCCCATCCACCTTGGGCATTTGCATATCGCCACTCAGGCTTTGCTTCTCTGCAGGCTAACAAGAGTGCTGTTTGTCCCAAACGGGAAGCACCATTTTAAAGCCGATAAAGTGCGCCTTGGCTACTCTGATCGCTATTCTCTGGTGGAGCGGGCAATAGCACATGAACCGCACTTTGAAGTTTCTGATGCTGATCAAGCCGGCAGCGGCTACACCGCTCATTTGATGCAAAAGCTATCTGCCCAAAACACTAACACTCGCTTTGCTTTCATCATTGGCTCGGACAACCTGCCCAATCTGGACAAGTGGTTCGATTTCCCCTGGCTGGCTGCAAACCTGCATTTTCTCGTAGTACCCCGTCCCGGTTATGAAATCCCCACAGACATTTTGCCAAGCATAAAGGCAAGCCTTTTGCCTATCGAGCTTTCTCCCATCTCTTCCACTGAGGTTAAATGCTGCATTGATAGCGGAAGAAGCATAAGTGGATTAGTGCCACCAAGCCTGGAAGAGGATATTATCCGGCTTTATCACAACAGTTAAGGATGTACCATGAATAAGCCCGAAAACAGTTTTCTTGACCGTATCCCCCTAAGCCCCAAACAGAGCTTGGGAGAGGAAATAGCGAATGCAATAACTCACGGTTTAGGCATTGGGCTTTCCATTGCCGCATTGGTGATATTGGTAGTTTTTGCAGCAAAACAAAGTGATACTTGGAAGGTAGTTTCCTTCTGTATCTACGGTGCCACCATGATTGTCCTTTATCTCTCCTCGACCCTGTATCATAGCTTTCTCCAGCCGAGGATGAAACGCTTTTTCAGGATATTCGATCACTCTTCCATTTTTTTACTAATCGCCGGAACCTATACTCCCGTTACCATTGGCACGATGCGTGGAGGCTGGGGCTGGACATTATTTGGGATAATATGGGGCTTAGCAATACTTGGCATTATTTCAAAGATCTTCGCCCTGGGCAAACTGAAAGCAGCATCTGTCGCAATTTACATTCTGATGAGCTGGATGATAATTATTGCCGTAAAACCTCTTTTGCATGCTACCCCGCCTTCATTCCTCATGTGGATGCTGATCGGTGGTGGAGCTTACATGTTGGGTGTGATATTCTACATTGCCAAGAAATTGCCATACCATCACAGTGTGTGGCATCTCTTTGTTTTGGGCGGAAGTATTTGCCATTTCTTTGCTATGCTACAGCTTTTAAAGTAGGATTCTACTCACTTTTCTTTTACCTTCCCTGCTTGCATTGCCCTATCATTGCCCACCCATTCCCCACTTTGTGGGGTTTAGGTGGGGTTTGATAGGTGTCCAGAAGCAAGAAGAAGTTACCGGACACCTCTTTTTCGTAAGTGGAATTTGCTGCGATTCACAAGTTCGCATTTCATTGAGCTACACACAAAAAACAGCTTGACATTCCACGCCCCTGTAAATTCATGACTTACTGATCATAATTACGCATATATTCAAGGAGATATACATAATGAAACGTACTTATCAACCCCACAACAGACCTCGTAAGAGCACCCATGGCTTCCGCAGCCGCATGGCTACCAAGAATGGCCGCAAGGTCTTGGCACGTCGTAGAGCAAAAGGGAGAAAAACCTTAAGCGTATGAGCTTATGGTGCGGTGGATCACATCTCACGCTGAGTACACCGAATTCAGAAATCCCGATTTTTACTTTCGGACGGCAAACTTCTATGTTCCCGTGCTTATCCGGATTGGCGAAGCGGCTTTGGGGATTACCAACAGCCGTAGAATTGGTAATGCAGTGCGAAGAAACCTACTTAAGCGCAGGATCAAGGCTTGGATTCATCAGAACGAAGGGCAAATACCCGATGGTTTCAAGCTTGTGCTTGTGTCTAAAAGCGGAGCAGGACAGCTTTCATGGCAGGACTTGTGCAATCAGCTGAGTACCCTGTGTTCCATGCTGCAAAAGCGCGCAACATCATGAACCGTATTCTTCGTTTACCCAATCTGATCTTTTTGGCGATTATCAGGCTTTATCAGCTCGCCATATCACCCTATCTGCCAAGAAGCTGCCGATTTGAGCCAAGTTGCAGCCGTTATGGCTATGAAGCTTTCCAGAAGTATCACTTCCCCAAAGCTTTGTACCTTAGCATCTGGCGCATTATCCGTTGTAACCCCTTTAACAAGGGTGGTTATGACCCCCTTCCCTAAGGAGGATAGTTATGGATAAAAGAACTTTAACCGCAATTCTGCTGATGGTAATTCTATACATGGTGTTTAGCCAGTTTGTATGGAAACCCCAGCAGCTACAAAAACAACAGTTACAAGCCTCCCAGCAGGAAGCCACTCCCGCTGTTCCTGCTGCCCCGATAGCAGCAGCAGATAGCGTGATAGTGCAAGCTCCGGTGGATAGCCTGTTCATTTCTGATGCAAAACAAGAGCTTGTGCAGCTCTCAAACGGGCTAATGACAGTTTACTTCAATACTAAGGGTGGAAACATCCAACAAGTGGAACTGAAGAATTTCCTTTCCCACGACAAGCAACCCGTGCACATTATCCCGGAAGACAGCTCCATTGCCAATCTTAAACTAATTCACCCCGGAACAGAAACACCGCTTGCCACAACTGTTTTTCAGCACCATATCTCTACTGATTCCCTTTTTGTAAGCTTTTTCCTTGGTGATCCCGCTTCACCCCAGGTGGAAAAGCGTTATTCTATTGATAATCAGTACGGTATCGCCCTTGATGTCTCGGTATCGGGATTTCAGGCTATGAACGGCATCGAACTGGATTTCTCTTCCGGAATAGCCGACACGGAAAGAATCAACAAGAGCAAATCACAGGATTACAAGTTCCTGTTGTATGCTGATAACCAGATTCAAAAGACTGCTCTCTCCAAATTCAAGAAAGCCCAGCCTAATGGTTCTTTGGGCAGCTTCTCTTGGGCTGCAGTTCGCAGCAAATATTTTGCCATCGCCTTGAAAGAAAGCGATCCCAGCTTGATGAGAAACTATAGCACCGGCGTGAACAAAGCCACAGGCAACCCCTATTTCATGATCGATTCACGCCAGGCAAGCGCTCAACAAAGCTGGAATCAGAGCTTCACTATCTACGCCGGACCCGCGGATTATGAAATCCTGAAACAATACGGCAAACAGATGGATAACATCCCCGAACGTGGTGTAAGCTGGCTTCGCTGGCTTGCCAATATTTTTGCATGGTTCCTGAAGTTCCTGCACCGCTACATTAAGAACTATGGTGTGGTGTTGCTGATATTTGCCTTTGTTATGAAGCTGATACTGCACCCCCTCACTCACAAACAGATGGAACATGGATTCAAGCAGCAAAAGCTGCAACCTCAACTTCAGCAAATCCAGAAACTGTATGCGAACGACAAGGTTAAGCAACAACAGGAAATGAACAAGCTGTACAAAGAGAACAACACCAGCCCCTTAGCAGGGTGTTTGCCGGTGCTGATTCAATTCCCCATCATTATCCCGCTTTACAATGTGCTTCGATACTCTCTGGATATGCGTAATGCCTCTTTCGTCTTTTGGTTGAAAGACCTTTCCGAGCCTGATCCATACCTCATTTTACCGATAGTTATGGGTGCCTTTATGATTGTTCAATCTCTCATGATGCGTCCTCCAAAAATGGACGATTCCCAGATGGATGACAAACAAAAAGCCATGCAATCTCAGCAAAAAATGATGACCTGGATGATGCCTATCATGATGTTCTTCATCTTTAAGGGCATGCCGGCAGGATTGGTGCTTTACTGGACAGCGTTTAATGTCCTGTCCATCGTCCATCAGTACTACCTGAATCAACACTTTAAAAACAAGGATAATCAATGACTACTATAGACAAAAGCGGAACCTGTATCGAAGATATCATCAGCGCTTTCCGCAAAGAAAACAATATCCAGGATTGGGAGCTTAAATACGAAATCCTGAAGAAACCCAGCAATGGTATATTCGGCCTTTTTGCCAGCAAGACTGCTTTAGTGCGTTTCCAACTTCCTGATACCGCAGACCGTGCCAAGCTTTACACTAATAGCTTGCTTACCAAGATGGGCGTAGGATTTGATTCCATAACCACCAAGCTTGAGGGCAAGACATTGTATCTGGAAATAGTCGGCTGCACAGACACCGGATTCCTGATTGGTAAAAATGGAAACATGCTGGAAAGCATCCAGTTCCTGGTGAACCGCGTGTTTGAGTACGACCGCAAGATAGAGAAAATCTACCTTGATGCCGATGGTTATCGTGAGCGCAGGGAGGATTTCTTCTTCCGCCAGTTCCAGCCCCAGATATCTAAGATCAAAGCGCATGGAAAACCTCTTACTCTGGAACCTATGAGTGCTGGAGAACGCCGTATCATTCACCGCCATGTGGAACGCGATAAAGGCTTGCGCACCCTTACTATCGGTGAGGGCGAAAAGAAGCGCATCGTAATTTTCTCTGCCAAGCAGAGCGAACGTGAAGCTTTGTCCCATAGCAATGCGGATAGAGGAAAACACACTCCCGAATCCTCTGACGAGAAGACCACCCAACCCGCTGCAAAGCAGAAAACTGCACGCCCACCCCGCCCACCGCGTGCACCCAAAACTGATATTCCTGCCGGAACAAGCGCAGATTATCCTTTTAAAACTGCTGCCCACAGGAAAGCAACAAAGGAAGCTACTTCTGAAACAGATAGCCCAACAACGGACAAGCCCGCAGCAGCACGTCCTAACAGACAGCGTCGCCGTCCTCCCAAACCGGCCAGCAGCGAATAACGATGAAACCAATCCATAAAATACACGCCGGCTACTATTGGTCTGATGGCGGTGCTTTTATGGGAGTTCTGCCCTGGACATTGTGGAACAAAAAGACACAGGTGGACGAACGTCGTCGTCAGAAATTGAATTTGAACTTGCTGCTGATCATGATCCCGGGACGCAACATTCTGGTAGATACGGGTATGGGCAACAGACTATCCGAAAAACAGATAGAGATATTCCAGCCTTCCGAGTTCCTGCTCCCAATAGCGTTAAGTGAGTTTGGGATAACCGATATTGACATCACCGACGTGGTCATGACGCATCTGCATTTTGACCACGCAGGTGGTATCGTTACCGCATTTGGCGACGAAGATGCTCTCACCTTTCCCAATGCGCGCTACTGGATTCAGCAATCAGAATGGGATATGGCAAAGAATCCTGATGATCTGAACCGTGCTGCCTACAGTTTCGAGCATCAGCTAAGCCTTCTGGAAACAGAAGGTTTGGTAGAACTTATCGAAGGCGATAACGAGATAGCGGAAGGAATCACCCTGATCAAAACAGGGGGACATACCGTCGGCAGCCAGATTGTTCAGGCTGATTTACCGGAAGGGTTCTATATCTATGCAGGCGATATTATTCCCACCTATTTTCATACCCTTCCTGCTGTTACATCTGCCTACGATGTAGCACGAAAGGACACTTTTGCTGCCAAGAAGCTTATCTATAGCCGCCTGAAAGAACGTAACGGCATCCTGCTATTGGATCACGACCTTTCCCATTGGGAAATTCCTATTTCGGAACTTAGAGTTTAAAACTCTGGCTAACAACTCCCGGAGAACTATCTGTGCTTACTCGTATCTGCACAAGTATGCTGTCTGTTCCGCAACTTTAAGCTGGAACTTGGTGTTTGCTGCCACGATAAAGGTTTCTCCGGCGGAAAACATCTTCCATTCTTTTGCCTCAGGCAACAGCACATTAAGCGCACCGGTAACCACCGTCATATATTCCACCATTGAGGTACCAAATTCGTAATCCCCAATATCCATCACACCCACAGTAGATTTTCCCTTGCTGTTGTTCAGCCCGATAGATTTTACCTTGCCCCCGAAATATTCGTTTACTGCTAACATGTTTATCTCCTTATAGATATCTTCTGTTTCCAAACTTATCAGGATGCTTTCATTGTCCAGAAATATGTTTGTAGCACAGGCTACCACTTACCCAGTTATTGAGATGATGTATCCATTACAAAATGCTAAAGTATCTACTCCAGACAGAGTGCGTTCTTCTAATCTGATAGAGAATCAAAGCTAACAAGTTTTGCTTGACATAATATCAATGTTCCACACTGTGTATATTGGTGCGTTGGCATTAAGGTAATGTCTCGCCTGTGATCATGAAAAGTAAGAAAGTCATTAGGAAATTAACAAGGAAAGGAGATGCTATGAAAGCACAAGTACAAAAACTCCTTCTTCTGCTGATCTTTACAGCGTTAGCACTCAGTATTGGGGCTATAGTAAGCGAGTACTCGTTTACTTCCTCACTGGGAACTTACACTGAAATAAGCGGAGGAACTGTCCACGGGACAATAGCAAATGATAACGAAAACTTCAATGCTATCCCTTTGGGATTCAACTTCACCTACAATGGTGTGGTTTATGCAAGCGTTAGCATCCAGACTAACGGCTTTTTAGCCATGGGTCCGGTTGTAACAAATAGCACAACCCCCATCAGTTCCGCTACCGGAACAAATAACGTTGTTGCTGCCTTAGGTCGCGATATCAAATCTACCGAGACCGGACAGCTGATGTCACTTACAAGCGGCGCTGCTCCCAATCGCGTGTTTACCGCACAGTGGAGCCACTATCGCCGAATTCCTACTACTGCTGCAACGGACGACTTAATTTTTCAAATTCAATTGCAAGAGAACGGAAACAAAGTAGTGTTCGTTTATGGCGCTTTTGTCTCCAACAACTCAACCA
This sequence comes from Candidatus Cloacimonetes bacterium HGW-Cloacimonetes-3, assembly GCA_002840645.1. Lineage (GTDB taxonomy): Bacteria > Cloacimonadota > Cloacimonadia > Cloacimonadales > Cloacimonadaceae > Cloacimonas. Next base: position 121,955 of record PHBO01000010.1, read on the forward strand.
CTGCTCCATCCGTACAGGTTGGACTACGTGGTGATTCCAACGCAGATTTCAACAATCGCACTACCACAACAGACTGGACAGCTACAAGCATTGGAACCGCTGCCAATAACTCCTGCACATTAAGTGCTACCGTGTTCCCACCAGCAGGGCTTACTTACACTTTCAGTCCTGCCTCGATTGGTGAGCCGCCCTTGGCTGCTCAGAACCCTGTTCCTCCAAACGGCTCCGTCAATACACCCATTGGAACAGACCTTTCCTGGGTTGCCGGTGGTGGAGTTACTGATGGTTACAAAGTGTTCCTTGGAACAGATACCGCTGCCACCAATATCGTGAATGGTGTGTCTCAAACCGGTATAACCTACAATCCGGATGATTTCGCATACAGCACCACATACTATTGGAAAATAGTGCCCTTCAATCAGGATGGCGATGCTTTGAACTGCCCCATTTGGAGCTTTACGACTCTTGCAGATCCTACTGTTTTCACATTCCCTTATGCTCAGGGCTTCGACAATGCGACTCCGCCTGCCCAGGCTTTGGGCTGGACTACTATTAACGCTAATGCCGATGCATACACATGGGAAAGCATTGCCAGCGGAGCACAAGCCGGAGTGAACGCCATGCGTTGCCGCTTCAACAGTGCTGTAGCTATGAACGATTGGTTAGTTTCCCCCGCATTGCATTTAACTTTAGGAACCGTGTACAAAGCAAGGTTCTATTATCGTGCTAATAGTGCCACTACCCCGGAAAAGCTATCAGTTTACTGGGGTAATGCACCTACTACCGAAGCACTAACAACTATGCTGTTCGAAAACCTGAATGTTAACAATATTACTTATAACATGGCTGAAGTAGTGGTCAACCCCACTTCCACCGGTAATTACTACCTGGGCTTCCGTGGACATAGTAATATGAACATGAACTACATCTATCTGGATTCATTCAGCATCTTTGAGCTCACTGATGTTATAAACCCACCCCAGAACTTTGCTGCCAATCTCATTGACGGCAACGATGCAGTACTTACTTGGACTGCCCCGGCGGGTGTCACCCGTGATTTCTTGGGCTACAAACTGTATCGTAATGGCACATTGTTAAATACCTTCACCCCCGCCATTCTTACATTCACAGATATGAACTTAGTTGCCGGTACTTATTCCTATACCCTTACCGCCTACTATGATGGTGGAGAATCCACCCCTGCCGGTCCTGCTGCTGTTACAGTAGTTTCCCTACTTCCTCCGGCAAACCTCACCGCATCTATTGAAAACTACAATAATGTTCATCTTGCCTGGGATGCTCCCGGTTCAGAACCACCTGTGACAAACTTCACAGAAGGCTTCGAAACTTATCCAAATTTCGCCTTAACCTTTGCCCCATGGACACTGGTTGATGTTGATCTTAGCACCACCTATGGTTTCAGCGGGATAACCTTCCAAAACTCCGGTAGCCCCATGGCATACATCATCTTCAACCCGACTGCCACAACTCCTGCAGTTACAGGTGCTGACGTACACTCCGGCAGCAGAATGGCAGCCAGCTTTGCTTCTACCACACCTCCTAACAACGACTGGTTGATTTCCCCCGCCATTCCGATTGTTACAGGTAACCAGCTTAGCTTCTGGGCGCGTTCCTACACTGAACAATACGGCTTGGAACGCTTTAAGGTCGGAATCTCCACTACCGGAACGCTTCCGGCGAACTTCACCATTATCAGCGGTGCAACATATATTTCAGCTCCAGTAGCATGGACTCAATACACCTATTCACTTGCTGCATACGCAGGACAAACTGTGCGTGTTGGCTTACAGTGTGTATCCAATGATGCTTTCATCTACTTTGTTGATGATGTGTTCGTTGGTGCTCCGGCAGCCAAATCCACCTACCCTGAAGTTGTAACTGTGCCCGGTAACATCAGCCGCTCCATTGTTACCCCCAATATTGCTCCGGTTCCTGTTTACGAGCCAAGCAGAGCTTTGTTGGGCTACAAAGTGTATCGCAATGGTAATCTGGTCGGTACAATTAACAGTCCTACTACTTTTGTGTATGACGATATGGCTGTTGCCCCCGGTAACCAATCCTATACAGTTACTGCATTCTACGATGCAGGTGAATCTACCCCCGCGGGTCCTGTTACTGTTACTACCCTGGCTGCACCTGCTCCCGTTACAAACCTTGCAGCAAACGTAACAAACAGCACCGTAGCATTGTCCTGGACTGCCCCTGCTGCCACCACTCTCACCGGATACAAAGTATATCGTGATGGTGTGATGGTAAGTGAGATCACTACTCCCACTACAGTCACATACACCCAGGCAAACGTCCCCAATGGAACGTATGTATATGGCGTTGTGGCTGTTCACAATTACGGTGAATCTGTTGCAGTAACCGCAAGCGCAGTTGTTAATGTGGTGCTTGCTCCAGCCTTCTTCACTGATGGCTTTGAAGCTTATGATGATTTCAGCCTTAGCTTTGCCCCCTGGATTCTTACAGATATTGATCTTTCTGTTACCTATGGTATCACGGATGTCACATTCCTGAATTCAGAAGCAGCAATGGCATACATCATCTTCAACCCTGCTAACACTACTCCTCCCGTAGCCAGCCTTGTTCCTCACGGTGGTGCCAAAGTGGCAGCTTGCTTTGCCGCTACTGCCCCTCCGAACAATGATTATCTTATAACCCCGCGTTTGCAACTCGGCACCAACAGTGCTGTTAAGTTCTTTGCCAAGAGCCACACAGCTCAATATGGTTTAGAGCAGTTCCGCGTGGGCGTAAGCACCCTAACAAACCCGAACGTTCCGGGATTCCAATATATTACCGGAACAACCAGCGTGTTAGCCCCCACAACGTGGACTGAATACGTGTACGACCTCTCTGCCTATGATAATCAGCGCGTGTATATCACTATCCGTTGCGTATCAAATGACGCTTTTATCTTCTTTGTTGATGATTTCAGCGTTCATGGCGTAGGCGGCAGCGTTTCCAGTGACGATCAACTGGTTCCTGTGATTGCCACAGAATTGCAAGGCAACTACCCCAATCCTTTCAATCCTGAAACCACTATTCGTTACAGCCTGAAAGAGAACATTCCCGTTACTCTCGAAGTCTATAACGTGAAAGGACAGTTGGTGAAAACCCTTGTAAATGAAGCCCCCGGCGTTGGTAACCACAGTGTGGTTTGGAGAGGCACGGACAATAACAACCGTCCCGTCTCCACTGGTGTCTATTTCTTCAAGATGAATGCAGGGAAGTATAGCTCCACCAAGAAAATGATCATGATGAAATAAGTTAACAGGTTAATTCGTTAACACGTTAGCTATAAGCAAAAGCCCCGAACCTACGTTCGGGGCTTTTTTTAAATGGTCTGTCAAGCTCCGGCTTGACAGAGAAAATTGTGTCAATCCGAAGCTTGACACCCCGTTAACACATTCCTCTTTATCTCTTTTACTCTGTGTTAATCATCTTTTTTGTATAGCTTAGAACAAGCCACTGATATTACCATCGGATTCCACATCTATCACTTCGGCAGAAGGGTGCTTCGGCAATCCCGGCATACGCATAATCTCACCTGTTATGGGAATCAGGAAACCTGCACCGCTGGCGATTATCACCTCCCGCACAGTTACCAGGAAATCCTTTGGGCGTCCAATCAGATCAGGATTATCAGACAGTGACTTCTGTGTCTTAGCAATACAAATGGGCAATTTATCGAAGCCGTATTTATTAATCTTCTTTATATCCGCTTTGGCGTCGGCAGTATAATCCACCTTCTGCGCACCGTATATCTCGGAGGCAACCTTGAATATCTTGTCTTCCACAGGGCTTTTCCAGTCGTACAACCCGCGATAGTTGCACATATCCTTATCCACCATGCCGATAACCTTCTGTGCAAGCTCCAGTCCGCCTGCTCCGCCTTGCGTGTGATACTCCACCACGCTGGCTTCAAAGCCGCTGGCATGCACGAAATCCACCACTATCTGCAGCTCTTCATCGGTATCACTGGGGAAGCGGTTTACTGCCACAATGCTCTTCATTCCGAACTTATGTATATTCTCCAGATGCTTGGCAAGGTTTACCAAGCCTTCGGTTACAGCCTTGGGATTAGGTACATTAAGCTCTTTCAGCTTTGCCCCGCCATGATACTTTATCGCTCGCACAGTTGCCACCAGAACCACTGCATCCGTGCAGAACCCTCCATATTTACACACCAGATCAAAGAACTTCTCTGCCCCCAGATCGAAGCCAAAACCAGCTTCTGTAACCACATAATCACTTAACCTAAGCGCAGTCTTAGTCGCCAGAATGCTATTCGCACCCTGCGCTATATTCGCAAAGGGACCCCCATGCACGAAAGCAGGCGTATTCTCCGTGGTCTGTACGATGTTTGGCTTCAGCGCATCCTTCAGCAATACTGCGATAGCTCCTTCATAGCCAAGCTGCTTAACGTTTACAGGCTCTCCCGAATATGTGAAACCCACGGTTATCTTCCCAATCCGTTCTTTCAGCTCGTCCATGTTATTGGAAAGGCACAGGATAGCCATGATCTCGCTGGCGGGCGTTATATCAAATCCATCCTCCCGCGGAAACCCTTGCTTACTGCCTCCCAGCCCGATCACTATATGCCGCAGCATCCGGTCATTCACATCCACCACCCGTTTCCAGGTAAGGCGTCTGGGGTCTATATTCAGCGCATTATCAAAGTATATATGGTTATCCAGCAAGGCTGCAAGGGTGTTATTCGCTACGGTGACAGCGTGAAAATCCCCTGTGAAGTGAAGGTTAATATCTTCCATTGGCAGCACCTGGGAATAGCCCCCTCCTGCCGCACCGCCTTTGATGCCGAACACAGGACCCAACGACGGCTCTCTGATGGCAACGATACTCTTCTTATTCAGGCGGTTCAAGGCTTGGGACAGCCCGATGGACACCGTAGTCTTGCCTTCTCCCGCGGGGGTTGGCGTGATGGCGGAGACAAGGATCAGCTTACCATGTGGCTTATTTTCATAGCGGCTCATAGTGGAATATCGTATCTTAGCCTTAAACTCTCCATAGTGATCCAGATCACCCGGTTTTAAGCCTATTTGTGCCGCTATTTCGTCGATGTGAAGCATCTTTGTGCCCTTGGCAATGTCCGAATCATTAAGCATAATTCCTCCCGGTATTAAGTACTTGATACTATTAAACTAAGCTAAACAAGAACTTTGGCAAGGAGGGAATGTAGGATTACTGCATGCTTATAGTAATTGCATTATTTTCCGAACCTATACCCCAGAGATATATTACATTGCCGGGTTTGGTATTTGTAATCCTCACCTTTTTCCCAAATGTTGTTATGAAGTTCATCATACCTCATAGTAAAGCCATTCACCCTGTATAACATGTTAAGCGTGAAATCCTGATAGTTCAAGCCAAAGCCCACTCCGGAAAATAAGCCCCCTTCCACACTATATCGTTCATCCTCATCGAGATTACTGAATTCTAACTTCGGAAAGCTATACCCAAACTGCACAATAAGTTCCGGAGATATCTTTGTTGTGGTGGGAAAGCTGTACAATAGTATCCCATAGAGAGGAATGTAAGTCTGTTCCCGAAGGTTACTTGTCCAGCTTCCGGGAAGCTCCTTATTCACTCTTGGAAACTGGTAATCCACTCCAATTCCGTAGGTTACTGCATATTGTCTGTTCTCTACCTGCACAGATACCGTCGGTGCTGTATAGTTTTGCATTCCCACTATCAGAGCTTCATTAAAGCCTATCATTTCTCCTGCAGCATCCAAACCAACCGCTACACGGTAATTTACCGCTCCCAGCCCGCTGCATAAAGCAATCAGCAACAGAACTCCTAACAGATGTTTCATCAGTCTCTCCTTTTTATTGGTTTATATTCATTCACATGTATATCACACTTCGCCCATGTTTCACTTTTCCACCCTTCCACTTTTCAACTCCCCACTTTACATCCCATTATCCAGCCTCACATAATCCTTCACTTCCTCCAGCAGCCCCGCTTCCACCGCTCTTTTAATACTTATGCACGGCAGATCGAGAGTATAAATTTCTTCTTTGGTCAGCGTAGCAAGGTCTATCTCCGGCACCGCAGCGGCAAGCGCATACATCAGATGCAGATAGCAATTGCTCCACGTCCAGATCTTCACTCCGCGGTTTTTGCCGGCAGTGGCGTAGAGGTAAGCATAAGTGCGGCAGTCATATTTGTAAGCATCCGACACCTTTATCCGGAACAGGTTCTGCGCCACGCTTCCCATCTTGTGGTTATTGTCCGTTAGGGTGGGATAAGTATATTTTCTGGCATACATCTTATCTGCCAGGCGATTGTAGCAATACACCAGCTCCCCCGTTTTACCAGTGAGCGACGGCATCCCGAAATTCATTTTAACCTTCATGATATCCTCCTGAATTGTATCCTTTTATCGCTTTACAAACAGCTTGTTAATCTCTTTGCCAATGCTCAGAAAGTCCAGATTCACATTTATATCCTCGGCTTTTTGCGGTCCGTTCATCAATACTCCTCCCGGGTATTCGGCATAATTCCAGGATAGCGAAACAATGTCTTTGTAGTGCAGGTCAATTCCATATCCGAAGGTATTGCCCACGATTTCGCCCTCATAATCTTCATATCTGCCCTTGCGGATGAAAAAAGTATCCATCAAGCCCCATTCAGCCCCGTAACCCTTGCTCTTGTCTCCCGACTCATTAGCCGTAGAGCTTAAATAGCGAAAGGAGACCAGATTATCAAAATAGATCAGCTTAGGATCAATTATATCCCCTAACACCTTCTCCCCGGAGAGATTAACCCCAACAGCATAGCCGAAGTTTTTACACTCCCAGAGCGGATCTTCAAGCCCGTCTCCAAAGCCGGCTTTGCCATTAAAAACGTTGTTATGTGTGTACGCTCCAACTGCTTCTACGCCCACACCGCTTATATCTTCCCAGCTAAATCTGGCTGCGGTACCCACGTCCCAGCAGCTTCCTTCACCCACACCCACAGCACTACCCGCTGGATAAAGATAGCTTGTTATGTCTTTGTATGTTATCCCGCATGCCAACATCAGATGCTCTTTCACAAAGGAGGATGATATGTAATCATCTCCCAACTTCACGGCATCGCAGGCAAAACCATAAACTCCAGCAGTGTCATAGCTGTGAAATTCTCCCACTACATTCCAGTGATCATCATAAAGCGGCGCTATTCCAGCATCTAAATATTGCCCGCTAAGCTCACTTAACCTATAGGATGGCAAGGTGATGGACATTCCTTTGTAGCCAATATTCACCAGAGAGGCGTTATATTTCAAGCCAAAACCCGTGTCCTTCAGCCAATCTTTTTCGCTAAAACCCCAGCTAACCCCTTCCCGGTATGCTCCCACCGCGGGATTAGCATACGTGGTTAACGCACTCTTATGCCAGATATTTACGTTGCCCACAGCTCTCCCACCAATGGCAAGATTAATGCATGATGGCTCATATGATATAAAAAGACAACTTCCCTGGCTTACCCCGTATATTGGGACAAGCATCAGCAGCATTAATAGCATTGTTAGCCATAGCTTCATAATCTGTTCCTCACAATATTTAGTCTAATTTGAAATAACTATTTGCTCGCCTCTTTCTCTATCTCGCTTTTAAAACTACGCACACAGTGGCAGAAGCCGTGAAAGATGGCACAAACTCCCCCACCCATGCAAAACATCCCCCAGAACAACGGCTTTCCCAGGATACCCATCAAAGTAGGCTGACTAACCGGTAACAGATATAAACCCCAGGTAATTAGATATGCGCCCACCACAATGCAGCTATGCCCCAGAATGATCATCGCTCTGCGCCCGCCTGTCCAGCCCGTGTATATAAGTGCCAGCCCGATGATACCCGAAGGACTGATAACCGATGCCTTGAACATGAACATCAGACACAAGATTACCAGACCTAAGCCCAGAGCAATGGTGATGTAACTGCGTTTGTGTTTTGCCATTTCCTCTCCTTTGTTACTCATTTCGTTAGAACTTACCGCATTGTGGAAAGCACCTCGAAATCACTACGCACCAATGTGTTTACCTTTGATTTTGTGTCAATAATTTATTTACACTGTCTTTACCGACATGCGGATAATTATGCAGTTTTCCTTGGATAATAATGCCGTTTTCTTAGGCTGCTCCTGCTTTTTTCCCCTTTTTTCCCCGATGCTCCATTTAAGCTCCATCTCTGTTACACGCAGAAATTCGCAGATCACACAGATGAGACCCTGCCGCGACCCTGCCACAATGCGGCAGGGTCGCGGCAGTATTGTGGCAGTATGGTATCCGATTTTCTGCGTGTAACAGAGATGGAGCTTATAGGGGAATGAGAGTGGATTTAAGTGAGAATTAAGTGAGAATTAATGTTGACAAGAAATATGTTATCGCTTAGCTTGTGATGTATTATGTGGGATTGCAAGGGTGTAAGATGCTTGCGTAGAAATGCGTAATGTATTGGTGTTAAAGGGGCTGGATTCCCGCCTCCGCGGGAAAGACAAAGAGAGAGCACGGGAAAGACAAGGAGAGAGTACGGGAAAGACAAAGAGAGAAAGTGGAAAATATAATGCAGCGAGGTGAGATAATATGAGAGTAACGTTTATAAACGGGGTGAAGGCATATTCCGGTAAGTTGGGTGAGATGGTGTTTTATAATCATTATAACTACTTGTTGTGCCAGGTGCGGCAATTCACTTACCCCACGCTGGGGGAGAATCATCTGAAGATGAAGGATATCTTCCTGCATCTGAATGAGTTGTATCTGGAGGCAAATGCGGATTTCCGGGATGATTTGAAAACATACGCTCTGTATAACTCCAGGGAAAATGTGTCCCGCATCCCGTCTCTAAGGCATAAAATGCCGAATGCCAAGACCTTGTTTACCCAGTGCATGTGGAAATGGGCGAAGGAACACCCCGAAAGCGTAGATCTGAAGACGGTTACGCTTACCGATATGCTTGCGATAGATAGCCCGGTGTGCCGGGTGTGCACGTGCGTGAATGCGGGGTATATAAAGAAGGTGACAGGTTGGGAGAGATTGGATAAAATAATTTCCACACCGTAGGGGCGTTCGGCGGAACGCCCGGGATAGGGGATGATGAACTTGGAGGATAATATGAACAATGTAATATACACAAAGGGCGTTCAGCCGAACGCCCCTACGGGTGGGGGAGGATTATAATGGATGAAAATATAGACAATGTGGTGCATGTAAAGGGCGTTCAGCCGAACGCCCCTACGGTGGTGAGGCGAAAATCTATGCGATTGAAGGGCTATAATTATTCGTGCCAGGGTGCTTATTTTGTAACGATTTGCACGCATAATAAGTCTCACCTGTTGGGCAAGGTACAAGACAGCGTTATGCATTTGAATGCGATTGGCAGGTTTGTGGAGGAGGAATGGGGGAGCACCGCGGTTATCAGGCAAGAGATTGAATCGGGCGAGTATGTGATAATGCCTAACCATTTTCATGCGATTGTGTTTATAAACAATATTAAGGGCGTTCAACCGAACGCCCCTACGGGGTTGAAACCAAGGTCATTGGGGGCTTTGATATCTGGATTTAAGGCGGCGGTAACGATGAAAATGCGCTTATCCGGATATGAAGATATTGTGTGGCAGCGCAATTACTACGAGCATATTATACGCAATGAGCAGGACTATAATGCCATTGCAGAATACATTATACACAATCCGGAGAATTGGGCTAAGGATAGCCTGAACCAAACCTCCTGATATATCAAGATTTCCCTTTACTAAAACACTGGTGCTTAAATAATGACAATGGCAACGAATTGATTATAACAAAGATAAGATATAAGGAAGTAAGCACATGGCTAACCAGATAGCTCTGGATAAGCTGAAGGCAAAACGAGCTGCTGCCCTGCTGGGCGGGGGTGAGAAACGCATTGCCGAACAGCATGAAAAAGGGAAACTTACTGCGCGCGAACGGATTGCGTTGCTGGTGGATCCCGATAGCTTCGAAGAATTCGATATGTTTGTTACCCATCAGTGTACGAATTTTGGGATGGAGAAGTTCATTCATCCCGGCGACGGCGTGGTGACGGGTAGCGCTACCATAAACGAGCGCGTGGTGTATTTGTTTGCGCAGGATTTCACGGTGTTTGGAGGCTCACTCTCCAAGACTTACGCGGAAAAGATATGCAAGATCATGGACATGGCGCTGCGCAACGGATGCCCGCTGATAGGGCTTAACGATTCCGGCGGAGCGCGCATTCAGGAAGGCGTGGATGCCCTGGCAGGCTATGCCGAGATTTTCTGGCGGAACGTGATGGCGAGCGGAGTTATCCCTCAGATATCGGCGATACTGGGTCCTTGTGCCGGTGGAGCGGTGTATTCACCTGCAATAACAGACTTTGTGATCATGGAAAAGAACAACAGCTATATGTTCGTAACGGGACCTAAAGTGGTGAAAACTGTGCTTAATGAGACGGTTTCCATTGCAGACCTGGGTGGTGCGAAGATACACGCCAGTAAAAGCGGTGTGGCTCACTTCATGTCTAATAACGAGGAAGAGACCTTTATGCTGATAAAGATGCTGCTTAGCTATCTGCCCTCGAATAACATGGAAGATCCGCCCTGCATCCCCAGCACAGACCCGATAAACCGAAGCTGTGACGTGCTGAACGAGCTGATACCGGATAATCCAAACAAACCTTACGATATTTTAGACCTTATCCATCCCATTGTGGATGATGGTGAATTTCTGCAAGTGATGAGCAACTACGCACAGAATCTGGTGATTGGTTTTGCCCGCATGAACGGTCATTCCATCGGTATTGTGGCTAACCAGCCCAAGGTGTTGGCGGGAGTGCTGGATAACGATGCCTCGATAAAGGCGGCAAGGTTTGTACGCTTCTGCGATGCTTTTAATATTCCCATAGTTGTGTTGGAGGACGTGCCCGGCTTCCTGCCCGGTACATCGCAAGAGCATAACGGCATAATCCGCAATGGTGCTAAGATGCTGTATGCCTTTGCAGAAGCTACTGTGCCCAAGATAACGGTGATCGTGCGCAAAGCCTATGGCGGTGCATACTGTGTGATGAATAGCAGGCATATGCGTGCTGATCTGGTGTATGCATGGCCGTCTGCGGAGATAGCGGTGATGGGTCCTAAAGGCGCGGTGGAAGTGATCTTCCGTAAGGAAGCAATGGCTTCGGAGGATCCGAAGGCTACTCTGCTGGCGAAAGAGGAAGAATACCGTGATAAGTTTGCTAACCCCTATAATGCTGCGGAGCGGGGCTTTATAGACGATATAATAGAGCCGTCACAGACGCGCTTTCGCTTGATCCGTGCTCTGGAGATGCTTGCCAATAAAAAGGATAGCATACCTCCGCGGAAGCATGGCAACATGCCCTTATAAAGAGTGATGATGCGCAAGATAAACCTTGTACTGATCTTGATAATCCTCTGCTTTGGCTGCCTTTGTGCTCAAACTACGGATACCGAAATGGAGCATCCCGCAGTGCCCGATAGCGTAATGATACAACGGGAAAAGGAGATACTCTCCGAATACAATTTCCGTAGTGCAAACACGCTGGAGGAAGTGGCGCGTAAGCTGTTAATCGCCGATATCGACCGCTGGAAAAGCTATCTGGGGCTGGAGCCGGAGAACAAGAAGCTGGATAGTATGAGCCTGCAAAAGCTGGGTATAGCGCCTTACAGGGCTTTGCTTGCTCAGCAGTACAGCGTGTATGGCTTCACGGAACTATCCACGATAACGGAAGCGGCAGCCAGCCTCAATATGCCCATCAAAAAGATGAAGCAGATGCTTGGTTTACCGGATTCGATATCACGTAAATGGGATCATAACTCGTTGCAGGCATTAAACTTCACGCCGCAACAAGTGGAAAAGATACATCAGGAGTTTACTGATGACAGAGTGGGCTATGGCGCAAGCGTTACCGCCGTGGGAATGCTTACTGTGTTTATAGCGTTACTTGTTACCAGCCTTGTAATTAGCCAGCTAATTCACCTGAACAGACCCCCAAAAATAAAGCATGCAGTTATAAAAGTTAGCGCAGACGGCAAACTGAAAAGTGCCTCGGCTACTCTGAATCATAACGTGATAGTAGCAGCGATAACTGCGCTGCATATCTACCAGCAATCAATTGAGGATAGACGCCGTCTGGTTCTCACTTTCCGCAGAACACCTACCAACCAATGGCGTGCCAGCGCAGTACTTAGCATGCCAAACCGGGAGATGGGGAGCAAAAGGAGATAGCATGAAAACCTATAAATTAACTATAAATAATGAGAAATTCGACGCACGTATTGTGGAATATAGCCCCACACACGCCAAGATAAATATAAACGGAACTGATTATTTGGTGCAGATTGAAGATGATAAACCTCAGAGCGTGCCCAAGCTGGCAAATCAGGAGAAAGCCGTGCCCATGGCTCCCTCTTTCAACAGCGGGATTGAGCCCGGCAGCGGAGAAGTGAAAGCTCCCATCCCCGGCGTGATAGTATCTATCCCTGTGAATGAAGGCGACACCGTGAAGAAGGGACAAACCATCATCATTCTGGAAGCCATGAAAATGCAATCCGAAATAGCTTCCCCCTTCGATGCAACCATCGGTAAGATATATGTGAAAGAACGCTCTCCCATACAGGAAGGCGACCTGATGATGACTCTTGAGGGCGCAGATGTGAAACCTGCCTCTGTTCCTAAACCTGTAAGACAGAGTGCCTCTGTTCCAGTAGAGAACCAGAATGCATCCGGCGAGAAAATACTGCGCGCACCTATCCCGGGCAGCATTATAGAAGTAAAAACCAGCGTTGGCAGTTATCTGGAAGAGGGAGATATTGCCCTTATCCTGGAAGCCATGAAGATGGAATCCGAAATACATAGCAATGTCGGCGGCAGAGTAAGCAAGATATACGTTAGCAAGGGCGATCTGGTTCAGGAAGGCGATCCCTTGATAGAGTTTGAGGACTAAGGTAATGCTGGAACTAAGCCAATTCATCCAAACCACCGGATTCATGAATGTATGCTGGGGCAATCTGCTGATGATTGTTGCAGGACTGGTATTTATCTATCTTGGTATCACGAAAGAATTTGAGCCTCTGTTACTTGTGCCCATTGGCTTTGGTATCGTGGTGGGTAATATCCCCGGAGTATCGGAGCAAGGGCTGGGCGTTACAGACCAGGGTTCTGTGCTTTCCTTCCTGTACTTCGGTGTGAATAAAGGTATTTACCCCTCTTTGATCTTCTTAGGTATTGGCGCAATGACGGATTTTACTACTCTGATAGCGAATCCGCGTCTTATCCTGCTGGGAGCAGCAGCGCAGTTCGGCATTTTTGCCACCTTCATGGGAAGTATCCTGATGGGATTCAACATCATGGAAGCTGCCTCGATTGGTATAATCGGGGGAGCGGACGGACCTACCTCTATCTTCCTTGCCTCCAAGCTGGCACCTCACTTGCTTGGCTCAATTGCTTTGGCAGCATATTCTTACATGGCTCTTGTGCCGGTGATACAGCCCCCCATTATGCGCCTCTTAACCACCAAGAAAGAACGCCTTATCCGCATGAAATCGCTGCGGGTAGTAACCAAAAAGGAAAAGATTATCTTTCCTTTAGTAGCTTTTGTGGTAACCACTTTCATCTCTCCCGGCAGCGTGGTGCTATTATCTATGCTGTTTTTGGGTAACTTGCTGAAGGAAAGCGGAGTTACAGAGCGTCTTGCTCAATCTGCAAGGACGGTTTTGATAGACGTGGTAACCGTGCTTATCGGCTTGACGGTGGGGGCTAAGACAACCGCAGCAGTGTTTTTAACACCTGCCACGATAAAGATATTTGTTATGGGTGCAGCCGCATTCGCCGTTGCTACTGCTACGGGTGTAATATTTGCCAAGATAATGAACCTCTTCTCCAAGAATAAGATAAACCCCCTGATAGGCAACGCAGGTGTATCGGCAGTTCCCGCTTCCGCCCGCGTTTCTCAGGTAGTGGGGCATCAATACGACCGCACTAATTTCCTGCTGATGCATGCCATGGCTCCCAATGTAGCGGGAGTGGTGGGCTCTGCTGTCGCAGCGGGCGTGCTGCTCGGCATTCTTGGGAATTAAAAAGTGGAAAAGTGAAAGAGTGAAATAGTGAAACAAATTTTAAAGATAGTGGAGGGGAGTGATAATGAGACAATTTATCAAATGCAATCTCCATGCCCTAATGTGTTACACTCTTCCACTATTTCACTCTTCCACCCAATACGTTTATCACTATCAAACACAAATATATAAGAGGAGGCTACAATGCCAAAAGTATTGATAGCGACCGAGAAACCTTTTGCTGCCGAAGCCGCGCAAAAGATCAAAGCGGAGCTGGAAAACGCCAAGTATGAGTACAGCTTTTTAGAGAACTACACCGATGTTAGCCAGTTGCATGCTGCTCTGGCAGATGCGGAAGCGGTGATTATCCGCAGTGACATCATGGATGAGGCAGCTTTTAATGCTGCACCAAAGCTGAAACTGGTGGTTCGTGCCGGTGCAGGATATGACAACATCGATCTGAAGGCTGCTACAGCCCACAACGTGGTTGCCATGAACACCCCGGGTCAGAACTCCAACGCTGTGGCAGAGCTTGCCATTGGCATGATGATCTATATGGCACGCGGTAAGTTTAATGGCAAATCCGGCAGTGAACTGTGCGGAAAGAGCCTTGTGCTTTTTGGCTACGGCTTTGTTGCCCGCTACACCGCCAAAATAGCCAAGGGTTTGGGCATGGAAGTGTATGCCTACGATCCTTACCTAACCAACGAAATCATGACCAAAGACGGTGTGAAGCCTCTTTCCAAGGTGGAAGACATCTTTAAGACAGGCGACTACATCTCTCTGCATATTCCCGCCAATGCGGATACCAAGAAATCCATAAACTGGAGCTTGCTCTCGCTGATGAAGGACACTGCAACCCTCGTAAACACTGCCCGTAAGGAAGTTATCGATGAGGATGACCTGCTGAAAACCTTAGCAGAAAAGAAGAAATTCCGCTATGTAAGCGATGTGGAACCCGGCAATGCAGCACAATTGATGGAGCTGTATGCCGACAGAGTGTATTACACCCCCAAAAAGATGGGCGCACAAACCGAGGAAGCCAACACCAATTCCGGTGTGGCAGCCGCTAAGCAGATTATTGCTTTCTTCAAAACCGGCGATAAGAGCTATAAAGTTAACTAATCAGTTTAAGCTAATACCAATTATTGATGCGTCCTGCTTGATTTCAGGCAGGACGCTTGTTTCTTTTATACCAGTCTTGGAGTTCAAAGCGCTTCTCCTATCTTTGCATTTATAAACATATTACGAGCGCTTTGGACTTCAAGATACCATTGAGCGGTTGAAGTCCAATCCGCCAAATCAGTTAGATATATTGCATATAGCTTTCTACGGCGAATTGAACTCCAACCCTTCTTGCTTCTTTCCTGCGAGCAAACCTCTATCATTACGGACTCATTGCCCACTTTGTGGGCAATGGGTGGGGAATGATAGGGCAATGCATGCAAGGGAGAAAGATTTTTCTTGCCTTGTATAGCCAATCGATAAACTTGTCTAATACTGTCTAAACTTTGCCGTCAACAGCATGCGCAAGGGTACGGATTTGATATGCTTAACTTATTGAAGGAGTGACAAATGACTTTTCTGAAACGCATAGGTATCTTCCTGCTAACCAACCTGTTAGTGATGGCTGCCATTGGCATCATCGTGAACCTGCTTGGAATCAGGATGGATGGACTGTGGGGATTGCTGATATTATGCGCCCTGTTTGGCATGGGCGGCTCGTTTATCTCGCTTCTGTTAAGCAAATCCATGGCAAAATGGGGCTATAAAGTCCAGATTATAAAGCCCGGCACTACAAACCCTAAGGCGGCTTACCTGCTTGCTACCATCGAAGGTATGGCAAACCAACAGGGCATCAAAACCCCGGAAGTAGGCATCTATAACTCTAAGGACGCCAATGCCTTTGCCACGGGTGCATCGGCGAACAACGCACTTATAGCTTTTAGCAGCGGCATCATAGACCGCCTCAGCGAGGATGAGCTTGCTGCGGTTGCCGGACATGAGCTGAGCCACATCACGAATGGCGACATGGTAACCATGACCCTGCTGATGGGCATTGTGAACACTTTCGTGATGTTCTTTGCGCGGGTAATTGCCTTCGCTATCGATAACTCCCTGCGGGGTGATAACCGTGGCGGCGGGCTGGGTTATTTTGGCTATTTCATCGTGGTTATGTTGCTGCAAAACGGCTTGATGCTGCTGGCATACATCCCCATTTCTGCCTATTCACGCATGCGGGAATTCCGCGCTGATGCAGGTGCAGCCAGCCTAACAGGCGCAATACCAATGATAGAAGCCCTAAAGAAAATCAGCCAGGCTTACTACCCTGAAAAACGCAGTGATTCATACGCAATGGCGAAGATAAGTAACCGGCGCAAGGTATCCCTATTCTCAACCCACCCTTCCATGGAAGCCCGTATAGAGCGGCTTCAGGCGATAATGTGAAACAACTATTTGAAATAAAGATCGAAAAACTTGCCATGGGCGGTTTCGGAATCGCTTTCTACGAAAGCAAAGCCATATTTGTACCTTACACAGCCCCCGGAGACGTGGTGGATGTATATGTAACCCACGAACGTAAAGACCACAGCTTTGCCAAAGTAAGCCGTTATGTAAGCCGGGGAGAAGGCTATTCGGAACCTGCCTGCAATGCTTTTGGCGGGGATAAGCCTTGTGGCGGTTGCGACTGGCTGATGCTGGATTACAAGGCACAGATTGAACATAAAAATACTCTCGTGCAAGGTGTATTTTCGCACTTTATAGACCCAGGCAAGATATACCCCACAATTGCCTCACCGCAACCTAAGCATTACCGCAACAAGGTGTTTATGCCCGTGGGGAGAGAAGCTTCCCGCAAGCTCGTTTACGGTATTTATGCTCGCTGGTCTCACAAGATTGTGCCCCATGAGGCTTGCGAGAACCATCCCCCCATTTTTGATGCTATAGCCAAACGCATTGTTCAGCTTTGCAGTAAAGCCAAAGTGGATGCCTATGACGAGGTTCAGCATACAGGTGTGTTGCGGCATATAGGCTTTCGCAGTTCTACCGATTTGAAAGAAATCCTGGTGGTACTGGTAACCCGCAGCGGAAAGCTGCCCTTCTCAGGATTGCTGGTGAAACAGCTTTGCGAGGAGTTCCCCACCATTACCGGTATTGTGCAGAACATCAACCGCGAAAGAAGCAATATAATTCTGGGCGATGAAGATAAAGTGCTGTTCGGCAGAGATTATATCTTCGATAAACTAAGCAACACAAGATTCAGGATTAACTACCGCAGTTTCTGGCAGATAAACATCGGCACTATGGAGCTTATCATGGATAGCATCCGCAGCAGGATGAATCCTGATGCCAACGTGCTGGATGCCTTCTGTGGCATCGGTGCCATAGGTCTTAGTCTGGCAGCCGAAGTGAAGTCTCTTACGCTGCTGGAAGAGCTGCCGGAAGCGATCGAGGATGCCAGACAAAACGCTGAGATGAACGGTATCGAAAACGTAGGCTTCATAACAGGAAGGTTCGAGGAAATGCTGCCCGAACTGATAGAAAAGCAGTGTCCCGACACCCTGATTATGGATCCACCCCGCAGCGGAGCAACCAAGGAAAGCATCGAAACCATTATCCAAAGCGGAATTAAGCAGATAATCTATCTAAGCTGCTCGCCTATGACACTGGCACGGGATCTCAGGCTGCTGCTTGGCAGCGGGAAATACCATCTGGAAAGCCTGCAAAGCTTCGATATGTTCCCCAATACCTGGCATATAGAGTGCCTGGCAGTGCTGAAATCAATTGAGAATTGAGAATTGAGACTTAGCTATTTGGTAATTATTCTTATCGTTGCTATGCTTCTTGGTAGCTGCGGCGAGGATGATACGGAGAAATTAGCCCAACGAGAGATACGCGATATCCTGTATGACATCAGCACGGATTTTAACCTGAAAGATATGTATGGAATCCTGGAGCATCTGCATACAGACTATTTGCACAAAGGCTTGATCAGTTACCACTTCAACGATGATTGGCTAAGCTATATGGCAAGATTCAGCCTCCTGGAAATAGAGGTGCTTTATATCGAGATTCAGGATAATAAAGCTATTGCGCATACCAGAAACAAATTCAGCTCTGCAGCAGAAACGGTAGTACTGAATGAACCGGCAGACAATGGAGAGATTTCTTATTTCTATCGGGATAACGGGGTGTGGTACGTGTACGGTAATCAAGCGTGGGCGAAGAAAGGGATACAACGAGCTTGGGATTATTAGCACCACCCTATCTATAATAACCTATCCGTGAAAAATATACACAAAGACGAAGTTCAACCGCCTGATTTTGCTTGACAATTCCATTGTGTAATTCTGACTGTGAACAATCGCTTCACTAAGGAGGAATACCAAATGAAGCACACTATCGTTATTCTTTGCCTAAGCCTTTTACTGCTTGGCGGATGTGCCAAGTATCAAAGCGAACAGGCACACCAAACCCTTTCCATCACACCGGCATCGGCTATCCCTGTAGTGGATGAAGCCGTTAGCCTTAAAAAGAAAGTTGCTATCGGCAAATTTACAAATGAATCCCGTCTGGCAAACAGCTTTCTGAACGAAGGCAGCAACACCAAGGAAAGAATGTCCAAAGCTGCCACGGATATCCTGACCGCCAAACTTGCCATGACCAACCGCTATTTGCTTATCGAAAGGCAGGATGACATGGCTGTAAGCAACGAACAACAAATTGCCAATATCCAAAGCTACAAAATCCCGGCAGATTACCTTATTCTCGGTTCTATTTCCGAGTTTGGGCGAAACACCAGCGGTAACGTTGGCTTAATAGACCGCACCAAGAAACAAACTGCCTACGCCAAAGTAACGCTCCGCCTGGTTGATACCCGCAATGGAATGATAATCTTTGGTGAAGAAGGCTCTGGCGAAGCAAGCAGCGAAGTAGGCACCGTGCTGGGCATGGGTTCTCAGGCAGGATTTGATGAAAGCCTTACCGATAAAGCCATTGATGCCGCCATCAGCAGTGTGATCCAGAACCTGATGAATAAACTTGCCCACGATCCCTGGCGTTCCTATGTGCTTAGCATGGAAGGTAACGATATGTATATTTCCGGTGGTGCCAAGCAGGGCATTAAAGTTGGCGATACATTCAAAGTGTATCAGCGCGGTAAGCAGGTTATTAACCCCCAGACCAAGATTCCCATCGAGCTTCCCGGCACCCAGATTGCCACCATCCAAGTGAAACAAACTATCCCCGGTGAAGAACTTACCGAGCTATCTCTGGCAACAGTAATTCAAGGGAGCATCCCTGCCTCCGCACTGGAAAACATCTATATCAGCGACAAATAAAGGAAGGTAACCATGAGATTCTGGATTATCAGCTCCATGCTTGTGCTGCTTTTACTAAGTGCTTGCAGTGTATCCAAATATAACCAGACTTCGGTAATGAAGCCGGATTATGGCATGTTGCGTTTGGTTGGCGATCCGGTAGGTCGCACAGTTACCCTTGATGGTAACATTGTGCCCCTGGATCTTAAGAAAGAGTTAAACATCTTCGAATTGAAAACCGGGACTTATGCACTGGAAATCCGCTCTCAGGATAAAGTGCTGCTGTCTCAGAAACTATTTATAACCAATGGTCAGACCAATGAAGTAAAGATGCCATGAAGAAGTGTTTTGGCTTACTTGTTGTGCTGTTGTTACTTGCAGCATGCGCAACTCCACCTTATTTGTATTACGGAAACACATCCCACAGCTATTATAGAGCTGTAAAAAAGCAAGATGCTAAATCTGTAGCCAATTACAAAGCAAGCTTGGAACAGGTTTTTGACGTATCTACCCGGCTTGGCAGACCCGTACCTCCCGGTTTGTATTGCGATTATGCCCTTTTACTGGTAGCAGAAAACAATACCACAGAGGCTAAACGTTACCTGGAGTTGGAAAAGACTACCTGGCAGGAATCCGGCACTTTGGTAGATTTTCTGATGCAACGCTATGGACTCGGGAATTAGGGGGCTGCCATGAAAAGAAGTATAATACTGATTTTTGCAGCCGTCACGTTGTTACTTATCACTGCTTGCGCACCACCCATGGTTACCATGCAAGGCACATATCCCAAGATGTACCAAAATCCGCCGGTGTCTATCATGGTGCTGCCCCCCATTAACAAAAGCACCGCTGCCGATGCCAAGGAATACTTTGCTTGTTCGCTGGCAGAAGCCGTGGGGATGAAGGGCTATTACATTATGCCGGTGGAAGCCATGTTTAGCATTCTGCGTGACGAAGGCTTATACGACACTGAAAACATCACTCCCGTGGTGCTATCTAATTTTAAAAAGCACTTTGGTGCAGATGCCGTGCTTATCACTTCTATAGAAGAATGGGAAAAGACCTTAGGAGAATTAACCATTACCGCCAAGTTCGCCCTCTTAAATACCGCCAATGCAGATACACTATGGAATTTTACCACCAAAACAGAGGTTAGCATAGAGTCTAAAAGTGAGAACTTCTTTGTTGCCTTGGTGGAAACAGCCGTAAAAACTGCTTTGGAAGACTATTTCCCGAATTGCCTGAAGGCTAATCTTATGACTATGGATACCGCAATGCCTTATGGCAAGCATCATCCCGAATATAATACGGATGCTGAAAAGACAATCCCTGAAGGCAAGTACGGTAGGTTTAACATCACTAAGTGATGTTACTTGCTGATAGAAACGATAAGTATCCGTAATGACATCCGCCCTCGGCTGGTCTGCACACGAGGCGTGTGCAATTACGATTATGCAGTTATCGCTTGCCTGATTTGCAGGAACAGGTTAGCCTATAAATAAGCCATCCCAAAAAGGAGTTGTTTTGAAAAAGCTTGAACGCTACACCCTGAAGGACATGATCACCCGCACTTGTGAAGAATACCCCGCTCGCCCCGCCCTTTCCATGGCAGATGAAGAGCCTTTAACCTATGCTCAGGTGGAAGGGCAAATAACTATGTTAATTGCCATGATGCTGGAAAAGGGTATCAAGAAAGGGGATAGAGTAGCCCTTCTAAGCCAAAACATGCCTCATTGGGGAATTGCTTATCTGGCTGTAACTTCTATGGGTGCCATCATCGTTCCGATTTTGGTGGATTTCCACGTGAACGAAATCCTGCACATCCTGCGGCATTCGGGCAGCAAGATGGTATTTGTTTCCACCGCTCAATACGATAAAATTGGCTACAGCGAGCTTGACCCTTTCCCCCAGATGATCAATCTTGATACATTCGAGCCTCTGGAACCGCATATAGCCCAGGGAAAGGTTCTGGATTTCATCCAGGATCGAGGTAAAGAGATACACCTCTTCAAGCGTAAGGCACTAAAAGCCATAGGTCTGCTGGATACCGAAATCCATGAAGACGATCTTGCAGCAATTATCTACACCTCCGGCACTACCGGCAGTTCTAAGGGGGTGATGCTAACCCATAAGAACCTTGTTATTGATGCGTTTCTCACCCTCAAAATTCAGAAAATGACTGCTGAAGACAGGCTTATCTCTGTGCTGCCCCTGCCCCACACCTACGAATGCACCATTGGCTTTCTTATTCCCATGATGCAAGGTGCTTGCGTGTATTATCTGGATAAACCTCCCACCGCCAGAGTGCTGATCCCTGCCATGCAGAAAATACAGCCTACCATGATCTTAACCGTGCCTCTGATTATTGAGAAAATCTTTAAGCTACAAATCCATCCGCAGCTTACCAAGAACATAGCAATGCGCGAAGCATATAAAGTCCCCTTCCTGCGTAAAGCATTGCACAAAGTAGCCGGCAAGAAGCTGATGAATACATTTGGCGGAAAAATCCATTTCTTCGGTATCGGCGGAGCACTCCTTTCCAATGAAGTAGAGCGATTTCTTTTCGAAGCCGGTTTCCCCTATGCCATTGGCTACGGGCTTACCGAGACCTCACCGCTCATTGCAGGTTGCACCCCGGCGGTAGTTAAGTTTCGCTCCACCGGAACCGTGTTGCCTACTTTAAACGTGCGTATTGCCGATCCTGATCCCGTCACCGGCATAGGCGAAATACAGATAAAAGGTGATACCGTGATGAAGGGCTATTACCGCGATAAAGAGCGCACAGACAAGGTGTTCACTCCCGATGGTTACTTTATGACCGGCGACCTCGGCATTCTGAAAAAGAAGAATTACCTGTATATTAAAGGACGCTGCAAGAACGTTATTATCGGTCCTAATGGCGACAACATCTACGCCGAGGAACTGGAAGCTAAACTAAATGAGCATGAGAGCGTGTTGGAATCTCTGGTAATGGAATCCGGCGGAATGATTGTAGGTAGGGTGTTCCTGAACTATGAAAGCATGGATAAACAGCACGGCATTGCCAATATGAGCAGCGTGCAGGCAGAGAAGTTCATCGCCAAGACACTGGAAGATATCCGCAAACACCTTAATAATAACGTTTCCTCATTTTCAAAGCTACACAAGCTGATAGAGCAAAAAGAACCCTTCGAAAAAACACCCACGCAGAAGATTAAACGCTTCTTATATCAATAAATTCACTATGCCTGCCTCTACTACATACGCGTAGTTCTCACTATCGCTTTGTGGGTACTTGCCGGCACTAATTACGCATGAATTACGCATGAAATACGCATGCGATCCGTATTTCATGCGTAATTCATGCGTAATTCATGTAAGAGCTTAGCAGTATAGGGGGTAGGATTATGCTTGGTTTTTAGACCGTATTTGGGCAGTGGATTCCCTCAAATAGAGCGGTTCCAGGTCTGCGATGTTCCGGGGTGTGTTTTGCGCGGGAAAGAACTCCCCCAGCATAAACAACCCGGCAGCATTGGGTATTTGTAACAAGGCGTTCATTGGATAAAACTTTGCTCCGCTGGCGGTTAGCAGTGGCTCCATGATAGGAGAAGCACTGCCACAAAGAATGAATTCCCCCATGTCCAGCTTTGCCAGTTCAGCCGGGCTGATCACTTGCGGGGCGATAAGTTCCTGGAAATCTGTGCTATAGAGGGCAAAATACACTTCCTTCATCTTGGCATCAATGCAGCCAAGGATGTTTTTTCCTAATCCGGTTGCGGGCAAAGCACACAATTGCAGGGAAGAAAAGGCATATAGAGGGATGTTTAGCCCGAAGGCTATGCCTTTGGCGGTGGCAAGCCCAATCCGCAATCCCGTGAAAGAGCCGGGACCATTGCAGATATATACTGCTTCCAAGTCCTTTTTGGCTGCCCCACAGAAGGTTATAGCATGGTCTATTGCAGGCATCAGGGTTTCGCTATGAGTGATTTTTATATCAAAATTGGCGGAATACACCACCCTGTCACCGGATTTTAAGGCAATAGAGCCGGAGCTTTGTGAACTATCTATGGCAAGAATCAATTGCCGGCACTCATCCAATCGTCATATAGCTTTTCGAACAAAAGTTTGTGCTTTGCTTCATCTGAGGCAAGGCGGCGGAACAGGGTGGAAATCTCGGCATCGGGGAATTTGACGCTCATTTCAGAGTATAACTTAAAGGAACTCTCTTCCCGCTTCATGGCTTTTATCAGGATGCTTTGGTAGGTTAAGTCCAAGGTTTCAGGATCAGCGGTGATGTATTCACTGATCATCAGATTGGGGGTGCGCTGAATATCTTCCGGCTTGGCACCGGTAACCCGGATTTTTTCTATCACCACGATATGTCCCATTTCCATAGCTTCCAGCTCTTTCAGCATCTGTATCTGATCACCAAACTTGGCTTCCTTTTGCAGGCTGCGGTAAAATTCCACCGCTTCTTTTTCACGATCTATGGCAAAATCGAGCAACTCGTTAAATTCTTGCTTATTCATATATACCTCAAGTTCATTTGTTGGCTGGTTCATTTGGCGGGTATCACCCGCCGGATTAAAAAAACCACCGGGAAAGCCGAAGCCTTCCCGGTAATGGTGCCATGGATTAATCCAAGGGTTCGAACATGTCCTTACCGACTCCACATTCCGGGCAAACAAAATCCTCGGGAAGTTGCTCAAAGGGAATATTTTCGTTATCGGCAGGATCGTAGATCCATCCACATGCGATACATTGATATTTTTGCATAATTACCTCCTTTTCTCTATTTAGTAGGTTTCTGTGTGAATTTCAAAATAGCTTTGCGGGTGATTGCAGCAGGGGCACATCTTAGGGGCTTCTGTACCTTCGTGAATGTAACCGCAATTGATGCATTTCCAGAAGAGCTTGTCGTCTCTTTTAAACACTTTCATGTCGCGAATGTTATTGTATAGCTTGCGGAAGCGTTTTTCATGCTCTTTTTCCACCTTCGCCACCAGTCTCCAAGAGAGAGCGATGTCTTTAAAGCCCTCTTCCTCAGCAATATCGGCAAACATGGGGTATAGCTCTGTCCATTCCTCTTTCTCGCCATTAGCGGCGTATTCAAGGTTTTTCATGGTATTCTCGGGTGACCAGCCAACAGGATAGGAAGCCATGATGCTAATCACTTCTCCTTCCAAGCCGTTCTTCAGCAAATGCTTGAAGAATACCTTGGCGTGTTCTTTCTCATTATCGGCAGTCTCGGTAAACAAGTTGAATATCTGCTCGTAACCTTCTTTTTTGGCAGTTTTAGCAGCATATATGTAGCGCATGCGGGCTTGAGACTCTCCGGCAAAGGACTTCATTAAATTTTCGGCAGTTCTGGTATCTTTAAAAGACATTCATTTTCTCCTTTATGCTTTCCATAGCCCGTGTAAATTGCAATATGCACGAACATTGAGAACTTTGGCAAGTTTTACGGGGAATTTGGACTTAGGCTCATCCCCGGGCTTCAATTCTCTGCGGTACACCTTCTTTTCGGTGATCACTTCTATAAAGGCAATATAGTGCTTCTCTTCCATGGGATGAGGCACACTGCCTACCGTTACTTCAATTTTTTCACCAAGATCGGTAACCACAGGAACGTGTTTTTCCTTAGCTGCATCAACTGAGTTTTCCTTCAGCAGATTCATCGGCTGACCGCAGCAAACTAATTCGCCGCCACCTGCAAAAACGGCTTCGACAACATTGCCGCAAAGTGGGCAATGCCATAACTGACGTAATGCTATCATTTGTTCCTCCAGTATGTTATTGATATTTACAACTTTGGAGAAGAGGGATTCTTTTGTCAATAGGAATTTTTACATAGCTACGTGCCAAGAATTTACTTGCCAAAAAGATAGGCATTTGTTTTCATGCCGTAAAGTGGATATAATCTGAAGGAAATTGTTACATGAAACGCCTCGCATTACTTATTCTGACGCTGTTTGCGCTTGCCGGTTGTGTGCATTATGACGAAGAGCTTTGGCTCAATCATGATGGCTCCGGCAGGGCGAAGCTGCGCCTGATTCACCGTTCCCCCTATGAGAACCCGGAAGAGATTGTACGTAAATCTTCCCTTCCCGGAATCACCTTGCAAAGATACGACATTCAAAGAAAGGGTGCGGATGCAATATACACTATGGAATTTAAATTTAAGAGTGTGGAAGCTTTCAACAATATCAACGACCAGCTTGGTGCTGCCGATTTCTGGGGTAGAATTACCCTGAATAAAGAGCCCGGACGCAGAATTACCTTCAAAAGACGTATCGCCCTCGGTAGCCAGGAAAGCGACGATGATTTCGAGAATATCTTCAGTAGCATGCAGACAGAGAACCCGGTGTGGAAATACAAACTGCATGTCCCCTGGAAGATCGTATCCAGCAATGCTGCCCCCGAAAATATCGACCTCAAAAACCGTACTATCTCATGGAGCTTCGATACCGGTGCCATGTGGAACAAAACAGAATTGATGACTGTGGAACTAAAGAAAAGCTTCCCTTGGTTGCTTGTGGTTATCGGCGGGATTGTCTTCATTCTGGCAGTGTTCTTGGTTCATTGGTTGTTCCGCTTTGCTAAGAAGTCGCACTTGATCGAAAGGCTTACTCACCACCACGAAGAGTGAGAGCTTCGCAAGTGAGAACTTCGTAGGTGAGAGCTTTGCAGGTGAGTATTAGATAGGTGAGGGGAATGTGACTCATCGTGATTTAGATGTTTATAAACAAAGTATGGTGCTTGTAGGCAACATATACAAGTTAACCCAAACTTTTCCTAAGTCTGAAGTGTTTGGTTTGGCTTCCCAAATGCAAAGAGCGGCCGTATCTATTCCCAGCAATATAGCAGAAGGTGCATCACGAAACGGTACTAAAGAATACATCCACTTTCTATCTGTGTCAACAGGGTCAGCTTCAGAATTAGAAACACAATTGGGTGTTGCAAAAATCCTTGGATACTGCATAGACAATGATGAATACAATAGGCTTATTCTCGAAGTAAACAAAATTAGATATATGCTTGTACAACTGAAGAAATCCCTTAGCTCTAAGCTGTAATTGCACAACTCACTTACGCAGTTCTCACTTGCAAAGCTCTCACCTGCGCAGCTCTCACTTTCTAATGCGCCTCGTACCAGTTCCTCCCCACCCCTACATCTGTCTTTAGCTCTACAACTGCTCGCATCACCGGCGGTAAGGCATTCTCCATTGCAGTTTGGACTAACTTCTTTGCTTCATCTATGGCATCCTTGTGTACCTCGAAGACAAGTTCGTCGTGCACCTGAAGGATCATTCTGATGTGCGGGTGGTCTTCTATCTGCCGGTTGATGTCTATCATAGCTATTTTGATAATGTCCGCAGCAGAGCCTTGGATGGGCATATTTACGGCAATGCGTTCCGCTTCACTCTTCAGCCCCTGATTCCTGCTTTCTATATTGGGCAGGAACAGCCTTCTTCCGAAGATAGTTTCACAGAACCGCTCCTGTCTGGCACTTGCCACACATTGGCTGATGAAGTTCCGGATGGAAGGAAACTGGGCGAAATAGCTCTCAATGATGCTTTTTGCTTCACTTTGGCTTATTCCCAGGTCACGGGCAAGTTTCCGTTGTCCCATCCCGTACAGCAAGCCAAAGTTTATCGTCTTGGCAGCTCTGCGCTGGTCTTGCGTTACCTCGGCTAAGGGGACATCATATAGTTTGGCAGCCATCCCTTTATGAATATCCAGCCCGTTTTTAAATGCTTCTACAAGTGCTTCATCCTTGCTCATTAACGCCAGCAGGCGCAGTTCTATCTGAGAATAGTCCGCAGCCAATATCAAGTGCTGATCATCTATAGCACAGAAAGCCTTGCGAATTTCCCTGCCCAGCTCGGTACGTACCGGGATATTCTGCAGGTTGGGGTTGGAAGACGACAGCCTGCCTGTGGATGCAACCGTCTGATTAAATGAAGAGTGAATACGGTTTGTAACAGGATTTATCATCTTGGGTAAAGCACTCACATAGGTGGATTGCAGCTTGTTTAGCTGTCTGTATTGGATAATGTCTGCAGCGATCTCGTGATCTGTGCTTAGGTCTTCCAGTACGCTGTTGTCCGTGGAAAAGCCGGTCTTGGTCTTCTTTTTGTTGGGCAGGTGCTTTTCCTCAAACAGCAGTTTGGCAAGCTGCTGCGTGGAATTGAGGTTAAACTCATAGCCCGCATAGCTGTAGATATGTTCAGTAAGCTTTTTCAGCTCCAGATTAATCAGGTGGGAGATGTCTCCCAATATATTGCAATCTATCGCAACTCCGTTCTCCTCCATCCTTTGCAACACATGGATAAGAGGAAGCTCGATATCGTCGAACAGCAAGTGCATACCGGAAAAGTCTATCCTCCGGCGGTAGATGGGGTATAGCATGAACACCGCCCATGCATCTTCAGCAGCGTAGTAACAAGCCTCCGCAGGATCAACCAGATCAAAAGTAATCTGGCTCTTTCCCTTACCGATCAGGCTGCTTATCGGAATCATGGCATGATCCAGTTCCCGCAGGGTGCATTTATCCAGAGAATAGCTGTTTGTGCCCGGATCAAGGATATATGCTGCCAACATAGTGTCGAACAGTGGATTGTTTAGGCTTAAGCCATGCCTTTTCAGCACAATCAGATCGTACTTAAGGTTATGCCCGATGATCAGCTTTGCCTTCAATGCTTCCTGCAAATGCAAAAGCACCTCTTTCTGAGCAAGGTTCTCCGCCAGCTTGTGGGATATGGGGATATAGTAGGCCTTATTTTCGTTTACGCATAGTGATATGCCGACAAGTGCTGCTTGCATGGGGTCTATGGAATCCGTTTCGGTATCTATGCTAACGATGTCGGCAGCTTGGATTTCGGCAAGCATGCTTACGAAGCTGCGGTTGTCTATCAGGATGGATTCGAATGGTTGTTCTGATGGTTCTTCCGGAGTGATAGTTACTGCTTTGGGTTTCCCGGTGGTGGCAAAGATATCGTCCTGGTATTCGCTTGTTTGGGGCTGGATTCCAGCCTCCGCTGGAATGACGGGGAGGGAAGCTGGAATGACGGGTAGTGAAGTAGAATTGACAGATTGGGAAGTAGAATTGACAGATTGGGAAGTAGAATTGACAGATGGAGAAGTAGAATTGACAGATGGGGAAGCAGAATTGACAGATGATAAAGCAGGATATTTCGTCTCTATCTTGCGCTTTATTGAGCCAATTTCATACTCCTCCAGCAAGGGCAGGGCAAGGCGCAGACTCTGCGGATTAAATGCCAGCCCCTCATAATCCGGTAGGGCAATCGGCACATTCAGTTCTATTGCGGCAAGTTTCTGCGAGAGGTAGGCATTATCTTTATCACTTAGCAAGCGTTCTTTCAGCTTAGGTGCCAGCATGTCCAGATTACCGTAGATGCCATCCAGACTGCCATGCTCTTTCAGTAAAGCCTCAGCGGTTTTAGGTCCAATGCTTTTCACACCCGGAATATTATCTGACGAATCCCCCACCAAAGCAAGGTAATCCACAAACTGCTCCGGATACACTCCATACTTGCCAAACACCACATCCCTATCCAGTGTAACATCCTTCATGGGATCAAGCAGTGTTGTTTTATCGTTCACAAGCTGGCAATAATCCTTATCACTGGTTACCAGCACCACCTGGTATCTATCCTTAAACTTTGCAGCCAGAGTACCCAGAACATCATCCGCTTCATAGCCATCCATGCCAATTTCGGGCAAACCGATAAGCCGAAAGAACTCGTGCACCGGCTTAATCTGGGCGACCAGTTCATCCGGCATGGGAGGACGCTGAGCTTTGTAAGCCTGATACATTTCGTGCCGGAAAGTGGGAGCTTTGCGGTCGAAGGAAATAGCTATATGCTCTGCATGCACGGTTTCCACCAGGCGAATAAAGGAGCTTATAACTCCATATATAGCACTGGTGTTCATGCCTTTGGAGTTTATCAGAGGGTTCTTGATAAAAGCGAAGTGGGCACGGTATAACAGCGCTGTGCCATCTATGAGATAAAGCTTTTCTGCCATTGGTTTCTCCCGCTTAGTTTAGAGTAAGCTTTTTCGCAAGGGGAGTATTCTGGCAAGAGAAATGTTTAGCCACAGTTCCCCGCACAACACCGGATGAGATTATTGAAAGGCAAATGGCTTGGGTCTGCGTCCCTCAAAATCCAACAAATGCACCGGGAGTTTTGTGCTAAGAGTAAAGCCGGGCGAACCAAACTTACCTTCACTTTGGTTCCAGGCAACTTTCAGTTCTATGGCTTTCCACACCAAACGTGGATTACGCAAACGGATGCCAAGCCCTTCGGTGAAGATAAAATCATTGGGCTTAGGTGCAAGGGGAGTATCGGATGCCATCGCTGCATCAACAAAGCCAAAAATAACAAAATGAAAACCTATCACATCCCATGGAGCGATAAAATCCCTTTCTACTCCGAATGCTAAGAGGCTGGAGCCTGTTATATCCTGATTCCCGCGGTAAAATGTATCGGAGCTAAGCTGTAGTGTTTCTCCCCTGAAACGCTCTCGCCCTAAAATGATACGTCCCTTGCAGTATGTACGGGTACGATACCTGCCATAGTATTGCAGGGGGGTGATAAACAATGGTTCCAAGTATAGCACTCCCTGTTCAGCTTGGCTTCGGGTAACAAAGGTTTCCGCACCGCCTTCCAGATACAAAAAACCTCCGTTTTGCAGCACATTTCCCCAAGAGCCGCGCAATCCGATAAATGTCCGGTTGCGAAATTCACCTATTTCGTATCCTATTGGTATCTCGAGCATACTGCCTACCGGGATTCTTTCGTTATCCAGGAAGGAATACACATGAGGAAGCTTGCGGTAGTCGGTTTTCGATATCCCCAATGAGCCAATGGCAAGCAGCTTCTCATGCCACATCCTGCCAAATTCATCTCCCACCGGCGGACGTTTTTTATACCACTTCTGCTCCAGAGAAATGGCTGCATACTTATAGTGGTTAGTGCTGCTATGTTTCACCTTGCTGCTAAAAGCATACCAGCCCCCCAACACAATCCCGTCC
This sequence comes from Candidatus Cloacimonetes bacterium HGW-Cloacimonetes-3, assembly GCA_002840645.1. Taxonomy (GTDB): domain Bacteria; phylum Cloacimonadota; class Cloacimonadia; order Cloacimonadales; family Cloacimonadaceae; genus Cloacimonas. The sequence goes on from PHBO01000010.1 coordinate 152,414, forward strand.
ACACTCATGGTGTCTAAAGGAGGGTGAACATAGCTTTCCCCGATATCCAATCCCCCCGCGCCATGTTTTGCGGGAAAGAGAAATGGGCGGTTTAGCGAAGCATGTTTTTTGGTTAATCCGGGCAAATCCTGCCAGCTAAGCTCCCCCGTGATAAAAGTCCCGCGGATATTGGGAATGCTGTAGAAGCTTTCCCACCCCACAGAGCCTTCCTGTTCCGGATTTATGTGCCAAACGTTCTGTAGCTGCTGTCCCCAGCCGAGAAAATTGTGATCATCCAGCCTCAAGCTGAATTTGTCCAAAGAGCTGATCTTCCCACCCACATTAAAAGAGAATTTATCCCGGATAACCACCAACACATCCACCGAATCAGGTGCATTCATGGCGGGAAAAACCAGTATTTGTGCTTCGCTGATGTAGCTAAGATTACGCAGATAGTACAAATTGCGGAGCATGGTTGCAGGATCAATACTATCTCCTTCTCTAAAAAGCAGATTCTCTTGGAGTACCCATTTGCGGGTGTTGAGATGCAGAGCATTACCTGCCTTATAAGCCAGCTTCACTGCCTTGTATTTCCGGGATACATTGGTTTCTCCAAACACTTCCAGGCTAAGAATCTTGATAGAACTGATTCTCTTTCCTTCCCATTTGGCAAAGTTTACATCATCCACTTTTACCATCGACCGTGGGGTGTCCCCGCTGAACACCATTGGATAAAGGGTTTTTAGAAACCAATTGCGCTCAGACCGGGCACTAAGCGATTCATAGAAAGCATCCGTACGCCTCATGCGCGCAGAGGAAACCGTTGTTAGGCTATCAGGCAGAATCATTTCCGGTTCTCCGGCACTCGCTGCCATGGCACTAAACAGAAGTAAGATAATAAGCAACAAGTGCTTGTTACGAAATACCAAAATGCACCTTCACCAGCTATCTCATCAAGTAGATACTGATTATTTCTGTATTCGCAAAACTTATTGGTTTCAGATAGCTCGTCTCAATAGCTAAATATTCCGCTTCTTTCACTCTTAAGCTCCGATTAATGATTTCTACATAGAAGTTAGTTATGATCGCCAGGAAAGCAAATCTGTTTAGATTTTTGGCTAATAACAGGCTCTCTTTCAAATCAAGTGCGTATGTGATACACAAAATTCTCTTGCGATTGTGCATCCAGCCGGAAATTTATGATGAAGCTTGACGGCTACCCTCTATTGCCTTAAATTGCTCTTGCTCGTTTCTCTAATGCTTCCATAACAATTCCCTAACAATTCCCTAACGGCGTTAGGGAATTGTTAGGGAATTGTTATGGCAATACTAAAGATTGCAGCAAGGAAAAAGCAAGTGCTTGTAAGGAGTGTAGAACGGTTCAAAGGCGGAGGATGCGCTGCTATGGTCTAAGTATCAGTCACTTCCCGCTTGACAGATTAACGCTGCTGAAAAATATAGCGCTCTCAAGACAAAACCTAATAAGGAGAAATGATGTACGCCATCGTAGAAATTAGTGGATTTCAGTACAAGGCTGAAAAGAACGTAGTATTACGCGTTCCCTTGCTGAATACGGCGCAACCTGGTCAGATCTTAGAATTTGACCGCGTTCTCCTGCTTCGTAATGAAGAGGAGATTAAGGTTGGTCAGCCCGTAGTCGAAGGCGCCGCAGTTATCGCAGAAGTGATCGAACACGGTAAAGGCAAGAAAGTAGTTATCTTCCACACCAAGAAACGCAAAGGCTATCGGGTGAAAAAGGGCTACCGCGAACAATATACTAATATTAAAATTACCGAGATTCGGGTTTAAGGAAGGGATGAAGCATGGCACATAAAAAAGGTGTTGGCAGCAGCCGTAACGGACGGGACAGTAACCCCAAATACCGTGGTGTAAAAAAGTACGGAAGCGAAAGCGTTATCGCCGGTAATATCATCGTTCGCCAAAAAGGCACAAAGATCCATCCCGGAAACAACGTCGGTATCGGCAGAGATTTTACCATCTTTAGCCTGATAGACGGTAAAGTGAAATTTGTTACCAAGAAAGAAGGGAAGAAATTCGTCAGCGTAGTTCCGAACGAGGAAGTTATCCCTAACAAGGAATAAGCTAAGGCTTCTTTCATAGACGTAAATTATAAACCCGCTGCTTAGGTAGCGGGTTTTTTGTTTATCCCACTTATTTTGACTTACAACTGAAGCCGACCACCTGCTTCAGGATATTCTCCGGTTTCACAGGCTTCAGTTATGAGCTAAAATGAGGGAGCATAATAGTGAGAGTCTTACCGCAGGTCACCTGATTATCCCGTGAGATTCCTCTGTTTAATTCTATAAATGCCGCGCTGAAGTTGGAGGATTTGCAGAACTTGTTTTATGCGGCATTTTTAAAGTCAAACGAAGGGTGGGTTTGCCGGGTTATGCGTCCTGTTTACAGGACACCAAAATGACAATTAGGGTGTAATTGGGACAAGATATTGCTGTGTGAATGTCTGTTTGATATAAATATGGAATATTTCTTTGCGTCCCAAGATACTGTAACGCAGCATTATGCACCACTCCAAAAAAGTATTTCGGGCAATCCGGCAAGTTTGGCACGCTACTTGCGTTTAGTAAAAGGGTGTCCCGCAGGGGATGCATTTATAGAGTGAACACAAAAAGTGAAACCCTAAAAAAAATAACCCCTAAAGAAAGGAGACTAATCATGGGAACCCAACAAATTCTTCTCATCGTACTGAGCGTAATCATCGTCGGTGTCGCAATCGCCGTCGGTATCAGCATGTTTAACAGCCAGTCTTACAACAGCAACAAGACTGCTATCGCTTCCGATGCACAAAGTTTTGCAACCCAGGCTGTGCAGTATTACAAGACCCCTGAATCCCAGGGCGGCGCCGGCGGCAAAGCTGCAAACATGACTCAGACAAAAGTATCAGCATTCCTTAGCTTTGATCCCACCACTTTCAAAACATCAAATGAGAATGGCGGCTATACCATCACAGCTACTGACTCTGTACATGTGGAAATCACCGGTGTTGGAACTGCCAAGAAGAGCAATAAGAACCCCCAGGTTATTACCACTGTAGCCCTTCCTGAAGGTACAGTTACTGCTGCTGCTTCTGATGTCGCAGCTCCTTAATTATTGCACAGTTTAGTGTGTTAGCCTGAGTGAATCAGGTTTTACTTAGGATTGGTCAAGATTTATCTTGACCAATCTTGGTATAAAGGAATATTAAGCTCTATAGGGTGTTAGGTGTGAATTTCGGGTGGCTGTAGCCATGTGGGGAATTTGTAAGGCGTTGATAGAAGTTAGCTTAACGGAATATTGGGAAGATGCTGCCATAGTTGTCGGCATCACCTGTGTTTCGCTTGGGATACGCCTCCAATAATGGTTAATGTCACTTTGGGGTTGATGCAGTACAATGCTTTAAGATAGATAGAGTTTTGCACTACATCAGCTTATAGGATAAGGAGCACCGATGGTAAAGGAATACCGCTTCAAAGGCTATGGTCCGCAAGGCAAATTGGTGCAGGGGACTTTCATGGCTGAAAGTCCGAAAGCATCCAAAGAATATCTGAACAAGTTATCTCAGAAATTCCACCTCCGTATCAGCAGCCTTGAGAAGAAGCGGGATTGGCTTTACAAGGTTTATTCAGCCGGCAAAAAGAAACCATTCAGTGGCCGTCAATCAGCATATAGCAAAGCCGAAGTAGCATCGGCATTAACGAAGATGGGCTATACAAAGTTTAGCATAAACCCCGTTCTCTTTGATCTGCCCATGAAACCCGGACTTGCTGATATCATGATGTTCATCAAGCTATCCACAACAATGTTAAAAGACCGGATGAGCTTTGGTAAAATCCTGGAGATGCTTGCCGAAGAGCAAACCAATCGCACTTTGAAAGAGGCATTACAACAGATAGAAAGTCAGCTTAAGGGCGGTGCCGAGGGGCGAGAAGTGTTCATGCGCTTCGGGCATGTATTCGGCAAGTTTCCTGCCTTCATGCTGGGGCTGGCTACACGTAGCGGTAACATGGCAGACGTGTTTGAAGCAACCAGTAAGTTTATAGAACGCGATATGGAGATCAAAAAGAACATCAAGAAAGCTCTGATATCTCCCATGTTTGCCGTTTTCGCTACCATCGGAGCGGTAATGTATTATGTGATAGACATCTTCCCCGCCACGGCGGAGATGTTCCTGAAATATAACATGCCTCTCCCCCCCCTAACCAAGGGCACGCTTTCTGTAAGTGACTGGTTGGCGGTTTATTGGTGGACAATAGCACTGGCAATAGCAATACCTATTGTAATTGTCTGGCGATGGTGGCAAACCCCAAAGGGCAAGATATGGCGTGATTCACACATAATTAAACTGCCCATGGTGGGACATTTGATTCACAAGTCCAGTATAGAAATATACTTCCGTGTTTTCGGCACCATTTATGCCGGTGCTGGTGATAATATCGAAACGATAAGAACCGCCGCCGAAGCCTGCCGTAATGCCTGGATGGAAGATAGAATTAAACGTGTTACGATACCTCTGATGCTTAAGGAAGGTGAAGCTTTCGTTCCTGCAATGGATGCAGCAGGCATCTTTACCCGAACTGCCCTTACCAGATTGCGCACCGGTCAGGAAACGGGTAACATCCTGCAAGCATCACAGCAGATAGCCACTTATTATGAAGCAGAGACAACATACAAAATGAATAACATGATTGAGTATATCCAAAGTATAGTCGGCTTGTTTATCTCCCTTGCCATAACATTCTTAACCGTGGTGTCAGCTGAGATTGCCACTATCTCTCCTCCCACAATGTAGCGTGCAAAATGAGTAATCTCACCAAATACGCAAAATACCTGGTTGAAAAAGGCTATCTTGAGCACGATATGGTGGAAAGCGCTAACCAGAAAATGCTGGAATTTGGAGAGAACTCTGCGGGTGCTCTGGCACGCTTGCTGGAAAGCGACTTCGCAGTCCCGCATGACAAAGTATTTGAAGCACTGGCAAAACACTATGCCTTCCCCCAGCATGATGTGGATGCCGAGCTTCTGGAGCATAAGCAGCTTGAGGCTTGTAAGGATATCCTAAACAAGATACCTGAGGACTTGAAGAAGAAGCTTTTCTTTCACAAGATATTCCCCTACATGATTATCAACACAGATAGAGAAGTCCTGCAGGTTTTGGCTTCCGATCCCACCGATAAAGTTATCCAGGAAATTCCGGAACAAACCCAATACAAACGCATTGAAATATACTGGTCACACCTAAAAACCATAGAAAGCCTTATCGCCAAAATAGCACCGCAGAAGAACGAGTTCCTGGCACTACTGGAAGAAGCCGGACAGGTGCTAACCGATATAGATGACGGCAGCAGCGGCATGGAATTGAACGAGGCTGCACTTGATGACGAGATAAACAAAAGCCTGTTGGTAAACCTCTTTGAAGGAGCTTTGATAGAAGCTGTGCACAAGGATGCCAGCGATATTCACATCATCCCCGGCGGACGCAGCACAATAGATATTTATATCCGTGTGGACGGCAAGTTGCAGCTTTGGCACAGACAAGAGGGAACCGCTCCCGAAGCTCTTTCTGCCGTGGTGAAAGACCGCTCTATCGGGGTGGACAGGTTTGAGCGCGACACAGCTCAGGACGGCTTTGCGCAAAGGCTTATAGACGACCACCTTATCCGCTTCAGAATCTCCATTATCCCTATTGTCTCCTCCGAATATGACCGCCGCTTTGAGAGCATTGTTATCCGTGTTATAGACGACCGCAAGGTTATTACGGACTTTCGCAAGCTTGGTTTCCAAACTCAGGCAGAGCAGGAATTCATTAAGTCTATCTCCACTTCCAAGGGTATCATTATCGTAACCGGTCCTACCGGAAGCGGGAAATCCACTACCCTGATGGCTGCTCTGCACCACGTGATAAACCCCACCGTGAATGTGCTTACCTGCGAAGACCCTGTGGAATATGTAATCAGGGGTGCACGCCAACTTAAGATTGGGCATAAGATGAGCTTTGATCTTGCCATTCGCTCTATTCTGCGCCACGACCCGGATATCGTGATGGTGGGTGAGATACGCGATAAAATAACTGCGGATATAGCCGTGAAGCTTGCCAATACCGGGCATCTAACCTTCTCCACCTTGCATACTAACGATGCTCCTTCCGCTGTTACCCGTTTGTATAAGATGGGTATAGAGACCTTCCTGTTGGCGTATTCCATAAATATAATCATCGCCCAGCGTTTGGTACGTAAGCTATGCCAGAAATGCCGCCGTCCCTTAGCCAAAGAACATTGGCCTGCTGCCCTGGCAATCGGCTTAACTGAAGAAGAGCTGCAAAGCGGTACGATATTCGAGCCCGTGGGCTGTAACAAGTGTCATGAAGGGTATAAGGGCAGAGTTAATATCGCCGAAGCATTGTTCTTCTACCCCGAAGTACGTAATGAAATTGTGAAATCAGTGAATGATATAGATGAAGAGCGTATCCGTGCCATTGCGGAAAAGAAAGGCATGCTATCCATGCGGCGAAGCGGTGTGGAACGGATGCGGGAAGGGTTAACCGATCTAACCGAAGTACTTTATGCCACAGCGGAGGATTAGATGAATCTAATGGAAATGTTGCTTGCCCTATTAGCGGTGGTGTTATTCACCAGCGTAGCCGCTAATTATAATCGGAAGATGCTGGATCAGAACGATTATCTGATAAACGCCACTCAATACGTGCAGGCTTCTCAATTGTGTCACACGGTTTTGGATGAGATCGATGCCAAGCTGTTTGCCAAGATGATCGCTTTCTTCAGCGTGAAAACCACCTATGCCAACGTGAATAGAACTATCGATCTTGCCTTCCCCGGTGATGTGTACAACTTAAACATCCGCGCCGTAGATTGTGATTCACTCGGCATCCCCCTTAGTACTCCTGTTGCAAACAACATCTGGGTGAGAGTGACAGTTACTGCCAATACTAAGGGCTTAAGAGTTCCGGCAACCCTGCAACGGATTTATACCAAAACATATCTGAATCTATAATGAGCTTTATTATTGATCTCATCGGCGCAGCTCTCATCGGCAGCATGCTAATGCTGATGATGATAACCTTCCAGTTTCAGATGCAGGCTGCAACGGACCGCGCCTTATATGCCATAAACATGGTAGATCACATGGATCAAGCTGCCACAAGGATGAACAACGTTATAGCCCTGGCAGGCGTGGGCCTATCCCCCGCAACTGCCGTTAAATACGCAACCGCAGATTCTTTGGTTTTTTATACATACTGGGATTTCCAGAATGATACCATAACCGGCAGCTCCAAAACTTTATCGATTAAGCTCTCCAATGTCCCAAGCCCCTACGGAACAGCGGTGGTTATCCGCCAGAATGGCGTTCCGCTTACAGATTTGGGATACCTGTTCTGGATAAATGAGCTAAAGTTTCGATACTACACAAAAGGTGATGCGCTTACAACCACTGCTTCATTGGTTAGGAGCGCAGAAGTGCGTGTATCCTTTTTCAGGAATTCTCCCCGGATTGGTGGCAAGCCATTAGTCACCAAGCTTCAGTTCAAGTGTTACTTTATGAATGCCTATATGCAAGGGGCATAAGGAGACATTATGGGACGGACAATGTTATTGGTAACCATTCTGATGACTACTATATATGCCGGAATAATGATTACCCTACAGCGCCACATCCTTTCGCTACCGAACATCATCTCCCGTAATATTCTTACCAAGCAAGCCGAAAGCGTTTCGGACTATGCGCTGCGTAATGCCGTGCAGAACTCTATCGCATACGGGCAGCAAGCAGGTGAATCATCCCTGATTAAGTGGAACGAGTACTACAGCAATTTTAACATCCAGAATTGTCATATAGACAGCATAAACTACACGTTTGTTACCGGAACAACCAACAGCTACCGCGCTATAAGCCATGTGAGTGGCAACCTGATGGGTAAGACAGTAAAATACAGGGCGGAAGTAGCCTTCAGCTTCCCCGTGGTGGCTATACTCGATATGGACTACTGCATTTATCTGGAAATGAATCAGCCCGCATTTAACCCCAGCCATCAATGGAACGAAGTGATAGACACCTCTGATAACGGCAATGATGCAAACTACGTTGGCAACGTGGATACCCGCCCGCATGGCTCCGGGGTGGATGGCTGGAAATGCGCCAGCTTTAACGAATCCAGCGGAGGTTACACCGGTTATATCTGGCATGATGGCAACAGCAGCATGATAGTAGCTTCCAATTTCTCCATTATTGCCTTTGCAAAGATAAATGACCGTGCACCCCAAGGTCCGCTGGTATGGTTGCCCCCCGACCCCGCCGATCCGGCTGTATCAGGCGTAGGCTGGGGTAATGTGCGCAGGAAACCTACCGGAGCAATCTGGTACTATAACAATGTCGTATATTTTACTGCAACGACTGTGGATGGGATAACTGTCCAGACCTCCGCAGCATTTAATCCCGATGCCAAATGGCCTCATAATAAAGACGCTTGGTATCACTTTGCCATGACCTATAACAAAGGGCAAGTGAAGGGATACATCAATGGCGTGCTTAAAGGAACAGCACAAAACACTCTTTACCCTTGGTACAAACCTTCTGCCATCCGGAACAAGGGCATCTATCTGGGCAGAGAGTATTATGGCACTCCCCAAGCAGGGGATACATATCACTATTTTGATGGAATGATGGATCAAGTGGGGCTGGTACCCAGGACTCTAACTGATGCCGAGATTGCTACCTACGTAAGCCAGGTTCTTACACCTACAACCGTACAATATATAAGAGATTAGCCTTGGAGGCTTAGAATGGATAACGAGAAATTAAAGCTTCTGTCCTGGTGGGCAATGATCCGCTGGTTCATGGTGGTAGTGCTCTTTTCAATAGGGCTGCTGCACATCAGTTTCAATGAGACCATGGTGCAAACCATCCTGTTTTTCGGCGTGTTTGCCGGAATTGTGGCACTAAATCTGCTGTTCCAGGTGCAATCCCATGCATCCAAGCAATGGGTAATAGTGTTTCAGGTAATTCTGGATATAGTGTTTGCCACTATTGTAGTGCATCTCACCGGCGGGCTTAACAGCTTCTTTGTGTGGGTTTACCTGATAGGGGTTATCACCGCTGCGCTCACGATTAAGCAGAATGGTGGTTTGCTTGCAGGACTTACGGGGAGCTTTTCTCTTTTAATCCTGATTCTTTTATATAAGAATGGGGTACTTGTTCCCACAGAATCGTCCAATATGGATGTAGCAGGTTCCACAGTATATATCCTGTCCTACACTGGGCTTTTCTGCGGAGTGGCATTAATTGCCAACTACCTCTCCGATCAGCTCTTGTATCAACGAAATCTGGAAAAAGAACTGTCTTCTACTTTATCCAAACTTGCCTCTCTGGAAGATTTACAGCAGCAAATGTCCGAAATACTCCCTATCCTGAAGGATGTGGGGCATATAGATCATGATATCAATACTCCGCTATGTGTGATAACCTTATCACTGGGCAGGGTTAAACGTTATGCCAATGAATACCAGAACGAAGGATTGAATAAGTCCAACAACGAGATTATGGAAGCTGTGAATAAAATCAGCATCATCCTGAAACGTTTGCAACCTATGAAACAACACCCTTTGTTGGAATATTACAACACAAGCGAAACCAGGGTTAAACCGGAGAATATCACAGACAGCTTTCAAGAGAAACCGAATAGTATCAAGACACCATTCTCTGAGGCTCATCCTGAGAACAGTACAAGCGGAACGCTCGCACCTCCGGATAATAGCCCTTCCAAGGAGGTTCCATGAATAATAAAAAGATAATGGTCGTGGATGATGAACAAAACATCCGCGAGATAATCAGTGAATTCCTGCAAGAAGTCGGCTATACCGTCGCGGTAGCTGTGGACGGCTTGGATGCATTGGACAAGGTTGCATACGAGCAATATGATCTTTACATAATAGATGTATATATGCCTCGCATGGGTGGTTTGGATTTAATCTCCAAACTAAAAGAGCTGCAACCCCTGGCGGTAATCATCGTAACCACCGGATATTCCAGCATAGATATTGCTATCAAGGCTATCCGCATGGGAGCATATCACTATCTCACCAAGCCCATCCAGGCGGAAGAGCTGCTGAAAGTGGTGGAATCCGGGCTTAAACATGCTTCCGATTTGGGTGATAGTTCCGGTGCTTCGGTGGATTCCGTTACGCCTCGAATAGAAAAACAGAGCGAATTGCTGCTGCTGCGCGGATTCACCTACGAGCAAGCCAAGGACTTTAAAAGTATGGGCACAGTGGTGGAATACCAGTATGGCGATAGCATTTCTCTGGATGAAGAGCGTGGTTCCATGATCTTTGTGGAGAATGGACGCCTGAATGTGTACCATAACGAAACGGTGGTGGAGACCCTTACTGCGGGCGACGTTTGGGGCGAAGAAACCTTCCTGAATCCCAGTGCGGCTTTCACCAATCTTAAGGCTCAAAGTGAAGTGCATGTCCGCCATTTCAAACGCAAAAAGATTATGGAGTTCTTCACCTATAATGACGAAACCTTAACTAAGCGATATATGATAAACCTGATTCAATGCATGTACATGAAATGGAGACGTTCCATCTTCCGCATTGGCTTGTACAGCGGCTTTAACAACGAAAAGCCGGCGTCATGATTTTTGCAGCTTCCTTGCTTGAATTACGGTATCATTACGGATGCATTACGGATGGCATCCGTAATGCATCCGTAATGATACTGCAATGCTTGCAAGAAAGTTCTGCGGTAAAGCAAGTTACAAAGAGGCTGGATACCCGCCTCCGCGGGTATGACAATATGTGCTTAGGCAAATGTGAGATTATGGAGCACATGAGATTATGGAGCACATGAGATTATGGAGCACATGAGATTATGGAGCATATGAGATTATGGAGCACATGTGATTATGGAGCACATGTGATTATGGAGTATAAGTGAGTTTAAGTTTTGTAGCCCAACTAATAGCCGCTATCCCGGAAAATTTCACGGGGGTGGAGCAATGCACCGTTATCGACCAGTGGTTAACCGACCACCCGGATAAAGAAGCTGAATGCCGTGAAATCCTAACCGAATGGCTGATGAAAATGAGAGACCTACGCGCCTCGGATATAGATTTTGGTGGTCCCGGTTGTGAAGGGCAAGTTTGGATACGAGTTTATGGAGCCAAGAAACCCGTAGCCTCGTTAGGACATTTTTCTCATCAGGAAACCACAGCCATCGTGCTAAGCTGGCTCAGCCCCTCGCAGCGACAAAGGCTTTTCAGCCGCAAGAGCGTGGATTTCTCTCTCACGTTTCCCCTTCCTCCCCCGGCAAGGGAAGCCCGCTTCCGTGGTTCTACCTACTTTGACCGTGGCTATCTGGGCACCAACTTTCGCCGTATTAACGACACGCTTTATACGATGGAAGGCTTGGGAATACCTAATCCTGTAGCTCTGAGAATGAACCTGAAGCACGAAAAAACAGGTTTAATTCTTATAACCGGTATCACCGGCAGCGGTAAATCTACCACTTTGGACGCCATTATTGACATGAACAATCGGGATAACAGCGCTCACATAGTTATTATCGGGCACCCCATAGAATATGTGCACGAATCCAAGACAAGCCTGGTGAGGCACAGGGAAGTTGGCTCTGATGTGCTTAGCTTCGAAAGTGGCGCTGTGGAAGCTTTGCGTCAGGACCCGGATATAATCGTGGTGGGCGAAATGCGGGACGCTTCTACTATTGCCACCGTGCTGGAAATCACCGATAGCGGACACAAAGCCATTACAACCCTGCATACCAGCTCTGCCATCGATAGCATACACCGCATCATTGCAGAATTCCCCCCTGAAGAACAGGAACGGGTTCGGAACCGTCTTGCCGATGTGTTATCGGTTACGATGAGCCAGAAACTGGTTCCCACTATTGATGGTAAACTGGTGATGGCAAAGGAAATCCTCTGCACAGACTCCAGTGTTCAGGCTGCCATAAGAAACAAAAACATCGGCGAAATCTACCAAATGATGGTGGAAGGAAAGCGCTATGGCATGTGCACTTTGGAACAAGATTTGCGTGAACTGCAAAGGAAAGGATTTATTACCCAGCAAACAGCAGTGAATTATGCTAATAACAAGAAACGCATGGTACAGCTGTTTGGTATGTCTTGATAAAGTTAGACGTTAAGCGTTAGACGTTAATAGTTAATAGGAATAGATATGAAGAAACACCCAAAACAGGCATTCGGTATATTCCACGACGGTCTGGCGGTGCGCATGGTGCACCTCAGCCGTGAAGGCAGCGAGATATTCCTGCATGCCGTGGATCATACCGAACTGGATCGCTACTGGTATAAGATACTGGAAGACCCCTCCGTATCTATGGTAGATACCAAAACAAACGAAGATAAGGTACCCACCAAGGGGGAAGTCCAGATAGATGAGTTTGACAACGATTATGTTGCCAATTTCCAGCTACAGCCTTCAGAGAGGATGCTGGCATCGTTTGATCTTGCCCGTGGGGTTATTGCCATAAATGTGTATGAAGATAATATCCTGAAGGATAACTTCGGAGCTGTTTCTAAGAAGGAAATGGATGCTTTTGTAAAGTCCAAAATAGCTCCCAAAGTTATCAAATCCGGAGAATGGCAATCCTCCATCATTACTATGGGTGATAGAAAGCAACAATGGCTGCATAATGGCAGTAATCGCTTGCTGGATATGCTTCGGGACTACCAAAAAACAAATCACCTGACCCTGTTTTTCCAGATTGCTGATGCAAATGATGTAGCTCTTACGGATTATTTCCGCATTGCCTACGAACAGGTTCTGGATAAAGATACTCTCCTTGTTTATTTAGGACAGGAATACCGCAAAGCATTTCTGTTCCGGGATGGGCAATGGGTGGATACTCTTAAACTACAGATTACGCAGAGCATCCCGGAACCGGAAGTGATAAGCTCTAAGCTGGCACTGGCGATAGACAGCGCACAGCTTAAGGAACCGGAGTCGATTGTCATATGCGGAGACATGGCTAATATCGAGCTGATGGATTACATAAAATCTCAGTTCCCTGCCGCAAGTGTGGAGTTACTTGGCTATAATAACCTGGTGATATCGACTCAGGATTCAGATACATTTGACGTTCAAACCCTTACTCAATTCACCATCCCCATAGCTCTGGCATACAAGGCTTTATTCCCTGAAGATGGTCGCTTCACTCCCAGTAACTTCCTGCCCTCCCGTATAATTGAAGGTCAGAAGGTGTTTAAGATTGCTTGGCATGGGTTTGTCGTGCTGTTTATCATTTTTGCCATAGCACTTATTTTTACCAATTCGATTATGAAAGAGACACTACTAATCCGGCAGGAAAAAGCTATAAAAAGAGATCTGGAATTCCGCCTTGAAGTTAGGCGTAAAGAAGCGGAAGAGATACAGAAAATACGCAATGAGTTGGATGCTCAGGAGGCAAACATTCAGGTGTTAAAAGACCTGCTGGCGAAAAAGAATCCCTGGTCTGAAACCCTGAATATCGCTAACCGTGTGTTTGCCGGACAACCGCTTAGCTGGCTTACCAACCTGAAGCTGGATAAAGGCATGCTAAACCTTAGCGGGGTAACCACCCGTCGGGCAGCAGTAGTAGAATTTGCTAACGCTTTCCCGGGTAGCCAGATACGCAAGGTTGCCTATTCAAAGATAAGAGAAAACCCGGTATGGGCTTTCGAAATGGTCTCGCCCCTTCCCGAAGTTGATTGGGTAGGCGAAATCCAACGGGATGTGGAAGCCCTGCTGCTTTTAAGACAAAGCGTAGGCGAAGAAAAAGCTAAGGAAGCAGCCAAAGCAGAACAATTAGCTCCAGGTGGCCCTGCAAGGCTTATAGCACCCCAAAAACCACCAAGCACCAAGATTACCGATAAAAAGGGATGGGTAATGCTACCCTTGCTTCCACAAAGCAGTTGCCCCACACCCGCCGATGAACTTCTTAGCGGAGATGGATACGAGATAAAGGAGTACTACAGCTTTGTATTATCTGCTAACCGCGGGAATATCTGGGAATACCGCGACATGGGAACCCGCTTTATAAACAGGCATCCTGCCAGTGAGCTGTTACCTGCTGTGCGGTGGTGGATGAGTTACAGATTGTATCTGGACAAAGAATATAGCCTTGCCACCCAGTTTCTTGAGCCGATGCTGAGAAATACTGATAGCTACTATCCATATGCACTGCTGTTGCAAGCACGGAATCAGTATGCCAAAGGGAATGCTGACTATATCGATTATTACAACATGTTAAAAAACGACTATGGACGTAATGCCATTATGGCACAGGTAAATGCCGATCTGGCTTTCATCGGCAAAGGAGGTGGTAAATGACAAACACCACCAGAAATACTGTTGTCCTAATTGCCTTACTTATTGCTTTTGGGGGAGTTTCCCTATCCTTCTACCGCAAGCTTCACAAGGAATCTGTAGCTCTGGTAACAGAGAATGAAAAGACTTCTAAGAAGATAGCTGTGCTGGAAAGGCAAATAAGCAATATAGACTCCCTTAAGTTAGAGTTTGAAATCCGAAAAGCGATGGTGGCAGAACAAAGCAAAGTGATATTGGCAAACGATAACCCAACTATCACTTATCAATACCTGCTTCGCTTGCTTTCCTGGATGAAGCGGAGTACTATATTTAACTTTGCCATGTCCGATAATGGTAAGAAGGAAACCACCTGGAATGAGTATGTTGTCTCCGGGCGCTCGAACTATCGTGATGTGGTGGAACTAACCCGGAATATTGAACACCAGAGAGCTGTGCTCACCATAGAAGAACTGGCAATAGGCTCTGATAACGTGGCTAATAGTGATAGTGTCTCATATTCTATAGTTTTTAGAACCCACTTCAATGCCGGTGGTGCCGAGATAGAAGGACTAAAACACAAGAAGATGCCTACCGGGAATACTTTCTACCAGCTGTTCCGTTCCCGTGTGAACCCCATTCCCACTCTTGATGATGATATTGATCCCACTCTGGTAAGAATTGATCAGGCTACTCTAATTGGTATCACTGATAATCGCATCTTCCTGCGAGACAATCAGGGCGTTATTAGAATTCTTGCGCCACGGGATAAGGTGGCATACGGTTACTTATACGCCATTGATGCCAGAAACTCCAAAGCAGTGTTTTGGATAGATAAATATGGTATCCCGGAAGAACAAACTCTGTTTATAACGAATATGAAATGAGGTTCATTATGAAATATATTCCCTTTCTCCTTAGCTTGCTCCTGTTATTGTCGTGCTTCAACATGGAAGCACAAGTTACCCAGATTCCGGAGGAAACCGTAAGTATCAGTGCAAACACTCACATAAATGAGGCAGCTCTGATCCTGGAAACCTTCACTTTGAAGCAATCCAGGAGGAAACTGATAAACCTCTCCAGCTACAATGGGCCCATCAACATCCCCATAAACAATCTTCAATGGGAACGAGCATTGGATCTTATCTTACTTCAGAACCACCTGGTACGGAAAGACAATGTGGGATACATATCAATTGAAGACATCCCCAAACCCGTTGTTACTGTGGCAGAACCAATAGACCCGCTTGCCGGCGAAGCCATGTCCAAACAGGTTCGGATTAAAGCAGTAGCCATGCTTGCAGACAGGTCTTACATCCGTAATATGGGGATAGACTGGTCATCCGTGTTAAATGGTAAGATTACTGTGAATGCAGGTTTTGCAGGAGCTACTCAGGTGGTGTCCCCAATGACGCTTAATGCTTCCGGGATAGCAGATATTGGCAAGTATAAGGTTGATATAAGCACTGCCATAAAGACTATTGAATCTAACCAAAAGGGTAATATCATCGCCCAGCCTACTGTTTTGGTATCTTCCGGCAAACAAGGTTTCATCCAGGTTGGACAGGATATTTCCGTAAAAATTATGGACGATGCCGGCAATGCCACGGATACCTTCTTTGCAACTGGTATCATAATGGATGTTTCACCCACAATTGTACAAGTCAAAGGAAAAGAAGTTATCCATCTGAAGATGAGTATAGAGCGCTCCAGCGGAGTTCCCAGCGCAATATCCACTATAATCACCAAAAGCAAATCTACTACCGAGCTGGTTCTGTTTAATAATGAAGAAACCGTTATAGCAGGTTTGTTTGACACAGACGAAACCAAAGCCAGAAGCGGTATCCCAATTCTGAAAGACCTTCCTTGGTGGGTGTTTGGGATTCGCTATTTGGCTGGTTATGACAGCTACGAGAAAAAGGAAAGAGAACTGGTGATAACCTTGCAGGCTGAGATTGTGGACAGCGCTTATGATAGATTAATGAGATCTACGCAGGATGCAGATAAATAGGATATCAGTAATACTGGCTTATTGCTTGTTCATAAGGTAAACTGCCGGTATCTCTGAAGGTTGTATTTATGCGGATTAGTCAGCGTCTCCTGATACTGTTCGTGGTAATAGCGATAGGCTTTGGTGGCTTTTTTTATCTGTTTTTCCATATCAAACGTGAAGAGACACGCCTATATCTGGAATCCGACCTTAGCCAACGTCGCAGCACGATAGATACCATATTTCAGCTGAAGGAAGGCAATCAAATGTCCCTGCTGGATGATTACAGCCTTTGGGATGACATGGTTCGCTTCATGAAAACCCGAGATGCAAGATGGGCTGATAATAACCTTGGCACCCTTACCAAATCCTTCCCCTATTCTTTGGTGCAAGTATATGATACAAAAAACAATCTGATCTATAACAGAAGCGATGAATCCATTACAGATCTGGAATATTTTACTATAGAAGCAGAAGTTCTGGATTCGCTATCCACCCGTAAGAAGCTGTTTTACAACACAGAGTATGCCAATACTATCTTTGCCATTGCCGTTGCGGGAGTGCAGGCTTCCGCCGATACATTGAGGGCATCTGCACCCAAAGGATACTTGCTGATAGCTCAAGCATGGGACTACCGATATCTGGGTGAGCTTGCCAAATCCCTGAACTATGATATCAGAATAAGCCTTACTGAACCGGTTTCAGCGGCATCAGATAACTCTCAATACAATACCAAAATCTTACACCCGGTAAAAAACTGGTACGATAAAACCATTGCTTGGTTGGTGTTCTACAGCCGAAATCCCTTCCTGAATGAGCTTAGAACATTGGGTAATCTGATTATCTTTGGTACAATGAGCTTTGTTCTGTTGTTTCTGGTTATCCAGTTTATCCTTATTCAGCAATGGATTACCACTCCCCTGAAATTCATTTCCCAAAGTCTGAATGAGAACAATCCTGAATTGATCCGCCCCATAGACCACCGCAATAACGAATTTACCGATATTGCCAGCCTCATACAGCGTTTCTTTGCCCAGAAGCAGGAGTTGGTGCTGGAAATAGAGGATCGTAAACGCACCGAAGCACTGCTAACAGAGATAGAAGAGCAAACCCGTAAAATCCTGCTTACTTCTCCTGAATCGATCATTGTTACAGATCTGAATGGCGTTATACTTACTGCTAATGATGAGACTCTTCGCCTCGTAGCAGTGGATTCTGAATCCGATCTCACCGGCAGAAATGCCTCCATTCTGGAGCTTGCTCCACCGGAAAACAGTGTTAGCCTCCAAAACCTGATTAACGATTTACGCACCGGCAGCTATATTAAAAACTTGGAGATTACTCTTGTGGATGCAGCAGGGCAGCATTTCCCCGCCTTGGTTAGTGCATCCGTGATTGCCGACACAGAACGTAAAGCCAGTAAATTGGTGTTTATCACGCGGGATTTGAGCGATCAGAAAGCTCTGGAGATGAAGCTTCGCCAGTCCCAAAAGATGGAATCCATCGGCACGCTTGCCGGTGGTATTGCTCACGACTTCAATAATATCATCACCATCATTGCAGGCTACATAGCACTTTCAGCAGGCAAGATTGATAACCACCCCGATGCTCGGGACGATTTGGACGAAGCACTGAAAGCCTGTTTACGCGCAAAGAGCTTAATTGGCAAGATACTCACTTTCAGCCGCCAGGGCGAAGTGAACGTGAAACCCATCGTTTTGGCTGATATTATCGAGGATTCTATCCCCATGATCAGAGCTTCCATCCCCTCTAAGATAGATATTGTAGCCAATATTTCCAGCTTCAGCTACACCATAGCAGACCCCACAGAAATGCAGCAAGTGCTTATGAACCTATCTTCCAATTCCTATCATGCCATCCGTCCCGATATGGGGACACTAACCATCAGTCTGGAGGAAATCCACGGCTTTGAACTGATTGGGCTTAGTCCTGATGTAAACTTCAACTCCGATTACCTCCACCTTAGCTTTGCCGATACGGGAAGGGGCATTCCTCCGGATATCATCACCCGTATCTTCGATCCTTATTTCAGCACCAAAGGGCTGGGCGAAGGAACCGGGCTGGGGCTATCCATCGTCCATGGAATCATTACTTGCTACAGTGGCTTCGTACACGTAGAAAGCAAGGTTGGAGCAGGCTGTACAGTGCATATTTATCTCCCTGTTTCCGATCATGTGGAAACAGAGGTGGCTGCTCCCATTGCCAAAGATTATCCGTTTATTCCGGCAAACCTGATGATGGTGGATGACGAGCCGTCTTTGGCAGAGCTTTTTGCTGAAGCCCTGCGTAATGTGGGTTATTCTGTGCAGTCTTTCAGCGATAGTGGAGAAGCTCTGCGTGTATTTTCTGCCAATCCGGATACCTTTGATGCAGTTATTGCGGATATCACCATGCCGGTGCTTGACGGCATCCAGTTAGCCTCAAAGATTCGCATAATCCGCTATGTGCCTGTAATTCTATACACCGGTTTCTGCGACAAGAACATCCAAACCCGTGCAACTGATATTAAAGTGAATAAACTGCTGAACAAACCCATCCTCCCGGAAGAATTGGTGCGCGAGGTGAAGGAACTAATCTTCAGCTTACAGGCAGAGTAAAGCTCTTCCAGCATCCAAATAATATATTTTCTAAGTATTTGCTTGACCTGCAACCCCCTTCAAATAATCATGACACTATCTTGCCCGTTAATAGTGACCATCGGTTTCGACCGCCTGTTCAATTGATTCCACAGTTGAGCTTAGCTATTGACGGGCTTTTGTTGCTTCACAGCTGTTATTTACCGTAAACCCACCCATAACCCTCCCGTATCGCGATACGGGAGGGTTATGGGATAGATACCGGTTTAAAGCAAGGCTGTTTAACATCAAACTTGCTAATAATTGAGGAAATGCCTGATTTTCCACATACTTCTTGACACATTTCCCCTGATTTAAGACTTGGGTTCAAATAATAAGATTTTTGTGGAGGAAAACATGAACATCCAAGACGATTTATTCTACACTGAAAGCCACGAATGGGTGCGCATAGATGGCGATCTTGCCACCATTGGAATTAGTGATTTTGCCCAGCATGAACTGGGAGACATAGTATATGTAGAGCTTCCCGATGTCGGCGCGAAAGTGTCCTCCGGAGAGCCTTGCGGTTCCATCGAAGCCGTGAAAGCCGTAGAGGACATCAACTGCCCCGTCAGCGGCAAAGTGGAAGAAAAAAACAGCGATTTGGAAGACACACCCGATATGATAAATAAGTCCCCTTACGAGGATGGCTGGCTGTTTAAGGTTCGCCTTTCCAACATGGAAGAACTGGAAAACCTGCTCACCGCAGCAGACTACCAGAAGAATATTCCCGCATAAGCCAAGAGCATAAACAAAGCAAGCCCCGGTGATAAATAAAAGCTGTAGCTTCCTGATTATCCTCTCTGCCCCTTCCGGAGGAGGAAAGAGCACGATATTAAACGAAATCCTACAGGTTTCGGACAATATCGATTACTCTGTGTCCTTCACGACCCGCAACCCCAGGGGTGAGGAAAAAAACGGTATTCACTACCATTTTGTGGATGATGCAGAGTTTTTGGCAAGAACTGAAAGTGGAGACTTTCTGGAGCATGCCCGCGTTTTCGGCAAATGGTATGGCACTTCAATAAGCTATATTAAATCCCGTTTAGCTGCCGGTAAGCACGTGATCATGGATATCGACGTGCAAGGTGCCAGCCTAATTAGTGCTACAGATATCCCCTATGTGAAGGTTTTCATCATCCCCCCCAGCATGGATGTGCTGAAGGAAAGGCTGGTGCTTCGCGCTACCGATAGCGATGCAGAAATAGCTAAACGCCTGAATACCGCAAAAAGCGAGCTGGCTTATATCCCAAACTACGATTATCTTGTAGTCAACGATGATCTTAGCCAGGCGGTAAGCGATGTGCAGGCAATTATTCGTGCCGAAGAAAACCGGGTGCAAAGATACATAAAGCCAGTTGAAGGCTTTTTAACACAGGAGAAATAACCATGATTAATCGAAAAATCGAAGGCTTCCTGGAAAAGGTGGACATGAACTATCTGTTTTGCCTGCTTTCCAAACTGGAAGCTCAACGCCTGAACCAATTCCCCACCTATGTAAAACATAAGTTCCCGGAAAAGATCACCGTGATGGCAATGGAACACGTTGCAGATAATGAGGTTCCGGATTACATCACCGAGCTTGCCGAAGCCGAACTTGCCATGCAACAAGCAGAAAATCCCTTCGACGATGATGAGGGCTTTGACTTTATTGAAGAGACTATCGATGATTCGGATAAGTTTATTGAGGAAATCAAGAAAGACAGCCTCGATGATTATGATGATGAGGAAGAAGACTTTTTCGGCGAACCAGACGATACCGAAGACAGCGACATCTGAAGATGCCCCAAAATGCCCTGCGTCAATACCTCGAATACCTTAAGAACAGCGGCATAAAAGAACTCTACCGCCCGGAGAGCAGCAAAACCATCACTCTTGACAAACTACAGGAGAAATACGCGGACTGCACGCTTTGTCCTTTGCATACCGGACGCATCCGCTTCGTGTATGGCGAAGGCGATTCCGATGCCAAAGTGATGGTGATAGGAGAAGGACCGGGAGAGCAGGAAAACCTTAGCGGACGCCCCTTTGTTGGCAAAGCAGGTAACTTGCTGGATAAGATGCTGATAGCTATTAACCTCCCGCGTAAAGATGTGTATATTGCCAATATCGTCAAGTGCCGCCCCCCCGGAAACCGTAATCCCGAAGCGGCAGAACGCCTTGCCTGTATGCCATATCTGGTGGAACAGATTCAGATCGTGCAGCCTAAGATGCTGCTGATCGTAGGATTAGTAGCTGCCCAAAGCCTGCTGGGCAATACTAACACACTGCAATGGCACAGGGAGAATAAACACGAGTTTTTAGGCATCCCCGCATATGTAACCTACCATCCTGCTGCCCTCTTGCGCAACCCCAACTGGAAGCGTCCTGCATGGGAAGATTTGCAGGCGTTCCAAAAGGAATTGGAGAAGCTGCCATGAAACATTTACGCACCATCCTCATCCCCGTTATCCTGATTGTTTGCAGCAGTCTGTTTGCTGAGATCCTGTTTTATGGCGACACCCGCAGCGATGAAGTAACCCACCGCAAGGTAGTAAAAGCAATCACAGCACACAAACCGGCTATCGCTTTTCATACCGGAGACCTGAACCAAAAAGGTATAGCTCAAAGCGAATATGACCTGTTTAAAGAAATATCCAAACCCATAACCGACCTTTGCCCTCTCTACCCTGCCAAAGGAAATCATGAGAAGTCACGCAGCTTGTTCCTGGCGAACTTCCCTGCCTTGAACGGCTCTGCTTATTACAGCTTGGTACACGATGGCATACGTTTCATAATTCTGGACAGCACGGATGATCTAAGCCCTGCTTCAAAGCAGTATCAGTGGTTCCAAACGGCACTTGCCGATTCCTTGCCTGCTATCCTGCTTATGCACCATCCGGTTTTCAGCTCTGGTGCTCATGGGGACGAACTTGGCTTGCAGCTATGGCTTCCACAACTGTTGGTGGGAAGCAAGGTAAAAGCAGTTTTTAGCGGACATGACCACGATTATGAACGCTCCGAATACAAGGGAATTAAGTACATAGTGTCCGGTGGCGGCGGTGCTCCCATGCGAGAAGCAAGGCACGATAACCCCCAAAGCCTGGTGTTTACACTCAACCATCACTATGTGATTGCCAAGCGCACAGATGGCAAGCTGGCATTCAATGTGTGGAGCTTGGAAAACGAACTGTTGGACAGTTTTGAATTAAGTGGCTTTTAGGCTCTCCCAATAGTCCACAGCCCTGCGATGATGCGGGATTACAATAGAACCTCCCACCATAAGCGCAATACCAAAAACATCCTGTAACTCAACATCACTAACCTGCAAGCTGTAACACTGACCCAAATGATAGCGGATGCAATCGTCACAACGCAATACCATAGACGCCACCAAACCAAGCATTTCCTTAGTTTTAGCATCCAGGGCAGCAGGGGCATAAGTGCCGGTGTCCAAGGCGTAAAACCGCTTTATGCTTAGATTTGCCTTCTCCAGAGCAAGTTCGTTCAGGCGTTCACGCTCCTTGTTAAAATCATCTACCAACACAGTTACATCCTTATCTTTTCCAATATTCTGCGGATATCCACGGCACTTACCTGCAAAGGGTTTAGAGCCATGTTACGGCTTGCCATTATCTGCGGAATGGCAGTAGTGATAAACTCATCCGAGATATGCACATTCTTCTGATATGGCAGTGCATTCAGCCACTCCAGGAACTGCTCTTTCCCTATCTGCAAAGCAGCAAACAGGGCATCCAGCTCTTTGTGTACATGGGGCTGATAGAGGTTCATAATCTCCTCCATTACCATGGCATTGGCAAGGCCGTGGGCAATATTATATTCAGAGGTTAGAGGGTAGCCAATAGAGTGTTGTAAGGTAGTGCTGCCTTGTGCAATCACCATTCCGCCATACAGAGAAGCCTGCATCAGTTCTGCTCTTGCCTCTTTGTTACGTCCATCTATCATAGCCACAGGTAGCTGTTTTATTATCAACCCGATTCCGCTATAGATGCAGGGGTACATCAGAGGGCTTCGTTGGTTGCTGTACAAGCCTTCCAACAAGTGGCTGAGGGCATCAAGAGCGGTGTGGAGGGTAATCTCAGCAGGCAGGCTGTATGTGTATTTCGCATCAAGGATAGCAAGCTTGGGAAAAGCCAGCGGGTGTCCAAATCCAGCTTTCTTCTTTTCCAGTGGATCGGTTAGCACGCTGTACTGAGTAGCTTCTGTGCCGGTACCGGAAGTTGTGGGGATTGCCACAATGGGAAAGGCTTTTAAGAACTTATCCGTAAGGTACAGCTCGCTGGCTTGCAGCCGGTTCGCCGCAGCCAAAGAGATTGCTTTCGCCGCATCAATAGGGCTGCCCCCGCCCACACCTATCACGAAGTCGCAAGCCTGTTCCCGCATAAATTCACTGCCCTCTATCACATCCTGCAACACGGGATTTTCCGTAACTTTATCGAAGATGCAGGAGGCAATGCCAAGCCTGGAAAGTATGTGATTTAGATCTTCAAGAGCACCACTTAGTTTAGCACTGTTTCTTCCGCTAACTATCAAAGCTTTCTTGCCAAGAACCGCCAGATGGCTTTCCGCCTTTTGCATGGCGTTGTCGCCGGATATTATTCGTACCGGACAATAGAACATCATTATCTCCTCATCTGCTGTGTTTGTTGCGTCATGCAAAAGATTTTGCAGCAACACCGGATGTCAAGCGATTTGTCCGCTGTTACAGCTATGGGAGCGAAGCTTGGGGATCATATTCCCAATATTTTTTTCTCTACGAAGTTAGCACCCATCAATCGTGCTACATCCATGTATTTAGGCTTGAATCTAAGGACATCTCCCGTTTCGAAGTGAGAGGGGTTTTCCCCCAAATCAAAAACAGTAAGATCAGAGCTGTTGCCAAAGAACTTAACGCTGTCATCCAAAGAGATCAGGCTGCCGGTGTCCACGTCCAATATCCCGAAGTCTAAAATAGCACGATAGCTGCTGCCTTCTTTCGACTTACCATCAATGCTAAAATCCCCCACACCTGCATCGCTGAGCACACCGTCCGGAGAGTTCTCTTTGCGGTATAGCTCCACGATGTTGGCTTCGAAGGTGAAAGCATCGGTATTCAAGCCAAGAAACTGTTTGCCCTGCAAAGGTGAGGTGCCCAGAAAGGCAGCTTCTCCAATCCTGAAATGGTTTATACCTTCGGGTATCTTCTTGGTCTTCAATTGTGGTAAAGTGATGGAACTTGCTCCGGAGATCAGCTCCAGCTTACGGTTGAATACCGCTTCGATTAACTGTTCATATAGCACCAGTTGAAGCAGCTTGTCATAAGTTGGTTTCACCCCCGTCATACACCCCAGGTTGGTACCAAGCCCTATCACTTCGATATGGGGAAGATCAAACACCTTACGGTAGAAGTCTAACAGCCCTTCACGTTTGATTCCTTCGCGCAGCTCACCCATCTCTATCATGATAATTATCTTGTGAATTACACCTCTTTTCTGTGCTGCCTCGTTCAAAGCCTGGATGGTAAGCAAGGATGAATTTACCGAGATATCGGCATAGCGAACCACCTTGTCAGCATTACTGATGCTGGGAGGTTTGATGTACATGGTTCTAAGCTGCGGATTAATCTCTTTCACCATCTTCAGTATCTTCCATTGCGATACAGCAACAGAGTGCACCTTTAGTATCGCCGGGTGGTTTAAGAGGGCGGACAGGGTCTCGCGATGATTGCCCAATACCTTCACCACCAGAGACCATTCCTTAGCATTTTCCCTCATCAGGACATCTATCTTCTCTATATTGGCGACAATCCGATCAAGATGTATTTTAAGTTGTGCCATCTTTAGTCATCCTTTAACCAGCGCATTTCTGCATATTTGCTTTTGAAGCCCAGCCGTTCATAAAGCCTTTTAGCAGGATTGTCATATTCCACATGCAGAGCTATCGCACCTTTACAAGTGTCAAACACATGTTTAATAAGCTTTGAGCCTATTCCCTTGCCACGCCAATCCTTATGCACGGCGATGTACACCAGCAGGTATTCAGGAATAAATTCTTCCATCCCCGTTTTATTTATCACAACTGCGCCTATCAGTTCGTTTTCTTCCAAGGCTAACAGCAGATAGCCACCCTTCCCGCTTTCGCCGGAAAAGGCATAGTCAATAGATTTGGAGATGGCGGATGGAGCATCGGTGAATTTATCCAGGTGCTCGTGCAGGTAAAGGCATAGTTCCTGTTGTGAGATAATGGCTTCCAGTTCAGATTTGTTGTTAATTATTCTAATCATGTTTTCCTCCTACATTTGGTTTTGTTTAGTGTACATCTACACCTTCGTTCTTGGTATCTGGTACGGCAGCCTGGCAAGTAGCTCGTAGTTTACCATCTTAGTTAGTTCCGCAAAGGACGAAACTGTGATATTCAGGTCACCCTGCTTGCCGATTAGTACTACTTCGTCACCAGCTTTGGCACCGGGGATATTGCTAACGTCCACCATGAACATGTTCATGTTTATGCTGCCTACAACCTCTGCTTTCCTTCCTTTTATCAGTACGTAACCGGAATTGCTGAGGCTTTTGCTGTAACCCTGATGGTATCCAATGGGAATGGTTGCCAAGCACATGTTCTTGGTGCTGAGGTAGGTGGTGCCATAGTTCACGAAATTGCCCTTGGGAACGCTTTTGATACTCATGATTCTGCTTTTCCAGCTTAATACGGCTTTCAGCGGATCACGGGTAAACTTTGCCTGTTCCGAGAGCAGATTGTTCATCTTTACCTCCATACTGGGCCAATAACCATACTGGGCAATGCCGAAGCGCACCATATCCATTATTGTGTATGGATAGATCAATGCTGCTGCTGAACATGCGCTATGGTAGTACTGTGGAGTTATGCCCTTACGCCGGAAGTCCTTCTTCAGGCGTTCAAAGAGTTGATACTGATTTTGGGTACGCAGATAATTTGCGATACTCTCCGCTCCCGCATAATGGGTGCAGAAGCCTTCCAGTTTCAGGTAGCGGCCGTTTTTCTTAATCAAATCCATCGCTTCCGGTATTTCGCATTCCTCAATACCGGTGCGGTACATGCCTGTTTCTGGTTCAAGATGGATAAGCGCTTTCTTTTTTTGCTTTTTGGCTTCTGCGATAGCGGCTTTTAGCCTGTCCAAAGTAAAGACAACGAATGCCACATCGCTTTGGATAACCCAGTCCATTTGATCTTCATCCAGCATACCCATGATAACGATGTGCGTATTCTCCGCTTTCACTTGCAGCGCTCGGTAAGCCTCTTGGGCATCATACACGCCAAAATGACCTATTCCGGCACTTTCTGCCATGGGGATAAATTGCTCGATGCCGTGTCCATAAGCATTTCCCTTAATTACAGAGAGGAATACGGCAGTTCCTATCCGTTTTTTAAGATAGCGGATGTTCTTCGTGAGGGCAGCTTGATCAAGCTCTATCCAACTGGAACTTAACATAAATCCGCCTGTTTTATCAGTTCTGCAAAAATACTTACTCCGAGGGGGAGCAATTCATCAGGAAAGTCGTAATCGGGGCGATGTAATTGGGGATGATCTATCCCCGCTCCCAAGCCAAACAAGGCAGTGGGGAAACGCTGTGAAAAGTAAGAAATATCTTCACTCCAAGGGAAGGGAGAAGAGGGGTTTATCTCCCTTAGTTTTAGTGTTTGGGCTGCTTTGCGGACGAAAGATACCGCAGTAGCGTCATTTTCCACGCTGGCAAATTCTTCCACCCATTCTATATGGTATTTAAGTTGATAAGATTCGGCAATTGCCGAGATGCTTGTTTCTGCCTGGCTCATCATGCTTTTCAGGTCTTCGTAAGCATGCGCTCTAAAGGTAGCCATCACATCTGCTTCCCCGGGAGTGGTGCCAAAAGCAATTTCTCCCAGACGAAGGTGAATGATGGTAAGCAGAGCAGCGGTTTCCTCCCCCAAAACTGTGCGGGGGAGATCTTCCAGAGTAGTGGCAATGTGGAACATCGCCTTTTGGGGGTTAATCCCTGCATGGGGATAGGCAGCGTGCGAAGTTTTACCGGTAAGCCTTAGCTTCATGCCACAGGTAGCCGAGGCAAAGATGCCTTCCCGCAGAATAATGCTACCGGTCTCATATCCGGGAAGATTATGCAGGGCAAAGAGATAGTTTGGTTGTATTGCTATCAGGCGTGGGTCATTTAGCATGGCTTTTGCACCCTGGGCTGTTTCTTCCGCAGGCTGGAATATTAATATAGCTCTGCCTGTCCATTTGTCATAGTTATCACAAAGCCATGTTGCCAAGCCCAAAAGAATAGTAGTGTGGCCATCATGCCCGCAAAGATGGGCTACTCCGGGCTTCTCGCTCTGGTGTGCAAAGCGGTTAGTTTCCATTATAGGCAGGGCATCAAGCTCTGCTCTGAAACCGATTGATTTCCCCGTTTTGCCGGAATCGAATACCGCTACAATTCCCTTGCCCCCTACGTTTGTAATCATCTCTGTAGGAGATAGTTTGCTTAGATTTTGATGCACAAATTCAGCTGTGTTCTGTTCGCAAGAAGAAAGTTCCGGGTGGCGGTGTAAATGATGTCGAATTGCAGTTAATTCGTTTAAGTAGTTACGCATAATGTCATTAAGAAGAATCGTATCATGCTGTCAAGTAAAACTTTCCCACTACACTTTACTAAAGAAGATTAGCTTTCTTGCAATCTTCACATTGCTCTTGCTGCATCCTTTATTCGTCCTTAGTAATTGTCAAGTCCTGAAATAGTTGTCACGCTACTGCCGCAAAAGCTCCGACGTGCACAATCAAGGTGCTCGTCGCTTTTGC
>PHBO01000029.1 GCA_002840645.1 Candidatus Cloacimonetes bacterium HGW-Cloacimonetes-3
GCTCAACCCCGTCATTCCAGCGCAGGCTGGAATCCAGTTCTTTTCCCTCTTTCCCTCTTTTCCTCTATGTTAGCCTTCTTTTCCCTCTTTGTTAGCCTTCTCTTTCCTCTTATCCTCTTTGTTAATTCTTCTTTTTTAATCCACCGCACATGGTTATCAGGGTTAGCGAGGTTAGTCAGTTTCCTTATATATTATGCTCACTTTAATCTGAGAGCAATATATATAGATTCTCGCTAACCTCACTAACCTTACTAACCTCTCAGGTGTTCTTACAGACGGGCATCAATAAGCCCTAATCCTTTGATAATGGTTACATTATGCGCACCAAAGACCACATCATACCCCTCCGCTCTCAGCTCGCTTGCCAAGGTTCTGGCATTACTGCTACGAAAGTTATTCTCCTTACACCAGGCATTGTAAGCAGCGGTAAAATCCTTTAAGGGTGTGTCTTGTAGGGGTAAACCCCCGTGTTTACCCTTTGTCGGGCAGACACAGGGATCTGCCCCTACAATGGCGATAAGCTGGTTAAGGCGTTTCTTTACCGCTTTCAGAGTGGGTTCATCGGTCATTTTGATGGGGGCAAGGTGGTAGCGGAGGTTTTGCGCTTCAAGGGGCGGAACACTGTTTTCCAGACAAAGCTCCACTACGGTGGCATAAATACACGTATCGGGATGTTTAACAAGCAATTGCAATACTTTTGCGCCTTCCCATTCGCTGTAATTGTTTAGTAACTCAATAGCTGTCATTTTCTTCCTCCAAGATAGGCTAAGATATTGGGGACATAATAGGATAATGGCATGCTTTGTCAAGGGTTTTATGGTGGAAAAGTGGAAAAGTGTAAGAGTGAAACAAGTGGAGATATTTAGTTGCAGGGTAATAGATTATGGAATGATATATCACCTTTACAAAGGCTAAACACAGGCAATCATAATATGAATTGGGTTTCACTTTTCCACCCTTCCACTTTTCCACTTCTGTTCTTCATTACTTCATCACTTCTTCACCCTCAAATCCGCGTGCCACGTGTATGTATAGGAGGACATAATTATGAATACCGAATTTATCAAAACGCTGGCAAAAGAGCTGGCAACCCGCATCAATAAGCTTGTGAACATCCCTCTGGTGAAAGAAGAGGATGAACAGGCTTTCTTCGAAATGATCGTGATGATGATTCTGGAGATATTGATCTCCAAACTCGGCACCGAGCTGAAACTTACTAACCGTTAAACGTTAAGCGTTAGACGTTAGACGCAGCGCACATTCCTCGTTTAACGTCTACCGTCTAACTTCTAACAAGGAGAAACCATGATAGTATCGTTCACAAACCGCATGTTGTATTCGGGCGAATGCGATGGGCTGGTGTATTACTGGAGCAAGCGTCTGAATAAGCTTATCGCCAGACGGTATGTGGTGCCCAAAGAGAGCAATTCCAACCGCAAACTGGGGGCAATATCGCGCAATCTGAAGCTTATCGGGCTTTCTGAAGCCTATATCGCAGATATTAAAGTGTATCTGGCAATATACAACCAGAGACCGCAGGAAAAGTGCTTTGTATCATGGCGGAACGCCTTTCTAACGATGATGTTCGCACTGGCGAAACAGAACAGCGCAATAGACCTGCTAACCATTACCAGAGAACAAATTGAAGCAGACAGCCTTCCCTGCATCAGCGTGAAAAGGGCGGTGGAAGCGGGCTTGCTTCCCCATATCGAAGGCTATGAAAGATTGGATAGGGTGATATAGGGTGAGAGCCTGCGACAAGTGAGAAAAGCTGCACTTTAGGTGAGAGCCTACAGCAAGTGAGATGCTCACCAACGCAGTTCTCACCTGCGCAGTTCTCACTTACACAGTTCTCACTACTTTATACACATCTACCAAAATAAAACAACGGAGGGCTTTCTATTATGAAAGTTATTTTCAAGTTCGGAATCAAGACCTACAGCGGCACAGTGGATGAAATGACCTTTGGCAGCTATCGCAAGAACAGTCTGTGCATCGGTCGCAAGTATGTAACCCCTATTCTTACCGCCAACAACACTCAAATGGGCGCGGTGTGTAAGAATCTGGCAAGCGTGTATGGCGATTGCAGCGAGCTTTACAAGGCAGACCTGAAGACCTATGCCTTGCGTAACAGCGCTAACATCCCCAATGGCAAGATACCGCCCACTTCCTTTGCTATCTTCGTGAAGATGCTTTACCTGTTCTCGGAGCTGGATGAAGGGCATATCGATCTGTCAACCGTTACTTACAGCGATTTGCAGACCCTGGGCGGTGACATTGCAAGCGTAGCGGACGCAGTGGAGAACGGCTATCTGGCGAATGTGATGGATGCGGACGAGCTGACAGCGAATATGTAAGGTGTTAGGTGTAGTGTGAAGCCATTGACGGAGCTATAACCGTTTACTACTAACGTCTGACAGAGTAAAAAAAGCCACGAAGGGCACAATACCTTTCGTGGCTTTTATCTATTTGTGGGCTATTGTGATACTATTTCATCATCAGCATTTTATTCATGCTTTTGTATGTGCCCATCTCTAATTTGTAGAAGTATATGCCAGAACCAACCGTGTTAGCATCTGCATCCTTACCATCCCACACCAATTTGTGTTCACCGCTTGGCAAGGCACTATCAACAAGGCATTTAACCAACTGACCTTTAAGGTTATAGATGTTTAGCTTTGCCTTTCCAGCAGCTTTGGCAGTGAAGGATATGGTTGTGCTGGGATTAAAGGGATTGGGATAATTCCTTAAGTTGGTAATTTGCATGGGGTTTAGCAAGTCTTCATTGGAAACATAGTTATCCGGCGCTGTGGTAGTAAATTTTACCGCCAACCCGGCAGCAAGTGTTGCTGCGGTAATAGGATATGTGTTTCCATGCGTATAGGTTAGCCCCCGTAACTGGGTCTCGTCCTCTATTCCCACAGTGCAATAGTTGGTGGTAGTGCCGGGGTTATCAACCGTGTGATATTGAATCACAATATCGCCATCCGCACCCGCTCTGGGATAGAGAATGATCTGGAACTTCTCCAGAGAAGCATTCTCGTAAGCATCGATGTTATACTGATTGTAGGCATCATTCCACTGAACAATGTAGCGGTTATTGGCAGTGTCGTGCCAATAGCAGACACGCATATCGTTGAATACATAGTTCACAGAGTCGATTTGCACTTTCATCCCTTTAAGATCATCCCAATAGCCTGCAACCATTGTGTATGGACCAAGAGCAGCAGGTATATAGCAGTTGTAGAAATCTGTCATATCGGAAGGGATAAACGAAATCCAGCCGTTTGAGCACATGGTGATAGAATTGTAATTATTCCCATAGAAACGGAAGTTGAATGGTAATGACACTGTTTTAGAGCCATCGTCCTTAACTAAATACACTTGCCCCTGTCCCCCATCGCGAGGATCAATCTCCACCCAGTTGTATGTGGGAGCTTGAGTATGTCCGAGATCAGTGGAATCATAGGCAAAATAACCATATTCATCGGGACCTGTGGGGTCGTTAGTACCGGGAGTTCCAGCTGTGACGGCATAGAAACAGGAGGTAGAATATCCTGTGCTATTGCTGGCAACAAACTTCAGGGGTAGGTTTCTTCCTTCCCAGACATCAGATGGTAAGATTATTGTAGCATTAAACTGAGTTGTCTGACCCGGGGTGAGAGAACCGATACTTACCGGTGTAGGTTGCATTGATGCTGCTGTTGTTTGTGACATCGGCTGTATTACAATATCATTCATGGCAACATTGCCGGAGTTACCTATGGTGAATTGCACCACATTACTTTGTCCGGGGAGAACCTGTCCCTGATGTGCATAAATTAACATCTGCGCACCACCTGTTTTAAGCTGGAACATGTGTTGCACGGAAGGATTAGTTATTGTAACCGTAAAATCTATAATCTGCCCTGGGTTTAGAGTGGGAGCAACGTTAAACTGGAAGTTTAGATTGCTTACTGCTCCTGCTGCAAGGGAAGATATGATCTGCGAAGGGGATGTAATACTAACTCCGGCATGGTTTGTAGAGATGCTTACATTCACATTTGCGTATGCTGCAGCCGAGAAGTTCTTCAAGCCAAGGGTAACTGTATTAACAGTGGCAGGGTTGATATAGGCTTCGGCAAGGCTGTTCGATACTAAGCCAATGCTTGCTGTTCCCTGGAGAGTAAGCTCACTAACTAAAGGAACGAAGTTTGGTTTGCTTACAGTGACGGTAAGATTCCCCGTTTGATTGGGATCAATTGGCAGAACTGCATAACCATTTTGCAGGGTAGTGTAGGTGAAATCAGAACCATTCTTGGTTCCGCTCACTATTGCCCCATTAAGATTAGCTGCGTTAATTCTTATGTGGCTGGCACTTTGGCTGAAGGTAAGCCCGCCTTCGATAACGCTTTCAGGGATGGTATCGGGGGTAAGAACCCACATGTTGAGGCTGGGATCACTTAACATATTATACACATGATAATAGAAGGGGACATACTGCCCTGCTGCAATGTCATTGGGGAAGTTCTTGTATAGTTCTATCTTACCCATAAGCACACTGGTACCAAAACCACGCACTCCATAATCCAGAATACTACGGAATGCACCTGTAGAAATAGAATTGTTCAGCCGTGTTTTTGTATGAAGATCGGATGGACCAACAAAAGCTATTGCTCCACCGGGTATTGCCATAGAGCCCATTTGCATCCATCTCTCACCAAAGCTGGGGTTTACAGAATTGGCAAAATCACCTGTGTTACAAACTATGGAATACACAATCGGCATTCTTTGGCTTACAATAGTAGAATTCAGATCAGATATATGGAAATAGGGATAGTGCCAGCCATTGGCATCTCCCCAACCTCGGTAATTGATAAATTGCACTCCTGTGTTGATAGAGGCAATAATATTCTGAGTTCCGGGATTACTGGGCGGGATGTAATAAACAGTGTCAACCTGAGCATAGCCAAAATCCAGCATCTTGTTGCGCAGCCAGCGAGACATCAGCACCGGTGTAGTAGGTCTGAGGGTGCCTTCGGCGTAGTTACCTGCAACCACCAGAGCTCGGTTCATCCAGTTATTAGTATTGGTCATATGGGTTTTCTCGTAGTATATCGTTTTGTTTGTAATGGTAATAAACTGTGCAACATCACTGATAGAGAAACGCCCAACAATCATCTCCGGGAAATAATCGTCACCTTCAAGCAGCGTGTAATAATGATCGTCGGCATCGTTTTCTGCGTATTCCGGGGAGGGATAGAAGTTTGTGGGAATAGCAAAGTTCCCGTTCACATCACCCCAGAGGAGCAGATAGTCGCATTTATATTGCTGATAATGGGTGGAGATATAGTCTCTAATCCCCTGGAGGGTGTTTCCTGCATCAGTTTTGTTTACCACATAAACATCGAAACCAAGAGAACGTTTCCAATTGATAAATGCAGATTGATAGTTAGCCAATTGTGCGTGGCTGATAATGAGCATCTTGGGGCGGGATAGTGGCAGATTGCGCAAATAGGACTGCTCGTAGTTATCTGCTAACTCCTTGTATGCTGCAATAAAAGCTCCTGAAATAGTTTCGGGAATCACAACAGGTTCACTTCCAATAAGCTGGAAATCAACATCCACAAGAGTTCGGATATGTTCCGGTGTCTCCAGTTGTGTTTCTATCTTCAGGGTTACGCCTGCCATTTCTCTGAATTGGAACGTGTGCACTATATTCATTGCAGAGGCATTGCGTTGCTCTTCAGTGTAAAGAAAATTGTTCTGCTTATCATAAACATTCCAGTGCATGCTGCTAATCTGAAGCTCTGCATGGTGGAAAGGAAATGCGAAAGTTTTTGTGATTGTAGGTGTGGGAGCAAAAGTATCGCCTTCGTCTAAATCTGCTTCCTGAGGGGGCATAGGGCTTATAAGCACAGACTTTAGCTGTGCCTGAATTCCATTACTTGTTGCTTGGTAATGCTCAACTCCAACAGCTCCTAAGATGCTGATGCAGGTAAGCATGAATATTGCAATATACTGTTTCATTAGTTCCTCCCGGTTAGTCTGACTAAACATAATGCAATTACTCTTCCAAGTATCGCAAGATTATTGATAATTTTACCTTGTTTGGCTGTTTACTTGCATCATATGCTTTGCCAGACAAAAAGGTGTTGTGCAGTTTGTTCTGTCACTTCAGCTTTATATAAAAAAAAGGACTTATAATGAAGTATCTCATATACACAGCTATTATAATAGCATTACTGCCCATAGTTTCTTCTTGCGGAAAGAACACATCGCTAATACCGCCGGTTGTAGCTCCTACAAGTATCACTTTTGGTACAGATCAAACCTTGGATATTGTTTCATGGAACATCCTCACCTACCCCCGCACAGATTCTGATAGTGAAGCACTTGCTGATATGGTAACGGCGATAAATGCTGACGTAATTGCATTTCAAGAGATAATGGACTATCAGGCATTTTATGCCCTGGCTGCCACCATACCATACTACAACGCCTATGTTTACAGTGCCAGTGAAGGTACAACCTACCGCTTAGCTTATCTTTACGACACACGGACGGTTACCGTAAATGGGCAATATACTATTTATAATGGTGAATCAACCCCATTTCCACGTCCCCCATATGTGCTTGATATTACCTGGCAAAACCAGAATTACTACATTATAAACAACCATTTGAAAGCTTATGACGACAATGTTATCGAATATGGCAATTACAATGATAATGAATATCGCAGATTACTTGCCTGCCAGAAATTAGACCTATACATATCCACTAACTTGCCCAACGAGCGAGTTGTAGTGTTAGGTGATATGAACGACCAGATTGCAGAGCCGAGGGAATACAACGTATTCCTGAGTTTTTTAGACAAACCTGCTGAATACCAATTTGCCGACATGCACATAGCCCTTGCCCCAACATATAACAACGTTTCCTATCCAAGTTATGTAAGCCATATTGATCACATCCTGATCTCCAACGAGCTATTTGAAGATTTTAGTGCCGGAGGAAGCTTCTGCTATACAATTCTCGCAGAAAACTGGTTTGGAAGCTGGTCTTCTTACAAGAAGTTTATCTCAGACCACCGCCCTGTTGGAATTAGATTAGCTAAACGTTAACGTTAAACGGTAGAGGTTAAGCGTTAGACGTCAGGTGTGTATGTATGGCTTATTGCACTCCTAACGTCTAACACCTTTTTTTTAAAGCTTAGTAATACAAGTCCCGTTTCCCTGCATTCATCTCTGCCAATTTCCCCAGCACAGATGCTTTCATTGTGGGGTCTTCAATTTTGCCTGTTTCTTTCTCAATCAAATCCAAACCAGCTTGTAAGGTCCGCTTGCTGGAGAAATCGTAAAGATACTCTGCAAAAGTTAGCAGTGCATTTGGAGTGCAGAAACGCTTCACAAAACCTGGAACTGCAAATTCCATAAAGTGTTCTCCCGTTCTTCCGGCTCTATAGCAAGAAGTGCAGAACGAAGGGATGTATCCCCCCTGAGAAAGCTCGTAGATCACATCATCCAGGCTGCGGGTATCTCCCAGCACGAACTGGCTTTTCTTCTTGGATTCCTCGTCTTTATGTGCATAATCACCCACTCCGATACTGCTGCCTGCATCTATCTGGGAAACTCCATAGCGCAGGATTTCGTTGCGTATGGCGATAGGTTCCCGGGCGGTAAGAATCATACCTGTATAGGGTACACTGAGGCGCAGGATAGCTACTAAGAGCTTAAAATCTTCATCAGATACCCCATAAGGAGGAGCAGAAGTAAAATCTGTCCCATTGGCAGGCTCTATCCTCGGAAACGAGATTGTATGAGGACCCACCCCAAAACGCTCTTCCAGATGAATAGTGTGGTAAAGCAAGCCCATCACCTCAAAACGCCAGTCGTACAACCCCATCAGTGCACCAATTCCCAAATCGTCTATTCCCGCCTGCATCGCTCTGTCCAGCCCATCCAAACGCCACAGAAAGCTGCTCTTAGGACCCTTGGGGTGCAGCTTTTGGTAACTCGCTTCATGGTATGTTTCCTGGAATATCTGATAAGTACCGATTCCCACAGATTTCACGGTGCGAAAACCCTCTATATCCATAGGTGCAGCGTTTATATTCACGCGGCGTATCTCGCCTTTCTTGTACTTTGTGTCATACACTGTTTGCACTGTTTCAGCAATGTACTCAGGGCTATACATAGGGTGCTCGCCATACACCATAATCAGGCGTTTGTGTCCTATTTCCACCAGTGCTTTGGTTTCCGCAACCAGATCATCATGGCTTAATGTAGCACGTTGGCATTCATTATTCGAAATACGAAAGCCACAATACACACAGTCATTTATGCACTCATTGCCCACATATAATGGCGCAAACAACACTATCCGATTTCCGTATATACGCTCTTTCAGTTCATGCGCCCCGTCTAAGATAAGCTGGCGTAATTCGGGGTCTTTAACGCTTATTAGAGCAGCGGTTTCATCTGGATTAAGACGCTGTTTATCCAATGACTTAGCAATTATTTCTCTGATTCTGCCTTCACCGGCATTTTTCTGTGCGGCTAACAGGGTTTCTATTTCACCTGTTGGGATAAAAGAGCGTACTCCATCGATGTTAAACTTCATGTATATCTCCAATTTCGATCTTCAATGTTTGGGTTTTCACTTTCACAGCTTTGATTTGTCCAAGCTTACCGGAAAAGGCACCCATCTCAGCAATGCTGAGCTCCATAACCAAGAATATCACGGAAACTCCCCAATCACGCATGGGATAACCCACCCGCAACAAAATGTTGGAGGCATAGCTGTGCAATAGTTCTGATACTGGATGGAAGGCATGCTCGATATCTTCCACAATAATGCTTACTACATGGCGCTTACTTGGCATATTTAGTTTCCTTTGGCTTGCGTATGTGAAGATACATTGCGGATAATCTGAGGGTGAAAAGAAGCTTTTCACCCTTGATGCCAGAATAATATCTCTCATCGCAGGTCTATCTTTTTCAATTAAAACAATTATTTGCATCCTCTGATATTTGGCAAGGGGAAAAACTACCTTGACAGATATGCTATAGCTGTGTTTGGTGACTCCATATTCGTAACCTCTTGTTATCTTTACCATTAAACAAAGCAGAAACTATATGAAAAAAATAATGATACTTATCTTGACCTTGTGCATTGCACTGCCCTTCTTTGGAGACAACTTTAGTTGGTTTTCACAGAGTGATTCCCGTTGGAATAATGAACGCCTGGGCAGTGGCGGCACATCGATTGGCGATAGCGGCTGCGTTCTAAGCTGTTTATCCATGCTTCTGAATGCAGAAGCCTCCAATCCTTATATAACTCCTAACCGTCTTAATGACTGGTTACGGCAGAATGGTGGTTACGCCGGTACAGATATGCGCTGGCAAATACCCGGACAAATAGACGGCAACGGTCTGGGCTTGGAACTTGTAGCTCAGAGCACCAAACGTAACGACTGGAACTTCCTCTCAGATCAAATAGACAAAGGCAATAAAGTAATTGTTAAGGTTGCCGGCAGAAGAAGCCATTGGGTACTGGTAACTCAAAGAAACGGAGACATTAACAAGGCTGCATCATATCTTGTAAACGACCCCGGCATGAAACAATTCGAGCAACGTACGCTTGCTCATTTTGGTGGATTCCGCTCTGCCCGCTCCTACTCCGGAAATTGGCTGGATGAAGAAGCCTTTGATCTTGAAAGCGAAATCTATGTGGTTCCCGTTCAGAATGATGAGTACTTTCTATACGATATCAACAACCTCCCTCACCCCGCAGACGTGTATGTAACCTTGCAAAACAAGCTGTCTGTTGGGATCTCGGGATACTTCATTCTCGGTTTATTCGATGCCGAGGGCAAGTATCTGCGCACTGTGGATTACGAACATGCTTCTGTTAGTGCCAGTGGTTCCGTTGATCTTCTTTATGAGCTTCCTGATGTTTCCCCGCTTAATAAAGCCAATCAGAAGCTCCGCATTGTTTACAGTAAGTATTTCTCTGATGTTCCTTCCATGAATGACACCACTCCACTAACCGATAAGGGTGTAATTAATTATACTAATGTTACAGGACAGTAGATAACCCCTATCTTTCCCCCACACAGCAGCCTCATATTATTCTGATGCGCATTTACTATCAGCTATCATGCACAGTGTCAAGTCCTGAAATAGTTGTCACGCTACTGCCGCAAAAGCTCCGACGTGCACAATCAAGGTGCTCGTCGCTTTTGC
>PHBO01000030.1 GCA_002840645.1 Candidatus Cloacimonetes bacterium HGW-Cloacimonetes-3
CATATTCACTCCCAGTTTCGAAAATAAATCCAAAATCTGTCCCCAAAATCCAATTCTGTCCCCCACACTACTATGAAGGGATGTAAACATGCATGCAAAGTTTATAGAAGACAGCAGTCATGCAGGACGGGAAGGGGATGATATGTCGATCAAATGCGGTGCTTATACGCCAAGTTTTTGGCAAGCGAGCCTGGCGGCTTCCTGATGGGCGGTTTTCTTGGTGCTGCCCTTGCCTGTGCCAAGGAGTTTGCTGCCCAGGCGAACCTCCACGACAAAGGTTTTACTATGCTCTGGACCCTCTTCGGCAATGGTGATATAGCGTGGTGGTTCCTGGTTTTTGCCTTGCATGTGTTCTTGCAGGATGCTTTTGTAGTTCACCAGTTCATCGCGGGTAACGGTGGCTTCGTAATCTATTAAAATGTGATGTTTGATGAACCTGCCCGCAGCTGCAATGCCACTATCCAAATAAATGGCACAGATTATGGCTTCCATGGTGTCCGACAATATGGAGGCTTTGGAGCCTCCGCCGGACTGTTGTTCTTCCGGGCTTAGCAGCACAAACTTGCCGAGATCTATGGCGTTTGCTTTCAGGGTGAGATAGGTTTCCGAGACGATTTTGGATTTTAGTTTGGATAGCTTGCCTTCCTGTTCGTCCGGGTGGCGGGAGAAGAGTTCTTTGCTAACGATGAAGCCCAGGATGGAATCGCCTAAAAATTCCATTCTCTCGAAGGGAGAGGGTGCTTTATGGTCATCATAACGGCGACGCAGGTAAGATTTATGCGTTAAAGCAGCATGCAGCAATGTGGGGTCGTTGAAGCTGTAATCTATACGCTTCTGTAGCTGAGTGAGGCTTTTTTCCCACTTGGGGTATTGCTCCGTAATCTTCTTGCTGTTAAAGTACTCAACAATCTTGGAGATGATTGTTTTCATCTGTTTCTCCATCAGGGGCTATAAACCGGATTAGTTATAGATAGCGCTTGATGATGATGGCAGAATTATGTCCTCCAAAACCAAGAGAGTTGGATATAGCAGCATTTACCACTTGCTTCACAGCGGTGTGGGGAGTGTAATCCAAATCACAATTGGGGTCTGGATTAGTTAAATTTATCGTGGGGTGGATTATGCCGGATTCGATGGTCTTTACGCAGACAATTGCTTCCATACCGGCGGCAGCTCCCAGCATGTGTCCCACCATGGATTTGGTGGAGTTTACCCTCACTTTGTAAGCATAATCGCCAAAAGCTGTTTTGATGGACATCGTTTCGCCCTTGTCGTTCAGGGGAGTGGAGGTGCCATGAGCGTTTATGTATTGAATGTCGGTTGGAATCATGCCGGCATCTTTTAGTGCCATATTTATGGCACGTGTGCTGCCTTCACCATCTTCGGTAGGGGCAGTGATGTGGTAGGCATCGCCGGTAGCGCCATAGCCAGCCAGTTCTGCATATATCTTGGCACCGCGGGCAAGAGCGTGTTCCAGCTCTTCCAATACGAGAATGGCTGCACCTTCGCTCATCACGAAACCATCACGACCCACGTCGAAAGGACGGGAGGCTTTTTCGGGTTCGTCGTTGCGGGTGGAAAGAGCGCGCATGGCGGAAAATCCGCCCACAGCCAGAGGAGTTACTCCTGCTTCAGCTCCTCCGCTGATCATGATATCAGCATCGCCGTATTGGATAGTACGCATGGCAGTACCAAGGGCGTGGTTGGCACTGGCGCAGGCACTCATTACATTAAAGTTTACCCCTTTGAAGTTATGTTCGATGCTGATGTGTGCAGCAGCGATGTTGCCAATCATTTTGGGGATGAAGAAAGGGCTAATGCGGCTGGGACCACGGGTGTAGCTTTTAATGGTCTCTTCTTCAAAAGTGAGGATGCCGCCAATGCCCGAGCCGGTGATAACGCCGGTGCGGTCTGGATCGAAAGAACCGGCAACTAATCCTGCATCCGCTACGGCTTCACGGGCTGCGATCATAGCAAATTGGGTGTATGTATCCAGTTTTTTTACTTCTTTGTGGTCGAAGTGTTCTTCCGGATTGTAATTTTTCACTTCAGCAGCGATGCGGGTGGGAAGATTGGAAGTATCAAAATGAGTGATTTGGGCAACTCCGCTAACGCCATTGATAAGGCTTTGCCAGGTTTGGGATACATTGTGTCCCACTGGGGTTATAGCACCAATACCGGTGATAACTACTCTTCTTTTAGACATATAAACCTCTGCTAATTATTCAATTTTATATGGTTTGCACATTATGCTGATCTGAAACATACTGCCGGCATGTGCCCCGGCAGCATTTCTTAGATTAACACAAGCAAAAAAGGTGGATTCAATCCTGATACCTGTAAGCTATCAGGATTGATCCACTCTAATTTGGGCTTAACCCAGTTTTTCCTTCAGGTAATCGATAGCCTGACCAACAGTGCGAAGTCTTTCCTGGTCTTCATCCGGGATGGTGATCTCGAATTCGTCCTCAAAAGCCATCACGAGTTCTACGGTATCCAAGGAATCGGCACGAAGGTCTTCGATAAAGTTAGCTGCATGTACTACCTGAGCTTCTTCTACGCCCAGTTTGTCCATCACTATCTGTTTTACTTTTGCTTCAATATCCATTATTCCTCCTATGTTATTGAAGAGTGTTTTCTATGTTGATTGGGTATTTCCCTTTCAATCCAAGTTACTGCATAGTCAATCCGCCATCCACTGCCATGGTTTGCCCGGTGATATAGGCACTGGCGTCACCGGCAAGGAACAGGCATAGATTGGCTACGTCCATGGGGCTTCCCATCTTATTAAGCGGGATTACATTGGCATAATCAGCGCGGACTTCTGCGCTGAGTGATGCGGTCATTTCTGTTTCAATAAAACCGGGGGCTACGGCATTCACACGGATATTGCGCCCGGCAAATTCTTTGGCGCAGGACTTTGTGAAGGCGATAAGCCCACCCTTGGAAGCAGCATAATTCGCCTGTCCGGCATTGCCCATAAGCCCTACTACGCTGGCGATGTTTATGATGCTGCCCTTACGAGCTTTCATCATATGCTTAAATACTTTCTGGGTGCAGATGAAGCTGCCTTTAAGGTTTATGTCCATCACCAACTGCCATTCCTCTTCCTTCATGCGAAGAAGAAGGTTGTCGCGGGTGATGCCGGCATTGTTCACCAGGCAATCAATGGCTCCGTGCTGCGTTACAACATCGGCAAAAATGGCTTCTATGCCACTGCTATCCGTTACGTTGCCTGTATAACCGTATGCTTTGCCACCGATGCTTTTTATAGCACTCACGGCACTGTTTACTGCATCGGACATTATGTCTATAATCACAACCTTTGCTTGCTCTGCTGCAAAGGCTTCTGCGATTGCATAGCCGATACCGCGGGCTGCGCCGGTTATAATTATTACTTTATCTTTTAGATTATTTGTCATCAGAACCTCATGAACATAATTCAAGTTTCAGCTGCATCAACCTATAGCTGACACAACAGCATCAACATCTTCTATTTTGTCAATGGAAAAAACCTGACAGTCTTTGTTAATGTTCTTAATCATCCCGCTTAGAACCTTCTGGGGTCCGAATTCGATAAACTGCTGCACACCCTGGGTAACCATGTATTCAATGCATTCCACCCAACGTACGGGAGAGATTATCTGTTTTGCCAGTTTTTCTCGCTCAAGCGTACCGCTTACACATGGAAGAGCGTCATAGTTCGAAACTACAGGGATATTGCCGTCATGGAAGGTGAGTGTTTTCATTTCGTCATACAGCCACAGGCTTGCCTGGGCTATCAGAGGTGTGTGAAAGGGTCCGCCTACCACGAGAGGAAGCACTCTTTTGGCTCCCTTGCTTTTAGCAAGTTCACCAGCTGCTGCCACACCCTCGGCGGTTCCTGAAATCACAGTTTGGATAGGGGTGTTAAAATTTACTGCCTGAACTAATCCTTCGCTTGATGCTTCTGCACAGATATCAATCACGACTTGGGCATCCAAGCCAATAATGGCAGACATCGCAAAAGGAACCCCGGCATTGGCTTTGATCATGTACTCCCCACGCTTATGCACCAAATGCATGGCATCAGAAAAAGAAAGCATTCCTGAAGCTACTAACGCACTAAATTCACCCAAGGAGTGTCCGGCAACAAAATCAGCTTTAACCTTGCAATGAGCTTGAAACCTGTGTAGTGCGGCAATGCTGTGGAAGAGTATGGCAGGCTGAGTAAAACTGGTCTGTTTGAGGTTTTCTTCCGGTCCTTCCAGCATAACTTGCTTCAGATTAGTTGCATGAGTCTTGTCAAAAGCGTCCATTACTTCCAAATTGTGGGGGTCGCTTTGGATAAAATCCAGTGACATCCCGATGTACTGTGCTCCCTGTCCGGGGAATACGAAAGCTGTCTTCATTTACTTTCCTCCCTGTAGAAATTAGTATCTGGCTAAAACGCTACCCCAGGTGAGACCTGCCCCAAATGAGGTTAGCAGGATTATATCACCGCGGCGGATTTTCTTGTTGCGGATAGCTTCATCTGTGGCAATGGGGATAGTTGCTGAGGAAGTGTTACCATATTTCTCGATGTTTACTATCACCTTGCTCATAGGCACGCGCATTTTATCGGCAAGCCCTTCTATAATTCTTAAGTTTGCCTGATGCGGGATCACCCAATCTATATCTGCCACACTAAGGTTGTTGCGGCGCAGAAGTTCATCAGAAGAGGCAAACATGGATTTTATGGCATTCTTGTATATCCGGTTGCCTTCCATAGCAACTGTATGAAGGTTGGCATCTACGCTTGCGTGCGAGGCGGGCATACGCGAGCCACCTGCTTGTTGAATCAGCAGTTCACCCTGGCTGCCATCGGCATCTATCTTGGTATCGATAATGCGGGAGATGTCGCTTGCTTCGGCACGACTAACGATGGTAGCGCCGGAACCATCACCAAATAGAACGCAAGTGTTACGGTCTTTCCAGTTGGTTATCTTGGTAAGAATGTCCACGCCAATCACCAAAACGTGCTTAGCAATACCATTTTCCACATACTGGCGGGCAACATCCAAGGCATATACAAAGCCTGTGCAACCAGCGGATACATCAAAAGCAGGGATGTTTTTTAAGCCCAGTTTCTTTTGCACAATGCACGCGGTAGAGGGGAAGGGATGATCGCCGGAGATGGTGGCGACAATAATCAGGTCTATATCCTTGTATTTCACGGTGCTGCTTTCAATGGCGTTTACTGCTGCCTGATGGGCAAAGTCACTGGCAGCTTCCGTTTCGGAGGCAATATGGCGTTCTTTCATCCCGGTACGGCTGCGTATCCATTCGTCCGAGGTATCCACGATCTTTTCCAGATCGAAGTTGGTTAAAATCTTCTTGGGAGCATAACTGCCGAAGGAGGAGAACTTGGCATGATAACTAAGCATTATGGAATCCTCTCATAGTATTCTTTTGCGTGGGCGATGAAACCGGATTTTGCGATACGATCTGCAAAGCGAATGGCGTTTTTCATGGCTTTAGCATTGCTGCGCCCGTGTGAAACCACCGAAAGACCATTCAATCCAACCAATAATGCACCGCCATATTCGGTATGATCCAGCTTCTTTTTCATATAAGTATAAACAGGATATGAAAGCATAGCACCCAGTTTAGCAATCCAGTCCTTATTAATCTGCTCTTTCAATATTTCAAAGATTGAGAACCCCACTCCTTCCACTGTCTTCAGCACAATATTGCCTACAAAGCCATCGCACACAATAACATCGGTAACCCCACGGATAATATCCTTGCCTTCGATATTGCCGATGAAGTTAATATCCTCGTTGGCATTTAACAGCTGGTAAGCTTGCTTGGTAATGGCATTACCCTTGGCACTTTCTTCGCCGATGTTTAGCAGGGATATTCTGGGGCGGGATTGTTTAAAAAAGAATTCGAAATATAGGCTGCCAAGCTGGGCAAACTGAAGCAAGTTCTCGGCAGTACAATCTACATTAGCACCCATATCAAGCAGAATCTCGTGTCCCTCTTGAGTGGGAAAGAGCACAGCTATGGCTGGGCGAAGCACGTTCTTTATCCGACCATAGCCAAGTAGCGAAGCAGCCATCACAGCACCGGTATTCCCGGCACTAACCACCGCATCAGCCTTATTTTGATTGTATAAATCAACCGCTCGCACTAATGAGGAATCCTTCTTCGTGCGAACAGAAGCAGAGGCACTATCGCCCATCTCTATTCGTTCTGAAGCGTGAACAACAGTAATCCTGGCTGGATCGAAAAAATACTTTCCCAGTTCTCTGGTAATCGTTTCTTCGTCCCCAACCAGGATCACTTCGTCACACAAATCTTCCTTGACCGCAAGAACAGCGCCTTCAATTTCGGGAAACGGTGCATGATCGCTCCCAAATGCATCGAGGGCTATGCGCACATTACTCCTTGGC
Organism: Candidatus Cloacimonetes bacterium HGW-Cloacimonetes-3; assembly: GCA_002840645.1. Taxonomy (GTDB): domain Bacteria; phylum Cloacimonadota; class Cloacimonadia; order Cloacimonadales; family Cloacimonadaceae; genus Cloacimonas. The sequence goes on from PHBO01000030.1 coordinate 6,417, forward strand.
GTCGATTATCTGCTTACCGTTATAGGTGCCGCAGTTTTCGCAGATGTGGTGAGAGCGTGATGCTTCACCGCATTTGCTGCAGGTCGAAAAGCTCGGGGGAGTAAGCGCATCATGGGTTCTGCGTTTATCTCTACGGGTTTTCGAGGTCTTTCTTTTTGGGACTGCCATTGGTTTCTCCTTGGTTTATAGCAAATAGCAACAACATCATTTCAAACACTGATTTACGTTTTAAGCTTGTGTCGCAGCTATCGTGCATGTAAGTTTTTATCAGTTAGAGGATAAACTTGGTGAAGGCTGATTTTGTCAACCAAAAAAAGCCAAACATTGCTAAGCATGTTCGTCTAAAAGGACTTAGCCTGCACGTGATTGCAGGAAAACCAATGCCGTGAGAGGTCTGGATTTGATCTATCTAACGCTAAACAAACCCTCTGCCACGTTTATCAAGGTGGAAAGCTCCTCGAACTTGCTTTTCGGGCACACCACGATGATCTGATAAAGGCGGTTATTGTGCCGCAGATAAGTGAAGCGAAAATACATATCGGTACCCTTAATCTTGCCATGAGTAATCACGTAATAAGCAGGGATTTTACTTACTTCGGTATCGAGGGTAGCCAGTATCTGAAATGTAGTGATGCTGTCGGATTTAGCATACTCCTTAAACTGGCTGAAAACCTTCTCCCTGATACTACCCAGTGCCGGTAAAGCATCCACTTTATCCAGAGGGGTAACCGCAACACGGATGTATGTTTTCGCTTTTATTCCTGTATCTTCAGATGGGCATACAGAAAAATCATCAGGTTTGTCGGACATCACAGTCCATTTTGCAGGATATGACAAAGAGTAACCAAGCTCTTTACTATCTTGATTTCGCCACTCCAATCCAAAAAGTGTAGAAAACATACAACACACAATAAACAATGCAAATAGAGTCTGTTTCATAAGATCCTCGTCTTCCGAATTTAAATCTAAGCTATACTACATAGATGTCATAAACTGTCAAGTTTTATCTTACAAGTCATGGTTTCTCTCAGCTTCATATTTCCTCGTAGTTTTCATCGATTGTGGTGGCTTCATCCAGCTCTAAAATTTGCTTGCTCTCCAGTGACGGGAGGTCTTGCATTTTGCTTAGGCGTTTCTCTATCTGGCGGCTGCGGTGGCTGGCTTTTTCTATGGTGTTAGATGCTTCTTGCAGCTTCTTCTGGGTGAGATCGAGCACCGAGCCGAACTTGCCGAATTCATGTTTAACGGCACTAAGGATTCTCCACACTTCGGCGGATTTCTTTTGGATGGCAAGGGTCTGGAATCCCACTTGCAGACTGTTTATCAACGCGGCAGCAGTGGTGGGACCGCTAAGGATTACATGAAACTCCCGCATCACACTCTCAAATAAGCCTACATTGCGCAGCACTTCTGCGTAAAGCCCCTCAAAGGGCAGAAAGAGGATACCAAAATCAGTAGTCTGCGGTGGGTTCAGGTATTTGTCCCTGATATCCCTGGCGCAGCTTTTAATCCTCAGCACCATGTTCTTGCGAGCCTGGTCTATGGCAGGCAGATCGCCCAAATCATAAGCTTCCATCAGGCGATAATAGTCTTCTATGGGGAATTTGGCATCTATCGGCAAATACACGCTTTCCAAGTCATCATCTTTTCCGGGCAGGCGAATAGCGAATTCCACAACCTCATCCCGCCGTTTATTAGGCTTGAAGTTCTTCTCATATTGTTCCGGTGAAAGCATGTCTTGCAGCAGGTTTTCCAGCTGTATTTCTCCCAACACCCCGCGGGATTTCACGTTGGTAAGCGCTCTTTTCAGGTCTCCCACCCCGATGGCAAGATTCTGCATTTCGCCCATGCTTTTTTGCACCAGTTCCAGCCTTTCACTCACGATTTTAAAGCTGTCGCCAAGCCTCTTTTCCAGTGTCTCATGCAGTTTCTCATCCACGGTTATCCGCATCTGCTCCAGCTTACTTTCATTGTTCAGGCGAATCTGCTCCATCTGTGTTTCTATGCTTTTACGCAGAACATCTGCCTGAGATTGCTGTGCAGCGGTAAGATCGTTCATGCGCCTGCTGAAGTTCTCGGACAGATTGTTCAGCGAGGTCTTTTGTTCTTCACGGTTCTGGGCGGCATCGGCATTCATTTGCTGTTTCAGCGCATTGTTAGCATTGCTTATTTCTTCACGTCCCGCCTGATTCTGCTGAGTTAGGGATTCGTTTTGCATGCGGATGGCTTCGCTTAGCTCCTTGCGGTTATCCATGCTAATCCCAAGCAGTTCCGTACGCAAACGGCTCATCTCTTCGCGGCTGTAGCGATCGAAAGTTTCAAATGCTCCTTTCAGCTCACGCAGTGCCTCTTCTCCGGAAGTTTGGGGACGCTTTGCTAAACGCAAAACATAAAGTAAGGTTATCAGTGCAACGCATGCAATTCCGCTAACCAGTACATATAATAATGTCATCAGGCACCTCCGCTTAATTTTTGGCTAACACACGGAACAAGTAGAACAGCGAGCCGATGAGCGCTACATCCCTGTGGTTATCCGGATTTACTATAATTGGCTGGAAATCTTCGTTTAAGGGCACCAGCACAATCATCCGCTTGGCATCATCCAACATCAGTTTTTTAAGTGTGATGGCACCATCGATACGTACTGCACAAATCTTACCCTCAAGGTGACGCCAGTCCTGATCCTGCTTTATCAACACCACGTCATTATGCCGGATATCCGGCTCCATACTGCGCCCGTTCACCCGTAAAGCAATGTAATCCGCCACAATGCCGTGTATCATTCTGCGCCTTACGGTTACCACGTCCACGGTGTCGCCGAAGCTTTCCAGCGGTTCACCCGCAGCGATTTCACCGCTTACGCTAAAATCCACCGATTCGGAATCCAGCATACCCTGACGCGCCTGAACAATTTCTTCCAGGCTGGCATTCATCATCTTCTGAAGCTTGTCCCAACCCTTGGCTTGCTGCTTGGATGCTTCAGGCTGGCTAAACATTTGCCCCTCACCGGTGATCAGCCAATGCAGATCAACCTTGTAACTTTGAGCAATCTCAATCAGAGTCTCCAGCGAGGGCTTGGTGCGCCCGCTTTCCATTTGCGATATGGCGGAAGGATTCATATCCAGAACCTTTGCCATTTCTATCTGCTTCAAACGCAATGCGCTGCGGATAGCTTTCAGTCTTTCTCCAATCATAAACCAGCTCCTTATCGGATGTTTAGAGCAGCTTAATAACTTGCTCCATAGTGTACAATGTCAATATGATTAGCGGTGCTAAATCTGTCAAGTTTTATTTAGCGACACTGCGCGATATGTTATGGGAGATAATAAAACTAGTATGGGCGACAGAATTGAGATTTTGGGACAGATTTCGCATCTATTTCCAAACTGAGGATAGAAGAGAAGACTTCTTTGTTTCTTTGTTAGTAACATAGCTTTGTAAAGTAACATAGCTTTGTAACCTGCGAAATGGAGTATTTTAAAAAAGATGAAAAGAGGGGACGTCAGTTGTAAGGGCTAACCGCCGTTTCGCCCTATTTCAAATAGCAGCGAACAACATTAAAGGTAACTTGAAGGGGCATGTAACTTGCCAAATCAAAGCACCAAGCCTGATTTCGCAAATGTACATACCGCAATGATGCGTAATCCAACTCCTTTCATCTCTGTAATCCCTGCATAGGCATTACCATCAACCCTTCCCGTCATTCCACTGTAATCAAGTTCTTTTCAAACAAGGATAAAGCCGTTGCATCTATGGTGCCATAAATAAATAAGCGGTGCCGAATCAAGTTCAGCACCGCAGTTGTTGGAAAAATCCTTATTAACAGCTTGACACCAAATCATAGTTAGCTAATTAAGGTTCCATGGACATAAATAACAAACCTTATCTGGAGGTCAAGTAAAATGTGCAAAGACGGCAAAAAAAACTATCGGCTTGGTATTGATTTAGGTTCCACCTCACTGGGATGGTGCATGCTGGAGATTGATGAAGAGCGCAATCCCATAGGGATCATCAATATGGGAGTTCGCATCTTTCCTGATGGCAGGGATGCAAAAAGTAAAGAACCGCTTAGCGTAGCCCGTAGAGGTTACCGGGGGCAAAGGCGCAATCTGGACAGATATCTGCAAAGGTTAAAAGAGCTAATTACTTATCTACAAAAACATGGGTTTCTTCCCGCAGATGAAGCAGAACGTCGTGAAGTGTTTAAGCTAAACCCCTATATGCTCCGCGCTAAGGCTCTTGATGAAGCCTTATCTCCATCTGAATTTGCCAGAGCAATTATCCACCTTTCCAAACGCAGAGGCTTTAGAAGCAATCGCAAGATACAAAGCGACAAAAAGACGGCATATACCGAGGCAATAGACAATCTGAAAACAAATCTGGAAAGCAATGGGGCACGCACCCTGGGAGAGTATCTTTGGCTGAGGTATCAGCAGATGCCGGAAGGAAAGGAACATCTGCGTAACCCAATTAAATTCCGCTACGAGATAAAGCTTGAAGACCCCAACCCAATATTCCCATTAAGGGAAATGGTGGAGCACGAGTTCGATGCCATCTGGCAAGCTCAAAGCAAATATAGCCCTTTGTTCAGCGAGACGCATAAGCAAAACATTTTCGCCATTATCTTCACACAGAGAGACCTGAAGAAACAGGCAAAGGGCAAATGCCAGCTTTTACCAGAATTTACCCGTGCCCCAAAAGCCCACCCCCTGTTTCAGGAATTTAGAATTCGCCAGGATTTAAACAATCTGAAAGCGAGAGATATGTTCAACAACACAACCATAGAACTAACCGACGCGCAATATAACACCCTTTTCCAAGCACTCAGTACAAGCAAGGAAAGAAGCTTTGAACAATTGCGCAAAGCCATCTATGGTAAGCAGGCAGAAGATTACCGCTTCAATCTGGAAGCAAACGACCGCAAAAAGCTACTTGGAGACCTTACTTATGCAGAGATAAACCGGAAAGGCAACGAAGCTGTCCGGTCATATTGGGAAAAATGGAGCCTGGAAATGCAGGCTCAGGTTATAGAAATAGTGATTTCCGATCTTGATGATGAACCTACTCTTGTAGAATTATCCGAGCTTGGCATCCCGAAAGATATCGCATCAGCATTGCTTGATTTACACTTACCTTCTGAATATTGCCACCTTAGCACCCAAGCCATGGAAAAGATATTACCCTTTATGCGCCAGAGAACCATCTACTCTGAGGCGTGTAAACTTGCCGGGATGGATCACTCCGGCGAATTCACCGGAGAAGTATTCACAGACGGAAGCTTGCCCTATTATGGTGAGTTATTAAAACGTGAAACGATAGAACTAAACCGCCAGACAGGTGACAATGATGCCGATGAAAGCGGTAAGATAAACAACCCCACCGTCCACATCGCCCTAAACCAATTGAGAAAACTTGTTAATGCCATCTGTAAAAGGTATGGAGCTGCGCCAAAAGAAATAGTGCTGGAACTTGGTAAGGATATCAAACTCGGCGAAAAGGAAAAGGAACGCCTGAACAAACAGGCGAACAAGAACAAAAAGATAAACGAAACAGTGGATGAACTCCTGCGTTATAACGATATTAAACCCAATCATCTTAACCGCCTGAAAGCCAAGCTGTGGCTTGAATTAGGAGCCAGTGAGCTTGACCGGCGCTGCGTATATTCCGGCCATCAGATTGCAGTAAACGACCTGTTCACTTCCAAGGTAGAAATAGACCACATCCTGCCAAAATCGCGAACCTATGATGACAGCACCTCTAATAAAATCCTCTGTATCATAGATGCCAATCATTACAAAAAAGAGCGCAGCCCTTACGAAGCATTTGGTGAAAGCAAGGACGGCTACCGTTGGGAGGATATTGTTTCCCGTGCCAACAATCTGCCCGATAACAAAAAGTGGAGATTCCAGGCTGATGCCATGCAGGACTATGCCAATAAAGAAGAGATCCTTGCCCGCATGCTGAATGACACCCGCTATATGAGCAGAGTAGCTAACAAATACATGTGCTATATCTGCGGTATAAACAATGTATGGACTATCACCGGCAGACATACTGGTATGCTGAGGGCAAAATGGGGCTTGAACGCTGCCTTGGGTGATGATGAACGCAAAGACCGCAGCGACCACCGTCACCATGCCATAGATGCATTTGTGATAGCCCTCACTAACCGCGCCATGATCCACAGGCTTGCCACCACTATCGAAAACAGCAGAGAGCGCTTTATAGAAAACTTGGAACCGCCCTATACAAGCTTTAACCATGAAGAGTTCAAGCAGAAAGTAAACAGCATCGTTACCTCCTTCAAACCTGACCAAATAAATCCTGAAAAGCTTCAAAGCCGCAACCAGACAGGGGGTTCGCTGGTGCAGGAAACCGCATATTCATTCGAGGGCATTGATCCCGATAACCCAAAATATAACCTCTATGCAGTGCGTAAATCTGTTAGCGACGTTACAGAAAAGAACTATCAAGATATCGCTGCCCCTGAATTCCGCAAAGAACTGGAAGCAATCGCTAAAACATATACGGGGAAGGATTTTCAAGCGCAGGTTTCCATCTGGGCAAAGCGCAGAAACATAAAGAAAGTTAAGCTTATCTCTTCCATGAATCCCGATGGCATGGTCCCCATTCTAAACAAAGAAGGCATAGCATTCAAGTTTATGGCTTCCGGCGAAAACCTCTTTGCCGATATCTACATTAAAGACCCCGCCGACCCCAAAGTGAAATGGAGCATAGAGATAGTTAACAGTTACAAAGCCCACCAACCGGGGTTTACTCCGCAATGGAAACAGGAATTCCCTAAAGCTAAGAAGCTTATGCGTGTGTTTAAGAACGACATTATCGCTATCGATACCCCTGATGGAGGAAGAGAATTGCGCAGAGTTAAGAAGATGACAAAAGGTGCCTTATTCTTAAGGGAATCAAACATTGCAAAAAAGGATAAAGCACTTGATGATATTGGGGAACAGTTTTCGCCCAACAAACTCTTTGAGCTACATGCTCGCAAAGCAGGTGTGGACATGATAGGACGCTGGTTCGACCCCATTGTAAACGAACATGAATAGCGTGGTAGAAATTAGCAGTGATGGCATCAGCATCTCGGTAAGTAAGGGCTTTTTGCTTGTAAAACAGCAGGAAAGCGAGGAAAAGATACCCCTATCCGAGATAGAAACTCTTGTTATAAACTCCTACGGTGCCTATATCAGCAATAAAGCCATTATGCGCCTTAGCGAGGAGGGAGTCCCCATTGTCCATAGCGGGCAGAATGCCATCCCTTGCGCCATAACCCTGCCCTATGGCAATAATGTGTATCGCAAGGATAGGATTGAACTGCAGATTAAAAGCAGTCTGCCCCAAAAAAAGAACCTCTGGCAACAGGTTATCAAAGCAAAGATACGCAATCAGGCAATGGTGCTGGAGCTTAACAATCTTAGGCATAACGATCTGGATACACTGGCAGATAAAGTGCAATCCGGTGATGTGGGCAATCTGGAGGCTGTGGCAGCACGTATCTATTGGGAAAGGCTGTTTGGCAAAGGCTTCAGACGCAATCCTGATCTGCCGGGGATAAACAGCTTCCTAAACTATGGCTATGCCATCCTTAGGGCAAGCATGTGCAGATGTATCGTGGCATCCGGGCTTATCCCCGAGCTGGGCATACACCACCATAACCAGATGAACCCCTATTGCCTTGCGGATGACCTGATGGAGCCATTTCGCCCCTACATAGATATCTGCATCAGCATACAGCAGATTTCGGATGCAACTCCGCTTTCCACAATGCATAAGAAGACGCTTATCGGCTTGCTGGATCTTCCGGTTAAGCTCCAAGACAACAACACACATATCAGGTATTGCATTTTGCACGCTGTGGAGGATTTTGTGCAGTCCCTCGTGCAGAAAAAGGCAAGCATCACTTTCCCCTTAATCTGCGCTGAAACTGCAATATGTATTAAGGGGCGAATAAACTAACAAAGGATTCCGCTATGGAAACCACACTTAACGGGTATAGGCTTATGTGGATTATGGTAATGTTCGATCTTCCGGTGGTGGATGCAGGTGAACGCAGGATTGCTACTAAGTTTAGGGACTTTCTGGAGAAGGAAGGCTTTGGCATGTGTCAGTTTTCCGTGTATGCCAAATACTGCGGACCGCGCGAGAAACTGGAAAGCCTATTTCAGAAAGTGAATGCCCATATCCCGGAAAAAGGCAAAGTGAATATCATCACCTTTACAGACAAACAATTCGGCAACATACAGATAATGGAAAACAACAGACGCCGAAACCCAAAAGAAAACCCTGACCAATTACTAATATTTGAGGATGCAGAAGAGTGAATTATCCTGAACACACAAGATTAAAGCCTTGTTGCCACAGGGGCTTACAAGAGCTGTATATCACTCTATAAGGGTTTGGTGTCAAGCTGAAACCTAACATTCCCGCTCCCACTGTCATTCCCGATATCACTCTATAAGGGTTTGGTGTCAAGCTGAAACCATGTGCAAGATAATGCACTGAGGATAGGCAATATCACTCTATAAGGGTTTGGTGTCAAGCTGAAACAATGCTTGTTTATTCAAAGCAATTAATTGCTATATCACTCTATAAGGGTTTGGTGTCAAGCTGAAACTGATTAGCTCCTCTATCTACATAAGAAACAATATCACTCTATAAGGGTTTGGTGTCAAGCTGAAACGATGGCGGGGGATATAGCATCACGGGGTTGAATATCACTCTATAAGGGTTTGGTGTCAAGCTGAAACCCTGTCACCATCATAGTAGCGATTCATCCAATATCACTCTATAAGGGTTTGGTGTCAAGCTGAAACTCTGCTCATCTGCTGAACAGCTTTACACTAATATCACTCTATAAGGGTTTGGTGTCAAGCTGAAACGGGACGCCTCACACTATCTGATTCCAATAAATATCACTCTATAAGGGTTTGGTGTCAAGCTGAAACCGAAGTTGTATGATATCGCCAAGCGACTAAATATCACTCTATAAGGGTTTGGTGTCAAGCTGAAACAAAAGCAAGCCGGATGGGACGATTTCACTCATATCACTCTATAAGGGTTTGGTGTCAAGCTGAAACCCGTCCACCCACATGGTGAGCTTGCCTTTTTATATCACTCTATAAGGGTTTGGTGTCAAGCTGAAACTAGAGTTCCTTGTGAGTGGATTTCAATACCATATCACTCTATAAGGGTTTGGTGTCAAGCTGAAACAGAGGTATGGGATACAATAAGACCGCACCTATATCACTCTATAAGGGTTTGGTGTCAAGCTGAAACTAGTCCAGCGCACTTGTTTCGGTATCGAGAAATATCACTCTATAAGGGTTTGGTGTCAAGCTGAAACTGGTCGGATTAGTAAGGCTTGATACGTACCATATCACTCTATAAGGGTTTGGTGTCAAGCTGAAACAGCTTTACATTAAATCAGAAGCTGGTAGCAATATCACTCTATAAGGGTTTGGTGTCAAGCTGAAACTATTTATCTTATGGTTTAAGCACAACTTTAATATCACTCTATAAGGGTTTGGTGTCAAGCTGAAACGAGACACCACTACTATCGCATACAGCCTAAATATCACTCTATAAGGGTTTGGTGTCAAGCTGAAACTCAGTAACCATCTTCATGTATCGGGCTGAAATATCACTCTAT
>PHBO01000031.1 GCA_002840645.1 Candidatus Cloacimonetes bacterium HGW-Cloacimonetes-3
CCTACCGAATAAATTCGGCGATCCAACCGAATGAATTCGGTGTTCCAGATTATTCAATAGCCTTTTGTTGATGCTTCCCCAATGGAATTACTATAGAATTACGCATGAATTACGGATGCGATGCGTAATTCATCCGTATTTCATAAGCAATTCAAGCAAGGGAGTTAGGATTGTGTTAAGCCAACTTTTAAGCGCAGAAAATGAGCATTGCCACTGAAACGACAGAAATATGTTGACATGTTTATATACCAGATATTTACTTGCAACAATCTAAATACAAAGGAGAATACTACTATGAAAACAACGTATCTGCGGGCTTCAGCGCATGCTATTGCCCCAATTCGACCTGGGAAACTGGTGTCTATTTTATTTCTCACGCTGCTTGGCTGGATGCTGAGCACATCATGTTTTGCATACGATTTGTATGTAGATAGCACAGCAAACCCAAATGTAGCTGATGGATCTATTGCAAACCCCTATCCCCTTATTCAACAGGCAGTTGATCATGCCCTTAACAACGCACTCCCTGAAAACAACACCCCACCTTACCCCACTGTACAAATTAATATCTATCATGGCGACTATCTCGAAAATGTAGCAATTAACTTCAGGACTAGTTCGTTTGTAACAGACATTACTATCAGAAATATGATTAATGAAGAAAATTGCAACGTAATTGGTGTTAATAATCAACTACCTGTAATCTATGCTACCGGATATAACACAAGCAGGTTAGAACTATCCGGAATTCGCATATCGTCAAGCAATTCAAGTATTAACAGCAGAGGTGTAAAGATTGGCGATTGGATTAACCCCGATGCATATTTTGGAACGTTTGAAATGAACGATTGTTTTAGCGATTATTATGGAACAGCAGTAGAGGCACAATTACTGAGCTTAAATGCTCTTAAGATAATGCGTTCGACCTTCGTCCATCGATATGCCTATAGCAGAGGCGTGTACTCAATGCTTAACAATATTAATAGTGCGGAGGCAATAATCACCAACAACATATTTTCAAATAGCTTGCCCTCATCTACTTCTACTTCTGTTTCATTACAAGGAAGAAGTTACAATACCGTTAACATATCGAATAATGATATGGATCGTACCCGAATAGCTCTGAGGAACATTGGAAACCTATCTGCCCCCGGTACGTCCGCAATAGTCCAAAACAATAACCTTACTAATTCTGAGATTAATGTTGAAAGTACCTCGATTGAAGTGTTAAACAATAAAATGTTGGGAAGTTCTAATCCAAATCAGCCTGTATTACACCTTTACAATTGGGAATCGACTGTAGCAAAAGCAATAGTAAGTGCTAACATCTTTTTAAACTGCCAAACTGCAATTTATTTGCAACAAGCAGCAGAAAACCAAGGACACTATTGGAGAGTCTCTGCATTCATTGAGGGAAACAGTTTTATTAACTGTCCGAAGATTGTAAAAATGCAACGTGTGACTGGTACTAGTGTCTCTAACACAATCAAACTGTTTCGCAATAATCTTAGTACGAGTCCCTCTCAAAGCGTTTTTGACATCTGTGATTTCGTTGGGAATCCAATCACATTACCAGAAGCCGAAAAAATACCTATCTCTTATTCACATTTTGCAAGTCAACTTAATCCCAGCAATTCTTTGATTATCGGAACTAATGTGTCATATGGTGACCCTGGCATATTGCTTAATGAAACTGGTGATTCCTACACATTGCTATGGAATGAGGCTATTCGTAGCCCTGCTATATTAAGAGGCTACTACGATGGTCTGATGAATAACAACTTCGATGAAAGACCAGACATTGGGGCAGTGCAATACGCTGCACATCCCCATGAAAACAGAACTTATACCTTCCCTGCAGGTAATGATAGAAACGGAATCAAGTGGATGAGCTTCCCATCATTGGATCGGATATGGAATCCAGTTATTAACGAACCCGATATGGCTAGGTCATTTTTTAGTACATTGTTTAGTCCGTTTATCTTGAACAGCGTTGCATGGAAAGTCACTAATTCTGACCCAACTGACTTTCATTTGGATCCACAGGTTGGATGGATTGGTTATGATCATCAAATTCGGCCTCAGCAAGGTTACAAATTCCAAATGAACCCTGGATTGCTGGACCCTGTTTACATCTCCACTCCTGCAATTATGCCGGATCAAGACTTACCCATAACCCTAATTGCCAGGACAACTGCTAAGAGCACGATACCAGATAACGAGAACTGGATTGGATATTTCGGAGAGCGAACCGTGCACCCCTCTGAAGCTTTTGCGAGTATCCTGCCCAACCTGTGGTATATTCAATCTCAGAACTGGACACTTGCCAGGTTAACCGTTAGCCCCGGAAGTCCTTGGATAGGGATATCTTATCCCGGTTCCAAACCACCTACCTTAAAATATGGTGATATGGTGATAGTGAAGTGTTTTGATGATGCTGAGTTCACCTGGAATGCTGAAGCACCGGAACGTGAAGAATTCATCAAAGAGAAGCCATCTGCCTTTACTTTTACGGAAAAGATGGATTACATACCTGTGTATGTGGAGTTTAATGGTACAGATATCCCAAAGGAAGCTGCGGTGTATCTGGAAGGAATCTGCAAAGGTGCTGCAGTGGTAGGAGGCAACAGTGTGGAGATACCTGCTTATATCCTAGACGATATTGGTTATGGAGCAGAGCTGGAATTGCGGGTATTTTATGATACTAAGGCAGCGTACAACCCCATTCCTCTCTACCAAACCTGGAACCAGGAAAGAGGAGAGTATGATCATAACGCTATTAGCCTTTCGGAACGTAAGCCATACTATATGCTGAAGATGGATACCGGTTCCATTAATGATACTCCCGCTCCGAAGCTGTATATGGGTAATTATCCCAATCCCTTCAATCCCGATACCACCCTGCGCTTCAGCTTACCGGAGAACGCAGATATAAATCTGGAGATATACAATGTGAAAGGACAGAAAGTGCGCAGCCTTGTAAATGGCAGCTATAATGCCGGAAGCCACACTTGCCTTTGGGATGCCAAAGATAACACAGGCAGCCGGGTAGCCAGCGGGATATACTTTGCCATGCTATCCTATAAGGGAAATCAGCTTAGCCGCAAGCTATTGCTGATGAAATAAAGAGAACCATGTGAGAGAGGGGCAGATAAGCTCCTCTCTCACAACATAAACAGGATGATAATGAAACAATTAGCCCTACTGATATGCCTGATGCTTGGCTTCAGCCTTGGTGCCACCACGTGGATTGTGAAACAGGATGGCAGCGGACACTTCACACAGATACAGGCTGCCATAAATGCCTCTGCCCACACAGATAGCATCAAGGTGTTCCCCGGCACATATGTGGAAAACATAGACTACAGCGGGAAGAACATCTTTATCTATAGCCTGGAATATACCACCGGGAACTCTGCCTACCGGGATAGCACGATAATAGACGGCAACCAAAGTGGCTCAGTAGTGAAGTCAGTTACCGCAACCACCAACTGCGGTATTTATGGTTTTACGATTACTAATGGTTCTGGCTCACCACTAACTTACTATCAAGGTGTCCTTATAAACTTAGGGGGGGGGGTGGCTTTGATATCCGCAATTCAATTCAAAGTTGATAATTGCAATATCGAAAATAATCGCGCCATTTGGGGAGGAGGTATATGGCTGTACCAGAGCACCCTGTATTTATCAGACTCTATAGTTAGCCAGAACTATGCAACAGCAGGTGGCGGGATTAATATAAGCTATTATGGTCAAGTCGTTTTCGATCAGATAAATCGTAGCAGTGTTTATAATAATATTGCTGGAGTAGTTCAAGATATTATCGCTGCGGATTCCAGGCTAGATACTAATGTTTACTTGGATATGGGGTCAGTTTCTCCGACTACGGATTACTATGTCTTCTACCAAAAGAGCTTTTATGATTGGCCTGGTTCATTTCCTGTAGTCGATATACAAAGGGCATATCGTGGAGAAGTGAATCAGGACTTGTTCGTTTCTCCTCAAGGCAACGATGAAAATGATGGACTAAGTAATATGTCACCATTCAAAAGCATTTATAAGGCATTACAGTATATCGCCTCTGATAGCCTTAATCTAAAGGTAATTCATTTAGCAAGTGGAATATACTCATCTAGTGATGATCAGTTTTTCCCAATTGGAATGAAACCATTTGTAAGACTGGTAGGTGATCCTGAGAGTTTTCCAATACTTGAAAACCTTTATTTCCGTGAAACAATAGTTGGTGGAAGATCTCATGGTTCCCAAATTGAGAATATCATATGTGACTTTGGTGATAACCATAATGGTGCTGTAGCCGTTGGTGCAGGTGGTGCCCGTAATGTATTTATAAAAAACGTAACCATCAATCCTCTGAATACGGTATCTTATGCTGGTATGTCTTTTGGCACAAACAACGAACTACCTGCAAGCTATACATTAGAAAACGTTAAGATTTTCGGTCAAAACTCGCCATTTCAAGCAGGTTTCTACAGCTACATGCCTGATGCAATGATCAGCAACCTGACTATCGAAAACTGCAATGTAACAGGGGGTGAATTAGAAAACCCCACCTCAATATTCTACTATCACGGTAATAAGTTGCAAATGCATAATTCTCAATTGACTAACAACTCTATTAGTTATAATGGGCCTAATATTCTGTGCGTTGGTTCTGATGGCAACCAATCAACGCGTGAGCTGAAGCTTGACAATGTGTTAATCGCAAACAATCAAACCGCAGGAGCACCTCCGGTGTTTATCGCTGCGTTCAATGATAATCCCGCTATCATCAATAATTGCACCTTCGCCAATAATAGCGGTTCGACCTATGCCGTGCAGCTTAACGGGAACTTTGTAGTGAACAACAGCATCTTTGATAACGATACTACCAGAGAGATCAGAAGTGCGGGCAGCACTTCGCAGATACAGTTTAATAACAACTTCATCCGTAACTATCCTGCTTCCACCAGCTTTGAGGCGTTTAACAACGTTAGCTTCAATGGTGTAGTACTTACCGGTGATCCGGGCTTTTGCAGCAGTGTGGCAAGTGATCCGCTAAGCTACAGGCTTAGCAATAGCTCCATCTGCCGGGATATGGGCGATGCCACAGGATTGGAACTGCCGGAAACTGATCTGGCGGGCAATCCGCGCATTTATGGTGCTGCGGTGGACCTGGGCTGTTACGAATGGAACTATCCGGTTAGCGTGGGTGATGAGCTTAGCCCTGCTGCGGTGCAGCTAAGCACTTTCCCCAATCCCTTTACAGAGCAGCTTACCTTGCTGTTTAACACCAAGCAGCAGGGTCGCATTAGCTGCGAGTTTTACAATATAAAAGGGCAGAAGGTGCGCAGCCTTACAGATATGCATTACAGTAGTGGAGATCACATGCTGGTCTGGGATGGCTGCGATAACAGCGGTATGAAGCTGGGTAGCGGGATATACTTCATGCGGATGCAGTTGGATGGCAAGGTTATCGCCACACGCAAGATGATTATGGCGAAGTGAGAAGCAGTGACGGGGTGTAGAAGTGAAAAAGAACTTGATTACAGCCCTGCGCTGGAATGACGGGAAGGGTTGATGGTAATGCCTATGCAGGGATTACAGAGATGATTCAAGTTACCTTTAATGTTGTTCGCTGCTATTTGAAAAAGGGCGAAACGGCGGTTAGCCCTTACAACTGACGTCCCCTCTTTTTCTCTTTTTTGCAATACTCTGTTTCGCAGGTTACAAACCTGCTTTTACAACAGCTTGCAAAGCTATGTTACAACACAAATTTAAGTTGCTTAAGGAAGCTGTATTACGCTCCCCCTCTACCTTTCTCTGTTTTAAACCAAAGAAATCTTCATTTTGCCCTCTGATTTGAAAAATAAATGCAAAATCTGTCCCCAAATCTCAATTCTGTCCCCCACACTACTATGAGAGCTTGCTTTTGTTAAACGCCAATAACGGGCTTGTAGATGATGCAGTAAACTACAGCTCAATTTGGGGGTACAAAAAAGTGATTGACACAATTGGCACTTTTACAGCCTTTGGACAGATGCATAAGATACACGAATTATATACATAAAATAGGAGTTAAAGCGTATGAGATTGGACAGACGACGTTTGATCCTGCTCCTGCTCCTGGCGTTCACAGTGCTCGTCACGGTGATTATCGCCCAAAAGCAGGAAGACAAAGATCAGTACATGGTAAAAGACTTTCAGGTGGATGATGTGCTTGCGGATGACGGAAGCGGTCTGGTATTATCCTGGAAGCCTTTGGATCGTTCCAAGAGGATAATTGAATATCGCGTGTACCGCGGTGTAAGCCCGGATCAGCTCTTCTTCCTTGATGCAATACCCGTGAATGTGAAGATTGGGGTTGCTTCGGATAGGATGTATTATTACGACAATTCCGGTAGTGAATTCATTGATATTGCTTCTCCCCGCCACTTGAAGAAGGAGAAACAACAGGATGCAAAGAGTCCGCTGTACCGCAAAATGCCCAGAGATATTCCCTTCCTTGCCGGTATGGCAGATAAGTTTTCCCTGCTTTCCCTGGTGGATAAGGGTAAATATTACTATTCCAGCAAGCAGTTTACCACAGATAAACCCACAACTCCCGGACCAGATGGTAAAATACCCGAATCCGGCGATACATATGCCGGGTTAAAGGATTATCAGCAGAGCGTTATATGCTTCCTTAAACCAGGTGAAAAGTATTACTATACTGTGGTTGCGGTAAACGAGAGGAGTAAATTCCAAAAACCTGCTGCGATAACCGTAGGAACTCCTATTCCTAACCCTCCCGATCCATCTCCTGCACTGTACACAGTGGTTTTGGAAGATAAAAGAACCCTTCAATTTGAGTGGGATTATCCGCTTTATAAAGATGATATAGCCCAATACAGAATTCATCAGTTACCTGCTATGAGTGATACTATGTGGATGCAACTGAAGCAGAATCCCGAAGCCCTGCAAGGCAAAACCAATGTGGTGGCTCAAGGCGGAGTTGGAAGCGGTTCTTTGAAGAACTATACAACTATTCCTCTTACCACTGAAGAAGCGGTTGCGAAATTCGCAGAAGCACGCTATAGCATAGAATTGATGGATTACGATGGCTTCAGCAGCTATTCTCCCTTGTCTGTTCCCCGCCTGAAACAAAGCAGTGCTCTTCCTCCGATTGCAAATTTTAAAGTGGAAGATAAACCCAACGATAAAGGCGATCGCTTAACGGTTACCTGGGATGCTCCCATTTGCTTTGTGGTGAAAACAACCGCACTTGATTCCAAGTTCTCCAGGTTACGGTTGAATTACCAATTGAACAAAACCGAAGTCCAGAAAGTAAAGAACATCTATTTCGAGTTCTTTAAAACGGGAGAAAGCAAGCCATTCGCCAAAATTAAGGAATTCTATCAGGACGATAAAATAGTGTTGAAACTCCCCAAGGGCTATGATTATAAGCAGGGTTTCCGGGTAAAAATAACCATGGAAGGCAAGCCTGAAATCCCTAAGGATTATATGCTTGAGCAGGATTTGATGTTTGATCCGCCCATGATGGCGATTATGCCTACAAAAGCACTATACCGCAACGGACTGGATGTTTCCAGAATAAGCAATGTGGTGTATAAGAAGACGATTTCATCGCCAAATCTTACTCTTGTGAAACGCAACACTTCCTTCGATAACAGTCTGGATGTTACCATTCCATATCCCAGTTTAATGCAAAAGCCCGTGCAGGGATTAAGCTTTGCCAAGGATGATTCCCTTATTACTTTGATAAATGGAAGTCAAGGAATGGAGCGTAAAGCCCGTAAGCTTCAAAGCGGAGATATAAAGACACCGCTGGTGCTGTTATCGGCTGATTTGGATTTGGTTTTCGATAAAAAGAATGAAACCAGGATTGATACCAGTTTATTCCCCTCTGTTGGAGTTAAGCTTGCCAAAGACAAGGTTGAGGAACTGAAAACAACGCTGGCTGACCTTAACGCACAAAAAGCCGCCCTCCCTGATCCCGCGATGGCAGCTCAACTGGATAGCCAGATAGATAAAGTAAGCAAACAGCTTGCCGCTTATAGTGAAAACAACAATCTCACTCACGCAAACGCTATCAAAGGCAAACGCAGCAGAATGAGATACATTGCAGGTGTGCGGGAAGATTATAGCCGTTATAACACTTATCAGGTGGTTAAAACCGATGGTAAGGGCATGTTTGTGGAAGGCGAATTACCCAAAGATGGTGAAGAGATTCGCTATTTGAAACCGGTTTCGCAGTGGTTTGACGCAAATAAATACGTTACTCTTTTCGCCACATTCCTGTTCGCTACGATGGTTATGGTTTTCGTGAATCTGGCAAAACGCGGGAAAGACCTTTATATCCGTCCTATTGCCGGTATTCAGGAAATTGATAATGCTATAGGCAGGGCTACGGAAATGGGACGCCCCATGCTATATTGCATGGGAATTGGCTCTATGACAGATGTTGCCACCATAGCTTCCCTGGGCATTCTTGGCTTGGTAGCCAAGCGTGCAGCAGAATATGACACGAAACTTATAGTACCGTGTTATGACTACATCCTGCTCCCCATTGCTCAGGAAATAGTACGCGAAGCCCACTACTCCGTAGGCAGACCCGATACCTACGATAAAAACACAGTGTTCTACTTAACAAATTCCCAGTTTGCCTACGTAGCCGGTGTGAACGGTATCATGATCCGTGAACGCATGGCTACGAACTTCTTCTTGGGTTATTTTGCCGCAGAAGCACTGCTGATGACCGAAACGGGTAACTCTGTTGGGGCTGTGCAAATAGCCGGAACAGATGCCGTTACACAAGTACCGTTCTTTATTACCACTTGCGATTATACCCTGATCGGCGAAGAGCTATATGCCGCTTCTGCCTATCTGAATCGCGAGCCAATGCTGCTGGGAACCCTGAAAGCACAAGACTATTTCAAGTTCTTTATTCTGACGATAATGATCTTGGGTGCAGTGCTGTCCACTTTCCAGTTTACCGGATTAAATGAGCTCTTACCGCTTAAATAAATGAGGCTTAAATGAAAAAGACAATACCACTCTTTATCGTAATCCTTGGTGGACTAATCTTTGTGGCATACGCATTCAGCCCCCACAGGTTTCTACAGGATGATTTCTATAACAAGTTCTACGTTCCATGGACATATGCTTCCGCACCATTTGCGGCATTGCTTGGTATCATCAGTTTATCCATGATGCATAGTAGCAAGATTAAACGCCGGGCTCCCAAGTGGCAGTTCAGCTATTTCTTCTTTGCTGGTTTTATTGTAACAGCTCTTGCCGGGCTTATTGGCGGCATGCAGAAGGGCGGATTGTTTATGTGGATGTTCGAAAACATGCAAATGCCGATGAGTGCCACAATGTTCTCGCTCTTGGCTTTCTACATGGCATCAGCAGCTTACAAAGCCTTTCGTGCCCGCTCTATGGAGGCAACCGTACTTCTGGTCGCAGCGATATTTGTAATGCTGGCTCAGGTGCCCTTGGGTGTGAAGATATCCAAGCATCTGCCCACAATTTCGCAATGGATACTCGATGTCCCCAATCTTGCCTCAAAACGCGGGATCGGCTTGGGTGTGGGTCTTGGAGCAGTTGCTACTTCTCTGAAGATACTGCTTGGTATTGAACGCTCCTATTTGGGCGGCGGGGATTGATAAGGAGAGATGAAGATGAACTTTTTTGAACGCATTCAAAAACTGGACCGCCGTTACATATACATTGTGGTTGCTCTTGCTATCGTCATTCCTTTGATGATACCCTATAATTCTGATAATGTAACCTCGCCTCCAACCGAAAATCTGTATCAGATGATAGATTCCTTTGCCGGGCGCAGCGACCGCGCAATCCTGCTAAGCGTTATCCATGATGCTTCCACTATGCCGGAACTGTATCCCATGGAAGTTGCCATCCTAAGGCATTGCTTCGAACGCAATATTAAGGTATTTGCTTTAACATGGTATCCCACATCTGCCCCCATCATTGATTTTGCGATTAACAACGTGAAAGAAGAATATCCTGATATCAAGAGCGGGGTGGATTACTGTAACTTTGGCTACAAACCCCAAGCACTTGCCATGATTCTTGGTATGGGCGATAACATTGCCACCACAATAAGCACAGATGCAGAAGGGCGTAAACTGGAAAGCCTGCCTATCATGAACGGGATTACCAATTATAATGAAATGAACCTCGTGATTGAATTCTCCGGCAGTTCTGCAGGTGGTGCATGGTTTACTTATGCCCGCCCGAAATTTGGCTTGAATGTGGCGGTTGGCGTAACAGCAGTTATGGCTGCCGACATGTATCCCTACTTACAATCAGGACAGCTTATCGGCATGCTTACAGGGCTTAAGGGCGCCGCTGAGTATGAGAAGCTGGTGGATGTCTTTGCCGCTTATCGTGAGCCGGGTCGTGACTACACCATTAAAACTGATGCCAACGGTTACAAAATGCTGCCGGGGCGTCCTTTCGGGAGAGAAATACTGAATGATGAAAGTACTCAGAAGTTGATAAAGATCACTACTCAGACGAAAGCAGTGTTTACCCCGGGTGAATATGCCTCCTTTATTGCTAAATATCCTGCGCAAGCAGCTATTTTTGACAACCTGAAAACCCAGGAAGAGAATAACGTGGTAGTGGATGTAACTAAAATTACTCCCGAACTTAGAGATCAAATGGGTGAGATAGCCTTTGCAGATATTAACAGAATGACTCGCAACACAATCTATAAATTCAAGGTTGCCCGTATCGGAATGAATGCTCAATCGGTTGCTCATATCATGATCATACTGTTCATCATCCTTGGTAACATAGGTTACTTCATCCAAAAAGCCAATGCGGCAAAGAACTAAGGGGAGGAAACAATGTCTTATGAATTAATGAGTAATCTGGTGGGTGCGTTCTTCACCCTGTGCATTTTCTCCTTCCTTTACAAGGATAATCCCTTCTACCAGATGTCTGAACAGCTGTTAGTGGGCATATCCCTTGGCTATGGTCTGGTGTTAACCTATGATCGTCTCTTTGTTCCTTTCTTGTGGCAACCGATCGTGATAAAGCATAACTTTATCCTGATCATCCCTGCCATATTGGGTACGTTTTACCTCTTCCGTTTCTCACGTAAACTTGGCTGGCTTTCCCGCTATCCCATTGCCTTCTCTATGATGATAATCGGTATGGGTGTGCCATTGGGAATCCATGCGTCAATACTCGTGCAGATGCGCCAGGGCATGGTTCCTCTTGAAACCGTGAACCTTTTCCTGATCTTCATCGGAACCGTAGCAGTGCTACTCTATTTCTTCTTCTCCAAAGCACACAGCGGTACTTACGGTAAGTTTGTTAACGTAGGTAAATGGTATATGATGATTGGTTTCGGTGCTTCATTCGGCTTGACCGTGATGGCTCGTATATCATTGCTAATTGGACGTATCCAGTTTCTTGTAAATGACGTCTTTGGCCTGCTGAAGTAAAACACTGTTGGATTGCCGGCTGAGGTGGAATTTAGTTCTGCCTTAGCCGGCGTTCCAAAGGAATAAAGAAATGAAGAAAGCTCTGATAGTCCTTAGTGTGGTCTTACTGCTTGCACTGGCTTTACTTAGTACCGATGAAGCCAAGCCGGACAGTATTAAAGGGAGAATCACCGGATTTACCGCTCAGGACATGCCTAATGATGATGGTGCCGGTATAATCCTTAAATGGAAGCCCTTGGATAAATCACATCGTATAATTAAGTACAACATCTATCGTGGTGTTTCCCCCGATAGCCTTTTCCTGATTAGTAGCATGGAAGTAGATCCTAAAATGGGTGTCCTGGCTCCGGATCTTTTCTATTATGATCGGGGTGACCAGCCGTTTATAGAGTTTGAAAACGCTCCCTCAAAGATAAAGAAAGAAAAGCAACAGAATGCAAACAGTCCGTTATACCGCAAATTCCCCCGGGATCCCCAATTGCTTGGTTCGCTTATCGGGCGGTTCAATATTATCGGCGGAATCAAGAATAACAAGCTATACAAGAAAGCTGTACCCTTGAAGCATGAGGATGATATTTTAACCGGTATTAAGCTGTATCAATTCGAATACATCTTCGCTAATCCCATCCCCGGACAAGATTACTATTATACGGTTATGGGTGTGAATGAGCGAGGAAACTCCCTGCCTTATGCAGAGATACAGCAAGTTCGCCCGGAAGACAATCCTCCCGATGACAAAACTATCCTAAGCAGCACTTATGTTCGCGATACCGGGATGATAAATTTTGAGTGGATACCTTCAGTCTCAAATCCTGATATAGATATGTGGGAAGGTTGGCTGATACGCCGAAGCACTATTGCAGAAAGTGGAAACATACTTCCTGAAAACTGGCAGCAGACTGCCTTACAACTTTTCCAATTACCCAATTATTATGGACCTGGAACCTTGTACTATCAGGTGGACACCAAAGCTGAGGGGATTCCTCTACCGGCTGATATGGATGCCTATACACCTGTGATTTCATATAGTGATTATTCCGGTCAGACGGCAGCTATACCTGCAAAAAGCCATCGTGTTATCAATGCTTCAGAGTTGCCCACCATGCCAAGCTTCTCTATTGTAGATAAAAAGAATGATAAGGGTGATAATCTTGTTGTATCAATCGGTAAACCTGTTGCCTATATGGTTAGTGCAAGCTATACAAACCATGCTAAAAAGGCACTAAGGGTAAACTACGAGATAGCCGCCAATGAGCATTACAAGATTAACAAGCTTCATTTCTCTTTCCTGAGTCCTGATGGCACTAAGATTGGTGATAAGAACGAATTCTTTATTGATAAATCTCTTGTTTTCAAGCTCCCCAAGGAGTACGTGGGTCTTACTGAAATGCGCATGCAGATTTCTATGGAAACGGTAGGTAGTAAAACATTTGAGACTGTATTCACAGAGCAGAAAGTTGTTTATGACCCCATCAACAAGCTTTTCAAGGGAGAGAAGCTATTCCTGGGGGGAGAACCTGTTAGCGAGCAATATATCGACGTTCTTACCCGCAATGCCTTCGAGCCTGATTTCATGTTCGGAAACCGCACCAATGCCATTTCCCGCGCCTATGATCACAGTATCCCCTACGAAGATGTATTGTACCAGCGGATTATTGGTTATGATGCCAGTAGCAAACAGCTGACTATGGATCCTCAGATTCAGGTGGCAGCCTTAGCTGACAGCGGTTACAGCCTTAGTGTGCCCTTATTCAGAGATAAGTTCAATAAGGATTTGTTAGCCCAGCAAGATGAAATCGCTAAACTGAAGACTGTGATAGCTACTTTCCCGCAAGGTGCGGCACCTGATTCGCTTACAGACCAGTTACAGTATGTGGAAGGTAACTATAATTACATTACCTCCAATCCTGTATTTCTTGAAGCCCAGAAAGCCAAATCAGATAAGCAATGGCTGAAAACGATGCTTAAAGCTCATTATGCCAATTCCCGCACCTATTCTTACCAACTTCTTAAAACCGACGGTAATGGTGCTTTGGTTATTACCGATACTTACAAAGATGATTCCGGTAATTCTACCTTTTTCCCCAGTAGCGAATGGATAGACAGCACCAAGATAATGACCTTTATTGCCACTTTACTGTTTTGTGGGTTGATTGTGTATGCAATATACCACACACGTCGTAAAGAAGTATATATCCGCCCGATAGCCGGTTTACATGAGATAGACAATGCCATTGGCAGAGCCACCGAAATGGGCAGACCCATTATGTTCGTACCCGGATGGGGTTCGCTGGGTGACGTTTGTACCATCGCTTCAATGATGATCCTTAGCCAGATAGCCAAGAAAGCAGCAGAGTTCGACATTCGTATCATCTCTCCCCACTGCGATTACCTGGTGCTCCCCATGGCGCAGGAAATAGTGCAGAGCGCATTTAGCGAAGTGGGACGCAGCGATGCCTTCGACCAAAACGACATCTTTTATGTTTCCGGTGATCAATTCCCCTTCTGTGCGGGTGTAAACGGCATCACAGTGCGTGAACGCGTGGCTACCGTGTTTTACATGGGCTATTTCAATGCGGAAGCGCTGCTCCTCACAGAAACAGGTAACCAGGCAGGAGCTATTCAAATAGCTGCTACCGATGCTATTACCCAGATACCCTTCTTTATCACCACCTGCGATTACACCTTAATCGGGGAAGAATTCTATGCTGCCTCAGCATACCTCTCCCGTAATCCCGAACTTGTAAGTATGCTGAAAGCGCAAGACTATTTCAAGCTGATAATGGTGATTGTAATGGTTATCGGAACTGTGCTTTCCACCCTTCATATAACAACCTACATAAACGCTTTCCCTGTAGAATAGGGCGCATAAGATGGTAAAGATACCCACCAGCACAATTAAACGCCTGCCCCAGTATCTGGAAGTGCTGCGTCAGCTTAAACGCGCAGGATTGAAGGAAGTAAGCACCACCAAGATAGCTGTGTTTGCCGATGTACATCAAACACTGGTGCGCAAGGATATTTCCTTTACTAACGTAATAAGCAGCCCTAAAAGCGGATATAAGGTGAACGAGCTGTATTCTGCCATCGAAGCTTTACTAAATTGGAACGACACCTCCGCCAGTTTTCTGGTGGGGGTGGGTCACCTTGGCTCTGCCTTGTTAGGATACCAGGAATTTGCCCAGAAAGGCTTATCCATAGTAGCAGGCTTCGATAACAGACCGGAGCTGATAAACAGCGTTGTGCACGGTATTCCGGTGTATTCTGCGCTGGATTTCACCGCTATGGCGCTAAAGGATAATATCAAGATAGGTATAATCACCGTTCCCCCGGAATCCGCCCAGCTTATCGCAGATATCATGGTGCATAGCGGGATAAAGGCTATCTGGAACTTCACGCCTCACAAGATACTGGTTCCTGCCGATATCATTGTGGAATACGTGGATATGTTCGCCTCACTGGCGGTACTCTCCAGACGCCTTGCCGAGAAGGAATAGCGTAAGCTTATCTCTCACATTGCCACACTCTATACGCATCTTGCCCTTCTAAACGGAGGGCTTTTTTTATGTTTCGAATTTATTACCTTCATAGTAGTGTGGGGGACAGAATTGGATTTTGGGGACAGATTTTGGATTTATTTTCGAAACTGGGAGTGAATATG
>PHBO01000001.1 GCA_002840645.1 Candidatus Cloacimonetes bacterium HGW-Cloacimonetes-3
TCAAGATAAAGAAGATTGGTCTTGACAATTGAGAAATGCTTATATAATGTAAACTGACAACTCATTTCAGGAAAATCCAGAGAGAGAAAATGTGAGTGGAAGAGGTGAGGTATCCGATTACAGACGTTTGGGGATGAAGGCGACACATCGAGAATAAGCAATGTGTCCTAAATAGAATACAAAATATCGGGTGCTGCGGTAGAAAAGGGACAGCTTCAATAAGGGCAAATTTTTATCTCATGGAACGGGGCATTTGTAATGGCAAATAAAACAATGTGTTAGCGGAGTGGTTGTTTCATTTCCGGGCAAAAATTGTATAGGACAATTGGCACAGAAATTGCGTTCTTCATATTTAATAAGATTATTGAGGAGTTGAGAGATGGGAACACAACAGATTATGGTGCTTGTCATCGGCGTGATCGTTGTTGGGCTTGCTATATCCGTTGGCTTTGTCATATTCAACTCTGGAGCATATAATTCCAATAAAACCGCTATCGCTACTGATATGCAGGAGATGAGCACCAAGATGATGCAGTACTGGTTGTTGCCAACCTCTATGGGTGGAGCCAATAAAACCACTTCAAACGTTAGTATCGCAAGCATCGGTTCGTCTCTTGGTTTTACCGAAGAAGGCGGGATATTTAGGTTTGTTAATGACAATGGAGAATTCAGAGTGCTGAGCGCGGACAATGGGATAGTGGTGATCGGAGCAATTGGGACAGCAACCAAGGGTAATAAATATCCTTATGCCGAGATGTCGGCGGATCTAATGACGCAGAGCATAGAAACAGAATTATCGGAATCAACAGGCTTTTAGTCTGGTTCATTAATTATTGAACAAAAGCTGTTGTCGAATTGGCAACAGCTTTTCTATTTATGGGGTTGCTCCGGAGTCGCAGGGATCTTGCCTGGGCGTGGGTGTTGGCGGTGTTACAACATCCCTTTAACCAACAATAGCAATGATCCACAGTTTAGCCCCAAGAGAGCCATTGGGATGGGCAACTTCACTATCTAAACTTCCTTTTCGTGCTAGCCATTAACACGATATCTTCCTGCTGGCTGGCGTTTAAGTTTGTTATATTTATCTGCTTTTCCACAGTTTGGTAACCGGGCTTGGTAACCACAAGGTTGAACTGTTGTGGGATTACATAATCACCAAAGTTTTCTCCATTAGCACCTGTATGATGAATAATGGTGCCAAACTGAAAGTACTTCAGGTAGGATATTTTGTAACCTGTGGCTGATGAACGAACCACCGGTTCATTCGCAAGAGCACTATCGTTCAATAATATATTTATTGTTTTGTCGAAAAGTATATTACCTTCAGGTGTCTTGGCAGTTAACTGTGCCTGATACACGCCACTGCACACTCTTGTGCCAAGACTGTCGCGTCCATCCCAGTAAATTGAATATAAACCTGGGTTTGGCCCAACCAATAGTGTTTTTATCACACCTGAGACAAGGCTTTTGATTTTTAGCGTTACATCGCTTGCCTGAGCAGGAATTGCGATGGGTATTGAGCAATAGGTGTTAGTTGGATTAGGATAAGCATTACCCAATGCCCATTGTAGCGGAGGAACTGGTATCTCAATTTCATTTACATAAATACTTACAGGACCATGGAAAGATGTTGTCCCAGCCATTTCGATAACCTCAAGCCAGTAATAGTAGGTAGTTACAGGAGAGACTTCATTATCAATAAAGGAGTATGTTTGGGTTTGACTGGTGTTAGTAGCATCAATCAGCCAGGATATCTGGATTGCATTATGCAGATCATTTGTCTCGCTACGAAGTATTTGAAATCCTGATAAGTAAGTTTCAGATTCTGTAACCCAAGTAAGTTTAACAAAGTTCTGTGCGGTAAGAGTTGCTGAAAATGAGCTTAGCTCAACCGGGAGAGTATCACCGACAGCAACTCTGATAAAACCAATATCCACATAAATGTTAGCATCGGTGATAATATTACCATCCTCATCGCGAACAAAGCCAAAAAGAGAGTAATCCGTGTCTTCCGG
Organism: Candidatus Cloacimonetes bacterium HGW-Cloacimonetes-3; assembly: GCA_002840645.1. GTDB lineage: Bacteria > Cloacimonadota > Cloacimonadia > Cloacimonadales > Cloacimonadaceae > Cloacimonas. The sequence continues at coordinate 2,016 of PHBO01000001.1, forward strand.
AGTGGGATCATCCCCCTCGGTAGTTTGATTGCACGACATTAGTGAAACCAAAATAAAGCAACAAACGAGTATCAATGCTGCATACTTCATGTTTACCTCCTTGATCGCAGATAGCCTTTTATTTACAAAAAATAAGGCAAGTGCAGAATTGCTAAAGTGATAATAGATGTCAAGATAAAACGTGTGACAAGAATTCGTTTGACAAATAAGCTGCGCATAAGCAACCTGCACAACATGTATAACAATGGAGGAAGAATGAAAAGACTGATTATTATATGCATGTTAGTAGCCGCTATTGGCAGTGTCTTTGCCGAGCGTAAAGCTTTGGTGATAGCTAATTCGATGTATGGGAAGGTATTAGTTAATAGTGCTATTGCCGATGCAGACTCGATGGAGGCAGCACTCAGGACTCTGGAATTCAGCGTGTTAAGACACAATAATCTAAGGCTTAGCTCCATAACTGCGGCAGTGGATAGCTTTGCCCAAGGTATCAGCTCTTCCGATGAAGTGGTGGTTTATTACAGCGGACATGGCACTAACGCAAGCGGGGTAAATTATATTGTTCCTTCCGGAGTTGATCTTGGTAACACGCAAGTGTATAGCAAGACTGCATATAGTCTAAGCACTCTGGCGCAGAAGCTTAAGCTGGCGAAACGCTCTCTTATTATTCTGGAAGCATCCCGTTCCTGGGGGCTTAGCGGCAGCAAAGCGGTATCCAAACCTTTTGTAGCTATGATACCGGTTTCTGCCAAACAGGTTATTGTTTCCGCTGCTCAGCCCTCAAGTGTAGTGCAGCTAAGCCTTGGAACGCACAGCACCTTTACCCAGTCTCTAATAGAACGCATCAGTACATCAGAAGAAGGGTTCAACAGCATCTTTCCTCTGGTGGTTAGTGATGTTATGGCTCGCACCGGAAAACTGCAACAGCCCTGGGCAACAGGTGCATTTGACGGGGATTTTTACTTCATTACTACAGAGATGAAGCTGCGGTGGCGAAACAACTATTTCGAGCAAGGGGTTGACGGAGGCGGCAGCTTATCCTGGTAAGCCTTGTTTAGGGCTTATGTAATTCCTTAATCTCGTTTGCTGTTTGTACAGCACCGGCATCGTCACCGCTTTGCAGTTTAAGGGCGTGAATGCGTTCCAGGCAATGTAGGGCTGCATGTACGTCGCCCTGTTCCTGGTGGGTAGCACTTATATTCCCCAGCACTTTAAGCAATTCCTGATAGTCATTCATTTGCTCTGCCAGATGCAGCTTTGCCAGCAGTAAAGGCATAGCAGCAGCGTAGTCTTTAAGCTGCATTTTAGTGAATCCCAGGTTTCCCAGAGCGATGGATTCTTCCTTTAACAGACGGTTTGCAACGGCAATATTAAGGCTGGAGTTAAAGTACTGCTCTGCCAGCGGGTAATCCTTGCGGGCAAGGGCTATCATCCCCAGATTACTGAGGCTCTTTGCCTGGCGTTGGGTGTCATTTATCTTCCCGGCAAGCTCCAGGCTTTCTTCCTGCATGGCATTGGCTTGGGCTAAATCCTGCTTTTGAAAATACCAGTTGCTTAAGTTACCAGTGGCAATGCAGGAAAGCAAGGTATCGGCAAGCTCCTCTGCAATATCTTTTGCATTGGTAAGATGAGTGTATGCAGCATCCATATCCTGCTGATAGAAGGCAGCGATACCAAGAAACCGGTGCGCACTGAAACAAATGTCCGCCGCTTCAAGCTGCTGTGCTGTAGCTAATATGCTTTGTACCTCAGGGATGATTTGTTTCCGCTCCCCGGTTAGCCACTTAATATCGGCTATTTTTATCCTGATATCAAGTCTCTTAGCCTTAGATATATTGGTCATTGCCAGCATCTCGGAATATAGCTCCAAAGCCTGTGCATTATTATAAATCCTGGCTGCACTCGAAGCCGCTTTATCCAGATATACCAGTGCTTTATCATCAATATCTGCCTTGCTGAAGTGGTTTGCCAGGATGAAATAGAATTCGTCCAAGCGCTCTGGATAAAGCTGTTCAATTGCCTCTCCACAAAGCTGATGAAGTACTTTTCGGTTTTCAAGCAGCAGAGTCTGATACGCCACTTCACGGGTGGTGATGTGTTTAAAGAAGTAAGCGGAGTAATCAAAACCCAGGGAACGAAAGATAAAGCTTTGCTCTTCAAGGCTGGTTAAAGTAGCCTCGATATTCTTCGGCTCATGCAGCTTGGATTCTATATAGCGTAGTATTTCCACAAAGAAATCCTGCCCAATCACCGAAGCCTTGTACAGCAGCATTCTAAGGGCAAGGGGAAGCCTGTCCAGACGCGACTGAATTAGCGCGTGCAAGTTTGCCGGAACAGGGAAATCGCGCAGTTCCTTGGAAGGAATGCTCTCTATGTAATTGCACCATTCCTCCAGATAGAAGGGATTACCTTCAGATAACAATACAACCTTATCCAGGGCGTCTTCAGGGATGTCTTTGCCGGAGGTATGGCTTTGCAGCAGAGATTTTATCTCAGATTGTTTAAGTGGCTTGAGCTGGATATCAGATGCTTTGCTTTGTTTTGCAAGATAAGGGGGGAGCGTATATTCCATGCGGGACATCAGCACCCATAAAATTGTGGGGCAATCCTCTTTATGGGAGTAATTATTTACAATGTTTTCCAACACTCTGCCGGAAGCCTCATCCATCCAATGCAGATCGTCCAGGATAATAATGAGCGGCTTAGCTGCTTGTGCTGCTTGTTTGGCGATGTGGCGGATAAAGGTTTCCACCGCGATGAAGAGGTGATTTAGCAGGTCTGTTCCGCTTTGCTTTAAGCGGGGGTCATCCAGCTTTATCTCCAGAAGAAAGGCAATTAAGTTCTTGATGTCGATCAATTCCTGTGTGTCTTGCTCATTCAGGTTGGCAGTAAGCTTTACAAAAGCGGTGTTCAGCTTGCTAAGCTTAATCTCGGGAGCTTCATTCAACTGAATTTGCAGATACACTTCCAGCATTGAACTGAAGAGGTTTAAGGGGGCAGGGCTTATCGCACTGCAAGCGCCATGCAGGAATATTGCAAGCTCTGCATTTGCCCGCTCAAATTCGTAAACCAAGCGCGTTTTGCCCAGTCCTGCTTCTCCTTTTATGTGCACTACCGGGGTTTGGAGAGGGATTGATTGGGTGATAAATGCCTGAAGCTTGGCAAGCTCTGCTTCTCTGCCAATAAAATGGGTACTGTGATTGCGGTGGTGCAGGGAACCTTCGAACTTGGGGGATAGCACAATGAAGCACTCTATCGGCTCATCAAAGCCCTTTACGCTCTTGGCACCCACCGGCTCAAAATTAAAGCTGCGGGTAACTTGTTTCATGGTGGATTGGGGGAGCATAATCCCGTTCACCGGGGCATTGGATTCCATGCGGGAAGCAAGGTTTACCTCCGGTCCATACACGGTAAAATCGCCTTCTCTGTCTGCGCCAACCTTGCCTACTGAAACCATGCCGGTGTTTAGTCCGATTCGCAAACCCAGTTCCACAGCCTCAAAGCCTGCTTGCTTACAAAGCATCTTGTTATACAGCTTCAATTGTTGCTGCATCTTGAGGGCTGCCATAATAGCACGCTCTGTATCCTGCTCACTTGCCTGCTTTGCACCGAAAAGTGCCATGATGCCATCGCCCATGTATTTATCTACAAAGCCGCCATAGTAACTGATGCAGCGGGAGAATATCTTCATCAGCTCATCCATTTTCTTGTGGATGGTCTCGGAATCGAAGAGGTTGGATATGCTGCTAAAGCCCTTTATATCTGCAAAAAGAATGGCTACTTCCCGCAGTTCACCTTCCCGAAGCTGTAGCTTATCGGTGTCGGGACTTAGCTCGGTTTCCAGATCAAAGAAATCCCCGCCAAAAATCAATTCATCATCTATCATAACATTTGCTCCCGCCTATTTGCCCGAATTGTGAATCATCCCTCCAGCACGGCAAAAGCAATGGCGTAATCTTTTTCGTGAGAGAGGCTTATATGCACTTCTTTAATATTATTGTTTACCATCATCTGCTTAGCTGCGCCATGCAGGATTAGCTTGGGGCAGCCTTTGTCGTCAGGCATAACTTCGATATCCACCCAGTTTATGATGCCATCCCATCCGGTTCCCAATGCCTTCATCACGGCTTCCTTGGCAGCGAAACGGGCGGCAAAACTCTGGGATGGGTTTGCTCTGCCCGTGCAATAAGATATCTCCTGAGGCGTGAATATCTTATCCACAAAACGCTCGTTAGCTTCAATTGCCTTCTTGATGCGGCTTATGGCTATAATATCGGTTCCGATACCAATAATCACGGCTTAAAGTTCCTTTCCAGATCCAAGAGGTGTTGCTTCGTGTCCGTTCCTCCCGCAAAGCCGGTAAGTGCGCCCTTTGAGCCCAGAACTCTGTGGCAGGGCAGCAGAATGGCAACGGGATTTCTGTGCAAAGCTCCCCCAACCGCGCGGGCAGCTTTGGGCTTGCCGATGCGGGCAGCTAATTCTCCATAAGTGATTGTTTCTCCATAAGGTATTTTAAGCAGCTCTTCCCACACCATTAGCTGGAACACGGTTCCGGTGGCAAAGTAGGGGAGATCAAACTCGGTCAGTTCACCCTCGAAGTATGCATCCAACTGATGGAAGAGTTCCTTTTCCATTTCAGTAATCGGCTTACTGGGGCTTTGCTTGGCGCAGAAATTTACTCCAATGATGGTATCCTCTTCCAGCTCGATGAGCAGATATACTGCTTCTGATGGTGCACGGTAGAATAAGCGTTTATCCATTATCACCTCTTCAATTTGTACGGTTAAGCGTTAAGCGTTAAAGCCACTAACCTAACTTCTAACCTTTAACGTCTAACTTAGATAATATAAGTGTAATCTCGATATAACGAAGCCCCTTCCTATCATTATGATAAGAAGGGGCTAAGATGAGTGATAGGTAACTATGCAGTGAATCTTCTGCGTTCTTTAATTCTTCCCGCCTTACCCTGGGCACTGCGCAGATAGAATAACTTCGCTCTGCGGACCTGACCATGGCGGACAATCTCAAGCTTGTCGATATTTGGTGAGCTTTGAGGGAATATCCTCTCCACTCCGATTCCGCTTGAAACCTTACGTACTGTGAAGGATTTGGAAACGCCAGCGCCGCGCTTTTGAATCACGATGCCCTGGAACACCTGAATACGTTCCTTGCTACCTTCTTTAATTTTATAATGGACCTTCACTGTATCGCCAACGCGATAGTCCGGAAAGTCGGTTCTGATTTGGTCTCTGCCAACTTGTTGCAGAATATCCATTTGGGTTTCCTCCCATATATATACTCGGTAGAAATCAGCCGGCAATTGAAAAGGTGAGTGGACAAATCAAAGGGTATATAGTTCGTCCATTGCTGAACTCCGTTACAGGGCTGTTGCCATTGTAACAAAGCTACATGCGTATCCTTCCAACCGCTTAAGGTCTTGGCATCTCTCTTCCTGCGTTGTAAACTGTATTATTTAGTCTGTTAAAAGATCGGGTCTGCGGGCTTTGGTTAAGGCTTCTGCCTCTTCTTCCGCCCATCTGGCAATTGCTTTGTGATTTCCGCTTAATAGTACTTCCGGGGCACTTAGCCCCATAAAACTTTCGGGACGGCTGTAACAGGGAAACCCAAGCTTGGGAGTACTGAAAGAATCGCTTGTAGCGCTTTCTATATCGCCCAAAACTCCGGGTATCAATCTGCTGACACCATCCATAAACGCCATTGCAGCAAGCTCACCACCGCTTAACACATAATCGCCAAGCGACAGTTCATCGCTAACACAGAGGTCGCGAATGCGCTGGTCTATTTCCTTATAATGCCCGCAAAGCAGGATCACACGGTCATAGCCTGCATAGCTTTGCAGTACTTTCTGGTTCAGCTTGCGTCCCTGAGGGGTAAAATAGATCACTGGGGCGGGGCTATCCTCAAGCAGGGTTATCAAAGCATCGTATACAGGTTGTGCCTGAATCACCATGCCCGGAAAGCCACCATAAGGGTAGTCGTCCACGCAGTGATGCTTGTTCGTGCTAAAGCTGCGAAAGTCGGTAAGCCTTACCTGCACCATCTCTTTGGAAATGGCACGGGCAATAATGCTACTGCCAAGAAACCCTGAAAAAGCATCAGGGAAAAGGCTTAGCACATCGAAAGTCATGGCTTATCCGGTTCACTACGGTAGAAGGCGATTAAGCCTTCCGCGTTCTGAAGCACTATCCTCTGCAATTCCGGTAGCACTGCCTGCACATAGTATTCCACATAGGGCACAAGCAATTCGGGCTTTTGGGCATCGCTAATCTGCAGAACCTGCTGGGCACCGTTATAGAAGTAATCCTGAATCTCTCCAAGCACTTCATCTGCAAAGATCACCTTATAGCCAATCAGCTCATCCAGTTCCTCAGCCTCATATTCTTCGGCTTCGCTTGCAATTGCGAGTAGCACATCCTTGTGTTTAGGCTGCTCTTCGGCAATTCCATCTTCACGGAATTTTACCCATGTCTTTTTGTCAGACTGTTTTCTCTCACTGATAGTTACGTAAAACACTCTATCGCTGTTAAAGATCAAATACACATCGCTTAGCCCGGAGAACACACTTCTGTATTCCGGCTTCACCATAATGTGGTGAAAGCCTTCCGCATCCCTACCTCCAAGCTTACCTATTCGGGTAAGACCCGGGATCTTCATCTGTTGGGGTGCAGAACCTTGTTTGCCTATGTGTACAGAATTGGAATAATCCAATCCTTTTTACTCGATTATTTCGAGCTCGGCGCGCTTTCCTTGTTTGGTGCTAACCGCGTTGATAATGGTGCGAATGGCACCTGCGGTTCTCCCGCGTTTACCAATCACTTTGCCTATGTCAGACTTTGCTACACGCAGCTCAAAGAGGGTGATTTTGTCGCCATTGATCTCAGTAATGTTCACTTCACCGGGATCGTCCACAAGAGCTTTAACCATGAATTCAATAAGATCTTTCATGTGTCACCTCAGAGTTTGTATTTGCTTAAGCTTCCTTAGCGGTTGCTACGGCTTTCACTTTGTTTTCGTGCCAGATCTGTAATACGCCGGCTTTGCGCAGTAAGGAACGGACTGTATCCGAAGGTTGTGCACCAACGCTTAGCCAGTATATGGCGCGTTCTGTTTCTATATTGATTTTGGATGGATTCGGTTTGGGATCGTACCAACCCACACATTCGATGTATTTACCATCGCGTTTCTGGCGGGAATCTACAGCTACAATGCGGTAGAAAGGCAGATCGTTGGCTCCCATCCGTCTCAGTCTTAGCTTGACCATTATTTCTCCTTGACTTTATCAATCAGTTTTTCTATTTCATCGCATGCTTTTTTAACGGTCTCATTTCGTCAAGCTCTTTTTTGCGTATTAATTCCATTATTAGGGCTGTTTATTGTAAATGCGGTTTATACCCCAACCCGTCAGTATTGGGTAAGGGATAGATTCGCGGTTTTGGGGCAGATTTCGGGTCTTTCTGCTGAAACCTGGAATACCTGAAGATTTCTTTTAACACAGAGAAAAACAGAGAAGGGCTTAAGAAGAGCTGAAGGGGTACCTGGCAGAAAAGGGATTAAATATTAGTGTTGCCCATAAAGGGTTTAAAATGATGGTATTGTGCATCGAAGGGCTTCGCTACCGCTGCTCCCCCTTGCTATGTTTTAATGCGCTAACACTGATGAACAAAAGCATTGTTAGCACCCAATACCACACAGTATAAGTATTGTCTATGCAAAACTGTGGTAGCTGTGTGCAAATTGTCTTGACAATATACGGTGTGTGCTAAAGATGCACTTGGAGGTGGAGATGGATTATCCACGTAATCTCTGCAAGGAAATTGAGCCTAAGCTTGATCTGCCGGAAGCACTGTTTATCTTGGGTCCCCGGCAAAGTGGTAAAACTACATTGCTGAAGCAACTTATGCGCAAAGTTGGTGAAGAGCGTTCCATATACATCGATCTTGAATTTCCCGAGCTTCTACGCATTTTTAGCATGGGTGTCACAGAAATCCTGAAATACCTTAACTACCATCGTCCCAACCAAAATAGCCGTGTTTTCGTGTTTCTTGATGAAGTTCAATATCTTAGCGATTTTTCCCATATTGTTAAGCTGATGGTGGATCACTATTCTGACCAGTTCAAACTGGTTATGTCCGGATCATCCTCTGCGCTGATCAAATACCAATTCAAGGAGTCACTGGTTGGCAGGAAGCTCGTTTATGAACTTTTTCCCCTTTCATTTGATGAGTATTTGCGTTTCAAAGCGGAAGACAAGCTCTCGGATATGCTTATTTACGAACCTGATTCAATCCCATTAGATAAGATATCGGCGTTGGAGAACTACTTGCAGGACTATATAATCTATGGCGGATATCCCAAAGTTGTTAAGCAGGTATCCCGAGATGATAAACGACAGATATTATTGGATATCGTCAATTCATACATCCTTAAGGATATCAAAGACTTGTTCAAAATCGAGAAAACGCAGCAACTTAATCACTTAGTTAGGTATCTTGCTGCAAACATCGGAAAGCATGTGAACCATCAAAGCCTTGCAACGGAAATAATGTTACATCGTGAGACGATTCAAGCATACCTTGAAATTCTGGAGGAATGCTACATTATTAGAAGGCTGAAACCATATTACCAAAACCTTTCTACAGAGCTAAAACAGATGAATAAACTGTATTTTGTAGATTCAGGTATTCGTAATGTGCTTATCGATAATCTTAACGAGCTTGAGCTGCGAAGTGATAAGGGAGAGCTCTTTGAGAATTTCATGTATTCACATCTATTTCATAATGTGAAAGCTGATCAGAAAATCCGCTATTGGCAAACCAGAAATCATCAGGAGATAGATTTCATTATTACAAGCTCTGCTATGTTGCTTGCCCTGGAAACCAAGTACTCGGGAGACAAATCTGTATCGTTTGCTGCCTTCCAGAGAGCTTATCCTGATTCCGTGTGCAGAGTCCTATGCTTTCGTAACCCCAATCCAGCCAGACAAGAACTCTACGGTTGGCAGGCACTCGGTTTATTGAAATAAGTAATAAGATGCAGCAGTTTGGTGGAGAACGATTGATATGAACATAACAGGCGAACACAATGTAACTCTGCGAGACCTTGTGCCGGAAGACCTGGATGATTATCGCAGGTGGTTCTTCACGTAAGCAGAATAGAAAAAGCCGGGAAATAATCCCGGCTTGATATCAGTTTACTATTCTTTGCTCAGTTTGCACAGACTTTGTTCATTTTTCTATACAACCTTTCAAAATACATCATCTACAGTTTTACTATCTTCCGGATTTGAGTATCTTTACTGTTCTGCACTCGAATGAAATAGATACCTGATCCAACCCGTTTACCTTGAGTGTTTTCTCCGTTCCAGATAACGCTGTGCTCCCCCTTTCCCTGCTGCACGGACAGGAATTTTTTCACAAGCTGCCCCTTAATATTGTAAACGCATATATTCACAGGTTCGTTACTCTTCTGTTGCCATGCAATCGTAACAGAAGCTGAGAAGGGATTGGGATATGCAGCATGAATAGCTAGGGGGCTTTCAACCAACTCATGCTCTTGGATACTGGATGCATTAATTCCACTTAGTTTTTGGGCAAACAGACCGCGAAACGGGTTGCTATATTCCATCACGTAATACGGGCTATGAAGTTCCCATACTACCATTGCTTCGTTATTCTTCGATGCAGTAACAGGATATCTCTGGGAACCATAATTGGTGCATAAACTCTGTGGTTCACTTTCAACCAGTCCACCCAAAGTACTTATGGTTTGGTAGAACAGTTTATCAGGAAGAGAGTTACTTTCCCTGCACCAGATGGCAACCATACCTCCATTAGCAAACGATTCCAGAGAAACACTGCTAATATTATTCATGTCAGAAGCCGTGTACAGTATTAGTCCCGGAGCTTCATAAAACAGATTACCGTTATAGTCAACACTCTGATACAGTAAAATGGAATTGTTGTTCAGATAGCCTTTCATCAGAATCCCAAATCCATCTACTCTGGGTTCGCATTTAACCAAGGTAACGGTATTATCTCCCAATAGCAACCCAGTGCTTCCCCAGGGAAGAAGATGCTGTGGAGTTACCTTAATGGCTAAGGTACTGGATGGTTCAAAACCTCCCAAGACAAGGATTAAATCATCTCCACTTAACTGAGCATAAAATGGCCTGCTGGCATGATCGTCAGGATTGATGTAGATGGTTTCTCCTGTTGTAGCCCAGCCCGGCTGTGGATCACCGTTATCATCTACCAGAATGCATTGAATAGATTCAGAAGAAGTTCCAGATAATTGACGAGTCCATGTGAAGTATGGGCCTTCAGAGGCCGTCATGTAGCAGGAGTTATACGCTTCAAATCCCACAAGCTCTTTACCATAGTATCCCCACTGTTTCGCAGAGTTTCTTATGAGTTGCCCCATCACTCTATAACTGTTAGCAGTGTTTTCCATCCAGCCGAGGTAATATCCTCCATTATAATAGCTTAGCTTTGCTTTCGTCGTTGTTGCATTGCTTATTAGTATTCCAGGGTCACTATAGCAAAAGTCGCCCCAATAGCTTATTTCTTGAAAGTATAGTCCCCCGTCATTGAAAATCAGAGCTACATTGCCGGAACTATTACTGGAAGTAACATAGTCTTGTTGGTAAGTATAGCTTCCCAATTGCACAGGCTGGGGTAAAACCTGATAACCTGCTGAACTGATAATCTGATAAAACAGCGCATGCTTGCCTTCAGAATTAATATCATGATAAAATACCAGCACTCTGTCGCCCATTATGTGTGTTGCCAGACTGTGTGCATGTCCTGCAAGGGAAGAGGATAAGGTTTGCCCGCCTGAAGCATAAACAAGGGTGCCATTGGGGGAAACCACTTGTTTATACAGCTTAGTATGGGTAGCTTCATCAACTTTGTACATTGCGTTCAGCTGTGTGCCAGATGCTATTATGCTGTAATTGCCAATGGTTCCGGGACCATTGAAAAGGCTTATACCATTCTCTCCCCAAGCAGCTTCCGTTTGGTTATCTACCTTGTTGACCCTCAGAACTTCAGAGTTTAAGTCCTCTTCAATCCAGGAACAATACTTGTTGGGAAAATCCATACAGATTTTCAGGTCTCTTACTGAACCATTATGCGTCCCTAAAAGAACTCCTCCGGGGGGGTAAATCTGAAGATTAGTACCCCAAGCCGTAAAATAGCGAATCTCATTTATGCTACCGATAGTTTTCTGGAAAACCACTTCACAATCGGAGCCAGACAGAATAACATCGTAATCTATATTTGTATCGGTAGTTTCAGAAAGAACCAGCTCTGCCGGTGGATTTATCAACGAAGATCCGCTGTATAAAATCCTTACTTTTAAACTCTGGTTTGTTCCAATACTCTTCACCAAATCATAAACCCTATGATCAGCAGTAACAAATAAGTGATGAGGGAAATTGCTTTCACCGGGCTCATAGGGATAGCTATGCTGCCATTGGCGAAAGCCAAAATAAGTATAACCCTCAACGTAGTTTGTGGCGGTGGAAGCGCACTTGTAATGTAGCGCTACGCCATAATTGGCGCAAGTAGCTATCCCGCTGAAGATCATACCATCTTCTGTTATTATGTAAGGAGCGTTTGCACCCCAGATTTCGGAACCTGCAGCATTGTAGCAGCGTCCCAACAGCAGGTTTTCACCTTCTTCTTGATAAAACACATATGCTCCACCAATGTCATTTGCCACTATTTTGTAGATGTAAGTAGTAACTATCCTATCTGCAACCACGCTTATCCCTGTTCCCCATAAGGGCACTCCTGAGGAGCTAAACTTTTGCATTAGTACCTGATATCCCAGGTTATCATTTGCTTCCAACCAACTGATAATGAAACAATTGTCGGTTGTGGCAAGCAAGTTGATATCTGTAACAGGTGCTTCGCACTCCTTGATGATCAGGGGGTTATCCCAAATAAGTGCACCTTCAGGTTGGGACAAAGCTGCAATGATTGCATATTTGTTACCAGAGGTTTTTACCCAGGCACTCAGAACATTTCCATATGAATCGCAAACCGGGTTTCCGAAGTAATGTAGGTCTTGCCCATCTCTCACCACTACATCTTCATTCCACGCGGGTTGACACCAAGCAATAACTGCTGATAGTAGCAACGCTATGCATAATAACGCTCGTTTCATGATCTCTCCTACGCTGTTTTTGGTGTGTATAAAGAACGGTACGCTTAGGGTGTGTGTCAAAGATAAAAAGCCAAACACCGAGTTCTTTGCTTAACATGCAATACATTTATAAGCAGATGTGGAGAAGGAGCTGTAGACTTTGAACTTGAAAAGATAAATCACTAAAATCAGCAGATACAACAGAGCCAATAACTACAAAGAGACATTACAAAAAAACAGTCTAAAGGACATACCTCAACAATTTATGAGTTCATTATTCTGTCAAGGAAATTAATATACTCACATCCCCACGTTTTGTATACAGGATATCTTTGCGAGCAGATAATCTCTCAAAGCTCCCCCGCATTTATCTACTTTGTACCTTGTGGCATGGGTTAGCAACCCGAGGACGTAGGCAGTTGGAAAGCCCCTTGGGGACGTAGTACCATAGGAAGGATCATCACTATATTTCTGATTTGATCAGCAATGCAAATTATGCAACAATTGGCTAGAGAGATACAATACAATAGTTTTTTAATTGATACCTTGAGGTCTCTCTCTTCCCTTGTCAAGCGACTAAGCGGACGACTACATGGTAAACGTAATAGCTTTACCCGGAGAATTGATAATGAGCATTACCGGACAAAATGTAACTCTGCGAGACCTTGTGCCGGAAGACCTGGATGATTATCGCAGGTGGTTCTTCACGGAAGCGGAATGGCAGAAGTGAGACGCTCCCTGGGAGAAAAGCAACGAGACTTCCCAAGGCTATACAGACAGACTCAAGAAAAGGTTGCATACCGAACCGGCAGCAATTAGAGGCAGACTCGAGATATGCGTTGATAATGCACATATCGGCAGGGTATCATCTTACTTAATAGATAACAATGCCGATTTCCTGGCAGTGGGCATAAACATAGCGGAAGCAGGCTATTGGGGCAGAGGGATTGAGAGAGATGCTTTTGCATTGTGGATCAAGTACTTATTCCAAACCAGAAAACCGGAATACATCTACTGCGAAACCTGGGGCGGCAACCAAAGAATGATAAAACTTGCCCTGAACCTTGGTTTTGAAATAATTGAGAGATACACCAAGATAGAAACGGACGGCAAAGAGTACCACAAACTCAAGTTCAGGATAAGCGATATCTTTGTCAATTATTGAAGGATAAGCCCCCAGCTGACACAGGATATTGACAAATACCATGTGCAGGGACAATAAGTAGGGCAGGTAATCGATTAGCTTAATGTGCCTCTTGTAAATGGCTTATTAAATAGCCCTCTTGCGCCCAAAAGGTTCCGCAATCGCTAAACGCCCTCCCTATGATGTTTCGCACTTTCAGCGCAGTAAGGATAGCTTAGTCAAAACGCTGGACTCGCGCAGGGGATGATGTTGAGGATGAGATGATAACTCGAGTCTGTTCATACATGGTATTGAAGCACTAAGAAGCAAGCTAACAACTTGTGCTGAACCAATTTTTAGTTAGATAATTTATGAGTTGCTTTTTCTGATTTTCTTGACAAAAATAACGAGATGAAATTACTGCATACATCAGTATTCACTTAACCGGTGAGTGTTCAACGGCTTACTAAAAGAGGTCCGATTATGATTTATCCATGCGCCCGCCAACACGCTAAATTCCATCGTGTTCTGCAGATTACTAATAGAGGCACAATTATGGCCCCAGTTGTTTACAGAAAACCATCTAAAGATGATTACAAGAGAAATATTGGTATGGGATTAATTGTTGCGTTCTTTGCTACATTTTTATCACTTATTCCAGCAATGATTATTGCAGATGAGGTGTTTGATGACTATTGCGGAACAATAATGTACCTGATTCTTGCTGCTGTAACCTGCATCAGTTTTTTATTTACAGTGTTCCTTGCAACCCACATTCAAGCAAAGTCCGCTTATAAAGCTGCATTAAAAGCGGAAGCAAAGACCAAACATGACGCTGTCATATCAAGAGTGTGGAGTCTAATCCAAAGAAATAGCGAGGTTATTGCAAAAGCAAGTTACTGGAGACAGAATAATGGCAATATACATGAAGATGAATGGGTTTACAGTTTTATTGAAGAGTACATTGATAAATACTTAGATGAAAGCAGTAAACTTCTTGTATCTTATTCGGAGGTTTGTTTATTAGTAAAACGTGCAGTACCTTTTGCGAGAGAACAGTTTTATGATGTTCTCGGTTACAAAGACAATCTGACGGGAGTTGAGTTTGAGAATTTTTGCCGGATGAGGTTAGAAAGAAATGGGTGGCATGTAACTAGCACAAAAGCATCTGGAGATCAAGGAGTTGACTTGATTGCAAAAAAAGACATGATAACGGTAGCAATACAGTGCAAAAAATATACGGGTACTGTTGGAAACAAAGCAGTTCAGGAAGTATATTCTGGGGCAAAGCACTACTGCATAAAAATCCCCATTGTAGTCACAAATTCTACTTATACAAAATCAGCTACGGAACTAGCCAAAACAACAGGTGTTATGCTACTCCAATTTTGTCAGTTAGAGCATCTCTATGATTATTTGAGACCTAAGGTAAAGTGATAATCCTGTTGTCTGATGAGGGAATGCACTGGATTTACCCGTGCTCTGTGATTTCCTAGTCCTAAAGGGAGTACCTCCATACACTCCTAAGAAAACCTCAGTAAGTCTTCTATTGAGATTTTTTCGAATATGTCGGGAATACCATGGGTGTTAAATCTCAATTCATCATGTCCAAAGACGTCAATAAACCTTTTAAACTCTTTAGTGAAGCGTTCGGGATTACCGGACATGATTTCTGCTTCGCTTTTTCCTGTTTGCCAATGGTCGGGTCCACCATAGCCAAGTACCACACTGCATTTGACACCATTCTTCCTTGCTAAGAGAACACTGCGCCACACCAGATCATCGTCCGGCAGGCTAAATCCCATAAAAATTATATGTTTGGCTTTCTCAAGACAGGCATTTATCTCATATTGTATCATCCTAAGAACTGGAGGCATATTGCTTTTTACTGCTGTTTGCATAATCAATGGAGTATCTTTTATCTCTGTTTTGGAACCACAATATGAACATTCAATAGCATCAACCCACCCT
The DNA here is from genome assembly GCA_002840645.1 of Candidatus Cloacimonetes bacterium HGW-Cloacimonetes-3. Lineage (GTDB taxonomy): Bacteria > Cloacimonadota > Cloacimonadia > Cloacimonadales > Cloacimonadaceae > Cloacimonas. Next base: position 17,278 of record PHBO01000001.1, read on the forward strand.
TGTTCAACCCAGTTACTTTCTTTGTCAGAGCGGTTTTCAAGCTTTCTGGATGTTGGGAAAAGAGACGGAGGAAATAAAGACTCCGAACTTATATCCCAATTGTCTCCAAAAGTCCCTGTCATTGATCCACAATTGGGACAGCATCTCCATGCCAAACAACCATGAGGATAATAGTATTTACCAATTCTTACAATTTTGTCGTTGGGGTGTTCAGTGTCGTTAATTCTTTGTACGACAGACTCATTGTATGGGTACCAAATCTTTGTCGTTAGCTCTTTTTCCTCATTCTGCTTTCGTAATTCTCGTAGTCCCATCAGAACAGAAAAGTCATTAAAGAACTTCAATTTTACTTGCTTACCATTGAAACAATCATTGCTTTCATCATCGTTAAATTCCTTGTGCGCATGAAATATCATCCAGTTAAAGAAGTGATCCCAATTTAGTGAGATTATTGCGTATGAAAACAGGTAAAACTTTCTATCTTCCTGCGGATAAATGCTTACCTCATTCGCTTCTTGTTTCATGTATATAGTAAGGTCATCAGCAAACCTTTTGTACTTTGCAATCACATCCTTCTTATCTGCTAAAGCATTCAAGTATGCTCCGGTCATACTGGATGCAATGATCATGATTAATGCATTTCTTGCTCCAAGCAACCTGTGCTTTTCTATGAATCTTTTACCTCCTTCTTTTGAATAGAATCCTTCGTTATTAGCCATATGATAATCTATCAGATTAAACACACTCATCACCATGCTACTACTGTCACTAGTACAAAGCTTCATTATTTGTTTCAGTGCAGAGAAGTCGTAGTTATAGCGCAGATTCACGATTATATTAGTTAGTTGCTCATCGTCCAAATTTATAAACAGTTCTTTAGCCTTACCTAGTTGATTTTCTGAAATTTTAGTTACCATACGTAGTTCTAAGTCAACATTGGCGGTTAGATCATCATCCAATATAAAGAGCAAGTCCGCCATTTCATTGAGGAAATCCCCTTTAAAGAATTCATACTTTGCTAATTGAGTAAGATAATCTTCTTCGGTATTTATCGAGGACAGACTAATCAGCAACTCGCCTTGTTTTCCTGTGGTTGGGAATCCAAGTTCATAGGTTGCTCCTGCTCCCCAGAATATAACTGTATCAGGCCATTTTGTTTCTTTCATCATAATTCTCGATCGCAGTGATCATATTTTTACTCGCATCTCCCTCGTCATACTCAAGAGTATACTTGAAATACACTTTATTCTTGAGTGCTTCAGATATAAAAACAAGTAACATACTTTGTATGTCATTACTGACTTCGAAGAACGTCTCTTGATCAATCTGTTTTTGAGGAGTTTTTTTTTCGACTAAGGTTAGATAATCTTTGGATTCAATTTTTGTGGAATAGTCTGCTATTCCTTTGATTGTTATAGACAGTTTTGTACCTTCAATCTTGAAGCTCCTGATCGATCCTATTGTGGTATAAGACATGTTATTCTCCTTTGTGCGATTATTATTATTATTACATTTATAGACAGACCAGTTATGATCATCCCGTTGTCTTACATAGTATGGATCTATCTGTTTTAGTTAAGCACATTCTAGCACCTCCAAAGTAATATCATTCGAAGCTATATTTGATTACTTTTACTAAAATATATCCTTGATATTTTTGTCAAGAGACATTTCTCAGATGCCTGCTTTCTACTTAAATGCATGCTGATTAGATGTGACGTTTGTTATAGGCTTAGTAAATGTGTGGTGACGGTTGGCAGTTGCCCAGTGCGTTCATTACTCTTCCTCACATGCATATGATCCATTTGTCTGCCATAAGCCACCGGTAACCCTCCCGTATCGCGATATGGGAGGGTTATGGGTTGGATACCGGTTGAAATTATGGTAATCCCAAGGGGAAAGGAGGTTAGAAGCAGTTGCCGCCCTTATCTTTTATATCGTATTTTCGTCGAAGTGGCTAAATGAGGAAGATTGAGCCGAGTTCTGGTCGGGGAGCCAAATAAAGCTGTTAGTATTTCAATATCCGCCGGCTAATCTCTTTATCCTTGTGCTTAAGATTGATTATATAAACTCCTGTAGCGGTCGGCTTTCCCTTATCGTCTCTACCGTCCCAATCTATATCTGAACAAATCGCATTTGCTTGCCAAACCTTTTGCCCACGTAGGTTATAGATACTTACTGTGGCAGGTGAAGCAGATTTGGTGCTTATCCTTATCCTGTCTCTAAATGGATTGGGATATGCAGTGATACTCAATGGCATTTCAGGACTGTTCACCGTATCTACGGCATCAGAGCCCGTTTCCCAGTTGTAAACAATGCTCTGGTAGTAAGGGGGAGATAAACCGTCATCCGTACTGAAGCTTTGAGCAGTATAATCGCCTGCACTGTTAAAACTAAAAATGAGCTGCCCCGGATTGTAATCCGGGATTCCGATATAAGCTATTTCTAAAGAAAGGACATTATAACTAACCGTGCCATCGGGATGGCTGATAATAGTATAATAATCACGAAACTTATCCACCCACACTCCATTCTCGAAGCTTTGGATGACAAGCGAATCCACAATACCCGCATTGGTGACGCCCGGCAAGGTTTGATACATATAAGACCTAGCATATCCCGGAGGGGGTGTTCTATCCAGGGGGTTATGAAGCCGCAAACTGTAGCCCAGAGGATAATCCTGACCACTCTGGTAAATAATAACCCTTCGGCTTTCCGCCCATTGAAGCGAATCAGATGAAGTATATATCATTTCCCCGGATTTCCTGTTGTATTGGTCATATTGCATATTGCGCTTCTCGTAGCCGCTGATATTTACATAGTTGATACGTTTGATTATGCTATCAATCCGCCCGTCTCCAAGATAGCTGTAATGATAGCGATCCCCAGTTTCGGTGCCATTGTAGAGATACATGAACGATAAGGTCCGCAACCTGTTACTTGCGTCGTAAACCTCTACTCTGTTCGATGTTGCAGGATTATCTCCTTCTGTGATGCGATAAACGATGGTTCTGCCTTCCGGGGAATCAGTGACCTGAGGATTGAAGTACTTTGTAGGCATCTGATGCCATAAGCCATCGTGTCCGTAGCCATTACGGCGATGATTAACAACCAGGTGATTCACTACGTCAGGATACTGGCTAAGGTAATGGGCAGTCTCGGAATAGTATTCAGAGTAATAACTCCATCCTCCGGGCAGGGATTCGATATATTCATAACCAAAGCTGTTAGACTGCCGGTTTGAAACCCTTAAACAATTAGGATCCGCATGCAGCCCATGCACCATCACGAACAGGCAACAAGAAATAAACAAACGTTTCAAGAAACTCATGGTCTCCTCCTTGGCTTGCTAAGCTGTTTTATGTATTGGTAGCAAATTTTATTCCCTTTGTTCGATAGATTTCGCAATAGATTTACATTATAAATTGACATCTAATCTGGTAAATGGAAACATGGCTATATACAAAGAGGTGATTGATATGAAAGCAATTATCAGCTTACTAATCTGCGTTCTGCTTCTAACTGTGTTATGGGCAGATGATACCCCAATGGGGTTAATCCGGGGCAAAGTAATAGACGAAGATGGAATTGGTTTGCAATATGTTAATGTTGTCTTTTTTCAAGGTGATACCCGTGTAACTGGTGCTCAATCAGATAATAACGGCCGGTTTTCAATAAAGATCCCCGCCGGAAGCTATCTGGCAAGCTTAAGGTGCATCGGATTGGAGCAAATAGATTCACTGGTAGTAACAGTTGTTTCTGGAGATACTACCACTTTACCCTCTACAACTATGCACAGAATCGGGTTAAATGACGACTTTTGGGGTTATCCAAGTGGGAAGTTGATCGTGCATGTAAAGGATAAAATGGGCAGATCCTTGGAGAATGTTCTGGTGGTGTGTAGTCCGGGAAAACAAGAAGAAACCTATGAAAATAAAACTAATGCAGATGGTTTACTTAAATTCAAGTTAAGAACTCCGCTACAGCAAAGAACTCCACTCAGCATGAGTATCAGATTCCACTTGGACGGATACGAGACTGTTAAACTAAAAAAAGTGATAGTAAAAGGTCAGGAAACAACACGCCTGGAAGTAACCCTGAAGAAAACACGTAAGACTAATTGAAGTGATTTAAAAGCCCGGGGCGGTTGATGTGTCGGGGCAGTGGATGGCAAAAACCCCATTGTCATTCCCGCGGAGGCGGGAATCCAGCCCTTTATATTGCAAGGAGTTGTGCGCATCAAATCAACTGGATCCCCACCTTCGCGGGGAAGACAAAGAGAAAAAGCGGGAAAGACACAGTGGTTAGCTTAGCGGATAAAGCTGGTGCTCTGCCGAGGCTCTTTAACCGGATAGGGAACCGTTGCTTTGGCAACTTCGAGGCACTTAAGCAACCATGCCATGTTTCTGGCTAAGGTTCTCATGGTCTGCAAACCTTCCAGGTCTTGCTTCACTTCGCCGGGCTCGGTGCCATGCGTATCATTCCAGTATTGCGAGCCCACCACAAGCATATTGGAGATAGTGAAATACTTATTCAGCACATCAAAAGCAGTTGATGCTCCGCCTCTTCTGCAGTTCACGACTGCCGCCGCGGGTTTATAGGCATATTTGCTGGATTTCAGATAAAACATTCTATCCAGAAACGCACACAGCGCTCCATTGGGAGAAGCGTAGTAAACCGGGCTGCCGACTATTATCCCATCGGCTTTATTTGCAAGATCAACACATTCATTCACGGGATCATTCTTATACACGCAGTAGCCTGTTTCAGCACAGGCTCTACAGGCAGTGCAGCCCATTATAGGCTGGGTTCCTATATGGAACACTTCAGTTTCAATACCTTGTTTGTTCAGCTCTCCGGCAACTTCGGAAAGAGCGGTAAAGACGCTTCCTTCCTTGTGAGGACTTCCGTTAATCAGCAGTACTTTCATCTGTTATCTCCTTTTGTTTCGGATATCAAACGTGTTGGTCAAACATGATGGGATTGCCATCGGGATCGTTGATAATGAAATAAGCAGGACCACTACCCTCTACATCTGCTTCCGGTTCGGGTTTTATTCCGGCTGCTTTAATTTGCTTTTGCAGTTCTCTTACATCCGTAAAAGTTTGTAGTTGCTTAGCGTTGCTATCCCAACCGGGGTTGAAGGTTATGATATTACGCTCGAACATATCCTGGAACAGCCCGATTCTGCAATCGCCGTTCTTCAGAACCAGCCAGTTTTGCTTGATATCTCCCCCTACTTCTTCGAATCCCAACTTCTGATAGAAGGCTAATGAAGCCTCTATATCCTTTACTGTAAGGCTAAGTGAATAGTTTCCAAGTTGCATTTGTACCTCCTGTTTTTAGATATACTAATTTGGAGTAGCATGGTTGGCAAGCACTGAACTGCATACAGGCAAGATGTCCACAGCTACTATTGAAGCTACTTGCCCCTGATAGTAGAAATAATGCTATCAAACATGGCTTGAAAAGCAGTGTTTTGGCTTGACAAAACTATCCTGCAAAGATACCTGTATTACAATTACATAAAGCCTATAAGGAGTAAGCATGAAAAAGATGTCCTTAACCTCGCTCCTGCCCGCCGGGGTGGAGTACGTAGAGCTAAAACAACAGGAAAACCGCAGCCAAAACCTTGCTTATCTGAACGGTACCCTGGTGGCTAACAGCAATTCTTCCAGCGGAGGCATTATGTCCCGCACCTTCAGCGGTGGCGTGTGGGGACTTGCCAGCAGCGCAGATATGAGCGACGCCAGTATGCAACAGGTGATGAAAAAAGCGCTTAGCAATGCCGCACTGCTCTCCAAAAGCGTGAATAAGGGCAGGCTGATCCTTCCCAAAGCACCTGCGAAAGGCGAATACCTGTTCTTTACAAAAAAGAAGCAGGTTGCTACCGCAGAGAAAATTGACTTCCTTAGTGCTTTAGACAACTACACTATTACGAAATACCCGGAGCTTAGCACACGACAGATTGCCTTTGTGCAGGACGAAATGGAGAAATACATCATCACCACCGATGGTGGAGAGATGCATACCATGACACCCAGATCGATCCTGGTTATCGTACTGATGGTGATTCACAATGGGGAACCGCTTACTCACTACGATGTGTTTGGCGGTTTAGGGCAGTTTGAAGATCATTTCGGTGATCCCGCAGCTTATTACCCCATTATCGACAAGGTTTACAATGAACTGATGGACAAGAAGGATGCCGTATTTGCCCGCGGCGGCACCTTTGAATGCGTGCTGGATGCCAAACTGGCAGGAATCCTTTCCCACGAAGCGATTGGGCACACCACCGAGGCAGACTTCGTGATCAATGGTTCCATTGCCGGTGAATACCTTAACCAGCCTGTTGCCAATGACATCGTTACCCTCATCGACATAGCCCATACCTGGGATGGCAAGACTTGCCCTGTGCCGGTGTATATAGACGATGAAGGCACCAAAGCAGAGGATTGCGTGATTATCGAAAACGGCATCCTGAAACGCTATATGCACAACAAAGAAAGTGCTTTAAGACTGGGGCATAGCCTAACCGGGAACGCCCGTGCCTATGCTTACAGCGATGAACCGCTTATCCGTATGCGCAATACGATGATCGTACCGGGCAAGGATAAGCTGAAAGACATGATCGCCTCCATTGAAAATGGCTATTATCTGGTTACTTCCAGTAACGGGCAGGCAGATGCTACCAGCGAGTTCATGTTCGGAGTAGGGCTCGGTTACGAAGTTAAAAACGGTAAGATAGGAAAAGCTATCAAAGAAACAAGCATCTCCGGAGTAGCTTTTGACTTGCTGAAAACCGTTACCATGATCTCCGATGACATGAATTGGACTGCTGCCGGCATGTGCGGTAAGAAACAGATGATCCCCGTTGGGATGGGCGGTCCCGCCATCAAATGCAAAGTAAACATGGGAGGTAAATAATGGATAAGCGCATTGTAATGAAAAACACCCTGGCAGCCCTGCTGGAAAAGGGTGCGGATAAGGTGTCACTGTGGCTTATAAACAGAACTACGGAAGAGTTTAATATCGTTTACAAGGAATTGAACCTCCTGCGCACCGTGGAAAGCCAGAGCTTTTCCCTCTCCGTGATAAAAGACCAGAAGCAAGCCAGTACCCGTCTGAACCAATTTGACGAAGCTTCGGTGGCGGATGCCATAAACGAAGTGATGACCGCGGTGGAATCCAGTAATGCCGATCCTGCTTTTGATATATCTCCCAAGCAGGTGCCGCAGGTGTTTACTGATGGTCCGGCGCAGATGGAAGCTGATAAAATAGTGTTTCGCCTGAACGAGTTTACCAAAACTATGAAGCAGAATTTTCCGAATGTGTTCTACGATGCCTCGCTGTCCTTCAACAAGTCCACCAATTATTATCTGAACAGCAACGGTGTGGATTTTGAGGAGACAGGTGCGTCTTACAGCTTCATGACCATGTTTACGGCAAAGATCGGCAAAAAGATGTCCTCCTTCAACTATACCGGTTTTGACATCGCCAATCTGGATTTGCCCATGATGGAGATAAACTCCACGCGGGAAATGATGCGGCAAATTACGGAACAAACTGAAACAAAAGCAATCCCGCAGAACTTTACCGGTGACGTGATACTTGCTCCCTTTGTCAGCGGAGAATTACTCGGTAGCCTGATCAGCCAGCAGTTTGGCAGCAGCGGATTGCTAACCAATAGCAGCCGTTTCCCGGATCACGTGGGGCAGCAGATTCTGGATGCCAAGCTTAGTGTTTACAATAAGCCTTTTGACCCAAGGTTGGCTAATAGAAGTAATGTTACTTTCGATGGCTATATTGCCAAAGAAGCCGCCATAATCGAACATGGTGTCCTGAACCACTATCCCATCGGGCTTTTTGCTGCTAATAAGGTGGGGAAAACCCGCACTATCGGGGATGTGGAAAATATCGTGGTGGAATCCGGAGCTACACCTCTTGCCGATCTGATAAAAAAAGTAGATGAAGGCGTGCTGTGCATGCGGGCATCTTTTGGACAGCCCAATGCCAATGGGGATATGTCCGCCGTGCTGAAAAACAGCTATTTTATTAAGGACGGCAAAATCCAATACCCCATCAGCGAATCCATGATGAGCCTGAACCTGATTGAGATATTTAATACCATTAAGGACATCTCATACGAGACCTTTAATACCGGCTCGTCTATATTCCCATATATGATGGTTGGAGGGGTGGCCATCTCCAGGAAATAAGATAGGGACAGCCCCCTTAGCGAACAATCCAGTGAACTATCTCCAAGCAGCCTTGCTTATTTCCCTAATGCTCGTATAACAATTCCCTAACAATTCCCTAATGGCGTTAGAGAATTGTTAGGGAATTGTTAAGGAAATACTAAGGATATATGTGGGTTAACTCCCTATCCCTTTTGATCAAAGCACTTTTCAAGTAAGGAATCTTTGCTGCATTGTTTGTTTGTACAATAGCGATGATTCCAGAAATAACGCTCAGTCACAATGGAAGCCTTCTTGGATAGCTCGTTTCTCGGCTGCTATTAGTATCTTAGCTTGCTTATCAGAAGGTATTTGTTTTGGTATAGAGCAAGCAACATTCAGAATGCTAAGTTCCATTGGGCTGAGAACACTATTGGTTCTATTCCACTCTCTTAGCATCTGCCAGTGACGTGCTCCTTTTTCAACAACATATGTTTGGTCATGAATGCCATTATGTAAACTCTGGGTCTTACGAGCATTATGTTCATTCTCTCTATCTTCCTCTGAACTAATTAATAAACCCCGCACTGATTCAAAGAAATCTATTCTTAGTTCTTTCACTGTCTCCCAACATCTAAGTTTTTTTGCCCACTCACTGGAATTTGATGTTATTCCATCAGCAGGATCGAGGATAACCTCATTAATCTTTTCAGCGATACTCTCAAACTGCCTCATCAATTCGTGGGGAACAGTCTGCTTATCCCAAACATCCAGATAGTTAATCGAAAGCCCAATTTTTCTTACATTGTTAGAAAACTTCGCAAGAGTGTATGTTACAATATTTGCCTTGTACCCCTGATACCAAGAGCTTCTGAATACCATAGCATCAACTTCGCGAAAGAGAATAGCCTTTGCTATCGCTTGTTTGAACCAGAGCTCGTTAAACTCTTTATTATCCTTATCCCATTTCTCTGCAATGCGCTTCACAAGGCCTTTTGTTGCTGGTGTGCCAGAGAATGCTTTCTGAGCCCCTAAACTTACTTCATGTGGTGCTTCATCAAAAGAGAGTATATACTTAGCCAGATCAGTCTTCGTGAACATCTGCCACCGGGGATTCTGGATCAAGAATCACGTTTTTCTTAAGCTGCAAGATACTAACCTGGTGCGGTGGCAAGCCAATATCGGCGAAACAAGAAAGAGACAGAAAAAAGAAAAAGATATGATTGACCACGGAGGGGGTATGTTTCCCCCAGTACAGAATCGGGATTATGCTTAGCATGATGAAGCAGGTAACCTATTTATATCTCCTGTACCCCTACAGCTTTGAAGTAATGATAGATTGGGTCATAAAACGCTGGGTCTCTGGTTGGGTCAGCTTCATCGCCTTCGGGCACAACAATAACTAACCCCTGCCTGGCTCTGGTTAGCAATACCCGATACGCATTTTTCTGATACTCTTGTCGTTCTGGTTTGTTGATGCGTTGCCATTTGCTACCCCTAAACGACCAATGACCCCATCCCTGGTTTGTGAACCTGAAATCACCATCACAAACAACACAAGCCCAGTCCAATTCCAGACCTTGAATCATAAACTCAGTTGCCACATCCTCCATATAGTACGAAGAGCGAACATCGTCTTTTCCCTTAAGAAACCAATGTATAGGGTTTACAGGGGTCTTAACATCTATGGCATGAGGTTTCAAGCGTTCAGCTTGCGAAGAAACTACTATTCCGTATCGTTCAGACCCTCGCGCTTGTGTTTTAATCCATGACTTTGCTTGATTTAGATTTCTAGTTAATACGATTGGGTATTTATTGCTAATTGTGGAGAGAACATCTTTAGCATTTTCTAATTCAAGATCAAGCAGGTGTTTTACAAATTGTGAAACTGCCTCTGCTCGGAAAGACCGCATTGATACCGCTAAATGTAAACAAGGCTCATACGAAATCTGATGGTTGCCTACCCATTTGGATAGTTTCTCCTCTGCCCGATACTCACTATCAGTCAATTGGGGAGAAATGTACACTTTCCAATGAGGACAGCTTCGCATTATGGAATCAAGCCACTCTCCAATCCCTGCTTCACCAGTGTTGATTTCCTGACCACCACCAACTAAACATATTATTACAGCCCAGTCTTGATGGCGCTCCATACATGAAATTAAGAACTCTGGCTCAGATTGGGAAAAACCTGGGCGGTTCTTTTTCCGCTTCATGAAATCACATGTTTGGTTTAAGTCCCAAGCTCTTTGGGCTTCATCAAATATCGCTACATGCTCAATTGGTGGTCTTTCATCAATTAGAGAAGCATCCCTAAAATGATGTACTATCTGAATGAACATCTTAACATCTGATCTTGTAACTGCAAGGTCTCTGGGTCTTAAGCCCTCTTTTACTTGTTGTTTGCAATCTTGGTAAAGCGCTTCCTGTAAAACTCCGACCAATGGACCATTACCAGATAGGAATACACTATACAACTCGTCTTTCCTGTCTATGAATTTTGTAGCGATATCAAGACCTACAAGTGTCTTTCCTGAGCCTGGCACACCTGTTACAAAGCAGATTGCCTTTTGCGATGCGGCTCTTGTTTGGCGGATAATCTCTGCTAACTTGGCTGATGTTTGTGAGATGTTGATGGCACCAGCTTCGCTACGCGTAATATTCTCTACCGAGTGGTTTCGATACAAAGCTGTTGCCGCTTCTACTATCGTGGGTGTGGGATGGTATCTGCCTTCTTCCCAAGCTTCAATTGATATTGGCGGACAATCAGAATACTGGTTAACAACGCTTACAAGAACTTCATGCAGGCAGTTTGCAGGGCACTTGATGGGTTTTAACAGACATTGTGCTTTGCTTTTCGAAACGATAGGAACGGTGCCTTGTTGGGTGTTAATGAGAAGTGGAACTATCAGTTTATCATGACTGGTCTCGTGGAAGTTCTGTAAATCAAGTGCATAATCCCAAACTTGATCCACTGCGTAAGCGCTAAACAGCTCTGCACCTATTTTGAACTCGATTACAAATATGACCGGGCCGATTATAACAATTGCATCAACTCGCTTGCCCATACGTGGTATAGAGTATTCAAGGTAGATTTTGCCTTCAAGCCCATCGAGGTTAGACTTCAGTATCTTAATCTCTTCATTCCAAGCATCACGCTGAGTTTGAAGTAATGTAAACTCGTTGTTTTCTGCCAGTTCAGCAATTATCAGTGCAGACTCTTTTGTTAAAAAGTCCTTGATCTGATCATTGTAATATGCTCTATTCATAGTATTTCACCCTACTTGCATGAAGTTGAGTCCCAAATGCTGGTGTAAATTCCAATTCATTGTTTCTCAGATTATTTGAGAACGTCTTACTGTCCTCGCTTCTCACATACTATGTAAGTCCTAACGACCATTTGCATTATTTCCAATCTTGTACTAAGGGTCAAGTTCTTTTTCATACAAGCTACCCTGCTTCGACGGACTGGAGCCATGCGAAGCTTGCGTAGCAGGGGGTTAGCTCGTAATCCGCAAACGAAAACCCCTGCATCGGTATAGTTCCATGCTCTGGTATTTTTTCTATTGGCACTGCTAAGTTTATCTACCAATTGTCCAGTTTTCTGAGTATCCTTGCAGGATAGCCTCCGTCATTCCAATGCGGTGTCAGGGTTGGGGTAAAACTTTACTATTTACTAAAGCGTGATGGTAATCATGCGCTACGGTTTGTTACAATTTTATTCTTAGCACTCTCACTTTTAGATTGACAATTATGCCAAGTTGATTAGATTGTCTCCAGATTAGCAGATGATGTGTTCGACTGCTAAGAAAACCCAGGTGGTAAGAAATGAAGAAGAATGAGTTAAGACTAAATGAAACCCTGACAGCGCTGGTGGACGAGTATATCAGCAGTTGCGAGCCGGTATCTTCCCGTGTGTTAAACGAGAAGTACTTAAGCGAAGTTTCCTCTGCCACACTGCGTCTTGATTTATTGAAGCTGGAGCAGCTGAATCTTATTTCTCAGCCTCACACCTCTGCCGGCAGAATCCCTACCATCAGTGGTTACCGGGCTTATTTAAAACACATAGAGCCGGAGCATGTTCAGGTTAGTCATCCTCGCATGGATTTGCTGCGTGATCTGCTGATCCATAATTACAAGGACACTCCCCGCGCACTGCATTACATAATGCAGAATCTGGCGAAAGAGACCGACCAGCTTTCCTTCGTGGCAGAGCCGGAAGTTTCCAGCGGGTATTTAGCCAAGCTGGATGTGTTCTCTATAGGGGAGCGCAAGTTTATCTTTGTGATCAGCATGGATTCCGGGCTGGATAAAACCGTGATACTGAAATGCGATAATGACCTCAGCGAGCAGCAGCTTCGTAAGCTGGTGCGCTACCTGAACGACGAACTGGTGGGCTTGCAGGTTTATGATATCGCCAACCGTGTGCTGGTGGAAATGAAGGAAAACGTGGAAAACAGCCTGGTGCGTCAGTTTCTGTTGGAACTCCATAAGGCATTTATTGAGATCAGCGATTTCTTTATTCACTTCGATGGCAGTATCAAGTTTCTGGAGCAGCCGGAGTTTGATTCCAAGGAGAACATCCTGAAGTTTATGAACCTGATCCAGAGACAGGATTTCCTGCTGAATACGATGCGAAACCACGATACAGACCAGGTGGTGAACGTGGTGATGGGCGAGGATTTCGCCTATAGCGACTGGGTGGATTTTGCGCTAATTTACGGCAAGTACGAAGTGTTTGGCATCCCCGGATACCTTGGGGTTTTAGCACCTATCAGGATGGATTACCGGAAGCTGATTCCGCTGATTCGCGATGTAACTTTTACGATAACCAACACTACCCGGCGCGGCATGATCGTGCCACAACAGGAGGCAAAGAAGTGACAAAGAAACACAACCACGACAAAATCCCGGAAATGGAAGCGGAAATAGAAACAACTGAACCTACAGATAAAGTGGCTGAACTGGAGAAAGAAGTTTTGGACTGGAAAGATAAATACCTGCGAAGCATGGCGGAATTTGAAAACTTCCGCAAGCGATCGCACTCGGAAAAGGCGGATTGGATTCGCATGGCTACTCAGAAGTTCGCTACCGACATCTGCGATGTGGCGGATAACTTCGAGCGTGCACTGCTTCAGGCAACAGAGCGGGAAGTGGAAAGCTCTTTTGCCAAAGGCGTGCTGATGATAGAAAAACAGCTGCGTCAGGCTTTGGAAAAAGAAGGCGTAAAAAAAATAGATGCTTTGGGGCAGAAGTTTGACCCCGAGTATCATGATGCGCTGGCTCATATTCCCAGCGACTACGAGGAAAACACCGTAGCTGCCATCATCCAAAACGGTTATACCATGCACGATAAAGTGCTGCGTCCTGCAAGGGTGGCGGTATCCAACGGAAACAACATAAATATGACAACCCTGGAGGAATAAATGGGAAAAATAATTGGAATCGATCTCGGAACAACTAACTCTTGTGTATCCGTCGTTGAAGGCGGAAAACCGGTAGTTATCGCTAATGCAGAAGGCACCAGAACCACGCCGTCTGTAGTTGCATTTACCAAAGATGGTCAGCGTCTGGTTGGGCAACTTGCCAAGCGTCAGGCTGTAACTAACCCACAGAACACTGTGTTCAGCATCAAACGTTTCATGGGGCGCTCCTATGGCGAAGTGAGCGAAGAAATTAAACAAGTGCCGTTTAAGGTTATCTCCGGTATCAAGAATCAGGCTCACGTTCATATAGACACAGAGAACAAGGATTTCAGCCCACAGGAAATATCTGCCATGGTGCTTACCAAGATGAAGGAAACTGCCGAAGCCTATTTGGGGCAGACGGTTACCGAAGCTGTTATCACTGTGCCGGCGTATTTTAACGACGATCAGAGACAGGCTACCAAAGATGCAGGCCGTATAGCTGGTCTGGATGTTAAACGTATAATTAACGAACCTACTGCCGCAGCCCTTGCTTACGGTATGGAAAACAAGAAGGAACAGAAAGTCGCCGTGTATGATCTCGGTGGCGGCACCTTCGATATCTCTATTCTGGATATCTCTCAGGGCGTGGTGGAAGTGCTTGCTACAAACGGCGACACTCACCTCGGCGGAGACGACATCGACAAACGCGTGATAGACTGGATTCTGGAGCAGTTTAAGAAACAGGAAGGCATGGATTTATCCAAAGACCCAATGGCAATGCAGCGCTTGCGTGAAGCAGCCGAAAAAGCCAAGATTGAGCTTTCCGGAACTCAGACCACCAATATCAACCTGCCCTTCATTACCGCAGATGCTACTGGTCCTAAGCATCTTAGCCTGGATCTCAGCCTCTCTGAATTCAACCGCCTTACCGGCGATCTGATTGAACGTAGCCTTGGTCCCTGCCGCAAAGCCATGCAGGATGCCAAGCTGAAGAATGATGACATTCAGGAAGTCCTGTTAGTTGGTGGCAGCACCCGTATTCCCGCTGTGCAGGATGCAGTGGAGAAGTTCTTTGGCAAGAAGCCGAACCGCAGCCTGAACCCGGATGAAGTGGTGGCGATTGGTGCCTCCATTCAAGGAGCAATCCTCTCCGGTGACGACAATGTAAGCGATGTGCTTTTACTGGATGTAACACCGCTGTCGCTCGGTATCGAGACTTTGGGCGGAGTTATGACTCCTCTTATCGAACGCAATACCACCATCCCAACCAAGAAGAGCCAGGTGTTCAGCACCGCTGCCGATAACCAGACTGCAGTTACCATCCACGTGCTTCAGGGCGAACGTCCTATGGCACCGGATAACAAATCACTTGGTCGTTTTGACCTCGTAGGCATACCTTCCGCACCGCGGGGCTTACCGCAGATAGAAGTTACCTTCGATATCGATGCTAATGGTATTCTGCATGTTTCTGCAAAAGACAAGGGCACCGGTAAGGAACAGTCCATCAAGATAGACCGCGCCGGTAACATCAGCAAGGAAGATATCGAGCGGATGATTAAGGATGCAGAGATGCATGCTGATGAGGACAAAAAGCGTCAGGAATTCATTACTGCCAAGAACGAGCTTGATGCCTTGATATTCAGCACCGAGAAGAGCCTTGGAGAGTATGGTGACAAGCTATCCGAAAGTGAAAAGAGCGAGCTGGAATCTGAGCTTAAGGCTGCTAAAGAGCAGATGGAAAAGGCTACTGAAACCGAGCAGATGAACAGTATCAAAGAAACTCTGGCAAAGAAAGCCCAGAAACTGGGTGAGATTATCTATGCCAATATGCAGCAACAGCAAGGCGAAGGCGGAGCAGGTTTCGACCCCAACGCAGCCGGCTTTAATCCGGAAGACTTTGCTGGTGGCGCACAGCAACAGGAAGCCCCCAAGCAAGACGGACCTATTGATGCTGATTTTGAAGTAATGGACGATAAATAGAAATTGACACTTGACGGTTAACGGTTAGCAGGTTAACGGGATATTAAGACGGCTCAGTTGCTGTTATGCAAAGAGCTAAGTTCCTTAATTTGCTAACCGGTTAACTAATCCGCACATTCCAAGGAGAAATGAATGGCAAAACGAGACTATTACGAAGTTCTTGGCGTTGATAAAGGCGCAGATGAACCAACGATAAAGAAAGCCTATCGCAAGCTGGCAATGCAGTTCCACCCGGATAAGAACCCCGATAACAAAGAGGCAGAAGAGAAGTTCAAGGAAGCCAGCGAAGCCTATGAAATCCTTAGCGATAAAGATAAACGGCAGTTATACGACCAATACGGACATGCAGGAATTGAGAATCAGTTTGGTTCCGGCGGTTTCTCCTGGGAGAACTTCACCCATCGTGGTGATCTGAACGACATATTTGGCGATGGCTTCGGCGGGATATTCGAGAGTATCTTTGGCGGAGGATTCGGGGGTAGAAGCCAGCGCAGTTCCAACCGTGGAGAAGACCTGCAGATAGAGCTGTCATTATCCTTGAAAGAAATAGCCATGGGTGCCGAAAAGAACATCAAGATCGGCACCAAAGAAGCTTGTGACAAGTGCGGAGGTTCCGGCAGCGCAGATGGTGCCAGCGAAAGCTGCAGCCAATGCCGCGGTACCGGACAAATACGCCAGATCCGCCAATCCCTCTTCGGCCAGATGCAAACTGTGGCAGAATGCCCTTCATGTCGTGGTGAAGGCAAGATCATCAAGAACAAATGCCCCAAATGCTATGGTGAAGGACGCATGGGCAAGGTAAAGGAAATAAGCGTTAAAGTCCCTGCCGGCGTGGAAGAAGGGCAATACATTCGTCTTAGGGGACAAGGCAACGTCGGTCCCCGCGGTGGCGCACAAGGGGATATATTAGTGCTGATCCACGAGAAACAGGATGACGTGTTTGAGCGTGACGGAAATAATATAGTTCTGGAGTTCCCTGTACATGTATCTCAGGCAGTATTGGGCGATGAGATCATCGTTCCCACTTTAACCGGCTCTGTAAAGATGAAGGTGCCAGCAGGAACGCAGAGTGGCAGGTTATTCCGCTTGAAAGGGCAGGGCATCCAGGGCTTAAACAGCTATTCCCGTGGCGATCAGATCGTACGTGCCATCATTGTAACCCCTACCAAGCTAAACAAAGAAGAAACCGATTTATATACCCGGCTGAAAGAGTTTGACCAAAAGCGCGAACTGAAACCCGGAAAAGGCTTCTTTTCCAAGCTAAGAGAGTATTTCAGCTAAGTTATGCCCTCTTACTACACTCCAGATTTAACCCCCCGCAGTACCTTTGTGATTCTCGAGGGAGAGGAGTATCACCATCTTAGCCATGTAAAGCGGATAGGGATTGGTGATTTGCTACGGCTGAACAATGGAACAGGCATAATTGCCGAAGGCAGGATAGCTGAACTTAACAAACGGAGTGCCAGGATTGAAATTGTAAGCCTTGAAAATAAAGCTATAGCCCGGAGCAAGTTTGCCGTAGCCTTCGCCCTGCTTAAAAACAAGCATGATGAGCTTCTTGTGGAAAAGTGCACCGAGCTTGGCGCATCAAAGTTTTATCCGCTGGTTACCGAGCATAGCGTAAGGACTCCCTCTACAAACACCAATCAACGCTTCGAGCGTATTGCCCTGGCAGCAATTAAGCAATGCGACAACCCCTTTCTTCCCGATATAAGCCCTTCCTTGCCATTAGACAAAGCTATAGCTGCTATCATCAGTGAGGGCTGGATACCGGTGATCTGCTCTGAGCGCAGACCGGATGTGTGGGTAAAAGACTTAAAGCTGGATGCTCCACCATGTTTTCTGATTGGACCGGAGGGCGGTTGGTCTATAAGTGAATATGCTTTGTTTACTGCAAACAACACTCCCGAAGTATGCATCTCCAATCTAATCGCAAGGGCAGAAACCGCCGCTATAGCAATTGCAGCACAGTATGTTGGCTTATGCTCTTAAGCAGTCCAACAGAACTTCGCTAACCGCTTCCTCATTGTTAAAGCTATAATCCAGCACCAATGCCCTAAGCCGGGATTCTATTTCCGCATGGCGAGCCAGCTTCATAATATCCTTTTGGGTGCAGAGGATTATCTCCGGCATTTCTTGTAATAGCTTTGCTGCAAGAGTTTTGTTTTCAAAGCTATAGTGATCCGGGAAGGCATAATGTCTGATATAAGAAAGCCCAAGCTCGTTTATTGTGCTTTCGAAGGAAGCCGGATTGGCTATCCCGGAAACAAGCACCAATCTCTTCCCCTTCAGGCTTTCCAGATCGTAGCGCAAGCCTTTTATATCCTCGCACTTAGTAGCAGAGCTGTAACTATGAAACACATGTTTAACAGCCGCTGTAACTTCATCTTCCCAAGCCAGGGCTACCTTATTTTCTGTCATGCGATATATCACTGCCACGCATTTATCTGTTAAGACGGATAGGTTTTCCCTCAGGTAGCCTGCAGGAATTACGAAGCCATTCCCCAAGCCCGTATCAGCCGAGAACGAGACAATATCTAAATCCCTGAATATCTTTACATGCTGAAATGCATCGTCTAAAAGCACTACTTGAGTCGCAGGATAGCTTTTAAGCAGCAGCCTAATGGCATCCCTGCGCTTTCTGCCAACCACCACAGGTATGCCCGGTAGAGTGCTTGCAATCAGATAAGCCTCATCACCAGCTACTTCAGCAGAAAACAGCACACCCCGGCTATCGGAGATCAGATGCGGGTCATTTTCAAACTTACCTTTATAGCCACGATGTGATATTGCCACCTGATACCCTTTAGACAACAGCAATCGTGCAATAGCAATGGTTAAAGGAGTCTTGCCGCTGCCACCGCTGACAATGTTGCCGATGCTGATAACCTTGCAGGGTGCTTTATAGGCTTTAGTAGTGTAGTAGGTTCTGTGCAGCGATTGCAGCCATTGATACAAAACACCCACCGGATAAAGACCGTAGCTTAATGCAGAGCGCTTTAGCAGGTGGGTTTCTATTATCTTATGCAGCTTCATTGTTTCAGGCGGGTTTCTATAAGCTCCACCAGTTTATCTGTATCAAAGGGTTTGAATAGAACGTCCTTCAAACCATCTACCTTGGCACGCACCAACACATGATTGGGATCATAACCAAAGCCTGTCATCATAATCACGGGGATGCTGTCGTCATAATCCTTCACCCGCCAGTACAGCTCATAGCCATCCATATCTGGCATGGCGATATCGGTTAACACCAAATCCACATGACCTTTTATTATCTCTTGCATGGCTTTCATCCCGTCTGCAAAGGTAAGGATATCCCATGCAGGACGGAGAGCTGATACTTCGTATTTAAGGTTTTGAACCAGTTCTTCTTCATCATCCACGATGCATATTACTTTTGGCATGATTATATCTCTTTTAATGTGATAATCTTATGTATGGCGAGGTATTTCTCGCGGGTCTTTTGGATCACTTCATCTGGTAAGGCGGGAGCAGGGGGCTGTTTATCCCACCCAATAGAGGTAAGGTAATCTCTCATATACTGTTTATCGTAGCTCTTGGGGCTTGTGCCCATCTCGTATTGATCCAAAGCCCAGAATCGGGATGAATCCGGAGTAAGGACTTCATCAATTAGGTACAATTGGTCGCCTATCGAGCCAAACTCGAACTTGGTGTCTGCCACAATAATTCCCTGTGCCAGCAATAGCTCGTGAGCGTAGGAATACAGCTCTATCGCCTTGTCCTTAACGAAAACTGCCAGTTTCTCATCCATTCGGGAGAGAAACTCGCGATAGCTGATATTCTCGTCGTGACCATCTTCCACTTTGGTGCTGGGAGTAAACAGGGGATGGGTGAACTTCTGGCTTTCCTGCATATCTTCGGCAATCAGCATGCTACCGATCGTATTTGTCTTACTGTATTCGCTCCATGCCGAACCGCTGATATAGCCGCGCACAATGCATTCAAAGGGTATCACCCGGGTTTTCTTCACCAGCATACTGCGTCCGCTAAGGTAATCTGAGAAGGGATGCAATTCAGCCGGATAATCTTCCACCTTATCGGTGATAAAGTGGTTGGGGACAATGTCTTTTGTCGCGTTAAAGAAATGAACCGATATGGAGTTTAGTATCTTCCCCTTATCCGGAATGGGATCTGGGAAAACAACGTCGAAAGCAGAAATGCGATCGCTGGTTACGATTAACAGCGTATCTCCCAAATCGTAAATATCGCGCACCTTGCCCCGGCGGAATTGGCTAACAATTCTAAGCTTAGTGATCTCTTCGTGCATCTATTTCTCCCTTTTTCTTTAGGTAGTCGTAAATAATCCTGCTTTCATCCACCGCATCCATGTTTAAAGCCAGGGCTTCATTTGCCCTGAATTCTGTTCTGTCGGTGGGGAAGTGGTAGTCTCTGTGTTGGTATTGGCAATGGGTTAATTTTCCTGCTTTAACCGTAAACTCCTCGCTATCAAACTCCAGTTCCTTGGCAGTATACAGGAACATCAGCCAATCACGGTAGGTGGCAAGCAGTTTAATCTCATCATCCAGCAAAGCAGCTTTGCTGAATTCTAATTCGTTAAAATATTCGTCTCTGGTCTTCTTCACCATTTCCAGGATGCCGTTTTCAGGGTGTAGGTATGCTTCCTTCAAAAGAGTTTCCAGCTTTTCAATGCTGTGCTCCGATTGGCTTTCTTCGGCTGGGGCAAGGCTTAAACACCATCCCCGGCATGCATCACGATCAAACTTCTCGCAGGGAAAAGCACTTGTCTCACAATAAGGCAGCTTAAGGATGCGGGAAAGCGTGTCTATCACATCTGCCAAAAAGAAGCGGCTACGGAAGGGACCTATGTAGAACCAATGATCGTTAGTATGTTCCACCACCGTTACAAACGGGAAACGCAGAGCATCGAACGCCAGATAAGCGTAATTTGCCCACGGCAGGATGCGGTGCTGGTATATGGGCAAGTTCTCTGCAATAGTGGCTTTATACTGGATAAGAGCTGCCATGCCGTCGGAATGCAGATTGTACTCCAGCTCTGTTGCAGTAGTCCATAGCTCTGCATACAAACCGCCTTCCTCCGATTTAGCCAGCATCACGCTCAGCTTGAGGGGAAGATTGGCTGTATAACCAGAATACAGCACTCCCTGCTTGCCGTGCAGGGCAAAATAAGCCCAACCCTTTGGCAGGCTATCTAATTGGTTCTTTATATGTTTAGCAAAAACAAGCATACTCATATTACCATGCTTTCATATACTATAAAAATGTCAAACTAAATCAGGCGGTTTGAGAAGTTGAGGATGCTTCTGTCTTGCATGAATTGCTCTATCATTACGCATGAAATACGGATGCGATGCGTATTTCATGCGTAATGATAGAGCAATTCATGCAGGCACAATCTATACAAAGCAAATTGGGGGGATATATAACGAGAGAGGAAGGGCAAACTACTCCGCTTTCAGTTCGCGGGTCATAAGCTCGGTAATTGCTATGGCAGGGTCTTTGGCTTCAAAAAGGATTTGATACACTTGATGGACGATGGGCATTTCCACACCAAGTTTGATGGCGAGGAAATGCACGCTGCGAGTGGTGGCAACTCCCTCGGCGACCATGCTCATTTCGGCGATGATGTCCGGCAGTTTGCGTCCTTTTCCAATTTCAACCCCCACATAGCGATTGCGGCTGTGCGGGCTGGTGGCAGTTGTGATAAGATCCCCGATACCGGATAAACCTAAAAAGGTATCAGGATGGGCATGCATGGCAAGTCCCAGACGGCTTATTTCCACTATCCCGCGGGTTAGCAGTGCTCCGATAGTATTATCTCCAAAGCCCAGTCCGCGCACTATGCCCGCTGCCACGGCGATGATGTTTTTCACAGCTCCGCCGATCTCCACGCCAATTAGATCATCGCTGCGGTAAACACGGAAATAAGCATTACTAAACACATCCTGGAGGCTTTTTAGCAATTCATCGTTGCTGCCTGCAATCACTACTGTGGTGGGAACTCCACGGGCAACTTCCTCTGCATGTGAAGGACCTGATAAAGCGCAGATAAGGGGGTGGAGGTGTTTGGGAAGAACTTCTTGCAGCACGGCATCCAGGGTTAGGAGACTGCCTTCTTCGATGCCTTTTGCCACATTGACGATTGCTTGCAAACGGGGGGAGAGCCAGAGGGAAGCAGGTGCACTCTGCACGGTTTTGCGGACGAATTGTGCAGGAGTTGCCAGAATGATAATCTCAGGATCAGCTTCCGCAAGCTCGGTAAAGCTGGAGGTGTATCCGATAGAATCGGGAAGCTGCACATCCTTTAGCAAATTAGGATTGGAGTGAGTGTTCTTAAGCAGCTCAAGATAGGTTGGATTGTACTCCCAAACCAAAACATGGTGATTGTTTTCGTTAAGCAGCTTGGCAAGAGCCAAGCCCCAGCCACCACCACCGATAATTGCGATACGCATAGGGGTTTGGGGTAAGTTATGGCTTGCGGTCGAACTTGATGTTACAGATCAAACCCAAATCGTCATCGTCGTCATCGTCCAGATCGTCGTCATCGTCATCATCAGGGTCGGCAATCCAGTCCGGACAGAATAGCTGATCTTCCTCGTAGTCCCAACCATCAACGTTTTCCACACCAAAGCGCATCAGCAGGTCTTCTTCCCAGAAGGAATAGTAGACAGTACCTTCCTGAATTGCCCATACCAAAACGGGGCTTTTGTAATGGCGGAGATCTATTTTATGGTTCTCTACAAGGTCGATAAATTCTTTAATCTGCTTGATTCTGTTTTCTTGACGAAACTTCATAACCACCTCATTTCTTTAAAACTTATATTTTAGTGCTGCACCAAAGCGGTTTTCACTGTATTCTTTTAAACGCAACACTACTTCATTGTCAGATTCTACACTTCTGAATACATGAGAGTAGTCAAGAGATAAATTGATTTTAGGCGAAAAAATCCACATAAATCCAGCGGTCATGTTATAAAGGTAATCCGCCCTTGCGCCATACCAAGAGCCATCTCCCTGATAGAACCGCTGTTGGTAGTTAATACCCAAAGATGGTTGCCAATAGATGCTGCCTTTGTCGGATACGGGCATTTTCGGCAAGGTAATTTTAGCATGATAGATATTGGCATCGTAGGAGGCATCGTCATCGTCCACGAGGTTCTCGTTGTCGAAAGTGCGAAAGTCGTATCCAGCGTCAACAGTGAAGGCAGGGAAGCGATGGTTTGCACCAAAACCGCCCTGGGTAGCCGTGCCATCAGCCTCGGTGAAGAACTCATTATAGCGAAAATCTTCCCTGCGGTAATTGGCTTTCAGAGTGGTGTGCCGAAGTGGTTTAATGGCGATATCGCTGCGATAAATATCCCGGCTGTAGCTGTAGTTTTGCAATTCATCTGTGCCATCGTTATCATTGAAATCGCGGAAATAAATGTGGGGATGATGAGCATATTGGGCTGAAAAGTTCCAGTAATAGCGATCAACTTGCAGCTTGAATGTGGCATCCCGACGGTATTTATCGGTGTTACTGAGGTTTTGGGAGATGTTACCTATCACGGAAGGTGTAATCTTCCACCAACGGTAATGCAGCGGGTAACCCAGCTCAATTCTGGTACCAAGCGCTATATCATCAGTGGTCTCCACAAAGCTTAGCAAATGGTGGTTGTTCTGATAGCGGGAAAGATCATATTCAGATAGCTGAAAGGCATTATCGCTGTAGTCGGCATTTAGTGTTACTGAGCCTGCTATTTGAGCGTGAAGCATACTGCTTGCGCACAGCAGAAAGAGGAACAGAGTTAACAAGATAGGGCGGAAGAGGCGCGCACGTCTCAATCCCCAATAAGTGGGGGAGGGCTTGGTAGGCTTATTTTTTATTGACATTAGGTCTCCGCTACCTTAGTTCTGCTTTACAAGCACTGGCTTGGCAATGAAGAGGTGATCACTAATGGCTCTTAGCTCATAATCACTGCTGCCGCTGTTGTTGGGCAACACAATCTTCTTTGAGATTCCCAGGTTAATAATTCCTTGCACATGGTACTTGGTGCTACGCTTTTTGGAGAATACTATCGTATCCACAAGCTCGCCATTTGCATACACACCCAGTTTAGGTGTGCTGAGATCAAGCAAGCGGGGGCGTACATACACCACGGCATTACGCTTGTTGTTCAGGCTGAATTTAAGTGCCTGAGATGGAAGCAGGCTATAATAATCGCTGCTAGAGCCGTTGTGAAGCAGGCTCATGGCACCGCCATGTGCTTTGATAACCAAGTTTTTCAGCTTGCTGATTTTAGGTGCTTTGGGGGGAAGCACATGGAAAGCCCGCATATATATAGATCGTGAGTAACACAGCACTTCAATGCTCTTGGTATCCGGCGGTAGATCTATGTTTATAGTTTCGTACACGGTGTAGGTTTTGATTGTCTGCACTGGTTTTAAGGTATAAGCTTGGCGTTTCTTGGCAATTATGGTGATAATTTCCGGTTTACGCAGAGCTTCCTTACTGAAGCTGCGAAGCTCAAGTTTACTGATGCCGGCAGTGTTAAGGATCATGGATTTCTCCGGCAGGGAGCGGTAGTAGAAATAGTTCCCCGCTTCGGTCTTCAGTACTCGTTTCGTGCCGGGGTTATCGAAGCTAAGTGCTTTGTATCTAACAGTAGCTTTCCCACCCAGCAAACAGTATGCCAAGAGAACGGCAATTAGGATTAATATGCGTTTATTCATTTACTGGTTCCTTATAATTCTTCATCTGGATCGACTATATTTGCCATAAAGCGGCGGTCGTGGCGGTCGAAAACAATCACTACCACTATGGCTATAAGCAGGATGATGAGGCATAGTATATTAATGGTTTGGTTGTGGATAAGAGAGCTGAACACCTTGCCCTTGCCAACTTCCGGCATTGTATCTATCACCACCGGTAGATCATAGTTTTTTGCCCAGCGCAAGATACGGCGAAAGTGTAACACGGTTACATTCTTCTTAGCCATCTTCATCATCACGCCTTCTTTCTCATACTCGCGTTCGGCGAGTTTGCGGTTCACACCCTCGGGAATCAGGTTAGCATTAGGTTCGCTTCCTACATTAGCCAAGCCAGCTCCTACATTCACAAACACCTGATAGCGTTGGTCTGATGGCAGTAGCTCTTCATAGGCAGCCATGCGGATGTCCACATTTTCAGCCAGGCTGGAGCCGATAAGAAGAGGCACATTGTTACGGTTCATGGCTTCGCGCAGGCTGTTCATGCCATTGTCGGACATCCCCACGCCAAGGTCTTCCCTGCCACCGATGGAGGCATAGGATACACCAAAATCAAACAAGCCCTTGTCTTTAAGGATGCGTTCCATATCCAGCCAGGTAAGTTCTTCCCGATTAGCACCATAGGACGCAGATGAAAGTGCCACGATAATCTTGGGGTTCAAGCCCATAACCTGCATAGCAGAATACAGGGCGATATTCGCAGAAGGATTGCTTCCTGTGATACCCACTGCCAAGTTGTCGCCGGAAGTCAGCTTCAGTTTCGTAAGCTCTTCCACAAAGATGGCAGCAATATTCGGGTTCACTGAAGCCTGTTTCTCAGAAAGTAAGCCACGGTCTGTGGTGATAGAGCTTAAGCGCATACCTATTAGCCCGGTTTGCAGGGGGTCATCAATAGGGTTTATCTCAAACTTTCGGTTTACCAGCTCCACTTTCAGGGAGTCCATAGCGTTTTTCATCAGCTGTGAGGCAGCGATTTTCAGTTCATAATTATCTGTCTTAATATGTAAATAGCTGCTTTGTGCAAAGTAAAACAGCACTACCGAAAGCACAAACAAAGCAACAAGGGAGCGACCGGATTTTAAGGAAGGACGATACATCTTATATCTCCCCATGGAACACAACCATCAGGGTAAGGCGCACTAATACGGCGGCAATGCCCATGGTGGCGATGGTCTTCATAAAGCCCTGACGTTCGAACCAGTTGGCTATAAGCCCCGGAACTATGTATCCAATGGATTGCATTTGCAATTGATGGATTGTGATATCATTAAACACCAGCATCCTGGAAGTCCAGCCCAAGATAAAGCCAATCAGGATACTAAGCACCATGCGCCGTTTACCAAACAGCAGCGTGAAGTTTCCAATAAGGCGGATTATCCCCCACGTGAGGAGGCTTATCAGCAGTGTACCCAGTATCTGCAAAGGTTTATCAAGGTACAGTGCCAAATACCCGGGAACAACAATACCTCCCGCAGAGGCACCTAACAACTCGCTGAAGACTAAACTGATGATAACGCCGATTCCGACTGCGGCTTGTACTACTGCATCGATCACTTCCGGCTCCTTTTATTTATCTCATTCATTTTGTGCTTGAAGTGGGCAACTATCTGTGCCCCATATTTAATCCTGCCTGCCATATTGCCAATCCCCAGAACGTGAGCTTCAGTTCGGGTAAGTTCCAGTACTTTCTGGTAAACAACTTCTGTCAAAGGCTCGCCCAGGGCAAAAACCTTAGCTTTCGGGATACCTGATTGCAAGGCGTAGGATTCTATCTTATCCGGTATTTCTCCGGTTAACAGCAGGTAAGAGTAATCTGTATTCTTTACCGCATCCACTAACTGATGGCTGCGGAAAAGCCGGTCTGAGCGGCTGTTGAGAATAATAATCTTCTCCACGTCACCCAGATTGCCGGTAACCATGTTAATAATACCGGCGGTGGACTGAGGATCATTAGCAGCGAAGATATTGTAAAAGTTAATTGTTTTCCCGCCATCTTGCATGCGGTATTTCTTCAAAGCACCGGGGTCGGGATGAGCTTTCTGCATGCCTTTCATGGCAATTTCGCGGGGGACGCCGGCTTCGGCGCAAACTGCTAAAGCAAGCTGCACATTCTCTGTGTGTTCTATGTATTGAAAGAGATTAAGTTCTTCTTGGGTGACATCTTTAGGGCGGATTTTATGTATCTTACAGTGACGGCTTTTAGCGACCTTTTCCAGGATGCCGAAGTGCTCATTCTCTGCGGTGTAACATACTCCGCTGGCGGGAATGGTGTTGCTTAGGCACATGGTTACGCTTTGCACGGTAGAGCCCATCAGATCCATGTGATCGGGACGGCAATTGGTGATTACTGAGATAGTACTGCGGATAAATTTACGTTCTGTAATCCACTGAAACACCGGATTCACTGCCATGCACTCGATTACAATCGCATCGGGTTGGTGGCTAACGGCGTGACGGAAGATATACTTCTGTTCAATAATGTTAGCACCCATAAGACGAATGATAGCAGCTTCGCGTCCATCAGGAAGCACCACTCTGGGCAGAGTTCCGGTAATTTTTGCCACGGTTTTTTTGCCTCCGGCACGTAAGCCGGCTGCAATAAGACGCGTTACACTGGATTTACCACGAGTACCATTAACGTGAATTCTAATGGGTATGCTAAGCACGTTTTTAGTGTGCCTGTGATACTCAATCATCCAGTTGATGACCAGCAGCAGGGTCGCAAGAATCAGAACAGTCATTTATTCCCCTGTATTTATACTATCTTGGCTATGTCGCTTTTCGCCTGCACATGCTTATGCGAGGCAATCAAGCTTACTGTGTGCAATATCCATTCCATATAATTGGCTTTCACGTGCAAAACACAAGAATAGTCATTTAAGTGATAACTTTCGCTTCACTTTCACACCGAGTGAGCAGTATAGTGCCCATTCAAGAACAGCATATCTGCATTAATATACATCATCACTTTCTCCAGCCTTGTTTACCACTGGTAACCTTCCCATAACCCTCCCGTATCGCGATACGGGAGGGTTATGGGAGGGCTAACGGCAGCAAGCAAGCTAAGTGTGTATAAATGCTATGCTTTATCTAAAATGTCCGGTGGGAGCAAAACCCTACTATAATTTGTTATCACCTGCCCCTAAAAGAGAGCAGCTAAATCTGTTGTTTACTAAGCTAATTGCCAAGCTATGAAGCCAAAGAAAAACCCCGAACCGAAATTCGGGGTTTGTGCATTATATATAGCCTGTATGGTAAGCTATTTCATCAGGATCATTTTCTTGGTATTGGTATATTTACCGGAGCCCATTTTGTAGAAGTACACGCCGCTACCAACGACTCTGCCGTTGTTGTCCTTGCCGTTCCACTCAATGTTGTGAGTTCCGGCTGGTAAGCTACCGTTCACTAAGGATCGCACCTTTTGTCCTGTGATATTGTAAATCTCAAGATACACAGGGCTTGTTTCTTTTAGGCTGAACTGAATGGTTGTGCTGGGGTTGAAGGGATTGGGGTAGTTCCCGCGCAAAGAAGTTTGCAGGGGGTTCACCAAGTCCTCATTTGCCACAGTACCACCGGAGCCGCTTAGGGAAACAATTGACACAGGTGTAGCAGGATCATCGGAACTGATAACCAATTCTGCGGTATAAAGCTGCATGGCAGAAGGAATGAAGCTCACGTTCACTACCATGGTCTCACCGGCGGGGATGTAGAAATTCAAGTTTAGTACTTGTTCCATCGAGTCTGTATTTATGAAGAATGGCTCTATACTGGTGATAGTACCCATCAAGGAGGCATCACCCGTATTGGAGATACTGACAGGTAAGCTTAAGGATTCTCCGACTTCAACAGCGTTGAACTGAAGCTGCTGAGTAGCTACTACCATGGCGGGAATACCTGCAATTTCATTTGTGGAAGGAAACACAATGTCGTCCACCCAAGCACAATCGCTGCCCACTGAGCCGCCACCGTCTTTGGTATATTTCCACATAAACAGATTATTACCGGCACTTACAGGGAAGCTTACCTGACTCCAGTCTTCTAAGTTACCGCTCCACTCGCCCATCAGCAGTCCGTTGATGTGGAAAGAAAGCTTGTCGTAGGTTGTTTCGCTGGATACCTTTTTCCAGAAAGTGATGCTGCCTGATTGCAGTATCAGCTTGGAAACGCTCATACTGGTGCTGGATCCATGTCCTATCGTGGGAGATTTGGCAGCCTGAGTTCCATTATAGCTGCCGGGTGAAGCTGTCCATGATCCACCGGTAAAGCTCCAAGGTAATATCCCCAAACCTGATTCGAAATTCTCCAGATCAATTCCCAACACAAAACTAAAGCTGTTCACACTCATGTAATCACCAAAGAAGGTCATAGCTGTAAGCTGTATCGGAGTTCCGGCAGGGATTTGCGAACTGAAGGTAACTCTGTAAGAAAGTGAAGCAGTTTCGTTCACCATGAGATTAATTATATTAGGTGTAATTGGCTCGACTAAGTGGTTCACGCCATTTACCATAAGCGTGGAACCGATAGTATTGGTACTGCTGTGTCCGGTGTTGGTAATCGGCAGGCTGAAAGTGATGGATTCGCCGGCGTCAACTCTGCCATTATTGTTTCCCATGGAATCGTCCACGACCAGGTTGCCCCAACTGATTTGCGGAGCACTAACTATAAAGCTGCGCTCATACTCGAATGTATTGCTGTCATTATCGGTAAGAGTTATGGTTACAAAAACCTCATGCTGATCCGGGATGGTGTTGCCGATTTGGATAGCAATGCTACTATAGGGGTTAGTAATGCCTGTGGCAATATCACCAATGGCAAGCACAGGATTGGGGATAGTAATATAACTATCTGTGCTACTTAGGGTAGCACTTACATTCGTGGCAATTTCACTGCCGATATTGGATAGCACTACACTCATTTGCACCAGTTCACCTGATTGGGGGATACCGTCGTTATTATCAGTGAAAGCAATAGCATCCAGCATCAGGTATGCACCGGTGCTTGGGAGCACCTGAATGGTTTGGATCAGGGTTTGCTTGTTAAAAGCAAAAATGGTTAAAGTGAGATCCATAGGCTCAGCAGGTATGGGATTGAGGGGGAGAACAGCATTACCTGCCGCATCCGCTACACCATTGGCATAGATTATGCCGGCATTGCTAAGCGTGATGCGGGCATTCGGCTCGGTTATAATGGTGAAACTGTTCATGCCCAGCAGCATCACAGGATTGTAAGCTGCCGTAATGGGAGTTGGTGTCTTGGTGCGGACCATAAGCGATGCGTCGCCGAAGATAGTCCAATTCTTGAATTCCGAGATACCGGAAGTATTATAAGCCTCTATCATCTTGGAGGAACCATTGAAGTAGAGACTGCCAATGCGGTGTTTTGCACCTGCTATCAGGAGATCAGTTACCTCATCTTGTCCACGCATGGGAGGATCCCAGCCTTGGTTCACGGTAGAGCCATAAAATGCTATTGCTCCGGTTGGTTCGCCGGTGCTGCTGTTGGTGGCACGAAGCCACGCTTCAGCAAAGCATGTTTGGCTAACGAAGTTGCCGTTAACACACGCCACAGAAACAATGAAGGGAAGCTTGTTTATGTTGGTTAAAGAAGCAACATTACTATTAGTATATGTAACAGAAGCCCAAGAAGTATCAGAACCATGGCCAACATAGTTTATGAAACCACGTCCATTATTAACGGCAGCACTAATCCCGGTGGCGTTACCACCTGCGCCTTGATAAATCTGATCAACAGTGGTATATCCATAACCCATCAGGTCTGTGCGGATGAGATTCATGTGGGCAATATCACTTTCGCCCATATCTCCCTGGCTGCCGCCACCTTCATTAGAGGCAATGCCAGTGGCGTTTTGCAGGTAGTTTGCGCCAACGGGAGTATCACGCTCGTATTGTACGCTGCGAAGTATCTGGGTTTGCATATCTGCCACTGTAGAGGCAGAGAACCTGCCAATGTAGATATCAGGGTAGCTGTCTGTGCCGGCTACAAGTGAGAAAGATGGATCGCTACCTCCGCCGTTACTGGTCAAAGTAGGGATTTGAGGGGCATCGCCCATTAACTGGACGAACATCAGGTCACTGTTGGCGTTATAGTAGTTCTGGATGTATGTTTTAATCTGGTTGGCAGTTGGTCCTGCTACAGTAACGTCAACTACGTTAACGGTGAAGCCAATCTGACGCTTCCATTCTACCCAGGGTTGTATGGTAGCATCAAACATGCTATGCTTAATTACCAGGATGCTTCCTTCTTCACC
Organism: Candidatus Cloacimonetes bacterium HGW-Cloacimonetes-3; assembly: GCA_002840645.1. Classification (GTDB taxonomy): domain Bacteria; phylum Cloacimonadota; class Cloacimonadia; order Cloacimonadales; family Cloacimonadaceae; genus Cloacimonas. The sequence goes on from PHBO01000001.1 coordinate 47,862, forward strand.
TAAGCTGGGGTATTTGGCTTGACCGAAGTTCAGGAACATGTTACGGTAGGTTTCTTCGAAATAACCTGAATAAGAAGTTTTAGGATCAGTGATAGCATTGGTATAATCCGTTCCGGAGGCTTGCAGGGAAAGAGTAATTTTGGTATAAACTCTCAATGTACCTGTAGATGGATAGTACACGAAAGGCTGTAACCGAACGGTTATTCCACGGTAGTCTCTCAGGATGAACGGCTCGGAAAGGCTTGCTGTTTGTTGGGGATAGCTGCCAGTACCATTATAGAAGTCTGCAAATGTATATGGTATGTCAGCGGGGTTTACATTACGTGTTAAGTTCCCTTTGGAAGGAGCAACAGGCATATGAATATCTGTATATTCACTGCTAAGGATGCTTAATTGCATGGCTGCCGTACCCGGGATAATTACACTGCGCGATAAGGTAGGTAATTGCGGCAAGCCTGCTTCCAGCGTAATAGCTTCCTTCTTAAGGGAGATGCTATTCCACTGGCTTCCATTTATGCTTACCTGCTCACGCTCGAAGTTGCCGAGAGTGAGTTCCAGCTCCAGATTGTTCGGGCTGCTGTTTGTGAGGCGGAAATCATTCTGATATCCACTCACTGTAACTTGCTCTGCGAAGACCGCGGTAACGGCAATCAGCAGCAACATTACTATCATTAAAGGCTTCATGGGTTCCTCCGTGTAATTAATACACTCTTTTCTACATTATTTTCAAATATTAAAATCATCTTTGAGTCTTATATTAGGCTCTGGCGTTCCCGTTCAGGAACGCCAAAACCATAATTAGTATTATTTCATCAGCATCATTTTCTGGGTTGCGCTATAGTTCGTTGTTTCCATTCTGTATAAATAGATACCGCTGGCAACACTGTTGCCGTTCTCATCCTTACCATTCCAAACTATGTTATGCGCACCGGAAGCAAGCGAATTGTTCACCAGATTACGGATAAGCTGTCCTTTGAGGTTATACACGCTTAGCTTCACCTGTCCGGCTTCCTTCGTTGTGAAACGGATGGTAGTTTCAGGATTAAAGGGGTTTGGAAAGTTCTTTTCCAAGCTGGTGACGAAGGGGATTAGCCCGGCATCATCATTGGAAGTAACGCCTTCCAGGTGCAAAGGGATCAGCAAGGTGGGCATATCGGGGTCGTTCGAGGTGATAATAATATCATCATTTATGTTTGGCACACTGGCACCACTTGTATAGCTGATGCTATATACACGTGTGATACCGCCGGGAATCTGATAGTTATAATTATTGGGTAAGGCAGTACCGTTGAAGTTTAACACAAACCCGGCTGGAACAGATATCGTTCCCTGCAAGTTGGCGTTACCCATATTGCGCAAGATGAAATCAGCACTAACTGTGCTGTGAGGTTGAACCTCAAGGAAGTTTATCTGCGCAGTAGTGGTGTAAATCATTGAGGAAGCAGGGGTTCCTGCTCCAGGGAATACGATATCATCTATCCATACGCAGTCACTGCCATTGGATGTTGATCCATCCTTGGAGTATGTCCATTTGTAGGTGTGAGTACCAGCAGTAACGGGATATGCCATTTCTGCCCATTCCAGAGCTCCGCTCCATGCGGCAATAACAGTTCCATCAATATAGAATGTCAGATAGTCGTGGTTCCCTTCAGAGCTTGTTTTACGCCAGAATTTTATGGAACCATCCGTGGCTGCGGTTTGAGAGACTTGAAGAACAGTAGAGCCGTAGTGATTAATTTGCCCTGATTTTGCCGAATACGATCCGCTGTGAGAAGTTGCGGAACCAAATGCCGCTGTCCAAGGCGAGCTGCTGGTGTTTACCCATGGGTATTCGGTGAAACTACCAGATTCAAATCCTTCACCAACAAGCCCAACAGGAATGGCAAGCTGCGAATTAAACATTTGAATACCGGAATCAAATGCAATACCTATGCGTACGATTGTACCGTCTGGGAGGCCTTCAGCCAGTGTTACATCAAAGTTCAGTGGCAAAATATAGTCTATGGGGAGAGCTGGGATCATAAAGCTGGTAACGTCCACAATGGCGTTCTCATTGCTCACAAACAATCTCAGGTTACCACCACCGGAAACCATATGTCCGGTATTGCTAATATCAAGAGTGATATTCAGGTTTTCACCACTCTGGTAAATACCATCACCACTTGTGTCGAATATAATTGGCTGTGCAAAAACCATATTTGGAGCATTAACAGTGATCAAGCGTTCAGTAGCCCATTCCTGGGTTCCGCTGTTAACTAAGAAGGTTAACAGAAGCTCGGTTTGATCAGGGATATTAGGATCAATTGTTAAGCTAAATGCATCAGTTAAGTTCACATTGCCACCCGCAGCTATATCCGGTACAGCAATCACGGGGTTGGCTATTTGAACCCAGTCTCCAGATACGGCAAGTGTGCAGGTAATATTAGTGGCATTTGCTACACCAACATTATTAAGGGGCACAGAGACACTAAGGGTTTCGCCTGCTTCAGGGATGTTGTTGTTGCCGTCAGTGATACCGATTATACCCGTAGTAATATAGGGACCTACATTAGCTATAACCTGAACATTAGCAATCATGGGGCGGCGTCTGGAACGGGTTAATACTATTTGAGCAGTTCCGGGCTGAGTGAAGGGTGTATAGTTCAGGGTTAGAGCACCTGAGGCATTTGTAAGACCCACACCATGGAGCTGATTATTCATCGAAATGGATACCTGAGTGTAGGGATCAGCTTGTATATCGATAGTTCCTAAACCCAAGAATAACTGTGGAGGGGCTTGAAAGGAATTCTGGGCTGGTATCCCAACATAGGGAACAAGGGATGGATCACCCATAATGGAATAGATTTCCCAATAGTAGTTTATGTAAGTTGAATTGGAAGCAACTACAGCCAGATTGCCCATCAGCACCATGCTTCCGGCGTTGTTCACCCAATCTGCAAAAGCTTCGTTATGTTCATGGAATATTCCGTCATAAACTCCGGTGCGGTTTGCCACAAAAGGTGAGCCGGAGCCAACAACGGGGGGTTTGTAACCAACTCCCCAATAATAGTCCGGATCCCAATATGTGCTATTAGTTCCGCCTATATAAATAACGGCACCCTTATTAGTGGCTCGGAGCCATGCTTCTGCAAAGCAGATAGCACTGTCGAACTTACTTGTGAGGCAGCAGTTGCCAACCACAAAAGCAGATTTATTTGTATTCTGGAGGCTGTTAATATTAGTGATAGTGAAGTTTGGGTCTGCCCAGTAAGTCACGTCGCCATGAGCGGTATAATTCACGTAGCCCGCACCGGCAGAAACGTCGGATACTATCGCAGCATCAGAATTGCCTGAAGCCGGGTACAAGTAAGTATGGCTGTTTATACCGTGGGCAGCGTTGAAATAGTTTGTGGTTCCATAGTTTATTTGCCCATTGGCATGAGAGCTGCCATAATTACTGTCAACACCGGCGATCATCACAGCTTCGCCAAGGTAGGCGTCGCTGGGCATAGTGTATTGTTCGTGCATAAGGGTTTTATTTACCTGGTTGGTTACTTCCGCAACAGTCGTAGCGGAGAATCTGCCGAAATAAAGCTCCGGCATATAGTCTGTTCCCTGCAAGCGAACGTAGTTCAGATCAGTGGGATGAGAGCCGGTAGCACCGGTGTTGGAAGGGACTTGTGCCACATCACCAACGATTAGCAAATAGGAAGGAGCAGGGTTTTCGGTAGTGGCTGCATTCCACATGTTCTGCATATATGTTTTTATGCTATTTGCGGTAGTTCCGGTAACATCAGTAGTTGCCACGGTAACATTGTAGCCTTCGCGTCTTTTCCAGTCTATAAATGGCTGCATGGGGGCAACGAAGTTACTCGGTAAAATAATCACATAACCCAGGGGGTATCGGTTAAGAGTTGCCCGGGCAGGCTCGTAGTTAATGATTTTATCAGCGATTGCACCTTCGAAGGCAGGGGAATATGTTTTAGCTTTCAGTTCTTCCGTAGCTGCATTATCTGCACCCTCAAAAGACACCTGCACTTCGGCGTTGTAAATCACTTCCATCTGTTTAAGGCTTGGATTATAGCGGATGGGAACGAAATCAAGAGCAAAAATTCTGGTTCCGCGGATCATACCCAGCTCTGTGACGCTAATAGGGGATTCTGTTGTCCAATTATTGGCGTTGTAAAACTCACGATCTACCACGAAGGGAAGATTGTTTAAATCAGCAGATTTGGACACTTCTGCCTGACGGGGGATAAGCGGGTAAACAATACCATTATTCGTCAGGTTCAGGGTTTTAACGCTTGAAGTTTGTATTGTTGCGCTTACATGTGCACCAAGAGGAACACTTATCAATTGTCTCATCAGTGGGATGGAAGGCACGCCCACACGGTTTGTTGTAGTGTAGTTTAATATAGATAATTCTGTCCAAACACCTTCTTTGGAAGTAATTTGCTTATGGCTGATCTCGTCTATGGCATAACGAACTTTCAAGCCGTCAACATTGTTACGCAGAAGTTCTGCCGCCATAGGTGAGTTTTGCAGGGTAATAGTTCCAGGAGTTGCGAAAAGTGCAACGCCTAAGAGCAATAGTACAAGTACTATAATGTGGTTCTTCATGTCCACTCCTTATATTTTACAATCATTAGTATCTATCAGCAAGGATCAACCTCATTTGACATACATTGTATAAGATAAGCAAGTTTGAAGCCGAACCTCTAAAAAAAAGGCTTAAAAATACACCTTGACCGAATAAGCCTTGTTAAAAAAGTTCAACCATCTTGGTGTAAAAGGATAGAAACGGATATATGAACTTTTTACAAATCATCAATTTCTTCGGGGGATTGGCACTATTTCTTTTCGGCATGAACAAGATGAGTGACAATCTTCATGCAGTAGCAGGCAGCGAAATGCGCAGGATTCTAAAAAAGCTAACTAATACTCCCCTTAAGGGTGTGTTTGTAGGGCTGGGAGTTACTGCACTAATCCAAAGTAGTTCTGCCACAACGGTGATGATGATCGGCTTGGTAAACACAGGTATTATGACCCTGAATCAAGCTGTAGGTGTGGTGATGGGGGCAAATATCGGTACAACCATAACTGCCCAGCTTATTGCTTTTAACATTGGTCATTACGCTTACGTATTTGTAATTGGTGGGGTCATCCTGCTCTTCATCCGTAAAAGCCGGAAAATGGAGAAGTGGAGCCAGATTCTCATTGGTTTTGGCTTGCTTTTTGTGGGTCTGAATGTTATGTCCGCAGCGGTAGGACCTCTTAAGGATTCCCAGTTTGCCCGCGACTTTATCATCAGCATCTCTTCAAACCCTGTTTTAGGTATTCTTACCGGAACTTTGTTTACAATGCTGATTCAAAGCTCTTCTGCATCGGTGGGTATAGTTATCGTGCTGGCTGCGAATGGCTTGATCCCGTTTGAAGGCGCACTCTATCTGGTATTTGGTGACAATATCGGTACTACAATCACAGCATGGATGGCAGGAATCGGTTCCAACAGCACTGCGCGTAGAGTAGCCATGGTTCACACCCTCTTCAATCTCTTCGGCACCATTGTTTTCGGCACGCTAACCTATCTGGGCTTCTTTACAATCATTGTAAACCGTCTTACCCCCGGCAATGTGTTTTTGGGCGAGAACGTTGCCAGGCATGTGGCAAACGGGCATACTCTGTTCAATGTTATGAACACGATTATTTTTCTTCCCTTTGCCGGTCTGCTTGCCAAGGCTGCCATAAAAATAATCCCCGAAAGCAAGGGAGACACCCTGTCTTTGGGAGAGCCAAAGCATCTTAACTATCTGGTGATAAACAATTCCGAACTTGCCATAGAGCAATCGCTGAAAGAGATGCGGGAGATGCTGCGTTTAGTACATTTGGGATTAGTGGTGTCCTACGAAGCGTTTAAGGATAAAAACTACAAAAAGCAAATCAGGGTTTCCCGCATAGAAACAGCTATAGACTATCTGCAAAGGGAGATTACCCTGTATCTTGTGGCGGTAAACGAAAAGACCAATGCAGATGATATAGTACAGAAAATTCCGGCTTTATTGCACACTGTGAACGACATCGAAAAGCTGGGAGACTTTACAGAGGATATTAACAACATCTTAAATTACCAGATTACCGCACAGAAAGTACCCCTATGCCCAAGCTTCACAAAAATGATAGACGACCTCCATGCCAAGATGATTTATATGATAGATTTATCTATAGAATATCTGGAAGAACTGAAACCGGATTACACCTACAAGATTATCGAAATGGAAGGCCGCATTAACGAACAACACCATAACCTGCGCGAACAAGTACTCTCCCAAATCCAAAACGGCGAGTGCGATGCTGCGGGTGGGCTAAATACCATAGATTATCTGGACGGAGTGGAGATTATTGCCGACAAGCTTAAGAACCTTGTGAAGGCGGGTAGCCATAACTTTATCTACAAGCAGAACCCCCAACCCATGGACCAAGCAGGGGACTGATAATCTACTTGCCTGAATCTTGACTTGTTTCGATATTGAGTGGTAGCTGATACAATATTCTTCCTGGATTATACATTCCGTCTGGCATTCATGCTAAAGCATAGTAATTATATAAGCTTAGCCTGTTTGCTCCCGGTAACCCACCCATAACCCTCCCGTATCGGATACGGGAGGGTTATGGGAATCTTATGAGATATCAGCAGGATTGAAGTAAGAGATTCGCAATTTGGGGGCATGTCTGCTTGGGGAACTGCTTGACAGAAAACAGAGTACTAATTTATCTTGCATTCAGTATAGAATAGGGGTTAAGTAACTGAAAATGAAGCTTATTGAAACACATGCCCATTTGGATCATCCTGATTTTGATGCCGATCGGGAAGCGTTGATAAATAAATGTTTTGGCACCGGAATAGAATATATCATCAATGTCGCCTTTAACAAGGAGACCTCGCTTAGTTCACTGGAGCTTACAAAAAAACACCTGCACATCTTTTCCACGGTGGGCTTCCATCCTCATGATGCGCAAGATTTTGATGCAGAATTAGTGAAGAAACTGGCACGAGAAAAAAAGGTATTGGCGATAGGGGAGATAGGATTGGATTTCTTCCGCAACCTATCACCCTTTCCTGTGCAACGTGACGTCTTTGCCAATCAGGCACATCTTGCAGTGGAGTATGATCTGCCGGTGGTGGTTCACGACAGACAGGCGCATCAGGAATGCTATAATATCTTAAAAAACGAATCTGTGAAGGAAGCTGTTTTTCACTGTTTCTCTGGCGATATCGTTTTTGCGCAGCAAGTGCTGGATGCAGGCTGGATGATTTCTTTCACTGGTTCTATCACTTATGCCAATTCCCAACTTGATGATGTGATTCGTTTAGTGCCGATGGATAGGTTCATGATAGAGACGGATTGTCCATATCTTCCGCCGCATCCGCATAGAGGCAAGCGTAACTCACCCTTACTATTACATTTAGTAGCAGAAAAAATTGCTGAAATAAAAGGCATCACTCCCACTCAAGTTGCGGAGGCGTCTTTTGATAATTCACATCGCTTTTTCAGAATACCGGCAGACCCGGTGAAAGCCACACATCATAAAGCAGGACATAAAAAATGAAGAAACACCTATTCTTGGTCATAGCCTTAGGCGTAACAGCACTTTGGGCTGGTAATTCGATCTTCTCATATCAAGGGTTTCCCGTGCAGAACTACGGGAAAGATATTTATAGCATTGGCATGGGCGACACGGGTGCCAGCGATATATTTCGCATCAACACCGGTTATGCCAATCCCGCAATGAACGAACGCACAAACCGTACCTTGTTTGGCACAGGTATGATTATGGGCTATACAAATTACCAGTCTGAAAGCAGTGGAATTAAAGAAAGCTTCCGTGATGATGCGCTTGATTTCCCATACTTTAACGTAAGTGTTCCCATTGGTAAACATAGGTTCAGTGCCCAGTTCAATTCGCATTCATCAGGTGTGGTATCCAATCAAAAAAAACTGGCTGATGGTTCCACAGAGTTTCAGAGTACGGATAAATACCTGTATCGTGCAGATTTGATTTATGGAACTTACTTCAAGAACCTCCAAGCCGGAATCAGCGGCAACTTCTATTTCGGGCATGATAATCAGTCTTTCTCCCAAACAAGCGATTCATATGCGTTTGATACCAGCGAGCATCTAAGCAGGGATTTTAAAAACGTCGGGCTTACCCTTGGTGTTTTACAAAGACTTAAGAATATGAGCTTCGGTGCCCATGTCAGCTTACCGGTAACTTTGAAAGGTGAATCAGTTTATGCTAACACTCATATTACGGAGGCAAAAACAGATTACGAGTACGAGCTTCCCGGTCAGTTTAACCTCAGCAGCACAGTTATGGCTACCAATAATTTCAAAATAGCTGCGGATGTCAGCTATGAAACATGGGCTTCCATATCTCCCCAATACCGCGACACTAAGAAAATTGGAGTTGGTTTCGCCTACGAGCCTGATAAAGATAAACAGAAAACCTCTTTTGGTAATTTGCCCTTAAGAGCGGGGGCTTATTATCGTGAGCTGGCGTTCAAGGATAAATATGGCTCGGCGATAGATGAGATGGCTGTAAGCTGTGGACTAACACTACCGCTGAAATCAAAAGTTAGCCGTATTGATCTGGGTTTACAGTATTTACAGCGAGGTGATCTTGGTACTAACCGCCTGAGTGATACCTCCCTGATGTTTATGCTGGGCTTCACAGGTTTTGATTTGATCAATAAAGCAAAAGACAACACCGCCCCGCGGGATATTCCAATCAAGGAGGAATTCGAATAATGCCGGATGAGCAGCGAGATAGTGGTTGTCCTAAACATGATTTGCTTTGTTCTTTGTTAGCCGCGAGGGGATTTACAGAAGAAGTTTTAGGTGCTACGTTGGATGATCTTCCCGATGAGGCATTATTTGCAAACATAAGCGAGGTTGCAGAGCGCATTCGCAGTGCTATGTACCGGAATGAACCCTTAGTTATCTTTGGTCATGATGACCCGGATGGAATAACCAGCACCTACATTCTCTACAAGTTTCTGGAATCCTGCGGATATCAAAAACACAATTATTACATCCCCAACAGGAATCTTGAGCCTCATGGAATACAGGCAGGCTTTATAGATTTTGTAAAAGAGGGTGGATATAAGCTGGTAATAACCGTGGATAACGGAATATCAGCCAAAGAGGGAGTGGCAAAGCTTAATGCTTTGGGATGCGAGGTAATTATCACCGATCATCACCTTGTGCAAGCAGACATGCTTCCTGATGCATACACCATTATGAATCCCCAGCTTAGCGACTGCCAGTACCCCTTCAAATCACTTGCAGGTGTGGGTGTAGTGTTGATGCTTATCCGCTATTTGGGTAGGGTTTGGGAACACCCCGTAGATCCGGCAAGTTACTTCTGGGCTGCGGTTGGATCTATAGCTGATAAGGTTCCCATGGTAGGGCTGAACAGAATAATCGTGCGCCATGTGCTGGAAAACTTCAAAGCTGTTCAGGACGAAACGGTAGAATTCCTGATGCGTAATTATAGCAGGATGAACTCCCTCACTGATATATACAGCTTCATATTATATACTGCCAGGATTATCGCAAACGGCAGGGAAGCGCATGGGCAGCATACCGCTCTGCGTTTCATATTACAGCTTTCCGATGCAAAAGCCAAGCTCTTTCAGGATCTGGAAAAGCAAAAAAATACTTGGGAAGGTGAATTGAGCAGGGTGTTTAGCTTTCTTGATACTCTTAGTACAGATTTCGTAGGCAGCTATTTCGTGTATTACGATGATGAAGATGTGATTCCTTATCCGCTATTGGGAACTGCTGCTACGTATATTGTCAATAAGCTTAGGATACCCACGATCATGCTTAAATCTCATAATGGAGATACTGTCTGCGAAGGTAGATGTGGTGATGGGTTCAATATGGTGGATTCATTCAGCTATTGTAAAGCTCACTTAAAGCAATTTGGCGGTCATCCCAAGGCAGCCGGGTTCACGATGTTACCGGCGAATTATGACTCTTTTCTGGAGTGCTTCAACGCTTTCCTTGTGCAGAACTGGAATCCTTTGCCTGCTAATGATTTAAGCTGGGATGTAGAAGCAATTATAGACGATCTAACTGTGGAGAGCTGGAAGAAGCTGGAAGTTTTACTCCCCTGGGGGCAAAAGAATTCTGAGCCAATTCTGATGCTGCGCAACGTTAATCGGAATCTGTTGATGGATAACATCAGCTTGGATCATTCAGGTGTAGATGTTCCTCATTCCGGTTCCGGGGATGCAGTAGTTATATGGAAAGGGGCGGGAATGATTAGAGTTTTGAACTGGCAGGAACATTCGCAAACATAATAGTATGATAGAGAGAGTAGCGTGATTCTTAGTGAGACACTAAGGAAGTCCATTCATTTAAGCTCACTGGTGATTCCTTTCAGTTATCGCTATATCCTGGGTTTTAATCGCAGGCTGGGGTTTTCTATAATTCTTGTAGCCTTTTCTATCAGCCTTGTGGTAGAGTTTCACCGCTTTTGGCAACGTAGCTTTAGGAAGACCTTCAATAGATTATTTGGGATGATTCTCAGGAGGCACGAACAGAGAGATTTGACCGGTGCTACCTATTTACTGTTTTCTGCCATGATCTGTGTTGCTTTCTTCGAACCCGTAATAGCATCCTGTGCCATGGCTTTCTTGTCTATAGGGGATACTTTTGCCGCTATAGTTGGGATGAGCCTGGGGAAACGCAAGTTTATCGGCATGAGTAAAAGCCTGGAAGGCAGTATCGCATGCTTTGTATCCTGCTTTATATTTGGTTTGTTCTGGCTAAAAAGCCCCGTTCTGGCATTGGGTGGTGCTCTGGCAGCTACTATTGCAGAACTGGGTAGAATTCCTCTGGATGACAATCTAAAAATCCCCTTTAGTGCCGGATTGGTAATGACAATCTTGTACATTATTTTTTAAAAAGAGGCTGGCATGAAGCTTTCATTTGTAATCCCTGTGTTAAATGAGCAGGAATCGCTACCCGAACTGTATAAAGAAATCGTGGCAAACTGCGGCGAAAACAGCCGTGAGATTGTGTTTATAGACGATGGATCAACTGATGGCAGCTTCAAAGTAATGAAAGCTATGGCTGAAAATGATGCATGTATCAGAATCATCCGTTTTCGGCGTAATTTTGGTAAAGCTGCTGCACTGCAGGCAGGATTCAACATCGTGAGCGGCGAAGTAGTGTTTACCATGGATGCAGATTTACAGGATAATCCCTGCGAGATACCGAATTTCTTAGCTAAACTGGATGAAGGCTATGATCTGGTTTCCGGATGGAAGAAGAAAAGGCACGATCCTATCCACAAAGTGCTGCCGTCCAGGCTGTTTAACTTTGTAACCGCCCACACTTTCAAGCTCAAACTAAAGGATTATAACTGTGGATTCAAAGCCTACAGGCATCCTCTGGAAAAGGAACTGAACCTGTATGGGGAAATGCATCGGTATATACCTGCTTTAGCACACTCATTAGGCTTTAAGGTGGGGGAAATAGCGATTGAACACCGGGCGCGTCAGTTTGGGCATAGTAAATATGGGTTCGAACGCTATCTGAGGGGTTTTTTTGATCTCTTAACGGTGAAAATGATTACTCAGTACATCAAAAGCCCACTCTATTTGTTCGGCAGAATTGGGATAATCTCTGCCCTTATGGGTGGTTTGGTAACCATTTACCTGGCAGTTTTAAAATTGTTCTTTGGGCAGCCTCTGTCTAATCGCCCTTTGCTGTTTCTGGGGATTCTGCTTATTCTGGGAGGCTTGCAATTCGTCTCTTTGGGTCTAATCTCCGAGCTTATTGTAAACAGATTCAGGGTAGGCAAGCGGGTGCCAATATCCATTGCTGAAATTGTAAACGTAGCAGAGCCGGCTCTTATCACCAAATCTGAATATGAATAAACTTGAACGCTTCTTTCTGGAGCGCTATATAAAAGCACCAAAGCGTAACCTGCTGAGGTTCAGTTTCATGTTTATGATTCTGGGGATAGTCCTTTCTGTCAGCATTCTCAGCGCAGGGCTTAACTTGTTTCAGGGCTACGAAACAAGCCTGAAGGAAGTGCTGCTGGGTTCATTTCCACATATCACTATTCAGGATGCCGATTCAGATTACCTTAGCATCGATCGTGTTAAAACTTTAATATCACAGATAAGCAAAAACCCTGCTGTAGAGACGATAACTCCATCAATCAGTTACTCTGTTATGGCTTCCAACGGCAGCAGAATCCGTGGAGCATCTCTTAATGCTTACGATTTCAGTGGGAAGTTCCCATTTCCCTATGCGAAGTATATCAAGGATGGGAAGAGCACCATTAGTACCGGTGAAATTATTGTAGGCAAGTACCTTGCCAAAGAATTGGGAAAGAAAACCGGAGATGAACTAAAAGTTATTTACCCACAGTTGGACAGGATTTCTGCCTTGGGTTTATACCCTTCGGAGCGTAGCTATCGCATTGCAGGTATCTACAGCTCAGGCTTTTACGAAAGTGACCGCTCTCAGATTATCTGCACTCTGTCCGATGCAGAGACACTGCTTAACATCAACCCCAGTTTCGCAAAGCTGGAGATTAGGTTACACAGCAAATCTATAAATGCAGCCACTACCATAGCAACGGAGCTTCAACAAGCTCTGGGGATGGATTTGGCTGTTTATCCCTGGACAATGTTCAGTGCCGGGTTACTACGTCTGGTTGCGATGGAGAAGTGGCTTATTTTTATTATCTTTTGCTTTTTGGTACTCATCGCCGGTATAAATGTAATTTCTGCGGTTACTACCATTATCCTGGACAAGAAGAACGAGATAGCTGTGCTAAAAACTCTTGGTGCTACGAATGCTTCTATAAAGAAACTCTTTGCATATCAGGTTGGGCTGGCAGGTATATGCGCAATTCTGGCAGGTCAGGGACTGGGAGCACTACTCTCCCTATTTGTGGAAAATCAGGGCTGGTATAGATTGAAAGGTGATGTATATTTTATAGATAGCCTGAACGCTGCTATCTACCCAATAAATCAGGTGATTGTTTTTATAGTTGCTGCATGTCTGGTTTCTGTTTGTATTCATTATCCCTTGCGCCAAATAGACAAGCTGCAAATCATTGAATTGTTACGGAATTCGTAAAGGATTATATGCTACACTATGTTTCTCAAGGAGCTATAAAAGATGTTTTGCTTAGCTGCTTATAATTTAACAAAGAGCTATATTGACAGCGACCAGAGTATTCACGTGCTCTCGGATGCCAATTTGGAAGTAAGAGAAGCTGAGATGATATCTATTACCGGGCAATCCGGCTGTGGGAAAAGTACCTTGCTGCACATCCTTGGTTTGCTGGATACCCCGGACACCGGGAGAGTGTTAATTGGTGGCAGAGAAGTGCATTCAGGCATGCCGGAAGCACCGATGATTCGCAATAAGGACTTGGGTTTTGTGTTCCAGTTTCATTATCTGGTGGAGGATCTCACTGCTTGCGAAAACGTTGCCTTGCCTATGATAATAGCGGGAAACAATAGCACTGATTCCCTGAAACGAGCTACGGAATTGCTAAGCAGTCTTGGCTTAGAAGATAGATTGAACCGATATGCGAACCAACTTAGCGGAGGAGAGCAGCAACGTGTATCCCTTGCAAGAGCACTGATAAACAGTCCCAAGATTGTTTTGGCAGATGAGCCTACCGGTAATCTCGATCCTCAACACAGTGCAGAGGTATGGCAAATGATTTTGAACCTGAACAAGGAGCATGGTCAGGCTTTTGTAATAGTTACTCATGATACAGATTCTGCCCGCTTGGCATCCCAAACCTACAATCTTGCGCAAGGAAAACTCTCTTTATGCTAAGCTTGGTGATAGTTAATTCTCCCCTTGTAACCCTACGGAGTGCAAAGCTCCGCTGAGCCAACAATCATGCCTCGCTCTAAAGTGTTTCTGACCCTCGTTTTAATTCTGCTGGTGGTGAATGCCGCCTTCTTCCTTGCATGGTATGGTTTAGGATTGCGGGGGAAATTCCGGGAGATGCTGGTAAATCAGTTAAGTAAGGCAACCAAAGGTGAAGTTCGTATCGAGGAACTGCAATTCAGTGACCGTCAGCTGCTTGCAGAGGGAATCAGTTTTGCGACTTCTGACAGTAGCATAGTTGTCAGTGCTAAGAGAGTTAGAGCGCAATACAATATCCTGCGGTTTATTGGTTCCGGTTTCAAACCAACCAGGCTTCTAAAGGAAATAGAAATCACCCAACCGATGGTTCAATACAAATTTATCCCCAAACCTAAGACCAATAAGGCAAAGAAGCCCTTTGTTATCCCAGATATTGCCCCTTACTTCTCCAGCTTGAAGATAATAGAAGGTTCTGCAACCGTGGAAGTTAAACTTCCCCTGAAGATAGTATCAGAAGGGAATCTGCAAATCAGGGAAGAATTTAACAACATCAGCCTGAACGTGGAAAACAATGATGTAAGTAAGATCAGCTTCTCAGCTATTAGCTCCCGAAATGGAAAGCTATCCTTGAATGGTATTCTGAACAAGGGACGTATTCAGGACGCAACAGCAGAGCTGGAAGCCTACCATCCCCTGCTTGTAGCTCATCCGGATATCATTAGCTTAAAAACAGAGATTTCAGTCGTTACCTCACTTAGCCAGTTAGCCCCCGGAGCTCCATTCTCCTATAATGTGAAAACACAAATCTGGGGAACACAGCTTCTATTTGCAGACAAATACCCAATAAGAATACCATTTATTGGTGCAGAAACTGATGGGAAAAAACTGAGTGCTCAAATCAGCAGAAGCACTGCGGGGAATAGTAATCTGGAAGCAGATGTGCGCATCAGCGAGCTTGGTAAGGCAATGAAGTTTGATTTTGCAGAAGCCGATGGAGCGATTGACTTAGCTATGATTAATCCGGATTTGAGAGGTCTGGTGAGCTTTACTGCCACCGGGAACGGAACTATTGATGAGCCCTCCCTCACACTTAAAGCAAATTCTTCAATGCTTGCATTTAAACAGCATAGCATCAACAATATAGCTTTTAGTGCAGAGTATACAGACAGCCAAGTGTCTTTCACGCTACCTAACGCCAGCTATCAAAATCAGGAAATTAGTGTAGAGGGCAGCTTTATCCCGCAATCTATGGCTTTAAACGCACACATAGAAACCAATCCCATCAATCCTCATCACGCCAGCTACACTGCCTCTGCCGAGCTTGATGTTTATGCCGAGTTCCAGGATAAATTTCCCCTAATCGATGCTATGATTCATAGGTTAGATTTCACGGCAGGCGGGGCAGAGGTGAAAGGCTTAAACGGTTATGTTAAGCTTGTTCCTGTTTCTGCTGATAATAATTACTACATAGACGCCTCTCTTGAGGGTGAAAATGGCTATGCTCTTGCAGTGGTAGGTGATATTCTTGATCGTAACCTCTTGCTGGATGCCTCGTTCAACGATTTGTATGTTGCTGAGGTATATAGCCAGGCTGCCCTTCAGAAGCTTAATCCCCTTATCAGTGGTTCTATAAATGCCATTATGAATGGTGATGATATCTTCTTTCGCACCAATCTGGATGTTGCTATCGCAGAGCCGGTAGTTTACCATACTAAGCTGGATGGCGTTGGGAGCATAGACATCAGAACCATGGAAGCAGCCCTTAATCTTAATGGATCCGAAGGCAGTTTAAATGACCAAAATCTGGATTTCGGACTCTCTGCCACGCTAAAAGATATGGAGCTCTTCGTGCATGGCTTGAAGGTGAATGACATCCTAAGCTTCAGTGGAAGAGTGAACTTTAAGGATATCCAGGATATGGCTTTTGCTGTTGTCCTTAATGATATTACCTCAAGAGATATTATTAGGTTTTACCCGGAGTTCGATGTAAGCATTCCTGAATTCAGCGGACTTACTCTCTCCGCAGACTATAATCAGGATGGTTTAGAGAGCGTTAATGCCGATTTAAGCCTTGCCGCAATTGATCTTATTGCAATTACACCCCTGGCAATAGAGCTTGGTTTACATGGTTCTGTGAGCAAGGTAAACATCGAGGGTGAAATCAGTAGCAAGCATAGCAAGCTAATCAACTTAAGTGGCTTGGCAAGCCTCAAACCAAAGATAGACGTTGCTTTGGAAGCCATGTTTGATAACCTGATTATAGAAGAGGCACTTATCTCCTCGCCGATACTGGGGAATATTGCCGGCAAAGCCGGAATTAATATAAGGGATATTAAAAGCAAGAACATGGAGATGGACTTGATGGCAGATATCCGGGCAACAAACATTGTTGTAAATGACATCACGATCTCCAGTGCCATCGTTAAAGCCACACAAACCCAAAACCTGCTGCAGGTGGATAGTCTGTATGTATTTTCCAACGGGTTGTTTACGCTTCAAGGATCTGGAGCGTTAGACTATAATGCAATTAAAAATGAAATGTTTGAGGGCACAAACAAGCTTAGTATAAAAGTGGATGGTGAGCTTTTCCCCTGGCTAAAAAACCTCACTTCCTACATAGAGGAATCCCGGGGCTATTCTTCACTTAATTTTGTATTGGGCACTCAGGATGATCAATTCTTGTTATCTGAAGGTAGTTTAGATATCAGGGACGGTTACATGAAGCTTAAAGACCAAAGTGAGCCCCTGGAAAACATTAGCATCAAGGGTATATTCGACAAAAACAGAGTGATTATCGAGCGTGGACATGTAAAGATGGGGCAGGGTTCTCTGATCTTCAACAACGTGTTTGAAGCGGATAACAGCGATCATTTCATGCTTGGCTACATCGATCTGGGTATCTTACGTTTAATGGTTGAAGAGCCCGGTATTCTGGTTAATATCCCCCTGTTTTCACCTCCCAGAACCCTTTCCAACATAATCATATCGGGGCAGGACAGCCGTTATGCAACGATAAAAGGACCTTTTGATCAGATGAAGATTGCTATGAAAGTGCAGGTTGCGAATACCAGTATTCTCTATCCACCCAATACTGCCAATCTTCTCAAGCTGGCTACCTCTCTCCGGGAAACCACCACACGCCGTAATGATACTGTTGCTGCACCGCTTCCCTTCACTCTGGACGTAATGCTTACCCTTGGAGAAAACATCAGCTATGTAACCTATCCAACCCATTTGTTAATCCAACAGGGGGGATTCCTACACCTGATTTATGACGGGCAAACCTTCTCTGTAAAAGATGCCAACTTCACTTCTGAGCGGGGGACAATAGACATCTTCGGGACAGTGTTCCAGGTGGAAAATGTGGATATTACCATGGTGGAATCCCAGGAACTGCTGAATGTAGCAGGAGTATTTAACAAGCGAGCTCCCGACGGCACACTTATTACCCTCACGGTGATTACCTCTCCGGATTTAACAAAGAGCTTTTCCGACCGTCTGGAATTTGCTTTAACCAGTGATAATCCCGAAGACAGGTCAATCAGCCAGATTTTAGCTCGCCTGCGCTATAACCAAAATGCAGATGTAGCACAGGAAACAAAAGGTATTCCCTTACAGGATGAAGCTTTGTCGCTGATCTCCGGTAATCTGGATTCATCGCTGCTAACTCCCATTCTTTCCCCCGTAGAAAACTTCATCCGTCGTAAACTGAAACTGGATGGCTTTACCATCAGCGCAGGTTTCATTCAAAACCTCTATACCCAATATTCCACAGACCCCAATTTACTGGCAGATTACACAAATATGGATCACTTTTCCAGCGATATCGCTCAGTTCAGTTCTTCCATTCTGCTGAATAACCTGTCTGTAAGCATGAGCAAGTACCTGGGGCGGAAACTATTTCTGGACTACAAGCTTGATTTGCAGGAAGCGACAGACCTCCAAAAGAAGACTAAGCTGATGATTTCTCACGAAACCTCAGTTCGCTATATGATGCCGAAACGCTATCGTTTGGGATACACTTTCAAGTATATGCCGCAGGAGACTGGTATAAGCCACGAAATCATGCTGCAACGTTCCTTCCGTTTTTGGGGTTTATAAGTTTCGTTCTTGACAAAAAGTGCTAATCTAAAAACATGAAATTAAGATAATAATCCAGGAGGCTAAAATGCCGGAAACAGTAAAACCAAAAGCTGTCCCTGAACCTAAAAAGTCCAGTGCAAAAGCTGTGCAGGATACAAATACAAAGATATCTCTCGTAGAACTTATTCTCATTCTGATGCTTGTTGGCTTGGTCTTTGTGTTCTTTTTCGGTATGAAACAGCTAAAAATTGATAAAGCTAATGAAGCTATAGCTAAAACTAAATTTGAAGCTGTTGCTCCTACCTTCCAAAAAATCATCGCAGCTATGGAAAGCTATCGCAAAAACGACGAGTTTGGCGATTATCCTGCCTTCTTGGAGGAGATGAATCTCGGCACTGTGAATACCGAGGATTTCAAGTTTGAGTATGTTTTCGATACCCTTACTCTTACCGCCACTTCACAGCCAAGCTTTGGCAAAGCAGGCGTTAAAGTGAACTACAACATCGGCGATAAAAGCTATACTGTGGAAGACCCTGCTCCCGAAAAGAAACCTACTGTTAAAGACGAGTGGCTGCCACAGGAGTAAGCTGCAACCTTTGAACTAAGTAAGTATAATCAAGATACTATAGAACCGGCTTATTGAAAGCCGGTTCTTTTCTTTTCCCATAAGCTTAGAGCCAGCCCTACCGCTAATAGCTGAATAGCTTCCTACACATCTGCCTAAACACCTATGATTAGCTCTCTTTCGCAGCATCAGATATCCCGTCTTATTCACCTGACTACTGCTACACTTAAACAATTATCTTGTAAAGATAGCTCTAAGTGCTGAAAATAGAGCTATACGAATAAAGGCGGAGAAACTAATCTCCGCCTTTAATTTAACTAAGTTTGATACTTATTTCATCAACACGAGTTTACGGCTGGAAACGGTCTTGCCGGAAACCATCTGCATGGAGTACACTCCACTGCTACAGGCTTTACCCAAGTTATCCTTGCCATCCCAGGTTACGGTATATTCTCCGGGGAGATAATGTTGGTTGGTAAGGGTGCGGATAATCTGCCCGCGTGTGTTATATATCTCGATAGTAGTGTGATTAGGGCTTAGAATCCCAAACTTAACCGTGGTATTTGGATTAAAGGGATTGGGATACACATTGCTAATCCCCTGTGTAACAGGGATATCAGGCGTTGTTGTGGGAGGGTCGCTAATCACTACGTTTACAGGACCAAAGAGGTTAGTTGCTCCGCCCAAATCTTCACTTTGCAGCCAGTAATAATAGCTTCCGATCTCATCTATCTCGGAATCCACAAATCTGTATGTAGTGGTCTGGGAAGAGTTTGCAGCATCAATAAACACATTCAGGTCGATAGATGCTTCGAAAGTATCGTTTGTGCCACGGTAAATCCTAAAACCGGACATATTTGTCTCAGCGTAGGTAACCCATTGCAGGGCTGCGTAATTATCGTTGGTGGCAATTGCGGAGAAGGATGACATTTCCAATGGAAGTACTTCTTCATCCGTTTCCATCTTCAGCAGCCTAACTTCATGGTATGCAGTTTGCCCACCGGTGGCACCACATATACCAAAATAGGCATCGAAACTATACAGGTCGTCACAGTTTGTGTTGGGAGGGTTAAGAGTGTCCATCTGGAAGCTGTTTGCGTAGCTGCTGCCACCCCAGTTGTAACTGAAGGTGATTATGCCTGCATCGGCTTCAAGCTGCACTCTTTCCCAGCCATCATTGTAGTAGAAACCTGTGTCGGTGTCCAAATTAAGTCCCAAACCGGAGTGCTGCCAGTCGTTCAAATCCACCCAGTGAATGTATTCCCTGAATAATTCACCTGAGTTGTTATAGTGGTCAAATTCGCAGCTGAAACCCCTCAGTCCGTCGTGGTAGCCCTTAGCTCCGTTCACCGGTGTGTTTGGCAGTCCACCACGTGGGGCACCTTCAAACTCTCCGTATCCGCCTTCCACTTTGCTCATGTCCAGTTCGCCCAATGTTTCTACGGTGCTTGCATCAAGAAAAACAAAACAGAGACCATCGGCACCATTGGTGATTTCGTCACCATTATGTGTTTTGCCAATACGAACTTCGGCGGTAAGCTTCCACTTTCCCATAACATCAAACTTTCCGGCATTGTAATATGCCCAGGCGCGGTTATAGCCAGCATCTTCAGTTAGACGAAGATAGTTATCCCCGCCATCGTTTTTAAACAGGTTGGCATTGGTTTTGGCTGTGCCTGTGCTGGTATGGCTGCTGCCGTTGTATCCTTGGATGCTCCATCCTGTTGGGGGTGCACTTACATTGAAGTCTTGCTCGAAAATTGTGCTATACACGCCAAGCAGCGCTGTAACGCTCCCAAGCAGCATAACGCACGTAACAACAAAAATTCTTGCTCTCATAATTCCTCACTTTTTTGTGCTTATTTCTCATTTCTGAAGACCACAAAAGTAGATCTTCACTTCACAGAATCCACGCTTAGATAAACTGGACTCACGATTACCTTACGAATACATGATAATCACAAAGGATATCCTTGTCAAGAGCAATCTTCCTGCCTAAGTGTTTGGAAAATTATAAGATCGGTCTGTTTCTGCTACAATAAATGTAGTATCATCGGAGCAATTCGCAATTGTGAAAGATGACAAGATGAGACCTTTGTTGTTTCACCGAAAAGCCATCAGCTGTTATTGAACTTTAGCCTGGAGTGAAAGCCCCATAAGCAGGTACTGCAAAGTAAGCAGCGGTCTCGAAATGTAGCTGTTAAAGCCGGAATCAGTAGCGGACATGGTTACATCGCTGGTGGAACATCGTGAAATCCGAGTTTTTTTCCATTTTCTTCCTTTCTCCACATCCTTAATCAAGTGATCATCCCCCCTTAATCAAGCGTTAATAATTAACGCTTGATTAAGAGGGGATTAAGAAGTGATTAACGCTCTCAAGCAAGGAAGATGAGGCGGAGACAAGCTAAAGAGCTGGGATGATAGCAGTTATGAAACTGTCGAATTATTTGTTTGCAGCAGGCAAAGACACTGGAGCTCTACAGGTTTATGGGTGGGACTGGGACAGCAACTCCATGAACCGTTTCTGCGAGGGAGTTTCGAACATATCCTTAGGGGCAAAGCTTTGTTCAAATGCTTCCGCCGCATCGGGAGCCACATGGTACGCCTCACTTTCGAAGAAGTTACCGCTGATTCCCTCTAAAGCACCGGGAATCAGCTCCTTCACCTGCAAAGCGGGGGAGAACAAGCCATCCGAACTGCGAATACCATATTTCTCGCCAGCCTCAAACCCGCAGCGGCAATAATAGGCAGGATCGCCATATATAACCACGAGTTTATGCCCCATTGCGCTTGCCAGAGCCATAGTGTGCAAGATGAGTGCCTTGCCGATTCCCTTGCTTTGGTAGGGTGGCAAAACGCTAACGGGACCGAAGGTTATCACCTGATGCGCCTTACTGGTGCTTGCGATAATCTGTGCCCGGGCATACATTATGTTACCCACTATCTTATCCTCAACAATCGCCACAAAGCCAAGCTCTGCAAGGTAATCCGGCGAATCCCTAAGCACATGGGCAAGATAATGCTCATTGCAACCGGGAACATGCACATTCCAGAACGCTTCCCGCGTAAGCCACTCCACCTGGCTGTAATCCTTAGGGCTTTCAAGCCTTAAAAATGGCGTTATAATCTCTTTCATTTCCTTCTCCCATTCTTGGCAATAAGCGAGGTCTGTTACGTCTGCTATTTTAGTTTAAGGGCAAGCATATTCGCTGCTAACGCATAGTCAAGTTAAAATTACCTTTGCAGATAAATCTCTAACCTTTGTACAGCTAAGTCCGATTTACAAAAACCGTTGCACATGGTTGGAACACTGGCTTCAGAGGCAGCGAAAAAACACACCGGGAGATGAAATAAGCTCCTTGTCATTCCCGTGGAGACGGGAATCCAGCCCTGTAGAATCCCGTAGGGATGACATACAAACAACATAGGCACATAGGTAATTAGATAGCGGTTATCAGGAACTATTTTAACTGGGCTGGATTCCCACCTCCGTGGGAAAGACAAGCTCAATTGTATAAAAGGGATAGGTTTTTTACACAGCCTCTGAATTAGGTGTTCCAGATTAATCCATAGCCTTTATCAGCATATTTAGCTTATCATCCACCTAATAACTGCAACGTCCATCTACCGGATAGCTACCGTGTATCCTGCGTATTACGCAAGAAACACGGTAGCTGCACAGAGGGAATAAAGAACAGTTGTTAGGAGGGAGAGAGGTGAGAAATATGCATATTGATAGAATGATTGAGCTTGACAGAAAAACAATTGTTCATAGATTGAAAATCGGAGATATGAATTTATGAATCAAGATAATGCTACCCTGATTGAAGCTTTGGAAACTCAAAGAACACATCATTCTCATAATACGAGCGTAAGCCATAAGAGCGATTATGGGCAATACTTTACACCAAGTGCGGTGGCGTTGTTCATGGCTTCGATGTTTCCCGCTGTTTATGAAACTGATGTAAAATTGTTGGATCCTGGGGCAGGTATCGGTAGCTTATCATGTGCTTTTGTGTTAAATATGAACCAAAGGGTTCAGGGTGTTAACTACGAGATTGATTGTTACGAAACAGATCACCATGTTTTAGCTAAACTGACTAAGAATTTGTACGAATTGTCCTCCATCAATAGGGTTAAGTACACTGTTCTCTTTGAAGATTTTATTGAAGCTGCTGTTGATAGCTTATTGCAATTTAACAAACCGCTATATACGCATGTGATAATGAATCCACCTTACAAGAAGATACATAGTAGTTCTAACTGCCGCAAGCAATTGCGATCAGTTGATTTGGAAATAGTAAACCTATATTCTGCTTTTGTTTCAATGAGTCTTGAATTGTTAAAAAAAGATGGATATCTGGTGGCGATCATTCCCAGAAGTTTTTGTAATGGGACATACTATTTACCATTTCGTAAGCACGTATTATCTAATGCTGTAATCAGAAGAATACATCTTTTCGAGTCTAGAAATAGCATATTCAAGAATGATAGTGTCCTGCAAGAAAACATAATTATCTTGTTGCAGAAAAACGATCTTGTAAAACAGGTAGAGGTTAGTTACTCAAAAGATCAGGTATTAGAGAGTATTAAAACCATCCAAGTTGAATATTCCCGGATCGTTGATTTAACCTCTTGGGAATTGATTATAAATATTCCTCAAGAGAATGGATCGACCAACTCGGTTGTAACTTCAGATTATAGACAAATAGGATGCATGGTATCAACGGGACCAGTGGTAGATTTTAGGAATACTGAATTTATTAGCAGTGAGGTGCCCGGCAAGGAAATACCACTAATATACCCACAGAATATTTGCTCATTTATGGTACACTGGCCTAGCCCTACAGGTTTACAAAAATCAATAGAAATCAACACAAACACTCAAAAAATGATGTATAAAAATGGGTATTATGTGATTGTGCGTCGGTTTTCATCAAAGGAAGAGAAAAGAAGGATAGTAGCTGCCCTTTACAAACCCGAAGATAATAGTACTGAGTACATTGCTTTTGAGAATCATTTGAATGTTTTTCATAACAATGGTCAGGGCTTAGAACCGGATGTTGCTTATGGTTTGGTAGCATACTTGAACTCGGAAGGTTTTGACGAAGAGTTTAGAGTATTTAGTGGGCATACTCAAGTAAATGTTAGTGACCTTAAGAGAATGAAATATCCTACGTTAGAACAACTGAAAAAGCTTGGACGCACTCTACAAAGTGAGAATTTCAGTTATAAAGTATTCGAGGACATAATAACGGAGGTTTTAAATCATGAATCCAGATAAAAAAGCAAAAAAACGGATTGATCAGGCTGTTAAGATACTTACTGATTTGGGGATGCCAAAAGGTCAACAAAACAAGAGGACAGGACTTTGCCTATTAGCATTATTAGGACTTAGACCGGATGTGTCATTTATTGAAGCGCATAATCCTCTGATGGGTATTACGCCTATAATGGATTTTAGTGCGAAACATTATAAAACTCAATACGCACCTAATAGTCGTGAAACATTTAGACGGCAAAGCATTCATCAATTAGTTCAAGCGGGTTTAGTTTTATACAATCCTGATGATGACAATCGATCTACAAATAGCCCTCAAGCAGTTTATCAAATTTCCCCTGAACTACTTGCTCTTGTAAGACAGTTTGATTCAGATAAATGGGAAAGTGCTCTCCTTGAGTTTAGTAAAACAAGACAATCATTAGAGGAGAAATACGCTAAATCAAGAAGCATGAATCGTGTTCCTATAATGGTTAACGAAAATGAAATCCACCTAAGTCCAGGGAAACATAACGAATTAGTTAAAGCAATAATCGAAAAGTTTGCACCAGTATTCTTACATGGGGCGGAGTTGGTATACGTTGGCGATACGCAGAATAAATCCGCTTATGTGAATAAGGATTTGGTAAAAACTATAAAGATTCCATTCGATGAGCATAATAAGTTCCCTGATGTAGTGTTTTACATTGTTGAGAAAAAGTGGATTGTCCTGATTGAGTCTGTTACAAGTCATGGGCCAATGGATAGTAAACGGTATGTTGAATTGTCAGAGATGTTTAATTCTGACAATTATGCCACAGTATACGTCTCTGCATTCAAGGAAAGGGCTACCTTTGCAAAATACTCATCATCAATAGCGTGGGAAACAGAAGTGTGGATAGAAGAAAACCCGGAGCATTTGATTCATTACAACGGTACCAAGTTCTTAGGTCCGTATTAAATTGATTACATATCAATGATAGAAATTGCACAAGAATGCTATTTAGCGCTTTGGAAAGCACTAATGGAGAATGAATGGAGCCCAACAGAAGCATATATGTATTTGTAATCCTATGCACGCTTGCGCTAACTTTACTTGTTACATCCGGCTGTGCCCGGATCAACAACAAGGCTAACCTACAAGCCAAGGAAGGTACTATGCCAAATAGCAACATCTATCAGCAGGATTTTGATTTCTTTGTTTCCACCTTAAAGGATTCTCACCCCAATATTAAAGCCAATATGCCGGATTATGACAAGGTGGCGGCTGAGCTGCGGGCAGAGCTTGCCACTGAGACGGATGCAGCGGCATTTGAGGCAAAGCTGCGGCAGTTTTCGCATAAACTGGGTGATGGACATACCGGTGTTTGGAGCCATCAGGGGAAGAAACAGAAACTTTATCCGATATCAGTTGGCTGGTTTGAGCAGGGTTGGTATGTATGCGGTATAGACAGTTTGCATGCAGATGCCTTGGGCAGCAGGATAATCAGCATTAATGGTATGGATGCTGATAAGCTAATGACAACTCTGATGAGCCTGGTTTACGGAGAGAACATCTATTGGTTTCGCGTTCGTGTGGACAGGATGCTGCAGCTTGCCGGCAACCTACAGCTTCTTGGCCTAGCGGCGGAGGACAATGCCTTGCATTTGAAGCTGGAAAAAGACGGCAAGCAAAGCAATACATCCTTACAGGAAACTGATAAGGGTGGGTATGTATATCCCCCAAGAACCGGTATCACTAATTATGATCCTAAGCCATATTGGGGAAAGATTTTACCCGAGGACAGCACCTTTTATCTGCAGTTCAACGAGTTTGGTGATGCGGTGGGGGACAAGGATAAGCCTTTTGGAGATTGGATAGCCTTTCTGGATAAGAGCTTTGCCACGATAGACAGCCTTAAACTTAAGAAACTTAGTGATTGATCTGCGTGGTAACACAGGAGGTAATTCTACTCTGGGCGATATCCTGCTTAGCTATTGTGCCTTGCCCGATTCTATCTATTATTACTCTGCCGATGTGTGTATCTGCGAGCTGTATCTTAAAAACTATCAGGTTAATATGGAAGATGTGAAGAAGAGCTTGGCAATAGAAAGGGGAATAATCCTGGAAGACGTAACTCTGCCCTATGTAATTAAAAGCGTGGGAGATAAGCCTGTGAAAGCCACCTCTGAATATATGAATTACTGGAAAGCAAACAACGGGAAGGAAACTGAGCCAAGAGAACCCAGAAAGCCGTTTGACGGCAAGATAATCCTGCTTATCGGGAGCAATACATTTAGCTCAGCTTCGGATTTTGCCACTATCTGCAAGGATAACGGCTTAGCGATTATCTATGGAACCCCAACGGGTGGGCAGCCTTCCTGTTATGGAGATATCTTAAGCTTTACTTTGCCTAATACAGGCTTGAAGTGTGGGGTGTCCTACAAGTATTTCCGCAGGCCGGATTTTCGCAAAGATCCGGAAGATGCCCTGTATCCTGATGTGTTCCTGGCGCTGGATCCCGATAGTCACTTTAAGGGTAAGGATATCCTGTGGGAAAGGGTGTTGCAGGATATCCGCACTGATAAAGTGCCGGATATTGCTGCGAGATAAGCTCTCTCAGGAATGCAGCTCGTTAAATAATTTTCACGTTATATAAGAAATTAATATCTTGACGAGAAATCACATTATATTAGTGGTGGTATAGGTAGATGTAATTGCATTTAGCAATTGCCATAAAACCTGATATCCCTTACAAAGGAGTTACTATGACAAACAAGAATTCAAGCCCTAAAGCAAAGAAGCTGAAACAGATATTAATCATAATTCTCATCGTGATAGTATTGGTATTAATTGGCATTTTTGTTCCGCGTTACAATCGCTATATGAAGAGCAAACGTTCTGCTGAGGCAATTGCCGCTCTGGACGCAATCCGCAAGGTGGCGGACGTGTATATTCAAACTAACGGCAGTATGGAAGGTTTTACCTTAGCCAATGCCATTGGCGAAGCTAACCTTAGCAAGAAAACCATCAAGAACTGGAAACTACTGTTTGTGTGGAAGACACCGGAAGAGTATAACCGTGAGCTTTCCGAAAAGCTGAAAATATCTCCTACTGCGGATTATGTTCCCATGGTGCTGTATAAAGTAGTGATTGCCATTGCAACCAAAGATAATTCTGCCGGAGAAGGCAAGAAAGTTTGGTATGACGGCATCGGCTTTGTATATCATGGCTATGGTGTGGATGACCTGGTGGAACCGGATTGGACAAACCTTTTCCCGGACAGGTATAAATAAAGTCTATTAACCCTAAAGCAACTGACAAGGAGGAATAATGCAATTACATCGCTCTGAAAGAGACAAGGTTATTGGCGGCGTATGTGGAGGTTTGGCAGAATCGCTTTCCATCGAAACTGTTTACATTCGTCTCGCTTTCTTGCTTTTTGCTATTTATGCCGGAAATGGCTTGTTAGTATATCTGATACTATGGATAGTGCTTCCACGTATGGAAGCGGGAGACAACGACGTAAGATATCACAGGCTGTATCGCCCCCGTACGGACAGGATGATTGGAGGTGTTTGCAGTGGTATTGCTAACGCTGTACATACAGATGCTTCTATCGTCAGGCTGATATTTATTGCCATGACTGTTCTGGGGGGCGGAGGAATAGTGGTGTATCTGCTGTTATGGCTGGTGATACCACTTGAACCGGAAGGTTTTGAACTGTAATTTGTAGCTGGTGCTGGTTCATAAAACACCAACACCCGGAGTAATATGAAGAAAAAGCTAATAATCTCAAGGGTTACCAAGACCTTGGAAGTATGTGAAAAACTGAACGAACTGGACAGAACCCAGATTGCCGGTTTAGTTAAAGATATCACTGATATCCTGGATTGTGATGCATCAGATATGGAGCGGGAAGAAAGAATCAAGCTTCATTTAGGCTTGGCAGATGCTAATGCGAAAATAGGCGAATATGAGAAAGCTGAATCTGAATATCAAAAAGTGTATGAGATTAGTAGCAAATTAGAAGATCAGCCCTACAAGATAAAATCAGTAAACGGGAAATGTGTAATCAGGGCAATTCATTCGGACTTCATTAGCGCTATTGAGGGATGGAAAGCCCTGCTGAATGAAGTGACCGATATCAAGGTTCAGGCAGATATTTATAACAATCTGGGGATATCATATTCTATGACAGATAGTTACCAGGAGGCATTAAAATGTCAATACCAGTGCTTGAAGATAGATGAGGAATCAGGCAATGAGCTTCAAATTGCCACTGGCTACTTTAATCTGGCAAGCACATATATGAAACTGAAGCAAATGGATAAATCTCTGGAATTGTATAACAAAGCAGTTCAAATATTTGAGCAGGAGAATCAGCAACGGTATCTGTCATTTGCCTTTAGTAACCTAAGCATGGTATTCACAGAATTGCAAGATTTTGACCAAGCTATCAGTTATGCAAACCGCTCTTTAGAACTAAAACAGTATTTTGCCAATGATCTGGAGATAGGCAACACCTATGCTAACATAGGGAGCATACTAATAAGCCAAAAGAACTATGCCCAAGCACTTGAGTACTACAATAAAGCTCAAGCAATATTTGAAAACGGAGAGGATAAAATTGCTTTCGCTGAGCTTTGGGTAAAATTCGCCAACCTATACTTCGAAACAGAAGATTGGGCTTTAGCAGAGGAATATGCTCTGAGAGGATTTGAACTGGCAACCGGGATTGATTCCCCGCATATAATTCTGGAAGTAAGCTTGTTCTTGGGTAAATTGTATGCGCAGCAAATGAAGTTCGAGCTTGCTTTTAAATATCTACAAATACATCTGGAAACACATGCAAAGATATTTGAAGATAATCCCAAGATAATGATAGCCCAGTCTGAAGCGGATTATTATCGTAAAAAGACCGAAGAACAAGCTGAGATTTATTATCAAAAAAACATCGAACTTACCGAAATGAACAGGATTATCTCGAAGCAAACTAAGCTGTTGCAAATTGCCAATAACGAAATGGAAGAATCCAATATCCTGATGCGAAAGCTCTTTTCTGTGATCGGGCACGACATACGTGGTCCCGTGCAAACTGCAGTTTCTGTTCTGAATCTGTTGATGACTAATGAACTGCCTAAAGAAGATTATGATAGCTTGCTGTTCGAAGTAACTGTCTCACTAAAGAAAACAGGGAACTTGTTGAATGACTTACTGGCTTCGAGCAGAGATAACCAACAGACCAGTGAAGCCAAGAACTCGCTTGTAAACATCGTCCCAGTTATCACTGATTGTCTTAATATGTACAGAAGCTCTGCTTCGCTTAAATCCCTTAAACTATCCTATCAGGGCAAAGACGAAGTAATCGCTATGACGAATGCCAATTACCTGCACACGGTAATAAGAAATTTGGTTCATAATGCCGTAAAATTCACACCGGAAAGAGGTTCGGTTACAGTCCGAACCCGTACAACAAAATCCAAAATACTGATAGATGTGATTGATACAGGTATCGGGATATCCAAAAGCGAAATAAAGAACTTAGTGTCTGGGAATGCAGCAGCAGTTAGCTCTGTAAACTCGATGGCGGGTAGGGGCTTCGGTCTGGGGTTATGCATTAGCTACCTCAAACAGCTACATGGTGATTTGAAGATAGTATCCCAACCAAACCAAGGCTCAAGATTTACTATCGCTTTAGAGAGGATGTAACCAAATTTTGATACCGTCAGATTACTTTTACGCTGCATATGCCCGCTTGGAGGCTTAATGCTTGTCAGAGATATTACTGAAACCGATTTGCCAATGTATTATTGTTGTCTGGAAAGCTATGCAGACGTCCTTAAGCAAGGCACGGCTTTGAAGCAGAAGTGGTACAACCAGATGAAAGTCAAAGGGCTGAGGGTTAAGCTCGCCGTTGATGACGATGGGACAGTGGCAGGCATGATACAATACATCCCAGTAGAGCATACGAACATCACAGGTAAGGACATGTATTATATCTATTGTATCTGGGTGCACGGGCATAAACAGGGAATAGGTAACCGTCAGAAGCGGGGAATGGGCAAAGCACTGCTCAAGGCTGCTGAAAACGACGCAATGGAAAACGGAGCTAAAGGCATTATCGCTTGGGGCTTAAGAATCCCGGTGTGGATGAAGGCTGCCTGGTTCCGCAAGCAAGGCTTCATCTCTGCTGATAAACAAGGCATGTTGGCTTTAATGTATAAGCCCTTTACTACCGGTACGCAGAAGCCCTCTTTCCCGAAGCAAGCTAAAAAACCTGATATCGGAAAGGACAAGGTAATCCTTTCTGATTTCGTATGCGGATGGTGTTCCTCTACCAATGTAACCCATGCTAATGCAGTAAAGCTTGCTGCAGAGTTACCGGATAAAGTGGAACTGGTAACTTACGATACCAACGATAGAGATGTTCAGGCTGAATGGGGGATAGGTGAGGGTCTATTCATCAATGGCAAAGAGGTGCGAAGTGCTCCTCCGCTTGCATATGACGAGCTGAAACGAAAAGTGGAGCGAAGTTTCAGCCGCTTGTAACGTAGCTGATGTAAGGGATTACAGAGCACGTGATGCAATTACATTTGCTAAATTCACTTCTCAATCAATCAAGGGCTTATTGCACTCTATAAATCAATTCGTCAGCCCCCAGAGTCCCATTACATACTGAACCATAGAAAGCAATCTCACAAAAACCATTCCTTGACAAATATCGGCATTCCAATTATGAAGAACAAATACTCTAAAGGTGTGTCAGATGCCAACTTGGGAATTTTACGCCCGTGGAAGAGTGCAGGGAGTTGGATTTCGTTGGCTGGTTCAACGGATTGCGATTCAGCATGGAATTCACGGATATGTCCGCAATCTTTCCGATGGCTCGGTGTATATTCTTGCCGAGGCGGAAGAGCACGTTTTGGAGAGCTTTCAGCTTGCAGTAGCTGCGGGTAATGGAGTTATCCGGGTGGATGATTTGGAAGTTTATAAATTAAGTTCAGCAAAGAAGTATCATGAGTTTGAAATTAAATAGAATTATATGGCTGCTGGTGTTGCAGATAATGCTAATTTTACCTGCACTACTGATGGCAAACCCGCAAATGCATACAGTTCGAAAGGGCGACACCCTGTATAGCCTTAGTAAGCAGTATGGCACTACTGTGGATAAGCTGATGAAGCTGAATAACCTGCAGGGTAACAACTTATCTATAGGGCAAAAGCTGGTGATTAATGCTGAAGCAGCACCGGAAAAGCCAAAGCCTGTGAACACTGCTCCGGAGAAGCCAAAGCCCATAGTAACGGCTCCGGTTAAAACACCGGTTGTAGAGCCTATAAAAGAAACCCCACCCACCATATCTGTTGTTCAACCCCCTACTCCTGTCACCATACCCATTGGTCAGCTTAGTGATGAGTATTTTTACACCGTGAAAGCCAAGGATAACCTTTATCGCATCAGCCTGGAGCACGATATTGCGCTAAAGGATATGCTTGCTTGGAATGGCTTTGCAGACAGTGGAGTTCCTATTCATCCCGGAGATAAAATAGTGATTAAAGACCCCTCCGGAGCCGAACCAGATACAGATGAAAGAGATCCCGAAGCATCAGGGATCAGTGCAGCAAAACCACAAGTAGCAGTATCCGATACAGTGGTTGTGGAAAGGGTCTATGTGGTGCAGAAGAAGGATACCTTGTACCGTATTGCTACCTCAAACGGGATGACCGTGGATGAATTAAAAAAGCTTAATGGTCTTACCAGTAATGAATTACGGGTAGGGCAGAGAATCTATCTGGCGGGGAAAAAGCGTCCAGACGGCAGTATCAAACCAACACCATTGCTCACCGAGGATGATGTAAATAAACACGATAAGATACGCACGGATTTAATTATGCCCGTAGAAGGTAAGGTTATATCTGAATACGGCTTACGTAACGGGAAACCACATAAGGGAGTAGATATCGGTGCCAAACAAGGAACCCCAATCTACGCAGTGTTAGATGGCACTGTAGTGTATTCCGGCGTACAAGGTGCTTATGGTAATGTGGTGGTAATAGAGCATCCGGATTTTGTGATGACGGTTTATGCCCATAACGAGAAGAACATGGTAGGGGTGGACGACATAGTACAACGCGGACAACAGATTGCTACGGTTGGAAGCACAGGGAATGCACAGGGTGCACATCTACACTTTGAATACCGCTTGAAGGGGAAGGCATTGAATCCCCGTAAAGTGCTGCCTTTTAAGTAAGGAAGGATGTGCGCATGAACAGACGTGAAAGCGTGTTCGCCGACAAAGCACTGCAAAATTACTTAAATGAGATATCAAAGTATAAAACTCTAACTCGTGAAGAAGAGCATGAACTGGGGATAAAAGCCAGAGCAGGTGATCCCGAAGCAATGAACCTATTAATCCAATCCAATCTTAAGTTCGTGGTTAAAATAGCCTCAAGATACCAGAATAGAGGGCTTTCCCTATCTGAGCTAATAAGTGAAGGCAATATCGGATTGATAAAAGCCATAGAGAAATTTGATCCTGATAAGGACATCAAGCTGATATCATATGCTATTTGGTGGATTAAACAAAGGATAATGCTGGCAGTAAGCGAAAAAAGCTCACTGATAAGAGTTCCTTTGGGAAAATCCAGTGCAGCCCACAGAGTGAAGGCTACATCTGATAGGATATTTACCGAAACCGGAGAAACCGCTTCTACCGAAGAACTTAGCGAGCGCATGAATATCACCGGGAAGTCTATTGATCAATTGAAGGGGCAAATACCCGAAACCAGCTCTTTTGATGAGATACTATCCACAGATGATTATCAGGATTATACGACCAAAGACCTGTTGATAGATAAACACGCTTCTGACCCTCAAACCCTTTATTATCACGATCGGATGCATGAGCGCATAAATCAGGCGATAGACAAACTTGATACCAGGGAAGCAGACATTATCCGCACTTATTTTGGCTTGAATGAAGCACACGAAACACGCAACTTTGCCCAAATAGCGGAAGTAATGGGGCTATCCAGAGAAAGAGTACGCCAGATACAAAAGGAAGCCCTGAAGAAAATCCTGTATGAAATCAAACCGGAAGAAGATGCTTTTGTGAATGATTTTATCGAGAAGTACAATTATTAGGACAAGGAA
Source organism: Candidatus Cloacimonetes bacterium HGW-Cloacimonetes-3 (assembly GCA_002840645.1). GTDB lineage: Bacteria > Cloacimonadota > Cloacimonadia > Cloacimonadales > Cloacimonadaceae > Cloacimonas. The sequence goes on from PHBO01000001.1 coordinate 80,799, forward strand.
GAGAGATGTTCAAGAACTTTGATGAAATGATAAGCCATGTGAAACAGAACCGAAAAGGAACTGTGGTAATTGCAGCTGCCCAAACTGAATCCGTGCTGGATGCCGCCATTTTAGCTAAACGGGAAAACCTTGCAGAAAGCATTCTTGTGGGTGATAAAACGGCAATACTAAACTTACTGCAAAGCCTTGCCCCCGACCTGATTAACAGTTTCGAGATTGTGGATACGGGAAGTGATTTGAAAAAAGCTGCCTCAGTTTCTGTAGCCTTGGTTAAAGAAGGCAGAGGTGATTTGATCTTAAAGGGTAAAACAGATACTTCTGTACTGCTAAAAGCAGTGTTGGATAAGGAAAATGGCTTACGCATAAGTGAAGTGATATCCGATGTTCTGGCTTATGAACACCCAAGCGGACTTAAGCTGATGAGCGATGGCGGGATAAATATACTACCGGAACTGGGAGAAAAGATAGCCATTATCAGAAACGCAGTTGCCGTTGCTCATGCATTAGGTAATCCTAATCCTAAGGTTGCGGTTCTATCCGCTATTGAAGCGGTAAACCCCAAGATGCCCTCCACCGTGGATGCTGCGCTAATAGCAAAAATGAATGAGCGTAAGCAAATCCCCGGCTGTGTGATAGAAGGTCCGCTGGCATTTGATAATGCTGTGAACCTCGAAGCAGCACTTACCAAAGGGATTACTTCCGAAGTTGGCGGGGCAGCAGACATACTTATCGTCCCAAATATTGAGGCTGGTAATATATTTGGCAAGACCTTAACCTACTATTGCGGGTATCGTGTAGCCCATGTGGTGATGGGTACCAAAGTGCCCATACTGATTCCTTCCCGTGCCGATGAAGCAGAAACCAAGATGCTTTGCATGGCAATGGGACTTGCCACAATGACTCTATAAGTGAAAATAACCATAATCCAAATAGGCAAGACCAAGGATGCCTGGATGAATGAAGGCATCGCAGAATATCTGAAAAGGTTGTCTGCTTTTATCAGTGTGGAAGTGCTGGAATTGCCTGATACGAGCATAAAAACAGCGGGTAATGCTGAGGCTGTGAAAGACAAGGAAGCGCAGACAGTGCTGAAGCGGCTAACCCCGGATGACTACGTTATCCTCCTGGATGAGCATGGGGAACAAAAAACATCACTTGAGTTTGCTGATTTTCTGGTTAGTTTATCTGAGAGACAGAGAATAGTTTTTGTGATTGGTGGAGTATTTGGCGCAGCCCAAGTAATAAAAACCCGTGCTGACAATACTATAGCTCTTTCCAAACTGACCTTCACTCATCGCATGGCGAGGTTAATTCTGTGTGAGCAGATATACCGTGCCATGATGATTAAGGCAAACCGCTCCTATCATATATGAAAAAGAGGTTATAATGTATCCGATAATACTATCTACCTTATACAATGTGAAGTTCTCGCTGTGGATGATGGCTCAGGGAATGCTGGGCATATTCATCTTCATGGCTATATTCTATGGTTTGATATATGCCTTGGAACAGGTCTATAAGGCAGATGTAAAATGAAACGCACCATTCTCTTAGCACTGATCATGGTTGTACTGGTATCTTTGCATGCGAAGTCAACTTTGCTCAGCACGAGGGGCAGTGAGTTACTGGTGGAATATACACTGGATGAATGGGAAGTAGTAGCTTCCGGAGCTTTCAGCCGCATAGTAGCTAAAGAAATGGACTTTAACACAGTCTCAGGTGCTCCTTTGATCCCATACGATGTATTCAAAATTGGGCTACCACCATCAGGCGACTATTCATTTAGCATTCTTGAAAGCGAAACCACTACATTGAACCTAAGCTCTAAACTATTACCGGTACCTACTATTACCATGAAAAATGGCTTATCTGATTACGCACACGTGATGGATGCTTCAAAGTATATCCAAACTGCGGAAGAACTTGTGAAAGTAACTACCGGAGGTTTTAGGGATTATAAGCTGGCAAGCTTTGTTATTAACCCATTCTCGTATAACGGGCAAACAGAGCTTGTTGCCCATACTCGGCTTCTCATTAGGATTCAATTGCAGGGAGATTTGAACTATCGGTCTTCCACACTAACTGACCCAGCCACAGACATCATGTTGGGGCAAATCTTAAATACCCAACAAGCCAGATATTGGCGCAGCAGCACAAGAGCACAAATAAACTACGCTGATTTCAGCTTAAGTAATTATTGGTTACGTGTTGAGACCAATCGTGAAGGTATCCACAGGCTTAATTATTCTCAGCTTAGCAGCTTCCATCCTGATGAGTTAGACCCCCGTATGTTGAGGATGTTTTGCACCTCAGGAAAGGTAATTCCCATCAATGTAGTGCAACCCGGTCCAGAGTTTAGAGAAGTACCCATTTATATCTCGAATGAAGCCAGTGGTGTATTTGGTGCATCCGATTATATCTTGTTTTATGGCAGTTCGCGGGATAGCTATGTGTACAATACAAGTATTCAGAGTGACCTGTATATGAATCCATATTCCCAGAATCAGGTGTTCTGGCTTAGTTTTGGAAACGGTTTTGGCGGAATTCCTCAACGTATAACGCTTACTAATCCTGAGACTGCATTTTCAGAGGTTTTGAATAATACCCCTGCTTTCAAACATGTTGAGAGTGAAACACATAAAGGGGAAGATTCAGGATTCACCTGGTATGGAAGCCGGTTCTTCGGTAATACCAGCCTATCCTACCCAATCCAGACAGAATTAACCGATGTAGACACCACGGGAATATCCGATATAGATAACCCTGTGAAACAAAGCCTGTCTTTTCGCATCAAGCAAGAAGACGTGGGGGGTAGCCAAGCCCACAACATAAGCGTGGAAGTGAACGGCGTTTTAGTAAAAAACAATGAAAACACAGGCAGCACGATTTTCAGTTGGTCTGGTACTTCATTCTATACCTTTAACAAGAACCTGGACAGCTTGATAAACGGCAATAACTCCATAAAGATAAACGTGATCCGCAATACTACAGACAACTTGTATTTCGATTGGTATCGGGTATCCTATAGGCAGAATCTGATCAAGGGGGCAGTTCAGAAGCTCGCCTGGCATCAACAGACTTCAGTGCCAAGAGCTTACCGTTACAATCTATCCGGGAACCTTGCAAATCTGATGATAATACGTGCAGATAGTTTATATGCTGTGGAGCAGATACCCTTACAGGGTTCCTATTTTATCTCGACAGGTACTTCATCTACGAAATACTTCTTGCTAACCCCCTCAGAAGCCTATGCTCCTGCTAAGGTGGAATATGTTGAGCCGGTGGATCTTACAAGTGATACATCTCAGATAGATAACATAATTATCACTCCTTTGGAGTTTCTAAGCAGAGCGCAAACGCTGGCTCAGAAGTACTTTACTACATACGGGGTGCGAAGCAGGGTTGTATTGCAGGATGATATATTTAACCAGTTTAGCGGGGGACACCCTGATCCAGCAGCTATTCGGCAGGCAGTACGTTATTATTATCATAATTTGCCTGCTCCCAAGCTAAGCTCCATAACACTATTGGGCTTAGGTACAATGGACTGGCGCAATTTTAGCGGTGCTTCTGCGGCAAAAAACAAGATCATTGTGTGGCAATCCAATTATATTGGTTCGATTGTTTTTCCAGTTTCTACTGTTTCGGATGATTTCTTTGCGATGATTAGCTCCAACACATACCCGGAGCTATCAATTGGACGCTATCCGGTTCGCACTGCCGCCGAGCTGGACATTATGTTACAGAACTTCAGCAGATATACAGAAACACCAACTCCCGGCTGGTGGCGAAATTCAATGCTGTTCATCGGAGACGATTTAAACAATGGTTCTTATACCGGAGAAGATATCCATACCATACAGGCAGAAGATGCAGGCAACATAGTTGATAAAAGCATTTTGGTAGATAAGATATTTGCTTGGGAATACGAGTACGATGAGTTCCAGAATAAACCCCGTGCACGTAACGACATGTTTAAAGCTATAAACGAAGGCAGATTGGTTTGGTGCTACATTGGGCATGGTGCTTTCGATAAGCTTGGTGCGGAAGACTATCTAAATGCAGCCGTAGATATGGGCAGATTCGCCAATCATGATAAACTACCTTTGTTTATTGCCTCCTCCTGCAGTGTATCTCATTTCGACTATTGGGGTTATGAGAGCTTGGGGCAGAAAGTAGTACAGATGGACAACCTGGGTGCTATTGCTTCCTATGCTGCCACTCGGATTAGCTATCCTGATAGCAATCAGCAAATGTTAGTGTGGGTGCTGAAATATCTTGCTAATCAGCGCTATACCGTTGGTGCTTCGATCATGGGAGCTAAGCTCCGTTCCTCAAACACATCAAATAACACTGTATATAATCTATTAGGTGATCCCTTGCTTAGGATTGTTCCCCCCGAGCGTGATAATACCATGGAAGTAGTAGCTAATGATACAAAAGGACTTCTGCATTCCGGGGATACTGCACAGATCACGGGAAGTTTCAGTGGCTCTAATTTGTCCGGAGAAGCAGAGATAAGAGTATATGACACTCAGAAGTCCTATAATATCGAATACATACCTGTTAGTCATCAGGGCACACAGCTTTATCGGGGAAGTGCAGATGTTTCTTCTTCTGCCTTTAACGCCGGATTTGTAGTTCCTGTGGATGTAATAACCGGCAACAACGGGCTTGTAGTTTCCTATATCTGGGATGAAGCAAACAAAAAAGACTATACCAGCTTTCACTATCCTCTTGCCCTAAGCGATCAAGCTCAGCCTAACCAGCCGGTTGATAACACCGGACCCAGCATTCAGTTATATCTTGGTTCATACGACTTTCGTTCCGGCGACACGGTTAACTCTGCGACAACTCTGTATGTAAAGCTTGCAGATTCTTTGGGAATTAACATTACAGATTCAAGGGGACACAGCATCTTGCTGGTGGTAGATAACTCCTTACAACCTATACCCATCACCCAGTATTTCAGATACGACAAAGGTTCTTATAAAAGCGGTGTATTAGCCTATCCCTTAAGCGGATTAAGCGAAGGGTTACACACTTTGCAGGTAATTGCGTTCGATAACTTTAACAATCCTTCTCAAGCTACCACTACTTTTATTGCTAAGCAAAGTTCCGAGCTAAGTATCGAACGATTACTTGTTTACCCCAACCCCATTAGTAAAGAGGGTTTTATCACCTTCATCCTTTCTTCCGATGCAGAGGTAAATATCGGGTTTTACACATTGCGTGGGAAGCGCATCAGAACCATAAAAGCATATGGCAGGAAAGGCTTTAACAGCATTCCAATTGTATCAAAGGATGATAGGGGAGATACTTTGGCGAATAATACCTATTTCGTGAAAGTAAAAGCTGCATCCGCAACTGGTAAAAGCGTAGAGCAAACCGAGAGAATGGTAATCTTTAAATAGGAGCATTACTTGTTATTATACAACACAAAAACACGTAAGAAAGAAGAGTTTATCCCCATCCAGCCTGGCAAAATCAGCATTTATGCATGTGGACCTACCGTTTACAACTATTTCCACATCGGCAATGCCAGGGCTTTTGTATTCTTCGATGTAGTGCATAGGTATTTCCAGTTCAAAGGCATGGATGTTACTTATGTGCAAAACATCACTGATATAGATGATAAGATCATTGCTCAGGCTATGGAGGAGGAGATTAGCTTCTCTGAAGTGGCAGCCAAATATACCCGTGCTTTTTATCAGGATTGTGCGGCTTTGGGAATAAAACCGCCCTCTGTTCAGCCCCTTGCCACGGACGTTATGCCGGATATTATTGCCTACATTGCCGAGTTAGTTAGCAGGGATTATGCTTATGAGGCAAATGGGGATGTATATTTTAACACTTCCAGCTTAACAAGCTATGGCTCTTTATCCGGTAAGAAAACAGAAGAGCAAATGACCGGGGCAAGAGTGGCAGAAAACCTTTATAAAAAGAACCCGACGGACTTCACCCTTTGGAAGAAGAGCAAACCGGGCGAGCCGGTGTGGCAAAGCCCATGGGGAGAGGGACGTCCCGGTTGGCATACAGAATGCGTGGTGATGAGCCAAAAGTATCTGGGCGAAACTTTCGACATACATGGTGGTGGTATCGATCTTGTTTTCCCCCATCATGAAAACGAGCTTGCTCAGGCTATGGCTATATCAGGTAAGCCTCTGGCAAATTACTGGATGCACAACGGTTTTTTAAATATAGAGGGCGAGAAGATGAGCAAGAGCTTGAAGAACTTCTTCACTGCCCGTGATATTCTGGAACAGTACGATGCAGAGGCGATACGTTTCTTTTTCCTGTCCAAACACTATCGCAGCCCGATAGATTTCAACAGAGAGCTGATAGAGGAATCCCACCGGGCTGTAACTAATTTCTATAATGCCCTAAAATCTGTAGACTTCCTGAACAACAGAGATGCAACGGTACCCTTTGATGGCAGCCCTAAGGTTGAACTGCAAAGCATGGAAGCGGAGTTCATTGCTTCCATGGAAGATGATTTTAATACTGCGAAAGCTATTGCTGTTCTTTTCGAACTAAGTAAACGAGCCAGGAATACATCCCTGGATTCTTCGGACCGTCTTGCAGCAGCAGCGCTGCTTGTGCGTTTAGGAAGTGTACTGGGCTTCTTTCAGAATATCGAAACACGGCTTAAAGAGCGAGTGCAGGATTTATCCAGTCAGTTAGTGGAGCTAATCCTCAGTTATCGCCGCGAAGCCAGGGAGCGGAAGGATTGGGCTATGTCCGACAGTCTCAGAGACGATCTTGCCAAGCTTGGAATAGAGCTTAAAGATACCCCCCAGGGTTGCACCTGGAACCTTAAGGAGTAAGAAACAATGCATCAATCTCGCAAGTTCACCTTGATTATGTCCGCCGTTCTGGGGATTATTATTCTCATTGTTTTATTAGTTAAATTGGGTGGTTCTCTCAAGGGACCTGAAAGCATAGCTTTCGACGAAGCAGGGAAACGCTTTCTGATATCCAATACACGAGGGAAAAGTATTGTAAGTATGAGCCTTAATGGCAAATATGATTCTTTTGTAAGCAGAGGTTTCAAAGCTCCCAGAGGTATCATAGCAAAGGGGAACATGCTCTATGTGGCTGATGAAAGCCAAGTGCATATTATCGAAATAGATAAAGCCAAGATAATCCAGAGCATTCCGGTAGAAGGTGCGAAGTTATTGAACGACATTGCATTGGATAAGCTGGGCTTGGTATATGTAACCGATACTATCGCAAACTGTGTTTTTATCATAAACCCCGTAAACAAAACAGTGGATAAAATTGTTAGCCCTCTTTTTAATGCTCCTAACGGTATTGTGTATGATATGCCTCGGGATCAGATGTTCATCGTAGGCTTTTCAAAGCAAGCTTCTGTTCTTAGCCTTAGCACTAAGGATAGAAGTGTTACTACCTTCATGGATAGTATCTATTCTCAGCTTGATGGCATAGCTATAGACGATTTGGGGCGGATATATTTCAGCTCATGGGATCAGGATATGATTGTAGTGATTCCGCAAGAACAGAATCGCTTTGAAGCTAAATTTAAGGATATTACCGATGCTGCTGATATGTTTTACTACCTGCCCAATAACGAGCTGATTGTTCCTCTGCACACCAAAAATAAAGTAATCCGCATTCCCATAAACTGAGGTAGAGATAAAGCATCTGATAGAATACATAGATGGAGCAGTGATTAAGCATTTCACTAATCCGTCTGATTACTATGCAGAGGCTTGTGCTTACAGCTTTAATCTTCCCATGCTCCCCAGGCTTCTTGATATACAAGAACCTAAGATGATAAAGCTGGACTATGTTCAGGGCACTCCATACTTGGATACAGCAGTTGATATACCTTCTCTGGCGGGAGCTATAGCCTCTTTCCACCTTGCCACTTTTACCAAGGGCTTATGTTTATGTCATATAGACAACCAGCCTCGAAACATTTTAAACACCAAACATGGCTATGTTTTATTAGATTTCTCTGATAGCCATATTAATTACCCTGAACGCGATTTAACGCACTTGATGCTATTTTGGGCTGCTGATATGCCAACCATGCTTTTTAAAAGGCATTGTACGGATTTCTTGAGGTACTACCAACAGCAAGTTCCCTTATCAGCTTCTACTTGGAGAAAGTGCCTTAAGAAGAGCATTACTGTGTTTGATCGCCGGCGCAAGCTTTACAATAAACCGGGTGGTAAGAACCCCCCGGAAATTCAGGCTGCAAACAGGTTGTGGTTAGCAGAAGTACCGCTTAGCAATTAAACTCGGTATTTTTAGGAGTATCCGTCGTAATTGCACACGCCTCGTGTGCAGTCTGCCTTCTGCATCCGGTGTTGGTAAAGGATTATGCGGGGAAACTAACTGTAAATTGGGTACCTTTACCGGGTGCACTGCTAACTTCAATGCTGCCTTTGTGCATATCTATCATTTCTTTGCATAATATCAATCCTATCCCGGTTCCGGCTTCGTTATTTGTACCGCGACGGCTGCTAATGCGTTCAATTCGGAAAAGATTGCTTACCAAATCCGGTGTCATTCCGATGCCCGTATCGCTTATCGCTATAGTAGTTACTCCATTTTGATTTGCTGAGATAGTGATACTGCCATTTGCAGGAGTAAATTTCACCGCATTAGAGAGGAGATTATTCAGGATAGAAAGCAGCATGTGTTTGTCAGCATTTATCCTTACTTCTTTTGCACAGTTAATGCTTAGGCTTATCCCTTTGGATGCCAGGGTAGCTTTAACAATCGAAGCAGCATCGTTGATGATTGGCAGTAGCTGTTGTTGATAGGGTAAAAGAGATACCGCACCGGTCTGAATTACTGCCCATTCCAGCAGGTTTTGCAGCAATGCGAAGGCAGAGTTTGAAGTATCATGAATCTGAATAATCATCTCATGTATCTGATTTAAAGTAAATTTATCTATATTATGCCTAAGCACTTCAGCAAACCCGATTATGGCACTAAAGGGGTTTTTAAGATCATGGGCGATAATGGAAAACAGCTTGTCTTTGGTAGCATTCAGTTCTCGAAGCTGTTTTTGATTATCCAATAGGGTAGTAAGAAATTTCTTTCTTTCTGTGATATCCCTTATTGCCGCCACGCGCACTCTGGAATTGCCATAAGTATAAGGGTGGGACATCACTTCCAAGGTTAGCTTGCCCTTTTTATTAGAGTTTGCTATCAGCTCGTAGTTTTGAACACCTTCTGCATTCAGCTTTTCATTCAGGAGATCATCAAAAGCAAGATTAGCTACCTTCGTGATATTGTGTCCTATGCAATCTTCTCTCGTAACCCCCAGAATCTCGACAAATTGGTTGTTAACTTCCAGAATCAGACCCTTATCATGGATGATAATGCCTTCAAAAGAAGCATTGGCAAGCTGTCGTAAACGCTTAATATACTTCTTATTCGCCCAGCTTGCCCGTACTAATAGGAAGATTATTATTCCCAATAATACAAGGGTGATTATGCCATATTTAGTGCTTATCCGCTGTTTGCTCTTTAGCTCTTTGTTTTCGATCTCCTTTAGATTGTTTTGCACACTGGAGTGCAGGCGTACCAGCGTTTCCGGAGAACGCATGGCATAAAGGGAATCGTAATAAACGGTGTAATTTTGCCAGTATTGATATGCCAAGGCATTCTTATCTTGCTGTAAGTATATCGTGCCCAATTGATAAGCGGCATTCTTAGCTTGCTCTAAGAAGCTGTTATTCCTGGCGACAGAGAATATTTGTAGGTATAGCTCTGATGCCTGATTGAGGTTACCTTGCTTGTGCAAGCGTTCAGCTTTCTGCTTCAATGCATCGTTCAAACGGAATAAATCATGCTCTGAAGTGAGGATATTAATTGCTTCTTCCATATATTTATCCGCCAACAGAGGCTTGTTTTGCTGCAAGTATAGCTTGTGTAAGGACAGCGAGGCAGTGGCTCGCAAAGCATTTGAAGCATCCTTAGGTTCAGCAGGGTTTTTTAGATCTTCGAACACTTTTACATAGTATTGCACAGCCAGTGCATTGTTACCAAGGCTTTGATAGGCTTCTCCAAGATAGTTTAAACTGTGGTAGATAGCAAATCTATCCTTGGTGCTTTCTCTCAAGCGAAGTGCTTTTTTGTAGTATGATAGTGCACTATCCGGCATTGATTGCTTCATTTTGCATAAGCCGATGTTGTTAAGCATCACAGATTGACCAAAGATATCCTTCACGGCTTTCATTATCTTCAAGCCCTGTAAATAGTAGGGTTCTGCTAAATCCACTTGCTGCATGGCAAAATAGACATTGCCGATATCAGAATATAACCAGGCTACCTGAGATGATTCGGGTTGGTCTTTCAATGTATGGTGAACTTCCAAAAGGTATTCCAATGCCAGGTTATGCATTCCCAAGAGAGTATATATCTGCCCAATTTTTCCCAAGGAAGCGGCTGCATTCATTATCTGATCTGCTTTGGTGAAGTACATTGCGGATTGTTTCAGATCCGATATAGCTGCCTGTGGATTGCTGCTCATGTTTTGGAAATGCTTCTGGTAATACTCTTCTCCCAGTTCGGCATCACGTTTCTGTGCTGCGCTCATGTTCTCTGTGCGTGCTTCCAGTACAGTGGCAGAAACCATGCAGCATAAACACGCAACAAGCCACAGCAAACGAATGGCAGAACTAAGCGGAATCTTCATATTCACCAAGTATTACAAACCTCACAAAAAGCAGTAAACTATTCTCACCCTATCTAAACGCTTCAAGCAACAAAAGCTGCATTGCGTTCATACATAAAACAGGTATAAAAGCACCTTGGTTACAGAAGAACTTACGTCGTATCTTTGTCAAGCAAAACATGTATGGATACATGTTTGTACTTGAATTATTCTGTCCTTGAGTTGTGTGAAGAGATTGTGAAAACTACCTGTGTCCAACCTCGTGGTTTTCTGAGATATCAACAGATTACACTATTTTACTACAACTAATTTTGCACAGCCCAAACGTTTACCAGAGATGTCTCTCATAACTATGAAGTACACTCCTGAGGTAGCTCTTACCCCATTCTCCATGTGCAAATCCCAGCTCATCCTTGTAACCTTAACTTTCTCCTGAATTGCATTACTAAGTGTTCTTACTAACTGCCCCTTAAGATTGTAGATTTGCATGATAGGCAATACATGGCTCACAGAATTAAACTTGAAGTAGCATATTTCATTAGCGGGGTTCGGATACAGCCTGATTTCCGGGACAGGGGTGATAACTTCATCCGCTGTTTCCGAAGGTAAAAAGCCTGTCAGGAAAAAGCATCCAGCACTATTGATCACATAAAAAGACATAGTGTTTACCAGAGGAAAAATGTCCATTTGCTTCACGGGACTATATAGTGATGCATCATTAAGGGGAATTAACTGATACTCAGTATTCATCAGTGCCACAAACCCGCCCATCTCATTCACGGTATTCCAGCCCAGGGGAATATAATTAAGATAATCCGGACCTATGCAAGACAAGCCGGTAGTATAAAGCACAACGTTCCATGTAGCACCATCATCATTGGAACGCCACAGTCCATCAGAATCGCTCCCTGCGTCCATAATACCATACAGTACTCCGTCCGATGTATAGCGGAAGCCTTTCAGATAGCCTGTATCCGATTGCAGCCAAGTTTGTCCCCTATCATGGGAGTAAAACACAAAGGTATCCCGATTCACCACAATGCAGCTATCACGGCTAACAAAACTGTTACATTCTCCGCTTCCAATAGCCGTTACCCTTGTCCAGTCCGAGGCATTGGTAGATTTGAACAATCCATCGCGCTCCCCCACATAGTATGAACCGTTATCAGAACATTGCTGCACAAAATTGGGGTAGAAAAACCAATCGTTTATTGTCCAGGTGTGAGTAACGAGGTTGAAGTTCCATACTCCGTCACTCCAGGAGCCACTTCCCATAGCTACCATTAGCGTGTCGTTGTTCAGTTTCCATGTTCCTGTTATCTTTAATCCTGTTCCGGAAGAAGCATAACTGTTCCAGATATCATTCTCGGATAAATAAAGCAGGTTCACTCCGCCGGAGACTCCGCCAAAACTAAAGGGGAATTGATTGTAATTGGCATAATTCAGGACATCTGCCACCGGACCGGTTTGGGTGGACTCCAAGCCCTGACACAACGCTATAAACATAATAAACACAACTACTAATGCGTATTTCATCTATACCTCCCCTCTCCGGTATATAAGCCGAAGAGTAATACAAATATTCATGCAATATTTGTACCTAAATTTCAAGTAAATGGCACTCCAGCAGTGCTTAACAAATTCAATAGTCGATGGATAAAGTTGTTTAGCTTGTGTATCAGCATAATTCAGCATAATTCAACTAATAATTCAACTAAAAGTAACAAAATTCAATAAAAATCAGGTGGACAATAGTCCTTCCTTGCTTGAAGACGTTTATCACTTCTTAATCCCCCCTTAATCAAGCGTTAATTATTAACGCTTGATTAAGGGTAGATGATCACTTGATTAAGACTTTGAAGCAAGGAAGAAGTAAGCAGAATGAGAGACAAATAAATATTACTTGACACGGAAACAAGAATGTATAGTAGTGGAATTGTGGAATTGGGATAGAAGCAATTTGTTCTCGGAATAGGTAAGAGATGCAGATTACATCACGCGCTTTGTTTGCTATGGATAAATGACAGTACTGTATGGTTTACACTTGGTGATTATTCTGAAAACACGCTTGATGGTGAAAGCTAAGTTAAGAATCAATGCAACTTGTTGTTTGGTTGTGTTTAAAATATGGGAATCAAGGACAATATGATGTCCTAAAACAATCTGAGTTATAATGAGTTGGAGTTTACTCCGACATTTGGGGCCTAACTAATTTAGTTGGGTTCTTAACGCATAATAGGAGAATCAAGATGAGCATAATGCGATTATTCGTATGGTTTCTTTTGTTACTGGCACTGTTTTCTTGTGGGCAACCAAATCCCCTTGTCCCTAATGTTCAAACCCAACAGACGATAAGCTTTTCAGACATGAAAATACCCGGCACAGATGGCGGGTTTATCTATCGTCAAAGCGTGCATGTTAACGGTGGAGGGAATGCCATGTATTCCTATAAAATAAGCACGCTTTCTGCACAGCTACCCGCTGGATATGTAACTGATGAAGATGGCTGGCTCTACTTTTATAAACCCGGGTATGAAACTGTAGCACAAATAACTGAACCGGGCGAGCACCGCACTATTTGGACGGCTAATCCCCAGCTAAACCTGGAATTTGCTTCCGATGGTGCAAAGCTAAACAATCTTGTTACCAAGGTGGAAGTGCGTGTAAAAGATGATGATGGAACAATTACTACATGTGAATCCCCTTTCAAAAGTGACAGGCTTATAGGCAGCCGAATTGAAGTACCTTTCGCACACGGTGCTACAACAGGCACGGGGATTGAGTTTAACTTGCGTGAAAACATCGGCGACATCTATGTAGAAGGGTTATATGCTCATCACTTTATGTATCGACTGAATGTGTTAAACAGCAATATGGATGTAATTAGCACGGGAACTTGGTATAACTCCATAAACACTCCTGATATACGTAAAGTATTACTTAATGGAAATTCACAACCAACTTTATCCGTGACTGCTCAGAATTGTTACACGCAATTCGAATCTTACGTAGTTAGCCGGCAAGGTATCGAAGAAGCATCCAGACAGAATGTATATTTTCGGGCTATAGGTGGGAATAAGCCTAAGGCAATAATTTACCCCGAGGCTTTTGTAGGGTTGGGACAATACCATTATTCGATCGCACAGGGTGGGTATGCGTCGGGCTTTTATGAGCAGATTATGTCCACTGGAACAGGTTATAATCGCGTCTTGTGGGAAGGTGGATTCAGCAAGAATGCAGTTAACTCACCGGATTTCAAGCTGCATATTCGTTGGGGACATAAAGGGCTTTATGAAAGTGATAATCCGTTTAGTCTTCCAACAAGTGTTTGCCTTAATGAACAAGGGCAAGCTTATTATAGTAAGATTGTGGCGTATCACCTCAGGCTGGATGGTGCACCATTTCCCGTGCAAACAGGATTCTTCGAACCTTCCGTAGTAACCCACACGGACGGCACATCGTGGTTACGGGTATATAATATGTTTGATCGTTGCAGGCATGCGGTGTTAGGCAATCTGGCAAATGGTGACCATACATTCCAAGTAATTGCAGAGGATTTACAGGGGGTATATAGCGATCCAGAGTCTTTTACATTCAGGCTTGAAGCATACAAACCCTTTGCACAAAGAAGCGGTATCTTGATAGTGGATGATTCTCCTAATCATACCAGCTATTCACCGGAACAGATAGTAGATAGCTTTTACTCTGCGGTAGTACCATCCATCTTGGGGAACGTAAGCACGCTGGATTTAGAAGCAGCCGGTTCCGCATCCATCGCAGCAGGTTATCCCTTTTTGCAGGATTACAAAGCTGTTATCTGGCATTCCGATAATCCCGCTCAAACTCCTCATTTAAGAAACAATATTGATGCTTTAGACTGCTATTTGGCAAATGGGGGAAATTTACTACTAAGCAGCACAAGCAAACTGTGCGCAGCCTTAGATGAAATATCCCTAGAATCCTATGGTTTTTTTCATAACAGATTGGGGTTGATACATACTCTGAGTTATGGAAACTTAGGAAACACCTTAACTTTGAACCCATTTTTTGTCCAGGCTTTGGGGGTAAATGGCATAAGCAACATCTCGCTGGAGCTTGATGCTCCCTTTAACAGCATAGTAAACTCCAGAAAAGGCTTATCTGCGGTTACGTATTTCAATGCGGATGCAGAGTTAAACAATGTCTATAGGTTTGGGTGTAAGCCAGCAAACAGCCCTAACTATCCGCCTACTATGGAGCAGTTTGACCTGTACTCATCAAAGTATGTGGGCTATAGATTCAGCAGCCCTCAGGGGTCAAATGTAATAGTACTCGGCTTTCCCTTATCTTATATGAAACAATCCGAAGTAACAATAGCCGTACAGGAATTACTTAATGCCATCACAGGCACTTCAAACAAAGGTAGGGGGTTAAAGTGAGATACTATATTCTGATAATTGCTGTTCTGCTGTTTAATGTCGTCCTTGCAATCCCGGTTGATTATCCTGTTTCGGCGGATAGAAGCCTTAACTATCTTGCACACAGTATTGGTGATATAAATGTCATGAATAGCAACATGGGTTTGTTCGATACTATATACTATCCCCGGGATTCCGGTAATCTCGTTACATATCAGGGTGCAATCTGGATTTCTGGTAAACGGTATAGAAGAGATGTACTGGGAAGGAAACTATATTGGTTAAACTATCCTCCGACCCCGGGAAACGATGGTGTGGTACCCTCGAGTAGCATCCAATGGAACCCGGGATTAGTAGCAGTATTGGATACACTTACGTCCGTAGGTAATGACGGTGATCAAGATTTGCAAGAACTGCTTCCTGCATATAATATGCTTTTGATGTCTAATCCGGAGATGGCAGCATTTTACGACACCTATAATCCGCAGGACATTGTTCTAAGTAGCTTGCACGGTATTCCATCGCCGCGTCCTTTTGCCATTCCTGATCCTTTGGGGACATACTGTTTCACCATTCCTCAAACCTCAGTTATGGAAACTCCTGGCTATGAAACTCACTCAGCATATTACTATGATTATTGTCCCTTTGGAACTGATGGAGAACGGGATTATGGTGCATATAGTTCTGTTAACCACCATTATCCCCTGGGTTTAGCTATACATCAGGAAAGCTATGCTTGGGATTTGCAGTATTTCCACAATTTTGTAATCTATAAAACCACGGTTTATAATACCAGCACGGTTGATACTTTGTTCGATATAGCTGTTAGTCAATACATGGACAATGATCTTTATCCGGTCTCTTGGGGATCAGTAGGTGCCAGTGATGATAAAAGCGGGTATGTAAAAGGTGAAGGTTATGAGTTCGCTTACTCACGGGATGCTGATTATGATGGGGGATTAAGCCCGTATTTTGTTGCTAACAAGTTATATATACCGGGTTTTACCGGTAACCGGGCTTCATGGTACTGGAGCGTAGGTAATGGACCCAATGATTCCAATCCACGTGATTTAACCTCAACTAACAGAACTTCAAACGAAAAGTACTGGCTGAGCACTTGTCGAAACCCCGATCCCTATAGTTTTTCTGCCCTTCGTCCTGAACCGGATAATGTAATGGAATATGAACAGCCTCAAGCAAATGACACAAGATTCCTTAACACGCTTTGCGGCAGCCAACCGGGTATGATTGATTATCAGGAAAATAAGTTGTGGTTAGTGCCGGGAGCTAATATAACTTTCTATTCCATTGTGTTTTGTGGCGGAAACTTGGAAGAGCTTAAAGCTCAGTCTGTTTTCGCTACGGAGTTCATAAATGGTGGATTGAACCTTGGCGAGATAGAAGGTTTAACCTGTATTCCTTACTTACGACCGGTTACTATCCAATATCCTAATACCTTTAATCTGAACTGGTTTTCTGGTAACGATCCTCACCATTTCGAAGTACTGTACAAGCCCTACAGCTCTCCTGCTTCTCAATGGCAGAGTATAGAAAAGCCAGGTACTGCCCGCAACCATAGCATCACTAATCTTAGCCCTACAGTATGGTATGAGATGAAGGTCGCCTCTATATACAACCCCGGTCCAAATGAAGTGTATTTGGAAAGCGAAACTCAATTGGTCAATTTCCAGTACATTTCGCCAAACGATGATCAGGTGTTAGCTCCGGGTGCGTCGCTTACTAATTACCCTAATCCATTTACATCTAACACTACAGTTACCTTTGAGCTTAAAGAACCCAAAGATATGTCTCTTGCTGTCTATAACATAAAAGGGCAGTTGGTAAACACGCTAATAAACAGTCCTCAAGCTTCAGGATCTCACTCTGTTAATTGGGATGGCAGGGATAAAAATGGTGTTCCTTGCAGCAGCGGAGTTTATTATCTGCGGATGCAAAGCGGTACCCAAACCCAGGTTAGAAAGGTTCTGATTCTCAAATAGTATCTAGTTATGAGCGAGTTTACAGTTGCTGTTATTCAGATTATCTTAGCAATACCATGCGGTAAGGTAGCTGGTTACGGGCAAATTGCTACAATGGCAGGGAATCCCGGTGGAGCAAGAGCTGTTGCTCGTGTGCTTCACTCATGCACCGAAAAGCATTCTCTTCCATGGTGGAGGGTTATCCGCAACAGCGGTGAGATTGCCCTACCGGAAGATGGGGGAGGGGCTCTGCAGAAAGAACTTTTACTGGTAGAAGGGGTTGTGTTCAAATCTAAAAGCAAAGTTGATTTGAAGCAATGTGCTTGGGACGCATAATCAGCTTTGCCGCTTGACAATTATGGTATAGCACAGGAATTTGAGCACAGCAGTTAAGCAATAGGCTGATACTCTTTGTACAGCCACCCTGACTGAGTTAGGCGGGGTGGCTGTATTTTTTATTTGGAGAGATTATGCGAAAGTTAAGTTCAGTATTATTATTGGTTTTGCTGCTATTGTCGGCTTGCAGCAAGCCCGGTCCGTCCCTTAGAATAGGGATAATCAAACCATCTATAGACCATCTGCCTTTGTCCTATGCATTAGAGACGAAGAGGATGAGTGCTGAGAAGTACTCATTGGTGCCTTTCACCAGCGGTTGGGAGGTTCAGGAAGCCCTGATTGCAGGTAGGGTAGATGCTGCCATTTTACCTTTTACCTATGTGTGGAATGCTGCTGCAAAGGGTTATCCGGTTAAAACTATATCTTTCTTTGAGCGGGAAACTGATGCAGTTGTCGCTCTTCAGAATATCAAATCAGCTTCAGATCTGAACGGGAAGAAGGTGGGGCTGCTGAAGGCTTCATCTCTGGATGTGCTGTGGCGGGATTATGCTGCTGCGGAAAACATAAGCGCAGAACCCGTGTATTTCCGTTCCCCCAACGAAGCTGTGGCAGCCTTGCAGAAGGCGGAGGTGAGTGCAGTGGTATTGTATGTCCCGATAGTAAACAAGCTTGCGGACGACTTCAATATTATCCATTGGTTCGGTGATAGTTACGCGGCGCACCCTTGTTGCGACCTGGCGGTGAACACCAGGCAGGTAAACGGGGATAAGGCAAAGCAGTTGGCATTGTTTGTACAGGAGTTGGATGCCAACGTAACTAATATGTTTACCGATGCAAACGGTGCGAAAGCCTATGCGAAAAGCAGCTATGGGCTCAGCGACGCTCAGGTGCAGGGAGCACTAAAGCATAGCGTGTTTCGTATGGGGCTGGAGCAAAGTGGAAGGAAATTTCAGCGGCGCATGGCAGAGATATCACTGGAAGCCGGTTATTTAGATAAAATACCCACGGACAGCGAAGTATATTGGGATATAAATGATTGATGCTTCCATGCTGTTAAATGATATCGTTATAACCTCTTTGCGGGTGTTAGTATGGACGCTTCTGTCCTGGGTGTTGGGAGTAGGCATTGGCTTCGCTTGTTATCGCAACAAGATATTTGGTATCCTGGCGATGCCGGTAGTGAACTTCATTCGTCATATCTCGCCCTTTTGCTGGCTACCGCTAATCATACTTGCAGCAGGAATTGGTGAAGTATCCGTAGGGATTACCCTGCTTATCTCACTTACCTTCCATGCTGTGATAGTTAGCCTGGAAATGCTGCGCAGTTTGCCCAGAATAGTATTGGAACAAGCCAGATTGGACGGTGCCTCTGGATGGGCTTTGTTTTCCCAAATAGAATTGCCTGTTTGCATCAGCGGGATAGTAGATATCTTTAGGGTGCTGTGGGGAGTGGGGTGGAGCGTGGTGATAGCTGCTGAAATGCTGGGAGTAAGCTCCGGTATGGGCTATCGCCTTCTGGATTTCAGGTATTTACTGCGTTACAAAGAGATGCTGGTTTACATCGTGATAATAGGCTGCATCGGGATAGGAACGGATTATCTGCTGAAGCGCTTGAAGAGTGTAACGGAACTACGCACTTATGCTTAGTGTTTCTTCAGAGCATTGTGAAAGTCCTTGCCTAACACAACATGCAGGAACATGGTTTTTATCGCCACACCAATTGTTGCGGGACTCATGGCTTTGCGCCTGAAGCTGTTGTAAAACAGCGGGATTAGCCGCCAGCCCTTGCTAAGATACACTTTTACGTATGCCTTGGGCAGATATTTGTCTATGTCCTTATAGCTCATGAACAGCGGTTTATACACACAGTGCATGGCATCATAATCTTCCCAGTTATAATGCCTGATGCGGTCTTCGGCAACCAGACGGTTAAATATCTCCGTGCCGGGAAAAGGTGTTAAAATAGAGATAAGCACATATCCCAGGGGCAGGGAACTGAAGAAACGTATGTTCTGCTCTATGTAGCGGGGTTTGTCAAACTCATCTGCCGAGCCGATAATCATATACCAGTTGTGCGAGATGGAGAGCTTGTTCAGTATCTTGATAGCTTGCTTTATCTGCTCCACGTTTATCTTCTTATGCATACGTTCCAGCACTTCCGGAATACCGCTTTCTATGCCAATGGACATCAAAGAGCAACCGTCCTTGGCCATTCTTGCCATTAGTTCCGGGTTATTGCAGATGGTGTCCACACGGCTCATGCAGTTGAAATGGAACTTGATGCCCTCATCTTCAATTGCCTGGCAGAAGCTTTCCATCCACTTGGTGTCTATGGTTAGATTATCATCGTGAAACCAGAAGCTGTCGTGCCCCCAGCTAAGGTATTCCTTGATCTCGGCTATCACCGCTTCCACGCTGCGTTTACGGTATTTTCCCCCATAGAAGGCAGAGATACTGCAAAATGAACAGTTGAAGGGGCAGCCGCGGGAGGAGACTATCTTCGGGGAAAACGTGAAATCCGGGGCAGTAAGATCTCTTGTAATCTTGGGGAGGTTTTCGATATCCTTCATCAGAACAATCTCTGCATCGTTGTAATACGTACCGTCTTTACGGTAAACAATGCCCATGATTACCGGCTCGGCATTTCCTTGCTCAAGTGCAGCCAACAGTGCGGGGAACACTTCCTCACCTTCTCCACGGCATATGTAATCTACATCCGTATCCGCAAACACTTCTTTGTACATAAATGTAGCGTGATGCCCGCCAATAATAGTCTTTAGCTGGGGATGCTTCTTTCGCACATGGATCAGCAGGTCGCGCGCTATGGGGTAGGTGGCACTTACGCAAGAAACAGCCAATACCTCAGGTTTGTAACGCAGAATATACTCATCAACATCAGCTTTATCGGCAACCACCACTGTGGTATTATGCCCTGCATCACGTGCCGCCGCCGCTATATAAAGCAGCCCCTGCAGTATCTGATTTCCTTTGCGCAGGCTTTCCAAGCCACCGGTACATGCTTTTGGAGATACTAAGAGGATATTCATATACATCCCAGATTTCTTTTTTACAAGTAAATCACTATGGGCTGGGGCGTCAAGCACTATATCTATCTTTCGGCTGTCTGTTTCTCAGCTGCTACAAATTTGTTTGACATATTCACAACGCTAATTGTTCTGACCAAAGAGGTGGTACTATATATGAAGATATGCGTATATTACTTTTCGGGCACAGGCAACACACGCTTTGTGGCAGAAGATATGCAGCAGAGGTTTATTGATAGTGGTTCGCAGTGCGAGCTGATTCCGATAGAATCGGTTACCAAGGGAGAAGTTGTTCTCAATCCTGAGGAATATGATCTGGTTGGGATCGGATTCCCTGTTCATGCATATGATGCCCCCGGGATTGTGTACGAGTTTCTGGAGCTGCTGCCTGCGGCACCTATCCGCTATTTCCTGTTCAAGACTGCGGGAGACAAGCTGTTTTATGGTGGCTCTACGAATCATCTGCGTATGTTGCTGGCTAATAAACGCTGGAAACTGGCATACGAATCTTTCTTTGTTATGCCGGCAAATATGGCAAGCCCTGCCAAACCGGGCAAAATAGCACGTCTGGCGGAAGCAGCAAGGATTCACTCTGCAGAAACAGTTGCAGACATCCTTTCCGGAACCAGGAAACTGTTACCCGATAGCACCTCTCAACGTATATCCACGCTTTTCAAACGTCTGGAAACCAGAGGATGCAGAAAAGGCTCACGCCATTGGAGAGTAAGCAGCAATTGCGATCTATGCGGGAAATGCGTGCAGGAATGCCCAACGAGTAACATCACCCTTGTAGATGGTAAACTAAAATTTGGAGACAAGTGCATCTTCTGCCTCAGATGTTGGTGGAATTGCCCCAGCAGAGCCATAGATCATCCTTATGCACATGCTGTGCTGCTAAAGAAACCATACATACTCCCCACCTGAATATCAGAATACTGCATACATGTGGAATAAAATTTGCTTTCTTAATAATTAGATGCGCAAAAAAACAGCATCTGTCTATAGAGGATGGCTGTTGTTAAAACGTTTGCGTAGGAGGAAGTAATGAGATATCTGGTATTGGTTACTTTGTTCGTATTGCTGAGCATTACAATGCTCAATGCAGCAGGTGTGTTGGTTAACCGTAATAGTACCTCCTTAAATTGTATGTATCTAAGAGATTGTAACTATCAGGCAGATATTCAGAATCAGGTAGCTATAGTTACAGTAACGGATGTGTTTTACAACAGTGGCATTTCTACCTTCGCCCCCAGATATTATTATCCGGTTCCGGATGGTGCTAGTCCCACTCAGCTCAGGTGGCATCAGGATGGCGTATGGCATGTGGCTGAAATTGCCGGCGTCCCTCAGAACCCGGGGGGTGGTCCTAGTAATCTTCCTGCATATTTTCTTGATTATGTGGGCGGTTATCCTCTTGTCTTTGATGTGGTCCCCCTGATGGCTCCTACAGATACATTAATCGTCCAATTGTCCTATGTGCAGCTCTTGCCCTACAGCTTTGGCAACGTGGATATGAATCTGCGTAACAAATATAATACCTTGCAGATGCAGTCTTTGCAGACACAAGGGTTCGAGATTACCCTTACCTCAGATAGAGTTATCCAAAACTTCTCTATGCCGGGGTTAACACCCGAATTCTCGGTTACAGACCACGTTGCAACTGCAGCATATGTTGTGCATAATGCCCCGGCAACTACAGACTATAATCTAAACTACTCTGTTACGCAGGATGCGTTATCGCTTACCTCCATGAGCGGAGTGTTCGATAACCTCCCCGATGAGCTTGGAGATGGTGTGTTTACCTTTATCGCCGAGCCGGATAATTCTGAGCAGCAATTCATTAACAAGGTATTCACTTTTATCATAGACCGCTCTGGCAGCATGAGTGGCACAAAGATAACTCAGGCAAAAGCAGCCGCGTCTTATATCGTGAACAACCTTAATGAAGGCGATATGTTCAATCTGATCTCATTTAGTACTAACATCACGCCTTTGTGGGACAGCCACCAGCCCTACACACCCGGTAATTTACAGAGTGCGGTTACATTTATCAATGGTATTAGTGCCACCGGATCAACAAATATCTCAGGAGCTTTTGGTGTTGCAGTCCCCCAGTTTTCTGTGGCTGACCCCAATACCGCCAATATCATTATCTTCTTAACGGATGGACAAGCCACCACAGGTATAATGGATACCAATAATCTGATTACTTACGTTAACAACCTGATAGATACAACAGAAACTACCATTTACCTCTTCAACTTCGGCATTGGAAACGACGTTAATACTCCCCTTTTAACTACCCTCGCAAATGATAATAGTGGCATTGCTACTTTCTTGAGAAATGAAGAGCTTGAGACTACCATCACGGAGTTTTACAATCTCATACGCTACCCGGTGATGCTCTCTCCCATCTTCACCGTTATCCCCCAGGATGCTATCACGGAGGTTAATCCCTCTCCTCTGCCCAATCTCTACCGCGGAAATCAACTAATAGTTAGCGGACGCTATAATACCCCACAACCGATTAACATCGTGTTTTCCGGCAATGTTTACGGTCAACAGGTGGAGCATAGCTATAACACCACGCTTGCCGATAGTTTAGCAGGCGGGCTGGAGTTCATACCCAAGATATGGGCGAAGCAGAAGATCGAATCTCTATTACAGCAATATTATAGCTATAATGCAAGTTCTACTCAAGCATTGGTAATCAAGCAGCAGATCATCGACCTCAGCATTGCCTACGGTGTCGTTTGCATCTTTACCAGTTTTACCGGAGGTGAAGTTGAGCTTGATGATGAGGTTAACACTCCTCCTGTGGGAGAGATAGCCTTGATGGGAAACTACCCCAACCCCTTCAATCCCACTACCACGATTCGTTTTAACGTGCTCTCCGATTTAACAGGTACCGCAAGAATAAAGATTTATAACCTGAAAGGACAGCTTGTGACGGAACTGGGTCTGCACGTAAACCACAAAGGCATGTATGAAGTGATCTGGGATGGTAAAGACCAAAATGGCTTGCCCGTAGCCAGCGGTGTTTACTACTATACCCTCAGCCTGGGTAAATATGTGCTAACCGCCAAGATGACAATGATGAAATAGACACTGTCCACAGCGAGTTAGATAGGCAACAAGGGTAAACAAATCTTCCCTTGTTGCCTTTTTTTGTTGACAGAATCATCGCATCGCATCCCACTACCAAAGAGGAATGAATGGAATATATAAAGACAGATAAGTACTTCGCTCAGGTGGCAGGAAGCGTGGAAGCCTATGCCAAAGCAGAATTGGAAAGCATGGGCGCAAAGGTGCTGCAGGAAGTGCCCCGCGGTATCCGTTTCGGGTGTGATAAAGCCACTCTATACCGTATTGTATATTGTTCGCGCATACTGCAGAGGGTGCTGGCTCCGCTGGCAAGTTTCCAATGTCACAGTGAGAAATACCTTTTCAGCCAGGCAAGCAAGATTCTGGATTGGACGGCCTTGTTCAGCCCGGATGAAAGCTTTAGCATAGATTGCAATGTTAGCAACAGCCATATCAGCCATTCCCTGTATGCAGGGCAATTGCTGAAGGATGCTATCTGCGATAGTTTCCGGAACAAGTATGGACGCCGTCCCGATTTCAAAACGCAGGGTGCAGATATAAACTTTAATCTGCACATCAGGGATAACTGGGCAACGATAGCGCTGGATTTAACCGGGATCAGCATGCATAAACGAGGCTACAGGGTTGGAGCTAACCTCGCCCCGCTACAGGAGACGCTTGCAGCGGCAATGGTGGTGATGTCCGGATGGAAAGGGGATAGACCCCTGCTTGATCCCATGTGCGGCTCAGGAACCATTCTTGCGGAAGCTTTGATGCGCTATTGCAATATTCCCTCGGGCTACCTGCGAAAAGACACTGGTATGCCATATTTGCCCGATTATGATTCAGAGTTATATGCCGCTATCCGCAAACAGGAGAACAGCCGCATAATTCCCCTGCCTAAAGGCTTGATTTCCGGCTCCGATATCAGTGTGGGCAGCATCACCTATGCCGAAGAGAATCTTGCCAACCTCCCCGGTGGAGAAAACGTAGAGCTTATGGTAACTCCGTTCCAACTTCTATCCAAGCAGAGCGGACGCTGCATCATCACCAACCCGCCTTATGGGGTACGCATTGGTAATGATGAAACCACTAAAACTCTTTACCACGACCTGGGAGACTTCCTTAAACAGAAATGCCCGGATAGCGAATCCTACATCCTTTGCGGTAGTAAAGAACTGGTACCGGAACTGCATTTACGCGCCTACTGGAAGAAGAGCCTGAAAAATGGTGATCTGGATACGAAACTGGCTAAGGTGACGGTAAGATAGTTAGTAGGTTAACGGGTTAGAGGATAATCACTTTTGGCCTAATAAAACCAATAGGAAAGAGTCAAGACTCTCCAGCATAACCCAACAATCCTTCTGCAAATGAAAAAAAAGCAAATCATTACTGTCATTCCCGCGGAGGCGGGAATCCACAGTATAATTTTATCGGGATGACACAAGTAGATTATTGTTATGTAATCAGTTATCATACGTTCATATGTAGCACGTTCAAGCTCTGGATTCCCGCCTCCGCGGGAATGACAAACGGTTTATCTATGTGCGATAGCATCAATTAATTTTGCTCACTATCAAAACAAGTGGTAAAGGTCTTGTTGCTACTCGTAGTTATGCACATAGTACCTTGTGGTTAAGGTGATGGGTGCTAACAGCTTGCATAGATTTCACACTTATTCTGCCGGTAACCTTCCCATAACCCTCCCGTATCGCGATACGGGAGGGTTATGGGAAGGTTATGCTAAATATATACGTTACAAGCAAGAACAAAGAAGGGCTTAAAAAGGAATTGACGAAAATAAGCACTCTTTGATTATTGCATTGTAAAGGAAAACAAGGGGTTATTTATGGCAAAAGGCACAGCAAAAACCACCACTGGAGCCAATCTGGGCTTTGAAGCCAAGCTATGGACTGCTGCCGATAAACTGCGCAGCAATATGGACGCCGCCGAATATAAGCACGTGGTGCTGGGGCTAATCTTTTTGAAATACATTTCCGATTCCTTCGGAGAGCATCATCAGGAATTGCTTAAAGACCCCATGGCGAATCCCGAAGATAAGGACGAATACACCGCTGCCAACATCTTCTGGGTACCCGCTGAGGCACGCTGGAGCTTTTTGCAGGGCAAAGCCCACACCACAGAAATCGGCAAGCTGATAGATGAAGCCATGGATGCCATAGAGAAGGACAACAAACGCCTTAAAAACATCCTACCCAAGAACTATGCCCGTCCGGACCTGGACAAAGCCAAACTTGGCGAACTTATCGACCTGATCGGCACCATCGGGCTGGGTGACAAGGAAAACCGCAGTAAGGACATTCTGGGCAGAGTATATGAATACTTCTTAAGCGAATTTGCCAGCGCCGAAGGCAAACAGGGCGGGCAATTTTACACCCCGCGCTGCATTGTGCAGCTGCTGGTTTCCATGCTGGCACCCTTACCCGGAAAAAGGATATACGACCCCTGTTGCGGCTCCGGCGGCATGTTTGTGCAAAGCGAGAAGTTTGTGGAGGAGCATGGCGGAAAGATTGGAGACATAAGCATCTTTGGCCAGGAATCCAATCCCACCACCTGGAGGCTGGCAAAGATGAACCTTGCCATCCGGGGCATCGAAGCAGACCTTGGGCAGGAAAATGCCGATAGCTTCCTAAAAGACCTGCACAAAGACCGCCAATTCGATTTTGTAATAGCCAATCCGCCCTTTAACATGAAGGAATGGGGCGGTGAACAGCTTAAAAAAGACGCCCGCTGGCAATATGGCATCCCGCCCGAAGGCAATGCCAACTACGCCTGGATACAGCACTTTATCCGGCACCTTAGCCCCAACGGGCTGGCAGGCTTTGTGCTGGCAAACGGCAGCATGAGCAGTCAGCAATCCGGCGAAGGCGAAATCCGCAAGGCAATAATAGAAGCCGATATGGTGGATTGTATGGTAGCTTTGCCGGGGCAGCTTTTCTATTCCACCCAGATCCCTGCCTGTCTATGGTTCCTAACCCGCAGCAAAACAGGCGGCAAATACCGTGACCGCAGAGGGGAAACCCTGTTTATCGATGCCCGCAACCTGGGGGTGCTGAAAGACCGCGTCCACAAGGAACTTACTGCAGAAGATGTAGCCAAGATAGCCACCACCTACCACGCCTGGCGGGGTGACAACACCACTCCCCGTCATTCCTCACCTCCCCGTCATTCCAGCGAAGGCTGGAATCCAGAACAAGAAAAAGAACTGGATACCGTTCTGCAACGGTATGACGAATACAAGGACATCCCCGGCTTCTGCAAAGCAGTTACCACAGCCGAAATAGCAGCCCAAAACTACATCCTTACCCCCGGACGCTATGTGGGTATGGCACCCAAAGAAAACGAGGATACCGAACCCTTCCAGGACAAAATGAAACGCCTTACCGCAGAACTATACGCCCAGTTTGAGGAATCTGCCAGACTGGAAAAAGAGATAAAAGCTAACCTGATTAAGCTTGGATTTGGTGAGGATAAATGAAAAGACTTATTAACAAAGAGTTAAAGAGTAAAAGAGGCTCTTATATAAACAGCTTATACCTTACTGTCATCCCGGACTTGATCCGGGATCCAGAACTTGAGGTTGCAAATTGCAACCTCAAGAGCATAAAACAACTTGATATCGCAAATTGCGATATCAAGTCCACAGGAGATAATTTATGCCTATAATACTATCATCATTGGACAAAGCCATAAACAGTCTGGACAGAGCCATAATCCGCAGCGTGGCTGCCCCGGAAGATGAAGAACTGCGGGATGCGGTTATCCAACGATTTGAATACACTTACGAGCTTTGTTGGAAACTGCTGAAACGCAGACTGGAAAGTGACTCCCCCAATCCTGCCCTGCTGGACACGATGAACTTTAAGGATATGATCCGCTTAGGTGCGGAAACCGGCTACATTGCCGAACCGCAAAAGTGGTTTGAGTACCGGGAACAGCGTAACAAAACTGTCCACATCTATGATGAAAGGGAAGCAAAGAAAGTGTATCAGGCGGTATTGGGCTTTATCACCGATGCTAAGCTGCTGTACGAAAACCTGCTGATTGGAAACGATGATTGATCTTGCCCCTGCATATCTGGAAATAGTTCGAAAAATACTTAGGGAAATTGTCCCCAATGCCAAAGTATGGGCGTTTGGCTCACGTGTAACTGGCACTGCCAAGGAGTTTTCCGATCTGGATTTGGCTATTGATATGGGTAGTCCCATTCCGGTAGCTACCCTGTGCTTGCTGAAAGATGCCTTTTCCGAATCTGACCTGCCGATTAAAGTGGATATTGTTGATTGGCAAGCGATATCGGAGGAATTTATAGAAGCGGTTAAAGAAAACCGGTTTGATTTATACCGATTTAAGCTTTGTGATTTATGCAATTCGATAGATTATGGCTATACTGCTTCATCCACATCAGAAGATACAGGTATTAGATTTCTTAGAATTACTGACATTGTCCAAGAACATGTAGACTGGAGTACTGTACCTTATTGTTGCATAACCCCCAAAGACACGGAGAAGTATAGATTACTTAACGATGATATAGTAATTGCTCGTACCGGTGCATCGACAGGCGCATGCTTACATATATCAAATCCACCTTTAGCTGTCTTTGCTTCATATTTAGTAAGGTTGAGAATCAATAGCACGATTGCGGATTCAAGGTATATATACTATTGTTTAAAATCAGAAGGTTTCAATTCTTTCTTGCAAGGAGTTTTAGGAGACAAGTCAGCACAACCAAACGCAAGTGCTTACACAATGACCCAATTTGAGTTTTACCTCCCTCCCCTCGAAACCCAAAAAGAAATAGCACATATCCTTGGTACATTGGACGACAAAATAGAACTTAACCGCAGAATGAACAAAACCCTTGAAGAAATAGCCCACGCCATCTTTAAGCACTGGTTCATTGATTTTGAATTCCCCAATGCTGAAGGTAACCCCTACAAATCATCCGGTGGAGAAATGATAGATTCGGAATTGGGACTGCTTCCCAAAGGGTGGAGAGTAGTGAAATTAGGAACTAAAGTAGATATTATTAAAGGCGTCTCATACTCAAGTTATGAATTATCAGAATCAACAACTGCTATGGTTACACTAAAGTCATTCAATAGAGGTGGAGGGTACAAATCGGATGGTCTCAAAGCATACACTGGTAAATTCAAACCTGAACAAGTTTTAAAAACAGGCGACTTGGTTATTGCATGTACAGATGTTACACAAAATGCCGATGTTATAGGGCGTCCGGCTATTATTCGAAAGAGCAGAGATTACGAAACTTTGGTTGCTTCTTTAGACATAATAAAATTACTGCCTAAATCAGAAGATGTTCCTCTCTCATATCTTTACTTTATGACAAATTCGGAAGTATTTAATCATCACATGTTTTCACATTCCACAGGTACAACAGTTCTACATCTTGCTAAAGAAGCCATTCCTTCGTTTCAGTATGCACAACCTAGCTTTGAGATTATGAATGTTTTTGGTCGTATTGCACATGCAGTACTGGATTTAATAAATACTAACGAAAATGAAAACAATATACTTTCCGACTATAGAGATAATCTACTACATATGATATTCTAGACACAAGGATGATGTATGAAGAACATAAGGTATCCTGAAGATTTAGTAGTAACATCAGATGATTTTAAAAATGTTGAAATTGAGAAACTAATAGAAGAAGGAAATGAAAAGGATGTTGACTATTATCACAGTATCTTTTCGGAAAAAGCTAAAGATCTTATTGGACAAGGTAAAGTAAATGAGGGGAAGGTATTGTGGTTATTATCAGATGCTTGTTCTCCAATTTTGAAACCAGAAAGTGCTAATGGTCCTTTTGTTCCCATCTGTTCTGGCGGTGGAAGAAGAACATTTTTACCTGAGGATTTCTCTGATAAAGATATTGCTTTCCTTGAAAGCATCATACCAGAAATTGTAGATTATCATTTGCGGGCTAGGATCGCAGATATTTGCTGGTTCATGGGGAGGCCAAGAAAACCTGAAGTTGCGTTAACGGCTATTGATGCATACTTAAAATACCGTTTTGAAGATGAAGACCATGCCCATAATTGTAAAGCACAATACGAGCGCGCAATATTTTTATGCTCCATTCATAGGGAACTAACAAAGGAGCGTAGTGAACTAATTCATGATTATCTGTTAGAAACATTACAAAAGAATATTGGGCAACCTGGGACATTAATAATCGTATCAGACTTATTACTAAAACACGGTATAGGTGACAGCACAGAAGTTGTTTATAACACTCTAGTTAAATCAGCAGAGAATATTAGATTTGACTCGCAACGTAAACTATTAGAAAATGCCTATGAAGGGATTAAACGTAAGAAAAAACCAGATAACAGACTTTATGATATCCATTCTAGAATTGCAGAAGGATATATTGAGGATGCTTCTTGTATATCAAGTATTTTCTCTGCTGATTTGTATCATAAAGCAATCCTTGAGTATTACAAAATACCTAAACGTATCAGGAATCAGTACGTTTCAGAAGATAGAATTAAAGAGCTTAATTGTTTAATAGAAGAAGCTAACCAACAAGCATTAACAGAAATGACCCCTATTAGCTCACCTCCTATAAACATTGCTGACGTTGTTAAAGCCTCTAGAGAGCATGTTAGAGGTAGAGATTTCCCAGAAGCAATAATCGCTTTTGCCCATATATCTAATTCACAAGATATGGGCGAGTATAAAGAAGAAGCAATCAAGATATTAAGGGATAGCATATTATTAGCTCTTGTTTCTAGAACTCATTATGCTCATGATGGTAGAGTTGTTGCAAAATCACCAGGCGCTAATCTCGGAGGCGAATCAGACCCTTCAACTGAATTGGCAATATGGGAACAAATGATGAGTAGTTATCATTTTCATGTTTCATTATGTGTAGAAGGTATGATATTACAGTCATTGGAAGTAATTAATGCTGAACATCGCATTACATTACCAAATATATTCGACATGTGCAGAGCATCAACTGCAGTTCCTAATGATAGATTATTGTTATGGGCAAAAGGTATTTACTTCGGCTTCGAAAATGATTTTATGTCTGCAGTACACTTGCTTACACCACAAATAGAACATTTAGTTAGAGTTAATCTAAAAAGATATGGAATAAAGACAACAAATACTGATGAATCTGGTATAGAAACCGAAAATGGGTTAAAGACATTATTGGATAATAATGATATTAATCGAGTGTTTGACGAAAATACAGTTTTTGAATTAAAAGCCATATTTACGGATTGCTATGGGTTTAACTTAAGAAATGAGATTGCACACGGATTAGTAGATTCGAACATAGGACATACTTATTCAGCTGTTTATGCATGGTGGTTCTGTTTGAAGTTAATTATGCAAGGTATTATTAGTTTTAACAAGAACGACTAGAACATAGTATCGAGATTAGGAGTATGAATGGATCAATATGATGTTGCTCAGATATGTAAGAATGGTCATGTGATAAACAGCATGATCATTACTCATCCTGACAATGGCTGTGATTTCTGCCCAGATTGTGGAGCAAAGTCCCAAACTATTTGCGGTTGGTGCAAAAATGATATTAAAGGGGAAAGTCTACCCACCTTTGGTCCCCACTATATTGGTCTGTCACCCTATAAAGCACCCAATAGATGTAGTAAATGTGGTATGCCATATCCATGGTCCAGTTTATATAAAATTGCTGTGCTATTGGAATCATTTATTCTGCTGTTACTGTCATTCTACTTGTATATGGTTAGTACTAATGTGCTTATCAGAACTCCCGCAATAGTAATTACTATACTAATTACTATTGTGATGCTAGTAAGTAAACATAACTACAAAATTCCAAGGAGTTCATTGAGTATTTTAGGTATCCTAGGTTCTATATGCGGAATTCTTCGCTTCTGCGGAATTGACCTTACTATCGTTGTTGGTTTGTTATCTAAGTTTAAATAGTATGAATCAGATATGTTAGAAAAACCGGTTGAATCAGTCGCATTGCATATCCTGCAAGAGTTGGATTATGCCACCCACAGCTATCCCCGGCTGTTGGCAGAGGATTGCGCCATAGTGCTTATCCGGGAAGATATCTTGCGGGATAAGCTGCGTTTGCTTAATCCCATGCTGCCGGAGGAATGCATTACTGAAGTGGTAAGGATAATAAAGCTGATGCAGCACCCCTCGTTAATCCGCAATAACATGGCGTTTCATAAGCTGTTGGTGGAAGGTGTTCCGGTTGCTTACCGTCAGGATGGCAGAATAGTAAATACCGCTGCAAAGCTGATAGATTTTGCCCTGGTGGATGATAACCACTTTATGGCGGTAAGCCAGATGACGGTGGTGGAAGGGCAGTATGTCCGGCGACCGGATATTGTTATTTTTGTTAATGGCATCCCCCTTGCGGTTATCGAGGTGAAGAATCCTTCGGACGAAAAGGCAAGCATCTGGAGCGCATATAACCAGTTGCAGACCTATATGGCACAGATACCTTCGCTGTTTGTGTATAATGCGCTGTTGATTGTTACGGATGGCATAGAAGCCAGGCTGGGGACGGTAAGTTCGGGCAGAGAATGGATGATGCCTTGGCGGAGGATAGATGATGCGGGTGAAAAGACTGGATTCCAGACTAAATCTGGAATGACGGGAGAGGGTGGCGCAGGATACCAATCCTGCGAAGGTAATAGTTCCGCAAGATTGGCATCTTGCGCTACGGGGGAAGGGGCTGGATTCCCGACTGAATCGGGAAAGACAAATGCGGAAGCGGGAATGCAAAGAGATAACTCTGGATGCCCGACTGGATCGGGAAAGACAAAAGCGGAAGAGGGAATGACGGGCAATGGTACTTCTTATGTATCTCAGATGGAAGTGCTGCTGAAGGGTGTATTTGATAAGCACAATATCCTAAGCCTGCTTCGCTACTTTATTGTATTTGAAGCTACTAAAGAACGCATCATCAAAAAGGTGGCGGGTTATCACCAGTTCCATGCGGTGAATGTGGCTGTGGAAAAGACGGTGCAAGCCATTTCTGCAAAGGGTGATAAACGTTGCGGGGTGGTGTGGCATACGCAGGGCAGCGGTAAGAGCCTTACCATGGCTTTCTATGCGGGCAGGATTATTCAGCATCCGGCGATGGAGAATCCCACCATTGTAGTTTTGACAGACAGGAACGATCTGGACGACCAGCTATTCCGCACCTTCAGCGCGTGTAAGGATCTGATCCGCCAAAACCCCAGACAGGCAGAGGACAGGCAGGATTTACAGCAGCTCTTAAGAGTTGCATCAGGTGGGGTTATCTTTACTACCATTCAGAAGTTTATGCCTGAAGATAGGGGCGGTGAATATCCCTGTTTAAGCGAACGGCGCAATATTGTGGTGATAGCGGATGAAGCGCACCGCAGTCAGTATGATTTTATCGATGGCTTTGCCAAAAACATGCGGGACGCCTTGCCCAACGCCAGCTTTATCGCCTTTACGGGCACGCCAGTGGAGCTAACCGACCGGAATACCAGAGCTGTGTTTGGTAATTATATAAGTATTTACGATATCCACCAGGCAGTGTTGGATAATGCCACCGTGCCTATCTATTACGAAAGCAGATTGGCGCGTCTGGAGCTAAACGAACGGGAAAAGCCCAATCTGGATAGCGAATTTGAAGAGCTTACCGAAGATAAAGAGCCCGATGACAGGGAAAAGCTGAAAAGCAAATGGGCAGCCCTGGAAGCTGTGGTTGGTGCGGATAAACGCATAAACATGGTTACAGAAGACCTGCTGAAGCATTGGGAAGCCCGCAGCGAGATTATAGAAGGCAAAGCTATGATAGTGTGCATGAGCAGGCGTATCTGTGTGGATATGTATAATGCCATACTAAAGCTTAAGCCGGATTGGGGCTCTGAAGATGATAAAGAGGGCGTGCTAAAGGTGGTAATGACCGGGGCACCTGCAGATCCTTTGGATTATCAGCAGCATATCCGCAGCAAAGAAAGGCGGGATAAAATAGCAGAGAGATTTAAGGACCCGCTGGATAAGCTTAAAATTGCCATAGTGCGCGATATGTGGCTAACGGGTTTTGATGTGCCCTGTCTTAATACGATGTATGTGGATAAACCTATGCACGGGCATGGCTTGATGCAGGCTATTGCCAGGGTAAACAGAGTGTATAAGGACAAACCCGGTGGCTTGATTGTGGATTACCTGGGGCTGGCAGAGGAACTGAAAAAAGCATTAAAGACCTATACCCAATCCGGAGGAAAAGATACCGTAACCATAGATCAGAATGAAGCGCTGGCAGCCTTAATGGAGCAATACGAGCAATGCCTAAGGCTGTTTGATGGTTTTGATTGGTGCATCTGGCTAAGCGGCACACCCCAGGAAAAGCTGAATATCATAGCTCCGGCGCAGGAATTTATCTTGGCGCAGGAAAATGGGAAGAGCAAACTGATAGAGACTGTATCGCGCTTAACCAAGGCATTTGCTTTGGCAGTACCGCACGATAAAGCACTGGAGTTACGGGAGTGTGTAGCCTTCTTCCAAACGATAAAGGCAGCCATTATCAAAGCCGGACGCGATTACCACGATGGTGGCCTGGGAATGGAAACTGCAATTAAACAATTGGTTTCCAAGGCTATCAGCAGTGACAAGGTGGTGGATATCTTCGAGGCAGCGGGCCTAAAGAAACCGGATATCTCTATTTTATCGGATGAGTTTTTGGAAGACGTGAAAAACATGCCCTATAAAAACCTGGCGGTGGAATTGCTGAAGAAACTGCTTAATGATGAGATAAAAGCCAGATTCCGGCGAAATGCCGTGCAAACCAGGGCTTTCTCTGAGATGCTGGCAGAAAGCATCCGTAAATACCAGAACAGAACTATCGAAGCTGCCAAAATTATCCAGGAGCTTATTGGAATCGCCAAAGAGATTAGAGAAGCTGAAAACAGGGGAGATAAACTGCATCTAAGCGATGATGAAGTAGCCTTCTATGATGCCCTGGAAACTAATGATGCGGCTGTGATGGTGCTGGGTGATGAGACATTAAAAACAATTGCTAGGGAACTAATAGAGACTGTGCGCAAAAACGTTACCATAGATTGGGCAATTCGTGAACAGGCAAGAGCTAAACTGCGGGTGATGGTAAAACGCATCCTGCGTAAATATGGCTATCCACCCGATAAGCAAGAAAAAGCTACCGATATGGTAATTGAACAAGCGGAACTGATCTGCGGGGATATGGTAGGCTAAACATATCTGGCAAGCAGAGAGAAGCATAGAAAGGTAGAGGGTCATGCTTGATTTGGAATGAATAAAAGGTGTCCTTGCAGGCATTATGTTGTTCAATAGGGCGAACGCCCTTCACCCCCTGCATAAAAAAAATTTACACACCCCTAACTGCTTTACACACAATCTGATAATCTGCACTTTTGTCTGTGTTTTTGTGGCTTAGCTAAAAATAAATCCAAAATCTGTCCCCAAAACCCAATTCTGTCCCCCACACCATTATGAAGGCAAGATTTTCCGGAAAGCAAAAAGCCTATCATAAAA
Organism: Candidatus Cloacimonetes bacterium HGW-Cloacimonetes-3; assembly: GCA_002840645.1. GTDB lineage: Bacteria > Cloacimonadota > Cloacimonadia > Cloacimonadales > Cloacimonadaceae > Cloacimonas. The sequence goes on from PHBO01000001.1 coordinate 115,849, forward strand.
CAGACAGGAGAAAAACCATGAAAGTACAATTCAAGTACGGAATCAAGACCTATTCGGGCACAGCAGATGAGATGACCTATGGCAGCTACCGCGATGGCAGCGTGTGCATAGGACGCAAGTATGTGGTGCCGAGCTTAACAGCCCAGAATACCAGTTTGGGCGCAAAGTTGAAAAACCTGGCAGATGTATTCGGTGATTGTTCCAGCGGCTACAAGGACTTAACAAATCTTCAATCATTATACTTAACCAGCACAGAAAGAAAGATCACACTACAAGGTGCAGTATGTATCAGCTCCGGAGTGCTCCCAAAGGATACGATTTTACTCTCATCCAGAGCACTAATAGGTTATGTGGCACTTGTTACACAACCATCAGTTATTAACCAGGGGTTTATTGCAATGAAGTGTATAAATCCATTTCATACATACTTTTTGCTGTTATGGACGATTAACAACATTGATAACATAAAGCAGTATGCCAATGGGTCAACTTTCTTGGAGATAAACAAAGAGAACTTCAGAAAGATTGAGATTCCTATACCTTCTAATAAGGTTATGATGGAGAATAATGCAATATGCCGACCCTTGTTTGAGAATATGAAACAACTCTCTGAGAGCACTCATAAACTAATTGAGACTAAAAACATAATACAAGCTGAAATGTTGGGGCAATAGAGGATTTGCATGTTTTATGCAAGAAAGTATGGACAAGATGAACACAATGGACGTGATGGACTTAATAAGGATTGTACACAAAATTAAGTGAGTGTGAGATATGACACAAACTACTAAGAATATACCAGCACCTGAGCCACTATTGCCCAAGCATGGAGGTTACCGAAAGCTAAAGAGCTTCCAGCTATCACAACTTATCTATGACATCACGGTGCGGTTTTGTGACCGCTATATTAGCAAATTTAGCAGAACACATGACCAGATGGTACAAGCTGCCCGTTCCGGAGTGCAAAACATCGCCGAGGGCAGCCAGACAAGCGGGACATCCAAGAAAACCGAACTTAAGCTAACCAATGTTGCCAGAGCCAGCTTGGAAGAACTGAAGCTGGATTATGAGGACTACCTCAGGCAAGGTGGATTTAGGCTGTGGGCAGAGGATGAGCCACTGCGTATGGCTTTGGTGCAGAGAAGGTGCAGCACGGCAGATGAGGTTGCAGCTTGGGTGAAGCAAGTGAGGGACGGGTATCATGGACAGAATGGACAGGATGGACTACATGGACAGATTGGACAGGACAAGCTAGGAGATACGTTGGGTGAGTCCATAAAGTCCATAAAGTCCATTGCAGATACTCCCGCATCTGTCACCAATCCTCCCAGATATGCAGAAATAGCAGCAAACGCAGCCTTGGTGCTTATAGGGGTTGCTACTACATTGTTGGATAGGCAGCTTAAAGCACAGGCAGATGCTTTTCTCAAAGATGGCGGATTTACAGAAAAGCTATACAAAACCAGGCAAAATGCCAGAAGCAAGGTTTGATTTCAAAAAGGGCTCTCATTTTTCCTAAATGAGCAGCTTAATCTTTTCACCCAAAAAAAACACCGTCAGCGGGGGGGTGCCGACGGTGTTTTGTTCAGCTTTTTTACAGCTTAGGGACGTCTACCATGGTGCGACGCAGGGAAACATCGCACGTATTATATAATGTTTTAGTAGCTAAAGTTAATCCAATGCCTTCAGGAATGATGGTACATCCGTTCGCAGACTTGGAATTCGGTTTGGTTCATCTGCGGAGGGTTTACGCTCTTCTTTGGGCGTGGGTTGGTTGATGTGTAATCTGGAGATAATATCTTCAATCTCGGCTTCAGGGCTTTTCTCTTGAACCGGAACGGAGGGAGTATGCACAGGTAAACCGGGGAAATCGATCAGCTTAGTTGTGTCTTCTCTATCCAAGCCTGTTGCTATCAAGGTAACATTAATCTTACCTGTCATGTTTTCATCAAGTATAACACCCATGATTATATTGCCGGCTTTACCGGTTTCATTCACAATCACGTTGTTCACTTCTTCAAATTCGCTCATCAGGATGTCGTGCCCGGCGGTGATATTCAGCAACAAGGATTGGCAGCCCTGGAGATTCACATCGCGAAGAAGTGGATTGTCTATTGCGGATCTGGCAGCGTTTATAGCACGGTTTTCGCCTTCACCTATACCACTTCCCATCAAAGCATAGCCCATATTCTGCATCACTGCTTTCACGTCGGCAAAATCAACATTGATTAGACCGGTAACATTTATGATATCACTTACAGCCTTTGCTGCCTCGAATAGCACATTATCTGCCTTATTAAAGGCTTCTTCCAGAGTAACTCCGGAGTAAATCTCACTAAGCTTTTCATTAGGAATCACGATAAGGGTATCCACATACTCGCGCAGGTTCCTGATACCATGATCGGCATTATCTGCTCTCTTTTTTCCTTCAAAAGGAAAAGGAGAGGTTACAATCCCGAGGGTTAAAATGCCCATTTCGCGGGCGATTTTGGCGATTATAGGTGCTGCTCCTGTGCCGGTTCCGCCACCCATACCCGCGGCGATGAAAACCATATCCGCACCATCCAGATTGGATTTGATTTCATCCTTGGATTCTTCTGCGCTGCGGGAACCAATATCCGGGTTTGCACCTGTTCCCAAACCGCGTGTAAGCCTTTTACCAAGCTGCATTTTCATATTGGCGCAGCTCTTGATAAGATCACTGCCATCGGTATTTGCAGCGATGAATTCCACTCCGTAAAGATTGTTGCGGATCATAGTGTTGATAGCGTTGCCACCAGCTCCACCTACACCGATAATTTTGATGTTAGTTCCAAGTTGTGCAGCTTTGTCATCGAATTCGATCATTTTTCCCCCTTAGGTAAAGTCTTTTAGTATTTTCTTAAACATATCTGTGAATTTGCTTGATTTAAGATTGGATAAGTTAAAGCTCTTACCGCTTGTTTCAGGTTCCTGACCACATGCGTGGTAAAGAATGCCGACCACAGTGGCAAATGCAGGGTCTTCAAGCCGGCTGATCATCCCATTCAGACGGGACAGATCAGGAGTAGCTACTTTAACATGCAGGTTAAAGGCTTCTGCCAGCACAGTGTCTATATTGGTGAGATTGGCAGTTCCGCCGCATAATACGATACCGGCAGTAACCAACTCCGGTGTGTAAAAATCCTTTGCTTTTCCATAACAGAGAGATAGCATTTCTTCCACTCTGTGCTGGATTACATGGCTAACCAGATAATGGGTTTTGCGGCTGCCTGCACGTCCGCTGATGCCGTCCACATCAAGCTCAAGGGATTGATCCACGCTGCTTGCCAGTGCGTTACCATACTCAAGCTTGATATATTCTGCATTATCAATCGTGGTTTTAAGCCCGATGGCAAGGTCTTCGGTGATATTCTTGCCTGCCATGGGGATAACTAATATCTTTTCCAGAGAACCACGGCTGAAGATAGCAAGATCACAGGTTCCTCCGCCGATATCCAGAACAATAGCACCCAGGCGGCGTTCATCTTCATTAAGAATAGATTCTGCTAAGGCTATATGGTTCAATACAAAGTTCTCGGGATCGATGCTGTAACCTGCCAGCTCAATACACTTGCTAAGGTTACGCAAGGGAGTAAGCTCTGAGAGGATCGCATATACCTTGGCAATAAGATGAAACCCGCTCATGTTCACAGGGTTGTGGATATCGTCCTGATTGTCGATCACAAAGTTATGCGGCAGACCGTGCAGGATACGGAATCTCTCGAAGCCTTTCTGGATTTTTACGCTGTTCTTAGCATCGTTGATAACTTGCTCTACATGATCCAGAGTTATTTCACCCGGTTCGTTCGGAGTTTCAGTGGGGATAGATATTCTCCCATCACCAATATGAGTCTTGATGTGTTCACCGGTGATATTGGCATGGATGTTCTGGGCTTGAGTATTAGCTGCTTTCTCGGCATCATTTAGTGCTTTCGCAACTGTAACAGACAGAGCTTGGATATCTTTTACTATCCCCCGCTCTATCCCCTCGGATTGAGTTTCACCGATACCCAATATCTCTAAGCGTCCGCCCCCTACCTCTTTGGCAATGATGGCGCGAACAAAGGAAGAGCCGATGTCCAATGCAGTTATTATATTACTTTTCATTTGTTTCCTGCCTTTACTACTACTTGATTCTTGAAACGCAGGTCAACGACACTGCGACGATCGATGTTACCGTTATCCTGAACAAAGACATAGCGCTTAAGCTGGCTGGCAAGATCTTCATCAGAAGGAATAATTCTGGTGCCATGCTTGGCATCAATGATATTAACGGTGTTATCAATCAGATAATACTCTGAGATAAGAGGAAGAAAATCAGGTGCTTCCTTAGCAATACGCTGATGCAGGTTAAGAATCCGGTTTAAGCCCGGTTTCTTAAGGCGAGTGCCAGCCTTTAACTGCTTACCGGTATAATAGGTGCTGAATATAGGAATATCTTCCGTGTAGACGGTTGAGTACTTTGCCAAAACCACGCCTTCGGCATCTATCGGGAATAAATCACCTTCAAAGCTTTTGATATAGATGATACCTTTACGCTCTTTAACTGTTATATCCAGCGTGTGCAATAGCTTCTTGCGAAGCTTAATCTCCTTCACTCTTGAGAATCGTTTAAGATCATTCTTAACATCAGAAGAGGGAATGGAAAGCAGGTTCATTCCAATGTATCGGGAAGTGGCTTTAAGTATCAAGCTATCTGGGATAGCAGTATTGCCGGAAATGGTGATTTTCTTCAATTGGAACAAGTTAAGATTAGTAAGAGCAAGCCACGTACCGATGCCGAGAATCGTTACAATAAGTAACGAGACGAAAAAGAACAGGTAATACCTGCTATTGCCTCGGCGCTTACGCGTGCTGTTGCTATTTTCCATAGTTCCTTGTATCCAAATCCTTTAGCTTCAAAGTATCCATAATTTTAAAACAGACTTCAAGCTTTTAAGTTACTAAGATTTTTGACGTTAGGCTTTGTGTCAACGTTTATTTTCAACTGTGCCAATATTTCTTCTCCATACTGCCAGATGTTGCCGGCTCCCATCGTAATCAGGATGTCACCCTCTTGTAATAGAGCAAGTGTGCTGGGGATTATTTGAGCATTTTCTTCTATAAGATGCACATTGTGATGCCCTGATTGAGTGGCGGCATCAGTAATCATTTTAGCGTTCACACCAGGGATTGGCAGCTCTCGTGCAGGGTATATGGGTGCCATAATCAGGCAATCGCAGGAAAAGAAAGCTTTGCCGAACTGGAGATACATGTCGCGTGTTCGGGAGTACAGGTGGGGCTGAAAGAGAGTTACTATCCTGCGCTTAGCACTATCTTTAAACCCTTCCAGAGTAGCTTTTATCTCCGTGGGATGATGAGCGTAATCATCATATACAGTTATCCCGGCTTCTTCGCCTTTAAGTTCAAATCGGCGATAGACACCGCTGTATTTTGCCAGACCTTCCTGTATTGCTTCAAAAGGGATATCGAGTTCCAGCCCGATTGTCGCTGCAAGCAATGAATTCTGAATGTTGTGCTTACCGGTTACGTTCATCGTTATCCGCCCGAGCTTATACGTTTTATAGCTTAGATCATAGGAAGCTTTGAAATCCTTCATTTTGATATCGCGGGCTTGGACATCTGCCTGTCTGGAAAATCCGTAGGTGACGACCTTCTTGTTTATAGAGGGCAGAATAGCCTGAACACCTGCATCATCAAGACATGCTATTACGCTTCCGAAGAATGGTACTTTATTGGCATACTCGATAAAAGAGCTCTTGATATCATCAAGATTTCGATAGCAATCCAAATGATCTTCATCGACATTGGTTATACCTGCAATGCAAGGAGTTAGAGATAAGAAGGAATGATCGTATTCATCTGCTTCAACCACAATATACTTTCCACTGCCCATGACGTTGTTACTACCGAAGTTTTTAACCTTACCACCAACAATTATAGTAGGATCAAGACCGGCACTTTCTAACACTAATCCAGCCATAGAAGTGGTTGTAGTCTTTCCATGTGTACCCGAGATGCCTATACTAAAGCTCATACGCGTGATCTCGGCAAGCATCTCGGCACGGCGTATCACAGGTATCCGTAAAGCCTTCGCTGCTACTATCTCCGGATTGTCGTCCTTCACAGCGCTGGATTTTACTACTACATCTGCTTCACCTATAAACAGCGGGTTATGCCCTTCGTCAATTTTTATACCCAGGCTTTCCAAATGGGCGGTAATATCGGTTTTCTTCATGTCAGAACCGGTGATCTCCAGTCCTTGATTATGTAGAAACTCAGCAATGCCACTCATTCCGATACCGCCAATACCGATAAAATGTATCTTCTTAGTTCTTCCCAGCATTTCTTACTCCTTGTCTGTAATTACTTTTACCTGTGTTGGGACTCATTGTTTATCCCTATCCTGGATTTGCCCCAGTAAGTCATTAGTTATCTTGCTCGCAGCTTCATTGGAGGGTAGACTGCATAGTTTTGCTTTATAGTCGTCTAAGCTTCCGGCTAATGTGTCCAGAGATTCCAGAAGCGAGTTCGAGTTTAAGTATTTTTGTTCCAAGAGGAAGGCTACACCTTTATCTTGTTGCTCGATAGCATTATAATACTGGTGATTTTCTGCGGCACCGGGGAGAGGAATTAGAATTGAGGGAATCCGGTTCTCTTCCAGTTCGGCAATTGTCATGGCACCTGCTCGGGTTATGGCAATATCCACATGCTTGAGCATTTGCGCCAAATCTGGTGAAAAGCCAAAGATGTAGAGCCCTTTAACAGCCGGATGTTTATCTGCAAACCTATGGTAAGTAGCTTTGCCGGTTTGCCAGAGTACCTGATAGCCTTTTTCAAGCAACTCCGGTAAAGCTGCATCTATCGCCTCATTAATTGCAAATGAACCTTGACTTCCGCCACTAATCATAACAATGGGCTTCAGCTCATCAAGACCTATCGAGGAAAGTTTAAAAGCAGAGGATTGGGGTGCTTGGATGGGGATACCAAAGTTTTGACACCGTGAATTACGCAGATATTTCCTGCTTGCCTCAAAAGAAATGTAAATGCACATGAAGTGTTTGGAAAGCACTCGGGTAACTAAACCCGGATAACTATTGCTTTCATGGCAGAAGAGAGGTATATGCAGCAGGAGAGCTGCAATAGCTACCGGTCCGGAGACGAATCCCCCGGTACAGAAAACTGCATCAGGTTTTTCCCGGTTTAAGATGCTTCTTGCGGTTAAAACAGCTCGAAGAAGGAGGTAGGGGAAGAGGATGTTTCTGATACTTAGGCTTCGATACAGCTTTTGAACCCTGATCACATGGAAAGAATTGCCGTCTGCAAGGGATAAACGCTCTTCAATGCTGTTGGCATTACCGATAAAGATAGTCTCGTGGTTTTTAAGCTTCAGTTGATTTGCAATAGCAAGGGCGGGGACTACGTGTCCGCCGGTTCCACCACCGCCAAAGGCAATCTTCACACAATCCTCCGTTTTGCACTGATGTTAAGTATCACTCCGAGGGATGCTGAGTCTATCAGAAGAGCGGAACCGCCGTAACTAATAAACGGTAGAGTATTCCCAGTGGGAGGCAGGATCGACATCGAGACGCCGGTATTTACCAGCACATTGCAAAAAATATTCATCGCCAAACCAACACCCAAAAACTTAAGATATTGGCTTTCTTGGGAATTAGCCATGCGAAAAGCACGGAAGAAGAGAAAGGTGTGTAATCCGAAGACAATAATAGCACCAAGAAATCCGAATTCTTCGGCAATAATAGTAAAAACATAATCTGTCCTGGCTTCAGGCAGATAATAATGTTTTGCCCTACCGCGGGCAATGCCTGTACCGATCCAACCACCGCTTGTAAGTGCGGTTAAACTCTCTTTAACTTGGTAATCGCTATTATCTGCTTTTGATGTATTTCTATCCTTGAAAAATAAGCTGTATTTCTTATAAGTAGTCAGCCTTGCTTTGCGATAATCTGCACCATGGGTAAGCACACCCACTCCACCTACAATTCCAATAAGTAGAATCAGGAGCAGCAAGCGTTTTTTTGCCCCGGCATAAATCAGCATTCCATACAAGGTTGCGCCTCCGATAATCAGAGTGCTTAGGTGACGTTCCAGTATTATCAAAATGAAAGTAGCTCCGGTAAGGATAATCAAGGGAGCAAAGTTTGTAGCAAACTTAGCAGGAGTAGCTTCAAGCAATTCCTCGTGTCTTTTATCCAGAATGTGAGCGAAATAGAACACCAGTGCTACCCGAGCTAAAAAGCTGGGCTGGAAGCTAATAAAACCGAGGCTAATCTGCCTTGTTGCCCCCTTTATGGTGCTACCCTTCACAAGAACAAAAACGAGTAGTATGAGAGTTAGATATACTAAATATGGAGCAAGAAAGCGCAGTTTTTCTAAATCAAATGCATATAGAATAGCTACAGCAATGGAGAAGGAAATCAAGAAAAACAGCCCCTGCCGGTAGAAGTACATCATCGAGCTTTGCACGGAAGAAATATCCAGCATCACGATCAAGCCAACCAGGCATAGCAGCACATAGGCAAGCAGGATTAGCTTGTCAAAGCTTACTATGTATCGCTGAGCTCTATTTCTTTTCATTTTCTGCCATTATTGAGGCCACGATCTGCTTAAAGAACTCACCCCGGTGTTCGAAATTCTGGAAGTGATCGAAGCTTGCACATGCAGGGGATAAAACTATAACATCACCTGCCAAGGCTTCTTCGAAAGCTGTTCTCAAACAAGTTTCAAAATCGTCTATGCAATCCAGAGGAACTTTTCCCAGCCATGCCTGACGCATTTGATCCTGAGTGTTACCTGTTATATAAACCTTTTGGGCTTTGGCTTGCAAGACATCTGTAAGAGTGCTGAAATCCTCGCCTTTATCCGACCCGCCCATCATGATGCGAATGGGACGCTCAAAACTCATTAATGCACTTCTCACCGAATCTGTATTAGTCGCTTTGGAATCGTTGTAGAAAGATACCCCGCGCACACTGCCAACGTATTCTAATCTATGGGTAAGGGGTTTAAATCCCTTAACAGCATTTCCAATTGCCTCAGAATCAGGAACCAGAGCATGCACAGCTAACATAGCTGCCATCGCATTTGCGTAGTTATGAGGTCCGCGAATACCCAGATCGTAAATGGAAACTATGGTAGATAAGCCAAAGTGTATAAACTTGCCACTTAAGCAGGCATATGCTTTGGGCTGTAGCTCTTGAAGTGAGAATAAGAGTTTGCGGGCTTGTATATTGGTAGTCCAGCGTGCCACAACGGGAGAATCTAAGAACAGCACTGCACTATCATTTTCATCCTGATACTTAAATATTCTTGCTTTGCTGGCTGCATAATCTTCAAATGAATCATAACGATTCAGATGATCAGGAGTGATGTTAAGCAGTACTGCTACATCGGGTTTAAAGCTGGAAACAAGATCAAGCTGAAAGCTACTGATTTCAAGCACTATAAACTCTATCCCCGGCTTGTGAATAGGATAGCTGCAAAATGCATCACCTATGTTACCTGCAAGGATGGATTTATAACCCATTTGTTCCAGAATAAAGTGAATGAGACTGGCAGTAGTACTTTTCCCATTTGAACCGGTGACAGCAATAATCTTAGAATCCGGAGCCTTGATCTGATACCCGAATTCTATTTCACTAATCAGTTCAATACCCTTTGCTTGCGCTCTGGTAAGGATAGGAATAGTAAGTGGAATTCCGGGGCTAACTATCAAGCAATCACATTCCAGCAGTTTGTTGGTATGTCCTCCAAACTCACAGGAGAAATCCTGCATTAATTGGAGAGAAGAAGGTATTTTATCCTTCCATTGCTGTTCGCTCAAAAAAGCAGTGCCACCAAGTTCTTTAATCTTGTAGGCAGCTGCAATCCCGCTGCGTGCCATGCCTAATATTCCGTATTTCTTGTTAGTATCAAACATTCTCTATCCTTAAAGTTATCTTAGTTTTAAAGTTGATAGCCCTACAGCTACTAATAGAATGGCAATGATGTAGAAACGCGTGACAATCTTTGTCTCGTGAATTCCCTTTAACTCGTAATGATGATGTAGTGGTGCACATAAGAATACTCTTCTTCCTTGCCCGTACTTGCGTTTTGTCCATTTAAACCAGCTTCGCTGAACTATTACGCTTCCTGTTTCAATTATGAAGATCATACCGATTATCACTAAGAATATCTGTTCTTTAAGCAGAACCGAGATTACGGCAAGAATACCACCCATCGTTAATGAACCTGTATCACCCATGAATACTTGTGCAGGATAGCTATTAAACCAAAGAAAGCCAATTAAAGTGCCAATTAATGCACTAATAAACACGGTCAGCTCTCCTGCATTGTATATGTACTCGAGGTTAAGATATCCTGCTGCAATGAAATTCCCTTTTAAGTAGCTCATTACACCCAAACCCATGGCTGCGAACGCCAGGGTGCCGGCTGCAAGCCCATCTAAGCCATCGGTAAGATTCACTGCATTAGATGTGCCTGTGATAAGGAAAACCACAAAGGGTATAAAGAGCCATCCCAACTCAATAAAGGTGTTTTTGAAAAAGGGTATCTGTAATGCAGTAATCTGATCTGTAGCAGGGCTACTATAATAGATTGCGAGGGTTAGTATCAAACCCACAGATATCTGACCCCACAGCTTGTATTTAGGGATTAAACCCTTCTCTGCTTTCACAAAGTTCTTTAGGTAATCATCTATAAAGCCAACAGTTCCAAGCCATACTATGGTTAAATACATTAACAGAATCGCGGGATTTGTGAGAATATTCCATAACAGGGAAGACGCAAGCAGGGATACAAGGATGATAATTCCACCCATCGTAGGTGTGCCCTGCTTCAACCGATGCTTTTCCGGTAAGTCATTATCTATGGTTTCTACCGCAGACTTCCTCTTAAGCATTCTGATAAAGGAAGGTCCCACGATAAGTGAGATTACCAGAGAAGTTATAAATGCTCCTATGGAACGGAAAGTAACATAACGAAATACATTAAACAATATGCTGTATTTGGCTAGGGGGAACAATAAATGATAGAGCATCAGACATCTCCTCTGAGAGCAGGAATCAGGCGTTCCAAGTGCATGCCATGGGATGCTTTAAGCAGGATAACTGCATTGTCTGGCAATGATTCAAGCAGTTTTGAAGCAATCAGCTCTTCCGCAGAATTGAAGCTAACAGCACTTTCGTGTTTAGCATCAGGAATATGGTAATGGCTGGACATATCGCCCACTGTGTATAGCATGCAGTATTTCATATCAACAAGCATTGCTCCGATCATTTGATGGTACATTGTAGAGCTTTCCCCCAGCTCAAGCATATCACCAATTATCGCAACATGTGGCTTCTCAGGCTGTACTTGCTGCCAAAACTCCAGGGCTTTTTGCATGGAGCAGGGGTTTGCATTGTAGCAATCTATAATCAATGTACCGCTCCCGCGCGGTTCAATCTGAACTCTCATTTCAAGATTGATGGGGTGCATCAGTGAAGCCTGAATGCTCTCATAAGGTAAACCAAGCTTAGACGCTAATACAATTGCAAAAGCAGCATTTATTGCGAAATGAGGAGCTGCATAGGGTAGTGTCCAATCATGATCTGCAAGAGTAAAGCTCTGTGAGTCTGGGAAACAATGATGGTCGGAAATTTGGTATTGGCAGTTTTCACTGTAGCCAATGCCTATTCCATCTGAAAATGCACTTGTGAAACGGGGATCATCCCCGGGGTACAGACGAGCAGCCAGGGGGCGCATGAATAAGGCACTCTTTTCCTGAAAAACACCATCTTCGTCTATCAGGAATTCCAGATGGGATGGTCCGACATTTAGAATAATGCCTATATCAGGGCAGGCAATATCAGCCAGATTAGCTATTTCGCCGAAGTGATTTGTTCCCAGCTCGAGAATGGCGAATCTATGTGAAGGCAGAACTCTAAGAATAGTTTTGCATAGCCCGATGAGGTTATTCTCATTGCTGAGTGTTTTTAAACATGGCTGAGCGTCATTTAATATCCTTGCTATCAGCTCTTTGCATGTTGTTTTACCGGTGCTTCCGGTTAATGCTATCCGTTTCAGGGTAAACATCTGCAAATACTTCTGACAGATCAAACCCAAGCTTTGAGCAGCGTTATTTACTTTCAAATAAGAATCAGGCATCAGATTGGAGTGATGGTTGTTTTCGATAATCACAAAGTTATCAGGAACATCTAAAACATCGGCGATAAACCGATGACCATCAAAATGCTCTCCAACAAGGGCAAAGAACAAGCTTCCCGGCTTAACAGTACGGGAATCGGTGGAGATATAGTTGAAGCATCTGGCAGGGCGATGAACTGCTTGCATCTTAAGTGGTTCATTCAGCAGTAGAATTTCAAGCATGGTAAGATCAACCGGTAAAATAAGTTCATCATCAGCTTTTTCAATGTGCTTGTTCCAAGACTTTAGTGCTTTCTGAGCTACTTCGTAATCATCAAAGTGATGCCGAACGCCTTCAATTTCCTGGTAATTTTCGTGCCCTTTGCCACAAATTAACACCAAATCACCCGGTTGAGCCATCCGGATACATGCATTTATGGCTGACTCCCGATCCCTGATGATCCACCAGGGTAATCTGGGATCACAATCTATAACAATGTCCCTTACTATTGAATCAGGGTTTTCAAAACGCGGGTTGTCGTCGGTTACGATCACTGCATCGCTATGTTTAAGGGCAGCTTTCAGCATAAGGGGGCGTTTGCCTTTATCCCTGTCTCCGCCTGCTCCGAAAAGGCATATTATCCGGCTATGAGGCAGTTGTTCCACTGATTTAAGCAAGCTTTCAAGTGCATCAGGAGTGTGGGCGTAATCTATATACACGCCTATGTCATGGGTGTTCTCCACCGGCTGAATTCTCCCCTTTACCGGAGGCACACTTTGTAATGCTGATTCTATATCCGCAACAGGAAAGCCCATGGCACAAAGTGTTAAGGCTGTTAAACCCATGTTCGACACATTGAAGCTCCCAATTAAACAGCTGCTTATCTGCATCTTATTTTCTTTTCCTACAAGTGTGAAGCTGCTATTGGCAATCTCAGTGCGGATTTCTTCTAAGCTGAAATCTGCATTATCACCACCCAAGCTTAAGCATTTAGCTTGCCTCTCCCGCAAGCGACGGCAAATCTCTGCCCCAAAAGGATCAGCGGTATTTACTATTGATGTAGCTCCGCTTGCTGCTGCCCGATCGAAGAGCAAATACTTTGCTTCGGCATAGCTTTCCATGGTTCCATGAAAATCTAAGTGCTCCCTGCTTAAATTGCTAAACAAGCAGTAATCAAACTCCACTCCAAAAACTCTGTCTAAGCTTAAGGCATGCGAGGATACCTCCATCACAACGTACTCAAGCTGGCTATCCGCCATTTGTTTGAAGATGTTATTAAGCTCTATTATATCCGGGGTGGTATGATGTGTGGCATATGTGGTTCCATCGATGTAGTAACCCAGGGTACCAATCCATCCGCACTTGAAGCCCATAATCCGCAACGCCTCATAAAGGATTAGAGAGGTAGTGGTTTTGCCGTTAGTCCCGGTAATACCTATCAGCTTATAGGGCATTTCAGCAGGCAGATATACCGTTTTGGCAATAACAGCCGCTGCTTTTCTGGTGTCTGAAACAAGTATCCACGGATGCTTATCCTCAAGCTCTTCCATGCTCACTATCAGAGCTGCTCCGCTTGCAATTGCATTTGGGATAAAACGGTGTCCATCGAATTTCTCACCCTTTACACACACGAAAATATCGCCATCTTCCAGCAGTCTGTTATCAGTTTGTACCTTGCCATGCCAGTTATCCAGCAAGTCCAATCCCATGCTGTCAACCAACAAGTTGTATGCTTTTAAAGCTTCTACCACTTTGTATATCACAGAGATGCCTCCAGCACACAAGGGCTGCCTTTCAGGATTCTGCTACCGGGCAACACGGATTGCTTCCGCACTATCCCGGAGCCATTTATTTTTAATGCAACCCCGTGCTTAGCCGCTTCTTTCATCGCTCCCCTGAGGCTAAGTCCAATCAAATTTGGCATGCTGTTAGCCTCTATCACAGGGATGCTTTTATTACGGCTTGGACCTATTTTCAAAGTTATAGGATGGTTACGATCTACGATTACGCCTTCCTTCGGGAATTGATCTATAACTATAGAGGCAGAATCGGGTCCCTCCACTTTATACAAGAACCCAAAGCGATTCAAAGTATTTTCAGCCTGGAATAAGGACATCCCGGTCAGCTTGGGCATATTTAACGATGTTTTCATCAAACGCTCATTATATGGTAATATCTGACAATCAGGCATGAAAAGGATGTTTTCCACTATCTTCTTGAAGGTTGGGGCACTGCTGGTGCTGCCATAATGAAAGCCATAAGCGGGTTCATCATAAAACACTACTATCACCATCTGCGGATCCTCTGTGGGGAACATACCTGCAAACACTGCATTATATTTATTACTGGAATAGCCTTTTGTGCCAATAACGTTCTTTTGCGCAGTTCCGGTTTTTCCACCTAAACGTATGTAATCCATTTTTATATGGCGGGCAGTTCCGTAATCCACCACCCCTTGCAGATAGGATTTTAAAGTATCGGTTGCTGTTTTTGTGGAAACATTGCGCAGCAAGGTTGGTTCAAATTGTTCCAAAACTCTACCGTCATCATCCCTGAAGGAATCAACTATAGTGGGCTTCATCAACTTTCCGCCATTAGCAACTGCGCTATATGCTGTGGCAAGCTGCACAGCGGTGGTAGAAATAGCCTGACCAAAGGATACAGAATGAAGCGTGTAGCCATCCCAGTTTTGTAGCTTGGCGAAAATACCGCTGGATTCCCCAAACAGGTTCAGAGCTGTTTTTTGACCAAAACCTAAGGAGATGAATTTTTCGTAGAGGCGTACTGAGCCTATACGTTCGGCGATGTGTGCTATTCCCACGTTACTGGATTTCACTATTATCTCGCGGGGAGTAAGATCACCATAAAAATGAGTATCGGAGATCACTCTTCGACCCGCCTGATACCTTCCGGCGGGAATTAACTCGTTTGGGCGCACCAATTTGTTTTCCAAGGCTGGTAACATTGTTAGAGGCTTCATAGTAGAGCCGGGTTCAAACATAAAGCTAACAGGGATATTAGATTTCACCCGCACGATTCCCGCATCATCCGTTTTATCTTCCATTGATACACCCGCCAGTGCCAGAATTCTCCCTGTATTGGGGTCAATAACCACTGCTCCGGCGTTTTTAGCACTGTATTTTTCTAAGCCTTCGTATAGGGCATTCTCTACTATTTCTTGAATATTTGCATCTATTGTTAGCCAAACATTCCTGCCGTTTTCGGGTTTCTTTTCGTGTAGATTAGGGTAAGGAACTCTTTGCTGATTGGCATCCAGCACAATTTCCCTCCACCCGTAATCTCCGGAAAGCAGTTTGTCATATGTAGCCTCAATCCCGCAGATCCCCGCCAGTTTGTATAGGGATTTGCTGTTGGTGGCTGTATCGAAACCATCGGACACTTCACGCACAGACCCCATCAATCTGGCAGCAAGCTTATCTTTGGAGTAAATCCTTTTCATGGAAGCAAAACTATGAATCAAACCGGGAAGGTCTTTGTTTTTAAAATCGCGTATAATCTTATCAAGCTCGGCTTCGCTGATTTTATTTGATACTTGGATAGAAGAGTTTTTGTTCCCCAGGTTCAACCGTTTCAGGACGGCTTCCTGGTTCAGCGATGTATGAGAAGCGATTACCGTTGAAATGCGGTTAAAAGCTTCGTCAACACCGATGTTCTCGCGTTTTGCCCAAGATGTTACAGCAGTTCTGTCTATATCCAGTTGGTAATAACTAACCGAACTTACCAGCAAATTCCCTTTTGCATCCAGGATGGCACCGCGTCTGGGAACAAGGATTTCTTTACCCGGAACATAGCGGACCCGTCGTGCACCGGCGAAATTGAAGGGATCAAGGATTTGAATGCTAAACAGGTAAACTGCCCACAACAAGGATGCAAGGCAAAAGATCACCATCAGGAACCAAAAGCGGTGTTTCATGTTAGTCTAACAAAATCTGTACGTTTTTGGCTTCAGCTTTGGATGCTATCAAGTCAATTATGCAATAGCTGCTCTTTTCCTGTTTAAGAGATGGTTCGTGAACATAGATGATTTTCCCGGCTTCTTGTTCCGGGATAAAATTGCTCATCTCAACCCGTACCAGAGAAGCGATGTGTCTGCCACTACGCAGATCATCCAATTCCACCAACAGCTCGGTATTGATGTTTTTCTCTGCGTTGTAGGTCTTCTCTAAGGACGAATACCGGCGGGTGTATTGTACCACCCGGTTGTTGTTGAAAAAGTTTAAAAACACTGTTAGCCCTAATAGTGCAATCAGGATTGTTATCCTTCCTCTCATTTTTCCCCCTTGGCAGCATACTTGCTGCCGCTCTTGAATTCTTTTCCCTTATTATATCCCAGCCCCACCTTCTCGGCAGCACGGAGCTTTGCGCTGCGGGAACGAGGGTTCATCTTTGTTTCTGCTTCACTTGCACATAGCGGTGATTTGGTTAGTATCTTCAATTGTCTTTGATGTTTGCAAACGCACATCATTATGGATGCAGGACATATGCAATCCTGTGCAGCCAGACGGAAAGCTTGTTTAATGATTCTATCTTCCAAAGAGTGATAGCTAAGCACCACGATCCTACCGCCGGGGTTCAGCAAGTTAATCGCATCCACAATTGCGCTTTCCAAATACTCCAATTCGCTGTTCACATGGATACGTAAAGCCTGAAAGATGCGCACTTTGGCTTTAAGAGATTCCTTTGTTCCTGTTCCTGCCACAGTTTCAATAATCCTTGCCAGTTCCTTGGTGGTGCTTATCGGCTTTTCGGCTCTCTCTATGGCTCGGGCTATACGGGTAGCATTCAATTCATCCGAATAGTCTTTAAAAATCTTTGCCAGTTGATGCACTTCCAGCTCGTTCACGGCGTTAAATGCGGTGTAAGTTTGCAAAGCATCCATCCGCATATCAAGGGGGGCATCTTTCTCGAAACTAAAGCCACGCTCTGCATTGTCCAATTGGTGGGAGGACACGCCTAAGTCGAACAGAATCCCATCTATGCCCTTAATCTTTCGCAGGGCAAGCTCTGTGCGCATTTGCACGAAATTTGCCTTAATCAATTCCACTGAAGGCGATTTCTCGGGTGATTTACCATCAGCTGATTTGGTGAAAAGGACTTGCTCTGCCACTTTAACAGCTTGTTCATCCTGATCAAAACAATACAGCACTATCTCCGGCTCGGCTTCCAGCATCGCTGCGCTATGTCCTCCACCCCCGGTTGTGGCATCCACGTACACCTTCCCTGCCCTCAAATTGAGGAGGTCGATGCATTCTTTTGCCATCACGGGAGTGTGGAATGCGCTCATATCTGATAATCTTCCGAAGTAAATTGAGTGCGGTGCATATCCAGCTTTCTGCTGCGAACATCGTTATAGATTTTTGGGTTCCACAGGGAAATGTAGTGCCCCTCACCTTTGATGATCACACTGTCGGTGATGTTCACCTCAGATAGCAGCATCTCATGGATGCGAACCCGCCCAGGACCTTCCAAATCCTGTTCCATCATGGCAAAATCTATCAGTTGGGTTCTAAGCTGCTTGCTACGGTCGTTACCGGCTTTCAGGCGTTCAAGGGTGTCCTGCCAGTTATCGATAGGATAAATGGCGATGGTGCCGTTAGGACCCAAAGTTACCACTACGGATTTACCTGCTTCTTCCGAGAATTTCTTCTTGAAAGGCGCAGGAATTATCACCCGCTGCTTATGCACTGAGTTTTCAAAGATTCCTAAGAATTCACCGGACATAACGACAACCTTTTTTACCTGTTTCGTTCAACATTCTTGTTATTTCCCTTCTAATAAGGCTTTGTGCCATAGCTTTTCTGAGCCACCATGAGTTATTATGAGTTTTTTTGACATTCTGTGGTTCTTATATGACACAGGCTTATTCTTGTCAAGTTCAAAATGCGATTATTTTCATATTTCTGAGGGATTTCTCTGTTCCTGTTGAAAAATAGAGACAATATCCCTGTATCCATGGGATATCCAAGGAATTCTATAGCCAAAAAAACATGTAAAAATGCTGCAAAACAGCAACCCGGTTTTGTTGTACAATGCTTCTCCCTTGCTTCAGAGCGTTAATCACTTCTTAATCTCCTCTTAATCAAGCGTTAATTATTAACGCTTGATTAATGGTAGATGATCACTTGATTAAGGACATGCAGTAAGGAAGGAAATTGGGGCATACAATGATTATTGGGTGTAAATACAGCAGTTCCAACAGTTTCGCTAATTTAGCCGGTAAATAAGCTTTAACAAACCCCTCCATGAGAGAGAAGTGCAAGTAAGAAAGGCAATACCAGAGTGTGCAAAACACAACACCGGGATTGACATTTTCGGTGATGCCACAAACATGGGCAAAAAAAATAAACACAAAGAGATTGAACGATGAATCCAAAGAAGCTATTGGCAATCCACGACCTATCCGGCATCGGGCACACCTCACTGATGGCGGTTATTCCAATAATGTATCATTACGGGATTCAGACCTCTGTGCTGCCTACTTCGCTGCTTTCGGGCAATACATGTTATCCCGGGTATTTTATGCAGGATACCTCAGCCGTGATGCAAGCAATGATAGGTCATTGGCAAGCTATGGGGATCACCTTTAATACCATATACAGTGGTTTTCTTGGCAGCCCCCGACAGGTGGAAATCCTTGCAGAGGCGATCAAGACTTTGGCTGCTCCGGATTGCCTGATTGTGGTAGATCCCGTGCTGGCAGATGATGGAAAGTTGTATAGCTGTTACGACGAAAGCATGGTGACCTCGATGCAGCAGGCAATATCCTTTGCTGATCTAATCACTCCCAATTACACCGAAGCCTGCTTTCTAACTAACTCCGCATATCATCAGCAACCGGAAACAGGGGAAATCGAGCAAATCTGCAAATCCCTGTGTGCCATGGGAGTAAAACAAGTGATAATTACGAGTATTCCAGCAGGGAAGGACACCAAGACATGCTATTATCACAGCAGTAAAGGAATTCTAAACAGCTATGATTGCAAGTATATTCCTACTTTTTACCCGGGAACGGGGGATGTGTTCACCTCTTTGATTACTGCCAAGCTGCTGAATAATATTGATGTTAACACAGCAATTAGGGAAGCTTCAGTGTTTATTTACGAGGCAATTACAAAATCCAATGCAATGGGACGAGACAAGCGTGAGGGTATTTGTCTGGATCAGATGCTGAAATTGTCGTAACATGCTTAGGTCTGCAAAAAGCTTGGTTTCAGCTTGACACTTTGGCTTGATACGGCACAATGTGTTTTGTGCATTAGTAAAAACGGATAACAGGAGTTTGATACGCCATAATGAATAGCACCGGACTTAGCCGGGATAACATAGTTGCCCTGGTGGACTGCAATAATTTCTATGTATCATGCGAGCGCGTGTTTAATCCCGCCTTGCAGGGTAAGCCTGTTGCGGTTTTGTCCAATAACGATGGCTGTTTAGTATCACGCTCGCAAGAAATTAAAGACCTCAAAATCCCTATGGGTGCTCCCGGATTTAAGTATGAAGCTTTAATCAAGAAACATGGGGGGGCTTTGCTGTCCTCTAACTACGCCTTATATGGTGACATGAGTGCACGGGTTATGGACGTGCTATCCATGTTCTCTCCCGATGTGGAGATTTATAGTATAGACGAGGCATTTCTGGGCTTAACAGGTTTCCGTACCCGGAATTTTGAGGAATTTGGGCGCAAGATAAAAAGTACTGTGCAGCAATGGACCGGTATTCCGGTTTCAGTGGGCATTTCTACCACCAAGACACTGGCGAAGATAGCAAACCATCATGCCAAGAAAACACCTGCTTTCAAAGGTTCGCTTTGTTTGCTGGATGAAGATAGAATAGCAAAAGCCCTGGAGCGGACTCCCGTGGGGGAAATATGGGGGATAGGACGGCAATACGATAAGTTTTTGCGGCAGCAACACATCGAGACCGCTTTGCAATTGCGGGATGCGGAAGATAAATTTGTAGATCACTATATGACCAGCGTAGGGCTGAAAACTGTGCTGGAACTGCGCGGTTATTCCTGTGTAGAAATGGATGAAGCACCATCTGCCAAAAAGAGCATTGTGAACTCCCGTTCCTTTGGCAAGCAGGTTTCGGATATAGCAGAGCTGCAGGAAGCGGTGTCCAATTACATAACCCGGGCGGCAGAAAAATTGCGTAAGCAGAAGAGCGTGGCGGGTTATTTGATGGTGTTCTTGTCCACAAACCGCTTCAAAGAGGGTCCGCAGTATAACAATTCGCTATCCACCACGCTGTTTCCCCCCACAGCCTATACTCCTGAGCTGATCAGGATTGCCCTAAGCCTGCTGGAAGAGCTGTATCTACCGGGTTTTGAATATAAGAAGGCAGGTGTGATGTTTGCCGATATAATCTCCGAGGCGGATGTGCCCCTAAATTTTATTGAAGCTTGTTATCTGGATGATAAGCGTAAACAACTGATGGATATAGTGGATAAGCTGAACCGCAGGCACGGGCAAGATACCCTGTTCTATGCCAGCAGCGGGGTAAGTAAGGATTGGCAAATGCGCAGGGCAAAACTATCTCCCCGTTTCACTACCCGCTGGAGCGATTTACCCAAGGTGAAATGATGTATTACATGCTGAAAAGTACGGTAAATGCAGAAATTAAAATACTGCGCTCGCAGTTTATCGCGATGCTGTATCCTGTTTCGAACTCCGAAGAAGCCAGAAATGCCTTATCGGAGCATACAAAGCGTTATGCAGATGCCACGCATAATTGCTATGCTTATTTGTGCGGGATGAATCAGGAAACCAGCTATTATGCAGATGCCGGTGAGCCGGGAGGAACTGCTGGAAAACCAATCCTGAATGCTATGCTAAGGCATAATCTTACCAATACCCTGGCAGTAGTTACCCGCTATTACGGCGGGATAAAGCTGGGAGTTAAGGGCTTGATTGATGCCTATGGGGAAGCTGTGGAAGCTGCCATAGCAATTGCGGAGCTGATTCCGGCAAGAGAGTATCAGGAGTTTGTTGTAAGCTGTGATTACCATGTGTTCGACAGCCTGAAATACAAAGCTCAGGAACTGGAGGCAAGTATCAGTGAAATAGAATATGCTGTAGAGATTTGCCTGGTACTAAGTGTGCCATGTGAGCATGTAAGCCGTACGCTTGAATTTCTTGATGGTTATGCACAGCATTCCCGCTTAAATTATAAACAAAAGACAACGAAGGATTGAGATATGAGATTCACAGTGCTGCTAATTGCACTATGTGCTTTGGGCATAGCCTGGGCTAACGATGTTAGAATAGTGCAAGTAAAGAATGGAAAAACGGTAACTATGCAAGACCTTGCTAAAGACTTGGGGAAATATGACATTATCTTCTTCGGGGAGTTTCACGATAACCAAGCCTTGCACCGGATGCAGCGTGAATTGCTTCCCTTCCTGGAGGGCAAGCGGGAATTGATCCTATCTTTCGAGATGTTCGAGCGGGATGTGCAGGAAGTACTTACAGACTATGTGGAGGGCAGAATAAGCGAGGAGGAGTTCATACAAAACTCTCGTCCCTGGCCTAATTACGATACAGACTACCGTCCACTGGTGGACTATGCTAAAGAGCGTAAACTTAATGCTGTGGCAGCCAATGTTCCCCGCGTTTATGCAGGGAAACTTGCCAGGCAAGGTGCTGATTTTATCGATGAACTTGAGGGTGAGGAGCGTGCTTTGCTTGCAGCAAGGCTAACTGCCCCGGAAGATGATTACCGCAAGGCTTTCTTTTCCCTGATGGGCGGGGAAAGCTCTCCCATGCATGCGATGAATAATAGCATGCAGCCGCTGTATCAGGCACAATGCCTGAAGGATGACACTATGGCTGAAAGTATTGTGCTGGCTCTAAAAGCTAAGCCCAATGCCAGGCTGATTCATTATAACGGTGCATTTCACAGCCATGCATTTTTGGGTACTGTATCACGCGTTAAAGAAGCACTGCCAAAGCAGAAGATAGCTGTGATCAGCCCAGTTTACAGCGCTGACTGGAAAACAGTGCAGCTAAGCAGTGAGGATAAACAGGCGGGTACTTACATTATCTACCTGCCCGAACCGAAAGCAGGAGGTGAAGAATGATACGCCAACCATCCCATGCAGGAACCTTTTACCCGCGTTTTGGAGATCAAGTAAAACGCCAGATTGAAGGGTGGTTAATTGATGCTGAACCAATCCCGCCAAACGAGCGAAGCCTGGGGCTAATCCTTCCCCATGCAGGTTACATGTATTCCGGGCAGTGTGCTACGCTGGGTCTGCACAGTCTGAGTAACGAGAACATTGATAGCTTTATTATCCTCCACCCCAGCCACCAGGGTCATCATTTTGATTTCAGTATCTCTCCCTTTGGGGAGTATAATACCCCCCTGGGAAGCCTGAAGCTGAACCATTCCCTGTACGAGAAACTATCCCCCCATGCAGATCAGGATATCTCCATCAGCCTTCACCAGAACGAGCACTCTATGGAAATTCAGCTCCCTTTGATAAATTATTTCTTTCCCCATGCCACGATACTGCCTATTATGATTGGTAACCAGATTCCTGCCGTGGCAAAGCGTTTGGCAGCTTTGATTAACGATGTAATGTACAAATCTGCCCAGAGAGTGGTTATCCTCTGTTCCACAGATTTATCGCACTATCATAAAGCAGAGAAAGCCGAGGCGTTGGATCAGGTGATTATTGATAAGGTGTTATCCTTTGATCCTGAAGGTTTGTGGGACGCAATTAAGGAAGAAAGCTGTGAAGCCTGTGGAGTTGGATCTATTCTTACTCTTCTTTATGCAGCGGGTTATTACACTGCTCCTGAAGCAAGGCTGATTCAATACACTCACTCCGGCAAAGTATCCGGAGATAACAATCAGGTGGTAGGTTACTTAGCAGCTAAAATCTGTTTATAAGACAGAAACGGGAGGAGATCATGTTCAGTTTGGAGCAGAAGAAGACACTTTTGGCATTGGCAAGAAGTGCGCTAACATCTCACTTCGAGCAACATCGCCTTAGCTTACCTTCAGATGAGGCTTTCCAGCCTAAACGCGGTGTGTTTGTCAGCTTGCATATGGGTGATGAATTGCGAGGCTGCATCGGCTATATCAAAGGATACAAAAGCATTGCTTCCAGCGTGGTGGAGATGGCAGAAGCAGCTGCCTTTCGTGACCCCCGTTTTGTGCCTCTTGAAAAGCGGGAATTGCCCAGCGTGAACATAGAGATTTCTGTGCTGGGAGAACTGCTATTGCTAAGTCCAGGAGCAGAGCCGGAAGTGGGGAAGGACGGCTTGTTTATTTCACATCCTTATGGAAGCGGTTTACTGCTGCCCCAGGTAGCGGTAGAGTGGAAATGGGATGCCCGCACATTTCTGCGTGAAGTTTGCCGCAAAGCCGGCTTGAACAGCGGTGCCTACAAGGATGCAGATAGCAAGGTTTACCGTTTTACAGCGGATGTATTCAGTGAGAAAGACACTTTTTGATTGACAGAATATCCCCCCTTTTTTTCTTGTAGCGAGAATGATGTTTCACAGATGCGGGAATAGCTCAGTGGTAGAGCGCAACCTTGCCAAGGTTGAAGTCGCGGGTTCGAGCCCCGTTTCCCGCTCCAGTTCTTTAGGCGACATAGCCAAGCGGTAAGGCAGAGGTCTGCAAAATCTCCATCCCCGGTTCAAATCCGGGTGTCGCCTCCAATATTACGTGCCGGAGTGGTGGAACAGGTAGACACAAGGGACTTAAAATCCCTCGGGTGTAAGCCCGTGCCGGTTCGATTCCGGCCTCTGGTACCAAGCGGGAATAGCTCAGTGGTAGAGCGCAACCTTGCCAAGGTTGAAGTCGCGGGTTCGAGCCCCGTTTCCCGCTCCATTTTTTTGGTGTTGACTTTTTTACCCCCTCCCAGTTTCCTGCTTCTTAGTATGAAGTATAAAGCAATTATTTTCGACTTAGATGGAACTATTATAGACTCTATGGGCATCTGGAGACAGGTGGATATGGATTTTTTAGGTTCCAGAAACATCGGTGTACCCACAGATTTGTTTGACAGCATGCCACAAGGCAACAGCTACAATCAAACTGCTAAGTATTTTAAAGATAGGTTCTTGCTGCCGGAAAGCATCGAAGAGATAATGGATGAGTGGACTGCTGCAGTAAAGTGGCATTACGAGCATGACGTTCTCCTTAAAGACGGTGTGCGTGACACCATTATTATGCTGCGCAACCTGAACTTCCCCTTGGCTATTGGAACCAGTAATCATGATGATCTTGCGTCTTTGGCTTTGTCGCAACACGATTTGCATCAATATTTTGAGATCATCGTAACGGGAACCCACGACATGCTTGGGAAACCATTTCCGGATATCTTTTTGAAGGCAGCAAGAGAGCTATCTGTTGAGCCGGAAACCTGCATCGTGATAGAAGATACCCTAAATGGGATACGCGCTGCCAGAGCTGCAGGAATGTATGCCATTGCCATTCGTGATGAAGATTCTGCTCCTCAATGGGAACAAATGGTTAGCGAAGCCAATTTCCACGCTGATGACTACTTTACCATTCAAAATCACCTGAAGGAGTTGTTGTCATGAACAACCAACTGTACATCATTATCGGTGCCTATGGCAGCGGTAAAAGCGAATACTCCATTCATCTTGCCCGCAAGTTCAAAGATGCCGGTAAGGACGTAGTGCTGGCGGATATGGATGTGGTAAACCCCTATTTCCGTTCACGCGATGTGCGCGAGGATTTTGCCAAGCTGGGCATTGATGTGATCGCTCCTGAAGGTGAATTTAAACACGCTGATCTGCCGATGATCTCTCCCCGCATCAAAGGGGCAATAGAGAATTATGCTAAAACCGTTATCCTTGATGTGGGCGGTGATCCTGCCGGCTGCCGCACCCTTGGCAGGTTTGTGGATGTGATCAACAAACGTGGATATCAGATGCTTTTTGTGGTAAACACGCTTCGTCCCTTTACCTCCACGCTGGAGGAGATAATCACTATGAAACAGCATCTGGAATTCACTTCCAAACTTAGCATCACCGATTTTATCTGCAACACAAATCTAATGCAGGATACACAGCAAAGCCTGGTTGAAGCCGGGATTGATCTCATCAGCCAAGCTGCTGAGCTTAGCAAGGCAAAGCTGGGCACATACCTTGTGTTGGATGAATACCAAAATCGCATCCCGGATGGAATACGCGGTTTACAGCGGGAAGTGATGAGCTATACCCTTAAGAAGCCCTGGGAAGCATTGGTAGCCAAAGGTATCTAAGCGCTTTATATTACCTTGCAAGATGAACTTAACACTCGTTCAATATTGAACTGTCGTCACTTATTTGCTTTCGAAGGGGCTGATTTTGAAATCAAGTTCCCAGCAGGGGCGGTTCCCCTTTCAGAGCGGTAGATATCTTCCCAAAGTCCTGCTTTCAGCTCTTAACCTTCCCATAACCCTCCCGTATCGCGATACGGGAGGGTTATGGGTTGCATACCCGTAGCGGTTAGGCAAGAAGCTGTAAAAGCGTTGCCTTTCCAGCACCATACATGTGCGAAAAAAACAAGAAGGGGCATGTTACAAATGTGTTGTGTTTGCTTGGTTATCCCGCTGATTGAGCAAATCCCCTTTTCCAAAAGCATATTTCCGGCTTTTCGGTACGAAAATTGTTTTGATACTGAAGCATAAAAGTAATTAATGATTGGAGCATAATAAATGAAACCAACACTTAACTCGCGTATCTTGCTATTAATAAGCATGATGGCTATACTCACTTGTATCCTGACAGCACATTCTGTACTGCCTACGGATGCAGTAAGTAACAATAGCAGGTTCACGGAAACCGCACCCCCTGTAAGTCCTGTTCGTCCGGTTGCTGAGTTTGAGCCTGCATCGCATGTAATGATTAGCTATCCCCTGGGGATTCCAGTTTCCTTGGTAGTGCATCTTTCTAATACTGCTACGGTGATTTGTGTAGTTACGAGCGGGCAGCAAAATGCTGCTAACACAGCTTTTACAAATGCAGGAGCTAACATGGCTAATATCACCTATATGAATGCTACTACAGATAGCTACTGGACAAGAGATTTTGGCCCCTGGTTCATATTTGATGGGAATGGGGATTATGGTGTGGTGGATTTTGTTTACAACCGCCCCCGTCCCAATGACAATCTGATACCGCAGGTGTTTGCCAACCAGAATGGACTGAACTATTATGGGATGAACATCCAGCAAACCGGTGGTAATTATATGACCGATGGCATCAACACCGCAGCGCAGACCACTATTGCCTATTCCGAAAATGGGAATAATCAGACCAACGTGAATAATAAAATGCAGAGTTTCTTGGGGATAACAAGCTATCAGGTGTTGCAAGATCCCAACAATACCTACATAGACCATATTGACTGCTGGGGAAAGTTCCTTGCTCCCGACAAAGTCCTGATACGCAGTGTTCCCACCAGCCATGCGCAGTATAGTGAGATAGAAGCTATGGCTAATTATTTTGCTACCCTGAACTGTGCCTGGGGCTATCCCTACAAAGTTTATAGGGTAAATACTCCCTCCAACCAGCCTTATACTAACTCACTTATTTTAAATAAAAAAGTGTTTGTCCCTATCATGAACGGAAGCTATGATGCTGCTGCCTTGCAGGTTTACCGCAACGCTATGCCGGGTTATGAGGTGATTGGGATTACCGGAACTACTTCTGCCCCCTGGGAATCCACTGATGCTTTACATTGCCGCACCCACGAAATACCGGATAAGAATATGTTGCATATCGCACACCAGCCCTTGCACGGTACCATATCCACGGCAAGTACATTGGATTTTAATACTGTTATCACTGCTCATAGCGGTCAGGCTTTGTATTCGGACTCGCTGTTTGTTACCTACAAAGTAAATTCCGGTGCATGGGAACGGAGCTATCTGGTGAATACTACCGGCACGAATTATACTACCATGCTAAACGGCTTTGCTCCAGGGGACACGGTGCGATATTTTGTCCATGCAGCAGATTATTCAGGTCGCAGCTATGACCATCCGGTGTTTGCTGCACGCGATCCGCACCTATTTGTTATCCAGCAGGATAACGTAGCACCGATGATAGAACACAGCCCACTTACTACCATTGGAAATCAGCTTGAGCCTGTAAGCTTTGTGGCAAGGGTAACCGATAACATCGGCATCGACACTGTTACAATACGCTATAAGACAGATAATATGGCTACTTATACTTACCCTATGGAAAGCACCGGAGATGGCTATTACAGGTATCTTTATACACCGGATTTCGTACAAGGCAACAGTGTATTCTACTATTCTATTCAGGCTTTCGATACTGCCATCCCTCCTAATGTGAGTAACTATCCCGGCGTTGGTACATGGTTGCAGGTGCCAATTCAGACGGTTGCTAATAGTGACGTTTTTGCTCCACAGCTTTCTGAGGGGATCAAATCCGTTTATCCAAATCCATTTACTGTGGGGAAGAACTTACTTCTAACGCTTGGCTATTATTCTGATAAGTCCGTTCCTGTTGTGTGGAGAATATTCAACATTCGCGGGCAACAGATATATGAACAAAGTTCAATATCTAAGGGAAGTGGTATGCAGGAATTAAATTGGAATGGATTTGACTCGCGTGGAAATAAATCTACAAGTGGTGTTTATATAATGGAAATTATGCTTGGTGAAAACAGCTACAAAAGTAAGCTGCTCCTGAGTAAATAGGGTATGTTGAAACACATCAACACAGAAATAATGAAGAAAAACTGTATTTTATACTTGACACAAAACATGAACTTCGTTTTGATGGTTTCAGCCTACAGACCCTACATAGAATGCCCTCCGAGCAGTGGGGATGCCGCCCGGCATTCCCCACTGTATTTTTTTACCTAAAAAATACTTGGGAGTATGCCATGAAGTATATGTTGTTAGTTATTATGATTGCTGTCATATTAGCAATTCCACTGTTTGCTGCTGCTTCAGTTATCCCGCTTGCAGCATATCCACAATCCCCTCGCTTTGTTGCCCGCATTGTTAGCCCAACTGCAGAGAACTTCACCCAATTTACGCGTGCAGGCTTTGACATTTGTAGCTACCATCCCGGTGAACATCTCGACATTCTGCTGGATGATTCCCTATTTCAAGAACTGAAAGCAGACTACCCATCGTTGCATATCACCCAGACAGAAGCACAACTGAAAGCCAACCTGCTTTCTAATGAGAGAGATATACCGGGTTATCGGAACTATCAAACTATGCTGGACGAACTAATGCAATTGCAAGCCCAGTATCCCAATTTGATGCAGGTAACTTCAATAGGCAATACATGGGGTGCTCAGTACGCTGCCCAACAGATAAGCACTTATCAGGATTTTGACCACCAGATATGGGCGGTTAAGCTATCTAACAATGTCCAAATGAATGAGGATGAGCCTGCTTTCTACTTTGTGGGAGAGCACCATGCCCGCGAACCTATAAGCATGGAGACGGTGATGGGCATCTTGAATCACCTACTGGAAGGCTATGGCGTGGACACAAGTATCACAGATTACCTTAATACTTCGGAGATATGGTTGGTGCCACTGTTGAACCCGGATGGTCATAAGATTGTGATAGACCAGACAGATGTGTGGTGGCGTAAAAACCTGCGTGATAACAACGGCAATCACGCTATTAACCTGGATGACTATGGCAATGGAGCTGATGGGGTGGACTTAAACCGCAACTACGGCTATAAATGGGGCTTTCAGAGTGCAACGGATGACCCCTTTTCGGTTACCTATCATGGAACAGAGGCATTTTCGGAATTGGAAACTCAGGTTTTCAGGGACTTATTATTGTCACGTAACTTTATCGCCGGGATTAGCTATCACACTTATGGGCAATATGTTTTGTACCCATTTGGCTACCAACAGAATATCATCTCTCCCGATGCAGTAGAAATGCATGCACTTGCCGGTGCTATGGCTGCTACTATCCCCACCCAAAGCGGTGGTTCCCATTACAGTTCCATGCCGTCATACTCCTTGTACCCGGTAAGTGGAAGCTCTGATGACTGGGCTTATGGCGAAAAGGGTATATTTGCCTACACCATCGAAATGGCAGAGGAATTTATTCCCCCTGCTGCTGAGGTGCCGGAGATAGTGCAAAACAACCTTACGGCTGCTAAACTGCTACTTGCCCGCAAGAACAGCAAGCTTTTGAAAGGGCATATTACCGATGCCCTAACCGGTGAACCCCTGCAAGCCATGATATTTGTGGAAGGCATAGACAACAATCCGCTAAAAACTAATCAAACCTATTCAGAACCGGTATATGGCTCATACTATCGCTTTCTACCGGAAGGCACATATCAGGTGCAATACATATGCCCCGGATACTCTGCCGAAAGTTTTAGTCAGTCTATAGTAAGTACCGGAGTTACCATACAGGATGTTGCCTTATTGCCGGCTGAGCCATTCAGCTTACAAGTGCATATATCCGACCCAACCGGCAGTGCTATAGCCGGAGCAACCTTAGCTTTTCTTGACACCGAACAGTTTACTTACCATAGCAATGAGCAAGGGTTAATAAACATCAATAACTTCCTGCCGGGCACTTACCGAATATCCATTACCTGCCCCGGATATGAACAGCTATTACGCATGGAAAGTTTTTCCGGTACAAGCCGCA
This sequence comes from Candidatus Cloacimonetes bacterium HGW-Cloacimonetes-3, assembly GCA_002840645.1. Lineage (GTDB taxonomy): Bacteria > Cloacimonadota > Cloacimonadia > Cloacimonadales > Cloacimonadaceae > Cloacimonas. The sequence continues at coordinate 145,680 of PHBO01000001.1, forward strand.
CCTTTATCTTAAACTCAAATCCCCAGGTAGCAGATGGCTTCGAGCTTGGTCTCACTGCCTGGCAAATATCCGGTAACTGGGAGCGCAGCACAAGCCAGCACTACAGCGGAAGCTACAGCCTAACAGATAGCCCCACCGGGAATTATTCCAATAACCAAACCAGCAATTGCAGATTGCTCCAGCCTGTGAATCTTCAGGGAGTGCTGAACGTCAACTTACAGTTTTATGCTAAGCATAACATATCTTTGGATGGTGATTATTGCATGTTGCAATACTCCACCAACGGGGTTACCTGGAAGTATCTGGATGATTTCACCGGAGTATCGGCTTGGCAATTATACTCTTACAATCTGAATCACCTCATTGGCAGCAATGCTTATCTGCGCTTCACCATGTATAGCAATAGCTCCGGTTCTGCAGACGGTATCTATATAGATGATGTAAAAGTATTTGTTACATCCCATCCCACTAATTTAACTGAAGAGCTTCTGCCTACTCCCAGCCTAAGTATAAACAGCTATCCTAACCCCTTTAGCGACAAGCTGAACCTGGAAATAGACTGCCCTGAAAATAGCAAAAGCCCGATAGCCATCGCCGTTTACAATCTGAAAGGGCAGCTGGTAAGAGAGCTGTTTAGCGAGGTCTTAGCCCAGGGCAAACATCAATTAGTGTGGGATGGCAAGGATGCCTCAGCCCAAGCCTGCGCCAACGGCATGTATTTTATCAAGCTATCCCGTACGAACGAGCAAATTAAGAGCATAAAAACCATATTACTTAAATAAGGAGACTTAAACCCAATTGGAAGAAATCCGTATTGAGCATTTAAGTAAAGATTTTGACGGCTTCGTTGCTGTGGACGATGTTTCGTTAACAATAAACAACGGAGAGCTATTCTCCTTCTTAGGCCCCAGCGGGTGCGGCAAAACAACTCTGCTACGCATGATCGCCGGCTTTGAAGCTCCAAGCAAGGGAAGAATTGTAATCGGCAACATAGATATCACAGATATCCCGCCTTACAAGCGTCAGGTAAACACCATTTTCCAAAACTACTCCCTCTTTCCCCACATGACAGTATTCGATAACGTCGCCTTTGGTTTGCGTATCCGTAAAACGCCTAAACCTGAGATAAAAGACAGGGTGGGGGAGATGCTTGCTTTGGTGAAGATGGAAGATCAGGCGTTCAGATATCCAGACCAACTCTCCGGTGGAATGAAGCAACGCATTGCCATTGCCCGTGCACTTATCAACAAGCCAAAGGTGCTGCTGTTGGATGAGCCGTTGGCTGCATTGGATTTAAAGCTGCGCCAGCACATGCTGATTGAGCTGATGAACATCCACGATGCAGTAGGCATCACCTTTATCTACGTTACCCACGACCAGGGCGAGGCAATGAGTATTTCAGACCGCGTGGCATTAATGAACCATGGCAAGATAGTGCAGGAAGGACCTCCAGACGACATCTATGAACGCCCCCAAAGCATCTTCTCCGCATACTTCATTGGTGAAACTAACTTGATAACAGGTGAGGTTATCGCCATTGAGGATGGCTTTATGCAGCTTAAATGCCCCGATGGTAATGGCGGTTCCTTCGAGATAGGCAGCACTTTCCACTTCGCCCAGGTTTTAGGCAGAGAGTTAACCGTTTCACTGCGTCCGGAAAAGATAGCCATCTCTCGCAGCAAACCCCGTGTTCAAGACGATGTGAATATGCTGCGGGGCACGATTGAGGACATTCTGTATCTCGGTACCCATACGCAGTATATCGTGCGGGTGGGAGCACTTAGATTTAGAGTGTTCAGTCAGCATAAACGGGTATATTTCGATGATAAAGCTCTCGATTGGGAAGAAGCCGTGTGGCTTTTCTGGCACAATTCGGATTCTTGGCTAATAGATGAAATACAGGATAACGAAACATCTGCCACAGAACCACCAGATGGTGGCGTGAACCATTACCAACGCTCCACAAAGCGTCCAACTAAGGTATGAGCAGCTTACCAAAGCAGAACTGGAACCTCTCGAACAACAATTCCAGCCGGGCTGAGAGCAAGCGTAACATAGCTTCTTGGGCATTAACCGCCCCGGTGTTGTTTTGGTTGATCGTTTTTTTTCTGATTCCCTATCTTATCGTTATCATATACAGCTTTCTTACCCCCGATATCTATGATGTTAAGTTCGAGTTCTCTCTGGATGCCTATCGTCAGGCGTTTAGTGCGGATTATCTAAATACCTTCTATCATTCTTTCAGCTTAGCTATATTAACCACCTTGCTTTGCTTACTGCTTGGTTTTCCTGTGGCATATTACATTGCCAGAGCTAAGGATAAGCTCAAAAACACCCTATTGGTCTTGATTATTATCCCCTTCTGGACGAATCTTATCATTCGCATCTTTTCCTGGCGTATTTTTCTGGCATACAACGGCGTGCTGAACGATGTCCTGATCAACATGGGCATCATCACCAAACCTCTGGAAATAATGCGTACAGATCTTGCCGTAACCCTTGTTATGGTATATGTTTATCTGCCATACATGATTCTTCCGCTATACAGTGTACTGGAAAAGCTGGATTTCACGCTTCTGCATGCTGCAATGGATTTGGGTGCAAACGAGGTGAAAGCCTTCTTCCGCATTACCTTGCCTCTATCGATAGAAGGCATTTTTGCGGGTTCCTTATTGGTGTTCATTCCCGCATTGGGGGCATACCTTATTCCCCAATTGGTGGGTAACCAGAAAACGCTGTACTTAGGGCAAGTGATCACCTACAAAATAAAGAATATCCCTCGCAATTGGCCTATGGCATCAGCTTTGTCGCTTACCTTGTTATTCTTTGTGGCGGTTCTGCTAATATTGCTGTACGCCCTGTACAGACACAATAAATCACGGCGGATAGCATGAAGCGCATCACTGCATCCCGTTTCTATAAAGGTTTTAATCTAACTGCCTTCAGCTTGGTGATGACCTTTCTATATGTTCCAATTGTCATCTTGGTAATCTTCAGTTTTAATGATGCCAAGATAATCACCGGCTGGAGAGGCTTCACCTGGAAGTACTATGCTCAATTGTGGCAAAATGACATCATCAAGCAAGCCTTCCGCAACACCATGCTTATCGCTGTGCTTTCCACCCTTGTTTCCACTGTATTTGGCATACTTACTGCCCTGGGCTTGCAGAACAAGAAGTTCAGTGGGCGTAAGCTGATATCTGCGCTAATCTATGTCCCGCTGGTGATTCCCGATATCCTGATGGGTGTTTCTCTGGCACTGCTTTTTAATTTTACCCGCGTGAACACCGGCATGTTTACCGTGCTGATCGCCCACATCACATTTTGCATCTCATACACGGTTATCGTCATCAATTCCCGTCTGGAGGGTTTTGACTATTCTCTGGTTGAGGCGGCGATGGATTTAGGTGCAAAACCCGGCTATATCTTTTGGAGGATAAAGTTTCCGCTCATGCTACCGGGGATTATTGCTGCGGCACTGCTTGCTTTTACGCTTTCCATAGACGATTTCATCATCACCTTCTTCACTTCCGGCAGAGGTTTCGACACACTGCCCATCTATGTGGAAGGCACCATTCGTCACGGCACGATAACCACAATTAATTCCCTATCCACCTTGATGATTGGCTTTACACTATTCCTGGTGGTTATCACCAAGCGCATGCGAAAAGTACTGATTTCTGCATTGTAAATGCATGCTGAACGTTATCTATGCCCTTGCTTGTATCTCTTATGCTTCCATAACAATCCTCTAACACATCCCTAATGGCGTTAGGGATGTGTTAGAGGATTGTTACAGCTTCGCTAAAGATAGCAGCAAGCAGCAAGCAGGGGAAAATGCACACAAATATACGCACAAAAATGTGTATGGGAGGTGAAATGTAAATAATCAATCTCTGCTTGACACGAACAGCCCTTTGAGAAAAGTAACTTTTCAAGGTTAGGAGAAACCCCCTACATGAGAGAATTCACCGAGTTTCTAAAGAAATTTAAGAGCAGAATAAACACCCGCTTTGCGCTGCAAGCCATGCTTAATTGTGTGCTTGGATTTGCCATAGCGGTGCATGTTTACTATCTGTTGTGGATGCATATTCCTCATGAATCCGCTGCCTTAATGTATGCCAATATCGGAATTAGGGCAAGCTTGGCGTTGGTGATTATCTATTTTGTGTGGCAAACCTATCATGGATTCTGGGATAACCGCCTTGTAGCAAGGTTTTTGGATAGACAGGAAGAGCATAATGACGACCTGTTTCAGAATACTTACGAGCTGGCGAAAAAAGCGGATAGCGTTGCCATCGTAAATGCCCTAGCAGAAAGTGCAAACCAGCGCATTGGAACTACAAAATACCGCGTACCTGCTATTTACCCTCCGTGGATGATGTTCAGTATTGTGTTTCTGTTCTTGGGGCTGGGCAGCATTTGGGCATTATCGTGGGGAGATTTTCAGCTTGCCTTCAAGCAATTTTACACCAACAAACGGCAGGAAATTGTATATAAGCAATTCATAGAGCTAAGCCCCGGAAGTTTACAGATAGGACGTAACCAAGCAATTGAGATAAAGTTAGTTAAGCCAGATACACGCTTGGCGCATAAACTGTTTTATCGCACGGACAAAGAATGGCGGGAACTGGGTATGGCTAATGGCAGCTATCTGTTTACCCGTCTTGATAATAGCATAGAGTATTACGCAGAGAACAGCGTGTGCAAATCGCCTGTTTACAAAATTAACGTATTGGACGAGCCTATCGTTAAGAACTGGATTGTGGAGATAAATCCACCGGCTTATACGGGTATGAGAGCATGGGCAGACACGCTAAGCTACGGCAATATAGAAGCATGGAAGCATAGCATGGTGAAGCTTGCTATCACTACTAATATTCCCGTGAAAACGGCAGTGATGGTGTTTGACGATGCCAGCAGAGTGCCCATGCAAGCCCTTGATAACCAGAGCTTTATTACTCAGATAAAGGTGGATAGAGCACGTACCTGGTATCTGGAGCTGACCGATGGCCTGGGGCGAAAAAGCAAACCTGAAGAGAAGAGCATCAGAATACTGGACGACAATCCTCCCCAGATAAAAATTAGCTTTCCCGGTGAGGATGTTACGCTTAATCAGAACATGCTTTTGCCTTTGATAATAAGCGCAGACGACGATTTCGGCTTGCGTAACCTGAGCCTGAAACTACAGGTGAACGCAGGTGAGATTACCACGATAAACATTCAAAGCGTGATACCTAACAAGATGTTCGCTACGGACTTTATGCTTGATATGAAATCCACCAATCTCTTCCCCGGCGACGTAGTTACCTATTGGGCAGAGATATACGATAATTCACCCGAAGTTCAAAAGGCAGAGAGCACAAAGTTCAAAGCTCGCTTTCCATCTATAGAAGAGATTTACAACGAGATTGAGAGACAGCAAGATAACAAGAAAAGTGAATTAGAAAGCGCGCTGAAGGAATCTAAAGATTTACAGAAGGAATTTGAAGATAAGCGACGTGAGCTGCTAAAAGAGAATAACCCCAAGTGGGAAGAAAAGAAACAGCTGGAAAAGATGCTTTCCGAGCAGGAAAAGCTTAGCCAACAGGTTCAGGAAGTGGCAGATAACTACGAGAACCTGATAGAGAAAATGCAAGCCAATGATGCACTTTCGCCGGAAACACTGGATAAAATGAAGAAGATTCAGGAACTGATGCAAGAGATAAGCAACGAAGACTTGCAAAAGGCGATGGAAAAGCTGGAAAACAGCCTGAAAAACATCAAACCTGAAGACCTGAAAAAGGCAATGGAGAACTTCAAATTCTCGATGGAGGACTTCTCTAAAAAGATAGAACAGACCTTGCAATTGCTTGAAAGTATCAAGAAAGAACAAGCCGTACAAAAGGCTTTGCAGATTTCCGAAGAAATGGAGAAAATGCAAAAAGCCCTCAGCGATCGCACCATGGATAAAACCAAGGATAATAAAGACCTCGCTGCGGATCAGAAGAAGATCAGCGATAATTATGACAAGCTGAAAAGTGAGTTGGATAAAATCAAGGATATGCTTGATAGCCAGAAAGATAAAGATGCCAGGCAAAAGCTGGATGAACTGATGAAGGAAATGAAACAGAGCGAAGCTCAGAAAGACATGCAAAACAGTGAAAACCAGCTAAAAAACGATCAACGTAGTCAGTCTCAGGCTTCCCAAAGCAGTGCAATGGAGAAGCTGCGCAAGTTCACCATGATGCTGGCACAGATGAAGAATTCGATGAGCTCAGGTAGTTCGGGACAAACGATGAAGGCGATACAGACAGCGACCAGGGAACTGCTGATCTTTTCCAAAAAGCATGAAAGCACAGCTGCACGTTACCGGAATGATCCATACCAGATTGTGCCTGATTTGATAGCTCATTCTGAAGGAATTCAGATTGCCCTGAATAAGCTGTTTAGTGAAGTTCAGGTATTGATGATAATACCACCTAAATTCTTCATAGATATGACAGATACAAACCGTAGTTATCGTGATGTGTTCGGTTATGTGAACGAAATGCAATTCTACCAGATACCTACGGGACTTGCAAACATCCAAAAAGGGATAAACCTGATGGTTTACGACCTGATGCAAGCCATGCAGAACTCATCTTCGGGTGGAGGAAGTGGCAGTGGAATGCAATCCCTGATGCAAACACTGGAGCAGATGGGGCAGGAGCAGATGGCAATGAACATGCTAACCCAGCAGCTTATGATGCAAATGCAATCCTCAGGCGGGCGCATGGACTCCGCTATGCAACAGCAAATTCAGAAGCTGGCACAAGATCAGGAACGCCTTGCAGAAAACCTGAAACGGGCTTTACAAAACAGCCCTGAAGCACAGAAGCAAGGCAATGCCATCAAACAGATAACCGAAGAGATGGATAGCATCAGCAGGCAACTGCGCAATAACCAATTATCGCAAGACCTGTTAGAGAGGCAGGAACGGATTATCTCCAAGATGCTGGACGCTCAACGTTCCATAAACAAAAGGGAATTCAGCGAAAAGCGAAAAGGGGAGACCGCAGATCAGAACGCCTATAAATCTGCACCCAACACCATAGACTACAACAGCTTGCGCCGTAACAGCCTCTTAGATGATAATTTCAAGGCATACCCCAGCGAGTATCAGAAGGTGATTATGCAATACCTGAAAAGCTTGAATGAAAAGATAGATAAATAGATGAAGCGAATTGTTATCTTAGCTATGTTAATGGCTTTTGTATGCTTAACCTACGGGCAGTATAACGAGAAGGATATATTGTCTCAACAAGCAGCACAACTTCTTGCACAAAGGCAGTACGCCCAAGCGGAGCAACTCTATATCCAGGTGTTGGATAAATATCCTAACGATATCGCAGCCATATCTCAGCTTTTACAGATATATTTGTCCCTCATGCAAACTGATAAGGCAGAGGCATTGTTAAGCAAGTATCAGCGCACGATGCCGGCGCAAGTGTATAGCGAACAACACATTCAGCTACTTGTGATGCAAGCCAAAGTGAACGATGCATGGCAGGAAAGCATGGCTTATCTGGAACTGTATGGAAGTGAGGAATACCGCTATCGGCAGTTAGCTTCATACTTCGAGCGTAAAGGTTTTTATGACAAGGTATTGGAGCTGTATCGCCTGGCAAGAGTGAGACTTGATAAACCGGAATACTTCAGGCTTGAAATTGCCAATGCATCCATGAATTACCGCTTGTTCGAACCGGCAATTCGTGAGTATCTTGCTTATCTGGAATCCAGCCCGGTGAACTTATTCTTTACTAACAACCAGCTGAAAGCCATTCTGCAAGAGGATTCCACCCTTATCAGGGTAGTGGCAGGTATAGCAGACAGCACAGCAAGCACGGTAGTGAAAGAGGCTTATGCCGGAGCTTTGGTAAATCTGAAAGACTACTATGGTGCGTTAAGCGTTTACAAGCAGCTGGAGCTTAGTAAGTTGTATCGCTTCGCAGAGGATCAGGCAGCATCGGGGAATGACAGCCTTGCGTTTCTTGCCTATGAATACGCAGAAAGCGTAGAGAAAGACCAGCTAAAAAAAGCCGAAATGAACTACCGTATGGCAGTTATCAGGTTCCAGAGAGCAGATTATTTGGCTACCAGGAAGCTTATAGAAACCAATCTTAGCATGCCTTTGTGGCAAGATCGCAGCTTGGTATACAAGAGCGGTTACGCAGTTAAAATTCGCAAGCTGATGGCAGAGACTTGTTTAGCTCTGGGCGAGACCGCCGATAGTGCCATCGTCTGGCTGGAAGAAGCAAAGCAGTACACGCGTGATAACACAGAGCGTCAGGAGACGGATTTGGAAATTGCCAGGCTATGCATTTTGACTGGTAATAACCAGGCTGCACAAAGGATACTTGGCTCCATTAAAGTAACTTCTCTTTCTGAAAAAAAGGACTACCTGACCTTTCTGGGAGCTTTGCTTTCCAATCGCACAGCTTTGGCAGATACCCTGATGAACGACTTCATCATTCGCCATCCGGGCAGCACTTATACAAATGATGCCATCTATCTGGTGATGCTTACTTTGGGGATGCAAGCAACGGATCATCCTACCTTCTTTTCTGCGATTAAGCTGTTGCAAATGAATCAGCAAAGTGGGATAGACTCTCTGGAGATCGTGTTTGCACACAATGGAGATGAAGAGCTCCGGTTGTTAGCAATAGAATGGGCAATAGGTTTGGGTGCTACTGTACGGGCAGCGGAGCTATTGGACTACGCTTTTACCGATCCAGTGGCAGCAGAATATACCGAACTGCTTAAGCTGCTATTGGTGAAGGATAAAAATGAAGAACAAAGGCTGGCAAAAGAGTTCCTTAAAGCCAAGCCCAATAGTATCTTCTCGCCGGATTTCAGACAGCGTATCAGCAGATGGTCTGCCTCGCGTCCAAATCTATAAAGTAAAGCTAAAGAATTAGATATATATTACCATAGGAGAAAACAATGCAGATAAGTATTCGTAAAGCCTATACATTCGATGATGTTCTGCTTGTTCCGCAGCACTCAGAAGTGCTTCCTTCGGCTGTGGAGTTAAACACCAAAATAAGCCCCGGGATATCCCTAAGAATTCCGGTTTTAAGCGCAGCAATGGACACTGTGACAGAAGCCGAACTGGCAATTGCCATGGCTCGGGAAGGAGGTATCGGGATAATCCATAAAAACCTTGAGATTGCCGAACAAGCCCGTCAGGTGCATCTGGTGAAAAGAGCCGAGAGCGGTGTGATTACTCACCCTTATACGGTGTCCCCGGAAGATACTCTATCCAAGGTATTAGACCTGAAAGCTATGTACCGTGTGGGAGGATTTCCTGTGGTGGAAAACGGTATCCTTAAAGGCATTTTAACTAACAGGGACATCCGTTTTGAGACAAACAACCTTAGCCTGGTAAAAGAGCTGATGACCCCCCGTGAAAGGCTGATAACCGCCAAGACCGGGATAGAGATGGCGGATGCGATAAAGCTTATCCAGAAGCATCGCATAGAAAAGTTGTTACTTATCCGTGATGACGGCACCCTGGAAGGGATGATAACTGTGCGTGATATCATGAAGCGTCTGAGCTATCCTTCTGCGGTTCAGGATAAGAAGAACAGGCTGTTAGTAGGTGCTGCTGTGGGGGTTACCGGAGATTACCTTGAACGAGCCGCTGAGCTGGTGAAAGCAGGTGCAGATATCATTGTGGTTGATACAGCGCACGGGCATCACAAACACATACAGGAAGCAGTACGCCAAATAAAAGGCAAACTAAGCTGCGAGGTCATAGCCGGCAATGTAGCCACCGCCAAGGCGTGCAGGTACCTGATAGACAGCGGTGCAGACGCAGTAAAGGTAGGCATAGGTCCCGGTTCGATATGCACCACGAGAGTTGTGGCGGGTATCGGAGTACCTCAGTTCAGTGCTATTGTGGATTGCGCCGCCGAAGCAGCTAAAAGCAATATCCCTATAATTGCCGATGGCGGACTAAAATTCAGCGGAGATATTGTTAAAGCACTGGCAGCAGGTGCTTCAGCCGTGATGATCGGCTCACTATTTGCCGGTTGCGATGAAAGCCCCGGCGAAGCTATAATTTACAACGGAAGGCGATTTAAGAGCTATCGGGGGATGGGCTCTATCGGAGCGATGAAGAAAGGCAGCAAAGACCGCTATTTCCAAGCCAACGAAGAGGATAACAAGCTCGTAGCAGAGGGAATTGAGGGTATGGTTCCCTACAAGGGTCCACTGAAGGACTTTCTGTATCAGCTCATGGGTGGTTTACGCGCCGGAATGGGCTATTGCGGAGCTGCCAACCTAGATGAACTAAAGGCTAAAGCCGAGTTTGTTGAGATCAGCAGTGCCGGATTGAAGGAAAGCCACCCTCATGACATCCGTATCACAAAGGAAACGCCAAATTACTACAGCAGTGAGTGATAACAAGCTTACACCCGCTTTGTTCAGCTATCTGAACAGTTTTATCTACCACCTCAAGGTGGAGCGGGGTATGGCAAAGAACAGCATAGACAGCTACAGAAGCGATATAAAGGACTTTCTTCTATATTCCGAAAAAGATATCAGCAGCTATCAGGCTGCCGACATAGTGAAGTATTTGCTTGTTTTACAGGAGCTTGGTTTGGTGAATACCAGTATCGTACGCAAGCGGGTTGCCATTGGGCAGTTCTTTGGCTTTTTGCAAGAAAACGATGTGCCAATCAAGGTGGACTTAGATCAGGTTCCCAGGCTTAAACTGGGGGTTCATCTGCCAGATTTCTTAACTGTGGAAGAGATGTTTACCCTGCTGGGCAGCTTGCAAACAAGCACTCCCCTGGAAGTACGCAACAAGCTGATGATGGAATTGCTATACGCCACCGGTATGCGAATCTCCGAACTTCTGGGTATAACGCTGCACGATCTTAACCTAACCGATAGGGTAATTCTTGTTCACGGAAAGGGTAGCAAGCAACGCTATGTCCCTTTTGTAGATAGCCTTGATGAGCTTTTCGTACGTTATCTAAACCAATCCCGTCCCACTCTGCTTAAGCTTAAGCAATCCGAATACCTTTTCCTAAACGTACGGGGTGCAAAGCTTAGCCGTATGGGCTTCTGGAAAATCCTGCGCTTAGCAGTGATAGCTGCCGGGATAAAGAAGGATGTTACACCTCACACTTTCCGGCACAGTTTCGCCACTCACCTGTTGGAAGCAGGTGTTAACCTACGCATTGTGCAGGCTTTATTGGGACACGCAAGTATAAACACTACTCAAATTTACACTCATGTGGACATGCGCAGGCTGATTGAAACCCATTCTTTGTACCATCCAAGAGCATAATAATTAAGCATATAGGAGAAAACAATGAAACTAAGCTATCTACTTATCCCGGCTCTGTTAGCCACATTATCCATAAGTGCTTGTGGCAAGAAAGAGCAGCAAAAGCAAGAATCTGAGAAGGTTAGTGTAACCTTGGACTGGACTCCCAATACCAATCACACCGGTTTATATGTAGCCAAAGAGCTTGGTTACTTTACTGAGGTGGGTTTGGATGTGGATATCCTGCAGCCCGGACAGGGAGTAACAGATCAAATCGTTGCAGCGGGGAAAAGCCAGTTTGGAGTTAGTTATCAGGAAAACGTGATTCGCGCACGTAGTGAAAGCATACCTTTGGTTTCCATTGCTGCCATTATTCAACATAACACTTCCGGATTTGCATCTCTTAAAACGGCAGGGATAAAAGCTCCCAAAGACTTTGAAGGCAAGCGTTACGGTTCTTGGGATTCTCCTTCAGAGCAGGCAATCTTAAAGAATATCATGACCAAGAATAAAGCTGATTTCTCGGCGGTTAAGATAGTCTCAGGTGTTTATGATTTCTTCTCCACCATAGGCAAAGACGCTGATTTCGAATGGATTTATTACGGCTGGGATGGCGTTGAAGCAAAACGCAGAGGCATTGAGATTGATTACATTGCGCTTAAAGACCTTAACCCTGTTTTCGATTACTATACCCCTGTGATCATAACCAACGAAAAGCTGCTAAGCGAAAACCCCGAATTAGCCAAAAAATTCCTCACTGCCGTCTCCCGCGGTTATGAATACTGCATAGCAAATCCCCAAAAAGCTGCCGACATCCTGATGAAACATGTACCAGAATTGAACGCAGAACAGGTGAAACTAAGCATGGAATACCTTGCCAAAGAGTATCAATCGGATGCTACAAAGTGGGGAAGCCAGAAGCCTGAGGTATGGCAACGCTTTATTGACTGGATGTATGTGGAACGCTTGATTCCTATAAGCGTGGAAACTGCTAAAGCATACTCTAACGATTATTTACCATAATAACATGCATACACTGCCTCCAAGCGACAATTCTATCATACTGGAAGCAAAAGGGATAAAGAAGTCATTTCTCTTTCGCAATAGTATTTCTGTGGTATTGGAGGCAGTGGATTTCCATATCCACCAGGGAGAGTTTGTAAGCATTATCGGACCCAGCGGATGTGGCAAGAGTACCTTTCTGGAGCTGCTGGCAGGCATTAGTAAGCCGGATTTCGGGCAGATATTTTTGAACCAAGAGGATATCACCGGAAGAACAGGTTATCTGGGTTACATGCCTCAGGATGATTTGCTTTTCCCCTGGCTTAATACCATGCAGAATATACTGTTACCTATTAGGGTTCGCAGCGGTGATATAAACCAAGCCAAGCAGATAATTGAGGAACTCCTTCCCCTGTTTGGGCTTAGTAATCATGCCCATCACCTCCCGCATCAGCTTTCCGGGGGCTTAAGGCAACGGGTGGCACTGCTTAGAACCTATATGTGCAGTACAAAAGTCTTGCTGTTGGACGAGCCTCTTGCCAGTCTGGATTCGCTAACTCGCGCTCAGCTACAAACCTGGCTGAAAGAAATTGTCCGTAAACTTAATGTTACCGTTATTCTCGTAACCCACGATATTGACGAAGCAATTGCTCTGTCTGATAGAATCGAACTGATGAGCAAAGACCCGGGAACTTTTATCCAAAGCATCAATATAGCTGCTATGCGTGGGAAAGACGATACTACCAGGCTTGAGCTGAAAGCAATGATTCGGGGGATGTTCATTTAACGCATACCGGTTCATTCTTCATCGTTTTTCCTTACTTCGAAACCTCTATCAATCCTCACTTATTGCCCACAAGGTCCGTAATGAGTGGGCAATGATAGGGCAATGCTTGAAAGTGAAGAGGGATAAAAGTTAGCTAAAGAACAAATTATACACAATTCTGGCAAGCAGCAATAGCAGAGCAAGGATGAACACTTCTTTGATCAGCTTGTTGCCCTTTAGGATAACCAGTTTAGAGCCGATGATGTTGCCCGTGATGCCACAGATTGCACCGGGTATGGCAATAGGGAAAAAGATACTGCCCGATACCGCAAAGGTTATCAGTGCTGCCACATTGGAGGCAAGATTCACTACCTTGGTATTGCCATTGGCTTTGATAAAGTCATAGTGCATCAGAGAAGCGTAGATAAGGATGAGGAAAGTCCCTGTTCCGGGTCCGAAGAAACCGTCATAAAAGCCGATCACCAATCCTGCGATGCTGCCAAGTGTTAACCGGTAACCCAGTTTTAGCAGATGTGCATTGTTTTTTAAACCCATCTTACGGCTGCTAAGCGACACCACTGTGATGATAGGGATAAGGATAACCAGAAGATAATTAAGCAACTTAGGCGATACTCTCAGAGCAGTGGAAGCCCCAAGCCACGAACCCACTAACGCAAGGGCTGCACTCGCCAAGGCTACAGGGATATCTATCATCTTGGCTCTAAAATAGTTTAGCGTGGAAAACAGGGTGCCGAAGCAAGATGAAAACTTATTAGTGCCAAGGGCTACATGGGGTGGCAATCCTATGCTCCAATATGCGGGGAGCGAGATTAAGCCGCCACCTCCGGCGATGGCATCTATGAAACCAGCCAGGAAGATGAAGGGAAGTGCAATTGCGTAATCCAAAGGGCTAAGAGAAATCATCATTATAATTCTGCCTTAAACTCAAGTTTCAGTTCGTGTTTGCTTTTTTCATCGGGGTAATCGTTAAAGCGGTATTCCATAGAAACGCTGCTGAAGCTGTTTATGCGGTAGATACCACTGGTGTTAAAGCCGGTGATCCAGCCTTCCCTTTTCTGGGGTAAAAAGCCAAAATAACTGCTACCGGAAAGGAAATTCCGCCGTAGGGAAAAGGACGCCGAGATACGGTACTTCTGCATCCAAACACTACGCAGAGTGGGGGATAGCATGTAGCTACTAAGGGTGTAATCCTCGCTGCCGTTTTGCTTAGCACCGTTTTCGGAACTATAAGCGAATTCTGTCTGGATACTGCTTTGGGTGGCAAGGTTGCGTTGAATTGAAGCACTCATGTTTTGCACGCTTACTTTCGATAGATAACGAGAATCGCTGGTGCTTTCGTGGTTGTATTGCAGCCTGGTATTATAGGGGTTATAGCCTTTGATGTCCATCTGTGCGCCACGAGACAGACTGTAACTGCGCTCCAGGCTTTGGTAACGTTTATCCAGGCTTCTATCCACATTAAGCTGTAAATTACCGGTTATCCGGTTGGAGATAACATTCAGCCAAAGAGTTTGCTGGAAGGTCTGTTTTCCATAGATGGTGTGAGCTTCGCTATACACTTCTCCCGGCAGAAACAGATAGCTTTTCCAGTTAGCGTGGTTTACGCTTTGTTCGTTCAGGTTCAGGGAAGTATCGCTGTGCCAGCGTTTGAAGAACTCTTTGCTGCTAAGCGTTGCGGGTTTCAGGTACAAATTTAACTGAGTGTTTATTTCGGAGGACAGGCTTCCATTCGCACTGGTGATATACACATAATCGAAATCGCCGGAAGAGACGCTAACTCCGGTGCTGTCGTAAACACCCAAGCCATTGCCGATGTATTGCAGCTCGCGAATCTTGGGGTAAAACTCGGTTTGGTTTAGCTGATAGTTTACAAACAGGCTTATTGCCTTTTTCATAAAATTGTGGCTGGAACGGAAGTTTACCAGATCATAATTGGATTTGGGACTACTGGTGGATGCGGCTTGGTTTAGCTCACGGTGCGTCGCATCTACATCAATGTGGTGTTCGGCAGTGCTAAGCAAGTGCTTAACAGCGTAGGTTTGGCTGTTGCCCACCTCAATCCAGTTGGGGCTCTTCAGCTTGGAAACATCATCGCTATAGCTTACCTGGGTGAAGATACTGCTGGTGTTACCAAGACTGATTGTTGGGGAGAGCTTCTGGTATGAAGAGCCATAAGTGCCATTATCCAGTAGATTGTACAGCCCGTTCAGCTTAAGTTTCAGCCGTCTGTACGCCCACGAAGCATCAGCCTGGTGGTATTGAAGCTGTCCGTTTGGTTTGTCAGCCGCACGGTAATCCTGCTGGGATATGGTGCTACGGATATTTATGGCAGGGATAATCCCTAACGCCGGGGATGTAGATAAGAAACGGAGGGCTTTTTGTTCATAGAAATCATCAATATCTTTGTAGCGGAACATGAGAGTGCTATTCGATCCCTGTGTGCCGCTGCTGATACTAAGATTAGTTTCGCTTTGCGCCAGAGAATCGGCACTTTCCAAACCGGATAAATCAAATTCCAGTTCGGGATTGCGGTATTTACCGAACAGAAAGCTCTTGGCTGCTCGTTGCTCGCGGTCTATCCGTAGCTTCACAAGTGAGATGGGCAGCTCTGCATAAGCATAGATAATACCGCTCTGATTGTCATCATCATCTTTAGGTGAGATGCTGTTCCGGTCGTTTAAGGTGCCTATCGCCTCAATCCCGGCGTTTAATTGCCCATTGCCGTAAGATAGTGCAAGATCAAGATTGCCTTGCTTCACGGGGGCTAAAAGGCGTTTTTTTGGCAGCCATGATCCAAGCCCATTACCCATGTAGCGAAATTTACCGGGAGAGTATTCCTGATAATCACCACTACTAAATCCAACATAGCTAAAGATTATGTTGTATTCTGCGCTGATGTCCGGATAGGCATATTCATAGTATTCTATTCCGCTTTGGCTGATAATCTTCCGGTAATAGCCCTCACCCGGTTCCACTTGCGTGATGCCATCTCCCCAAACTAAATTGTCACCTGCATTACTCAGTGAATCAAGATCGGAAGCGGTGAAATCAAACAGCAAGGGATGTTTTTTATCGTCCTGCTGCCAAATGAATTGATGAGAGAGGCTTAGATGGTTGCCGAGTTTTATGGTGGAGGAATTGATAAAGCTGCTGATGGCAAAGTATTCGTCTGTATATTGAAAGCGCACCAGAACTTGGTTTGTGGAGCTTATCAAGCGTTTGAACATCAGGCTGCCTTCGGCGTAGTCTATGGTATAATCTATACCTCGATCCCATCGGCTGCCATCCACAAACACTTCTTCGCTTCCCGCCACTACGATGAAGCCCGGCTGAAAGTCGTTTGCGCGCAGATAGTATGGTCCCTGCTTGCCATCCACAATTGCCGGGTTAAGGGAAGTGCTTTTACCGTTTCCGGCAGAATAAGCTGCCTGAACTGCATGTTTATCTTTGTACCAAGCGTTAATACCTTCAAATTTGCTTTGATACTCCATATACCTGCTTCCGCTTAGCTTTAGTTCAATATCGCCCATGGCGAGTTCATACTTGTTGCCATACACTTTTATGAACACCTTGTCCAGAGAGCTAAGTTCCTTGGAATCGCCTTCCGGGGATAAGCGGGATTGGCTGTCGGAGAGCTGTGCCGAGATAGAAACCCCTTGGGCTAATTCCCCGGAGAGATTTACAAACAGGGATTGCTTCAGGTCGAATGCCTCATCGTCCGAAAAAGTGATAGCGAAGGTTTTAACACCCTGTATTTCCAGCTTAGTATCTCCCGCAAACGCTGGGTTAGCACGCCGTTTAAGGCTGGTGAACAGGCTGTCGCTACGGGCTTTGCTTTCCCACCTTTGCAGGGTAACATTCAGGCTGGGGGGAACTTGGATGAATTCCACATATAACACAGGCGCAGCGGGGATTGTTAGCAGTAGCAGCTCTGCCGTGGAATAGTTCATCTTGTAATCCACTCCGCTAATCAGCAGCAGGCTATCTGCATAAACGCTTTCACTGTGATGGATGAGGGGCTTATCGGCAATGATGTAGCGGTTTTGGTCTATATTCAGAACCACGGTTTTTTGCTGAAACAGGCTTTGTGCGGAGAGAGGAAGAAAAATTGTAAGGAATAGCAGAGCAGTAAGTTTGGAGGCTGCCAAGGGATTAAACTTTGTGAATAACGTAAGTTACAACACCCCAGATAGCGAAATCCATGCCCTCGTGGATATGGATGGAAGGGTAATCCTCGCTTTCGGGCATCAGAAAGTATTCTTTTGCTTCAATCTTTAGCCGCTTCACGGTAAGTTCTCCATCCACAATGGCGATAACGATGCGGTTATGGGTGGCATCCAAAGAACGATCCACTACCAGAATGTCATCCGGCTGAATGCCCGCTCCCACCATGGAATAGCCATCCACGCGCACAAAGAAGGTGGCGGCGGGATGAGCAACCATATATTCGTTCAAGTCCAGCTTGCCTTCGATGTAGTCCTGAGCAGGGGAGGGAAAGCCGGCGGAGATTTTGGATGCCATTAATGGACGGAACAGTTTCTTACCTTCCCGGTAGCTATAAATTGCTTTTACGGAGCCATCGTTACTTAGTTTCATAGCTTGCATAAAAAAGGGGACGGATGGAGCTAAGCCACCCGTCCACTGGTTTATAATGCTTTATTTAGGCATCTTTTTGTCTTTAAGAATGTTCTTTGCCTGGGTTCCCCACTTGGGGTCGTTTTGGATGCGTTCCAAATCTACCTTGGCAGAGCTGTAGTTTTTAAGCTGGTAATAAGCCAAGCCGCGTAACATCAATGCATCTGCATCGCGGGAATCGGCTGCTAAAGTCATAGTAGCATAAGTTACCACTTTCTGATAGGTTTTGGTGCTGTTATAATAGCCGGCAAGCACTTTGGCAAGCTGGGGGTCACGGTCTAAACCTATGGATTTCTCATAGTATTCCACCATCTTTTTCTTGTTGCCAAGCTCATCGTAATTGTTGCCGATCATACTATAGTATTTTGCCAGTTCACCGGTGGGTGGATTTGTGGCTACTAACTTTTCCAAGTATATATTGGCATTTGTCCAGTCCTTAGCGTTACGATAGAAATTCACCATCCGGCGGTTCATATCTGCATCAGGTCTTAATGCCAGAGCTTTGGCATAGTACTTTCCCGCTTCCACGTTATTGCCGCGTTCCTCATATCGTTCGGCAAGGTTTATAAAGGCTGCCGGATCCTGTGATGCTTCTGCGTATTTTATCAGAACTGCGTAGGCGCGGGTATCGTCTTTGATATTATCGCGTAGCACAAAGAACTTGGCATTAAGAGTTTCGGGGTCATTCGGCTGCATTTCCAGAATAGCATCGTAGTATTGAATTGCTTCTTCGTATCGCCCTGCGTTTTTTAAGGAGATGGCAAGGTTATTGTAAACGCCAAGGATATTCTTGTTCAGTTCTGCTTGGGTTATTCTTTGCGGACTGATGGTTTTGTAGATAGTTAAAGCGTTTTGATAGTTAATGATAGCTTCGTTATACATCTGTGATCCCATGCTATCGCTCGCCATGTCGATGTGTGATTTGGCGATGTTCAGGTTCATCTTCTCGATATTTATCGATATTGAATCGCTGGGTACAGCAGTAGGGGCTGCTTCACTAAACAGAGCTATTGCCTCTGTGAAAGAGATAATGGCTTCATTATAAAGCTTTTCATCGTAGGCATCATTACCGGCTGCCGAGGCTTCGTGAGCAAGTGCAAGGGGGTTGCGAACGGGAACAACTTCCTGCGGCACACGTTTGTTTCCGCCACAGGCAGTTAGTATGAGCATAGCTACTATGCTTATGAGACATAAAATCTTTAGTTTCATGAGTAAATCCTCCATATTCTTTTGATTCCTAAAGCGTTGCTAAGCGGTTTTTTGTCAACTTAAAAAGCTACCCATCGAGTTTTTGTTATTTTTTTTGCAGATTATTTTGATATTCTTCAACATTGCCTAACTTACTAATATACAAGTATTAACAAAGAATGGCTAAGCCGTGAACCCGCAATAAATCGTTATTCCGATTTAAATCAACACTTTTTTCTATTGACAGAAATTTAGAAGTGCATTTATATCAGCCCAATATGACTCTCACTCTTATCACAAAACTAATAGGAGGTAATATGAGCAGAGATGATTTAGTAAAAAAGATCGCAGGTGCAGCCGGCATTTCCCAGAAAGTAGCCGGTCTTGCCCTCGCCGCAGTTCTTGAAGGCGTCACCGAAACCCTCAAACAGGGTGGAAAGGTTTCATTGGTAGGTTTTGGTTCTTTCAGCGTTGCCCAGCGCAAAGCTCGCAACGGTATCAATCCCAAAACTAAAAAGCCTCTTAAAATTCCAGCTCGCAAAGTACCAGTTTTCAAAGCCGGTAAAAAGCTGAAAGAGGCTGTAAAAAAGTAACCCATTAATTCACATTCCTTAGGTAAGGCAGAAAGGTAACTTTCTGCCTTTTCTTTGTAGGTGAAATCCTTTATTAAACCAACACGGGGTTTAGCCGATAGAACCTTGACACACGGTTCTGATAGCCTTTGTGTTCTATGCAGGTTCCGAGGGGTTCCGCTCGCTGCACACCCTCGCTATGATAATACGCCAGCAAGGGCTTTAATTGGCGATCTTCCTATGATTTTATAACACCACTAAGTCTGGAGTCGATTCGGCTTAGATATCTTTTTACGGACAAATAACTGTTATAGCCGGAAGGACTACAGAGACACTAACAGGTGTTTTAACTGGCAAAGCCGTAGCAAGCTTACGCTGTAGTCCATGTCGCAGCATAAATCTCAATAACTGCAAAGTTACCTATGCGACATCGACTCCAGACACAATGCGACCCAACAAATATAAGTATAAACACAGAGGTTACAACTACAAGAGTATGATGCCAGATGCCAAAAAGAACGCATGCCAACTCCCATCACTTCATCATCATTGGCTTACACTGTAACAGAGAGAAGGAGACAAGAAGTAGTAGCATAGCAGTATAGTATTATATATCATATATATAGATATATGTAATGTCTCTTGTAATCTCCCTTTTCTTCTGCCGTGTACACTGGAAAACGATGAATGATAAAACCAATGAAAAAGGCGTGTTTTAAGCCCGCCTTACTCGCTATAATCTATTCTCTCTTATTTCCCTCCAGCCCTACTTGCCCGTTCATCTCTACACCAGATGAATTTCCCATTCCGGTATTGGAGATGTTTATGCAGAATCCGGCTATCCAGGCTATCTTTGGGATAGCTGTCCCGTATTCTTGTTATACTCATTTTCACGCAGGAGTAGCTGTTATTATCGCTGCTGACCTTAAACATGCGTAGCGTAACAGCGCTAATATCCCCAGCGGCAGGATACCGCCTACTTCCATTGCTATCTTCGTGAAGATGATGTATCTGTTCTCGGAGCTGGACGAAGGGCATATCGATCTGGCAGCCCCCACAATAACAAACATATTGCGTAAAAAAAGCCACGGAGGGCACAATACCCTCCGTGGTTTCTTACGTATATTTCGGCAGTTGTGCTATTATTTCATCAGCACCATTTTGCGTTGCTGTATTTCCTTGCCATTGCTTAGGCGGTAGAAATATACTCCGCTGGAAACGTTGGTTCCGGCTTCGTCTCTGCCATCCCAAACCATGCTGTGAGAGCCTTGGATCATGGTTCCCGCATAGAGCTTCTTCACCATCTGTCCTTTAAGATTGTAGATATTTAGTTCAAGGGCAGGGGTAGCGTGTTTCAGAGTAAAGCTGATCGTCGTGCTGGGGTTGAAGGGATTGGGGTGATTTTGCTTCAGTTCTATCCCGCTAATTGACGGGGTATTATTATCGCTTATCGACACGGAACTGCTCATCTTTTGCGCATAGAGCCCCAGAATCTCGGTTTTGCCGCTGGAACGTCCATCTGCCCACAACATGTAAGCCTGGTCATTCAAAGTAGCGGATATGGGCTGATATTGAGGTTTCTTGGCATCGCAAAGGATGTTGCCATAGATATCACCACTGAACACACCATCGCTGGAAGCGTATTTGTAGAACAAATCACTTTCGTCACCATAGAAATCTTCCCAGGCAATTACAGAATTGCCGGAGGCAAAGCTTGTTATGGTAGAGTGTGACTGCACAGAATCCTTCTGCACAACAAAGTAGCCGGTAGGACTCCACAGCGCATCACCGGAGAAAGAGTATTTCTGCGCCATGATATCGTGCACACCCTCGATACTCTCACACCAGGTGAAAGAAATGCCGCTGCTGGATGCGGTTACAGCCGGTTGTTCCTGCTCTCTGCTGTTATCGGCAAGATTCACGCCCAAGGGGTTCCAAAGTCTGGTTCCTTCGGCAGAAATATGTTGTCCCCAGTAGTTCTTCACAAAGTCATCCCTGCTGTCTTTCCACATCACAAAGATACCTTGGGGGGTTTTGTGTGCTATCGGGTGGTATTGCCCCGTATCCCAGTTATCATGTGTGGAAGCTTTTAAGCCTTCATTTGGCCAGCCTGTCATGGCGGCTCCGGCGGCATCCACTCTCTTAGCCCAAATAGTGTAGCTTGCTCCCATAGGGGCAACTCTGTGCCACACATAGTAATTCTCTATCAGGCTATACATGGTACATTCATTGTTTTGTTCGTTAGCAGGCAATACAGATATCACCTGTCCGTTAGGTCCCCACATTTTTTGCCCGTTCTGAATCCTTTGTCCATAGATGTGGTAGTAATAAACAGAGCCTACTAACACGGAATTAGACCAGCCAAGGTAAAAAGAACCATCATAATAAGATATCTTAGCCTCACCCTGTCGGAGGGGGGAAAGCTCTGTAACTTCCATGCCATTCACGCCCCAAAGCATGTTTCCGCTGGGGTCTATCAACTGTGCATATATCTTGGGATTATCTCCGCGTGCATCTTCCCACACTACACCAATGTAATCATCCGGGGTAACCACGGCATGGGGGCTAATCTGTTTTCCACCCACAGAGCCGGTTAAGGGGCGTCCGTTTACTTCCAGATCCACACTCCCGTCAGGGTTTAGAAACTGGGCATAAATGCGATAGCCGTCGTTTGCAAAGCGGGTATCCTGCCAGATAATAGCGATATCGTTACTGCGGGTTAAGATTTGATATTGTTCCTTAGGCGTATCTCCGCTTAAACCCCAGAAAACTAATTTGCCATTGCTTTCCAACTGAGCTTCGCCGGAGGTATTTAGCACCTGATAATATATGCCTACGCTGCCATTGCGAATATCCATCCAATTGATGTAGATATTCCCGCCGCTAACTTTTACCAGGCTGCCTGTTTGCTGATTCGGAGCATTGCAAATAGCTTTTCCATTTGGTTCCCACAGCGCAGCTCCGGTACCCGAAAGATGCTGGGCATAGATATCGTCATTGGGGTTGTTGCCATTGCGAAGGTCATCCCACACAACATAGCAACCGCCGGAAGTATCGGGGTACATGCGGGGTCCTATTTGGGCAAATTCAGCAGTACAAAGGGCTATGCCATTTGGATTCCACATTTTTGCGCCTGCTGTTGATAGTTTCTGAGCGAAGAGATCGGGATTCTGAGAATCCAAACGGTGATCTTCCCAAATAATGATCACTCCATTATCTGAGGTTTTCACAATGCGTGGATTAAGCTGGCTAACAGAAAGCGGTAAACCCTGATCACCATATACTATAGTGGGATTAGGCCAGAGGATTTCGCCGGCGAGATTCAGCTTTTGTGCGTAGATATCGGGATTGGCAAATCTTTGATCCTGCCAGGTAAAAACAAATTCTCCACCATCAAGAGCTGCCATGCGGACACCTGATTGGTTGCCCTCTACTGTGCAGAGAGGTAGCGGAGCAGCCCATGCCATGGTTCCATCGGCAAGAAAGCGCTTGGCATAAAGATCTTCAGGACCGTTATAGCTGTGCATATAGGCGATCATCATACCGCCCTGACCATCAGGCAGCATGGTATTCTGAACTTCATCACCCACCCCGCTGGCTATGGCAACGCTGTTAGAATTCCACAGAAGTGCTCCGGTTGAGGAGATTCTCTGCCCATAGATGTCTTTACTGGGATTGCGGGAATCCACCCATACGATAAAGGCTCCGCCATCTAAATCAGCTTCCATATTTAAGGCAATCTGCATGCCGGGGCGAGTGCAGACAGGTACGCCACCTTGCTGCCACAAAAGCTGTCCCTGGGCATTAATCTTTTGGGCGTACACATCTCCATCCAGATCAGCGGTAAAATCGATCCAGGCTATGATATAATTATTGTCACTGGTACGTGTTATCACGGGGTCTTCCTGGCGGTCTGGCTTGCCATCTATCAGCAAGGGTTCACCCCAAACAAGGTTGCCTGAGGCATCTACTTTCTGAGCCCACAGGTCTCTTTCGCCAAGCTTGGTATCAGACCAAACGTATATTGCACCACCGTCATGGGTATCTATACCGGTGCGAAACCACTCGATATTTACACCCTGCCGGATGGCAACTGCATCTTGCCACATTAATCCTGCTGATAGGCTTAAGCAAACAATTGCCAAGCCCAGTAATAGTGCTATCTTCTTCATATCTATCTCCTTATATTCAAAATTTAGTCCCGGAAGAATGACACATTCCTCCATATACTTGTAAAAGCAAGAAGCTTTCCAAGTTAGTGATTATGTTTTATCTTGGTGTGATTTTGTTTGGATAGTTTGAAGCTATGCGATGCGGCGGAATGCTGTATAACAATGCACAACTTGTACTTATGGAAATAAAGCACTTTTTGGCATTGTTGTGCTATGCTGCCATAGATTACATGCACCAATTGCAGATGCATTACGCATGAACTACGCATCGCATCCGTAATTCATGCGTAATGCTTAAGTAATTGAAGCAAGGAAGCTATTACGGAGCAGAGATTGCGGTCACCGGACAGCCGGCATAATCTGCCTGGTCGCCGGCTATGCAGATTCCGCAGTTTATGCATTTGGCTTCGTCTATCACAGCTTTGCCGTTTATCATCGTAATGGCATTTGTGGGGCAGCTGCTTACACATAAGCCGCAACCTATGCACTTTTGTGGGTCAACGTGATGTGCTTTATGCTTAGCAACTTCCGTTTTGGGCTTGGTTACAGGTTTTTGCTTTTCGGGAGTGGCGTTTGGCTGTGGAATGTTGCTATCTTCCTCAGTTGGCTCGGTAACTATCGGCAGGGCGGGGGCTGGAACAGAGCTTATTTCTGCGGCTTTTGGCACCACAATTCCATCCACACAACGTCTGCAACCGATGCACATGCCGGCATCTATCACGGCTTTTCCATTCACCATAGAGATAGCGTCAACCGGGCAAACTTCTGTAACCGGGCTTTGTTTAGCCTGGAATCCCCGCCAAAGCTGAAAGCCGAGAAACACTAAGAGGCATGCACTAAGCAGTATTTTCATGAAAAGCTTCATATATCCGTTTCCTTTTGGCAGCAAATAGTACCGGGTTTGGGGCACTTGGCGGCGCATAAGTTGCAATGAATACAATCGTTAGATTGCACGAATTCTTGCTCTGTAATCTGCAAATTCATCGGGCAACTGATCTCGCATATCCCGCAATCTATACAACGCTCCAGATTGCGTGAAATCTTCCTGCGCTTAATCCCAACGAAAGAACCAAGCATCTGAAAGAGATTTAGCAAAGCGGCATAAGGACACAGATACCGGCACCAAAACCGCTCGATGTAGAGCCCTGCAGCTACTATCAGGGTAAGCACAGCTAAACCAGGGATAGCAAGCCGGGGAAACATAGAAATGGCATAAATGGGGCAGAAGCGGATGAAAATGTAGGCTATCCCGATTATGGACAGCAATGAGGTGATTAACAGGACAGGATACTTTGTTCCGGCAAAACGAACCTCGTAAAAATATGGGACTCTGTGGCTTCGGCTGTACTTGGCGGAGCGAAGTGAAAACAGAGCTTCCTGAATGGTGCCAAGGGGGCAAAGATAACCACAGAACACGCGTCCGTGGAACATGCTGTGAATTAGAAATATCACTCCGGCGATTGCCGTGAACCAGAAAGCTCCCACGCTGAGGCTAAAAAATCCTGCGGGGCTGATACCAAAGCATACCGTGGCATAGGGGCAGATGGCATGTATGGCTTGCTTGTAGCCAAGAATGATCAGGCTTACAAATACAGACGAACATAGCAGAGCAAGTATCTGCATCGTTTGCCTTAAGTTTATCTTAGTAGGCTTCTTAGTTTTCACGGGCTAAATCTCAATTATATGTGTGCGTTGCAGCTTGGAAAGCCTGTCTCGCACGGGGTTTGCATCTTGGTATAAATCCTCATGATACACCGGCAGGAGCATTTTGGAGAACACACCCAGATATATGTAATCCCTGTTTGTGGCAAGCTCCACCGCTTGTGAATTGCTGCTTGGAATAGCTTCCAGTAGCTTAATCTTATGGTTTAACTCTGTGTAGTTATTGTTATAGCTGACACATGGTTGCATAACTTCGATAAAGGAAAAACCTTTATGGTTTACCCCTTGCACAATCAGATCGGCAAGGTGATCGGGATTGGCACTGTATCCTCTTGCGGCGAAGGTTGCACCGGCTTCCAACAACAAAGGAATAGCCCGGAAAGGTCTTTCTATATTTCCGGCAGGAGTGGATAAGCCCTTGTAGCCATGCTCGCTAAGGGGGGAGAACTGGCCGGTGGTTAACCCATAAGTACCATTGTTGTGAAGGATTAAGGTGATATCCATATTCCGTTTAGCTGCGAACAGGGTGTGTTCCAACCCTTCACCAAGGCTGTCGCCATCCCCACCGAAACTGATTACCTGCAAATTGGGATTGGCGAGCTTGATGCCGGAAGCAGTGGCAGTTCCTCTACCATGTAAGCCGTAAACACCGCTTAATGCTAAGTAATCAAATATCTTACCATGGCAGCCTATCCCACAAGTGATAGCTATATCAGCAAGGGGTAATCCTGCCTCATGCAAGCTTGACATGGCTTTTTTAACCGCATTCAGGATGCCGAAGTTGCCACAGCCGCTGCACCAGGTGTTTTCTTTGTTGGTGCCAAGATCACGCATTGAAGCTTACCTCCAGTAGTGAAGCCAGTTCTTTGGGATCCCAGGGTCTTCCATCGTAGCGAAGAATGCTTTTTTTGATAACCACTCCTAACTCGCAGGAAAGAAGCTTGGCAAAGCTGCCGGTGGTGTTATGTTCTACAACAATAGCCTCACAAGCATTGAATTGGCACAGTTCTGCTGTTGGGAAGGGCAACAAATAGATAAGTGATATAATTCGGAAGTCTGTTTTACAATGCTTCTTAGCTTCCTGTAACTCCATAACGGCAGAGCCGTATGCAAAGACAAGGGGACCGCCATCACCATACACAGCGATGCGTTTATAGCGTTTGGTAGCCTCGTACAAAGAATCCATTTTACGGCTACGTTTGTCTTTCATGGCGATAATTGCATCAGCCTTATCAGTGCGTAAGCCGGAGGGGATATGTTCGTGGGAATTCCATTTATTTACCACATCATCTGTTACATTTTCCAAACCGGGGAAAACCAAGGGTGATACCCCGCTTTCCTGTTGGGAATAACGCCTGTACGATGCAGATACATCTTCCTTGGGAGCGATAGCAGTATAATCATCAGCAAAGGGAACTTCCGGAAACTTAGCAACACAGGTGCTGCTTTCGGATAAATGCTTATCACAAAGCAAAATAACCGGGCTTTGGAACTCCCAAGCCAAACAAAGCAGTTCGGCAGACAATGAAAATGCATTAGTTATGGAATCCGGGGCAGCTACCACTCTGCCAAACTCTCCATGCCCCTGTGCGAGGGCAAAATTCAGGTCTTCCTGGGCAGTGTATGTGGATACGCCTGTTGCGGGTCCCGGGCGTGAAGAGAGAATGCATAACAAGGGTGCTTCTACCATCCCGGCAAGAGAAAAGGCTTCCTGCATCAAAGCGAAACCACCGCCACTACTACCTATGGCAGTTTTTGCACCGGCGAATACGCTGCCGATTGCCATATTAGCAGCAGCTAATTCGCTCTCAGCATGAATGGCATATACCTTGTGTGTAGTTTGTTTAAGGGCAAGATAGTGCAGGATAGAGGAGGCAGGAGTCATGGGATAAGCATAATAAAAATCCAAGCCCGCTGTCCATGCCCCCAGAGCTATGGCTTGATTGCCGGATAGCAAACGGCGAGGCATACTATGTAGTGCATCAGGCAAACAGATATCTGCACGGATGTCTGCTGCCTTCCCATGCTCCCATATTGCCTTAGCAAAACGAGAGTTCTCATCCAGATCACGCTTAAAGGCTTTTCGTACAGTTTGCTCCAGAAGCGTTTCATCCCAACCCATCCAGACAAAAAACAATGCGATCGCTGCCACAGAAATGTTGGAGGGCTTGCATTCAAGCTGTTTAGCAACTGTTAAAAAAGGGAATCCAAGTAAGCGTGCAGTGCCTGCATCGGGAAACTCCGCAGAGATATCAGAATTGTAGCAATGAAGGGATTGTTGTGGTGTTTTAAGCGTATCCAGCCAGTGTGTTTCCACGCTTCGCTGATCAAAGGAAATCAGTAAATCAGCATTAACATAAGCGTTGTGAATGGGTTCAGTAGAGAAGCTGACCGTGCTGAAATTGTGACCACCCTTTATCAGGCTCTGATAATCGTCCTGCTGGAACACAAACCAGCCTTGTTGCATCAAAGCTGAAGCAATTACCTGAGCGGACTTCTTTATCCCTTCGCCGGCTTTACCGCCTATTAGGACGCTATATATACAGCTCATTAAGTGCGTTATCTAACAAGACCCGATTGTTTAGCTTCAGCGGAAGCGGTATTCTTGGATTCTTCCGGTGAGGCATTTAGTTGTTCCTCAAAATAGGAGAGATCATATAGCATTTTACTCCGCATCTCGGCAAAGAGCTTCTTAATCTCTGGAGCTCTGTTGTACTCAAGCGCTATGTGCATCCCAAGCTGGGCGTAATAATCCTGTGCAGGATATTGCAGCATCCCCATTTTTAACATTGGAATAACCTGTTGGGGGTAGTTTTTCACCACGTGCGATAACACATAACTAAGATATATGCGCCACCCGTCGGGATGAGGGAAGATAGTCTCAACCACAAATTTATCCAGCTTAGCCCACTGTCCTGTGGCACTATAATAGTTCGTGTAGAACTCGGTTAGCTTTATCTCGCTATCAATATACTTGCGTCCGCGGGAAACATATTCTAATGCCTTGTCATATTGTTTGATACTAACAAAGTAGTTAGCAGCGCGCACATAACCGGAACCATAATTCATCACCAAACGTGTCATGTTTTCATCCTTGAACACGCGGCTATCCGATATGGAGCGGTATTGATACACGTTATCGATATTCTTTAACAGGCGGTTAATATCCATTTGGTCATCACCGGGGATATTTACCACTCTGGACACCATCCCCTCGTTGCGGGCATAATCCTCAAAGCCAATAAAACTCTCGCAGGTAACTGCAAAGTAGATGGGGCGTTTGCCAAAGTTGTCCTTAATAATCTGAATAACCGCTTGATCAGCTATACGGTAAAATGGCTCATTTTTACGCCATTCGGCAGTAGGCGGGATTTGTAGGCTAAACCCCATATCAGGGTGCGCAGGCGGTCCAGGAACCACAATATCTTCTTCTATCCGCCTTAAGCCTAATTCGTCAATCTGGTCATCAGGCATGTTAAAAAGGATACCTTCTTTATCCCTGATTTGTCTGATATACCAAGGTGTGTTCAGCAGCGACAGATTGGCGATGGACACATCTTTACGGATACCCTTCAGGTATTTGTTTTTATATTCCATGGCGGCTTGGATGGCTGCTTTGCTTTCATCTGTGGGATACACATCCTTGGCAGGATGTACGTATTCCTTGGAATTCGGATCAGCTACACTTTGGGCAAACCAAAGCGGGAAGGTGTCATTATCACCATTGGTAAATATAATGGCATTCTCCTCCAGCGAATTCAGGAAGTTCAGCCCATAATCCAAGGCAATGTACTCATGAGAGCGATCATGCATTTTGTACTGAGCCACAAAATTGTGCAGCGGAATGGCACTTAGCAGGATGACAAACAGTATTTTAGGCGCATTGCTTTTCCAGATGTTTACCAGCGCTAAACTGCCTATGCCTAACCAGATTGCCCACATGTTGTATGCCACCACAAAGAAGTAATCTCTATCCCTAACTTCTGCATTGGAAAGGTTCATGATAAACACCATTGCTACCGTGGTTAACAGAATCACAGACAGGAAGTAACGGAAACTGTGCTTGTTCATGCGGAAGTGGAAGATGGCACCAGCTACGCCAAGAAACATGATGAGGAAATTACCAAGGCTGCGTAAGTAGTTGGCGGGAGAGCCGGCAAGCTTGGCAAAAATGCCCTCAGGAAACCATTGCATACCGAAATAACGCAGGAAATGGAAGCCGATCTGATCCGTGAAGAAGTTACCCCGTCTCTGAATAAAGCTTGTGTTGCCATATTGCTTGCGTAAAACGTAGTCTTTAAACATCTGAAGCGTACTGGGATGTCCTTCATTGATGAAGGGACGATCAGCAGCTCTAACCATCAGATAAATATGGGAAGAAAGCCCCACCAGTACCAAGCCGAAGCCTATTATCCATACTCTGCGGTCTATCACATCTTTTAGCTCTGCATACATTATGAGTAATGCGACAATGGCAAAGCCCCACTTATCAAAATCATCAATGGCAAGTCCCTTGCCAATAGAGCCAAATATGAAGTAACCGGCAAACAGAGCCAGAGTATAGCCGATAACCTTCAGCCAAAAGTTGCCTCCTTTCATACCCTTTTGAAACAGGGGATAAACCACAATAAACAGCACTGCCGGAGCTACCTGTAGGGCTGTCTGGTGAACGCAGAATCCGACAAAGAAAAGATATACGATCAGAAGCAAGATGTTTTGATGAGAAAAGTCTTTCGATTTCTGCACCCAAACCATGGTTAACCAAAGGATGAGATTGATAAAGAAGACCAATCCGGAGTACACTTCCGCTTCCACAGCATTCATCCAGAAGGTAAAGGAAAACGCCGTGTATAGAGCTGCTATTACTCCGGCAAAGATGGCTTCCCATGCTTTTATCTTGAACATGCTGGCGAACTGAACCGTTAGCAGATAGGTGAACATTACCGCAAAAGCACTGGTTAAGCCCGAGATAAAGGAGGCAATCACAGCGTGTGAAAACATACCGCCAAGAAGCGAAACTATAGCCTTGCCAAAAAGGATATAGAAAGGATTGCCGGGAGGATGAGGAACACCAAGAATACTTATACAGGTGGCATATTCTCCGCTGTCCCAGAAGGACATAGTCCGTGCCTGGGTAAGCATGTAAACAATAAGAGTGAAGACAAACAAGCCCAATGCTATCAAACGGTTCTTGTCTATAGGTACTATCGTCTGTGGTTTCAGCAAGGTATCGTCTAACTTTACATATGCTTCAGGTTTCTCATATTCAGGGTGAGTAGTTTTTCCGGGTTTGTTTTTCCCCTGTTGAGCTCTTTTTTGGCGTATATTGATTTCGTTCACGTTTATAGCTCCTTAGTCTTTCAAGCCGGCTTTGGCATAGCTGGCGATGATTTGTTTTTGTGCCATGAAGAAAAGGATCAGTATGGGTATTATACTAAATGTGGAAGCAGCCATCAGCAGCGTAGTTTGTGTGGACGCCTCCTGATTGAAATAGCTTAATCCCACCTGTAATACCCGCAATTCAGGTCTGTTTGTCATTACCAAAGGCCACATGAAGCTATTCCAGCTACCGATCAGAGAAAATATGGAAGCCGTAGCTATGATGGGTTTGGATAAGGGAATCATTATGCGCCATAACATGCCAAAGGTGCTGCATCCATCTATTGCTGCCGCATCAAACAGCTCTTGCGGTAAAGACTTGAAGTGCTGACGGAAGAGGAAGATAGTGAAGATATTCACACACCATGGGACAATAAGTGCTTGGTAAGTATCCAGCCAGTGTATCTTATCTAACAGCACATAGGAAGAGATTAAGTAAATCGGCTCGGGAACCATCATCATGCTTAGGAATAGATAAAAGAAGAAATCCCTGCCTGTGAATTCCATTCTGGCAAAGGCATAAGCCGCCAGCATAGAGGTTATCAACACCCCTATCAAGGATAGGAAACTAACATACAAGGTATTAGCAAAGTACAAGCCAAATGGCACTTTTTTAAATGCTTTCGTGAAATTCTTCCAATGAAAGCTGGGGACTTTCTTGATTAGCTTAATCTGGCTACTGGGTGCTTCCTGATATTCTTTTACTATTTTGCCATCACTATCTAACAAATGGATAATGCTGGTACTGCCTTTTTCCATTACAAGCAGGACTTTCTTTGCTTTGCCTGCGCCACTATCCCACACATGGTATTCTTCTTTGGGGATGAAAGTGGATTCATGCTTGTTGAATTCAGACTGGGTCATCAAAGCGGTGGAGATCATCCAGATAAAAGGGACGATCATCATTAATCCAAACACACTAAGTACGGTGTAGATGATGGACATGCGTATTTTCTCGTTCATCTTCCACCTCCTAATAGTTCACATGTTTTTCCAGACGTTTCTGGAAAACAGTGAGAGCAAGAATTAAAACAAACAGTGCTAATGCCACAGCACTGGCATAGCCCATATCCAGGGTATCAAAGCCTTTCTCGTAAATATAGTACACAATCAGTTTCGTCGTATTAAGGGGTCCGCCTTTGTCTGTCATCAGGTATATCTGAGCGAAAGCCTGGAAACTAACTATCGTAGTCATAATCAGCACATAAAAGGTAGTGGGTGAGACCAATGGCAGAGTAATCCGCCAGAACTGTCTCATTTTACTGGCTCCATCAATCTCCGCAGCCTCATAATAAACCTTGGAGATATTCTGCAAACCTGCAAGATAGATAATAGTGTTATAGCCCAATCCCTTCCACACCGTCATTATAATAATGGCAAACAGGGCTTGGGAAGGACCGCCTAACCATTTCGGCAAAGATATTCCCATCCCCGTGAAGAATATCTCAAAGATACCCCTTGCTTCGGACAGCCATTTCTGTGGTTCAATACCAACCCAACCGATCATAGTATTCATCAATCCGGTCTGCTCGTTAAACATAATTTTCCACACAATTGAAACAGCCACAAGCGAAGTAACAAAAGGCATAAAGTACACTGTCCTGAACAAACCTTTTAAGGCTTTTATCTGATTCAGCATCACGGCAAATAGCAGCGAGAATACTATACTTGCGGGAACAACAATAATCACTAACCAGAAGGTGTTGGTCATAGACTGCCAGAACACATCATCTTTCAGCATGTTAGTATAGTTCATTAAGCCGATGAATTTCCCTGTTCCTTTGATAGACCATTCAAAGAAGCTGATCACAAAGGACATCACAATGGGGATGAGGCGAAAGGCAAACAGAAGGGCAAACGCCGGCATAATGTATAGGTATGGCGACACTTTCCATTTAGTTTTCATTGTTAACCCACTTTATCTTCATTATTATTGGTTTTTTGCTTGCGGTAATGGCTATAATCAATACCGAGCTGTTCACATTTTTTATATAGATTGTCTCGTGTAATTCCTGATACTTTGGATGCCAGGCTAAAGTTTCCTTCGCATTGGGACAGCAACTGCTGGAAATAGCGTCTGGAGAAATCCTGCTTTGCGTTGTGCCAATCGCCGGTTCCTTCCTGCAAGTTTGCGAAAGGGCTTATCTCGGCAGTACCAAAGATGTTTTCCGGCAGGTCTTCGGGTTGGATAACCTTGTGTTCTGCCAGTATCACTGCATGTTCGATGGCATTTCGCAGCTCTCGTATGTTTCCCTTCCATTCATAGTTCAATAACATGGATAGCACACCGGGAGACAGCTTCAGCTCGCTCTTCTTATACTTGGCGCAGAACTCTGAGGTAAACGCACTGGCAAGAACTTTTATATCGTCTTTGCGCTCTCTTAGCGGCGGGATATGAAGTTTGATAACGTTCAGACGGTAATAAAGATCTTCACGGAATGTGCCATTATCCACGCTCTCTTTGATATCCTTATTGGTAGCGGCGATAAGGCGAACATCGGTATGCATATCATGATCGCTGCCAACCTGACGGAACACGCCTGCTTCCAGCACTTTCAGCAGTTTAACCTGAAAAGCCAGTGAGGTTTCTGTTATTTCGTCCAGGAATAGTGTTCCCCCGTTGGCTTCCTGAAAATAACCAACTTTATCTCTGAATGCGTCTGTGAAAGAGCCACGCTTGTGACCAAACAGCAAGCTTTCCAACAGAGTTTCGGTTAAACTTCCACAGTTTACCGCTACGAACTTCTGATTTTTACGCAGGCTGTTACAATGGATCAATTCTGCAAAAACGCTTTTACCAACCCCGGTTTCCCCGGTAATCAAAGCAAGGGTATCCAGCTTGGCAATTTTCTTCACTTTTTGCAGCAGGGATTGTATTGCCAGCGAATTGCCGATAATCAAATCTGTCTCAATATCTTTCTGGATCATGGCGTTCAGCCTTTGGTTCTCAGCTATCAGCCATTGGGTTTGCAGGATTTTTTCCACCTGGATGTTTATCAGATCAAGGTTACGGAATGGCTTCACCAGATATTCGTTTGCTCCCAGTTTCATAGCGGATACAGCCGTTTCTATAGATGCCTGACCGCTGATGGCTATAACAGCTGTAAAAGGGTAATTCTGGGCAATTTCCTGGATCAAATCCAAGCCATTTTCGCCGGGTAATACTAAGTCTATTATGGCTATATGATACCTGTTTTGCTCCAGCAATGAACGTGCCTCAACCAGGCTTAAAGCTGTATCTATATTATACGGAGCTCCAAGTTGCAGCTGGAAAAGCTCCAGTGTCTCCAGGCTATCATCCACTACTAATACTTTGTGTTTTACTGCGTCGCTCATTGAAACTTAACCTGTATTTGTATTCCGGTATCCACTTTCCGGATTTCTGTACTTAGGAAGGGTTTCTCGGCTTCGTTATCGCATGCTAACAGCCTTTCGACAGCCAAAATGCTGATATGTGCGCTATTAACATTCATTTGCATAGTGGCATCTTCAAACAGGCTGATATGCAAATGTACAGGACTATCGTTGGGGCTATCGGCAATGCACTGCAGAAATGCTTCGAACCACTGGCTTAGCTGTAAAGAAGAAGTCTCACACCACACATCTGTCTCTGCTATAGAAGTCTCGAATTGCAAACGGTGTTTTATCTGCAAATGGTTGTTCAGCAGTTTAAGTTCGCTATTCAGCCAATCGTTCAGGCATATTTTTGCCACTTCAGGGTTGCGCTTTTCAAAAGCTTCCCAGGTTCCCTGCATCAAGTCGTCAATCTTTATCCCGGCTTGGTAAATACGCTCGAGATAAGGATTATCTGTCTGTTTCTGCATCTGTTGGGCGTAACCCAGGATCAGGTTTAATGGTGTCCTGATATTGTGAATCAAGCCTTCCAGCACAGCCAGTGAGATATCTTTCACTATGTTAAGTTCTCTTTTGGTATTCTGCCAATCCGGTTCTGAATATGTGCATGGCTTTCTTCAAATCTTCTTTACAAAGGATATAAGCCAGGCGAAGCTCGTTGCGTCCCAATCCGGGAGTGGCATAGAAGCCTTCCGCAGGAGCAGCCATCACGGTTTCATTGTTTATCTGGAAGTCATTCAGCATCCAGATGATAAAGTCTTCTGCATTCTCGATAGGCAGCTTGGCTACAATGTAAAAAGCACCTTCCGGTTTCTTACATACTATGCCGGGAATCTTCTTCAGCTCTTCCATCACGAGGTCACGTCGGGCTTTGTATCTATCTGTTAAAGTAGTGAAGAACTCGTCTTTCAGGTGCACACATGCGTTGGCGGCAAGCTGATCCACCGTAGGAGGGCACAGCCTTGCCTGGGCGAACTTCAACACCGCATCCATCAATGTCACATTCCTGGAAACAATGCAGCCAATCCGCGCTCCGCATGCACTGTAACGCTTGGATACGCTATCCACCATGATAGCATTATCAGCAAAATCCGGCACTTCCAACACACTGGTATGCACCGTGCCATCATACACAAACTCGCGATAAACTTCATCGGAGATCAGATACAGATTATGCTTCTTGGCAAGAGCGGCGATGCGGAATATCTCGTCCTTGCTATAAACCGTACCGGTAGGATTACCGGGATTGCACAGCATAATGGCTTTGGTTTTATTGCCAATCAAAGCTTCAATAACGCTGTCTTCGGGCAGGGCAAAGCCTGTTTCTGCATAGGTGGTAAGGGGCTTCAGGTGTATTCCGGCCATCGTGGCAAAGCCGTTGTAATTGGTGTAAAAAGGTTCAGGAACGATGATCTCGTCGCCCACTTCACCCACTACCATCATCGCAAAGATAATTGCTTCGCTTCCGGCGGTGGTTACTATTATATCCTTGGTTTGCAGTTCTATACCCTGATGGCGATAGTATTCCACCAAGCCTTTCCGGTACACTTCCAGCCCCTGTGAAGGACCGTATGCCAACACCTTGTCTGAGAAGCTATGATACACATCAATCATCTCTTGCGGGGTGGGAATATCGGGTTGACCGATGTTCAAATGATACACTTTTATGCCTTTAGCTTCGGCAGCAACTGCATAAGGCATTAGTTTTCTGATGGGGGATGCCTGAATCTCACGGGCACGTTTCGAAAGCTCCATTTTCTCTATCCTTAAGTAGTAATTTTCCTTATAGTGCCTATATTTGGGAGTCTTAAAAAAAGACAAGGAAAATCTTCATTTCCAGCCCCAAACACCTATAAAACGTCAAAATACTTGTCCCCTTTTTGTGACACTGCAATCTCATCTACGGCTTTCATGGCTGAAATACTAATGCATTACTTATGAATTACGGATGAGATGCGTAGTTCATGCGTAATAGTAATGCAATTTAAGCAACAAAGGCGAAGTCTAATTAGTCCACTAATAAATCGACCTATTCCGTGCCGATTTGAGAACGTCTCTCTCTTTTCCTTATTTCCTCTTTTTTCGCATGTCTTTTCTCACCCTGTTAGTGCGGATATAAAAAATGCCTCCCCAAGCAATGCTCAGGAAGGCTTACAATGAAGTTTGTTACCGAAGCCTATTTGAACTTCTCTTCTCCGCTGAACTCGCGGTAGGGATCGAAACTCTTTAGCTCCCGTATATCATCTGCAGTAACCGCATCATTACACATACGGGTGATTAGTTCTCCCATGCCGGGGCCAAGCATAAAGCCCTGACCGCACATTCCCACTGCATTAAGCAAGTTCGGCACTTCTTTTGAGATACCCACAATGGGGAATCCGTCCGGAGTCATGGGATACTGTCCCCTCCAGGTGCGGCGTACTTTCAGGTTTCGCAGACGCGGATATATCTCCAGCATGCGTTTGCTGCACATAGGCAGGAATTCTGAAGTGCTGCGGTTATCAATACCCAGAATAGCAGGTTCGGGAGTGATGCAAAACACCACCTGACCTTCATGATTCTGGTAAAAATAGAAGTTTGCACTACCCGGGGCTTTGCGCATATCTATCACCATAGGTTCAAAGAAGCGGGTTACCGGCTCTGTTATCCCTGCTTCGTGGTTATCGGGGAATACGGGCAGATCAAGCCCTGCATACTGCCCAATTTCTCGGGCGTTATTACCGGAAGCGTTCACAACCTGGGCACAGGCATAGCTGCCTTTGTTTGTCCTCACGCTGGTTACTTTGGCATTGGCTATCTCAAAGCCGGTCACCGTCTCGTTAAAGCTGAATTCTACTCCAGCTTTCAGGGCATGGAAGTAGTAAGAAGAAGCCATCATCAAAGGAGAGCAAGAGCCGTCTTCCGGGGAGAAAGTAGAGCCTATTAAGCCCTCCATCCTGATGCCGGGGACAATCTCGTTATATTCCTGCGGGCTTAGCCACTTTATATTCAAACCAAAGCTTAGCTGAACCTTCATCAGGTCTTGTAATGCCTTTGCATCCTGCTCTCTGTAGGCGGGATAACTGTAGCCGTTGCTCATCCAGCCGATGTCGTCGCCCATTTCCTGTTGCCAGGTACGCATGATCTCTATGGAGCGCAGGCAAACGCTAATCTTGCCAAAGTCAGAATGGGTGGCACGAACTCCACCGATTGCTTTTTTATTATTCTCTTGTCCGGGTCCGTGAGTAGGGTCTATCACCAAGACAGATTTACCGCTCTTTGCCAGATAGTAGGCGGCAGGTAAGCCGATGGAGCCTGCTCCGATTACTATTACATCGTATGTCTTGCTCATTTTACACTCCCATCAGGAAACTTGGATAAGGGGATTTCGATAAACAGCGGACGCTTGGTATTGGGCACAACATCGGTAACCGGAATGCCTTCCTCTCTCAGCAAGCCTTTTATCATCACTTCGCAGGTCTTGGCACCACAAGGCCCCATTCCGGCACGTGTGATGGCTTTAATCTGGTTAAGATCGCTAATCCCGCTGCGAATAAGAGACCGCACCTGACCCACGCTAACGCGTTCACAAAGGCAGATCATAGCATCATCAGCAAGCCTTTCGGGGATTATGGCATTGTTTACGGATGCGCTTACTTCTGCTGACTGAATCACGAAGCCCGCTACCTGCTTAGCAATACCCTTAGGCACGGCAAAGCGGACAATCTGGCTATGCTGTTTGGCATAATTCTGCACGGCTGTAACAGCAAATGTTCCAAGCTCTGCAGCATCGATATCAACAAGCGGAAGTTCATCGCCAACTTTGATTTCATGATTGCTTACTTCATACACCAAACTTACGGTAGGTAGCTCACTGTCCTTGCGATAGTCCACCAGAGTGATGGCAAGCCCGGGGCAGATAAGCAAGCACTTACCGCAGCCGATACAGCTTCCATTATAAACCGGAACTGCCATCAGGCTGCCGTCTTCGGTGTTTATAGAATTGGTAGGGCATACCGTGGTGCATGGGTTACATGGTATCTCCTGCAGGCAGTGGATTATGGGGAATACTCCCTCTTCGGCTGTATTGTTCTGATACCCTTTAACAATACCGGGATGCGCTTTCAGTGCTTCCGCCTTGGCATACCACTCGTCCGGAACTGGATTGCCTGTTTCACCCGCAAGGGCAGAGGCTATTTTGAGTCCGGCAATCTTGCCATTGAACATGGCAGAGCTGGCTTCGGCTATTTCCAGTGCGTCTCCGGCTGAATCTATCGGTATCCCTGCTGCCTCGGCTTCGATGGTGAATTCGCTTAAGGGATCCAAGCCCACGGCGATTAGGATTGTATCGCATGTAAATGTCTTTTCCGTGCCGGTTATTGCCTTGAACTTATCGTCTATAGCAGTGATGGTGATGCTTTCCACCGCTTCCTCACCATTTGCGCAAAGAATGGAGTGTGAAGTATAGATCGGCACACCTAAGCGCATCAGCTTATCGGCATGGACTTTGTAGCCGCCACATACAGGCATGGCTTCCACAAGACCCACAACTTCTATCCCCGCCTGCAAAGCGTGGTAACCGGCAATCAAGCCCACATTGCCGCCACCGATGATGAACAAACGCTTTGTGGGGCGCACTAAGTCTCTGTTTACTAATGTCTGAAACGCTCCTGCACCATAGATACGGGCAAGATTATTACCGGGAAAGCGCAGGAACTTTTCCCTTGCTCCGGCAGCATTCAAAATACGTTTCGGGCTTACAATCTTGTACACACCATCTTTCAGGATGCCTACTTTCCGGTCGCTAAACACAAACACGGCTGTGCTGTTCAGCCAAACTTCTATACTGCTAAAGCCGCTAACCTCTTCTGCAAGCAGCTTGCCAATATCATGTCCACGCGTACCGGCGCGGCTGTCTTCTTCTGAACCGAAGAACTTGTGAGTTTGCAAAACCAGCTTTCCGCCCAGGGCGTTTTTATCATCTATCAGCAATGCAGGTATGTTTTTCTTTCCCAATTCTATAGCTGCGGATAAGCCTGCAGGCCCACCCCCAATGATAAGCACTTCCGTGCTGAGGTGTTCAATAGGCTCAAAGCTCTGGGGTGCATCGTCTGCCGGCAAGGTTGCCAAGCCTTCCACACTATGCACAATCATATTCTCTGTAACGGCTACCATACAGGATTTTACCGATACGCCATTGGCGATCACGCTGCACTTTGCACATTGACCGTTGGCGCAAAAGATACCCTGTGCTCCTCCGTCTTTGTGGTGATGCCCAAAGATAGAGATGCCGTTGGCGATAAGGGCGGAGGAGATCATTTCTCCCCTGCGGGCATATAGTTTTGTCCCGTTCCAGTAAAAGCTGATTTCGTCCATTTCGGGTACACTTAAGATGGGATGGGTGGTGATGCGATTGTCATTCACCATGGTATAAAACTCCTTTATATCGGCTTTGCAAGGCGCATCGCCGTGATTCATATTTGCGAATTACAAAGTTTGTGCCCTATCACTTTGTCAAGCGAAATAGCAGTTTTCAGCTTCATCCCAACAATCATCTCGTACTGAATAGCTCTATTTATAAGCAAAACGACAGATATCTCTATCTGTCGTTATATGCGTAACCTCACCTGAGGCAGGATATTATTTTAAGAGAATCACTTTTTGCTGATACACTGCTTTTTCAGCCTTCATACGAACAATAAACACACCTGAACCGGCTAAGTTACCGTTCTTATCTTTTCCGTCCCAATTCAGGGTGTAGTTGCCTGCAGCCTTAACCCCGGAAAATACCGTACGAACATGTTGCCCAAGGACATTGAAAATACCGATTTCTACCATTGTTTGGTTCTTAACAGTATAAGCAATATTTAAATCCGGATTAAAGGGGTTAGGATACGGCATATGCAATCCGGTTATAATTGGAATTACAGGAGGTGGAATATTACCTTGGTCTATAGTGACCAGGCTCGGTCCGTAATAATCGTTATTACCACTATAATCAACAGATTGTAACCAGTAATAGTAGTCTCCGTTTTCTGTTATATCTCTGTCTTCAAAAGAGTACTCTGCTGCGCCCGAAGTGTTGCCAGCTTGTATCAGGGGACTTACCAAGCCTGCCTGTGTTAACAGTGCTGTCCGGCTTCGGTAGATATAGAACCCTAAAACATTTGTCTCAGATTGCGTCACCCAATTCAATCTTACATAATCATGAGGAGTGGCATTAGCAGTGAAAGAAGATAGCTCAATCGGGAGAGTAATATCAGTGAAAAACCAATCTGTAGAGACACGGATGCCATCGAAGTATGCTATTGGTGTTGTAGTTCCCTGACGTATTTGCACGCTACCGATGGCACTTATATCAGCTCCGCTTACATCTGAGGCTGTCAGTTGGGCAGCCGGTTCGCTACCGGTGATCACAGGGTTTACCCACATATACACATTGTCATTGGCAGCACCCGCATTGATTTTATACTTAAGCACTATCAGATAAGTAGTTCCATGATTATAGCTATAACCAGTCCAAACAGCGCTGCTTGCATCTGAAGACTTGGTAAGCCCAAAGCGGATTACGTTGCTGGCATTTTTCTGCACAAACACTCTGCCCTTGAAATCTGATATACCCGCTGGATTAGGTGCCAGATTGAAAACATAATCTGCAGTAGTGGAAGCAGAGCTTACATTAATCAAAAAAGAACTATACACCGTACCTGAGGTCTGGGCTGTAAAGGTACGGCTTACATCCTGACCTGTCTCACCCAGGGTTTGTCCTGCATACCCCGACACACAGGGATAATTTGGATAAGTTAATGCCGTTGTAGCTACGGTAGGGGTGTTCCCGGTGTTGTATCCACTCCAGAAATTTGATACCAAAGTTGTTCCATTCGTATAATTGAAATTCTCCTCCAACAGAAGAGGCGAAACAGGACTACCCTGTAGCTGGATTTCATCGATTCTTACTGCCTGTGCTCCCGTATAGGGGAAAGTCCATTTGAATTTCAATTGGGAAGTGCTTAGTGTCCCCAGATTCCATGTTCCTGCTGAACTCATTGCTACTCCGGTAGGAGTTGCTGAGGTAAAGGTGGAAGCATTCCAGGAAGCTCCATTATCTGTAGAATATTCTACCTTGCTCGGATGAGGTGTTCCTCCGCTGGAAGTAAGCGTGCCAACTTTGAAGGTAAGGGTTAGCGAAGTAAAATTGTTTACATTGTATGCTTCGCTTATGATTATGTCACCGGAATTATCCAGCAACCAATAGGTATTCTGTTGCAGTGCCATGCTCCCGCCTGCATTAGTAAAAGTCCAGTTTGCTGTAGCAGAGTTACATACTTCATACATCAGCGTTTGCTGAGCCCATATTATGCTGCAAAAAGCTAATATGGTTAGAATTAATATCATCTTTCTCATAGTTCTTAATCTCCTCAATTTCAAGCTTCCAAGCTACTATCCGGATGTACAGCCGGCAGTGAAAATCACCCTCTGAAACCTAAAATACGGCTATACATAGATAATACACTATTTTTAGCATTAGCCCAATGGTATTTTGACAGCCTGTACAGCGGAACTACAGGTTTTAGCTGAAAGTTACAACCCGTGTCTCAGGATTTGGGATCAACTATAAGCGAGGACTACTTTTCAGGGTCAGTTACGCTATAAAGTATCAGATTTATGCTGGTTATGCAAAGCGCCTCTGCCGTTTGTCATATTTGTAGATTGTAAAATTTGTGCGCAATCTCTCTGTCAAACGAAATTGCGTTTTGCCCATCACTAATCGTTATTCCAATGCATAGCCCGCCAGGGCGAAATACCATAGCGACGGGTTCGGAGAGCTGCAGGCTCGCAGATCCTCATTACATGCCCCCACAGATTCAGCCCTTTAGGGCGTCACAATAGGGGATGAGGGATGCAATTGTACTTACATGCAAATGTGTATCATTATGATTAGCGCTCAAATCCAACTCTGCAAGAGGGGTAGTGTCGCCCCATGGGGCTTAGGTGTTTCTATCCGTTAACGAGGGTCTCCGCATGGCTTGGTGCCATGCTGCGAACCCATCGCTATGGTATTCCGCCCTGCCGGGCTTATCCTACTGCACTTAGAGGCTTATCCTACTGCACTTAGAGGCTTATCCTATTGCACTTAGATGCTTATCCTATTGCACTTAGATGCTTATCCTACTGCACTTGGAGGCTTATCCTATTGCATTTATTGTCTATGATGCAACCATGCATATGGCTGGCAATACCCGGTGTCATTCCCGCGGAGGCGGGAATCCAGCCCATTAGAATCCCAGGGGGATGAAACAAGTACCATGCTATTCCGCAAGGCTTTATGCAATATTGAAATAGTAATTAATAACAGTCTGGATTCCCGCCTCCGCGGGAATGACATGAAGCTTCTGAGGGAATGTCAAATAGTCTCCGCGGGAATGACAAGCTGCGTGCCCATATTCAGGGTATGCTATATCTCCCTATCCAGATGCTCATAATCGTAAACCACAGGCAGTAAACCTGCTTCCACGGCACGGGAAATGCTTATGCAAGGCAGGTCACGGGTGTAAATCTCCTCACGGGTAAGGGTTAGCAAATCTATTGTATAATCCCGCCGTGCCATTTCCCGCATCAGTTTTAGGTACATATTCACCCAGGAGCGCACATATTTGCCTTCGTTATCCCGCAGCGTGTTATAGCGTCCCAGATAGGTGCGTATATCGTTTTTGTAGCCTTCGGATGGCGTTATTGCGTGCAGATTGGTGGTTGTGTTGCCTATCTTGTGATTCTGCTCCGTGAGGGTGGGGTAACGGTATTTGCGCACCAAAACCAGCCCTTCCCGCCGATAATTGCAGAACACCACGCCATCCAGCTTCCCGGAATACGAGCCGATGCCATAAGTGAATTTAGCTCTCATTTCTATCCTCCTATATGCTTGTTATATTATCATGTTAGCATGCAGCTAACCGCTAATACATCTATCTTTTGTTTATTTTTCTTACCTACCTGACATATAATATAAGCCAAACTAATCGCTATGCCTATGAAATTTAATCACCCTTTAAAAATACTTTAGTGATTCCTTAATTCGATTAAGGAATGATTAAAGAATGACTAAAGGATGATTAAATATCATACTCATTGCAAAGAGGGGGGGGGAAGAGGTGATTGCAACGTGACAACGAAAACTGCAAATTGTG
Source organism: Candidatus Cloacimonetes bacterium HGW-Cloacimonetes-3 (assembly GCA_002840645.1). Classification (GTDB taxonomy): domain Bacteria; phylum Cloacimonadota; class Cloacimonadia; order Cloacimonadales; family Cloacimonadaceae; genus Cloacimonas. The sequence continues at coordinate 188,894 of PHBO01000001.1, forward strand.
CAGCGAAATCTGCAAACTGTCGCATCCTTATGCATCGTAGGACATCCTTAACAAGACCCTTTTGAGTAGTTTCTGACAGGAATTCTGCAATTTAGATCACCGAAAATTGCAAATTGTGACAGGATTACTGCAAATGCAATGGAACAGGTATTAACCAATCAGTGTCATAGTCTCGGATGAACGATTTCTTATATGCAAAGGATTTGATTCTTACAAGATTTCTCGTCTCATCTCATCTGCAAACATCTTAAAATTGCCTCGCATGCAATCTACCGCCGCCAGATTTGATAAAGCAATTGACATTTAGCCCCTCTTTGCAAATATATACTCAGTGCTGAGATTACCTTTTGAGTAATCGGCTAAAGTAGTAAAAATCAGTTCATAGAATACGAATCCAACTAAGCATTATGGAGAGAAGCTCCTGGTTTATGGAGATTGAAAAATGGGAAAATATGATCAAATACTTGAATACATAAGTTACTTTGAGCTTGAGAGTAACGAGTATGGAAAAGAAGTATTTAATCCAAATACAATGGCATACTGGACGTATAACAATAAGCTTAAATCTTTTATGCGATGCATAAGTGAATCAGATTTGATGAGAGTAGATTATCTGAGCTTTATCGACATGCCAAATAGTGAGCAGATTACTGAAGAAATCGAGTTAGCAGATATTGAATTACTGAAGGCGATGTTTACATATTACAATCGGCAGGAACGATTTCAGGAAGGATTATGGTTCTTTACTGCCAAGGACGGTATATTCCTCAGGTTACTGAAACGTTTGCAAGAGATTGTTAATAAGCCAATGGAGGGAGAATGTCAGCAATCAGAATAGGGTGGATTGATTTTTCCAAAGAACATCGCAATAAAGTAATCAGTGTAATGCATCTACTCACCGAGCCTGGAGCAATGGATGAGCTTGGAGTTGGTGTCGTTCGAGATGTATTCTCCAATATCTTTTTCCCGGGTACTTCGACTATCCAGACCCGAGCCAAGTATTTTCTAATTGTGCCCTTTCTGCTTTATGAACTTGAACATCAGAAGGTTAGCAGTGCAGATGAATTTATAAGCAAACTGCATGACCAGGAAACAAAGCTCATAGATATTTTAAAGAAAAGTGGAGAAGAAGGGATAATCGGCTCCTCTGCTGGAGCTGAACTGAAACGCAAACCTTCAGATGTATACTGGAATGGTATCAGCACCTATCACATATTCAACTGCGACAGGATGTCGATTTATGATTATGCCAAGGTTGTATGTACTCTGCAAACCAGAAAGCAAAAACTCAAAGATCAGGGTAGTACTAATAACAAAGATGACGAGATTGATGGGGATGATAAAGATGCCTTATCTGGAGACCTTTTAGGTAGATTCTGGAAGCTGCCTGATATTCCTGAACATTGGAAAGACAATCTGAGCATTAGACTCAGTAATCAAGAAGCAATTTTCCTGAAAAACAAGATTGTGTCATCCTGTCCAGAATCAATGCTGAGCTACGTTCTTAAGGAAGAGGATCATGATTTCATAGCCATCCACGAATTTGACCATATCGAAGGAATCATGGATAGGATTCCAGTTCACTTGAAAGTTCATTACTTACTGGCTAAGCAGTTTGCTGATTTTATATATGGTACCCATCTAAGATACAACGTGATCCTATCCAAGGGAGAAAGCAGTGACATCCTAAAGAAGTGGAACGAATGGCATGTTGGAATTATGGATCATGCGAGCATTGATTTGAATCTGATACTCCCTCTCCTGGGCAGAAACGGTAAACTCTTCAGATTCCTCACTGAATGCAAAAACGCCATGCAGCTAGACGAGATCAAGAGACTGGATCAACTCGTTCTGAATAGAGAAATTGACCTTAAGGGTAAGACCAGATCCAAACTGTATAATAGAGAGGATTTCGCTTATAATGGGTGGGTAGGTATCAGCAAGCTGCAATACAGGCTTCCCAATGCCCAGAGGTTGTTAAAAGACATCTTTGATGGATTGGGAGCAGCTAATGTTTAAGCCAACCAGTGACCGTTTAGATTACAGCCAGATACTCGCTCCTCCCCCTGGATATGAAACCGTTTTTGCAGTAGGAACAACTTACTCACTTGACCTAGATGCTCTTATCGGAGCATGTATAGCATTGGGTTTATCAGAAAGTACTGATAGCGCATTGAAGGATAACCCTCTCTACCTGCTCGAAGCACTCCGCAAAACATCCGATAAACTGTTGCTCTTTTGTGAAGCTGGTCAGATTAAGGCTCCCGGTATATCGAATAAACTACACCTCCTTCTTGAGAAGATGGTGGTAGAAATTGTGATGAAGAAAACGAAATCCTTCCATCCCAAGCTTTGGTTGGTTAAGTATGAAAATGCAAAGAAAGATACTCTGTACCGGTGTGTGGTGCTAAGCCGTAATCTAACTTTTGACCGCAGTTGGGATGTATCAGTTTGCATGGAAGGAAAGCCTGTTTCTGAAGCGAGCATCGATAAAACCAAACCTCTAACTGACTTTTTTATTGCTATATCACAGCTTGTTAATCGTCACGACATTGATAAGACAAAAAAGAAGTCACTATTGAGTCTAAGCACTGAACTCCAGAATGTGGAGTTTCAGCTTGAGAGCAAGATATTCACTGATTTCAGCTTCTGTCCTGTGGGAATCTCCGGTTATGGTAAAGCACAAAGCGGGCTGTTCAAATCATACAACGAAATGTTGATAATCTCGCCATTTCTGAGTAGTAACATAGTTTCTGAGTTTAATACACTTGCCCTTACCAGTCAGCAACCCAAAACACTAATCACCCGTAAAACAGAATTGGCTAAACTCAGTCCGGATGCTATTTCCAAATTTAACCTATTCGTTATGAAAGACATGGTCATTGATGGCGAAGAGAGTCTCGGCGAAGGTGATAATGATGACAAGCAAAGCCAGGATATACACGCTAAGTTGTATTTAAAGACTAAATACTCAGATAGCGAGCTATTTATAGGTTCCCTGAATGCTACGAACAGTGCTATCAATGGGAATATTGAGTTTATGTTCAAGCTGTCTGGAAAACGAAGAAATCTGAATGTAGATGCCCTAAAACGAGACCTTTTTGGAGCCGATGACAAGAACAATCCGTTTGAACAAGTGGAGATAACAAATGATGCTGAACCGCCTCCAACAATCATAGAAAATCTGGATTTAGTTATCAAGGCCATCTGCAGGTTAAAAAGTAGTGCCAAAGTGCTTGAGATAGGCGACCAGTATTCTGTAGAGTTATCTTTTACAGGGTATCACCAGAATGATAATGTGTTTATCTCACCTTTAATGAAACCGGGCATGGAGCAGAACCTTACTGCAGCAATCAGGTTTGATAATCTTGATCTGCTCCAGTTGTCAGAGTTTTATATTATCCGTGTGATCGGTACAGAATCAAGCCTTAGAAGGGTTATCAAGATTAATACAGAGAATATGCCTGATAACAGAGAAAGCATGATAGCCAATAGCATTATCAGGAATAAAAGTGATTTCATCCAATACATCACTTTCATTCTGGGTGACAATTACCTTATCACAATGCTTGAGAATGCAAATCAGGCAAATTCGTTTAACTTTACCCACAAAGAACCTGTTCCAGCTCTCTATGAAAAGATGCTCAAAGCAGCGGCGCATTCACCTGGTAAACTTGATGAGATAAAGCAAGTACTGGAGCTTATAACTGATGACAGTAAGATACCGGACGGCTTCAAAGAATTATATGATCTATTTATGAAAGTGGTAAAGAAGAATGCTTGAAAAGCTAAAGTCAATTGAACAAACTGTCTTAGATGGCTTGAAGGACTTCCAACTGGCGACTGCCAAAAGAGTCTTTGAGCTATACAAGCAAGGTCAGAAAAGAGTCTTGGTGGCTGATGAAGTGGGACTAGGTAAGACCCTGATCGCTAAAGGAGTAATTGCTCAAACAGCCAGATATCATTATGAAGATATGCAAGACGAACTTTTTAAGGTAGTTTATGTATGTTCTAATCAGGTTATAGCCAATCAGAATCTGAATAAGCTGAAAATCTGTGAAGACATCACAGTGGATGGGGTCACAGATACCAGGCTATCCATGCAACATTTGAAGATTTATGAGCAGGAGTCTGATCCTAAGATAAAAGCAAACTATATCCAATTGATTCCACTTACTCCATCAACATCGTTTTACATTACAAGTGGCGGAGGCAGTGCCAGCGAAAGGGCGTTGATCTATGCAATTCTTAAGAGAACAAATCTCTTCAGGGAGTTGTTTGAAAAGCATGAAGAGAAAATGAATGACATCTTTACTTGCACTGCAACAACTGGATGGATAGCAGAAAGAAACAGATATGAAGAACGCGTTGTAAGATGCAACACTAATTCTGGTGGTTCGTATTTAAAAATGATTACCAGCTTAGTAGAAAAGAGTATCTTAGACAATGGCTTGTTCGACGACATCGCCTCTCTGATCATAGATAAAAGTGGGCAGTATGTCGTTATGGGTAAGCTAAGGATGTTGTTTGCAGAAATCAGCGTTGATCTCCTTAATCCTGACTTGGTTATAATGGATGAGTTTCAGCGGTTCAGATCACTGATTAAGGAAGATAACTCCAGCGAAACAAGCGTTCTGGCTCACAAGTTCTTGATGGGCAATGATGTAAAAGTGCTACTACTCTCTGCCACTCCCTACAAGCTATATTCCACTCTTGAAGAAATTTATGAAACAGGCAGTGATGATCCATACTATGAGTTTCTGGAAGTAATGAAGTTCATACAGCCCAATAAGCATCAGGAATTCAAAGAAATCTGGAGTAACTACTCTCTAAAACTCAGGGAACTGCACCAGGACAAAACATCGATCATTGAAGCCCGTGATATTGCAGAAAATGCTATGTACCAGGGAGTCTGTCGAACTGAGAGAATGGCTGCAATTAAAAAAGCAACTTTGATCGATGACACCAAGGCTAAACAAGCAATCAGTATAAACGAAAACGACATCGTTACCTTTTTGGAAGCAGAAGATTTAGTGAAGAGTATATCTGGAATCAGTACTGTGCCCGTTGAGTACGTAAAATCCTGCCCATACCTACTTTCATTTTCGAATCAATACAAGTTCAGAAAGAACATCGATAACCATTTTCGGCATAATCAACAGATGATAAACCAAGCTAAGAGAAAGATGCTGTGGATAGATGAAAGCGGCATTGAGAAATATAAAGAACTTATCACAGCAAATGCCAGACTGGAGATGCTCAAAGAGATCGCTTTCGAGAAGAAATCTGAACTGCTGCTCTGGATTCCACCCTCTAAGCCTTATTATGAACCACAGGGGGCATTTAAAGAAGCACATAACTTCTCTAAGATACTGGTGTTTTCGGCTTGGGAGATGGTTCCCCGAATGATTGCTTCCCTCATTTCATATGAGGCAGAACGGCGATCTGTTGGCAAGCTTGTTGCTTTGAATAAAGATAAGAAGAATACGACATATTCAGCACCAAATAGCAGACGCTTCCCGGTTGCAAGATTACGTTTTAACATTGAAAATGATATGCCACAATCAATGAGCTTATTCTGTCTCCTATATCCATCTCAAACCTTAGCTGAGATTTATAATCCAATCAGTTACCTTAACGAAGGTCACAATCTACATGAAATAGAAGATGAGTTGAAGAGCATTATTGAAACCAAGCTTAGCAGATTGACCGTTTATCAAGCTAACCCCAACAGAGTGGATGAAAGATGGTATTATTTAGCACCTATGCTCTTAGATAATGTGGACTACGTAGAGAAATGGCTTGCTTATGGCAAAGAGCTTATCTCAGCCAGTTTAGATGAGGACGAGCAGAAAAGTCAAAAAGGTTTTGAGGTTCACCTTGCAAAACTAAGGGAATATTATAGAAATCCTGATGCTGCTCAACTGGGACTGTTTCCGGTAGACTTGGCTCAAGTCTTATGCAGAATGGCTTTGGCTTCACCTGCTGTATGTGCTTATCGAGCCTATGGTCAGAACGCAAATTATGCTTCTCAATTTGCCAAGGCTATGATCAATCTCTTTAACAGAAATGAAGCGACTGCAATAATAGAGCTCTGCTACGTGAAAACAAGTGAAGATGCACATTGGATGAATGTGCTGCATTACTGTAGAGATGGCAATCTCCAGGCGATGCTGGACGAGTTCATTCACATGCTTACCGAATCAAATGGCTTAATTGATAATGAAAACAGGTACAAAGCTACCCATACTTTGATGCTGAATACCATGAAAACCCACTCAGCAAGTTATACAGTAGATACCTATCGAACCTTTAAGACCAATATTCTCAAAGGTAAGGAGAAGGGTATTTCACTCAGGTCTCATTTTGCTGTTGGATTCTATAAAGGCGAAGGCGAAAGCAGTAAGATAGTAAATCGTAAAGAGAGTATCAGAAATTCATTTAACTCACCCTTTAGACCCTTTGTATTGGCTACTACATCTATCGGACAGGAGGGATTGGACTTCCATTACTACTGTCGAAAAATCATGCATTGGAATCTGCCTTCAAACCCCATCGATCTCGAACAGAGAGAAGGTCGAATCGACAGATTCAAATGCCTTGCAATCAGGCAGAACATAGCAGAAAAGTATGCCGGAACGATTACATTCAAAAATGATGTATGGACAGAGATGTTTGATAGAGCAAAGCTGGAATACAATCCTGAGTACTCCGAATTGGTTCCATTCTGGTGTTTGCCAGATGCACAGGGCAGCAAGATTGAACGCATTGTCCCATCCTATCCACTGAGTAAGGATATAGGGAATTATGAAAGGTTAATCAAGATACTATCGTTATACCGATTAACTCTGGGTCAGGCAAGGCAGGAAGAGCTATTGGAGCATATCTTCAAGAACTTTGAGAATGGTGAGGAACTAAAAGAGCTTTTCATAAACTTGAGTCCATACTATAGGGATCATTGACTGGCTTAATCATAAGTCCGCTGTTAATTCCTTATATAACTTATCATCTATTAAACGATAGTTTGTGAAGCCCAGAAACTGTTTAGTGTATTGTTATGCAGATATTATTCACTTATCGTTTCCATTTGTATTCAATTAGGTCTACAAAGCCGTCTTCACCGCGAACTGAATCTAAGCCATTGTACTCATCTGAGTGCTTGAAAGTAAGAAACAAGACACCTTCGCCGATATCAGCGTTTGGTTTACGCTTGTGGTCATAGTAACATCTTGGGGCAATGACTAGCTGTCGAAAAGGCTCGTTAAGGCTCCAGCTATCGCCCTTTAACTCCTGAAACTGCTGATCTATTCTTACAATGTTTTTTAGCAATTCTTCAGCGTATGCACGTACTTGTTCTGCTGCCATATTAGTAGATCCGCTTCCATTTGTATACTTTGTTTCAATAATGTAGAGATTTCTTTCCTCATCATAAGCTACAAGATCTATTCTCTTTTTTTCAATAATGACTTCACCTAAGGGTATTTCATAACCGCAAGTCATAATAACTCTATTGTTTTGTTCGACCAAGCGCAATTTCGCTCTAGATGTGAACAGTTCCCATTGCATATGTTGTTCTTTTCTACTAATGTCTGGCTCTTTGAAGCGGTCGTAATTGAATAAGTGCAGGGGTTTGGTACGGGTTTTCATTGTAATCTACTCCTTGGGGTAGTCTAGTACAGGCTGTCATCAGCAACGTGAATAAACACTTTATGTATATTCTCAGAATTGTACAGCTTCTCAATGCCCAGTGCCCGATCCTGTATGTAAAGAGAACTTTCCCAACCTGACACATCTTTGGGGCAATTGTATTTTGAATCCCGTACATCTCCTATGAAATAAACAAGTACGATATGAGGATTATAGTTGTTCCGCTTCAGATAATCAAATAGCACAAGACGATTAGCGAGTTGGTAATAGCTATTGAGCCAATGGCTTTCATTGTATTCTATGTTTAAACTCTCTGCAGTTCTCTTAAATGCTCTTGATATTTTGTTAATACTTACTTCTGATGTTGCTTTGCATTTAGATAGAAGTTCTTGTGTATGAGCTTTAGCCTCAACAAGAATAATATCTCTATTTTCATGTCCTTTACTTTTTAAATCGCTTGATACTAACCAACCGACAGCATCCCAATTATGTTGTTCTCCAGAGGTAGGCCATACTTCTTTCCAGCCAGACACAACTGATTCGCTGTCTATGAATTCTAAACCTTTCAATTCAGAGTCGTACCATTTATCTTTTTCATGATTGAAATTGAAATCTAGCCAATCAATCCTTGCGTCACTTGTTGAATTACCCATAGCATTTATTATTGCCTTGTTAAAAGAATTTCTATGTCTGCCCATCCATCTAAGTAAATGGCATTCACTACCATATCCTATTCCTATTTTTGCCATGATTTCTCCTTTGAATCAGTCTCATAAGTTATGTATGTTTCACTAAATTCATTATTGAAATTCGCTTTTAACCATGCACTATGATAAGCAATTTTTGTCAATGTCATAGCATGATACTTTGGAAAAGCCATTCTACCATAGCTTTTAAAGAAGCTTAATACTTGATTTATTACTGGTTCAGTGAAACCATGCTCAAGAGCTTTAGTGGTAAAAGTCTCGAAGATGAGTTTAACTTCTTTGGGCTTTCCATGTATCAGTATTCTCTTGAAATTTTTTGCTTCTTCATCGGTGTATCCTGCCATTTGTCGCACCAAGCTAATTGTCTGCTCATGATAGATAAGCATGCCATGAGTCTCTGTTAAAATGCTTCTAAGTATAGGATGGGGATATTCCTGTCTGTTCTTGCGTCTATTTAAGTAGTCATTTAAGCGTTTATCTGGTTTTATTGTGTTAAGCACCATAAATGCCATCAATTCATTGAAACAGCATGGTTTGAACTTTTGTAATGCTTGCCGGGTGTAATTTGCATCAAGATGAAGGACTCCCTCAGTTTCACCTCTTGCTATTATTGCATATGTTGAAGCGTCATTGAGTGGAATCGTATCAGGGTTTAAAGATAGCCCCCGGTTTTCCTTGATCAGAGCTAAGCAGTTCTGCATATCAATAAGAGCCTCCAGCTCAAAAATGTACAAGATTGGGTAACCGAGTTGCTCTAAAGCATGTATGTCAAATTGGTTATAAGGTATTGATTGATTGCGTGGCACAATTGGCAAAGGAGCATTACTCGGAACTATAACGAAGACTGTGGGCATGTATCCAATTCGTTCAAACACCCCCTCTAAGTCCGATATAATGCTTACTACCTTTGAGTAGAGATAGTTTTCCAAGGCGAAACAAGAGAAATCAATGGATTGCATTATCGCATCAAAAACAGACTTTGAGTACTTTGGCATCATATCAGTCAGCCATTCTATTTTGTCTTCAGAGACACCTAATACCCTGGCCACAGCACTAAACAGGTTCTTTGTGGAATAGCGACCATATGTGCTTACAGGCACGATTTGAAAGTCACTGAAGCCATCTTGCACAGTTTCAACTAAATCATCCAGCATGCCAGATGGAATGTGTAAGTTGATCCTATTCTTGGCTTTATATGATATGTAATTGCATTCAGGAAGGCTGCACTGCTGCAATTTTTCGAGGATGTCCGAAGCATTATGATTCATCTCTAAGGGGAGCTCAGACAAGAGATCAAGTTCAATACTCTCAGCAATTGTGAGGGTATTCGAAATAGCCTGTGGAGGATGATCGATGAGCTTTTTCATCTCCTGGGGTGTTTTGAAATAGTATTCATTGCAGGCAAATCGTTTGCTCTCAGCAGCTTTGAAGTCCATTCCTGTGCGCATGCAATTCAAGGCATCGATTGCTTCTGATTGCCGTTTATCTATGTAATGGCAGTCGTTTGTCAATACCACCTGAGTCTTAGTTTGGTACGCAAGGTTCAGTAGCAGGTTCATGGCAATCGCTTCCTTGGGTAATCCATGATTCTGAAACTCCAGATAGTACCTGTCACTAAAGACAGACTTGTACCAATCGATGGTTTGAAGAGCATCATCCTGCTTATCTTCAAGAAGGAGAGTACCCAGTTCTCCCACGACGCTGAATGAAAGGCAAATCAAACCTGTAGAATGTTTTGCCAATTGACTTTTAGTGGCCTTGGGTTCTGATCTATCATTCTCATAAGCAAGACTGATCAAGCGGGATAGATTGTGGAAACCTTCCAAATTTTGAGCTATAAGAATCACCGAGAAAGCTCTGCTATCGCTAATATCATTTATAACACTGATCTCCAGTCCAATGATGGGTTTTATCCCTACGTCATTACACTTCTGACTGAACCGTATTGCTCCGGCTATTGAGTTTCTGTCTGTAATTGCTACAGCAGGCATCTTAAGTTCCTTGGCTCTTTTGACTAGCTTTTCTATCTGGCATGCGCCATCGAGCCAACTGTATTCAGTGTGAACATGTAAATGAACAAACGACATTTGCTCCTCCTAAAATCCTATAATCTTTGTTGAGTTATTGCCTGCCCAGGGCTGCTCAAGAGCAGCGTATTTGACGATATCGGCCATCGTGAGGCGTTTAAACTTACCAGAGCGAGTAATGGCTTCACTACACGCATTATTAACAACAAGGGCTATCTGTCCGCCTGTGAATTCGTAGGTCTTTGCCAGATATTCAATATCGATGTCTGTCGCACCAGGGATATCTTTACTAACGTGTAGCTTCCAGAGCATTATGCGGCAAGGGAGATCGGGTGGATTGAACTTTAGTTTCAAGTTGAACCTGCGGAAATATGCTTCATCGATGTTTTCATCCAGATTTGTGGTGAGAATCATTATCCCCGGAAAGCTCTCCATTGCCTCCAGGATGATGTTTTGAATTGAGTTATCTGTTCTGGAACCATAGCTATTCCTTTCGCTTCTATTATGAACAAGCTGATCAGCTTCATTGATGAGAAACACCGGGGGATTATCCATTTCGACAGACATCTTGTGCATCAAATCAAAGGAATTCTTGACCAGCTTCTCGGACTCGCCATAATAACTATCACGTAGCGCTGAGCAGTCTAATCCAACTAATGGCTTCAGAAGAGCATTGGCTACAGCTCCGGCTGCATAAGTCTTGCCTGTTCCTGGCTTACCATAGAACAGAGCAATCATTCCTTTCTGAGAGTTATGTCCGATATTTAGTCCCCAATTGGCAAAGTCTTGGCAATCCAGTTGTTTGTAGCGATGGGTCAATGACATTAGCAGAGATTTGTCATGCTTTGGGAGAATCAGATCATCGATTGATTGCACTACATGAACCAATTTTAAGGCATTATTCTGCGACAGATAGTAAATTATCTGAGGCTTTTTTACTGATTTTTGCTCTCCACAGAGTCGCAGCTTCAATTCTTCGGGGATTGAAAAGTCTCTTCGATTGGCAAAGCTTCTTACGTCTTCTACTTGCAGCAGGCATTGGGCAGTAAGTTTTGATTCTGGTCTTAAATAACGGGAGTAGCAACTAATTTCTTGGTCACTATTACAAATGATCCCAAGCAACTCATTTTCTGTTATGCAATTATCTTGTGTTAACTGGGTATAGAGAACCAATATCAGGATGCAAATTTCGATCTTATCAAGCTCATGGTCATTAATGAGCTTGGTGATAACCAACTCATTTCGGGCTTGGCCAAGCTTCACAAGCAAAGGCTCAATGCATAAAAAGAAAACATCCGCCTGGATACTCTTGGATCTTCTCCGGCGGTTTCCCTCAATTTCACCAAAGCAACTGAAGATAGTATTCATGCACTGATTCAAATCACTAATGAAATCAGAATCAGACAGCCAATCATGGGCGATAAGTCTGCCAATTTCATTGGGTATACTCCTGCCAAGTATCTTCATGATCAATAGATTGCTCAGCATAAACTCGCCCGACAGCAGAATTATCGGATTGATATGATAGTCACTCTTGATCGATTCATCAAATGTGATAAGCTTGCGGTCAAGAAGGCTCTCGATGTATGCCAGGCAGGTATTGGTATCATAGACATTCATCTTTAGTTCTCTGCAGAGGGCATTCCAGGACATACTTGTACCCATACACTCTATGTGCTTTTTCCATAGAATGGCAATGCACAGTACATCCATCTTGGTCAGCTGATACTCAACAAATTCTGGATGCGAGATCAATGGGGAAATCTCTTTGCTTAGTTTTCGCTGTGATACTTGTGTGGTAGTGGTCTGGCTTGCTAAAGTGACCTCTCTTGGCTTCTTGCCTATCTCGTGTCTTGCATCAGGAAATGACTCTGGATCATTCATAATCATAACTTTGTGCAGGATGTTAACTGGGCACAGAAACTCATTGCTATTCATCTTATACCTCTCAACTGCGATTTATTAAAGCTCATCCACTGCCGTTAACTTATCCACAGCATATTGCTTCTGATACTGTGTTTGACCGTTTCTAATCCTATTCATGATAAGCGTGAACATCTCCTTCTCAGCAGGATCAATGATGTCGCTGAGGAAATCGTTCACGTCATTTTCCGTCAGTTTGCGGTATCTGGAGGCTGTAGTAAAATACTTCAATGATTCCTGTGTATCTGGATTGGGATGACTGCTGATCTTGACTCTCTTTTGCTCTACGATATAGCCATTCAACTCCATGATGATTTTTATCATGTAACCTGTTACTTGTTTAAACTGGATGTAGTCATCACCAGCTTGGGGTAATTCCGGATAAAAAGCCATCAATCTGTAAGACATAGCTTCTGCGGCTGGTTTTTCCATCTCGGTCGCAGTTATCATGCGGATTGTGTTCTCTCGGGAGCAAAGGAACGCCCATAACCTATTCGAATCGTGGGTATCACTTTCCAGTAAATTTCGCAGCCTAGGACTTAACAAATGTATGGGAATTGGATGTTGATCATCAAACACAAAGGGTATTCTATCTTTGCCATATAGTCTGGCACAAAGATCATTCATAAGACCCATTTCCCCTGCTGTCTTCTCATTGTTAGAGTCAACAAATAGCTTTGTAGCTCGATAGATTATACTAAGTGCATCCAGTTTCATAATCTTAGCCTCCTTTGTAATATATACTTATGCTATACGTGCCAAATATGGGCAGTATGCTAAATCGGTCAAGAACTTTTTTCTCCGAGCTTAACACAAATCTCATACATATATATACGTTTTCTGGATTCTAACTTATCTGCCCAACATTCACAATCACTTTGAGGTCATAACCATCATCTTGCTCGTTAGCGCCCCAAAGACCGCTTCTGTGGGCATATTTGCAGCAGAATAAACTAATCCCGTGTATTTCATCAAACAGCCGCATAAGGGCTTTGTTTTGGCGTTTGAGCAGATGATCTATCCATCATCGGTTTGAATACTTCAGTCCGGATGGGGTGCTCGATGTTACTTATCCCCATCGTTGAAACATTTGAAACATCTTGCTGCTCGTTAAACGCATAAGATGTGAACTGATGCAAAGGAATTTGTGATTGACAGAATGAGACTAATCCAGAAGTAGTATTGTTTCCATAACTTCTTCTTGTAGCATCGTAGATTTATAGGATATCTCATAAAAATATAGTTATTATAGGCAGGCGGATGATTACTGACTTCCATGCAAAGTACTATGCATACGAGCTCAGCCGTATGGGCGGAGCAGGCGTAGAAAGAGTGGGAAGAGCTTTGTTCGATGCTTGTGTTGATCTTAATCCCCACCAGATCGAAGCTTCCTTGTTCAGTTTACGCTCTCCAATATCCAAAGGCGTTCTATTGGCGGATGAAGTTGGACTGGGGAAAACCATTGAAGCTGGCTTGACTATCTGTCAGTATTGGGCAGAGAAAAAGCGCAGAATCCTGATCATTTGCCCTGCATCACTGCGAAAGCAATGGGCATTGGAGATGCAGGAGAAATTCAATCTTCCGGTGCAGGTATTAGATGCTAAAACCGCCAAAGACCTGGTGAAGAAAGGTCACGACAACCCTTTCGATACTAAGCAAATAGTAATCGTTTCCATGCATTATGCCGGGCAGAACGCAGGATCAATAAAATTACTCCCATGGGATTTAGTGGTGATTGATGAAGCTCATAAGCTGCGCAATGCCTACAGACAAAGCAATAAACTGGGGCAAGAGATCAGGCGGGCAACTGAAGGAATCAAGAAGATACTGCTTACTGCGACTCCTTTGCAAAACTCGCTTACAGAGCTATACGGTCTCTCCACTCTGATTGATGAAAACCTCTTTGGTGATTTACCTTCATTCCGTTCACAATACATGAATTCCGGTGGTAGCCTAAGCGATTTGAAAGAACGCTTGCAGACCTTTTGCTGGAGAACCCTTCGTAGCCAGGTATTGGAATATGTGAAGTTCACAGAACGCAGACCCATCACCCGTCCTTTCACTCCTACCCAGCAAGAACATGATCTGTACATGGGTGTCTCTGAGTTCCTCAAAACAGAGGAAAATTATGCTCTCCCACAAGGGCAGAAGCATCTTCTGATCCTCCTGGTTCGCAAAGTACTGGCTTCGTCACCTCATGCGGTGGCAGGAACTCTGGAGATTATCAGAGACCGCTTAGTTAAGCTTAGACAAGACTACCACAAGCAGCAAAGTGCCTTACAACAATTGATTATAGACGACTACATAGATGATGATCTGCTGGACGAGCTTTTAGAAGATCAGGAAGACTTGGAAACTGAGACTGAGCCAGTCACTCCTCCTGAAGCAGATCAACCTAAAAAAATCGACTTAGCCAAATTAGATGCTGAAATACAAGCTTTGAATGGCTATATAGAGACTGCCAGAAGCTTCGGGGTGGATTCTAAATCCAAAGCACTGCTTACCGCCTTAGATATAGGCTTTTCCCAAATGCAAAAAATGGGAGCAGCCCGCAAAGCAGTGGTCTTCACAGAATCCAGACGCACCCAAGCCTGGCTCAAGGATTATCTGGAAGCCAATGGCTATGCCGGAGAAGTACTCACCTTCAATGGTTCAAATAAAGATGATGCTACTGGTCAAATCTATACTGAGTGGTTAGCAGAAAATCAAACCAATGGCAGATCATCAGGTTCCAAACAGGTTGATTTACGCACAGCAATCATAGAACGCTTCAGGGATCAATCCAGCATCCTGATTGCCACAGAAGCTGGTGCTGAAGGCTTAAACCTGCAATTCTGCTCTATGGTGATCAATTATGACCTACCTTGGAATCCCCAACGCATTGAGCAGAGGATTGGTCGCTGTCACCGCTACGGACAGAAGCACGACGTGGTAGTGATCAATTTCCTGAATGAACGTAATGAAGCAGACCAAAGAGTATTTGTAATCCTCTCAGAGAAGTTTCACCTGTTCTCCGGTGTCTTTGGTGCCTCTGATGATGTCCTCGGTTCGCTGGAGTCAGGAGTTGATTTCGAACGTAAAGTGCTGGAGATTTATCAGCAATGCCGTACCGCGGAGGAGATTGCTACAGCATTTAATAAACTTCAGAAAGAGCTGGAAGATACGATCCAAACCAGGATGAAAGATACTCGCCGCAAGCTCTTGGAACATTTTGATGAAGATGTTCATGAACGCCTCAAAGCAAACCATACCGATGCAGTAGAAGCCCTGGACAAGATAGGAAAGCTCTTCTGGCAATTAACGATGCACATCCTGAACAAGGAAGCATCCTTTGAAGAGAAAACCCATACATTCAGTCTAAAGAAAGCTCCCTGCAAAGGCAGCCGTCCCGGTACTTATCGTCTGATCTCCAAAGACAGCGAAAACTTCGGAAACGATTTCCTGTATCGCATGAGCCATCCCTTAGGTGAATACGTTCTGGAGCAGGGAAAAAAGAAAACCTGCCCTCCCGTAGAAGTGGTTTTTGACATCAGTAAACACCCCACCAGAATCACTCTAATCGAACAATTGAAAGGGAAGCACGGATGGCTCAGGCTTGACATGCTTGCAGTTAACTCTCTGGATACTGAAGAGTATCTGCTGTTCACGGCACTGGATGATGCAGGCAATAGCCTTGACCAGGAGACCTGCGAAAAGCGGTTCTTATGTAATGGCTTCGTCTCGGATCAATCTCTTGATGTAATACCTGCGGATATTAACCTGCAAAATAATGCAGAAAGGCACGTAGAGGCTACTTTAGCCAAGAACCTAGAAGAGAATAACAAGCACTTTACCGAAGCCCGTGAACAACTGGAGAAATGGGCAGATGACATGGTAAAATCTGTCGAACGGGAATTGGATGATATCAAAAGACAGATTCGGGAAAAGCAGAGACTTTGCCGTCAAAGCCCTACATTGAAGGAACAGCACGATTTACAGGAAGATATCGCCAAGCTGGAAAAGAAGAAACGCAAATTGCGTGAGAAGATATTTGACACAGAAGACCAGATTGCAGAAAAAAGGGATAAGCTGATTGATGCCCTGTCTCACAGGCTTAAACAAAAGACGAAAACCACAACCCTCTTCACCATCCGGTGGAAAGTAGTATAAGGAGAAATGGATGCCTACTACCGATCAATTACGGTCTAAGCTGATAAATAAACTCAAAGAGCTGTTCCAACTCAATCAACCAGATCTGGATTTTGGATTTTATCGGATTATGCATGCCAAATCTGAACAGGTCAGCAGTTTCATAGAAAATGACCTGTTACAGGTAATCCAGGATACCTTTGGACAAGTGGATGAAACAAAGAAAGATAAGCTTAAGCAAGAACTGGACAATGCCATCCAGACCGCCATAGATTTTGGAGCACCAGACCCGGAAACAACTACTAAAGTAATAGAAGCTCGTGCTAAGTATGAAGCTATCAAAGATAGTGCTAGTTCCGAAGCCGAGATATATGACCACCTCTACCGATTCTTTGAACGGTATTACGATGATGGAGACTTTATTTCCAGACGTTATTATACCAGAGAGACACCCGGTAAAGCAGCACCTTTCTCCATCCCCTATAACGGAGAAGAAGTAAAGCTGCATTGGGCAAATGCAGACCAATACTACATCAAGACCACTGAGTATTTTGCCAATTATGCAGTCAACCTGACCGAAGCTGTTAAAGGCTTGAAAGAAACCAAGAAGAAGAGTGATGAAGAGATTGATCTTGATGATAGCAGTGTGCCTGAAGGCTTAAAGCTGCACTTCCGCATCATAGATGCCACTGAGGGTGATCATGCCAACGTGAAAGCCAGTGATGCCACCAAACGCTATTTCCTCATACATAAAGCCAAACCAGTTGAGTTAAATGATAAGAATGAACTGATTATAAACTTTGAATATCGACCTGACCAAGCAGGAGCTAAGCAGGATGCACTTAACAAGGACGCCTTATCGGCTATCATTTATGCCCTTAAGTTAGAGCCTTCTATGGCTGCATACTACGAGCATCTATCCCACAGAACTCCCACAGATAAAGATAAAGACAGAATCCTTCTGACCAAGTACGTAAACCAATATACAGCCCGTAATACGATGGACTACTTCATCCACAAAAACCTGGGTGCATTCCTCAAGCGAGAGCTGGATTTCTATATTAAAAACGAGATAATGCGTCTGGATGATATCGAAAACGCAGAAGTTCCCAAGGTGGAAGACTACCTTTCTAAGATAAAAGTCCTGCGTAAAATCGCCATTAAGCTAATCGAGTTTATGGCTCAGCTTGAGGACTTCCAAAAGAAGCTCTGGCTCAAAAAGAAGTTCGTGGTTGAGACAAATTACTGCATTACCATCGACCGGGTACCTGAAGCACTATATCCCCAAATTATAGCTAATAAAGAGCAGATAGGTGAATGGATCAAGCTTTATGCCATTGATGAGATAGAAGCTGACACTACCTGTCCGGCTTTTACAAATCCTCCCACCCTGAACTTTCTCAAGGTTAACAACAAACTGATGCTGGACACACGCTTCTTTGATGATGCATTTAAAGCCAGATTAATAAGCTCCATACAGGATTTTGATGATAAGTGTGATGGGCTACTTATTCATAGCGAGAACTTCCAGGCACTAAATTTGGCTCAACAACGTCTATTGGGTCAAGTGACTTACATATACATAGACCCACCTTACAACACGAATGAGGCAAGCTTTATATATAAGAACGAATATAAGCATTCATCATGGGGAACAATGGTTTTCAATTCCATCAACAAAAGCAAGCCTCTAATGAGTAGCAATGGTCTAATTTCTATAGCAATTGATGACTTAGAACAACCATTTTTAGCTAACATTTGTGATGAGTTGTTTGGTATAGAAGAGAGACTCGGAACACTTGTCATTGAGATTAAGCCATCCGGACGAACAAATGATAACTTCTTAGCCACTTCACATGAATACATCCTCTTCTATGGTTATAACTCTTCAGAGACTAAGATTTGTTTTTTCGAACTTACTGACGACCAAAAAAATCAGTACTTTGAGACTGACGATAGCAGTGCTTATAAATGGCGAGACTTTTTGAGAACTGGAGGATATTCGACTCCTGAAGAACGCCCGAATTCATTTTACCCCATTTATTATGATGAAGTTACGGGTAAAGTTACACTAGAAGAAACAGAAGGCTATTTAAAAATACTACCAATCGATAGTGAAGGAAAATTCAGGGTCTGGAGAAAAACACCCCCATCATTTCTTGAACATCTAAATTCTGGTGAGATAAATATCAAGAAGAGCATTAATGGACAATGGAAAGTACAAATAATCGATCGTATAAAACAGGGAACGAGACCAAAAAGTGTTTGGGTTGGGAAAAAATACGATGCTGCCTCACATGGCACAAAACACCTAAAACAGTTGTTTGGTAACTCTGCTCCGTTTTCATTCCCTAAATCTGTTTTTGCTGTATCTGATTGCGTTTATATTGTTTCTGGTGATTCTGACCTTGACCATGTTATCCTCGACTACTTTGCGGGTTCTGGCACTACTGGTCAGGCTGTTATCAACCTTAACCGTAATGACGGTGGAAATCGAAAATACATCCTGGTTGAAATGGGTGATTACTTCGATACTGTTCTCAAGCCCCGGATCAACAAAGTGGTATATAGTAAAGATTGGAAAGAAGGCAAACCTAAGGATAGGGACACAGGCATTAGCCACTGTTTCAAGTATTTACGTTTAGAAAGTTATGAAGACACCCTGAACAATCTGGTTCTACAAAACGAGCCCATCAGAGATATAACGCTTGCCGATAATGCATCGCTCCAAGAAGATTACATACTTCATTACATGCTCGATGTGGAAAGCAAAGGCAGTCAAAGCCTGCTAAATATAGACGCTTTCAATGATCCAACCTCCTATGCACTTAAAGTGAAAAAGCCGGGCAGTGACGAATACATAGAAAAAGCAGTGGATTTGATCGAGACCTTCAATTATCTGATTGGTCTTAGATTAGTGCATCTGGGGGTTCCACAAACGCTGACAGCAGCTTCCACTCGCGTGCCAGACCCTGATTTGCCCCAGGATCAGGATACCAAGCTGATTATCAATGGAGATTTCAAACAGGTTGCAGATGGCAAATGGTGGATTCGCAAGGTAGAAGGCTGGGTTCCCAAGAATCCCTATAGTCCCAACGATGGTTTGAAAGAAAAGGTACTCATTGTCTGGCGCAAGCTGACCGGAAACCTGGAAGAGGATAACCTTATCCTGGACGCATGGTTTCAGAAGAACCGTATCAGTACTCTTGACTGGGAATTTGACACCATCTATGTAAATGGCAGTAATAATCTGCCTAACCTGCAACAGGATGGCGATACCTGGAAGGTACGGCTCATTGAGGAAGAATTTATGAAGCGGATGTGGGAGCAAAACTAATGGCTCGCAAAACAAGCTTACAGAACCATAAATTCTCCAATAAACTGCTCCTTAACCAGTGGTTGATGAGTCAATTTGGAATTGACCCGCTCTTGGAATATAAGGATAATACCCGACCATTTCACAAACTTGCTGCACCCATCAGAGATAACCGCATGGAGGGTTATGATACGGACGGATTACACCGTTTTTACCATGAACTGGTGAATAGCGAGCTATTTTACAATGAGCTCCATCCCATCAGCAAAGAGCAGCTACGCATCTATGAGGAAAACATCGTCTCGCATACCAGAACTATAAACTACTTACGTAGTAGACCTATTGTCTGGAAGTACTTTCAATGGCTAACTCTGCTTTTTGTGGAAATCTATCTGGATCGTTATTTTACCGATAAAGCAAAGCTGCTGGATGATCTGAATGTCTATCTAAAGAGGTTTAATGAAAAGTGGACTGGCTTTCAGAATCTTGAGCCATACTCTTTTGATGATCTGAATAAGTTATGTCTGCAAAACGCAACGGGAAGCGGTAAGACCCTGCTGATGCATGTTAACCTCTTGCAGTTCCGGCATTATGCCAAAAAGACTCGTGAGGGAAGTGAGATATCCAGGGTAATCTTGCTTAGCCCCAATGAACGGCTTAGTGAGCAGCATTTGGAAGAGCTAAAGATTAGCGGTTTCTATTCTGCCCAAAGGCTAAAAACCAAGCAAGACGGCAGCATTGATATGGTCGATGTAATCGAAATCACCAAACTCGGTGATACCGAAGGACCAAATACAATCGCCACCAGAAGCCTTGGGGATCAAAACCTGCTATTGGTTGATGAAGGGCACCGGGGGATGAGCGGAAAAGATGAAGGAGTGTGGTTCACAAGAAGATCAGAACTATGTGCCAAAGGCTTTACCTTCGAATATTCTGCCACGTTTGCCCAAGCTGTTGCCGCTGCGAATAACAGAGCATTTGAGGATAGCTATGCCAAGACCGTGATCTTCGACTATTCCTACAGGTGGTTTTACGAAGATGGATTTGGCAAGGACTACCAGATATTGAACCTGCCAAAAACCTATCAGCAGGTGCAGGATGTGTATCTGACTGCCTGTCTACTCAAATACTATCAGCAACTCAAAGTCTATGAAGATAAGAAACTGGAAATTGTCCCATTTAACTTGGAAAAACCTCTGTAGGTCTTTGTGGGTAGTACTGTTACCAAGAAAAAGGGTAAACAAGAGGTTGAGCTCCCCAGCGAGGAGTTACTCTCGGACGTGGGGCAGATTATAGTCTTTATCGCTAAGTTCCTGAGTAACGATGCTGTTTTCCAAAAGAGCATTGAGAAGATCCTCTATGACAATGGCAGCAGTACCGGGCTGCTCGACGATGCAGGCAATGACATCTTTGCAAATTCATTCAATTATCTCCTCAAGACCGCTAATTCTACTGATAACATTTCCGAGATTTATCACGATATTCTGAAGACACTGTTCAACAACCCAGCCGGAGGACAACTTAGCTTGGCAAGGCTTAAGGGAGATTCCGGTGAAGTCGCTTTGTATCTCGGCAATAGCGACACACCCTTTGGTTTGATCAATGTCGGAGATGCCAAGGGTTTGTGTGATCACATAGAAGAGACTGCCAAACACAATGATATACAGTTAAATGTGGAAGATAGCGATTTTACAGAAGCGATGTTTGCTTCAGTGAAGGATTCCTCATCTCCCATCAACCTATTGATCGGGTCTAAGAAGTTTGTCGAAGGGTGGGATTGCTGGCGTGTTAGTACCATGGGTTTGATGCATGTCGGTAAGAGCGAAGGAACGCAAATTATCCAGCTATTTGGGCGCGGTGTGCGCTTAAAAGGGTATGAGTGGAGTCTGAAGCGCAGTGGGCATACTTATGCCACCACAAAGCCTGGATTCATTGAAGATATCGAAACCCTGAATGTCTTTGGCATCGAAGCTGACTTCATGGATAAATTCAGACAATTCTTACGTGATGAAGGCTTGCCTGGCAACGAGAAAAGGCTGGTTATAACAATCCCGATGAATGTGACTGCTGATTTTGGCAAAAAGCTAAAGATACTACGACCTAAAAAGAAGAAAGACGGCACTGAATACGATTTTAAGAAAGACGGACCAGTACCCACTATTGGCAATGTACCTCAGTATCTGCAAAAGAATCCTGTAGTATCGGACTGGTACCCCCGGATTCAAACCATCAAGTCACGAGGCACACTGCAAGATGGTCAAAAAGACGAGGTAATACTAAAGAGTAAGCAGATAAGCCTTCTGGATATGGATCGCCTGTATTTCGAACTTGAACGTTTCAAACGGGAAAAAAGCTGGCACAACCTCAATCTCAGCAAACAGGGGATTATCAGCTTGTTATCAGATACATCCTGGTATCGGCTATTCTTGCCTGAAACAAGGCTCATGCCTCAAAACTATGATGAAGTGCTCATCCTTCAACAAATAGCTACTGAACTGGTAAAGCGATTCTGTGAGAAGTACTATAATTTCTGCAAGAAGTCTTTTATCGAACCTCGACTGGAACTAAGAGAACTGACTCCTGATGATGATAACTTGCCTTCTGATAAAGAATATCAGTTGATTGTGGATGGCGATGATATCCATGTAATCGAAGGGATTAAGAAGCTGAAAGATGAGATCATTGTTAAGAAAGACCAGCTTCTGCATGTAGGCGACCTCAAAGCCTGCAACTTTGGCAATCATCTTTTCCAACCCTTGTTTCATGTGCGTCATGGCGGGAACATCACGATCTTGCCAGTCTCTTTTAACGAGAGCGAATACCAGTTCATTACTGACCTGAAAGCATGGTGCGATAAGAATCATAAGGATATGAAGGATAAGGGAAAGGAGTTATATCTTCTCCGCAATCTAAGTCGGGGCAAGGGAGTGGGCTTCTTTGAAGCTGGTAACTTCCATCCCGATTTCATCCTCTGGGTTCTTTCTGAAGGCAAACAGTATGTTCACTTCATTGAACCACATGGACTGATGCATGAAGGGATCAACAGCGAGAAAATCCAGTTCCACAAGCGCATCAAAGAGATAGAGGCAAGGCTGGGTGATCCCAATGTTATCTTGAGTAGCTGGATATTGTCTGCAACTCCCAAACAAGAGCTTAGTCTCCGTGGGTATGATCCAGATGAGTATCTGAAGAATAATGTGGTGTTTATGGAAGACCAAGACACTTATGTTTCAATGATTATTAAACGGATGAGATAACAAAATGACAGATAGAAGACTTTATGAGATACCCATGAATCTTGTATAAGTCAGTCTATGAAAAAGGAGCATTTAGATGACAGAATGGGGAAGTCAAATACTAAAGGTTGGTCCTAAAATTGATTTTAATGCTAAAAATCCTGATCAGGTAACTGCCGAAAATGTCACAGACACAGAAACACAAAAGAACCAACTTATCGATCAGTATAGAAAGAACATTGAACCATGGTTATCATCTCTATTTCAGAGTGAACACTTATCTCTATTAATCGGAAGTGGATTCACGACTGCCATAGCAAATAAATGCTGTTGCACAGCTCAAGGTATGGGCTACGATGAGACCAAATTTCCCGAAACTCATAGAGTGATTCTTGATAAACATACAAAAGAAACAGCTAAATCTATCCGGTTAAGTGATCCAAACATTGAAGATCAAATCCGTGTGTTAAGTCAATCCATTGATGGTTTAGAGGCTCTTGGTGATAGCGTTAATGCAGAAGCATTTAAAACTTCATTAAACGAATTGATATCATCTTTTTTATCAGGATTACTTAAGACTGAGTGTGGTATAGGAAAAAAGCTGTTTGAGTCGATTGAAGAAGGTCCCATTAATACACTGATCCCATTTCTAATGAGCTTTGCATCGAGAACCGCTTCCCGCGAAAGGTTGAATTTGTTTACAACGAATTATGACCGGCTTATTGAATTGGGCTGTGATGCTGCGGGAATAAGAGTTTTAGACCGTTTCGTTGGATCTTTAGAACCAGTTTTCAGGTCATCACGTCTTGATATTGATATGCATTATAACCCTCCTGGTATAAGAGGAGAACCGAGGTATTTGGAAGGAGTTGTGAGACTTACAAAATTGCATGGCTCTCTGGATTGGCGATATGACACAGACTTAAAAGTAATAAGGAAAGTCGGGTTACCATTCGGAGTTGATACTGTTGTGAATCCCCTCCCTACTAATCCGGCTTACAGTGTGATGATTTATCCTAATCCTATGAAAGATCGAGAGACTGCAGAATATCCATATGTGGAATTGTTTCGAGATTTCGCTGCAGCCGTGTGTAAACCTAACGCTACCTTGGTGACTTATGGTTACGGATTTGGAGACGATCATATAAACCGTATTATCTCAGACATGCTGACAATCCCATCAACTCATTTACTAATTATCTCTTACGACAAATCAGATGATAGGATTAAACATTTCTATGAAAAACAGGGATTTGAATCTCAGATATCGTTATTGATAGGTTCACATTTTGGTGACATCTCTACATTAGTTGAACAATATCTCCCGAAACCATCAATAGATCGCATTTCTAACAGGATGTTTGAGTTGTTAAGTAAGCGTATCAACTGTAAGGAAAAAGCTCCTGAAGTAACTGAACATATTGCTGTCGATCAAGATATCACTCAAAAAACAGATCAACCTGAAACCATCATAATCCCCACAGTAGATGATGATGTCCCATTTTAGGAGTTTACAATGAGAACACCAATGTCTGAGTATTCAAGCCGTCTTGTTGGAACAGTAGATGGTGTTTCACCTGACGAGATTGTTGTTCTATTGGATACAGATGCACCTCAATCTACAGCTTTAAATACTGGCACTCCAACTGCATTTCCTCAAGTAAATGGTTATGTTTTGATACCAAATCAATCTGGTGCTATTGTCGGCTTAGTTTACTGGTTAGGAATAGAAAGATCTCCATATCCAAAGCGAAAAGGATATTCTGATTTTGGGCTAATTGACCTTCCCTTCCCGTTACGAAAATTAAAGATAACTCCAGTTGGAACACTTGTCTCTAAAAGAGGCATCGAAAATAAATGGAAACTGGAAAGAGGTGTCTTTACTTTCCCATCTATCGGGGATAATGTTGTTATACCTACACCAGAGCAGATTAAAGCAATTGTTACTGGTGAAGAAGACCAAGCCCATGTAACTTTAGGTACTTGTCCATCAGCTTTTGATGCAGACGTTAAGATCGATCCCAACATACTTTTTGGGCGCCATTTAGCAATTCTAGGTAATACGGGAAGTGGCAAGTCTTGTACTGTCGCTTCAGTTGTACGATCAATGCTTGTGCAATCTCGTGATAAGCATAAAGATGGGAATGAGCCAAATGCAAGGTTTATTTTCTTAGACCCTAATGGAGAATACTCAAAGTGTTTTAAGGATATTTGCCCCAATGTTAGAGTATTTAGACCTGAACCAAATGCAGATGATATACAAAGTGGGATTGAGCCATTTTCCCTTCCAGCTTGGATGTGGAACAGTTCAGAATGGTCTGCCATTGCACAAGCAGCACCTAGAATACAAAGGCCAATGCTGCAAGAAGCTCTTAGAAAACTAAAGTCTGGCAGTAACAGTACCTTTGACATACTTGGAAGAATGCGGATTAGATGCGGCTTTTTTGTCACAAGTAATAGTCGATTTATTGGGCAAGGTACAAACAGCTTTCAATCAAACAACTCATTTGGTCAGAGTATCGAAAGACTAGTCGAAGACTTGAATTGGTACAAAACTTCGCTTACTGATTCTGATGTTACTCAAGTTGAACTATGTATAACATCAATTGAAGCTATTCGGGGGCAGCGTAGGTGGACAAGTCAAAACAGTGCTGGATATAATGGTTTCGGCGACACAGAAGTTCAAACAGTAATTAATGCTATCGACACATTAATGGCTCATTTTCCCATAACTGATAACGAGTTAGTTGTAAATGAGGACTCACCTGTTAAATTTGACATTAGGTATTTACCTGAATCATTAGAGGAAATATCGAGAACTGATACCGGTAACGCTCAGCAATTCATATCGACGTTAATTGTTCGGATCAAGTCACTTTTGAATGACCAAAGAATATCATCCGTTATTGCATCAGAAACATGCACTCTTGAAAGCTGGCTTGAAAACACTATTGGAAAAGATCAATCAAGTAATGGACAAATAGCTGTGATTGATTTGTCGTTAATTCCATACGAAGTACTTCATCTAACTATAGCAGTAGCAGGTCGAGTAATCTTTGAGGCACTTCAACGTTACATGAAACATAACAAAGTTAGCCTTCCTACATCTTTAGTTCTCGAAGAAGCACATACATTTGTTTCTAAGCTCTCATTTCAGGGAGATGAGATACCGAATCCAGCCGCTATGTGCCGTTTTACATTTGAACGAATAGCACGAGAAGGGCGTAAATTTGGTTTAGGGTTAATTGTTTCTTCACAACGACCGTCTGAGATTTCAGAATCAGTACTATCCCAATGCAACACATTTATGATACATCGAATAACTAACGATAAAGATCAAGATGTTATTAATCGACTTGTTCCAGATACAGCTAGAGGATTACTTAGAGAATTACCTAGTTTGCCTACAAGGCATTGCATTATGCTCGGAGCAGCAGTTAAAATACCTGTAATGATTGAGATACCAGAACTATCAAAGGAAGTACGACCTCAATCAGAAGACCCTAAATTTTGGGAAGTGTGGACTGGAAATGTCGAGCGTCAGATCAATTGGAAAGCAATTGCAGATGACTGGCAGGGTATTCATCCTCTCTCTGAAGAAAATGTTCAACAAGAAGAAACACCAGAAGACGATGTCCCATTTTAGAATGCCAAACGAATATTAGTAGTAGATAATAAAGGAGTTCTATCGATGAGTAGAGATGAGTTAATTGAATATGCATTACAATCAGATATTATGAAAAATTGGCATTACTTTCAGTTTCACTTTTCGTTTTATCATAAAGAGATGGAGCATGAGTTATGCAAATCTATTATTAACAGTTGTATATCATGTGAGTTAAAAATTGAGGGTATAGCGAAGAATTTTATTGATAGGATAGCATCAATCAATGGTAGAGTAAAACAACAATCAGATTATGAACAGCTACTGCAGATACTCGCTGAGTTACTTATAGTCGAGAAAACTCTTTCTTTTGAATGGGAAAACGTAAGAGAGTATAAGCATGAACCGACCACTGGAGAATCTAAAAAGAATCCCGAAGTAAACATAGTTACAGATAACTACACAATTGGTGTAGAGGTCAAAAGTCCTAAGATAATAGATCATATGAATGTTAGAGCAAGCAACCCATTCCAATTACCTGCACGAAGCCCAATAATCGATTTTTATGGAAAAGAACATACTACTCTGCCTAGGGATAACCCTGTAAAAGACTTTCTGATAAGTGCTGACGAAAAGTTTAAAAGCTTTAAAGAAACAATTCCGAACTATTATGGCGTGCTAGTTATTGTCTGGGATGATTACATTTACGAGCCAATTTCATCTTTGCTCTCTGAAGGCTCAGGTCTATTTACGGAAGCATCATTCTATATTGACACAGATAAGAATGCGGTAAAATTTCCGAACATTGATTGTGTAGTTTTAACCAGACACTTACTTCAGATAATTCGTGGAACTAGGGGTGAGCCATTACCAGATGAGGTTAAAACTCCCTTGGAATATGGGGATAAGACTATTTTCCCATTTAAAGTGCATATTGTCAACCCAGCATCTAGTGTAACAATTCCAGATGAAGTTATACAGTGCTTTCAAACACATGAACCTTCTTTTATGCTTGGTGCCGAATATAGTCCAACAGATCAAATAACTTGGTTCAATTGATGTTCTAGTTTTGCATCATACAATTCCTATGCTTTCAAATCACTTTTTAAGTGTACATGATTGTTTGAGTGAACTAAACAGAATGTCTCCATCCGATCGACAGCCGAGTTTAGTTTAAGCATCGTCTTCCACCTAAGCGATTCAAACCCCGGAGTTGACCCAATATACCTTTCTGGACTTTTCTGCCGATTTTGGGCACGTTTTGGCGGGAAATAACTACATATATGAAGCCTCTCAGATCAACGACCTCAATTGATGCCAATGCCTCCAGATAGATATAGACCCACTGTCTGGATTTACCTATGTCTTGTGCAATATCTCGGATTGACTTGTATCTGCCTTGTTCCAGGATGTCCAGAAGCCTGTGGGCATCTGCTATGCTGAAAGTCCATCCCCTGTAGTGCTGATAGCCTATTCTGGCTTGGTAGCGGTTGGCTCGGACATATATGGGAGGACTATCTTCTATCTGTTTGATTGCCCGACCTTGAATCAGTTCAGACAATGTCTGATCTATGATGTCTGCTTCAATACTGGTTAACTGAGCTATTACATTAGCATTGAAAGGTCGATCATACTGATTGATGAAGTTGAGGATTAGTTCTTTGTCCGTCATACTGCCCTCAATCATCCAAATCGGCTTGGGTGACCAGTTCAAGGTTCTTGTAAATACCTATCTCCTCTACTGAGCGAATAAGCTTCATGGCTTTTCGGACATTACCGCAGGAGTGGAAGTGGACATATTCGACAACATCCGGATGGAACTTGATTTCCAGAATCTCACTGCATAACTGGGCAACATCCTTCTTGGGCAGGTCTTGGAACTCATAGAAGAAATTGCATCTATCGAAGTAATACTCATTGATCTGGTTGAGCTTATCCTTGGCATTCTGCATCCCGACCAGGATCACTATCGATGTGGTCTCATCCACGATATCCCTGATCGCACCTAAGAGCTGTGGGTGTCGGAAGGCATAGTCTATCTCATCCACCACTATGATCGTATCACGATGATCTTCCAGTGTCGACAAGCACAGCATAAAGAGGTCATTAGCTGTACCGTATGGTACATACTCTCCCAGGCCAAATCTCTTGTATAAGGCTAAGAGTAGCTTGGAGGCAAATGCCTTGGGTGTGGTTGTTGCTTCCAGTCTGAGATAGACATAACCCTTACTGAAAGCAATCCGGTTCGCATACGTGGTCTTACCCAGACCTGGTCTACCATACAGCAACCCGAGCCCGACCATCTCCAGTTTGGGTCGATTCAGGAGGTATTCAATGCATTTATCGGCTGCGATTACGTTCTGAGTCCTGACTAGTTTTCCTTGTTTCATTATTACCTTCTAATTGGTTATCCCGATTCGTTTGAGTAGTTCTGCTCTGGATAGATGTGCGAACGGTGACTGCTCTTTCTCTTCCTCATCTTGTTTTTGCTTATACACTTCCATGTTCTCTGTTTTGTTGAGAGTGATATTCGATTGATCTCTCTCTTCAGCTATAGGACTTGCCTCATCGGTTGTTGCAGTGCCAATTTGATCTGCGGAATCTTGTTCTGTTAAGGCTGTTTGTTTCGATTTGTAATGCTCTCTCGCTGTCTTACTGAAGGCTATCTTCATAGATATGGGCATTTCACCATTGCTGTCATTATAATCTAGTCCTATCCTCTCAAAGGAAGCCCTGATCTCTTGCTCTATTATGCGATTTATCTCTATTTCTGCCAGTCTCTCTTTCTCCTTAGCATCAAGCTGTTCCCGCTCTTCAGGACTCAGCATATCAGGATGCTTCGGCAGGTTCATCATCGCCTTTCTGGTCATCTCTTCGATGATCTCATCACTATCCCTTGGTGGAGCCTCCAGCATGGGAGGACTGTTGAAGATTGCTCTGGCACCCTGATCCTCAAGTTTCTCTTGCTTGGCTGTTGATGTACCCAAGATTCTATCAACTGCCTTCTGTGAGTTCACTACCAACTTCTTGGCATTGCGTTCTTTCTCTCGTCGGAGTCCCTTGATCTCGTTGTATTCTTTATTGAGTTCCTTATGCGATACTGCCTTATCCATCGAGACTTCAATGAACGGATGTTGCGTCTTCCGGAGAGCTGCCTGGCAGATGAAGACATCGTTCTTATCATAGACCACGATCCATCTGGCATCACTGTAATCGAATCTGATAATACAGGGCTGTCCCACATGGTTCACCATGTCCCGATGCCAATAAACCTTCTTATCTAGTCTGATGCCTTCACTACGGATGTTCTTGCGTTCCATTGCCATCATCAGGAAGTTCAGCTTAGAGATCTCCACTTGTCGATTCTCAGCTATTCTGGCTGCACTGAAGACCTCGTAAGGAGTCCGTCTATTGAGTGAAGTATGCGGAGTCTCACCATAACAGAATCGCACATAGAAGGCGATCATCTGCATTGTCTCTTCAATGGTAGGTGGCTTACCGGTATAGAGCTTCTTAGCCCACTTCTCGTTGCGGTGTAGCACTGATGGTTTATCTGCAATTGATGCTCCTCTGAAGGTGGTAATGAACCTCTCAAACTGTTCCTGGAAGGTCTTGAAGAAGCGTTCGATCACCTTGGCTTTGGCATTGTAGCTTTCTGCGAATCTTACCCCAATATTGAGCCGGGGGAAGATGCCTCCCAGTTCCTTGTTTAGATCATGTTCTTCCCAACTCTCATGAAAGAGTTTGGCTCGGAAGGCTTTACCATTATCCAGATAGACATACTCCGGCAGTACTGCCATCGTTCCGCTATTGTTATCAGCTATCTGAGAGCAGTTGATGAAACCGTTGC
The DNA here is from genome assembly GCA_002840645.1 of Candidatus Cloacimonetes bacterium HGW-Cloacimonetes-3. Classification (GTDB taxonomy): domain Bacteria; phylum Cloacimonadota; class Cloacimonadia; order Cloacimonadales; family Cloacimonadaceae; genus Cloacimonas. The sequence continues at coordinate 219,332 of PHBO01000001.1, forward strand.
GGAAGGCGGTGAGGATATGCTGGCTATCTTCAGTAAAGGCGAGTGAAGCTCCCACCGGATATCTGCTTGCCCAGTCCATCACCATGATCATCGTCATACGCTGTGCTCTTCCGGTCTGAGGATTGAGAATATCAAAGGAGAGGGTATGTCCATCCGCTACCCATACCTGTCCCACAGATAAGCTGCTATCATCTCGCATAATGGTCTTGATGATCCGCTCCGAGACGAACTTACTGCCATCTCTGGCTTGATGCCATTCTGCAGGATGCCTGGCAGCCCATTCCTCGCACCAGCGTCTGAGCGTCCGTTCATTGGTCTCTGATTCTATTACTTTGTTTCTGGACATCTGCTTGAGGTTAGTAATGGCAGAGCCGATCTTGATCCGATTGGGATTGAGTAGCAGATGCAGCAGATAGTGTTGTTCCTGAAAGGTGATCTTACGTTCTTTATACTTGCCCTTACTCTTATGTATCAGGGCATACATATCCAGCTTATTCTCAAGGTAGATATTGAGCCACTCTCGCAGTGCTCTCTCCTTCCGTGGTCCTTTGAGGTTGTAGAGCTCCGGCACCAGTCTCTTGGTGTTATAGTCATTGGTGATGCGTTTCCAGGCTAGTGTCCTGGAATCTACTCCATGCAATCTGCGGTACACTTCCTGGCAGAATCTGCCATAGAGCTGAGCCTCATCTTTGAATAGCAGCCTCTCCTCTTCCACAGGAGCCAGATCAAGGAATTCATTGGAGAAATCAATCACCACATCATTATCACGGGCTTCGTGGATCAGAGTGAGCTTGCGTTCAAAGTCCAGATAGTCTTCATACGTCTCATAGACTGTCTCGGACTCCAGATTATCTTCTGAACTATCTGCTTTAGCGTTATACTGCTGGCTGTAGGCAAGCATGTAGCTGTTGTCGGCGTCAGAATCTGAACCATTGCCTTCATCTTTACCACTAACCTTGCCTAATCCAGCCTTAACCACAGGAACCACTATACATCTGCCTCCACTCTTGATTTCCAGCTTCAGTCCCTGGCTTTCCATCAGTTCTTGCAGTTCATTCAGCTTATTGCGATATTCTCTCAGGAACTCCTCAGTCGGTCTGCCGCTATAGGGAAACATCCGAACCTCCAGCTTTCTCATTACCAGACGCAATTGAGTTGTTACCATTCTCATAATAGACCAGGAAGACACTGGGATAGCTATGCTCGCCCAGATCGATCACTTCCTCAAAGTACAGCTCCGGTTTGCGCAGGCTATCTCTGAATCTGTCATACTCAGCCTGAATGATCTCTTCCGTTGCCAGCACAAAGGTCTTGATCGTAGCTCCGTTCTTGGTTGGTATCTGATGCTTGAGTGCGGTTAGCTTCCCGGCATCCACCATTCTTCTGATCGTCTTGAGAT